>NZ_OZ245767.1:2162500-3362500 GCF_965227665.1 Reyranella sp.
AGAAGCGCATAGATCCCGTCACTAATTACTCTATCCAACTTACGTCGAATTTCCGAACTAGCGACGACGAAAACAATTCATGCCGAAGCACGTCATGTTCGCCGCCGCCGGCGTATCCCTTTCCTAACAAACAATGCATAGAACACACGACCCTCGGGTCGGGACCTTCTTCGAGCGGCGCTTCCGGTGGGTCTCTCGACCCGTCCGCCTCAGCGTCTGAGGCGGTTCCGGCGGCCCCGCTCGTCGTCGGGAGCCGGGCTTATATGGGTCACCCCTCAGACCGTCAACGGGAAATTTAAGAATCCGTGACGATGACTCGAAGTCGCCAAAAACACCCTCGCACCTATTGTATTGTTGTGCGCCAGAAGCCTTTCCGGCATCAATATGTAGAGCGGCCGGCGAGCACAGATTTCTCTGGGCCGGCACCACCCTAACCCGAGGCCTGGACCTACCGGGCCCGCAATAGGTCAGCGGTCATGACGGACTTCCCCCCTCCGTCGGACCGGCCGAAAAGCGCCAAGGGCGCGACTTTTGGGCTGTTCCGGCCTGTCCTCTTCGCGATCGGCGTCATCGGACTGGCGATGGGAGGGCTTGTCCTCAGCCATCGATCGAATCCGCAGATCGCAGCCTTGCCGCCCAAGGCTGAGCCTGGGCCAGCCGCGGTCGAGCAACAGGCACCGCCTCCGTCGGTTCCCGTGATCCTGGCGGATTCCCAGCCGGCGCCCCCCGTGTCGGCGGCCGACTTCGGCAGATCGGGCTCACTCGATCTGCGCGGCTTCCAGATGAAGCCCCCGGAACCGTCCGCGTCAGACGCCGAACCGCAGGCCAGCGACGTCTACGAACTCACCTTGCGCCTCGAGAAGGGCGACACGGTCGAGAAGATGCTGGCCGACATCGACGTCGCTGAAGCCGAGCGCAGGCAGGTCGCGGAGAAGCTTCATTCGCTCCTGAAGAAACGGCGGCTCGCAGTCGGTGAGACGATCGAGCTCACGATGCAGACGATTCCCGAGCAGCCCGACACGCCACGTGTGTTGGCATTGTCCGTCCGTCCTCAACCGGAACGGGAGTACATCGTCAGCCGCAAGGACGACGGCAGCTACGAGGCGGAAGAGAAGATCTACAAGGTCAGCCCGCGCATCGTGAGGGTCGAAGGCGAGCGCGACGGCTCGCTGCAGCAAAGCGGCGTCAAGGCCGGCGCGCCTTCCGCCGCGATGGTCGAGTTCGTGCGCGCGCTCTCCTACGATGTCGACTTCCAGCGCGAGTTGAAGCAGGGGCAGAAGTTCACCGTGCTGCTCGAGCAGTTGGTCACGAGCGACGGCAAGGTCACCCATCCCGGCAGGCTGCTGGCGGGAGAGCTGCGGCTGATGAAGCGGACCGTTGTCGTCATGCGCTATCGCCCTCAGGGTGGGGCGGACGGCTTTTTCAACCCGCAAGGCGAGAGTGTCGTGCGGTCCTTCCTGCGCACACCGATGGATGCCTCACGCATCACCTCGCGCTTCGGCATGCGCGAGCATCCCATCCTGGGCTTCAGCGCGTTGCATGCCGGCGTGGATTTCGCGGCGCCCCCGGGCACGCCGATCCTCGCCGCCGGCAACGGCAGGGTGATTGCGGCAGGCCCCAACGGCGGCTACGGACTCTACGTGAAGTTGCAGCACACGCAGGATGTGGCGACCGCCTATGCCCACTTGTCCCGCGTCGGACCGGGCATCAAGCCCGGCGTGCAAGTACGCCAGGGCCAGGTGATCGGCTTCGTCGGATCGACCGGCATGTCGACCGGTCCGCACCTTCACTACGAGTTCCTGAAGGGCGGCAAGCACGTCAATCCGCTGACCCAGAAGTTCGCCATGCGCGGCACGGTGGGGGGCAAGGATGCGGCACGTTTCCACGCGCTGGCGAAGCAGTATCTCGCCCAGTTGAAGAGCGCCCCGGTGGCCGGTGAGCCGGCCATCCCTGCGGCGACCAAGCCCGCCCCAAAGAAAACGGCGCAGGCTCCGAAGGAACCTGCGCCGTCGCTCGTTGCCAGGAACAACTAGCGTTCGTCAGTCGGCGGCGTCGCTCATCACGCGCTCGCCCCCGACCGTCAGTTCTCCATTCTCGACGCCGACCTCGACGGTGTCGCCGTCGCGGATCTTGCCCTCGAGAAGCTGCGTCGCCAGCGGATTCTGCAGGCTGCGCTGGATCACCCGCTTCAGCGGCCGCGCCCCGTAGACCGGGTCGTAGCCGCGGTTGGCCAGCCACTGCAGGGCCTTGCCGTCGATCTTCAGCTCGATCTTGCGGTCGGCCAGGAGCTTGAACAGCTTCTGGATCTGCACCGCGACGATGTCCGTCATGTGCGCCCGGCTCAGCCGGTTGAACAGCAGGATCTCGTCGAGACGGTTCAGGAACTCCGGCCGGAACGCCCGCCGCACCTCTTCCATGACCTGCTCGCGCACCGATTCGGTGGACTCGCCGTCCTTCAGGGCCGCCAGATGCGAGCTGCCGAGGTTGGACGTCAGGATGATCAGCGTGTTCTTGAAGTCGACCGTGCGGCCCTGCCCGTCGGTCAGGCGACCGTCGTCCAGCACCTGCAGCAGCACGTTGAACACGTCCGGATGCGCCTTCTCGACCTCGTCGAACAGGATCACCTGGTAGGGCCGCCGCCGCACCGCCTCGGTGAGGACACCGCCCTCGTCGTAGCCGACATAGCCCGGCGGGGCGCCGATCAGGCGGCTCACCGAATGCTTCTCCATGAACTCGCTCATGTCGATGCGCACCATCGCGGTGTCGTCGTCGAACAGGAACGCCGCGATCGCCTTGGTGAGCTCGGTCTTGCCGACGCCCGTCGGACCCAGGAACAGGAACGAACCGATGGGACGGTTCGGGTCCTGCAGGCCCGCGCGGGCGCGACGCACCGCGTTCGCCACCGCGACGACAGCCTCGTCCTGGCCGATCACCCGCTTGTGGATCTCCTCTTCCATGCGCAGGAGCTTGGAGCGCTCGCCTTCAAGCATCTTGTCGACGGGCACGCCGGTCCACCGCGACACGACGGCCGCGATATCCTCGGGCATGACCTCTTCCTTGACGCCCTTGCCGCCCGCGACCTCATGGGTCTCGGCTTCCTTGAGCTTCTTCTCGAGGTCGGGGATCACGCCGTAGGCCAGCTCGCCCGCCTTGGCGAGTTCGCCCCGGCGCTGCGCGATGTCGAGCTCGGAGCGCGCCTTGTCGAGCTGCTCCTTTACCTTCTGCGAATCGGCCAGCTTGTCCTTCGCCGAGGTCCACTGCGCCGTCAGCGCCGCCGACTTCTGCTCGAGCTCGGACAGCTCCTTCTCGAGGCGCTCGAGCCGGTCGCGCGACGCGGAGTCGCTTTCCTTCTTGAGCGCTTCCTTCTCGATCTTGAGCTGCATGATGCGCCGGTCGAGTTCGTCCAGCGCCTCGGGCTTGCTATCGACCTGCATGCGGATGCGGCTGGCGGCCTCGTCCATCAGATCGATCGCCTTGTCCGGCAGGAACCGGTCGGCGATGTAGCGGTTGGACAGGGTCGCCGCGGCCACGATCGAGGAGTCCGCGATCCGGACGCCGTGATGCAGCTCGTACTTCTCCTTCAGGCCGCGCAGGATCGAGATCGTGTCCTCGACCGTCGGCTCGGCCACGAAGACGGGCTGGAAGCGCCGCGCGAGGGCGGCATCCTTCTCGATGTGCTTGCGGTACTCGTCCAGCGTCGTGGCGCCCACGCAATGCAGTTCACCGCGCGCCAGGGCGGGCTTCAGCATGTTGGAGGCATCCATCGCGCCGTCGGCCTTGCCGGCCCCGATCAGCGTGTGCAGCTCGTCGATGAAGACGATGATCTCACCCTCGGCCGACGAGATTTCCGACAGCACGGCCTTGAGCCGCTCCTCGAACTCGCCGCGGAACTTGGCGCCCGCGACCATCGAGCCGAGGTCGAGCGACATCAGCTTCTTGTTCTTGAGCGATTCCGGCACGTCGTCGTTGACGATGCGCAGCGCGAGGCCTTCGGCGATGGCCGTCTTGCCGACGCCCGGCTCGCCGATCAACACCGGGTTGTTCTTGGTCCGGCGGCTCAGCACCTGGATGGTGCGGCGGATCTCCTCGTCGCGACCGATCACCGGGTCGAGTTTGCCGTCGCGGGCCGCCTGCGTGAGGTCGCGGGCATACTTCTTCAGCGCATCGTAGCTGTCCTCGGCCGAGGCCGAATCGGCCGTGCGGCCCTTGCGCAGCTCCTGTACGGCCTTCTCGAGGGGCTGGGGCTTCACCCCGCCCGTGGCCAGCGCCTCGGCCGCCGGAGTGCCCTTGGCGAGCACCAGCGCGATCAGCATGCGCTCGACCGTGACGAAGGAGTCGCCCGCCTTCTCGGCGATCGCCTCGGCCTGTTCGAACAGGCGCGCGGTCTCCGGCGCCAGATAGATCTGCCCGGCACCCTGGCCTTCGACCTTGGGCTGCTTGGCGAGGTTGGCCTCGACGGCGCGGTAGACCGCGCGGGAATCGCCGCCCGCCGAGCCGATCAGGTTGGCCGCGAGGCCTTCCGGATCGTCGAGCAGGACCTTGAGAATATGGTCGGGAATAAGCCGCTGGTGGCCTTCACGCAGCGCCATCATCTGGGCGCTCTGCAGGAAGCCCCGCATGCGCTCTGTGTATTTTTCCTGGTTCATCACTAACCCTTTCCTTTACGCCCCCGTCGAGCGGCGGGCGGAAGAGCGGACCCTCTCTGTAGAAGCATCCTGAAGGCGATATGGGATCGGATCGGCTCGCTGCAAGACCTCATCGTCCGTGCGGCTTTCGCCTGTAACGGAGGCGGGTTAAGAACGCCGGCCACTCAATACCCGGAGCTCAATATGTCAGGCGGACACGGCCACATTGACGGATCGAACAAGAAAATTGCCCTGCTGGTCGCCATTCTTGCGGCCCTGCTGGCCGTGTCGGAAATGGGCGGCAAGAGTTCCCAGACGAACTCGCTGGCCAGCCACATCGACGCGTCCAACCTGTGGTCCTTCTTCCAGTCCAAGACCATCCGGCAGACGACCTTGCGCACCGCCGCCGAAGAGGTCGAGGCCACCTACAAGGACGGTCCGGCGCCGATGCCCCCGGCCCTCAAGGCGCAGGCCGACCGGTGGCGCCAGACGGCGCAGCGCTACGATACCGAGCCCGAGACCGGGGAAGGCCGCAAGGAGCTGGCCGCGCGTGCCAAGATCAAGGAAGAGCATCGCGACCGGTCGCTGTCGGCCTATCACATGTTCGAATACGGCTCGGCCTGCTTCCAGCTGGCCATCGTGCTGGCGGGCGCCGCCGCCCTCACGTCGGTGATCTGGCTGACCTTCCTGTCGGTCGGCCTCGGCGTGGTGGGCTTCGCCTTCACCGTGCTGGCCTTCGTCGCCCCGACACTGATCCACCTGTAGGACCAATGAAAACGCCCGCAGGCGATTGCCAGCGGGCGTCTTCAATAGATGGATCGTCGCTGGCGGGTTAGCCGCGTCGGCCGCCGCTGGCGGGAACGAACTCCGGCACCTCGGGCTGCTCGTCGACCGCCGGGTCGTTATTGATCGGCGCGCTGCGGCCCTTCTGAAGAAAAGCCACGCCGTTCAGACCGGGCTCTTCTTCGACTTGCTCGGCTTGGCGACGGTCAGGCTGGCGACGTTCGGGCTGGCGACGTTCGGGCTGGCGATCGGCCTGGCGATCGGTCTGACGATCGGATTGCCGATTGTCGGCCGGACGGTCAGCTTGGCGATTGTCGGCTTGAGTATCCGATTGACGATTCTCGGACTGGCGATTGTCAGCCTGCCGATGATCGGCCTGGCGACCATCGCCCTGCCCCTCGGCGGCCTGGTTCTGATCGGGCTGTTCGCCACGACCACCACGCTCGTTGGACGGCGCATGATCGCTGCCAGTCTGCTGCGGCTGACCGCCGGGCTGGCCTTGCTGCTGTCCCGTTTGATCGGGTTGGCCTTCTTCGCCATTTTCGCCCCAACCGAGGTTGTTGCGTTGGACGAAGCCGCCCTGGGCCTGGATCATCCGATAATAGTGATCGGCATATTGCCAATAGGACTCGGCCAGAATGCGATCACCGGAGGACGCCGCCTCTCGGGCCAGCGACTGATATTTGTCGAAAACCTGGTGCGCGTTGCCGCGAACCCGGACGTCGGGGCCACTGCTATCGAAAATCTGATTTCGATTGGCCGGACGGTTCGAATTGTAATTCTGGGGCTTGTGATGGTGGTTGTTTCCACCGCCGCCACCGCCGCCGCCACCATTGCGACCGCCGCGCGACCGCTGACGATTGTTTGGTCTCATTAACCTAGGGCCAGTTGCACGCCGGACGGATGTTGTTGGAGCCCCTCTGCCCTTCCCGGGCGCCGTCACGGCTGAATTTCAGGGGAGTTGGTGTCCGCCGCTACAGACCGGTCGGACCAAGGCCCCCCAAGGGGTAAAAGGAACCTAGTCTCATTCCCCCTGATTGCCAACCGATTAATGCTGGGCCGGCACGACTCGTGCGATCCCGCCCAAATCCTGCCGGGGCGGCTTGGGCGTCAGGCCCGCGGCGCCAAAAAGAGCCGCGATATCCGGTGCCTGGCCCTCGCCTGCCTCGACGACCGCCCAGCCGCCCGCAACGACGAGCCGGGGCGCCTCCGCGGCGATGATGCGATACGCCGTAAGCCCGTCGGTGCCGCCGTCGAGGGCCAGCCGGGGCTCATGGGCCGCCACCTCCGGCATCAACCCGTCCACCACGGCGCTCTCGATGTAGGGTGGATTGGAGACCAGCAGGTCGAAAGGCCCGTCCAGTTGGTCCGTCCAGCCGGCCTGCCGCCAGTCACCCGTCGACAGGCGCGCCCGGGAGGCCACGCCGAGCGCGTCGGCATTGGCCTGGGCGATGGCGAGCGCCGCCTCCGAGGCATCGATCCCGACGCCGGTCGCCTGCGGATACTCCCGCAGCAAGGTGAGGAGCAGGCAGCCCGATCCCAGGCCGAGGTCGAGGATCCGCAGCTTGCGGCTGCGGTCAGGCAGCAGGTCGAGCACCGTTTCGATCACCGTCTCGCTGTCCGGGCGCGGGATCAGAACCGCCGGCGAGACCTTGAATGGCAGCCCCCAGAATTCGCGTTCGCCCAGGATGTAGGCCATCGGCTCGCGCCGCACTCGCCGCGCCGTGAGCTCGCGCAGGGTCGTTGCCACGGCAGACGGCGCCGGATCGCGCCCGCGCGAGATCAACTGCTCGATCGTCAGACCTGCCGCGCGGCTGATCAGCAGGCGAGCTTCAAAGCGAACATTGTCGATCCCCGCCGCCGTCAGGGCGACGGCGGTATCGCGCAACAGAGCATCGTAGGAGGCGTGCTCCGCCACCGGTCAGGCCGCGAGCTCCGCCAGGCGCGAGGCCTCATCCTCGGAGGTCAGGGCATCGACGAGCGCGTCCAGACCGCGGCCGTCGAGCACCTCGGCAAGATTGTAGAGCGTGAGGTTGATCCGGTGATCGGTCACCCGGCTCTGCGGGAAGTTGTAGGTGCGGATGCGCTCGCTGCGGTCGCCGCTGCCAACCTGGCCCTTGCGGTCGGCGGAGCGCAGATCGTCGAGCCGCTGGCGCTCGGCATCGTAGAGACGCGCGCGCAGGATCTTCATCGCCTTGGCGCGGTTCTTGTGCTGGCTCTTCTCGTCCTGCTGGCTGACCACGACGCCGGTCGGGATGTGCGTGATGCGCACCGCCGAGTCGGTCGTATTGACCGACTGTCCGCCCGGCCCCGAGGCGCGGAACACGTCGATGCGCAGGTCCTTCTCGTCGATCTTGATGTCGACCTCCTCGGCCTCCGGCAGGACGGCAACCGTTGCCGCCGAGGTATGGATGCGGCCCTGGGCCTCGGTCGCGGGCACACGCTGCACGCGATGCACGCCGGACTCGAACTTGAGGCGGGCGAACACGTTGCGACCGGTCACCGTGGCGATCGCCTCGCGGTAGCCGCCGATGCCGGTGTCCGACAACTCCATGACCTCGAACTTCCAGCCCTTTTCGGCCGCGTAGCGTTGGTACATGCGGAACAGGTCGGCCGCGAACAGGGCTGCCTCGTCGCCGCCGGTGCCGGCGCGGATTTCCAGGATGGCGTTCTTCTCGTCGGCCGCATCCTTGGGCAGCAGCATGCGCTTCACGGTGCGCTCCAGCTCGGGCAGGCGCTTCCTGAGTTCGGCCGCCTCTTCCTCCGCCATCGCCTTCATGTCGGGATCGGAGGCCATCGCCTCGGTATCCTTGAGTTCGCGCTCGGCCTTCTGCCATTCGTTCACCGCCTCGACCAGCGGGCCGAGATCGGCATATTCCTTCGAGGCCGCGACGAACTTCTGCGAATCGAGGGTGCCGGCAGAGAGAGCCGCCTGCAGCTCGGCATGGCGCGTCACGATCTGGTTGAGTTTCAATAACAGCGACATCTCAAACCTTCAGGGCTTCAGCGAGACCGTCGAGCGACACTTCGCGCTGGGCGCCGCTGTCGAGATCCTTGAGCTGCGCCACGCCCTTGGCCAGCTCGTCGTCTCCGATGATCAGTGCGGCGCGGGCGTTGAGCTTGTTGGCCCGCTGCATGCGCCGTTTCATATTGCCGCGATAGTCCTGTTCGACGGCGAAGCCCTGCTTGCGCAGGCTCCGCGCGATGCCAAGCGCCTTGGCCTCGGCCGCCGCGCCTAAAGGCGCAATGACGACGGGCCGCGGCAGGGGCTTGGGCTCGTCGGCCAGCATCATCAGCCGCTCGATGCCGCCTGCCCAGCCGATGCCGGCCGTCGGAGGGCCGCCCAGCTCGGCGATCAGCCCGTCATAGCGGCCGCCGCCCAGCACCGTGCCTTGGGCGCCGAGATGCGTGGTCACGAACTCGAAGGCAGTGTGGGTGTAGTAGTCGAGGCCGCGCACCAGCGCCGGATCGACCTCGAAGGCGACGCCGGCGGCCGAGAGCCCGTCCTGCACCGACTTGAAGAAGTCGCGGCTCGCCTCGTTGAGGTGATCGCTGAAGCTCGGCGCCTGCGCGTTGATCGCCTTGTCGCCTTCGTCCTTGCTGTCGAGGATGCGCAGCGGGTTGCGCGCCAAGCGATTGCGCGAATCCTCCGAGAGCTTGTCCACGTGACCGGAATAATAGTCGGTCAGGACCTTGCGGTAGCCGGCCCGGCTCTCCGGATCGCCGAGCGAATTGATCTTGAGCACGCAGCGGTCGAGGATCGTGAGCCGGTCGAGGATGTCGGCCGCGACGGAGATCACCTCGATGTCGGCGCCGGGCTCGGGCGCGCCCAGCACCTCGAGATCGATCTGGTGGAACTGGCGCTGCCGTCCCTTCTGCGGTCGCTCGTAGCGGAACATCGGGCCCGCCGCGAAGACCTTCAGCGGCAGCTGCTGCGCCAGCTCGCCGTTCGACACGAAGGCACGGCAGATTCCAGCCGTGTACTCCGGCCGTAGGGTCAGCGATTCGTCGCCGCGATCCTTGAACGTGTACATCTCCTTCGAAACCACGTCGGTCGTCTCGCCGATGCCGCGGGCGAACAACTCGGTGAACTCGAAGATCGGCGTCGCCATCTCGCGATAGCCGTAGAGGCGCGCCACGTCGCGCGCGGTGTCGACGACATGCGCGAAGCGCCGGTAGTCGTCGGGGAGGATATCGTGCGTGCCACGCACGGGTTGCATCTTGCTCACGGGAAATCGCCTCGAAAAATCGTCGGAAGGGAAGGGCCTGGGATCGCTACTCGGCAGCGGTGCGATGTCGCTCGGCTTCTTCCACCTTGGCGGCCTCGATCTCGGCCGCCTTCTTTTCGATCAGCTCGACCAGATGGTCGACGACGTTGCCGTCCTTCAGCCGATGGTGCGGAACGCCGGCGATATAGACCTGGTGGGTATTGGAGCCGCCGCCGGTGAAGCCGATGTCGGTTTCGCGCGCCTCCCCGGGCCCGTTCACGACACAGCCGATCACCGACACCGTCATGGGCGTCGTGATGTGGGCGACGCGCTTCTCCAGCGCCTCGACGGTGCGGATGACGTCGTACTGCTGGCGCGCGCAGGACGGGCAGGAAATGACGTTCACCCCGCGATGCCGCAGGTTCAGCGCCTTCAGCATCTCGAAGCCGACGCGGACTTCTTCCTCGGGCTCGGCCGAGAGCGAGACCCGGATCGTGTCGCCGATACCGGCCCACAGAAGCGAGCCCATGCCGATCGACGACTTCACCGTGCCTGTGCGCGTGCCGCCCGCCTCGGTCACGCCGACATGCAGGGGGTAGTCGCAGGCTTCGGCCAGTTGCTGGTAGGCGGCGACCGCCAGGAAGACGTCGGACGCCTTCACGCTGATCTTGAACTCATGGAAGTCGTGATCCTGCAGGATGCGCGCATGGTCGAGCGCGCTCTCGACCATCGCCTCAGGGCAGGGTTCGCCGTACTTCTCCAGCAGGTCCTTCTCCAGGGAACCGGCATTGACGCCGATGCGCATGGAACAGCCGTGGTCCTTGGCGGCCTTGACGACCTCGCGCACCCGGTCGGCGCTGCCGATGTTGCCTGGGTTGATGCGCAGGCAGGCGGCGCCTGCCTCGGCAGCCTCGATGGCGCGCTTATAGTGAAAGTGGATGTCGGCCACGATCGGGACCTTCGCGGCCCGCACGATCAGGGGCAGCGCCGCCGTCGACTCCTCGTCGGGGCAGGACACGCGGATGATGTCCACACCCACCTCTTCGCAGCGGCGGATCTGGGCGATGGTCGCGTCGGCGTCCGCGGTCAGCGTGTTGGTCATGGTCTGCACCGTGATCGGCGAATCGCCGCCCACCGGTACGGACCCGACCATCACGCGCCGCGACTTGCGGCGCTGGATATCGCGGTACGGTCTGATGCTCATGGGGACAATGTAGCGGCGGCGCCCCGCCTCCGCCAGCCGGCGGCCGTTACAATGACGCGACGCGGGTTACCGGGCCTCGGTGATACGGTAGGCGATGCCTGCGGGAACGACGTAGCTTTCGCCGGCACGGACATAGGTCTGGGTCAGCACGTCACCATTGGGCGCGCGCAGCTCGACCCAGCTGTTGCTCTTCACGCTGATCGGCGTGTTGACGCGGACCGGAATCGGCGGCGGTACGGCCGGGGCCGCCTCCGGCGCACGGGCCGTGGCTTCCTCGACAGACGTGCGCGGCTGGTCGATCCGCGGCGGTTCGATGGTGGCGGGTGGTTGGGCGGCCTGCGCCTGGCCGATCGACGGGACAGCCATCACCACGGGCGGCGGCGGCGCCGGAACGGCGACCACGACCGGCGGCGGCGCCAGAGGCGCAGCCGGAGCGCTGCTCTCGACGCGCTGGGCGGGCCAGACCTGGGCGGGCAACGAACCGTCGATGGTGCGCGTGTCCGGTGCCGGGGCGGTCGGCAGCTTCGCGACGAACGGATTGGGCGCGGCAGCCGGCGGGCTCGGCCGCTCCGACAGCAGACGGTCCGGCACGGGCGGAACCTTCTGCGCGACGACGGCCTGATCGCGGGGCATGTAGTTCCACACGCCGTAACCTGCGGCGACGACGAGCAGAACGGTAAGGACCGCGAGACCGATCGGGGCGCGCCGCTCCATGACAGGGAAATTGGCCGGCAGCGTCACGGGGCGCTTGATCGGAACGGCACCCGACAGATGATAGGCGGTCAGGACCTTCTCGGCGTCGAGACCGAGATGAGTCGCGTAAGCGCGCAGGAAGGCCGGAATATACGCGGCACCGGGGAGCTGGTCGTAGCGACCGTCTTCGATCGCTTCGAGGTGAGAACGCCGGATGCGGATGCTCTTCTCGACTTGAGTCAGGTCCAGACCGCGTGCCTCGCGTTGATCGCGTAGGAGTCGACCGACCGCCTGGCCTGGTCCGGCCTCGCGTTCAATCGCCCGCCAGTCAACCTGATCCGGCATTGAAATTCCCTACTTGTCCCCTCGTCGCGACTCTTAGCAGAGGGCCCATGACAGGGCAAAAGCGATTCGACTTTCCGTCGTTAAATTTCGATCGCGTGATCGGCGGCGAAGAGACGCAACGTCTCACGCAACGGACGATCCGGTTGCGTAAGCGCAGTGGTCATGAAACCTGCCGCCTCGTTGAGATCGAGCGAACGGATCATCGCCTTCACCGGGCCGATCGCACCGGGCGACATCGAAAGAGAGCGTATGCCTATTGAAAGCAACGCAAGTGCCTCGACCGGACGTCCCGCCATTTCTCCGCACACAGCAACGTCCACTCCCGCGGGACGCACTTTGTTCACTACAAAATGTAGCAGTCGCAGCAGCGCTGGGGACAAGCTGTCGTAACGGCCAGCAATGCGAGTGTTGCCGCGATCGGCGGCATAGAGGAACTGCAGGAGATCGTTCGTGCCGATCGAAATGAAATCGACATGAGGCACCAGACTGTCGAGTTGCCACGCCAGCGCCGGCACCTCGAACATGACACCGACCCGCAAACTTTCGGGCACGGGCTGTCCGCGCCGCTTCGAACGATCGAGTTCGAGATCGAGCAAGTGGCGCGCCCGTAGCAATTCGGTGACCTCGGCGATCATGGGGAACATGATCGACAGCGGACGTCCGTTCGCGGCGAGGATCATGGCGCGCAGCTGACGGCGCAGCATCGCCGGCCGATCGAGCCCGATGCGGATCGCGCGCCAGCCCATGGCGGGATTCTCGTCACCGAAGGCACCGATATAGGGGAGGACCTTGTCGCCGCCGACATCGAGGGTCCGAAAAACAACGGGCCGTCCGTCCGCAAGATCGAGCACGCGCCCGTAAAGCCAGGCTTGTGCATCGACGTCGGGAAACTCCGAACGCACCATGAACGGGATCTCCGTCCGATAGAGCCCGACACCGTCGGCGCCCGTATCGTCGAGATGCTGCATGTCGATCAGCAGGCCGGCATTCATGTTGAGCGAGATGCGCGCCTGATCGCGCGTTGCCGGGGGCAGGTCGCGGAGCGCCGCATACTTGCGGCGGCGCTCCGCGCGCGCGTCGAGTGCGAGATGAACCGTCTGGAGAATGTCCTCCGCCGGCCGCACCAGGACCTGGGCATTGTCGCCGTCGACCACGATCGGATCGCCCGCCTCGACCCTCGCCAGCACGTTGGGCGCGCGGCCGACCACCGGAATGTCGAGGGCGCGCGCCACGATCGCCACATGGCTGAGTGCCGAGCCCTCCTCCAGCACGAGGCCCCGCAGGCGGGTGCGGTCGTAGTCGAGCAGCTCGGCCGGTCCCATGTCGCGAGCCACCACGATCATGTCGTCCGGCAAGGTGCTGGGATCGGTCGCGACGCGACCGGTGAGACGCAGCAGCAACCGGTTGCTGAGGTCCTGCAGGTCGCTCAGCCGCTCGCGGATATAGGGATCGGTCGACTGGCCGAGGCGCGTGCGGACATCGTCGAACGCACGCTGTACGCCGGCCTCGGCAGTGAGGCCGGAATCTATGGCCTCACGCACCCGCTCGGCCCAGCCGCGATCGTCCACGAACATGCGGAAGGTCTCGAGAATCTCGCGCTGCTCGCCCGACTGCATGTCGTGCGCCTCGAGCATGCGGTCGACATCTTCGCGTACGCCGCGCAGCGCCTCGAGGAAGCGCACCTTCTCCTGCTCGACATCTTCCGCGACGACCCGCTGGATGACGATGCGGGGCTCGTGCAGCACCGCCCGGCCGATCGCGACGCCGGGCGTGAGCTGCACGCCGTCGACGCGCAGCGGCAGCAGCCCGATGCCGTCGACCTGCTGGACCTCGTTGGGACTGACGACGTGGCTGGCCGAGACCAGTTCCGCCAGCACCATGGCGATGGTCTGCAGCGTCTCGACTTCTTCCTCGTCGTACTGGCGGCGGGTCCGGTTCTGGACAACCAGGACGCCCAGCACCCGGCCGGCGCGCACGATCGGCACGCCCGCCAGCGAATGATAGATTTCCTCGCCGGTCTCGGGGCGGTAGGCGAATTGCGGATGATGCTGGGCGTCGTCCAGCGCCAACGGCCTGCCATGGGCCGCGATGTCGCCGACCAGACCCTCGCCGACCCGCAGGCGCGTCGAGTGGACAGCCGAGGGATTCAGGCCCTGGGTTGCGAACAGCTCAAGGACTTCGCCCGCGCGCAACAGGTAAATCGAGCAGACCTCGGCCACCATCTCGTTGGCGACCAGACGCACGACCTCGCCCAGCGTCACTTCGACGGACTCGGCACGCGCCATCGTGTCCCGGAGCCGCTTGAGGAGCATTCGCGGTCCGGCCAGGGGAGTTGATCTCTCCATGGTCAGACCGCTGGATGCTTGAGTCGAATGACGACGAAGCTGCGGTCGATGACGCAGGCGCAAACTCGCCAGGCCGCGGCCGCCGGATTCACCGGTCGGGCGTTGCAGCAAGGCATATGGGCGAGTGCGGCGTCCATGCGCCGCTTATAGCAAGAGCCGCGCCGGACTGCCTACCGGCTAATTCGCAGAGTCCAGCCGCGAATTAGGGGCGTTCCAATACTGTTTGAAGGGAATCTTCAGGCCGCGTCCAGTTCATACGCAGTGTGAAGCGCCCGCACCGCCAACTCGGTGTATTCGGCAGCCACCAGCACGCTGATCTTGATTTCCGAGGTCGAGATGACCTGGATGTTGATGCCCTTGGCGGCGAGGGTCTCGAACATCTTGAGCGCGACACCGGCGTGACTGCGCATGCCGACGCCGATCACCGAGACCTTGGAGACGTTGAGATCGGACTTCACCTCGGCGAACTTCAGCTCGTCCTTCGCGCGCTCGAGCTGCTGCACCGCACGCGCAAGGTCGGGCTTGGGGACCGTGAAGGTCATGTCGGTCGAGCTGCCGTCGACCGAGACGTTCTGCACGATCATGTCGACGTTGATGTTCGCTGCCGCCAGCGGGCCGAAGATCGCCGCTGCGACACCGGGCCGGTCCGGCACCTGGGTCACGGTGATCTTCGCCTCGTCCTTGGCGAAGGCGATGCCGCTCACGACGGACTTCTCGAGGCCCTGGGCCATGATCTCTTCCTCGTCCACAACCAGAGTTCCGGGCAGGTCGCTGCCGAGCGCCTCGTCGAACGACGACAGCACCTGCACGCGCACATGATGGTTCATCGCCAGCTCGACCGAGCGCGTCTGCAGCACCTTCGAGCCGAGCGACGCCATTTCGAGCATTTCCTCGTAGGTCACGCGGTCGATCTTGCGGGCCTTTTCGACGATGCGCGGATCGGTCGTGTAGACGCCGTCGACATCGGTGTAGATGTCGCAGCGATCCGCCTTGAGCGCCGCCGCGAGCGCCACTGCCGACGTATCGGACCCGCCACGGCCCAGGGTCGTGATGCGACCTTCCGGCGATATACCCTGGAAGCCCGGCACCACGGGAACCTCGCCCGCCGCCATCGTCCGGGCCATCTCGACCGTGTCGATCTCCACGATGCGCGCCTTTGCGTAGGCGTCGTCGGTCTTGATCGGCAGCTGCCAGCCGACCCAGGAACGCGACTTGACCCCTTCCTGCTGCAGCGCCATCGCCAGCAGGCCGATCGTGACCTGCTCGCCGGTCGCCACGACGACGTCGTATTCGCGCGGATCGTGCAGCGGGGAGATCTCGTTCACCCACTTGACCAGCTGGTTGGTGGCGCCCGACATGGCGGAGACCACGACCGCAACCTCGTTGCCGCGCGCGACTTCGGCCTTCACCTTGCGCGCGACGTTCTTGATTCGATCCGTGTCGCCGACCGATGTACCGCCAAATTTCAGAACGATGCGCGCCATGAACCCACTCGAAGGGCAAGCCCCTGCCCGGAAAGCGGGCTATAGACACCGATGCTGCCATATGGGTCAAGAGAACCATGGTTGAAACCGCACAGATCCCCGCCGCCGGAACGATCGATCCCGACGACGTCGAACGTTTTTCCCGCATCGCCGACGAGTGGTGGGATCCGACCGGCAAGTTCGCGCCGCTGCACCGGCTGAACCCGGTGCGGATCGGCTACATCCGCGACCGGGTGGCGGCCCACTGGCAGCGGGACGCCCTGAACGGCGAACCGCTGAAGGGGCTGTCGCTGCTCGACATCGGCTGCGGCGGCGGCCTGCTCAGCGAGCCGATGACCCGGCTCGGCGCCTCGGTCACCGGGGTCGACGCCTCCCCGCGCAACATCGGCGTGGCCGCGCTCCATGCCGAAGCTCAGGGCCTCGCCATCGACTACCGCCAGGGCACGGCCGAGGCCCTGGTCGAGTCCGGCGCGCAGTTCGACGTCGTGCTGGCGCTCGAGATCGTCGAGCACGTGGCCGATGTCGATCTGTTCCTGCAGTCCTGCGGCCGCCTGGTGAAGCCGGGCGGGCTGCTCTTCCTGTCGACGCTCAACCGCACCGCAAAAGCCTGGGCGCTGGCCATCGTGGGCGCGGAATATGTGCTGGGCTGGTTGCCGCGCGGCACCCACGACTGGAAGAAATTCCTCAAGCCGTCCGAAGTCGCCCGCGGCCTGCGCGCCGGCGGCATCGAAACCCAGGAGATCGTGGGGGTGGTCTACGCACCGCTCAGCCGCAAATGGTCGCTCAACAGGAACGACCTGGACGTGAATTACATGCTCTACGGGGTGGCCGGGCCGAAATAGCGGCTGGGCAACGGGCTCAGTTGCCGCGCGGGATCCAGGGGAGGCGGCCGAACTCGATGCCTTCTTCGGCCAGTGCCGCCGCCTCGTCGTCGCTCGTCTCGCCGTATATGCCGCGCTTGTCGCTCTCGCCGTAGTGAATCTTGCGGGCCTCTTCGGCGAACTTGTCGCCGACATGCTCGCAGTTCTTCTCGACCTCGGCGCGGACCGCGAGAAGAGCCTCGCGCAGTTCCTTGGGCATCTGACGGGCCAGCGCGGCGATCTGCTGCTGTTGCTCCGGGGACGGCGTGGCGGGCGCTTCGGCGCCAGGCGCTTCGACGGCCACCGGCAGCGTGGCGTCCTTGCCCTTCTTGCCGATGCGCGGGGCCATCAAGGCACGCTCGACCTTGTCCGTGCCGCACACGGCACAGCCGATCAGGGATTTTTTCTCCTGACGTTCATAGGTCTTGCTGTCCTTGAACCAGCTGTCGAATTCATGGCCGTTGGCGCAGCGCAAGCGATACAAAATCATGACAGATGGAAAAATGGTGC
This sequence comes from Reyranella sp., assembly GCF_965227665.1. Lineage (GTDB taxonomy): Bacteria > Pseudomonadota > Alphaproteobacteria > Reyranellales > Reyranellaceae > Reyranella. The sequence continues at coordinate 2,179,558 of NZ_OZ245767.1, forward strand.
CTTGTCGGGCTGGACGCAAGGCCCGATTGTCGCGCCCCGCTCCCCGGAGCCCGCCAGAAGCAGCCGTCAATGTCCCCGCAACCCTCCACCCTCAAGGCCGCCTTCTGGATGGCCGGCTGGCTCACGGCCATGCTCGTCATGGCGATCGCCGGCCGGGAGACGACGCGTGAACTCGACGTCTTCCAGATCATGGAGATGCGCTCCGTCATCGGCCTCGCCATGCTCTATCCGCTGATCCACCTGGCGGGCGGGTTCGGTAAGCTGAAGACGGCGCGGCCCTGGCAGCAGGTCGGCCGCAACATCGCCCATTACGGCGCGCAATTCGCCTGGTTCAAGGCGCTGACCCTGATCCCGCTGGCCCAGGTCATCTCCATCGAGTTCACCATGCCGATCTGGACCGCGATCCTGGCGGTCGCTTTCCTCGGCGAACGCATGGGCCTGTGGAAGAACCTCGCCGTGGCGCTGGGCGTGATCGGCGTCGTCATCATCGTGCGGCCCGGCACCAACGAGATCGTGCCCGGGCAGATCATCGCCCTGGCCGCCGCCGTCGGCTTCGCCATCTCGGTGACCATGGTGAAGTCGCTCACGCGCAGCGACAGCGTGGTAACCATCCTGTTCTGGATGCTGCTCATCCAGTCGATCATCGGCCTGGTGCCGGCGCTCGACGTGTGGCGCTGGCCCTCCGCCTATGTCTGGGCATGGATCATCGTCATCGCCTTCTGCGGCACCTTCTCCCACTACTGCCTGACGCGCGCGATGCTGCATGCCGACGCCACCGTCGTCGTGCCGATGGATTTCCTGCGCGTGCCGCTCGCCGCCCTTGCCGGCTGGCTGCTCTATGGCGAGCGGGTGGACACGTTGACGATCCTCGGCGCGGCGCTGATCCTCTCGGGCAACCTTCTGAACCTCAAGGGCGCGGGAGCACGCAAGAGATGACGGCCTCCTCCTGGGTCGCCGCCTGGGCCGGCCTCGTCCCGCCCGGCGTCGACGTTCTCGATCTCGCGGCCGGAAAGGGCCGCCACACCGCGTTCTTCGCCGCCCGTGGCCATCGGGTGACCGCGCTCGATCGCGACGTGAGCGCCCTTGTCCCGTCCGACACGGTCGAGGTGATCGCAGCCGATCTCGAGGACGGTTCGCCCTGGCCGCTGGCCGGCCGCCGCTTCGGCGCCATCGTCGTCACCAACTACCTGCACCGCCCGCTGTTCCCGCCCCTGTTCGAGACGCTGCTGCCCGGCGGCATCCTGCTCTACGAGACCTTCATGGAAGGCAACGAGCGCTTCGGAAAACCGAGCCGCCCGGCGTTCCTGCTGAAGGACGGCGAACTGCTCGACCTCGTGCGCGGGCGCTTCTCCGTGACCGCCTACGAGGCGCGCATGATCAGCCAGCCGAAGATGGCCATGGTGCAGAGGATCGCCGCCCGCCTCCTGTAGACGGCGCCACATCCACCCGTGCGACGATCGGCGCCGCAATTCCCTCATGATCCGACGCAAGAGTTTGGGATGCCGAACGACCAGATGCTGAGGCGATGGCGGCGGATCGACGTGCCCGGCCTCGAAGTCATGACGCTGTCGCGCAACGGGTCGGGTCTCTGCATCCGCTCCACGGTGATCCATGCCGGCGCAGAATGCTTCGCCCTCCGCTATTGCTGGAAACTCGATGCCTCGTGGCGAACGCGATCACTGTGCATCGACCGAACGGACGCCATCGAGAAATCGCTCCTGATCGAACGGACCGGCGACACGAGCTGGCGGGTCGATGGTGCGGACCGGCCCGACCTCGCGGGCTGTCACGAGGTCGACGTTTCCGCGACGCCCTTCTGCAACACGCTGGCAATGCGGCGGCTGGGCGGCGCCGACGGAGAGATACTGGCACTGTTCGTCGATGCGCCCGCCCTCACCTGCCAGCCGTCACGTCAACGCTACGAGCCGCTCGGCCCGCGTGCCTGGCGCTATCTCGACAAGGGCGTATCCGACGGCTTCACCGCAAGGCTCGACCTCGACGAGCACGGCCTCGTCCTGAAGTACGAGCATCTGTTCGAGGCTTTTTAGGATTCTGTCGTCCTGGGACGACAGGGAGTTACTCCGCCGCCTGCGCGACTTCGGCCTTGTGCAGCGCAGGCGCCGCGTACTTGCGGTCGTGGGTGAGCGACGGGACCATTTTCCGCGCCTCCTCGATCTTCGCCATGTCGATGTCGGCGATGACGAAGCCCGCCTGTTCACCGCCGGCATCGGCCAGCACCTCGCCCCACGGGGCGACGGCGATCGAGTGACCATAGGTCTTGCGGTTGGAGCCCTTGTGCGTGCCGACCTGGGCCGGCGCGAAGACGAAACAGCCGGTCTCGATGGCGCGGGCGCGCATCAGCGTGTGCCAGTGCGCCTGGCCCGTCGGCACCGTGAACGAGGAGGGGATCGCCAGCATCGTGGCGCCGGCATGCGCCAACTCGCGATAGAGATAGGGGAAGCGCAGGTCGTAGCAGATCGTCATGCCCAGCACGCCCCACGGCGTCTCGGCCAGCACCGCCTTCTCGCCCGGCTTGAACGTCGAGGATTCGCGGTAGCTCTCGCCACCCGCGAGCTGGACGTCGAACATGTGGATCTTGTCGTAGCTCGCCACGATGCCGCCCGACGCATCGATCAGGTAGGAGCGATTGCGGATCTGCTCTTCGCCCGGCACGCGCACATGGATCGAGCCCAGCAGGAACCACGCGCCGGTGTCGCGCGCGGCGGCGCGGCAGGCCGCGAGCATCGCGTGCTCTTCCTCGGTCTGCGCCTTGACCAGCGTCTCGGTGCGGTTGGCGCCGATCAGGCCGGTATTCTCCGGCGTCATGATGAAGTCCGCGCCGGCGTCGCGCGCGAGCTTCGCCTGCTCGCGCAGGGAGGCCACGTTCTCGGCCATGTCGTTGCTGACGTTGGTCTGGATCAGGCCGGCCTTGAACGCAGTCATGATGGAAGCCCCTCAGCCCGGCTCTGCGAGCAGCGCGTCGAGCTTGCCCGCCTGCTCGAGAGCGGCGAGATCGTCGGAGCCGCCGATATGCTGGCCGTTGATGAAGATCTGCGGCACGGTGGTGCGATTGGCGCGGCTGCGCATCTCGCTGCGCTTCTTGTCGTCCATCATCACATCGGTCTCTTCGTAGTCGGCGCCCTTGCTGTCGAGCAGGCTCTTGGCCCGCGCGCAGTAGCCGCAGAACGGCGTCGTGTAGATCTCGATCTTGGCCATTGGTGAACCTCTTTGTCGAAACTATAGCGCCGGCCGGACGACCCGCGCCAGTGTCAGGACATCAACCCCTTTGGCCCCGGCGCGTTGCAGGGCGCGGGCGCAGGCTTCGACCGTCGCGCCAGTCGTCAGCACGTCGTCGACCAGAAGGATGGTCTTGCCGGCCACCATCGGGCGCCATTTCGGATGGACGTCGAAAGCCTCGCGAACGTTGCGGCGCCGCTCCTTCGCCCCGAGACCGGCCTGCGAACCGGTCCAGCGCTGGCGTCGCAACAGGTCCGGCGCCAGGCGGAGATCGTCGCCGCGGGCCGCCGTGCGCACGACGATGCGCGCCAGCAGCATCGCCTGATTGTAGCGGCGCATGAACAGCCGCCGCCAATGCAGCGGCACCGGCGCCACCAGATCGGCCGACTCGAGCAGATCTGCACCCGCCCGCGCCATCCAGCCGCCGCAGGCGCGCGCGATGTCGGTGCGATCACCGTGCTTGAAGGGCAGAACGAGCCGGCGGCTCTGATCGTCATAGACCAGCGCCGCACGGGCGCGATGGTAGCGCGGACGACGCACGAGGCAGCCGGCACAGAGGGCGTCGGGACCCAGATCCTCCGCCAAGGGTGTCCCGCAGCAGGCGCAGTGCGGCACGGAAATGAAGGAAAAGCCCTGCCAGCAACTCGCGCAGAGGGCTCCCGGCGCACTGACGATCTCGTTGCAGCCGAGACAGAGCGGCGGCAATACCGCGTCCAGCACGACACGGCCCGCTCCGGCAAAGGCCCCTCTCACTCCGCTCGGCAACATACGGCGGATTGGGGCGGGCAAATGCGCCCACAGGATGGCGTTCCCCTACCGGCCGCCGCCCTTTTTCCCTACATACCCACTGTGACTGGCCCCGACCCCCTGCTGGTGTTCGACCGCGCCCTCCTCCGCCAGCGTCGCGAGCGTGCCGCCCGCGATTGGGAACGGCATGACTTCCTGAAGCGCGAGATCGCCGACCGGCTGGTCGATCGAGTGGCGGATGTGCGCCGTACTTTCCCCCTTGCCCTCGATCTCGGCAGCCACGGCGACGAGGTGGCGACCACCCTGGGCGAGCGCCCGATCGTGGGGCAGCTGGTGCGCACCGATCTCGGCCACGGCTTCGCGCGGCGCGCGCGCGGACCGGCCATCGTGGCCGACGAGGAGTTCCTGCCCTTCGCCGCCGGCCGCTTCGACCTGGTGCTGAGCGCCATGGACCTGCACTGGGTGAACGACCTGCCGGGCACGCTGATCCAGATCGCACGTATCCTGAAGCCCGACGGCCTGTTCCTCGGTGCGATGCTGGGCGGCGCCACCTTGTGGCAGTTGCGCCAGGCGCTGGCGGCGGCCGAGAGCGAGATCGACGGCGGCCTGAGCCCGCGCGTGTCGCCCTTCGCCGACCTGCGCGACGCGGCGGGACTGCTGCAGCGGGCGGGCTTCGCCCTGCCGGTGGCCGACAGCGAGACGATCGAGGTCGAGTACGAGAGCGCGCTCGCGCTGATGCGCGACCTCAGTGGCATGGGCGAAGGCAATCTCGTCGTCGGCCGGCGCCGTACCGTGACACGACGTGCCGTCCTGCTGCGCGCCGCCGAACTCTACGGCGAACGATTCACCGGCCCCGGCGGCCGGGTCTCCGCGAGCTTCGAGGTGCTGTTCCTGCACGGCTGGGCACCGCATGCCTCGCAGCCCAAGGCGCTCAAGCCCGGCAGCGCCGCCCGGCGGCTCGCGGACGCGCTGGGGACTTCCGAATTCAGTGCCGGCGAAAAAGTGGAACGGAGCTAGACTGTGCCCGTGGTGAAACTCTCGTTCGGCGGCCTGGTCGCCCAAAGTTTCGGCTTCGTCTTCGCCAATCTCGGACTGTTCTTCCATCTGGTGACCATTCCCTGGATCGCCTCGCTCGCGATCCGGCTGCTGGGCTCGACGATGCCCCGCGACTCGCTGATGCCGATGCTGATCGAGAAGGCCGTCGATATCGTGCCCACGGTGATGTTCATGGTCGCCTGGCAGCGCGTCGTGCTGCTGGGGCCCAATTGCGTCGGCCGCTTGCCCGGGCTCGGCTGGTCGCCGCGCGAGACGGCCTTTCTGCTCCACCTCATCAAGATCGGCGGCTTCACCTTCGTCCTGCTCGCCGCCTTCGTGCTGACCCTGGGCAACATCGATCCCGAGATGCTGGCTGCCGGCGCCGCGATCGATCCCGAGGTCGCCCGCAAGCAGGCACTGGCCGCCCCGATCGGGGCCGGTTTCACCGTCTCGATCATCCTGGCGCTGCGCGTCAGCTACGGACTCGCGGCCACCGCGGTCGACGAGCCCTTCTCCCCGCGGCTCTCATGGGCCCACAGCCGCGGCAATGCCTGGACGATCATCGGCGTGTTGTTCCTGATCTTCCTCACCGGTGCGCTCGCCACCACCATGGCGACCCTGGTGGTGCTTGGCCTGACGCGCGGCGTGCTGGGCGCCGCCGACTCGGCCGCCATCATCACCTGGACCGCAGCCATCCTGGTCTCCTATGGCGGCACCGCCGTGGCGGCGACGGCGCAGGCGCTGATCTTCCGCGATCTGCTCGGCTGGCGCGAAGGCGCGCCGATGCGCACCCTGTCCTAGAGAAGGTCGCGCAGCAGGCCGACCAGCGGCAGGTCGGCGGGCGGCATCGGATATTTCGCGAGTTCCATCGGCGCGACCCACTTCAGGACCTGCCCCTCGCGCGGCTGCGGCGTGCCGTTCCACTTGCGGCAGGCGAAGACCGGCATCAGCAGATGAAACTTCTCATAGCCGTGGCTGGCGAAGGCGATCGGCGCCAGGCAGCTCGTCGCCGTCTCGATGCCGAGTTCCTCGTGAAGTTCACGCACCAGTGCCTGTTCGGGCGTTTCGCCCGGATCGACCTTGCCGCCGGGAAACTCCCAGAGGCCGGCCATCGACTTTCCGGCCGGGCGCTGGGCGATCAGGACGCGGCTGTCGACGTCGACCAGGGCGACCGCCGCCACCAGCACGAGCGGACGCTCGCCGAGCGGCGGCGGGCCGCCCGGACACGAATCGTCGAAGCCGTCCATCAGGAGCGGTAGCTGCCGTTGATGTCGATGTAGCCGTGCGTGAGATCGCAGGTCCAGACCGTGGCGCGGCCGCGGCCGATGCCCAGGTCGATATCGATCACCACGTCCGATCCCTTGATGTGCTGGGCGACCGGCGCCTCGTCGTAATTCGGCACGACCTGGCCCTGGTCGGTGATGCGCACGCCGCCGATCGAGATGCGCAGCTTGTCGCGGTCCGCGCGCTCGCCCGACTTGCCGACCGCCATGACGATGCGGCCCCAGTTGGCATCCTCGCCGGCAATCGCGGTCTTGACCAGCGGCGAGTTGGCAACCGCCAGGCCGATCTTGCGCGCGGCACCATTCGACGAGGCGCCGCCCACGTTGATCGTCACGAACTTCGTGGCGCCCTCGCCGTCGCGGGCAAGCAGCTGCGCCAGTTCGATCATCACCTCGTCGAGGGCCCGCTTGAAGTCGACCAGGACGGGGTCGTCGGCCTCCTCGATCGGCGCGTGGCGCGCCGCACCGGTGGCAACCATCAGGAAGGTGTCGCTGGTCGAGGTGTCGCCGTCGACGGTGACGCAGTTCAGGGACTTGTCGGCGGCGTCGGAGAGCAGCTTCTGCAGCACGGCGCCGGGAATCTTGGCGTCGGTGAAGGCGAAACCCAGCATCGTCGCCATATCCGGCGCGATCATGCCCGAGCCCTTGAGGAAGGCATTCACCGTCACCGTGCGCTCGCCGATCTTGGCCTGGCGCGTGGCCAGCTTGGGGAAGGTGTCGGTGGTCATGATGGCGCCCGCGGCAGCCGACCAGGCGTCTTCCTTGCCCGACTTGATGAGGTCCGGCACGACGGCGGCGATCTTTTCCCACTCGAGCGGCTGACCGATCACGCCGGTCGAGGCCATGAAGACCTCGTTGCGCGGGCAGCCCAGCGCCTGTGCGATGGCCCGGGTCGTCTCCTCGACCGCCTTGTCGCCGAGCTTGCCGGTGAAGGCATTGGCGTTGCCGGCATTGACCACGATGGCGCGGACCTTGCCGCGGGCGAGGTTCTTGCGGCACCAGTCGACCGGTGCGGAGCAGGTCTTGGACTTGGTCAGGACACCCGCGATAGTCGCCCCGGCCGGCACGACCGCCAGCAGGACGTCGTCACGGTCGGTATATCGCACGCCCGAACGCGCAACGCCGAGCTTTACGCCCGCGATGCGGGGAAGCGTCGGAGTCGACTTGGGTGCGAGCGGCGATACGGCGTGCTTGGCGGACATGGTTCTCCCCTCAGGCACGGCCACAGGTATGTGGCCGGCCAGCGGCGGAGACTACACCAGAAACGCCGCAAAAGGTGAGTTCTACTTGCGGCGCGGCCGTTACTTCGGCGGCTGGGCCGGAGCGGCGGGCTTGGCCGGGGTCGCGGCGGGGGCGGCCGGCGCCGCCGGAGCGGCCTCGACCTTGGTCCCGTCGATGTTGAACTTCTCGATCTTCGAGCCGGCGCGGATCTTGTCGAGCTGGGCGGTCACGGCCTCGCGCGCCAGTTCCTCGCGGATCTGGTCGGAAAGCTCCTCCAGCGCCGGCGGCGGCGCCGTGCGGCGATCGTCGATCTTGATGACGTGGTAGCCGAACTGGGTCTTGGTCGGGGTCTCGGAGGTCTGGCCCTTCTTCAGGTCGAAGGCCGCATCGGCGAATTCCTTCACCATGTCGGACTTCTTGAACCAGCCGAGATCGCCGCCCTCGGCACCCGAGGCCTTGTCGGTCGACTTCTCCTTGGCGATCTTGTCGAAGGGCGTGCCCTTCTTCAGCTCGGCGATGATCGCCTTGGCCTCGTCCTCGGTGGCCACCAGGATGTGGCGCGCATGCACCTCTTCTTCCGGCGGCATCGACTTCAGGCGCTCCTGGTACTTCTGCTGGATCTTCTCCAGGGTGACGAGGCGGGAGATCTCACGCTGGATCCAGAAATCCTGCAGGACCTGCTCCTCGACGAAGGCCATGCGCTTCTTGAAGGCCGGGTCCTCGTTGGTCTTGGTCTTCTTGCCTTCCTGGACCACGAGCTTGCTGTCGATGATGCGCTCGAGCAGCGCCGGGAACACCGCCTGCAGCGGCATCGAGCGGTACTGCTGCGGCAGCGACTGCTGGGCGATCTCGAGTTCGGACAGGCGGATCTGCTGGCCGTTCACGATGGCCACGACCGGGTCCTTGATCGCGGCCGGGGCGGCGGCGGCCGGCGGCTTGGCGGCAGGGGCCGCGGGAGCGGCGGGGGGCTTCGCGGGCTGGCCGGCCGGCGGGGTCTGGGCCAGGACGGGACCCGCGAGGAGCGCAACCGCGCCACTCAGGAGGGCGAGGCGCAAGAAACGCAGGTCATGACTCATGGCGGACTCCAGCAGATTCATTCGTTTCGAAAGGCGCAGACCGTTTACACAGGGCCCGTCGGGCCAAGCAAGCGCCGCCTCCCCGGCAAGATGCGTGATGGCGTTGAATTGCGGCACTTTTTCGTGAGTACGGCGTCCATGTCGGGGCGATGACACTTTATGGTCGGTCGTTCGGCGTGCCTGCGGTGGTCCGCTGCGTTGACACTCTACCGGGCGCTCTCTATCTCTCATAGGAAGGGCGGGCCACTGTGCCCGCCTAAGTCATTAGAATATCGAGGTTTTCATGCTTGGCGCGCTTGCCCGGACGCTCTTCGGGACGGCCAACGACCGGATCGTCAAAGGCTTCGACAAGACGGTGGCGAAGATCAACGCCCTCGAGCCGGAGTTCGTCGCTCTTTCCGACGAGCAGCTGCAAGGCAAGACCGTCGAATTCCGCGAACGCCTGGCCAAGGGCGAAACGCTCGACAGTCTGCTGCCCGAAGCCTTCGCCACGGTGCGCGAGGCGGCCAAGCGAACGCTCGGCCAGCGCCACTTCGACGTCCAGCTCAAGGGCGGCATGGTCCTGCACCAGGGCAAGATCGCCGAAATGAAGACCGGCGAAGGCAAGACGCTGGTCGCAACGCTCGCCGTCTATCTCAATGCCCTGCCCGGCAAGGGCGTGCACGTCGTCACGGTGAACGACTATCTTGCGCGTCGCGACGCCGAGTGGATGGGCCGGGTCTACAAGTTCCTGGGCCTCACCGTCGGCATCATCGTGCACGAGCTCGACGACGAGCAGCGCAAGGCTGCCTATGCCTGCGACATCACCTACGGCACGAACAACGAGATCGGCTTCGACTACCTGCGCGACAACATGAAGTACCGGCTGGACGCGATGGCTCAGCGGCCCTTCAACCATGCCATCGTCGACGAGGTCGATTCGATCCTGATCGACGAGGCGCGCACCCCGCTCATCATCTCCGGCCCGGCCGAGGATTCGTCCGAGCTCTACCGCCGCGCCGACACGGTGATCCCGAAGCTCAAGCCCGAACATTTCGAGAAGGACGAGAAGAACCGCACGGTGGTGTTGACCGATGCCGGCATCGAGGCGGTCGAGGAGATCCTGCGCGCCGACGGGCTGCTGGCCGAGGGCATCAGCCTCTACGCGCCGACCATGGTGTCGGTGCTGCATCACGTCACCCAGGCGCTGCGCGCGCACAAGCTGTTCAGCCGCGACGTCGACTACATCGTGAAGGACGGCCAGGTCGTCATCATCGACGAGTTCACCGGCCGCATGATGCAGGGCCGCCGTTATTCCGAGGGCCTGCACCAGGCGCTCGAGGCCAAGGAACAGGTCGAGATCCAGCGCGAGAACCAGACGCTGGCTTCGATCACCTTCCAGAACCTGTTCCGCATGTATCCGAAGCTCTCGGGCATGACCGGCACGGCGCTCACCGAAGCCGCCGAATTCTCCGAGATCTACAAGCTCGAGGTCGTCGAAATCCCGACCAACGTGCCGGTGGCCCGCAAGGACGCCGACGACGAGATCTACCGGACCCAGGCCGACAAGACGCGCGCCATCGTCAAGCTGATCGGCGAATGCCGCGCGCGCCAGCAGCCGATGCTGGTCGGCACCGTGTCGATCGAGAAGTCCGAGGAACTCTCGGAGGCGCTCAAGAAAGCCGGCATCCCGCACAACGTCCTGAATGCCCGCTTCCACGACCAGGAAGCCCAGATCGTGGCCCAGGCCGGACGGCCGGGCTCCGTCACGATCGCCACCAACATGGCCGGCCGCGGCACCGACATCCAGCTCGGCGGCAACGTCGAGATGCTGGTGCAGCAGAGCGTACCCGAGATCATCGCCAAGTTCCCCGACGAGGCGGCCCGCAACGCCGAGATCGCCCGCGTCGAAGCGGAGATTCGTGCCGGCGTCGAGCGCGACCGCGCGATCGTGCGCGAGGCGGGCGGCCTGTTCGTGGTCGGCACGGAACGTCACGAGTCGCGCCGCATCGACAACCAGCTGCGCGGTCGCTCGGGCCGCCAGGGCGATCCCGGTGCATCACGCTTCTTCCTGTCGCTGGAAGACGACCTGATGCGCATCTTCGGCAACAACAAGGTCCTCGACTGGGTCCAGAAGAAGGGCATGGCCGACGACGAGGCGTTGACCCATCGCTGGCTGAACAAGGCGCTGGAGACGGCGCAGGGCAAGGTCGAGGCGCGCAACTTCGAGATCCGCAAGAACCTGCTGCGCTTCGACGACGTGATGAACGCCCAGCGCCAGGAGATCTACAAGGAGCGCATCGAGCTGATGGGCACCGAGGACGTGTCCGACACCGTCGCCGGCATGCGTCGCGACGTGGTCGACACGCTCGTCAAGCGGACCATTCCCGAGGGCGTTTACGCCGAGCAGTGGAAGATCGGCGAACTCAAGGAAGAGGTGCAGCGCATCTTCGGCCTCGACCTGCCGGTGGAGGATTGGGCCAAGGAAGAAGGCATCGCCGACGAGGAGATCAAAACCCGCCTGGACGACGCGGTCGAGCGCGTGTTCGCGCAGAAGGCCGCCCAGTACGGGCCCGACGTCTGGCGCCAGGTCGAGAAGAGCGTGCTGATGCAGATCTTCGACCAGAACTGGAAGGACCATCTCCTGCACCTGGACCATCTGCGCCAGGGCATCGGGCTGCGCGCCTACGGCCAGAAGGATCCGCTGAACGAGTACAAGCGCGAGGCCTTCAACCTCTTCAGCGACCTGCTCACCAACCTGCGCGAGCAGGTGGTCACGCTCCTGGCGACCCTGCAGATCCGCATGGAACCGCCGCCCATGCCCGAGATGCCGTCCGACATGCACGAGGTGCACGAGGACCCGGCACTCGCCGCGTCGATGAGCGACGACCCGGCGTACGATCCGGCCGACCCGGACGGCGGCGGCGTGGCGACGCTGCACCGCCCGCGCCCCGTGGCCAAAGGCCCGGTCGATCCCAACGATCCCTCGACCTGGGGCAAGGTCTCACGCAACGCTCTGTGCCCCTGCGGCTCGGGCAAGAAGTTCAAGCATTGTCACGGGCGGGTTTAGCGCCCTACGCCTCCAGAGCGGCCTGCTTCGCCAGCCAGGTACGGGCTTTCTTCTCGGTCGAGAACAAGGCCGCCGGGCGCTTCGACGGCGAGATGTTGACGAAGCGCTTGAAGGCCAGGACGACAGACTCCTCCCGCCCCACGACGGCCAGCGGCCCGCTCGGGAAGTTTTGCGTGTAGGCGCTCAGCCGCGCCCCCATCGCCATGACGTCGGCATCGTCGTAGACCGGCTTGAGACGGGTTGCGTCGAACAGTTTCGAGTAGGCGAGCGCATTGGCCACGACCAGCGCGTCGAAATGAGCCTCCATCTCCTTCAACGTCACCTCGCCCTCGGCGATGACATGAATGAGCTTCTGCTCATGAAGGATTTCCCAGCGCAGCGGCATCGTCGGCGTCTCCAGCAACACACCAGTTGGAAAAGGCCGGCGAGCCTATAGCGACCTCGCAGGTTGGCCAAAGCCTGATTGGCAACTTCATGACGTCGCGGCGTCCAGATCATGGCGATTGACGCCTATTAACGTTATATTGTAACTCATTACAGTATAACGTTTTTGAGGGAGTGCTGCATGCAGCGGATCGGCGTATCGACACTGGCACTCGCAGCGGGACTCTCGGCGGCGCAGCCGGCGATGGCCCAGACCCCGCCGCCCGCGCCCGCCCAGCCCCAGGTCCCCTCGGACGGACTCTCGATCGAGGTGGTCGGCAAGCGGCTCGACCGAGAGCGCAGCGAAATCCAGCCGAGCCTCGGCGCCACGCGCTACGACTTCAGCAAGACGGCCATCAGCAACACGCCGCTCGGCGAGAACGCCACGCTCAACCAGGTGCTGCTGCGCGCGCCCGGCGTCGTCCAGGACGGCTTCGGCCAGATCCACGTCCGCGGCGACCATGGCAGCCTGCAGTATCGCTTGGACGGGGTGCAGTTGCCCGAGGGGCTGGCCCTGTTCAGCAGCATTCTCTCGCCCCGCTTCGCCGACCAGCTCTCGCTGATCACCGGCGCCCTGCCCGCCCAGTACGGCCTGCGCACCGCCGGCGTGGTCGACATCGCGGTCAAGTCCGGCACGACCAATCCGGGCGGCGAGGCCTCGGCGATGGTCGGCTCCAACAACTGGGTCCAGCCGGCGCTCGAATATGGCGGCCGCTCCGGCAACTTCGACTATTTCGCGGTCGGCCAGTATGTCAGCAACAACATCGGGATCGAGAACCCGACGCCCAGCACCTCGCCGCTGCACGACTCGACCGCGCAATGGTACGCGCTGACCAAGCTCAGCGCCCTGGCCGACGAGAACACCCGCCTCAGCTTCATCGCCGGCGGCGCCAGCGCGCGTTACCAGATTCCCAACGTGCCGGGGCAAACGCCGGAGTTTGCAGTCAACGGAATTACCAACTGGAACAGCGCGGTGCTCGACCAGCGGCAGTGGGAGGATACCTACTTCGGCATCGCGTCGGTGCAGAAGAGCTACCAGAACTTCAACATGCAGCTCTCGGGCTTCGGCCGCTATTCAAAGCTCTCCTATCAGCCGGACGCGCTGGGCGACCTGCTCTACAACGGCATCGCGCCCTGGTCGCAGCGTTCCAGCCTGGCGTTCGGCGTCCAGGGCGACGCAAGCTGGAAAGTCGCGTCCGCCCACACGCTGCGCGGCGGCTTCCTCGTCCAGCGCGAACAGGTTTCGAGCTTCAGCCAGAACAACGCGCTGGGCCTGGTCCCGGACCCCGCCGATCCGACGGCCCTCATCCCCGGCGAGAATCCGGTGGGCTTCAGCGACGGCTCCACCCTCGTCGGCTGGACCTACAGCGTCTATCTGCAGGACGAATGGAGGGTCATCCCGACCGTGACGGTGAACTTCGGCGCGCGCTTCGACGCGATCTCCGGGCAGGTCTCGGAAAACCAGGTCAGCCCGCGCATCAACGTCGTCTGGGAGCCGACACCGCAGATCAGCCTGCGGGCCGGCTACTCGCGCTACTTCGTGCCGGCGCCACTCAACCAGGTCGGCTTCGGGTCGCTGGCCGCCCGCATGGGCACGACCGCCGAGCCCGAGAATTTCACCAACGATCCGGTGAGGGCGGAACGCTCCGACTATTTCGACGTGGGCCTCACCGTGAAGCCCGTGGACGGGCTGACCATCGGCTTCTCCGGCTACTACAAGATCGCGGAGAACTATCTCGACAAGGGCCAGTTCGGCGCCCCGATCCAGCTTGCGTCCTTCAACTATGCGAACGCCCAGGTGAAGGGCTTCGAGCTCTACGCCAACTACGACCAGGGCCCGTGGTCGGTCTACGGCAACCTCGCCTGGTCCAAGGTCAGCGCCACGCGGATCAACTCCGCCCAGTACAATTTCTCGCCCGAGGATCTCTCCTATATCGGCAACTACTGGATCGCCGCCGACCACGACCAGGGTTGGACCGGTTCCGCCGGCGCGTCCTACATCTTCAACCAGGGCAGCGACCGGGCGACCCGCGTCTCTGCGGACATGCTGTTCGGCAGCGGCCTGCGCACCAGCATCGTGACGCCCAACGACACCTCTCTGCCGGCCTACGCCACGCTCAACCTCTCGGTGACGCAGAAGATTCCGATCAACGGCAGCAAGGGCACGCAGATCCGCCTCGACGCCATCAACGTCACGGACGGCGTCTACGAGTTGCGCACCGGCGAGGGCGTCGGTGTCGGCGCCCCGCAATACGGAATGCGCCGGGCCTTCTTCGTGACGCTGGCGCAAAAATTCTGACGCGCAAACGACATGATGCGGGAAGACGGGGCATGCTAGAATTCGGTCATGCCTGACACCAGCCTTCCCTTCGTCCTGACCCTTCAGGGCGGCTCCAACTTCCGCGACCTCGGTGGCTACAGGACCGAGGACGGGCGCATCGTGCGGCGCAACACGGTGTTCCGCTCGGCCCATCTCGGCGGCCTCACTGCCGAGGACCGCAGCGCTCTCGGACGCCTGGGCGTCCGCACCATCGTCGACCTGCGCGGCGTCAGCGAGGCGGCCGAGACGCCGCACCTGATCGAGGGTCTCGCGTGCCGCATCGTCGGTGCCCACATCGAACCGGGCGTCGGCGACAAGATCCGCGGCGCGGTGGCCGACGGATCCGCCAACCCTCACATCATGATGGGGTTCCTCACGGACCATTATCGCGACTATCCGCGCCGCTGCGCGCCGGGTTTCCGCACCCTGTTCTCGACCCTGAGCGACGGCGAACATCGCCCGCTGGTGTTCCACTGCACCGCCGGCAAGGACCGCACCGGCTTCGCCTCGGCCTTGCTGCTCTCCCTGCTTGGCGTGCCCTGGGAGACGGTGCTGGAGGACTATCTGCGCACCAACGAACTCTGGACCGGTCATCTCGGCCGCTATCCCGAGCTCGACATCGACACGCGCGCCGCGATCATCGAAGCGCGCACGCCCTATCTCGAAGCCGCCTTCGAGGTCGTCCGTGGCGACTTCGGCTCACCGGAGACCTTTGCCGAGAAGGCGCTCGGGATCGACGCTGCCGCCCGCGAACGGCTGAAGGCGGATTTGCTGGAGGGGTGAGTTCCGCGCTACGCCTGTCGGCATGGCCGACACGCGCTACGACACTCCTGAACCCTTCAAGGTCGACATTCCCGAGCGGGCGCTGATCGACCTCGACGAGCGCCTGCGCCGCTGGCGTCCGCCGGTGGCGATTGCCGACGGCGGCTCCTGGGCCTCCGGCACCGATCCCGCCTTCCTGGCCGAGCTGGTCGACTACTGGCGCCACGGCTACGACTGGCAGCGCTGCCAGGAGGCCATCAACCAGTGGCCCAACTACCTGGTCGATATCGGCCCGCAGCGCCTCCATTTCATCCGCGAACCCGGCACCCAGGTCGAGGACGCGCCGCGGCCGCTGCCTCTTGTCGTGACGCATGGCTGGCCGGGATCGATCGTCGAGTTCCTGCACCTGATCGATGTCCTCGCCCACCCCGAAGACCATGGCGGCGATCCGCTCGACGCCTTCGACGTGATCGTGCCGTCGCTGCCGGGCTACGGCTTCTCCGGCCCGCCGGTCCGCGAGGACGGCACGACGGGCCCGATCGGGCCGCGCGCCATTGCCGGCCTCTGGCACAAGCTCGTCACTGAGAAACTCAACTACGACCGTCCCTACGGCATCCAGGGCGGCGACTGGGGCGCCGTCGTCTCGTCATGGCTGGCCTTCGACCATCCGCAGAAGGACGAGTCGGGTGTCCTCGGCGTCCATCTCAACATGATGGGATTGCGGCCGGGCCTCGATCTCGAGACGGCCAGCTTGAGCGCCGACGAACAAGCGTGGTTGGCGAAGATGGGCAGCGCCCTCGACGACAAGACCGCCTACCAGCGCATCCACGCGACGCGGCCGCAGACCCTGGGCGCGGCGCTCGCCGATTCGCCGGTCGGGCTGGCCGCCTGGATCGTCGAGAAATTCCAGGCGTGGAGCGACTGCGGCGGCGATCCGCTGAAGCGCTTCTCGATGGACACGCTGCTCGACAACATCATGGTCTATTGGCTGACCGGCACCGCCGGCACCGCGACCTGGCTCTATAGGGGCGCGGCCCAGCAGAAACCGCGCGCCCTGCCCGAAGGTGCGAAGGTCGAGACCCCGACCGGCTTCGCGGCTTTCCCGGCCGACATTGCGCCCGCCCCGCCACGCGAATGGATCGAGCGCGCTTACAACCTTCGCCGCCACACGATCATGCCGAGCGGCGGCCACTTCGCGGCCCTCGAGGAACCGGCCCTGCTGGTCGAAGATATCAGGGCCTTCTTCCGCCCCCTGCGCTACGGCGCGGCGAACGATTAGTCTAGATCGCCAGAACTCGCGGCCGCCGCGCCATCAGTGCCGCGATCACGCCCAACGTTGCCAGCGTGCCGAACAGCAGCAGTGAATCGGTGTAGGTGCCGCTCCAGTCGCGCAGCATGCCGGAGGCCAGTGGCCCGGCGGCCTGCGCCGTGACCTGCAGGGACAACGCCACGCCGCGGATGGCGCCATAGCTCTCGCGCCCGAAATAATCGGCCCAGGCCACGGGCAGCAGCAGCAGGATGCCGCCGATGCCGACGCCGAACAGGCCGGCCGCCGCCATCGCGGTTTCCACCCCGGAGACGAAGATCAGCCCGTAGCTGCCGAGCGCCATGCAGGCCGCGCACAGCGCCATCTGGTAGCGCACCGGCCACCGGCGCGGCAGGAAGCCGATGCCGAAGCTCGCCGCCCCCGAGAGCATTGCGACGAAGGCGATCACCGACGCCGCCGCGACCGGGGACAAGCCGCGCTCGATCAGGTGCGGCGCGTTGTGCAGGCTGACCCCGGCCTGCACGGGAAACAGCAGGACGGTGTAGAGCGAGAGCAGCCAGAAGGCCGGCGTCCGCATCGCCTGTGCCCGGCTCCAGCGCGGCTCGACCAGGGGCGGCGCCTTGCCGTCGGCCAAGCGGTCGGGCTGCAGGCCGACATCCTCCGGCCGCCGCACCAGCAGCAGCCAGCACGGCACGAAGCCGACCAGCAGCACCGTGGCACCGACCGCGATCCAGCCGGCCCGCCAGTCTGCACCGCTTATGGCGAACTGCGCGATCAGCGGCAGCCCGACCAGCCCCGACATCTGCGCCAGGGTGGCGAACGAGGCGGCGATGCCGCGGCGGGCGACGAACCAGTTGTTCAGCGCACCGTAGAGGCCGAGGTCGAACGGTCCGGCCCAGATCATGCGGGCGAAGCAGAACAGCACGTAGAACAACAGCAACGATTGTATGAGCGACAGCGCCATGCAGGCGATGCCCGTGCCCGCCACCGCGAGGCAGAGCACGAGGCGTGCGCCACGGCGATCGACGAACGGCCCGATCAGCGGCGACAGGATGGCCGCCAGCACGCCGCCCAGCGACACCGCGCCCGACATCTCCGTGCGCGACCAGCCGAAAGCCTCGGTCATCGGCACGACGAAGATCGAGAGCACGGCCACCGCCGGTCCCTGGCGCGCGAAGCCCGCGAGGCAGATGCAGCCCAGCACCACCCAGCCATAGAAGAACGGCAGCCGCGGAATCAGGAACCGCGGCAGGGGCGGTGCTTGCATCCGCAGCCCGGGGTCTTTCTGACTCAAAGTCAGCCCCCACAGACCTCATCCTGAGGAGCGCGCGCAGCGCGCGTCTCGAAGGATGGGCAACGAGCGTGGTGTCTGCAGCCCATGCTTCGAGACGGCTGCTCCGCAGCCTCCTCAGCATGAGGTAATGGTTGGATCACAATTCCATTCAAACAGAGTCTAGGCGAACGTCGCCGTCGCCTGCGCCGCGATGGTGCCCTTCGGCGTCACCGTCCAGAGTTCCGCACCTTTGCCGTCGGCGGTCGGCCGGCCGATCGCGTCGAACGGCGCGGTGTCGAACAGCGGCGCGCGGGCGCGGATGGCGAAGGTCTTGATCGTCCGGCCCGGGTTGGAATCGCGCAGCAGGTCGAACAGGCATTGCTGGGCGAAGGGACCGTGCACCACCAGGCCGGGATAGCCCTCGGTTTCGATGCAGTAGGTCCGGTCGTAATGGATGCGGTGCGGATTGAAGGTGATGGCGGAGTAGCGGAACAGCATCACCGGATCGACCTTGATGGTGCGCCGCCACGGCACGTCCGTGGGCGCCGCCTCGCGCACCGGCACGCCGCTCTTCTCGCCCGCCTTCACTTCCTCGCGGAACACCGTGTTCGCGACCTCGGTGACGGCGAGCCCGCGCGGCGTATAGATGCGGCGCGTCTGGCTGGTGACGATCAGGCTGCCGGTGCCGCCGCCCCGCAGCTGCACATCGGAGAACTCGGTCTCGCGGCGGAGCTTGTCGCCGACGCGGATGTCGCCCTCGAACGTGAAGGTCGAGCCGGCATACATGCGGCGCGGCAGCGGGATCTTGGGCAGCACGCCGCCTTCGGTCGGCAGCCCGTCCTCGGCCAGCACGTTTCGGCGGGCATACGAGTGCAGGAAGCAGAGATGCCAGCCCGGCGCGATCGCCTCGCCCTCCCCCGGCACCTTGTCGTCGCGGTCGAAGGTCGCGATCATCGCCCTGAGCGGCGCCTGCGTGACGACGTCCTCGTCGTCGATCCTGCGGCCGAGTTCCTTCTTGAGCGGTTCGATGTCGATGGTCATGGGTGCTTCCTCCGGACTTTCAGCCAGCCTAACCAATCCCCTGCCATGATTCGCCGCCCGCACCCGCACGAAATCAAGCTGCTGCCGCAGATCGAAAACGAAGCCGACCTGCGCTATCGGCGCGTGGGCCTCGGCCGGGTCGTCGACATGCCGCCCGCCAGCCTCGCTTCGCTCGAAGCCGGCCGGCGTGAGAACCGGCTCTGGGTCGCGGTCTCACCGCTCAACCGGCCGGTCGGCTTCGCGTTGATGAAGTTCCCGGGCGCCACGGCCTGGCTCGACCAGCTCTCGGTGCTGCAGCGCTGGCAGGGTCAGGGATACGGCAGCGCACTGATCGATCGCGTCGCAGCGGCCGCCCGCGACCTCGGCCATCGCGCGCTCCATCTCTCGACCTATCGCAACGTCCCGTGGAACGCGCCGTACTACGCGCGCCGCGGCTTCGAGGAATTGCCGCGCGGAGCGTGGCCCCACGTCTTCCGCATGCAGTCGATGGAAGAGAACCGCCATGGCCATCCGCCGTGGCGGCGGACGATCATGCGCCGCTTGCTTGATTGACCGAGCGTGAGCACCCCCCCTCACCCAGCTTCTCCCGCTAGCACGCAGGGCCATCGCATATGGCTTAGAACGGTCCGAGTAGTTGGCCCTTCCAAGAAAGTGAAAGGTCCCTCACTGCGTTCGGGATGACAATTTCATTGGGATTTGCGCAGCGTGCCGATCAAACAAACGGTGTCATCCCGAACGCAGTGAGGGACCTTTACCTCATATGCGGTCGCCCTGTCGCTTCGAGCGAGAGGTCAGGTGAGAGATTGACCCGCTACTCCGCCGCCACGGCCAGGCCCATCTGCTCGCAGGTCGGAGCCACGTCGGAGACGGTGGCGCGGCGCATGTCGCGCTTGTAGCGCTGGTCGTCGAACTCCATGCCGCGATGCATGGTGCAGCGGTTGTCCCAGATCACCAGGTCGTTCTCGCGCCAGCGATGGGCGTGGACGAACTGGCGCTGCGTGGCATGCGCGGTCAGCTCGTCGATGAGCTGGCGCGCCTCGTCGTCGGGCATGCCGCGGATCGCACCGGCGTGGCTGGCGATGTAGAGGCTCATGCGGCCCGAATCGGGCAGGCGGCGCACCAGCACCTGCGGCACCGGCGCGAAGGCGGCGCGCTCGCTCTCGTCGAAGTCCTTGAAGCCGAGCTTGCCCCGCGAGGTCATGATCGAGTGCTCGGCGACCAGCCCGGCGATGCGCTCCTTGGTCGAGTCGGGCAGCGCGTCGTAGGCCGCGCGCATGTCGGCGAACTCGGTATGGCCGCCGATCGGCGGGATCGAACGGGCATGCAGCATCGAGCAGTAGGCCGGCAGGCGCTTGAACGAAGAGTCCGTGTGCCAGAGGCGATTGCCGAGATTGTAGAGACGCTGGCGGTTGTTCGTCTCGAGGATGCGGTTTTCGGCGTCGATTGCCGACATCGGCCATGTTCTGGTGCAGGCGCAGGTTATGGCCCTTGCGCGCCATGAAGACGGTCGTCTCGAGCGGACCGAAATGGCGCGCGAAGGCGAGCTGGCCGTCGTCGTCGAATTCCTGGTCCGGGAAGACCAGAACCGCATACTTTGTGAAAGCCTCGCGGATCGCGGCGAGGTCCTCGGGCGAGACCCTGTTCAGGGCGACATCGCCGACTTCGGCCACGAAGTCGGGCGTCACGGCATGGATCGACACAGCCACCGGGCTTCCTCCTTGCTCTTGCTTATGCGGCGGATTGGATCACCTAACGGACAATCGGGCAATCGCGGGATATACTTTCGGCCATGATCGAGAAGCAGGAAGTGCAGGAGATATTCCCGACCCCGTTGTGGATCGTGGACCTCCAGCCGGCCGCCGCAGCCAGCCTCAATGCGAAACTCAAGGCCGAGATCGAACGTCTGATCGCGCCGCGATCCAAGGTGCCGGCCGGCAGCAACTGGCAGACGCCGCAGGACCTGCACACGCGCCCGGCGTTTGCGGAGTTCGCCAAGCTGGTCGAGACGGCGGGCCGCGGAGTCGCCCGCTTCCTCCAGGTCGATCAGTATCCGATGGCGATCACCGGCTGCTGGGCGAACGTCAATCCGCCCGGCGCCTACCATCCGATGCACCACCATCCGAACAACTACCTGAGCGGCGTCTACTACGTGTCGATCCCGGCCGGCGGCTCGCAGATCCTGTTCCAGGATCCGCGCGGCCAGGCCTCGATGATCATGCCCAAGCCGCGCCAGTTCACGCGCCTCACCGCCAACGGCGCCAATGCGCCGAGCAAGGAGGGCCGCATGGTGATCTTCCCCTCCTGGCTGAAGCACACGGTGCCGGCCAATGACGGCGAGAGCGAGCGCATCAGCATCTCGTTCAACCTGATGTTCAAGAATTTCAGCGAGACCATGGCGTCGCCGATGTGGGATCCCACGGCGGGCAAGGAGAAGTGATGGGCCTGCAGGATCGCTACGGCAACGAACTCGGCACGCAATCGGCCGCGGCGCGCGATGCCTATCTGGCGGGTGTCGACAGCCTGATGGCCGCGATGCCCGGCATGGACGCGGCCTTCCAGCGGGCCGTCGAGGCCGACGAGACGTTCGCGCTGGGCCATATCTCGCTCGCGCGCTCCAAGCAGTTGCTCGGCCGCGGACACGAGGCCAAGGCGCCGCTCGCCCGTGCAAAGGAGCTCGCCGGCGACGCCAGCCCGCGCGAGCAGAGCCAGATCGCGATCTTCGAGAAGATCCTGACCGGCCAGGGCGCCGCTGCGCTCGAGGCGATCCGCGCGCACATGAAGGACTGGCCGCGCGACGCCATGGCGCTCGCGCCGGCGACCAGCGTGTTCGGTCTGATCGGTTTCTCCGGCAAGCCCGGACGCGAGGTCGACCAGCTCGCACTGCTCGAACCGTTCGAGAAGCATTACGGCGACGACTGGTGGTATCGCACGCAGCTCGCCTTCGCGCAGATCGAGCTGCAGAAGCTCGACGAGGGCCAGCGCAACATCGACGCCGCGCTGGCAGCCTTCCCGAAGAGCGCCCATGCCGCGCACATCCGCGGCCATCTCTTCTACGAGCTGGGCGAACGCGAAGCCGGGCTGGCCTTCCTGCAGGACTGGATGAAGGACTATCCCCGCGAAGGCCTGATGCACGTCCACAACAACTGGCATCTCGCGCTGTGGTCGATGGAAACCGGGCAGATGGAGCAGGCCTGGCGCCTCTATGACGAGGCGCTCAGTCCCGCCGTCGCCTGGGGCCCGCAGATCAACGTCGCGACCGACTGCCCGGCCTTTCTCGTACGCGCGGAGATGGCGGGCGAACCGCGGCAGGCCGCGCGCTGGCGCGAGCTCGCCGACTACGCCACCAAGTGGTTCGGCCGGCCGGGCCTCGGCTTCGTCGACATGCATACGGTGCTGGCCTACGCGATGGCGGGTGACGGCGCGGCCCTGGCGAAGTTCGCCGAGAACCCGGCCGGTCCGACGGCCGACCTGCTCGCGCCGATGGCGCGCGGCTTCGAGGCCTATGCGCAGGGCGACTGGACCCGTGCCGTCGGCGAGATCGAACCGCTGCTCGCCACGCACGAGCGCCTGGGCGGCAGCCGCGCGCAACGCGACCTGCTCGAATATCTGGTGACGTCCGCGATGGTGAAGGCCGGCCGCGTGAGCGAGGCCCGCGCGATGATCGAGAAGCGCCGGCCGCAGAACGGCAAGGGCAAGGGGTTCCCGCTGGCGGGGCTCATGTCATCCTGAGCGCAGCGAAGGATCTCGCCCGGGCCAAGTCGTACGCTGATCGATCCGTGAGGTCCTTCGCTGCGCTCAGGACGACAGGTTGAACTCTTCGGCCAGCAACTCGTACGACCGTTTGCGCTTCTCGAAGTCGTAGCAGATCGTCACCGCCATGATCTCGTCGACCTCGTAGGCGGCGGCGTGGCGTTCGAGCCCCGCCCGCACCGTCTTGGGCGAGCCGACCACCGAGCGGCGGCGCAGCGCCGGCAGCCAGCGCTCCGCGCCGGGCGCCTTGGCGGCTTCCGTGGCTTCCGCGACCGACGGGACGGGCCCCGGATTGCCCAGCGTCCGCAGACGCATCGCCCAGACCTCGCGGCTGCGCGACAGCAGGTCGGCCTCCTCGTCGGTCTCGGCGCAGAGCACCGAGATCGCCATCATCGGCACGGGCTTGGGATGGAGCGACGATGGCTTGAAGTGGGCGCGATAGGCGCGCGTGACGCCATCGCCGCCGTCGGGATTGATGAAGTGGGCGAAGCAGAAAGGCAGGCCGAAATGCGCAGCCAAGGCGGCACTGTCGTCGCTCGATCCCAGCAGCCAGACATCGGGCGCGGTGTCGCCGGTCGGCTGGGCCACCACGCCGGTGCCTTCGTGATTGAGCGGCAGCGCGTCGTGCAGCCAGGCGACGAGGTCGCGCACCTGGTAGGGATACTTCTCGGCATCGCTCCAGTTGGGCTTGCCGTCGGCCAGGATGCGCATCGTATGCTGGTCGCTGCCCGGGGCTCGCCCGATGCCGACGTCGATGCGGCCGGGGAACAGCGTCTCGAGCATGCGGAAGTTCTCCGCCACCTTGTAGGCGCTGTAATGCGGCAGCATCACGCCGCCCGATCCGACCCGGATGCGCTCGGTGAGGCCCGCCACCCGCGTGATCAATACCTCGGGCGTCGAGCCGGCCAGCGCCTCGCTGCTATGATGCTCGGCCAGCCAGTAGCGCGTGTAGCCGAGCCGGTCGCAGAGCTGCGCCAGTTCGAGCGTGTCGCGCACGGCTTCGGCCGGCGTGCCACCCTTGCGGATCGGCGACTGGTCGAGAACGCTGAGGCGCAGCGACAAGGCAGTCAGAGACCCTTCTTGCCCATCGCCAGGAACTTGTCCTGGCGGCGCTCGCGCAACGTGTCGGCGTCGAGCTTGGACAGGTCGGCGATCGCTTCGGCCACGACCTTGCCCACGACGTCGATCGTCTCGCCGGGCGCGCGATGGGCGCCGCCCATCGGCTCGGGGATCACGTCGTCGATCACTTCGAGCTTCCTGAGATCGGCCGCGGTCACCTTCATCGCCTCGGCGGCATCCTGCGCGTTGGCGTTGTTGCGCCACAGGATCGAGGCGCAGCCTTCCGGTGTGATCACCGAGTAGACCGAGTTCTCCAGCATGTAGACGCGGTCGGCCGAGGCGATGGCGAGCGCACCGCCCGAACCGCCCTCGCCGATCACCACGCTGACCAGCGGCACGCCGAGGCCAAGGCAAGTCTCGATCGAGCTGGCGATGGCTTCCGCCTGGCCGCGCGCCTCGGCGTCGATGCCGGGATAGGCGCCCGGCGTGTCGACCAGGGTGAGCACCGGCAGCTTGAACCGGTCGGCGAGCCGCATCAGGCGCTGCGCCTTGCGATAGCCTTCGGGCCGCGCCATACCGAAATTGTGCTTGATGCGCGAGTCGGTGTCGTCGCCCTTCTGCTGGCCCAGCACCACGATGCTGCGGCCCTGCAGTCGGCCCATGCCGCCCACGATGGCGGCGTCCTCGCCGAAGGCGCGGTCGCCGGCCAGCGGCGTGTAATCTGTGATCAGCCGGTCGATATAGGCTTGGGCATGCGGCCGCTCGGCATGGCGGGCAACCTGCACCCGCTGCCACGGCGTCAGCTTGGCGTAGGTCGCGCGGATCTGCTTATGCGCCTTTTCCTGCAGGCGCATGACTTCCTCGGCGATGTCGACATCGCCGGAATTGGGAAGATGCCGAAGCTCGGCGATCTTGCCTTCCAGCTCCGCAATCGGCTTCTCGAAGTCGAGGTAAATCGTCATTGCGGGCAGGTGTCGCCCGGTCGTCGAATCCTGTCAACCGGCCGGCCGGCGCTTTCGGCGGGCCAGCGGATGATGCTCCTGGACCAGGGAGCGCAGCTTTTCGTCGAGCACATGCGTGTAGATCTGCGTGGTGGCGATATCTGCATGGCCCAGCATCAATTGGACGGAGCGGAGATCGGCACCGCCGGCCAGCAGATGGCTGGCGAAGGCGTGGCGCAACACGTGCGGCGACACCCGCGCGGGATCGATGTCCGCGGCCAGCGCAGCTTCCTTCAGGAGTTGTGCGAAACGCTGCCGTGTCAGGTGCCCGGTCCGGCCGCGCGAGGGGAACAGGAACCGCGAGGTCTCGCCTTCGGCCAGCTGACCGCGGCGCATGTGAAGCCACGCGACGATGGCCGTCCGCGCCGGGTCCGACAGCGGCACCAGCCGCTCCTTGTCGCCCTTGCCGCGGACCAGCAGCATCGAGGGATCGCGTTCGACGGCGGACAGGGGAAGGCTCACCAGCTCCGACACGCGCAGACCGGCTGCGTAGAGGATCTCCAGCAGCGTCGCCATGCGCCCGCCATCGACCGCATCCTTGGTCCGCGCCGCCTCGATCAGCCGGTCGACTTCCTCACGCGACAGGACCTTGGGCAGGGGGCGCCCCAGCCGCGGCGAATCCAGGGTACTGGCCGGATCGTCGTCGCGCAGCCGCTCGGCGAGCAGAAAGCGGAAGAACTGGCGCATCACCGAAAGACGCCGCGCGACCGTGCGCGGCGTCATGCCGACGAAGTCGAGCGACTTCAGATAGGCGCGCAACGCCGCCGCATCCGCCGTCGCCGGGCTTTGCTTGCGCCGACCCAGGAAACTCTGGAGATCGGCCAGGTCGGCGCCATAGGCCAGCAGCGTGTTCTTGGAGGCGCCGCGCTCCGCCTGCAGCATCTCGAGGAAGGCCTCGGCCTCGCGGACATGCTTGAAGGGCGGCTTGCGCTTCATCGGCCGCGCGCGATCGAGACTGTGGAAGCCGGTCGAACCGTCAGCGCGCTGCAGTCAGCGCGCAAAACGTTCATTGGGCACCGTGATCTCGAAGTGCTTGAGTGGGGGGCGCGGTTCGACGAACGCAAGGGCCACCAACCCGGCAAACACCAGGGTCAGGACGGCGACGATGATCACAGGCCCGAGACGCAGGGTGGGCATGCTGAATCGGTTTCGGGAGCGGAACAGGGCCACGACCGCGGCAACCTACCCGCCTGCCGTCCGGGCGGCAATTGCCGAGAGCGATCTCGGCCCACTTCGGGACCGGTCGCTTGAAACCCGCGTCATTATGGGCGACATCCATGGCCTGCAGCTCGACATGGACGCCACTTCCCCCCTGTCCTTGCCGCGCACCGTTGCCCTCGTCGGGTTGATGGGCGCGGGCAAGAGCGCCATCGGCAAGCGACTGGCGGCAAGGCTCGGCCTCCCGTTCGTCGATGCAGACGACGAGATCGAGCGCGCAGCCGGCTGCACGATCGCTGAATTCTTCGAACGATATGGCGAACAGGAGTTCCGCGCGGGCGAGCGCCGCGTGATCGGCCGCCTGCTGGAGGAGACGCCGCACGTCCTGTCGACGGGTGGCGGCGCCTATATGGATCCCGAGACCCGGGCGCTGATGAAGACCCGCGCGCTGACGGTCTGGCTGCGCGCCGAACTCGACGTGCTGTTCGACCGGGTGAAGAAGCGCACGCACCGGCCGCTGCTCCGCCAGGGCGATCCCAAGGAAACTCTCGCGCGCCTCATGCAGCAGCGCTACCCGATCTATGCAGAGGCCGACATCGTGGTCGATTCGACCGCGCAGCCGGCCGAGCGCACCACGGAGCAGGTACTCGACGCGATTCGCGCGTATCTGCAGGCTCAGACACCAGGACAAACGACATGAGTTCGCCCCGCACCATCCGCGTCGACCTGGCCGGTCGCGACTACGACATCGCCATCGGTCCCGGCCTGATCGACCGCGCCGGCGAGTTCGCGCGCCCGCTGCTGGCCGCGCCGCGGGTCACCATCGTGAGCGACGACACCGTGGCGCCGCTCTACGGCGCGCGCCTCGCCGCTTCGTTCGAAAGGGCCGGCATCGAGACCCGGACGGTCACCGTGCCCGCCGGCGAAAGCAGCAAGGACTTCGCGAGCTTCGGCCGTCTGATGAACGACCTGCTCGACCTGCGTCCCGACCGCAAGACCACGCTGGTGGCGCTGGGCGGCGGCGTCGTCGGCGACCTCACGGGCTTCGCCGCGGCCGTGCTGTTGCGCGGCGTCGACTTCATCCAGGTGCCGACGACCCTTCTGGCACAGGTCGATTCCTCGGTCGGCGGCAAGACCGGCATCAATACGCGACACGGCAAGAACCTGGTCGGCGCCTTCTACCAGCCGCGCCTCGTGCTGGCCGACACCACGGTGCTCGACACGCTGCCGCGCCGCGAGCTGCTGGCGGGTTACGCCGAGGTCGCCAAATACGGGCTGATCGACGATCCGGACTTCTTCGCCTGGTGCGAGAAGAACGGCGAGGCCGTGCTGGCGGGCGATGCCGCGGCCCGCACCTACGCGATCGAGCAGAGCTGCCTTTCCAAGGCGCGCATCGTGGCCGCCGACGAGCGCGAGACCACCGACCTGCGCGCGCTGCTCAATCTCGGCCACACGTTCGGCCATGCGCTGGAGGCCGAAACCGGCTTCGGCGGGGCGCTGCTGCACGGCGAAGCGGTCGGCGCGGGCATGGCGATGGCCTTCGACCTGTCGGCGCGGCTGGGCCTCTGCCCGCCCGAGGATGCGGAGCGCGTGCGACGCCATCTCGGCGCGGTCGGGCTGCCGGTCCGGCTGCGCACGATCGGTGGCGACAACAGCCGTATCTGGGATGCGGCAAAGCTGATCGAGCACATGCGCGGCGACAAGAAGGCCGAGGGCGGCAAGCTCACCTTCGTGCTCGCGCGCGGCATCGGCCGCTCCTTCGTCACCCGCGACGTCGACGAGGCGGGCCTGCGCGGCCTGCTCGACGACGCCATCGCGGCCTAGGCCGGGCATGGACGCCGAACTCCATTTCGACATCCCGCTTTCCCTCGCGATCCCCCTCGTGGTGGTCTGCCTGTTCCTGGCGGCCTACCTCTCGGCCGCGGAGACGGCGATCACGGGCGCCTCGCGGCCGCGCATGCATCGCCTCGCCCTGCAGGGCCATCCGAAGGCGGTCATCGTGAATGCGCTGCTCGACCGCAAGGACGAGACGGTGAGCGCCGTCCTGCTGGGCAACAACATGGTCAACATCTTCTCCGCCTCGCTGTCGACGGCGGTGCTGACGGCCCTGTTCGGCGCGGCGGGCGTGGTCTACGCCACCCTGGTCATCGGCGTCCTGATCGTGATCTTCGCCGAGGTCATGCCCAAGACCTGGGCGCTGCTGCGGGCCGACCGGGTGGCCCTGGCGCTGGCGCCGTCGATCATGGTCACGCTGACCATCCTGGGCCCGATGGCACGCGGGGTCGCCGCCGTCTCGCGCTTCTTCCTCAGGCTTCTGAACGTCCGCACCGACCGCACGCTCGACGCCGACGAGCAGAGCGAAGCGCTGCGCGGCGCCATCGAGCTGCACGGCGAGGGCCAGATCGGCGACAGCGCGCCCGCCGAGAAGGCGATGCTGCGCTCCGTGCTCGACCTGGGCGACCGCACGGTGGGCGACGTGATGACCCATCGCGGCAACGTCGCGCTGATCGACGCCGACCAGCCGACCGAGGCCATCGTCACGCAGATGCTGGCGGCGCCCTACACGCGCATCCCCCTCTATCGCGGCGAGGCCGACAATGTGGTCGGCATCATGCACGCCAAGGATCTCTTCCGGGCGGTCGAGGCGGCGGGCGGTCCGAAGTCGGTGCAGATCGATCCGATCCTGACCCCGCCCTGGTTCATCCCCGAGTCGACGGTGCTGTTCGACCAGCTCGAGGCGTTCCGCGCCCGGCACGAGCATTTCGCCATCGTGGTCGACGAGTACGGCGCGCTGCGCGGCATCGTGACGCTCGAGGACATCATCGAGGAGATCGTCGGCGACATCGAGGACGAGCACGACGCGATCCGCCGCGGCGTGGCCCGGCGCGACGACGGCACCGTGGTCTGCCGGGGAGACGTGCCGATCCGCGACCTCAATCGCGAGTTCGGCTGGGGCCTGCCCGAGAGCGTCGCCACGACCATCGCCGGGCTGGTGCTGCACGAGGCGCGCCGCATCCCCGAAGTCGGCCAGGTCTATGCATTTTACGGTTTCCGCTTCGAGATTCTGAAGCGCGAGGGCACCCGCGTCGCCGAGTTGCGGATCGTGCCGCCCGCCGCCATACAGGCAGGCAACTGACTTCCACCTGACACAACGAGGAACGACCATGCCGCTTTCGCCGCCGGTCGGGCGACAGCACCTTCATACGCGCCGCGTCGTCTGCCAGGGCTTCTTCCGCGACGACGGGCTGTGGGACATCGAGGGCCGCATCACCGACGAGAAGACCTACGAACACGCCAACGAATGGCGCGGCCCGCTGCAGCCGGGCGACTTCGTGCACGACATGTCGATCCGCCTCACGATCGACCACAAGTTCACGATCGTCGATGCCGAGGCGGTGACCGACAAGTCGCCCTACCGCATGTGCGGCGACATCGCGCCGGCCTTCAAGAAGCTGATCGGCCTGCGCATCGGCGGCGGCTTCCACCGGGCGGTGCGCGAGCGGCTGGGCGGCATCCATGGCTGCACGCACATCGTCGAGCTGCTGGGGCCGGTGGCCACGACGGTCTTCCAGACCGTGTCGTCGAAGAAGGCGCAGGATCTCAACCGGGCGCATCGCGAGAAGACCGGCACCCTGCCGCCGAAGGATCCGAACGCCCCCGCCAAGCCACCGCGCAGGCCCTACATGCTGGACACCTGCCACACCTGGGCGTCGGACAGCGAGGTCACCAGGCGCTGGGTGCCCCACTTCTATACCGGACCCGACGCCGAAGCCGTCCGGTGATGCTTCGAGGATTCATCTTCGATGGTCAGGCGCACCGGCGCGAAGGCCGCCCGAAGCTTGCTGTCAATCGCCGTCGCCACTTTGCCCATGACCATCTTGCCTCATCTTGCCGGTTCAATTGGTTGAACACATATTAGCCCGATGGCCCGACGGCGAGCGAACCCATTGGCGGCACTGGATGGTGCGAAGCCGCACCAGCGCGTATGCGAGGCACCGGGCTGCCGGCTCGCGGGTGAATACCGGGCGCCGCGCGCGCGCGACAAGCTCGACGAGTATCGCTGGTTCTGCCTCGAGCACGTCCGCGACTACAACAAGAAGTGGGATTATTTCGCCGGCCTGGACTCCGACGAGATCGAAGCCCACATCCGCGCCGACACGACCTGGCGGCGGCCCGTCTGGCCGCTGGGTGCCCGCCGCAACGGCAATCCCTACGCCCACATCAAGGATCCGTTCGGCCTGGCCGACGATGCCGGTCTCGGGGAAAAGCCGCCGCCCAAGTACGATGGCAGCGAGCAGCTGACCCCGGCGGAGCGCAACGCGCTCGATGTCCTCGAACTTTCATGGCCGCTTACCCGGAAAGTCGTGAAATCCCGGTACAAGGAGCTGGTGAAGCTCCACCATCCGGACGCCAACGGCGGCGCCCGGGAGGCCGAGGAGAAGCTCAAGGAGATCAACGCCGCCTATTCCACTCTGCGAGCCTGCGAATCCCTCCCCGTGGAATGATTTAGCCCTGCTTGGGGCCGCTCCTGCATTTGGCCGCTTGCAGTGCACAATCCTGCCTGCGACTATCAATTGGCCCGCAATTGGCGGGCATTGTGCCACATCTCGCGTATCGACCTGATCGGCAAGGACGCCATCGTGCTGCGCGACGGCAAGCAGGTGACCGAGTTCCGCGAGGGCATCCTGCCGTGGGCGCTGCAGAACCCGACGGCCCTGGTGTTCGACGAATACGATGCCGGCCGCGCCGACGTCATGTTTGTGATCCAGCGCGTTCTCGAGGTCGACGGCAAGCTCACCCTGCTCGACCAGAACAAGGTCATCCATCCGCATCCGGCGTTCCGCCTGTTCTCGACCGCCAACACGGTCGGCCTCGGCGACACGACCGGCCTCTATCACGGCACGCAGCAGATCAACCAGGGCCAGATGGACCGCTGGTCGATCGTGACGACGCTGAACTACCTGCCGCACGAGCAGGAAGTGAACATCGTCGCCGCCAAGACGCCGCACTACAACAGCGACGAGGGCCGCAAGACCATCGCCGCCATGGTGGCGCTGGCCGAGCTCACGCGCGCGGGCTTCATCGCCGGCGACATCTCGACCGTGATGTCGCCGCGTACGGTGATCACCTGGGCCGAGAATGCGCGCATCTTCGGGGGCGACGTGGGCTTTGCCTTCCGTCTCACCTTCCTGAACAAGTGCGACGAGGTCGAGCGCAGCACGCTCGCCGAGTACTATCAACGCTGCTTCGGCAAGGAATTGCCGGCGACGAGCGGCAAGGGCGGCAAGCTGCACTAAGTTAGTAAAGAGGGCCGCATGGCCAAGGACTCCACTCCCCTCGAGGAGTTTCGCCGCGTCACCGCCACGACAATGCGGGCGGTGTCGCGCAAGGAAGTGAACGTAGCCTTCGTCCCCGACGGCGGTTCACTGCTGGGCCAGGAAGCCCGCATCACTGTGCCGGCGCGCGATCTGCCGCTCGAGGATGTGAGCCGCGTCCGTGGCGAGGCCGATTCGATGGCGCTGAAGCTGCGCCATCACGATCGCAAGACCCATCTGCGCCGCGTACCCCGCGGAGAGGCGGCGCGCGCGATCTTCGAGGCCGTCGAGCAGGTCCGCGTCGAGGCGCTGGGCGCCCGCAAGATGGTCGGCGTCGCCGACAATCTCTCCGCCCTGTGGCGCCAGCGTTCCGACCAGCGCGGCCATGCCCGCATCAAAACGAAGGAAGACGCGCCGATCGCCGACGTGATCGGCCTGATCGCCCGCGAGCAGCTGCTCGGCGCCGAGCCGCCCGAATCGGCCAAGGCGATGGTCGACATGTGGCGCGCCGACATCGAAAGCGCCGCCGGCCGTGATTTCCAGAAGCTGCGCGATTCGCTCACCAACCAGGAAGCCTTCGCCCGCGCCGCCCGCCAGCTGATCCGCGACCTCAAGCTGGGCGACGAGACGGCCGAGCTGCAGGACGACGACAACGAGGACTCGCAGGATCAGGAGAACGCCGACGGTCAGTCGAACGAGACCGGCGACGACCAGAGCGATTCGAGCGAGACCCAGGGCTACGGTGCCCAGGGCGAGGAGAGCGAGGACGCGTCCGAGCAGGACGACGCCTCCGAGACCGCCGCCGACCAGGCCCAGACCGAGATGCAGATGGGCTCGGGCGACGAGGAGGAGCCGGGCCGCGCCGAGCGTCCGTGGCTGCCGCCGGGTGCGCTCAGCAACGAGCCCGCGGGCCAGCAGTATCACGCCTATTCCAACAAGTTCGACGAGATCGTCGAGGCCGACGCGCTGTGCGACGCCGAGGAACTCGGCCGCCTGCGCAATCATCTCGACCAGCAGCTGGCGCATCTCCAGGGCGTCATCGGCAAGCTCGCCAACCGCCTGCAGCGCCGCCTGATGGCGCAGCAGAACCGCGCCTGGGAATTCGATCTCGACGAGGGCATCCTCGACGCCGCGCGCCTCACCCGCGTCGTCACCAACCCGATGCACGCGCTGTCGTTCAAGACCGAGCGCGACACCAACTTCCGCGACACGGTGGTGTCGCTGCTGATCGACAATTCGGGCTCGATGCGCGGCCGACCGATCACGGTGGCGGCGATGAGCGCCGACATCCTCGCCCGCACGCTCGAGCGCTGCGGCGTGAAGGTCGAAATCCTGGGCTTCACGACCCGCGCCTGGAAGGGCGGCCAGAGTCGCGAACAGTGGCTCGCCGCCGGCAAGCCGGCCAATCCCGGCCGTCTCAACGACCTGCGCCACATCGTCTACAAGCCGGCCGATGCGCCGTGGCGCCGCGCCCGCAAGAACCTGGGCCTGATGCTGCGCGAGGGCATCCTCAAGGAGAACATCGACGGCGAGGCGCTGCTGTGGGCGCACAGCCGCCTGCTGCCGCGTCCCGAAGAGCGCAAGATCATGATGGTCATCTCCGACGGCGCGCCGGTCGACGATTCGACCCTGTCGGTCAATCCGGGCAACTATCTCGAGCGGCATCTGCGCGACGTCATCGACTGGATCGAGACGCGCTCGCCGGTCGAGCTGGTCGCCATCGGCATCGGCCATGACGTCACGCGCTACTATCGCCGTGCCGTCACCATC
Source organism: Reyranella sp. (assembly GCF_965227665.1). Lineage (GTDB taxonomy): Bacteria > Pseudomonadota > Alphaproteobacteria > Reyranellales > Reyranellaceae > Reyranella. The sequence continues at coordinate 2,212,345 of NZ_OZ245767.1, forward strand.
GTCGACGCCGACCAGCTGGGCGGCACGATGATGGAGCAGCTTGCCTCCCTGTTCGACGACGACGACAAGAAGGACGCGCGCGCCGCCGGCGGTTCGCGCAAGGGCGCAGGCAAGCTCGGAGCCAAGTCCGGTAAGCGCGCGGCCTGATCGCGCGCCTGCCTCCGGTGACCAACCGCTTCCTCTTCACCGCCTGCCTGCTCGTCGCGGCCTGCGCCGGCGTCTCGCCGCCGCCGGCCGGCGCGCAGGAACAGCCCGTCACCATCGAGAGCACGCCGCTCACGCTCAAGCTCGACGAGCCCAAAGCGACAAGAGTCGGCCGCCTCGTCTGGCGGGGCGGCCTCGAGATGCGCGCCAGCCTGCGCAACTTCGGCGGCCTGTCCGACCTGCACGTCACGCCCGACAACCGCACCCTCACCTCGATCTCCGACGAGGGCGCCTGGCTGGTCGCCACGCCCCGCTTCGACGCCAACGGCACCCTGGTGGGCCTGGACGATGCGCGGATGGGCCAGTTGCGCGGCCTCGACGGCAAGCCGATCGAGAGCAAGCCCGAAGCCGATGCGGAGGCGATGACGCGCTTGCCGGATGGATCATGGCTGGTGGCCTTCGAGCGCCGCCACCGGCTGTGGCGCTATCGCACGCTGACGGAGACGCCGCTTCCGGTCGAAGGCCCGGCCGATATCGGCCGCCAGCCCGCCAACGGCGGCATCGAGGCGATGGCGGCCCTCGCGGACGGCACGGTGATCGCAATCAGCGAGGAATACAGCCGGCAGGCCGATACGGTGACGGGATGGATCGGCAAGCCCGAGGCGGACGGCCGCTACGCCTGGAGCGCCTTCGCCTACGCCACCATCCCCGATTACAAGCCGACGGCACTGGCGGTTCTGCCGGACGGCTCCTTTGCCACGCTGGAACGGGCCTTCGACATGGTGCGCGGGGTGCGCGTCCGGGTGATGCGCTTCGACGCCAACCAGCTCAAGCCCGGTGCGACGGTAAAGCCCGAGGAGCTGGCACGCCTTGCGTCACCCTATGCGGTCGACAATCTCGAAGGGCTGGCGGCGACACGCGGCGCCAAAGGCGAGACGCTGCTCTGGCTGATATCGGATGACAATTTCAATCCGCTTCAGCGCAACATTCTGATGCTGTTCGAATTATCTCAATAGGACCCCCTCCCCATTCAAATGGGGAGGTATCGTCGTCTTACGACGACGGAGGGGTCATGAGGGGTATTCGTCCTTCGGCGCTCTCGGACATTGCAAGGCAATGTCCTGTCGCTCATGGGGCTGAGCTTCGCTCAGCCCTAAGCCGCCTTCTTGGCTTCCTTCTTGCCCTTGGCCGACACGACGCGGCGCTTCAGCACCTTCATCTCGGGCGAGAGCTTGCTGTCGTTCGTGTCGAGCAGATAGGCGTCGATGCCGCCATTGTGCTCGATGGTCTTGATGCCGCGGGGGGTCAGGCGCAGGCGCACCGCATGTCCAAGCGCATCCGACAGGACCGAAGCGACCTGAAGGTTCGACATGAACCGGCGCTTCGACTTGTTGTTGGCGTGGCTCACATTGTTGCCGTACTGGACAGACTTGCCCGAGAGGGCGCAACGACGAGGCATGGCGATATCCGCTAAAAAAACGATCCCGCCGGAGGGCGGGAAGGCCGGCTTTTTACGGGCCCAAACGGTGCCCGTCAAGCGAACCAGTCCACCACTCTTTCGCTGATATCCTCGACCTGATCCTCGGGGATCACCCGCCCCCGGGCCGAGATCCCCGCCTCGTGCACGGTGTTTGGATCGCCCGAGACCAGCGGATGCCACCAATAGAGGTCCTGCTTCAAGTGGACCAGCCGGTAACCACAAGTCCTGGGGAGCCAATCCATCTTGGCCACCACCTTTGGGGTCAGCTGAATACACTCGGGCACGATCTTCTTGCGATTCTTGTAGTCCTTGCAGAGCGCCGTCTTGGGATCCAGCAGCCGGCAGCAGGTGTCGGTCTGGGCAAGTTCGCCCGTGCCCTCGTATTCCAGCTTGTTGACGCAGCACATACCGCAGCCGTCGCAGAGCGATTCCCACTCCTGCTGGGTCATCTCGGCGAGGGTCTTGTGCTTCCAGAAAGGCCCCTGCTGGGCTTCGGCGGCGCGGCGCGCCCGCTTGAGGAAGGATTTAGCGGCCATGGAAGGCTTGTAGCATGGATCGGGCCGCCGCGGCGGGCGTGAGCCGGCCGGCCTCGACTTCACGCTCAAGGGCGCCCACCCGCCGCCGGACCTCAGGATGCCCCTTCAGCTCCGCCAGCAGGGTCTCGCCGACCTCGTTCCACATCCAGGCGCGGGCCTGCTCGGCCCGGCGCTTCTGGATCCCCGTCTCGCCCACCGCCTTGTTGAAGCGCTCGACGACCTCCCAGATTTCGAGAATGCCCTCTCCCGTCTGGGCCGAGCTGGTCGTGACCTCGGGCGTCCATCCGGGGGTCGGCGAGCGCAGCATCCGCAGTGCATGCTGGTAGTCGGCGGCTGAGCGCCTGGCCGTGGCCTTGAGGTCTCCATCGGCCTTGTTGACCACGATCAGGTCGGCAAGTTCGATGACGCCGCGCTTGATGCCCTGCAGGTCGTCACCGCCGGCCGGCAGCAGCAGCACGATGAACATGTCGACCATGTCGGAGACGGCCGTCTCGGACTGGCCGACGCCCACCGTCTCGACGATCACCGTGTCGAACCCGGCGGCTTCCACCAGCAGCATGGTCTCGCGCGTGCGTCGCGCGACGCCCCCCAGGGTGATCCCGGCCGGCGACGGCCGGATGAAGGCGCCCGGACTGCGCGACAGCTCTTCCATGCGCGTCTTGTCGCCCAGGATCGAACCGCCGCCGCGCTTGGACGAGGGGTCGATCGCCAGCACGGCGAGAGACCGGCCGCGCTCCAGCAACGACAGGCCGAAACGCTCGATCAGGGTGGACTTGCCGACGCCGGGCACCCCCGTGATGCCGAGCCGCACCGAGCGGCCGCTATGCGGCAGCACCTCGGCCAGCAGGGCATCGGCACGCGCACGGTGGTCGCTGCGGGTCGATTCGATGAGGGTGATGGCCTGTGCGAGCGCACGCCGGTTGCCCCCCAGCAGGGGCGCAAGAAGGGGGTCGGCCGACTCGCCGGAAATCGCTGCGGACGCATTCATCGGCAACCAGCCTTATCAGCCGCGGCGGCGCATTGCCAGCAAGGCGCCGACCGTGGCGATTGCGTAGAAGAATCCCAGCGTCCAGCCGAGGCCGGGCTCGCCGACCGCATCCATGGCGGCACCGGTCAGCGGCCGGCCGACCAGCCCGCCCGCGATGTAGATCAGGCTGAAGGCGGTATTCGCGCGGGCGATGTCGCCGCCGTTGAAGCGCTGGCCGAGCAGCGCCAGGCCCACCGGATAGATGGCGAACGAGATGCCGCCCCACAGCATGATGACGCCCACGATGGCGAGCGACTGGGCCGGCACGAAGGTGAGGCCGATCACCAGCGCCGCACTGACCGTTGCGAGGCCCGCCAGCACGCCCCGCCGGTCGAAATGGTCGGCCAGCCAGCCGATCGGCCACTGCAGGGCCACGTTGCCGACCACAAAGGCCGAGAGCCACAGTGCGCCGGTCTCCGGCGCGACGCCGGCGCTGACCGCATAAACCGGCAGGAAACTGAAGGCGACCTGCTCGCCCAGGCCGCCCGCAAAGGCTGCGAGCATGGCGAGCGGCGCCGCCAGGAAGATTTTGCCATAGCCGCCGTCGGCATGGTGCCGGATCGCCGGCGCCCGGTACCGGTAGGGCAACAGCGGAAGCGCGACCAGCAGGGCAAGCCCGGCGCAGGTCAGGAACGGCACCGGCCCGTAGACTCCGACGATCTGCAGCACGAAGGGTCCCAGCGCCATGCCGCCCGCGAACATCGTGGCATAGATCGCCATGACCCGGCCGCGTCGCTTCTCCTCGACGACGAGATTCATCCAGATCTCGCTCACCACCCACGGCACGCCGCCGACCGCGCCGTGCACGAAGGTGAGCGCGAACCAGGCGACCGGATCGGTGGCCAGCGTATAGCCGACCGTGCACAGCGAACCGGCCAGGACGGCGGCCAGGATGAGCGGCACCGCACCGAAGCGGGCGGCCAGCCGGGGAATGTACGGCCCGGTCGTGAGCATGCAGATTGCCCACGCGGCGGCGACGATGCCGATGGTGAGCTTGTCCTGCCCCTGCCGCTCCAGGGCGAGCGGCACGAGCGGCATCGCGGCGCCCGACTGCAGGCCGATCGCGGCGCAGGCGACGAAAACGGGAACGAGGGAGCGCCAGGGGCCGGTGGCCGCCGGGCTAGTCGCCGACACGCAGATGCCCCTCGGCGCGGAAGGAGGCCTGCTCCTCGACGCGACGCTCGGCCTCGGCGGCGGCCTCCTGCTGGCGGCGCCACATGTCGGCATACAGCCCGTTGCGCGCCAGCAGTTCACCGTGGCGGCCGCGCTCGGCGACCCGGCCGCGGTCGAGGACGATGATCTCGTCGGCATTGATGATGGTCGACAGGCGATGGGCGATGATGACCGTGGTGCGGCCGCGGCTGACCTCCTCCAGCGAGCGCTGGATTTCCTGCTCCGTGCGGGTATCGAGCGCGCTGGTCGCCTCGTCGAACAGCAGGATGCTCGGATTCTTGAGGATGGTCCGCGCGATCGCCACGCGCTGCTTCTCGCCGCCCGAGAGTTTCAGCCCCCGCTCGCCCACCGTGGCCTCGTAGCCCTGCGGCAGGGCCACGATGAAATCGTGGATGCGGGCCAGACGGGCAGCCTCCTCGACCTCCTCGCGGCTGGCGCCGGGCCTTCCATAGGCGATGTTGTAGTAGATGGTGTCGTTGAACAGGACCGTGTCCTGCGGCACGACGCCGATCGCGGCGCGCAGGCTCGCCTGCTGGACCTCGCGGATGTCCTGGCCGTCGATGCGCACATGGCCGGCCGACACGTCGTAGAAGCGGAACAGGATGCGCGAGATGGTCGACTTGCCGGCGCCGCTCGAACCGACGATCGCCACCGTATGGCCGGGCGCCACGCGGAAGCTGACATCGTGCAGGATCGGTCGCGACGGCTCGTAGCAGAAGTCGACATGGTCGAACACGATCTCACCCCCGGCCACGGCGAGCGGTGGCGCCCCCGGCCTGTCGGCGATCTCGGCCGGCACGTCGAGGAGGCCGAACATCTTCTCCATGTTGACCAACGCATTGCGGATCTCGCGATAGGCGAAGCCCAGCATGTTGAGCGGCATGTAGAGCTGGATCAGGAAGGCGTTGACCGCCACGAAGTCGCCGATCGTCATCGTGCCGGCGATCACGCCCTGGCCCGCCATCGCCATCACGGCGACGAGGCCCACCGAGATGATGGCTCCCTGGCCGATGTTGAGCAGCGAGAGCGTGCGGCTGGAGCGGATCGCGGCCTCCTCGTAGCGCCGGCGGCCGACGTCGTAGCGCCTTGCCTCGTGCGGCTCGTTGCCGAAATACTTCACGGTCTCGAAATTCAGCAGGCTGTCGATCGCCTTGGCATTCGAATCGGTGTCGGCCTCGTTCATCGAGCGCACGAACTTGATGCGCCATTCCGAGAAGACGATCGAGAAGACGATGTAGACGCCGACCACGACAAGGGTGACGACGGAGAAGCGCCAGTCGTAGAGGCTCCACAGGATGCCGCCGACCAGGATGATCTCGAACAGCGTCGGCAGGATGTTGAAGGTCGTGAAGCGGATCAGGAAATCCATGCCCTGCGTGCCGCGCTCGATGACGCGACTGATGCCGCCCGTCTGCCGCTCCAGATGGAACCGCAGCGACAGCGCATGCAGATGCCCGAACACTTCGAGCGCCAGGTTGCGGATCGCCCGCTGGGCCACCGGGGCGAAGATGGCGTCGCGAATTTCGCCGAAGGCCTGAGCCAGCACGCGGGCGGCCCCGTAGGCGACGATCAGGGCGATCGGCACCGCAACCGCCTGCGCCGCTTGCGTTCCCAGCGCATCCACCGCGTCCTTGTAGAGAAGCGGGACGTAGACGTTCGTGACCTTGGCCACCACCAGCAGCACCAGGGCGATCAGGACCCGGACGCGCAGCGCCAATTCATTCTTCGGCCACAAATGGCGCCCGAGAATCTTGATCACCCCCCAGGCGCGGGGTCCGTCCACCTTGGGAATGCCGTCAGAGCCGGGTTTCGACATGAACGAAAAATGCCTTATTGGGCCACCATGTTGGATGGCGAAGGGCGCCGCGGCCTTCTATCCTGCCCGGCGAGCCGGCGTAAGCCCTTCCGGGAAAGGGAGTCTCATGAGATTTCGTAGGGCCCTTGCAGCGATTGCCTTGAGCACGGCCGTGCCCGGCGTGGCGATGGCCCAGGATGCCGCGTCCGGCGCGCGGCAGGTCGACATCGCCTACGAGATCACCTTCGCGGGCCTGTCCGGCTTCCGCATCGACCTCACCGCGAAGTTCAACGGCTCCAACTACGACATCGAAAGCCGCACCTTCAAGGAAGGCGTCCTGCGTGCCGTCACCATGCATTATGACGGCCGCAACCGTGCCTGGGGCGGCTTCTCCCCGCAGGGGGCCCGTCCCGCCGCCGGCTCGCTGTCCATCGTCGTGGGTGACAAGCCGCGGACCTGGGTCGCGCAGTATGCCGGCAGCACGGTGCAGGAGAGCCACAACCCGGCCTACACGCCGTCGCCGCAGAACGCCATCTCCGAGGAGCAGCGGCGCGGTTCGCTCGACCCGCTCTCGGCGGCGCTGAGCGTCGGCATGGCCGGCGACGCGGCCTGCGACCGCACGGTGCAGACCAACGACGGCAAGCGCCGCATCGACGTCATCATCAAGAAGGTCGGCACCGAGCCCGCCGCCAAGGCGGGAATCCCCGGCGCGCAGGGCGACGTCCTCATCTGCGAGATCTTCACCAAGCGCGTGGCCGGCGAGTTCGACAGCGCACCGAAGGAGGCCGAGACCGAGCGCGAACGGCCGATGCGCGTCTGGCTGGCCCATATGGACCAGAGCCAGATCCGCTATCCCGCCAAGCTCGAGGCGCAGACCGGCTTCGGCACGATCCGCGGCCGCATCCTCTCCTTCCGCGAACGCCCGATGACGCCGGACGAAAGCCAGGCGATGCGGAAGTAGCCTCACGTCGAGGCTGCCCCTGACGGTCAGGGCTATCGCGTATCAGTTAAAGGTCCCTCACTGCGTTCCAGGGCGGGGTAACCCCTGGAACGCAGTGAGGGACCTTTCACTTTCTTGGAATGACCAACTACCCCGGCCTTTCCAGGCCATATGCGATTGCCCCATCCTGTCGGATGAGAGGAGTCTGAAAGGGCAGCCTCAAGGCCGCACGCCGCTGCAACTTCGGGACCTCTGACGACCCAAATTCGCCCAATCGCTACCGACGAAACCGGCATCCGACCGACCACGGTCTGCAAGACCGCGGGGTGCCGTTGAGGCCGTAAAGACCTGCCCGCACAGTTTGCATCGCTCCTCGATATTCCTCTCCGTCATCGTCGCGACCGAGAGGGACCCGCTGAGTCCGCGTAGCGGCATCGCCTTAGATTCCAGTTTGAATATTCTTTCAAAATACGGAAAGAGTATCCAATAAGCAAAAAGAGACCGGGGAACGGACGTCGAGGAGGAACTTTGGTCAAGCTCATCCGTGCCTGCGAGAACGGCGCCAGATACCTCGGGATTGCCGCGACCGTGACGATCATGGCGATCATCGCGTGCGACGTGATCCTTCGTTACGCGTTCAACGCGCCGCTCGCCTGGGCCTACGAGTTCATTGGCCTCTACGTGATGGCGGCGCTGTTCTTCCTGCCGCTGGGTTACGTCCAGCGCTGTCACGGCAACATCGCCGTCGACCTGTTCGTCAAGCTGCTGCCTCCGAGGGTGCGGTCGGCGTTCAATCGTCTGGGCAACGTCCTCGCGGCCGCCGTCTTCTCGATCGCCTGCGGGGCCTTCGCCGTGAAGGCCCTCGATGCCTTCATGAGCGGGGACGAGATCATCGGCCCTTACATCTGGGTCACGTGGCCGATCTACACGATCGTCGCGGTCGGACTCGGCCTGTTCGTGCTGCGCCTGCTGGTCCAGGTCATTCAATCCGACGCGACGCTGGAACGCGACGCAGCCGAAGGAGACCACGGCGTATGAGCCCTGTCCTGATCGCCTGTCTCCTGCTGGGCGGGCTGCTGTTGTTCGGCGTCCCCGTGGCCTTCTCGCTCGCCGTCGCCGGCGCGGTCGGCCTGTTCATGATCGGCGGCTGGGACAGTCTGGTCGGGATCCTCGAGACGACGACACTGTCCAGCGTCAGCGCCTACGAGCTGGTCTCGATCCCGATGTTCATCCTGATGGCCGAGTTCGTGATCCTGAGCGGGATCGCCAACGGTCTTTTCGAGGCCGCGGCGCTGTGGGTCGGCCGCGTGCGCGGCGGCCTGGCGATGGCCACCGCCCTGGCCGGTGCCGGGTTCGGCGCGATCTCCGGCTCGAGCACCGCCTCCGCTGCCACGCTGGCCTCGACCAGCCTGCCCGCGATGCTGCGCCAGGGCTACGATCCCAGGCTGGCCAGCGGCGTCGTGGCGATCTCCGGCACCCTGGCGATGCTGATCCCGCCCAGCGTCGCGCTGGTCCTGTACGGCGTCATCGCCGACATCAGCGTCGGCAAGCTGCTGATCGCCGGCGTCATTCCGGGCCTCCTCGTGACGCTGGCCATCATGCTCACCGTCTATGTGATCGTGCTGTTCGATCCCAAGGCGGCCCCGACGGCAGTCTCCGTTCCGTGGCGCGCGAAGCTCGCCTCGCTGAAGGAGCTGGGGCCGATGCTGCTGCTGTTCGGCCTGATTACGGTGTGCATCTACACCGGCCTGTCGACCCCGACCGAGGCCTCGGCGATCGGCGCGCTCGGCGCGCTGGGCCTTGCGGTGCGCAGCGGTAACTTCAGCCTCACCGCCTTCATGTCGGCCTGCTCCCGGTCGGCGCGGACGACCTGCATGATCCTGCTGATCATCGTCGGCGCGCACATCTTCGGCTATTTCTTCACGCTCACCCGCACGACCTATTCGATCGTGACGTGGGTCTCGGCGCTGCCGCTCGATCCCTTCGTCATCCTGGCCATCATCCTGTTCGGCTACATCGTGCTGGGCTGTGTGATGGACCAGGCGGCCATCCTCATCCTCACGGTGCCGGTGGTGCTGCCGGTCATCAAGGCGCTGGGCTTCGACCCGGTCTGGTTCGGCGTCATGGTGGTCGTAACGGCCGAACTGGGCATGGTCACCCCGCCCGTCGGACTCAACGTGTTCGTCGTCTCGAAAACGACGGGCATGCCGCTCGGCACCGTGTTCCACGGCGTCTGGCCCCATGTCGTTGCCCACATCCTCATTCTGGTCCTGCTGACGGTCGTTCCGGGACTGGTGATGTGGCTTCCGTCCAACATGCAGTGAAGAAAGCAGGAGGAATCACATGAAAATCGCCCAACTCGGCATGCCGCTTCTGGCATTCGTCGCCGTCGCCGGTTCGGTGGCGACGGCCTCGGCCCAGATCGTCATCAAGATCGCCGATTCGTTTCCCGCCGGCCATTACGTGGTCGAGAACATGACCAAGCCGTGGATGGAAGAGGTCACCAAGCAGACCGGCGGCAAGGTCAAGTTCGAGTATTACCCGGCCGAACAGCTCGGCAAGGCCAAGGACATGCTGTCGCTGACACAGAGCGGCGTGGCCGACATGGCCTATGTCGTGCCGTCCTTCGTGCCCGACAAGATGCCGCTGTCGCCGGTGGCCGAGTTGCCGCTCGCCGAAGCGGTCGGCTGCAACGGCGCCATGGCCTATTACAACCTGGTCAACGCGGACAGCCAGCTTCGCAAGCTCGACTTCGACGCCAACCGCGTTCGCCCGCTTCTGGTGCAGAACCTCCCGCCCTATCAGGTCTTCACGGCGAAGAAGATCAATTCGCTGAAGGACCTGCAGGGCATGAAGATCCGGGTCACCGGCTCGGCCAAGGCCGCCGTGATCCAGCGCATGGGTGCGGTGCCGGTGCAGATCCCGACGCCGGAAGTGCGCGAAGCCCTGTCGCGTGGAACGGTCGACGGCATCAACTTCGTCTACACCAGCCTGTTCCCGTACGACCTGAACCCGCTGGTGAAGACCGGCACGACCGACGTGAACTTCGGCGGCTGGATTTCCAGCTACATCATCAGCGATCGCAAGTGGAAGTCCCTGCCGGCCGACGTCCAGCAGGTCATGTCGACGCTGGCGGAGAAGTATTCCCGCCAGAACTGCGAGAAGGTGATGGTCGACGATGTACGCGACCGCGACCGCCTCGTGCAGGGCGGCATGTCCCTGCTGCGCCTCACCGACGCCGAGAAGGCCGACTTCGACGCCAAGACGCGCGACGTCGCCGACCAGTGGGCGGCCGACCTCGACAAGCGCGGCAAGGCCGGCAGCGTGGTCCTGAAGGAATATCGCGACCAGCTCGCCAAGAAGAACTGACATCGCTCGAGTTTCCCGGTCCCCGAGGGGACCGGGAATGCGTTCCGCGTTTCCTGGGGTTTACGATGCCGCTTTCGGGCGTGAAGGTTCTCGATCTGACGACGGTGCTCATGGGCCCGTTCGCCACGCAGCTCCTCGGCGATTTCGGTGCCGACGTCACCAAGGTCGAGGCAGCAGGCGGCGACTCGGTGCGGGGCATCGGTCCGGGCCGCAATGAGGGCATGGGTGCGGCCTTCCTGGCGGTCAACCGCAACAAGCGCAGCATCTCGATCGACCTCAAGCACGAGAGCGGCCGGCAATTGCTGCTCGACCTGGCGCGCACCGCCGACGTGCTGGTCTACAATCTGCGCCCGCACGTCATGGAGAAGCTCGGTCTCACCTACGAGGTCTTCGAGGCGATCAACCCGAAGCTGCTCTATGTCGGCGTCTACGGCTATGGCCGCCATGGCTGCTACGCGAAGCGCCCGGCATACGACGACCTGATCCAGGCCATGACGGCCATCCCCTCGCTCTACGGACAGTCGACCGGCTCGGATCCGCGCTATGTGCCGTTTCCCGTCGTCGACCGCTTCGTCGGTCTCTACGCCGCAATGACGATCGCGTCCGCGCTGTACGAGCGCACGCGTTCGGGCCGTGGCCAGCGGATCGACATACCGATGTTCGAGACAATGGCCAGCGTCGTGCTCGGCGACCATATCGGCGGCCATGCCTTCGTCCCGCCGATCGGTCCGCCGGGCTATGCCCGCCAGCTCTCGCGCAGCCGCCGGCCCTATCCGACCCGCGACGGCTATCTCGCGATCCTTCCCTACAACGACCAGCAGTGGCGCCGCTTCTTCCGGTCGGTCGACAAGCTCGACCTGTTCGAGAACGATCCGCGGTTCGCCGACATCGGCGCACGCACGCGCAACATCGACGCGCTCTACGACATCGTCGCCGACATCCTGACCACGCGCACCACCGACGAATGGCTGGACGTGATGGCCGAGGCGGACATCCCGGCCACCCCGCTCTACGGGCTGAGCGACGTGTTCGAGGATCCGCACCTCCAGGAGGTCGGCTTCTTTCGCGAGCAGGAACATCCGACCGAGGGCCGCGTGCTGTCGATGCGCGTGCCGTCGGAATGGTCGCGGACGCCGCCGCAGCACGATCGACCGGCGCCGCGCATGGGCGCCGACTTCCAGGACATCCTCAGCGAGCTCGGCCTCTCCCCCGAGCGTATCGAGGCGCTCACGTCTGCGGGCGTCGTGAAGGCGGGCAAATGAGCGGCAAGGGCGTTCTCTCCGGAGTCCGGATCGTCGAGTTCGCAGGCATCGGCCCGTCGCCGATGGCGGCCATGCTGCTGGCCGAACTCGGGGCCGAGGTGCTGCGGGTCGACCGCACGACAAAGGTCCAGCTCGGCACGCACAAGCCGGAGCGCTTCAATCTCCTCTATCGCAGCCGCCGCACGATCGACGTCGATCTCAAGGCGGCAGAGGGCAAGGCGCTCGCGCTCGATCTTGTCGCCAAGGCCGATATCGTCCTGGAAGGGTTCCGCCCGGGCGTCATGGAGCGGCTGGGGCTCGGCCCCGACGATTGCTTCGCGCGTCGCTCCGGCCTCGTCTATGGTCGCGTCACCGGCTGGGGCCAGGAGGGTCCGCTCAGCGCCTATGCCGGTCACGATCTGAACTACGTCGCGCTCTCGGGCGCCTTGCATGCGATCGGCGCGAAGGACGGTCCGCCGATCCCGCCGCTCAATCTGGTCGGGGATTTCGGCGGCGGTGCGCTCTACATCGCGATGGGCGTGCTGGCGGCGCTGGTTCAGGCCCGTGCGACCGGCAAGGGCCAGGTCGTGGATGCCGCGATGGTCGACGGCGCCTTGTCGCTGATGACGGTCTTCTACGGCGTCAACGCCGCCGGCCTGTTCTCGACCGAGCGCGGCACCAACGCGCTCGACGGCAGCGATCCCTACTACGCCGTCTACGCCTGCGCCGACGGAAAGTACCTCTCGGTGGCGCCGATCGAGACCCGCTTTCGCGAGGTCTTCTCGGACATCGCGGGACTGGAGTTGCGCGGCCATCCGGATCTCACGCCCGCGACGGCGGAAGCCAAGGAGCGCGCGCGGCAGCTGATCGCGGCCAAGCTGCTCACCAGGACGCGCGACGAATGGGCGGCGCTGTTCGCCACCAGCGACGCCTGCGTGGCCCCCGTGCTCTCGGTCGAAGAAGCGCCGTCGCATCCCCATCTCGCGGCGCGCCGCTCCTTCACGACGCTGGACGGCATCGTCCAACCGGTGCCCGCGCCGCGCATGCCGGGCAATGACAGGCCGGCGACGCTGGCGCGGCGGGACGATCCGGCAGACGTGCTGGCCGACTGGGGGTTCGATGCCGCTCGGGCTGAGGCGCTGAAAACCGCCGGCCTGCTGGCCTAGGGAGTCCCATGCTGCAGATTGCCTTTCCGCACCGGAACACCGATCTCGACGCCTTCGGCGAGTTCCGCGGGCGCGTGCGCTCTTTCCTCCAGTCCGATCCCGCGGCCCGCGAGCCGCGCGCCGATTGCTGGTCGCAGTTCGATGCCGCGTTCAGCCGCCGCCTCGCCGCAGCGGGCTTCCTTGGCCTGACCTGGCCGAAGACGTATGGCGGCGGCGAGCGGTCGTCGCTCGAGCGATTCATCCTGCTGGAGGAACTGCTCGCCGCGGGGGCGCCCGTCGGCGCCCACTGGATTTCCGAACGGCAGGTCGGCCCCCTGCTGCTGCGCTACGGGACCGAGGCGCAGCGCATGGAATTCCTGCCGCGCATCGGCCGCGCCGAATTGTTCTTCTGCATCGGCCTCAGCGAACCGGACAGCGGCTCCGATCTCGCGAGCCTGCGCACGGCGGCGGTGTCCACGCCGGAAGGGTGGCGTGTGCGCGGCCGCAAGGTCTGGACGTCGAATGCCCATCGCAATCACTACATGGTCCTGCTGTGCCGCACCGACCCGCAGTCGCAGCGCCACGCGGGCCTGTCGCAGCTCATCGTCGACATGGCATCGCCCGGCCTGACGCTGCGGCCGATCCCCAACATGTCGGGCGAGCATGAGTTCAACGAGGTGACGTTCGACGACGTTCTCGTGCCGCACGACCGGGTGGTCGGCACGGTCGGCAACGGATGGGAACAGGTGACGAGCGAGCTCGCCTTCGAGCGCAGCGGACCCGAGCGCTTCATGTCGTCCTTCATCCTGCTGCGGCATCTGGCGAAGACGGCGCACGCCTTGCCGGCCGAGAAGCTCGGCCTGCTGACGGCGCGACTGCTCGGACTGCGCGCCCTCTCGGTTTCCGTCGCCGCGATGCTGAACGACGGCAAGCTGCCCAATCTCGAAGCGGCGCTGGTGAAGGAGCTGGGGTCGCGGCTCGAACAGGATGTCGGGGAAGTTCTCCTCGACGGGCTCGAGAGTGCGCCGGATCCGGGGAGCGCCGATACGATGAACCGGCTGATCGCCCAGACGCTACTCCACGCACCGTCCTACTCCATTCGCGGCGGCGCCCGCGAAATCCTGCGCGGCATCATCGCGCGCGGCCTGGGATTACGCTGATGATCGAAGACAGTCCCGTCCATGCCTCGGCCCTGCGCGCGCTGGCGCCGATTTCGACGATCGGCAGAGGCAACGACGTCCCGCCGCCGGATGTCTGGACAGACCTCTGGCCCGCGCTCGAGCGAGACGGCTTCACCTTGCCCGCCGTGGCCGCCGAATTCGGTGGCACCGGAGGCGAGTTGCCGGACGAGCTTGCCGTGATCCATGCCTGCGCTGCCGTGGCGGCGCGCTGTCCGCTGCCGGAGACGGCGGTTGCCGGTGCCTTGCTGGCGGCGGCCGGGCACGCCGTGCCGCCCGGTCCGCTGGCCCTCGTCGCGCCGGCCGGGTGCGCCGGTCTCACGCTGGTCGACGGACGGCTCGACGGTATGGCGACGGGCGTGCCCTGGGCCGCACGGGTCGGCCACGCGCTGCTGCCTCTGTCTCAGGGGTTGGCGCTCGTGACGTTGGATGGATGCGAGAGTCAGCCCGGCCACAATCTCGCCGGCGAGCCGCGCGACTCGGTGCGTTTCCACCGGCACCGTCCGGTGGCCCTGTTGCCGGACGTGCCGGTGGACGGGCTGCTGCTGCGCGGCGCGCTGATGCGGTCGGTACAGATCTGCGCCGCGGCCGAACAGGCGCTCAAGCTGGCGATCGGCTACACGACGACTCGCAAGCAGTTCGGCAAGCCGCTGGCCTCCTTCCAGGCCGTCCAGCACCAGATCGCGGGTGCCGCCAGCAAGCTCGCGGCCGCGCGGATCCTGCTCGACGCCGCCTACGAGTCCCTGGCGCGCGGCGGCGAAGCGGAGCGCGAGATTGCGGCGGCCCGGATCAATGCCTGCCTCGCGGGAGGCGACTGCGCGGCGGTGGCCCATCAGGTGCACGGCGCGATGGGCTATGCCTGGGAATACGACCTGCATCGCCATACGTCGGCGATCCAGGCCTGGCGCGCCGAGTTCGGTCCGCTCGCCTATTGGGCCGAGCGGCTGGGTACCCAGGCCATGGCGGCACCGTCCGCCGATCTCTGGCAGTTCGTCACGTCATGAAAGGGTCTGAAATGGAGCCGGCAGTCCTGGTCGAACGGGACGGCGGCATCGCCGTCGTTCGCCTGAACCGGCCGCAGCGCCGCAACGCCTTCACCGACGTCGCGATGATCGACGAGGTGGCGGACACGATCCGCGCGCTCGATCGCGACCGGGAGGTGAAGTGCCTGGTGCTGACAGGCAACGGCTCGGCCTTCTCGGCCGGCGGCGACCTCAAGGCGATGCTCGACGGCACCTCTCTCGTCGACCGTGAGCGGCCCGAGGCGACGCGCATGGCCTATCGCCGCGGCATCCAGCAGCTGCCCGAGCTGTTCGAGGCGCTGGAGGTGCCGGTGATCGCGGCGGTCAACGGTCCGGCCATGGGCGCGGGCTGCGATCTCGCGATGATGTGCGACATTCGTATCGCTTCCGAGACCGCGCGCTTCGCCCAGACATTCGTCACCCTGGGGCTGGTGTCGGGCGACGGCGGCGCCTGGCTGCTGCCGCGCACGTTGAGCTTCGCCGACGCCTGCGAGCTGGCGTTCACCGGAGACACGATCGACGCGGCGCGGGCGCTCGAGATCGGGCTGGTCAGCCGTGTCGTCACGCCGGAGCGCCTGATGGAGGAGACGATGTCGCTGGCCCGACGCATCGCCCGTCATCCGGCCGACGGGGTGCGCATGACCAAGCGCCTGCTCAGGATGGGACGCAACATGCAGATCAACCATCTGCTCGAAGTCTCGGCCGCGATGCAGGCGCTGGGACACAATACGCCCGACCATCGCACCGCGCTTGCGGAGGCCTATGAGCGCATCTCGCGAAAGCCGGCGCGCTAGGGTCTTTCCGACCAAGATAGAATCGCCACCACCAATCCTCATGCTGAGGAGGCCCGAAGGGCCGTCTCGAAGCATGGGCAACAGACGGAGTGCTCGTGCCCCCCCTTTGAGACGCGCTCCTGCGTCGCGCTCCTCAGAGTCTGGCCGGAAATGAATTGAATCGATTCAAGCACTTACCTCATCCTGAGGAGCGTCGCGCAGCGGCGCGTCTCGAAGGATGGGCAACAGGCAAGGTGCGCGTTCCCACCCTTCGAGACACATCGCTGCGCGATGTTCCTCAGGGTGAGGTTATTGGGACTGTTCATAGCCCCTTGTTTTAGCTGCATTCATTTCCGGCCAGACTCTCAGGGTGAGGTGCTTTTGGAAGGTCGATATGAGTCCGTCTCGGTCGGAAAGACCCTAGTTGCTGCTGATCGCCTCGGCGGTGGCCTGGAGCCTTTCGAGGTTTTCCTTGAAGTTTGTCTTGATGCGCACGGTGGGGCCGGAGATCGCCAGCGCATAATGCTCGCCGCGCATCGTCAGCGGCACGCACAGCGACGTCATGTCGGAGATGGTTTCTTCCACATTCGTGTACCAGCCGCGTCGGCGGCTCGCTGCCAGTTCCTTCCGGAGCTGGCCGGCATCGGTGATCGTCTGCCGCGTGACCTTTTCCAGGGTCACGTGCGAGAGGATCTTCTCCAGCTCCTCTTCCCCCAGCGATCCCAGCAGCGCCTTGCCGATGGCCGTCGCATGAACGGGCCGCAGGTCGCCGACCTGGGGCATGTAGCGTGCCGGCGCCGAGGTCACCTCGACGGCGAGCAGGATAACCCGGTTGCGGCAGAGCTTGCCGAACATCGCGGTCTCCCGCGATTCGTCGCAAAGCTGGCGCACCGCGCCGCCCACCACCGACAGGACCGGGTCGGCCTTGGTGATGTCCTCCGCGACATCGCGCAGGCGCGCGGTGGGATAGAAGCTGTTGCCGGGCGGCAGGTTGAAGAGATAGCCGCGCGCCTCCAGCGTGCGGATGATCGAGAAGCAACTCGACACCGGCATCTTGAGCGCCCGCGCCAGTTCCGAGACGGTCATCGGCCGGCGGATCGTGGCGAAGGCCTCGAACAGGTCGATGGTGCGCGAGGCGGCGCGCACGTTGATCCCGCCGGACGGTTTGCCGTCCTTTTCCTTCCTCGCTTCCTTCAAAGCCACCTCAGGCCTGCTCGAGCGGACCGGGCCCGCGCGCGTCAGGCCGCGCGCTTCTGGCCGCGCTGGCGCAGGATCGAGAGGATTTCCGCGGCGGCGGCCGGGATGTTGGTGCCTGGCCCGTAGATCGCCGCGACCCCCGCCTTCTTCAGGAAGTCGTAGTCCTGGGCGGGAATGACGCCGCCCACCACGACCATGATCTCCGACGCATTCTGCTTGGCCAGCTCCTCGATGAGCTGCGGCACCAGCGTCTTGTGGCCGGCGGCCTGGCTCGAGATGCCGATCACGTGCACGTCGTTCTCGATGGCGGCGCGGGCGGCTTCCTCGGGCGTCTGGAACAGCGGCCCGATATCGACGTCGAAGCCGAGATCGGCGAACGCCGTGGCGATCACCTTGGCGCCGCGATCGTGGCCGTCCTGGCCCATCTTCACCACCATGAGACGCGGCCGGCGGCCCTCCTCCTCGGCGAAGGCGGCAATGTCGGTGCGGATGCGGTCGAGGCCGGCATCGCCCTCCCACTCGCCGGCATAGACGCCGGCGATCGAGCGGATGGTGGCCTGGTAGCGGCCATAGACGCCTTCCAGCGCCGACGAGATCTCGCCCACCGTGGCACGGGCGCGCGTCGCCTCGATCGAGAGGCCGAGCAGGTTGCCGGTGCCGGTGCGGGCGGCCTCGCCCAGCGCCTTCAGCGCGGCAACGCACTTGGCCTCGTCGCGGGTCGTGCGGATCGTATGCAGGCGCTTCAGCTGGGCCTCGCGCACGACGTCGTTGTCGATGTCGAGGATGTCGATGGCCGACTCTTCCTTGAGCTGGAACTTGTTCACGCCGACCACGATCTCCTCGCCGCGGTCGATACGGGCCTGGCGCCGCGCCGAAGCCTCCTCGATGCGCAGCTTCGGCATGCCGGCCTCGACGGCCTTGGTCATGCCGCCCAGCGCCTCGACTTCCTCGATCAGCTTGCGCGCCTCGGCGACCAGGCTCGCGGTCAGCGATTCGACGTAGTAGCTGCCGGCCAGCGGATCGACGACCTTGGTGACGCCGGTCTCGTGCTGGAGGATCAGCTGCGTGTTGCGCGCGATGCGGGCCGAGGTCGGCGTCGGCAGCGCGATCGCCTCGTCGAACGAGTTGGTGTGCAGCGACTGCGTGCCGCCCAGCACCGCCGCCATCGCCTCGTAGGCGGTGCGGATCACGTTGTTGTACGGGTCCTTCTCGGTGAGCGAGACGCCCGAGGTCTGGCAATGGGTGCGCAGCGACAGCGAATCGGCCTTCTTGGGCTCGAACGGCTTGATCAGCTCGGCCCACAGGAAGCGCGCGGCGCGCAGCTTGGCCGCTTCCATGAAGAAGTTCATGCCGATGCAGAAGAAGAACGAGAGGCGCGGCGCGAAGGCGTCGATGTCGAGCCCCTTTGCCTTGGCCGCGCGCACGTATTCGAGGCCGTCGGCCAGCGTGAAGGCCAGTTCCTGAACCAGCGTCGAGCCCGCCTCCTGCATGTGATAGCCGGAGATCGAGATCGAGTTGAACTTGGGCATGTAGAGCGCCGTGTGCTCGATGATGTCGGCCACGATGCGCATGGAGGGTCCGGGCGGATAGATATAGGTGTTGCGGACCATGAACTCCTTGAGGATGTCGTTCTGGATCGTGCCCGCGAGCTTGTCCTGCGGCACGCCCTGCTCCTCGGCGGCGACGATGTAGCCGGCCAGCACCGGCAGCACGGCGCCGTTCATCGTCATCGACACGCTCATCTTGTCGAGCGGGATGCCGTCGAACAGGATCTTCATGTCCTCGACCGAGTCGATCGCCACGCCGGCCTTGCCGACGTCGCCGACGACCCGCGGATGATCGGAATCGTAGCCGCGATGGGTGGCGAGATCGAAGGCCACCGACAGGCCCATCTGGCCGGCCGCGAGATTGGCGCGATAGAACTTGTTGCTCTCCTCGGCGGTCGAGAAGCCGGCATACTGGCGGACCGTCCAGGGACGGCCGGCGTACATCGTGGCCTTGGGCCCGCGCGTGAAGGGCGGGAAGCCGGGCAGCGAGCCCACCGTCTCGATCTGCTCGAGATCGGCCGCCGTGTAGAGCGGCTTCACCGGGATCCCCTCGGGGGTCATCCAGGTGAGGTCATCCAAGGGGCGGTCGCGCAGCTCCTTCGCTGCGAGCTTTTCCCAGTCGGCGAGGGTCTTCTTCGGAAAATCGGCCATGCCCGCAATGTACTGCGGATTTCCGGCCCCCAAAAGACCCGCTTATTCGTTGGCCAAAATCGTGTTTCGCACCAGGGGATAGATCTGGTTCGCCCAGCGGCGGCCGCTGAACACGCCGTAATGGCCGACGCCGGCCTGCATATAGTGCTTCTTGCGGTAGGGTCGCAGGCTGGAACAGAGGTCGTGGGCGGCCACGGTCTGGCCCAGCGCGCAGATATCGTCGCGCTCGCCCTCGATGGTGAACAGGGCGGTGCGGCGGATCGCCTTGGGATCGACCCGCCTTCCCTTCCATTCGAGCTCGCCCTTGGGCAGCCGGTGCTCCTGGAACACCCACTGGACGGTCTCCAGGTAGAACTCGGCGGTCAGGTCGAGCACGGCGAAATACTCGTCGTAGAAGTCCTTGATGGTCTTGGCCTGCTCGGTCTCGCCCTTGGCCAGGTGCTTGTAGAGGTCGGCCTGCGCCTTGATGTGGCGCTCGGCGTTCATGCTCATGAAGGCGGTGAGCTGGATGAAGCCGGGATAGACCCGCCGCGTGGCGCCGGGATAGCGCAGCGGCACGCGATGGATCAGGTTCTGCTCGAACCAGCTGATCGGCTTGCCCATCGCCAGCTCGTTGACCTTGGTCGGGCTGACGCGGGTGTCGATCGGGCCGGCCATCAGGGTCATGCTGGCCGGCTGCGCCGGATTGTCGTCCTCGGCCATGATCGCCACCGCCGCCAGCGCCTGCACGCACGGCTGGCAGACGGCGATGACATGGGCGCCGGGGCCCATCACCTCGAGGAACTTGATCAGGTGCTCGACATATTCGTCGAAGCCGAAGCGGCCGTTCCAGATGCCGACGTCGCGGGCATTGGCCCAGTCGGTGATGTGGACGTCATGGTCGGGCAGCAGCACGCGCACGGTATCGCGCAGAAGCGTCGCGAAATGCCCCGAAAGAGGCGCGACCAGCAGGACCTTGGGCTGCGGCGCGACGCCCACCTTGGCAAAGCGCAGCAGGGTGCCGAACGGCGTGGCGAAGACCTCTTCCTCGCGCACCGCCACCGTCTGGTTGCCGTAGGGCACCTCGGTGATGCCGAAGGACGGCCGGCGATGGCTGAGCGTGGCCCGCGTCGTCATCTCGCACAGCGCGCTGGCCGCCCGCCAGCTGTCGGGCGTCGGACTTCCTCCCCCGTTGGAAAGGGTCTGCCCTGCCGCCGTCGCCCAGAGGCGGACCGGGAGCATCATGTCGGCGGCGGTCTGATACATCGCATAAAGCATAAGGGCGACCGGCTCGGTATTTGCATGTTAACGGGCACCTAAGATACAGACAGTCCCACCAACCGGGAGGGGTGGAGTCCATGGCCAAGGCCTCGCTCACCATCAGTAGCAAAAACTATTCCTCTTGGTCACTGAGAGGTTTTCTTCTCTGCCGGATGGCCGGCCTCGATTTCGAGGAGCGGGTCGCCCCCTGGGACGATCCCTCGACCCGCGCCGAGCTGCTGCTGCTGTCTCCCTCGTTCCTGGTGCCCTCCCTGGAGGATGGGCCGGTCAAGGTCTGGGATACGCTGGCCATCGCCGAGTATCTGCACGAGACCAAGCCGGACGCCGGCCTCCTGCCCAAGGATCCGGTGGCGCGCGCCCATTGCCGCGCGGTCTGCGGCGAGATGCATTCGGGCTTCGCCAACCTGCGCTCGGCCCTGCCGATGAACCTCAAGGTCCGTCACGAAAGTTTCAAGGTGTGGGGCGGCGCCCAGGCCGACATCGAGCGGGTGACCACGATCTGGCGCGACTGCCTGCAGAAATATGGCGGGCCCTACCTGTTCGGAAAGACGCCGACCATGGCCGACGCCATGTACGCTCCCGTCTGCACCCGCTTCCAGACGTATAACGTGAAGCTCGACGAGGCCTCGGCCGGCTATCGCGACCTGATGCTGCGCTTCCCGGCGATGATGGAATGGACCGCGGCCGCGAAGGCCGAACACGAGGACGTCGAGGAGCTGGACGTCGAGTTTTAGCTCTTTGTCTTTGTCGTCCTGAGCGCAGCGAAGGACCTGGGCGAACGACCAGGGTACTCCGTGGCAAGCGTGAGGTCCTTCGCTGCGCTCAGGACGACAGGTCAACTCCCCGGCGCCCGCCTCAGCTCCAGCTCGACCCGGCCGACGCGGATGCCCCATTTGCCGACGGTGGCCTTGTTGATCAGCGAGCCGTCGGGGTTGAGGGCCAGCACGTCGGAGAAGTCGACGGTCCAGCCGCCCAGGCTCACCGCATATTCCAGCCGCACCACCTTGCCCTCGGTCCAGGCGCGCGCCTGGCCGACCACGTCCTCGCGCATGCCGCTGTAGGTGCCGGGCGCGGTGCGCTCCAGCCGCCAAGTCTTGCGGTCCTTCTCGCCGTCGGCATAGGCGAAGTCCTCGACCAGGGTCAGAGTGCGGCCGTCCCAGGTGCCGTCGATCACCACGTCGAAGCGGCGCTGCGAGCCGGTCCAGCTGTTGGTGAACACGCCCTGCCCGACCGTGCGGCCGGGGAAGAACTGTTCCAGCACCAGCGGCGGCGCCGCACTGGCGACCGGCGCGTCCGGCGGCGAGGCGCAGGCCCCCAGCAGCGCGAAGAGGCCGAGCAGGGAGAAGCGGGACGGCGAGGTTGATGTCATGCCGGTTGTACGTCGAACGGACGCCCGCCGGATCACCCTCTTGTCGCCTCGCGCCCGGCCGCGCACTCTCCGCGCCGACGAACCGGAGGAATTCAATGCTCGACGCCGAAGCCCGCACCCTGCTCGACCTGATGGAGGAAGCCACCAAGGCCGGCCGGCCCAAGCTCGAGACCCTGCCGCACGCGATCGGCCGCCCGGCGGTCGACAAGATGTCGGAGGACAGCGAGGCCGATCCGCCCGAGGTCGCGGAAACCATCGACGGCGCCTTCGCGGGCCCCGCCGGCGAGATCAGGTACCGCCGCTACCTCCCGCTGGGCGTCACGCCCGGCAGCCTGCCCACCCTGATCTACTATCACGGCGGCGGCTTCGTGATCGGCACCATCGAGACCCACGATTCGACCTGCCGGCGGCTCGCCAACAGGAGCCGCTGCCAGGTGATCTCGATCGACTACCGCCTGTCGCCCGAGCATCCCTTCCCCGCCCCGATCGACGACGGCATCGCCGCGTTCCGGCATGTCCGCGACAATGCCGCGGCGCTGGGCGCCGACCCGGCGCGCCTCGCGGTCGGTGGCGATTCGGCGGGCGGCGCGATGGCCGCCGTCGTCTGCCAGGCGATGCGCGATGCGAAGGAAGCCGGCCCCGCCTTCCAGATGCTGATCTATCCCGCGACCGATTCCAGCCGGGAGAGCGGCTCGCGCAAATCCTTCGCCGAGGGCTATTTCCTGAGCAAGGGCCTGATGGACTGGTTCTGGAAGGCCTATGTGCCGGCCGGCACCGACCTCTCGGACCTGCGCCTGTCGCCGCTGCTGGCCAAGGACTTCACCGGCCTGCCGCCCGCCTTCGTGCTCACCGCGGGCTACGATCCGCTGCGCGACGAGGGCCGCGCCTATGCCGACCGCCTGATCGACGCCGGCGTGAAGACGACCTACGTTAACTACCCCGGCACCATCCACGGCTTCTTCTCGCTCACGCGGTTCCTGAAGCAGGGGCTGAAGGCCAACGACGAGGCCGCCGCGGTGATGGGGGCGTTCTTCGGGACGTGAGAGCAAGAGAAGGATCCCTCGCTACGCTCGGGATGACACCTAATCTTTGCAAAGGGCGCACTGCGCTGGCCCCAACAACCGTGTCATCCCGAGCGTAGCGAGGGATCCTTGGCCTGAAGACGCACGAACCCCACCGGCTTGTCGAAGCCCTTCAGCGCCACCTCTTCCTCGCTCTGCGGGACGGCGGCGATGACGGTCTGCACCGCGGGATCGTCGGCCACGGCGCGGGACAGGACCACGTCGCCGCCCTCGCTCTGGCCCTGCAGGCGGGCGGCCATGTTCACGGTCGAGCCGAAATAGTCGAGCCGGTCGTTCAGGGTCACCACCACGCTGGGGCCCATATGGACGCCGAGCTTGAGGGACAGATCCTGGTCGGCGATGCGGGCCTGCATGGAGAGCGCCGCACGCACCGCGTGGGCGGGATCGCCGAACGAGGCCATGACGGCGTCGCCGATGGTCTTCACCACCGCGCCGTCATGGTCGCGCACGATCGCGGCCAGCAGCGCGAAATGCTCGCGCACGACGTTGTAGGCCGCGGCATCGCCCAGCCGCTCGTAGAGCGCGGTCGAGCCGCGCAGGTCGGAGAAGAGCAGCGCCACCTGGCTCACCCCCGCCTCGTCGCCCGGCCGCAGGGTCGCGGCGGCGAAGAGATCGCGGAAGGCCTGCAGCGAGATCACCTCCGGCACGGTCAGCGCCTCGCGCGTCCAGCTCCGGTCCTCGATCAGCGCCGCCAGCTCGAAGCCGGCCTCGTTCACGAACGCGATGGTTCCCGCCTCGGCGGACGACGCCGCCATCGCCTCGACGCCCGACGCCGTCACCCGCAGGCCGGGGAACGGCCCGCCCTCGTGCTCGACATCGACCGTCGCGCCGGGATGGAGCGTGCGCAGCCGGTAGCGGCCTGAGGGCAGATCGACCGAAACGCTCCGCCGCTCGCCCTCGCGGAGCAGAAGCTGGACCGCGACATGCGGCGTCGCCATGGGGCCCGAGAGGCAGAAGCCGCCCGCCATCAGCGGCCGCACCGAGGGCGCGGGCGCGAAGGTGAGCTCGACGTTCTTCTCGAAGTCGCGGTCGTAATCGATGTTGCAGGAGGGACAGTGCGCGCCGCGCGGCAGTTCCGACAGGGCCGAGGCCGAGAGCTTGGGCCCGCGGCAGTTGGTGCAGAGCAGGTCCCAGCTCATGGTCAGGAGCCCCGCCCGCACCGAGGCGAGGCAGCCCTCGATGGCGGCGCGCGGCGCCACGCCGATCTGGCGCGCCAGCCGCTTGGGCTTGAGATGGGCGAGGTCGCCCGCCATGCCGCCCAGCACCGTGCCCGTCAGCACCCGGCCGAGCCCGTTGCCATAGGGGCTGCGGTCGATCTCCGCCGCCATCGCCGCGGCGCGCTCGAACGCGCCTTCGGGCAGCACCGGCGCCGGCAGCTCGAACGTCGTGTCGCGCTGGCCCTTGAGGAAGGACACGGCCTCCAGGATGCGCGCCGCAACGGCGGCGCCGGCCTGCTCGGCCAGGCGGCGGCCAAACAGGCGGCCCATCAGGGTGAGCGGCTCCCATTCGAGCGCGTAGCGGACCACAGAGCCGCCCTTGCCGTCGGGCTCGAGATCGAACACCGGCCCGAAGCGGCGGAACGGCCCCTTGGAGAACACCCGCGACACGTTGAAATGACGGCCCAGCACCCACTCGTAGGGCTTCTCCTCCCATTCGAGCGTGAACCCCGCCGCCTTGCCCCGGCCGCGGCGCAGCACCGTGCCGTTGGGCTGCGGCGTCTCCTCCAGCAGGTAGGGCGGCAGGCCCATGGCCTCGTTGAAGCGGTTGGTGTCGGCCAGCACCGGCCACAACACGGACGGCGGCAGATCGAAGGTCCAGCTCCAGGTGCGGCGCGAGAGAGGCGGCATGGGGCTGGTACTGTAGCACGCGGGCGGATGGATCAGGGGCGGGGGATCACGGGTGGGTGAGGTGGGACGAGCCAATAAATCATTGGAGCTTACTTATCGCCTTTGATCTTTCCATGCTTAAGGAAGTAGGCATAGAACTCTTCCAGTTTTTCGTGGCGACGCTTGATTTGATACTCCTCGCCCGGCGCACTGCTCAACATGGTTTCAAAAACATAGAGTTCTCGATTAGCTCGATCCATGCCCAGCCGTTTTTCGTCACTGAGCCTCTGCCAGAGCTTAGTAGAAAAAGCAGAAAAACTCTTCTGCTCAGCAGGAACCAACGTTGCTTTGGGACCAGCGATCGATTCCAAGAACAAGTAAAGCGACAAAATGTAAGAGCGGTTTCGAAGGGTTTTCGAGTTGCTGCCAAAGCACTGCCCCAGCAAGTCCAGCACTCTCTGAATCGAAGCTGACTTTTGGTTAAATAGCTCCAAATCCTTAGCTTTCGGATCTGCGTACTCTTCAAAAAAGCTCAACAAATCGTCGTACCGAGTCCGAGCAAATCTCTTCAACTTCGTCTGAGTGAATGAGTTGATGCATATCTGCGCACACAGCGTTTCCTTGGCAAACCGACGCTGTGGGATACCTAGGTTCCTAATGAATTGATGCCCGGCCAACTTACTAAAGATCAACTGCTTCATCTTGCCCTTGGCAGCGTGCAGCTTTTCCCCAGTATTCAGCAGCAAACCAAGCTGCAGCCTGACGAATAGCTCTCTAAGGTAATCATCATCAGCATCGTTGAAGATGATTACTTGCAACTCATAGTTCTGAATTGCCTTTTTTTGCGTGGCAGTTAACTGGGAATAATGGCTGCCCTTTCGACTGCGCGGATCGGGCTTGTACTCGAACTCATCGTCAAGAAAATCCCACAAAGACCAGAGCCGCTGCTGACCATCGACGACTTCAAATGCTCGACCGCTAAGCTGATTAAAGTACAGCTTTGGTATGTCTATGTCTCGAAGAATGGAGTCAACTAGCAGGCTCTTCTTGTGGTCGGGCCAGAGCTGCTTTTCGCGTTGATACTCAGGAAACGACATCTTTGCTCGCTCGTCATAAAGTTTGCGAACAGACCAGTTCTCGAGTCTCCGCGTCATAGCGAAACTCCTTCAGCAAGTGCAGCTGAGGGTGCGGAACTCAGCTCATCACGTTGGCGGTGGTACTCGATTTTCTCATTTAGCCAATACGCGAATGGATTGGCTAAATCGGAATCAAATCCGAACTCACTTTCAATGTAGTCAGTAAACTTCCCTTCTGTGAGGTGACCGATCGTCCGCACGTTGCGCAAATATGCGCACTCCCTCTTGATATAGTCCCCAGCGCTCTGCGGCATTATCAGTTCGATATTGAACGGACTTTCACCGTTCGCCTCCTTATGACGTTGAGCGTTGAAAATTAGCGAGAGAATGTTCCAGTCATTTTGCGTGAGAGACGCCCCCACAACTCGCAAAACGTCACATGCCTTCGTTAGCAATTCGTATGCTTGTCCAGTTAACTTATTAAAGGGATAGCTCTTCGATTCTTTGAGGATAGTTGGCGGGATCCAAACGGTATCGCCATACGGCGATCTACTCCGCAACTTCTTGATCGCAATCGGATTGCCAAACTCCCACGTAAATGAGCCGTGGAGCTGCAAAATAGGAGGAGTGGCAGCAGACACGTCACAGGTGAAATCGCTGGAAGTGAACTCGAATCCAACGTTGACGCGCCGAAACACCTCCTGAGATGCAACTTGTAGCAACCCATCATGGTTCGTCGTTATGAAGCCAGAAAGCGCCTCGACCTCTTGTTTGAAGTGTTGCTCATTCTGCATCTGTAGGAGACGGCGCGCGAGGTAAGGACTATCGAGGACACCAGCTTTGGCTAAGCTTGAACGCAGCTCGGCGAAGTAAGCTAACCGCATTCTTTCAGCGAGCTTGATGTGCGACCCCGAGCCACAGGCACTAAGGAGGCTAATTAACTTCTCGATGTCGACCCCGTCATCGGACCCATAAGACGATGCGACTCGGCTTCCTAGTCTATTCAGAATGCGCGTAGCGACGCCTGTCTCAAACTGCTCAGTGTCGCGCATCAAAAGGCTGATAGGCGCTCCCAAACGATGGGCTTCCGCCTGCGTAGCGCCAGCGCCCCAAAGATAGACAACCCTCTTGGGTCCTAATTTCTTCTTCTCTGCCATCCCTGCCCCTGGGGAAGCAGAGCTAAGCACGTCAAGAATGCTCTTTACTACGCTTAGGCAAGCAGGCCATGGCTCGCCACGGACCTCTTGCTAAACCGTATATCGAACTCACCTCGACATGACGACGCTGCTTCCCAATCCGCAATCTGCGGTAATCACCGCACGATAATCTTCTAAGCAAGAGACTGTGTCTAGCTCGTTCAGCTCATCTACGCCGAGCGCATCCATTGTCGAGCCACAACCGCATCCGTCAAATTCACCATCATTTCTTTCATTACGTAAAATACCGCATTTCGGCATCGATCGTATTTCTCTGTCTCTAGGCCGGCCCGCTCAGCGCCGTGGGCAAGCTTATGGCGCCTCTCCACCATCTCGCTTAACGGCTGCCGATGACTTTCGAATTGGTCCGGATTCAACCCGAGAACAAACAGATTTCGTCGCAGTACACTCATGCTCAGGTTCGATTCGGTATCTACGTTGATCTGTTCCTTCGCAATTACCTGAGTTTGGAAATGTTGGATGCGTTCAAGAAACTCCGCCTCCCTTGCGAGTAGATGCAATCTGTTATCCGCAGGCAGTTCATTTCGGAACAAAGCACTCTTCTTTGTCGAATCCCTCAAGAGATGGAAAATCTCAGCCATTGCAGCTGCCGCTAGCGCATAACTTACATCGCCAGCCCGTGGACCAACTTCACCAATTACTCGGGCATAGTGATCGAAGCAGAACTTCACAAAACCTTCGTAGTGAGCATAAAGCATCAAGAGAAGACTCTTGTTGAGTACTTCCTCGGGCTCATCCGCTTCCAGTTTTGCTCGTAGATTCTGAAGGCTCAGAAGCTCTTGTTGCCTCCAAGAAAATTCGGCCTCTAGCTGACCTCTGAATTCGTCAGGAGTCATCAGAGAGCTTTCAGCGCGCTCTCAATGAACTCAACGCGTTGCCTCAGGCTACCCGGTGAGTTACGCCCACCGCCTGTCGTAATCGTTATGAATCTATCGTCTTTCTTCAGTTCCTCTAAACGCGACCGAAATCTCTCTTTCCAAATGGCGTCGTCGACTTTCAGGAGCGAAAGCGCGCGACAAACTCCTCCAGAGATACCCTCAAAATGGTAGACGCTGAATCCGCGCCGTATTTGCATCGTCTTCCGGTCGACCTGCCCGAAAGCCTGCTCACCAAGGGTTTCTGCCAACAGAGAGAACACCGCAACGAATTCTTCTTCTTGCTTGTTGTAATCAAAAGGCGTGTTACCCAGAGTCACCATTTCCATGTACTCCGTGAGGAAATCTGAGACGTCGTGCTTAAAGGTATGAATGGAGTTCTTGATCGCGAAAAACCGCAATACAAGCTCTTGATCGAACGACGCCAACTGCTGCTCGTCCGTAATGATTCCTATACACCGCCTAAAGGACACATTCTCACTAAGCCTATTGATAAAATCTGCAAATCCATTGCTCAGTAGGCGAATTGTGCAGTTGCGCACTTGCTGCTCGGAAAGCAGTCGGCCTCCGACATTAAGACGCTTAAACATATGATACTTTAAGTTCGTATCGCTGCCCTTACGCACCACTTCGACGCGAACAAACGCTCTTTTCAATCTGATTTGAAGAGCTGTGGGCAATTGATCGAAGACCAAGCCGTTCAATTCTGGAACAACATCGCACTCAGACAATCGCAGATATTCACCCTTGTTGATTTTTGGATCCAGGTGATCGGCTTCAAGCTCACCTCGGAAATGGAGGTACGACGAGATTCGTTGAAGGCCATCAATGATGTACGTATTTTCCATCGTCTTCTTCAAGTACATAGATCGGCGGAACCGGCATCTCCAAAAGTAGGCTTTCAACAAACCGCGACTGCGCTCCATTACTCCACAAGAAGAGACGCTGAAATTCTGGCCGGATATTGAGTTCATTTTGCCGATACATATCGACCAGTTCATTGAACGAAATATCGAGGCTGGTGGTGTGTATGCGCTTTATTTGAGCGTCGATTCTCGGGACGAGCAGCGCAGCATCAAAAGAAAGTTGGCCACCAGTCATCGCCTTCTCCGCTAACGTGTTATTCTTTTGAGATATACTACGGTTTCAAGGGGGAAGCGACGCGAACGATATTGTTGCGTATGCGGGTTGAGCCCCGAATACGTCTGTGAGTGGGAAAAATCCCAAGCCGCCTCGAAATCAAAGCCCGAGCTGAGAGCCATCTCAGTTACGATGCCAGCGAGATCGACGTGAATTTCCTTGTAGTAGGAATCTTGCACAACTACGTAGCAACGAGCCCCGCATTTTGTAACGCGTTGCATTTCCTGAATGGATTGAAACAAGCCCTGAAAATATTGATAGAGCGATTTTGTATAGTACGTCTTAGACGCCTTGGATTGATGAGCCCCGACCTTCTCCAGAAGAGTTCGACAAATTTTTCCCCAGATGTCCGGCGGACTATCAATTGTCCGCGGCACGGTAGTTGTACCTAGTAGCGTGCGTCTTAGTTGTTTGTAAGCTTCGCCTCCGACACCCAGAACCGCTAAATCTGTCGCTGTCGCGACCGCGTAGTCTAATCGCGTACAGTAGGGAGGCGAGGTCACAATTAGGTCGATCGACCCATCGTCTAGAGGCAGCGCGGTGGATGAGCCCCAAGAGACGGTCGATTTCTGCTTTGGCTCGATCGGAGGCCCGTCTTTACTGGCCGCAGCTATTGACGCGACGCTCTTCTTAAATAGCTGGCATATTGTTTCCGAAGAAGGACGCAATCTAGCCCTTGAACGCGGGACTTGGAGCCACGTCGGATTGGAGGCACGAAACGGCTCAGCTAACAATCGTACGGTATGAAAGAGCGCAACGTAGAGCATACAGCCCAACGGCCTCGACGTGGCAACGGCGAGTAGTGCATCTCGACTTAGTAATTTCCTCCTCGAAACAAATTCGCCAATTGTCTGTTCTATTATCCGGAGCGATTCGACTGACTGGGGCATAAACCACTGAAGCAGTGGATCGTCTTTCTGAACTCTGACCGCATCGCTGTTCACGCGAAGGAAACTCATTTTTGCAATCTTCTGCGCCGCGGTGGCCACGACAGCACCGCTGGCAAGTCTGGACCGGCCGACAACAATCATGGCCGGGTTCAGATCAAACCCTTGGCAGGTTAATCCGGCAGCAGCAGCGGCGGTCGTCGTCGCTCCGCTACCATTCCATGGGTCCGCTATACGCGCATTCGGGCCTGAAGACGTCAGGAGTCGATGCGCAAATTCATGGTTGAAACCAGCGTAGAACTTGAACCAGTCATTTGGCGCCTTCTGCTTTGACGCCCAAGGCTTCGGATCAATGACTCGTGGTGATAGCGCTAGATCGTTGCCGCAATGCCTAATCTCCTTCTGCCTAGACCAGGACGGGCTAGTTTGTTGATTATCTGATCGCAGCACGAGCCATTCCAAACTATTACGACAACATTGGTGATTGTGTCGCTCGACCCTACACTACGCAGAAGGAGGCAAGAATCGGGAAATAGGCGAGATTGGCGAGGCCGCAAATCAGCACAAGAGCTGCTGAATAAACTGATATAGCGACGGCCCCGGTGGTAGGTGATCAATTGGGCCGGTCCTCCGTATCAAGGCAACGTCACCTTCATCAGCTTCCCGCCCCGCACGTCCACCCGCTTCATCATCGAGCCGCCCTCGGCGCGGTCGCCCGGGCCGTCCCACTTCACGGCGGTCGTGACGTACCAGACGCCGTCGGGGACGCGCGGGAAGGAGAAGCTGCCGGAGGCGTCGCAGGTGGTGCGGCGCAGGGACGAGACGTAGAGCGGGTCGTCGCGGTCGAATTTCACCGGGCCCTGGCTCGAGGCGCGGGTGCCGCGCGTGTCGTTGCCGAAGATCGCCGTCATGCGGGCGCGGGCATAGGCGCTGTCGGGCACGAGGTTGGCGCCCTGGCCGGCGCAGGTGTGGGTCGTGTCGCCCGCCTTCATGGTCGCGATGCCGCTCACCGTGTTGCTGCCGCTCCTCTTGGACCATTCGATCTCGGAGGCCTGGATCGGCTGCGACAGCGCGCTGGGCGGCGGCGGGGCCATCGCCTGGTCGAACTGGGCGCAGCCGGCGGCGGCGAGGGTGGCGGCGAGGCCGAGGATGAGGGCGGTTGGCTTCATGGGAGGGGCTGACTCCGGGGTCGTGAGGGCGGATCGAGGGTCGAAAAGCGTAGACGACAACGCGGGTTGCGGGCCTGTGTTCCTTTCGTGGTTTCGCGGGCGGCGTGGGCTGCGGGCGGGCGGGATAAACGAAATATTCGAAATAAACGAAACATTCGAAATGAATGTCGCACCCTTTTTATGCCAACCGGGACACCAGATGATGCGCAGGCCATCGGATCTACCACTACCGTTGGCCCGACGGCCCTTGCTCAAACCGGGAATCACGCTGCTTTTCCCTCATCCTGAGGAGCGCCGCGACGCGGCGCGTCTCGAAGGATGGGCAACGGGCACGGTGCTTGTTCCCACCCTTCGAGACGGGCGCGTCGCACCCTCCTCAGAATTTGTGAATCTTTGTCTTTCGGATGCCCGCCCGGGATGATTCCATCGAAGCGAATTTGGTGGAGGAGTTGATGCCGGAGAAGGATCTGTTCGGGGGCCTTCCGGAGCAGTTGGTGGCGAAGGCCGAGCCCGGGTCGGGCAAGCCGCGGATGCGCGAGCCGGAGCGGCGGCAGGTGGAACTTCGGTCGGTAGATCTCGACAGCCTTTTGGCGGCGGATCATCCGGCGCGGGTGATCTGGCGCTATGTCGAGCGATTGGACCTGAAGGTGCTGGAGGACGCGATCGGGGCTCGCGAGCACACGCCGGGCCAGGCTCCGGCGAGCCCTCGTCTTCTGCTGGCGCTGTGGCTCTATGCGACGAGCCAGGGCGTGGGCAGCGCGCGGGCGCTGGAGCGGCTGTGCGCGAGCCACGATGCCTATCGGTGGCTGTGCGGGGGGGTGAGCGTGAACTATCACGGTCTGGCCGACTTCCGCAGCGGTCATGGCGAACTGCTGGATCGGCTTCTGACGCACAACATCGCGGCACTCATGGCGGAGGATGTGATCGAGCTTGCCGAGGTGGTGCAGGACGGGGTTCGGGTGCGGGCGGGCGCGGGAGGCTCTTCGTTCCGGCGCCGGCAGAGCCTGCACAAGCACCTGAAGAAGGCACGCCGGCTGGTCGAGTATCTGAAGCGGGAACTCGACGAGGACCCCGACGCCAGCAACCGGCGCATCAAGGCGGCCCAGGAGCGGGCTGCGCGCGAGCGCGAGCAGCGCGTGGCGACGGCGCTCGACAAGCTGGCCGAGATCGAGGCCGAGCGGGAGCGACGCGGCAAGACCAACAAGAAGCAGGTGGCCAAGCAGAAGGAGCCTCGCACCTCGACCACCGATCCCCAGGCGCGCGTCATGAAGATGGCCGATGGCGGCTTCCGGCCGGCCTACAACTGCCAGATCGGCACGGTGGCCAAAGGCCAGATCGTGGTCGACGTCGCCATCGACACCACGGGTTCGGACCGCGGCCTGCTGCGGCCCATGCTGGAGCGGCTGAAAGAACGCTATCAACGGCAGCCCCGGCGCCATCTGGTCGATGGGGGCTTCCACAAGAACGAGGATACGGAAGAGGCGTTCGAGCAGGGTGTGCTGATCTACGGACCGACCACCCGCAACAAGCACAAGAGCGATCCCTATGCGCCTCGGCCCAAGGACGGTCCCGGCGTTGCCGCCTGGCGCCGGCGCATGCGAAGCCCGCACGGCAAGAGCGTCTACAAACGACGGGCGATGGGCGAGTGCATCAACGCCCGCTTCCGGCAGTGGGGCCTGCGCCAGTTCACCGTGCGCGGCGTTCACAAGGTCAAAACCATCCTGCTCTGGTTCGCCCTCGCCAACAACATCATCGCCGGGCATCGCCTCAAGACAGCCAAGGCATGACCAGGCCATTCCGGGGCCTGCACGGCTACGGCCACCAACGCACCCCAAGACAACAACGGCGCCCGGCGTAGCAGCCCACGCCAATACACCCCCGAGAGCTTGCCCAATACACTCACAAGCTCTCAGGATGAGGTTTTGGGGGTTGGGTCGGGTAAGGGCTTGAATCGCTTGTGTTCAATCCGGTTTCGGCTCTCAGTGCGGGGGCGGCGTCTGCGGAACCGGTTGATTCTCCGGTGTCCGGAAAGTCACTAGAGTGGCCGCATGACCCAGGAACGCTTTCCCCTCCCCGCCGGCACCGCCGACTGCCACGTCCATGTCTACGGTCCCTACGACCGCTTCCCCGCCGTCTCCGGCGGCAAGTTCTCGCCGCTGCAGGCGACGCCGGTCGAGGCGCTGCTGGCGCTGTGGGACCGGCTGGGCATCGCGCGCGGCGTGATCGTCCATGCGCTGGCGGCCGGCGGCGACAACGAGGTGACGCTCGACGCGCTGCAGCGCCATCGCGACCGGCTGCGCGGTGTGGCGCTGCTGAAGCCCGAGGTGAGCGAGCGCCGGCTCGACGAGCTGAGCGAGGCGGGCTTCAAGGGCGTGCGCATCAACCTGCTGCGCCAGGACGGCAAGCCGGTCTCCTCGGGCGGCATGAGCCTCGACGACCTTCTGGCGCTGGCGCCGCGCCTCGGGGCGCGCGGCTGGCACGTTCAGCTCTGGGTCGAGACCGGCGACCTGATGGAGTTGGCGCCGACGCTCGAGAAGATGCCGTTCAATTTCGTGATCGACCATATGGGCCGCACCATGGCCGACAAGGGCGTCGACTACCCCGGCTTCCGCTGGTTCTGCGAGCGGCTGAAGAGCGGACGCTACTGGTGCAAGCTCTCGGGCGCCGACCGCAACACCCGCCAGGGCGCCGGGCCGGGCGCCGCCTACGACGACACCGCGCCGTTCATGGAGGCGCTGGTCGCCGCCAATCCCGACCGGCTGGTCTGGGGCAGCGACTGGCCGCATGTCGGCCACGCGGCCGAGGCGATCCCGCAGGAGGCGGACCTGCTGCGCACCTTCTTCCGCTGCGTGCCGGACGCGGCCGTGCGGCAGAAGATCCTGGTCGACAATCCGACGGTTCTTTACGGGTTCTGATGGGGAAGGCACGGGCATGACTCACCACGACAACTGGGGCTGGCGGGCCCGTATCGGGCTGTTCATCGTCGGCAACGAGGCGGTGCCGGAGGCCGAGTGGTGGGCGATGGCGCCGCCGGGCGTGTCGGTGCATGCGGCGCGGGTGACGGCGTCGACGCCGTGGGCCAAGTGGCGCGCGGATCGCAGCGGCGTCGATCTCGCCGACGATCTGGCGCGCGGCGCCAGGCAGTTCTCGGCGATGAAGCTGCAGGCCGTCGTCTTCGCCCATACGTCGAGCAGCGTCGTGGGCGGCAAGGGCTGGGACGAGGCCACCGTCGCGGCGCTGTCGTCGGTGGTGCGATCGGGCATCGCGGGCGATGAGGCGAAGGTCACGACCAACGGGCTCGATACCTTGGCGGCGCTGCGTCATTCGGACGTGAAGCGGCCGTTCCTCGTGGTGCCGCCGTGGTTTCCCGACGACACGGTGGGCGCGGCGCTGCGCTATTACGGCGATCACGGGCTGGCGCCGGTCGGCCATCTGCGGCTCGATCCCGGCCGCAAGTGGCGGGACGTGCCGCCCAGGGATCTCTATCCGCAGGGCATGGGCTTCGAGCAGGAGATCGAGCCGCTCTACGCCCAGATCCGCCGGGCCTGTCCAACCGAAGCCGACGGCGTGCTGATCGGCGGCACCGGCTTCCGCTGCGTCGGGATTCTCGAAAC
This sequence comes from Reyranella sp., assembly GCF_965227665.1. GTDB lineage: Bacteria > Pseudomonadota > Alphaproteobacteria > Reyranellales > Reyranellaceae > Reyranella. The sequence continues at coordinate 2,247,078 of NZ_OZ245767.1, forward strand.
GCTCGAACGCGACCTCGGGCGTCCGGTAGTCAGCGCCAACCAGGCCAGCCTGTGGCACTGCCTGCGGCTGTCCGGCATCCGCACGCCGATCGAGGGGTATGGGGCGTTGCTCAGGTCATAGAGTTACCCGCACAACCTCATCCTGAGGAGGCTGCGCAGCAGCCGTCTCGAAGGATCGGCAACAGGCGCGGTGCTCGTGCCCACCCTTCGAGACGCGGCCTTGCGGCCGCTCCTCAGGGTGAGGTGGTTTTCAAGTCGCCAACAGGTTCAGCTTCCGTAGCAGCTCCCGCTCCTGCTCCATCGTCTTTGCCATCTTCGCCTGATAGGCCGGCCCGTCGAGCAGCAGCAGCGGCTGGTCCATGTTGTCCAGAAACTCGAGGTGCTTCGGCTCGCCCGCGGCCTCGCGGAAGGCGTCGGCCAGGATCTTGACCACGGCGGGGTCCATGCCCTTCGGCCCGATGAGCCCGCCCGGACTGTCGACGGCGATCTCGAGGCCGAGTTCCTGGACGGTCGGCACCTCGGGGAAGCGCTTGGCGCGGCTCTCGGTGAAGACCGCGAGCAGGCGCAGCTTGCCGGCCATCACCAGCGGCGCCCAGCCCGACGACTCGGAGGCGAAGTCGATCTCGCCGCCCATCAGCGCGCGCAGCGTGTCGGCGGTGCCGCGATAGGGCGCGTGCGTCCAGCTGAGGCCCTGCTTCAGGCCGAGGCTCTCCATCGCGAGATGCTGCGTCGAGCCCGCACCCAGCGTGCCCCAGTTCAGCTTGCCGGGATGGGCCTTGGCATAGGCCAGCAGCTCGGGCAGCGTCTTCCACGGCGCATCGGGGCGCACCACGACGCCCATGACGAAGCCGGTGATCTGCAGGATGTAGGTCAGGTCCTTGATCGGATCGTATTTCAGCGACGCGTTCAGCATCGGCTGGCGCAGCACGCTCATGTGCATCTGGCTGATCGTGTAGCCGTCGGGCTTCGCATCCTGCAGCGCCAGCGCGCCCAGCACACCGGCGGCGCCGCCCTTGTTGTCGACGATGACGGGCTGGCCCAGCTTCTTCGCCGCCGACTCCGCGAGGATGCGGAAGCCGGCATCGGCCGGGCCGCCGGCGGCCCACGGGATGATCAGGCGGATCGGCTTGTCGGGAAACTTTCCTTGCGCGCGCGACGGTGATGCGGCGGCGAGCGGCAGGAGTGCGGCGCCCGCGAGGGCGGCCCTTCGTGTCAGGCGAGCCATGTTTGTTTCCTTCCCTTCCCAGCGACAGCATCTCTGAGCAAAGAGCGGGCCGCCCAAACAAAATCGGCCGGCTGTGAGGCCGACCGATTCTGCAGTTCAAAAGATCGACGGGCGATCAGGTGTGCTGGATGGCCGAGACGATCCAGTTGCCACCGCGGCCGCGCAGGAAGGTCCAGACTTCCGTCGCCTCGGTGCGCACCTGCTCGTTGCCTTCGACGATGCGGCCGTCGGCGACGTTGCGCATCACGTCGATCATGCTGAAGCGCATGGCGACGGTGGCGTATTCGACGCCGCCCTCGCTCCAGGCTTCCGACAGGTCGCCCTGCTCGAGCTTCACGTCCGTGACCTTGTTCTCGACGCCGCGGCTCGCATTGGCCGACAGATCCTGGGTGAAGTAGCCCAGCATCTCCGGCGTCGCGAGCGTGCGCAGCTTGGTCAAGTCGCCGGCGCTGTAGGCCGCCTGCACGTTGATGAGCAGCGACTCGAAGGCGTCGTAGTCGGCGGCGCCGATCTCGAGCGGCTGGGTCGCGGTCGCCGCCGAGGCGGCACCCGCGCCGCCCAGCATGCCGCCCATCATCGGCTGCAGGCCGGTGCGGGCCATCGAGTCGGGGGCCGCCGGCTTCGGCGACAGTGAATTGCCGCCCATCGAACCGCCGGCACCCGCGCCGGCAAAGGCCGCCTGCGGGGCGCCGTTGCGCGACTTCCACCAGCGCACGGCGAGATAGGCGATGCCGCCGATCAGGGCGAGCTGGAGCAGGAAGCCCAGCATGCCGGCCATGCTGCCGAGGCCGGCGCCGAAGCCGCCGCCCATCAGCATGCCGATCAGGCCGGCGCCGAGCATGCCGCCCATCAGGCCCGTCAGGAACGGGTTGCGCTGCATGAAGCCGGGCTTGGCGCCGGCAGCGGCCGCGCTGGCCGGATTGGCCGACGGGCTCTGCTGCTGCGGCGTCGTGCTGCGCTCGGCCGGCTTGGAGGTCGGCGCGGTCTGGGTCGGGGCCGGCGCCTGGCCGGACTTGCTGCCACGGCTGCCACCGCCGCCGGCGCGCGCATCGGCGGGCGACGGGGCCAGCGACGGCACCGCAATGATCAAAGCCGCGAGGATCGCGAGCCAACGAAACTTGGTCATTTGGACATCCCTGTAGCACCGGGTTCATCCCGGCCTGTTTTGCACACAATATGTTAGGGCTCTTTGCGTGCAGTTCAAGGGCAACCGGGGCCCCGAAGGCGTCGTTTGACGGGTATGAATATCCGCCTCATCGCCTTCGCCCTCGCCTTCTGGCCGGGGCTCGCCGCCGCCGAGGGCTGCCTCGACCAGGTGCGCGAGCTGGCCCGGGCCCAGAACATCGCCACCGACCCGCCCACGGCCTCGCCCGACAAGGCCCCGAGCGTGACCTCGCGCGAGCTGGGCCGGTCGGGCGGCGTGATCGAGCCGCCGGCCACGTCGGACCGCTCGGTCATCACCCCGCCCGGCACGACCGACAGCCGCATGCCGACCATGCCCGACGTGACCGGGAAACCGGGAGCCCCGCCCTCGCAGCAGGCGGCCCGGGACGAAGCGAAGAAGGACGGGGCCGCCGACCGGACGGCGCTACAGGCGCTGCTGGTGGCCGCGCGCGCCGAAGCCGAGCGTGGCCAAGAGGCCAATTGCGTCGACACGCTGAAAAAGGCCCGGGAGCTCCTCGAGCGCTCGAAATAGCGAGGCGATCCAGCTCACATCCTCGAGGTCCATCGGCCCCAGCAGGAAAAAGAGGCTGACCGAGACGACGACGACCGCCGCCGCGGCGATGGCGCGTCTGGCCACGGGCGGGCGTCGCACGGGCTGCACGCGATAGAGCGTGCGCCCCCCGCGCAGCTCGACCCTCTGCGCGACCCTCGGGCGCCGCCGCAGCTCCGGCTCGCGCGGCAGCGCGATCTGGCGGACCGACAGAGCATCGGGCGAACTCTTCTTCAGGGCTTGGTCGACATCCTGCTTGGGCGCGGTCTCGAGCGCCGCCAGCGGATCGCGCGCCGGGGTCTGTTCCTCGCCTTTCCAGGCGTCGGGCAGCACCCGCACCAGCCGAACCAGCGTAAAGGCGAGCCAGGCGGTCGCGAGCGGCAGACCGAAGCGAAAGGCGATATGCGTTTCTGGCGTGGTCCAGGCCCACACGCTCATCGACGCCCCGGCAATGGCCATGACGAGGCCCGCGGCGAGGACGGCTGCGGCGGTCAGGCGGAAAAGCAGACGCGACGACATGAGGGTCACGTAAACCGGTGTCGCTTCACGGCGTCAACAGCGACAGGATCGCCGCATAGTGGATAGAAGCCGCGACCAGCACCGAGGCATGCCACAGCGCCTGCTGGTACGGCAGCCGGCTCGACAGATGGAAGATGGTGCCCAGCGAATAGACCACGCCGCCTGCGAGAAGCAGGATCAAGGTCTTCCGCTCCACCGAGGCCAGCAGCTCGTCGATCGCGAACAGGCCGATCCAGCCCATCAGCAGATAGAGCACGACCGAGATCTGTTCGATGCGTCGCGGCTGCAGGAACTTCGCGGCGATACCGAGGGAGGCCGCCGTCCACATCACCGCCGTGAGCCCGCTCGACCACGGTTCGCGCAGCTTCAGCAGGGTGAGCGGCGTGTAGGTGCCGGCGATCATGACGAAGATGGCGGCATGATCGAGCCGGCGCAGCCATTCGCGCCGCGGACTGGCGAGGCGCAGATTGTAGGCTGCCGAGCAGCTGAGCATTGCCAGCAGCCCGACGACATAGACGAGGATCGGGCCGATCTGCCCGGGCAGCGACGCGCGCGCGGCCACGATCAGGATCGCGGCCGCGCCGACGACGCCCAGCACCAAGCCGAGCGCATGGATCGCCGCATCGGCGCGCAGGTAACGGTCGAATTTCGGGTCTGCCATGCGGGTCACGATGAGGTCACCCGCTGTCTGCCGCAACCCGCTCGGCGACGGCCTCGTTGTCTCAGGCCCGAATAAGGAGAGCTGAATGAAGTCTGTATTCGCCGGCCTCGCCGTGAGCCTCGGACTTGCCGCAGGCTCCGTCGCACTCGCCGCCCAACCGTGGGACGGCACCTACGTCTACGAACAGGCGCTGGGTCCCGGCGCCGGCGGCACGCAGAACTTCGTGACCCACACGCTGACCGTGGCCGGCCCCGAAGGATGCCGCCTGATCGCGAAGGGCTTCCAGACAGACGAGAACATTCGCTGCAAGGCGATGCCCGACGGCGACCGCCTGCTCGTCACCTTCGTGAGCTACGGCAACGGCAAGGTCGAGAACAAGTACGGCGTGAAGCTCTACAGCGTCGGCCAGCCGCTCTTCGCCATCGCCGAGGCCCCCAACGGTCTCGTCACGACATGGCAGGGTTATGCCAAGGCCGCCGGCGAGAGCGCGCCGACCGCCGCCTTCAAGAAGGTGGGACGCTAGCAGGGCAGCGGATAGAGTGCCTCCAACCGAAACCGGAGGAGACACGAGACATGTCCGACATCGCCTACACGCCGATCCTGCCCGAAGGCTGGCCGCGCCCGCGCGGTTTCTCTCATGCCGTGGTCGCCACTGGCACGCGCAGCGTTCGCATCGCGGGCCAGATCGGACGCGAGCCGGCGCAGGCGCACATTCCCGCCGAGGCCGATGCCGGCATGCAATGGCGCATTGCCCTCTCCAACCTCGTGACCGTGCTCAAGGCCGCGGGTGGCCAGCCCGAGCATCTCGTGGCTCTGCGCGCCTACGTGACCGACATCGCCGAGTTCAATGCCGCCGGCGCGGCGGTGGGCGCCGCCTGGGGAGCCACGCTCGGCCGCCATTTCCCGGCGATGACGCTGGTGCAGGTCTCGGCCCTGATCGACCCCAACGCCAAGGTCGAGATCGAGGGCGAAGCAATCCTGCCCTAGGGGACGTTGCCCCCGGTGCCTGAACCGCCCGTGCCGAATCCGCCGCTGCCGGAGCCCGGATTCGTGCCGGTTCCGCCGCCACCGGTCTGGGACCCGGTGGAACCGCCGGACGGGCCGGGCGCACCGCCGACCGGCCGCGAGGCATTGTTGATCGTGATGGCCTGCGTCGCGACGAGTTGCAGATAGGCGAGCCACGGCGCCAGCTTCGACGAGGGATCGGCATAGGGTAGCGCCTGGGCATTCAGCGATCGCACGGCCGCCTCGATCAGCACCTTGTCGCCCGGGCCGATGACATTGCCGGTCGTCTGGGTCTGCTCGAACAGGGCCAGATAGGCCTGCAGCGTGTTGGGCGGCAGGATCACCGGCTCGTAGGGCGCGCCACCGCCGGCCGGCACGAAGATCTGCGAGCCGTAGCGCACCGCGCGCTGCGTGCCGGCGGCGTTTGACACGGTCATCCGATCGCCGAACAGGAAGGTCGCGGTGGTCGAGCCATCGGCGCCCACGGTGACGGTCACGATGCCGCCGCGCACCCCGATATGCGCACTCGGGGTCCGGATGATGACGTCGCCCTTCTTGCTGATCGCGCCGCCGACAAAACGCAGGGCCCCCTTGGTTGCATTGACGGCCAGCTCGCCGACATTGCGGTTGGGATCGAAGACGAATTTGTCGATCACGAGTTCGCTGTTGGCGCCGATCGTCAGACCCGAGCCGTCGAGGAAGACGAGATGGGCGCGGTCGGCCGCTCCCGTCGTTACGCGCTCGCTGCCGAACACATCGATGCCGACGCGCAGGGTTCGCGTGGGCAGCGAGGGGGGCGTGCCGCGCGGATCGCCGCTCGCCGCCGAGGTGACGCCCACCTGCTGCGCCGATACCGCCGATGCGAATGCCAGAGGCAACAGGGCCGACAGAAAGACCGCGCATGATTTCCGCAAGGACATCGTAACGCTCCCTCAGAACCGCCAGCCGAGGCCCAGGAGGCTGCTGAACGAATTGAAGCTGTAGTTGTTGATTGAGGCCGAACGTTGAAAATAAGTGGTCTGGCCCACGAGGGTCAGGCGATCGTCGAGCGGGACCGACAGCAGCAACCCCAGATTGACGTCGGTCTGTGTGCGCACGGTGCCCGGCTGGATGAACGGGTCGGGCTGGTCGTAGGTCGCGAAGGCCAGCGCGGCGTTGCCCGCAAGGGTCCACTTGCGGCCGTTGAGACCCACGGGATCCTCGAAGCGCCAGGTCAGCGCGCCACCCAGTCCCGCCTCGCCGTAGCTCTGGAAACCGGTCATCGCGATGTAGCGCGTATAGTTGCCACCCAGCGACGCTTCCACGCTGGAGGTCAGGTCGGCCCGGAGGTTGGCCGCTACGGTGGCGTTGTTGCCCGAGTTCTGGGCGTTGAACGGCACAGCCACATTGTCCACGAAGTCGCGCCGCTGCCCCAGCACCACGACACCCGCGCGCACCTTGTCGGCAACCGGGACAGAGGCTTCGAGCCCCGCCCCCCAGGCCCAGTAGGTCGGCAGGTTGCCTATGGTGATGTAACGGCCGCTGACGAAGGGCTTGAGCTGCACACCGCTCAAAGGACCGTCGATCAGCTCCATGCGCGGGCCGACGCCGAGATCGAGCAGCATCACGTCGGCGTTGGTCACCTGGAACTGCTTGGCCGTGTAGAACGAGAAATCCGTCTCCAGGGTGCCGCTGTCCTGGCGCCCGAAATCGTAGCGATGGCTGAGCGAGGCCGCGCCGACGAAAGCGAAGTCGCTCTGTCTCTGAAAGGTGGGATTGGGCACGACGGTCGCGCCGAAGGATTGCAGCGTGCCGGTGGGCAGGCTGGCGGGATTGTCGGAATAGCGGATGCCCGCCACGAACTCGCCGGTGAGGCGCGACGTCCCCCAGCGCCTGTCAATGTCGCGGATGAACTCCGACGAGCGCTCGGCGACCTCTTTGCTGGTCTTCTCCGAAGCGCGCGCCTGCTCGAAATAGGCGCGCGCCGCGTCATAGGATTTGAGCTTGTAATAGAGGACACCCAGCTCGAACTTCACCCTGGGCTGGTCGGCATCGAGGACCAGAAAGCGCTCGTAGGCGGTGATCGCACCTTCGTAGTCCTCAGCCGCGGCCGCGGCCTGCGCGTATTTCAGCAGGACTTCGGCATTGTCGGGCTGACGCAGCGTCTCCTCGAAGGCCGCCCGATAGGAGGCACGCTTCGCGTCGGTAACCTGCGCAAACGACGGAGTCGAAAGGGCCAGAATCGCCACAAGGAACGAGGCGAGCGTGAGAAGGCGCATCCGCAAAAGCGATACTCCGACAAGTGCCCCTCTTCCCCCAGACATTGTGGACGGCAAAGACGCGGACCGGAAGTACGAACCTGCGTTCTTTCTGCAGATCGGATGGAAGGGCGCTATTTCACGCCGCCGGCCGTCAGGCCCTGCACGATTTCCTTCTGGATGATGATCGTGAGCACGATGACCGGCAGCATCACGATGATGGCGGCGGCCGCGAGCGGTCCCCAGGCGAAGCTCTCGAAGGTCAGCATGTTGTAGACCGCGACCGGCATGGTGCGCGTGGTGCGCCCGGCGAAGACCGCGCCGAAGATGAAGTTGTTCCACGAGGAGATGAAAGCGAGGATCGCGCCGACCACGATGCCGGGCCGCGCCAGCGGCAGTGCGACGTAACGGAAGGCCTGCCACAGCGTGGCCCCGTCGATGCGTGCGGCCTCCTCGAGCTCGTGCGGCTGGGTCTCGAAGAAGCCGATCATGATCCAGACCACGATCGGCAGGGTGATCACCATGTGGGTGAGCGCGATCGGCCAGATCGTGCCGATCAGGCCCAGCACCTGGAACAGGGTGAAGAGCGGGATCAGGTAGGACAGGCCGGGGGTCATGCGGCTGAGCAGCAGCACCGCCGCCATCTTGTGCGCGCGCGCCTTGGCGATGCCGTAGCCCGCCGGCACGCCCAGCAGCAGCGCGACCAAGGTCGCCGACCCCGTCACCTGCACCGAGTTCCAGAAGTAGAGGAACATCGGGCTTTCCTCGAACACCTTGGCGAAGTTCTCGAGGGTCGGCTCTTCGGGCCAGAAGACCGGCGGCCAGGCGGTGTTGTCGATGTCGTACTTCAGCGACAGCGACAGCATCCAGAAGAACACGAACAGGCAGGGCGCCAGCAGCACCGCGACCGAAATTGCGAGCGCCACCTTGTCGACGGTCCTGCGCACCTTGCGCTTCGTGCGGACGGAAATGGCCATGGTCAGTTCCACTTGGCCTTCTGGCGCGCCCACAGCAGCACCAGCGAGAGCGCCACGATGATGGCGAAGAACACCACGACGACCGCGGAGGCGGTGCCGACCTGGTTGTAGGCGAAGGCCTGCGCATAGAGGTAGACGTTCAGTACTTCCGACGAGGTGCCTGGCCCGCCGTTGGAGATTACCCAGATCGTCTCGAACACCTTCAGCGCGTCGATGGTGCGCATGATCAGCGCGACGACCAGGAACGGCAGCACCAGAGGATAGGTGATCTTCCAGAACATCTGCCACTGGCTGGCACCGTCGATCAGCGCCGCCTCGTAGGGCTCGGTCGGCAGCGAGGCGAGACCGCCCAGCACGATGATCATGACGAACGGCGTCCACAGCCAGATCTCTACCAGGATCAGGCTCGGGATCACCGTGTTCGGCGAATAGACCCACTCCGACGGCGGCAGCCCGACCAGGCTGAGGAAGTAGTTCAGCACGCCGAGCTGCGGATGGAACATCATGGTCCAGATCAGCGAGACCGCCACCGGGGTTGCCATCATCGGCATGATGAACAGGGTGCGGAAGAAGCCGCGCCCGCGGAACTTCTTGTGGAATACCAGGGCCGAGATCGTGCCCAGCACCATCGGCAGGGCGACCGCCAGGATGGTGAAGTAGATCGTATGCCCGATCGATTCGAGGAAGCGCCGGTTGGTGGCCAGCGCCACGTAATTGTCGAGGCCGATGAAGACCTGCTTGCTGCCGATATGCCAGTCGTTGAGGCTCATCCAGATCGTGAAGATCCACGGGAAGATGATCACCGCGGAACTGACGATCAGGGCCGGCCATATGAACAGCAGGTAGGGCCGCAGGCGGCGTTCTCCCGCCGCCCGCGTGCCCGCCGGTATTGTCGATTCTACGCCCGCCAAAGGTCCCTCGCTCCGCTCGGGATCAACGACTTCGTCGTTAACTCGCCTCGCTCTTGTCGAGGACCGGCTTGAACTCGGCGGTGGCCCGCTTCATCTCGGTCGCTGGATCGGCGCCGCCCAGCAGGTTGGTGAGCGCGGTCCCGATGACGTCGCGGAACTCCGTCACCGGCACGATCACCGGCAGGCCCGGCATGCTGATCGGCGCGCAGCCGGCGGCGCAGTCGGCCCATTCGCGCGGGACGGTGAGCGACGACAGGACGGCCGGGTCCTTGAGCGGCGCCGTCCGGAACGGGATGCCGCCGCCGACCTGCAGCATGCGGCCGGCCATCTTGGGGCCGGTCATCCACAGCATCGTGTAGTAGGCCGCTTCCTTGCGGGCGGCGTTCTTCGGGATCGCCATGCCGGTGCCGAAGGTCACCGAGCCATGCCCCTTGGGCCCGCTGGGCGGCACGCCGTAGCCCACCTTGCCGACGACGCGGCTCTTGGTCTTGTCCTCGACCGGTGCGGCGAAGCCGGTGGCGTCGATCCACATGGCGGCCTTGCCCTGCATGAACAGGCCCTGCGCCTCGTTCCAGTTGAAGCCCGCGATGCCGGCCGGTCCGTAGGAGGAAAGCAGCTTCTTGTAGTATTCCGCCGAGGCGATGGCGTCGGGCGTGTCGGTGATCAGGCGCAAGGGCTTGCCCGTCACCGTCTCCTGGCCCCAGCCCGAGAGGAGCTGCGTCCACAGCACGACGTTGGCGTTGCGCACGCCGCGACCGACGAAGCCGGAGATGCCGGCCGACGGATCGTTGAGGGCGGCGGCAGCGGCCATCATCTCGTCGAGCGTCTTGGGGAAGGCCACGCCCTTCTTCGCAAACAGCTCCTTGTTGTAATAGACCATGAAGTAGTCGCAGAGGATCGGCAGCGCGTTGACCTTGCCATCGGACGTGGTCGCAAAGCTCATGCCGAGCTTGGAAACGTCGCCGAGCTCATACTCGGCCGGCATCATCTGCGGGTCCTTCAGCCAGTCCGTGATCTCGAGCAGCCAGCCGGCCTTCTCGAACTGGCGCTTCTGGACGTGGAAGGCGAAGTTGAAGAGGTCGAAGCTGGGCTTGCCCGAGTTCAGCTCGATCGCCACCTTCTGGCGGGCCTGCTGCTCGGGAATGACCTCGATGCCGAGCTTGATGCCGGTCTGGTCGAGGAATTCCTTCTGGTACTTCTTCATGAGATCGGCACGCGGGCCGGTCTCCATCAGCACCTCGACCGTCTGGCCCTTGAAGCGCTGCCAGTTGAAGGCGCCGCTCTGCGCATAGGCGGTGACGGTGTTGAGCATCGGGGCGGCCAGACCACCCAGGGCAACGCCCTGCAACGCACGACGACGCGTGATCGAACGAACCATGCTGTTTCCTCCAGACGCTTTTCAGTCGCGGGCTTTTACCCTGCGTTGAGCGAAGCCTAGAGGAACACGCACGCGTCGTCATCGGCAGAAAATCGCCGGGGTGACCTGCAGTGATGCACTTCAGGAGTCGTTCGATTGCGGCAGGGCGGCTCTTCGCGGTCGCAGCATCGCCAGGATCCGATCAGAAGCCGAGCGCGCTGAGCCCCGGGTGATCGTCGGGCCGGCGGCCGAGCGGCCAATGGAACTTGCGGTCCACGTTGGCGATCGGATGCTCGTTGATGCTGGCGAGGCGGCGCCGCATCAGCCCGTCGGCATCGAATTCCCAGTTCTCGTTGCCGTAGGCGCGGAACCAGGTGCCGCTGTCGTCGTGGAACTCGTAGGCGAAGCGGGCGGCGATGCGGCTGCCGGCAAAGGTCCAGAGTTCCTTGATGAGGCGATAGTCGAGCTCGCGCGCCCACTTGCGCCTGAGAAAGGCTTCTATGGCGTCGCGGCCTTGGAGGAACTCCGCGCGATTGCGCCACTGACTGTCCGGCGTATAGGCCAGTGCGACCTTGGCCGGATCGCGGCCGTTCCAGCCATCCTCGGCCAGGCGAACCTTTTCCGTCGCTGTCTGCTCGGTGAAGGGCGGCAAGGGTGGACGGGACATAGCGAGCCTCCTCTCGAGTCAGATGATCTTGCGCGCGCGCAGGTCGGCGAGTTCGGCCGGCCCGTAGCCCAGCTCTCCCAGCACCGCGTCGTTGTGTTCGCCGAGTTCCGGCGCGATGCCGGGCCTGGCCGGTGTCTCGGAGAACTTCCAGGGCGTGCCGTGCACCTTCAGCTTCTTCCCGAGCTTGGGATACTCGACCTCGGTGACGTAACCATTGGCCATGACGTCGGGATCGTTGGACGCTTCGAAGAGCGTATTGATCGGCGCCGACACGATGTCCGCGCCGCGCAGCCGCCCCACCCAGTCCTCGCGCGTACCGGTCGCGAACAGCGCGTCAAGCGTGGCGAGAAGTTCGTTGCGTTTGGGGTCGTTGTCGATGATGACGCCGAGGTCGGCGAAGCCCGCCTTTTCCAGCGCCTCGTAGAAGCCGAGCGACGTCATCGCCTCCTTCCAGTCCTCCGGACCGGTGATCTGAAAGACCAGCGGTTTGCCGTCGCGATCGTCGAAGCTCGCGCTGATGCCCGGGCGCTCGCGCGTGCCCGTGACGCGGGCCTGGCCGGTAACCGGATTGCGGTCGCGCCACATCGTCGTCTGGAGCGTCCAGCCCATCAACCGGATCTGCCCACCCAGCAGCGAGAGATCAATCTTCTGGCCCACGCCGGTGGTACGGGCATGTGTGAGCGCCGCAAGCGCACCGCCGAACGCCAGGATGGCGCAGGTCTCGTCCGCCACGGACACGACACCGGTCCGCATCTTCTGGCCCGGCATCGAGTAGGCCTCGGCAATGCCACCCAGCGCCTGCGCCATCGAGTCGGTGCCCGGCAGATCGGCATGCGGTCCGTCGGGGCCATAGCCCGAGATCGAGACATAGACGAGCTTCGGGTTGACCTTGCGCAACTCCTCCCAGCCGAAACCGTTCTTTTCTGCCGCGCCGGGTCGGAAGTTCTGGCCGAAGATATCGGCCCTCGCCACGAGCTTGCGCAGGATCGCGCGCCCCTCCTCGCTCTTGAGGTTCAGCGTCACGCTCTTCACGCCACGATTGTTGGTTTCGAAGAAGGTGCTGCCCATGCCCGGCAGAACGGTCATACGGCGCGACGGGTCGCCGCCGTGGGGCGATTCGATCTTGATCACGTCGGCGCCGAGATCGGCCATCAGCATCCAGGGCACGGTGCCCGCCTGCGCGGTGGAGCAGGAGACGACCTTGACGCCCTGAAGCGGGCCGTGGGGAACAGACATCGACGGGGCTCCTCTGTGAGGATCCCACGCTAGAGCAAGTTCAGGCAGGCGTCTCCAGTCGCGCCACGTCGCAGAAGCGGACGAGGCGGCTGGACGCTTCGTCCCACAGCGTGAGCCGCGGCGCAGCGAGACCGGCACGCAGGCTGAGGGGCGAAACGGCGCGCACCTTCTGGGCGGCTTCGTGAGCCTGCGGCAGCCGGTAGTTCGGAATGCGCTGGTTGAGATGATGCACGTGGTGGAAGCCGATATTGCCGGTGAACCAGCGCAGGACGAGCGGCAGATCGAACCAGGACGATCCATCCATCGCGGCATCGACATAGCGCCAGGCGCCCCGACCGCTCCACTGCGCCCCGGGAAAGCGATGCTGCAAGGTGAACAGCCAGACGCCGAGGATCGACGCGACGACCATTATCGACAAATGAACCAGCAAGACGTCGCGCCAGCCCAGCAGCAGAACGAGGGTCGCGAACAAGGCCACGAGGCTCGCATTGGTGAGGAGGACCGAGCGGCGCTCCCGCACCCACGCGCGCGGCGTGTCGAACGGCACGCGGTAGAGCAGCACGAACACCAGCGGCGGCAGCAGGAAGTTGGCGATCAGCGGATGGCGGACGAGGCGGTGGGCGAACCTCTGGCGGGGTGACAAAGCGAGATAGGCCCGCACCGTCAGGCACGAGGAATAGATGTCACTGCCGCGGTCGCCACGATCGAGGTTGTTCCATTCGGCATGATGCTGCGCATGCTGGCGGCGCCAGTTCGCGAACGGCGTGAAGGTGCACAGGCTGCACAGGCGGCCGACGATCATGTTGGCGCGACGCGACCTGAAGAACGAGCCGTGCCCGCAATCGTGCTGCACGATGAACACGCGCACCATGAAGGCGCCGGTGGGTATGGCGAGAGCCAGCACGAGCCACGGCGAGATACCGCATGCGGCGTACATGGCCGCGCAACCCGCGAGGAAGGGGCCGAATGAGGTTGCAATCTGCAGGAGGCTTTGTGCCTGAGAAGGCTGCGCGAACGAGGCGGCGGCAGCGCGCAACTGGGAATCTATGGGATCGGGGGTAGAATGAGGCTCCATGAACACCTCCGTCCTTCGCCACGGTGCAAGGACCCGCTGTATTTGGCCCTTGATAGTGTCGGAACAAGGGACCATATGAAGCTCGTCGATACACGGACATCTGATTTGGTCCGCGCCCGCCGGCGATGTTCAGCGGCCCGCTCCACGACACTTGATCCCGAAAGCCAGTGCAATTTCGACGGGCTCCAGCGCGCTTCCGCTTGTTCAATCGCGGAAAGAGCGCACGGACTCGCATATCCAAAATAGAAAAGGGGTCTCCCATGACAACGACGACGGGAACCGTGAAGTGGTTCAATATCCAGAAGGGCTTCGGCTTCATTCAGCCGGACAATGGCGGCACTGACGCCTTCGTGCACATCAGCGCGGTCGAGCGCGCCGGCATGAGCATGCTGAGCGAGGGCCAGAAGCTGGAGTTCGAGCTGGTCGCCGATCGCAAGAGCGGCAAGATGGCGGCGGAAAACCTCAAGGCCGCATCCTGATCACGGGCCGCCGGTAACACGGCGGCCGCCCTCCTTCCTGCGCGCCACCACGGATGTACTGGGGCGCGCGGCGGGAGTGGCAACGCGATATGGCCCCGTTCCTGAAAAGGGACGGGGCCTTTCGCGTTCTAGGGCACGTCAGCTTGTCTTGAAGACCTTGGCCATCGCCGACATGAGGTCCTTGGGGCCCCTGTCCATCAGCATCGCCTTGGGCAACTCCTCGAACCGCTGACGGCCGGTCTGCGTGAGGCACGGCCCGTCCTTGCTGTCCTGGATGAGGCGCAGGCTGCGCAACCGGGTCAGGTCCTGGGCACGCATGGCCCGCACGTCGGACTGGCCGAAGGCAACGCGCCGGAGCGTGACCTCCTCGTCCGGGGTCAGGATGGCCTGCGCGGTACGCGGGGGTTCGGCTTTTCGTTCAATGGTCATGTCGCAACCTCGTCTTGCGCTTCGAGGCATCGTCGGATGCTTCGGAATAAGGAGGCGCCGACGGAGACGTCGCCGAATACCCTCCTTAAATGGGCGCTCGGCGCGGGCGCGGCAAGCGCTCATTCCCGCGCTGGCGGCAGACGTTCAGGGAGCACCCAGCACTTCCTGGGTGAGACCGGCGCATGGCACGTCCTTGGCATTTCCGAAAACCGGGGTCGGAATGGGGATCACGCGACCCAGCGAGACCTGCGGCGTGCGAAGCTTGCCCTCGATCATCACCGCGCCGTGAAGGTCGAGCAGATCGAAGCTCTTCGGATCCGAATCGATCTCGGCCTTGAGAGCCTGGCTCTTGAGGGAGAGCTGACCCTTCACGTGCAGAACGGATTTCTGGGTATCCAGCAAGGTCCGGTCGAACGTCACATTTCCCTGCTGGAAGTTGAGGCGACTGACGGCACATTTGATGGGTATTCGGTTGTCGCCGGTAACATAGAGCACCAGCGCATCGAAGATCTGCAGGCCCGCCAGGCTCACCATCAGGCTGCTGACCGAGCCGCCTCCGAGCACGAACGCCATATGTCCGTTGGCCGTGCCCATGACATGCGCCAGCGAGCGACCGTTGCCGGCGAGCACCACCCTTCCCTGGATTTTGCCTTGCGTCGCGTCGAAGTAACGGGACTGGCGGAAGAAGTTCTTCAGTTCGATGTCGGTGGCCCTGAGGTTGGCTTTCACTTTCGGATCGTCGGTGCGGGCATCTATGCCCATCTCGCCCGCGATCGTTCCCCCGCCCATCACCGATAGCGTTAGCGGCTTGACCGTGACATTGCCGTCCTGGATCAGGACACGGAAAGCCAGCGCCTGGACCGGCAACCAGGGCGGCGCGACGACCCGCTTGGCGTCCAGGGCCACGTCCATGTTCATCGCTCGCAACTTCTCGACCTGCAGGGGCACATTGGGAAAGAGATCGCCCGACGCTTCGAGCTGAGCCTGCGTCTGGGCCTGCTTGGCGGACACATTGGTCTTGCGCGCGGGCGTCGCGCCCACCAGGGGCGCAAGGTCCTCGAAGACGAGCTTCTGCGACAGGAGCTTGGCCGTCAGAAACGCGGGCTTGCGCCGCTCGTCGATCGTGACTTCGCCCGTGAGATCGCTTTCTCCGACCCGCCACTTGGACTGAATGAACTTCCAGAGCCCGGTCTCGCGTTCCAGTTTGCCCGTGATCGTGTACGGCGGTGTTGGCGGTCCCGGAATGCCCAGAAGCGGATAGATGTCGGAAAGGTTGGGACCGGAGAGCGTGAGGTCGACGTTGGCCCCCGTCCACTTGAAGGGATCCTGCACAGTCCCCTTCATCTTCAGCCTGGTCCCTCCGAAGGACACGTCGAGGTCGAGCGGATAGGGCTGATCGGTGTCGCGCAGCATCAGCACGGAGCCCCCGACGAAGCGCACCTCGAGCGCCTGGCCCTCCAGCTTGCCCTTCAGTGACAGTTCGGCCGCATCCTCCGCCTTGCCGGTGGCCGTCGAGACCGTGCCATCGAGTTCCAGCTTCCGCTTGGGATCGCGGTAGCCCAGCTTGCCTTGGCTGATCTCCAGCTTGCCGATCACCGGCGCGTCGAAGCGGCTTTCGGGTTCGAGCGCCTTCGCCGCCCCCGTGATGACCGGCGTCTCGTCCATGCTCCAGTTGAGCTGTTCCGTGTCGCCGGTCTCGACCTGAACCTCGGGCTTGCGCAGCACGAGACGGGGCAGGACGAGATTACCGCCGAGCAGCGGCCACAGGCGTATGTCGAAATCGACCTGATCGACCTTGAGCATGTAGGGCGCCTTGCCCCATTTGGCATTGGCGACCTCGATGCCTTCCAGTTTCACATTCGTGGTCCAGCCCCACTGGACGGCAACCTTGGCAATCTGTGTCTTGCGGCCGGTGAGATCACTGGCCCGGCCTTCCAACTGGCCGCGCAGATAATCCGACGTTGCAACGAAATAGATCGTGCCGGCGGCGATCAACAGGAGGCCGAGGAAGATGCCGGCCGTCCAGCCCAGAATCTTGGCGGCACGTTTCATCCACCCGAAACGTCACGAGCCCCCTGCGGTTGCAGCGCGGCTGCCCAAGGCCTGATGGGGCTCCCGCCGCACTCACCTCTGAGATAGCAGGCGCGACTGCGAGAAGCATAACAAGGGTGTGACCGCCAGCTCCATCGCCAGCGCTCCCATCACCGCCGGCGACAGCGGATCGCCCATGATCACCCCCAGCAGGCGGCAGACGCCGCCGATCACGACAACCACCGTCAGCACACGGATGCGCTCCGTGCGCCGTTCGATGCCGGGGATCGACGCCCAGAAGACAAGCCCGATGCCGAGCAACAAGCCCGACAGATAGCGGCCATGGTTCAGTTGCGAACCCAACGATCCGACAAGCGGTTGAAAGACACCCCACAAGCCGGCAGCGACCGGCACGATCCCGGCCACGGCGAAGCCCACCTGTGCGGCGCGCTTCGACACGAGCGACGTGGCACTCATCCAGCCCAACCCTTTCCCGACTTTTAGCCGGCTTCTCTCTGTACGGAGGAACCAGCCAAGGCGATCAGTGGGGCGGCATGGAGAAGCGATCTCAGTCCCCGGCTGCGATGTTTCTTTCCCTGGCGATGCCCGCGAAGGTGTCGACCGTGCGGTCGAACAGCTGACCGAAACCCTTGCCGTCGAGGCCAACGGGATCGAAGCCGAGATCGGCGAGGCGCGCGATCACGGCCTTGTCCTGCAGGACGGCCAACACGGCGGCATGGAAGCGCTCGATTGCAGCAGCGGGCGTTCCCTTCGGCGCCAGCAGACCCTGCCATGTGGCCTGCACGAAGCCCGGCGCGATCGTCTCGCCCGCCGTGGGGACGCCGGGGAACGCCTTGGACCTCTGTTCACTGGTGATGGCCAGCGCCACGAGTTGTCCGCCGCGCGCCTGCGGGGCGCCGGCCGCGAAGGTAACCACACCGGCGTCGATGTTGCCCGAGATCAGATCCTGCAGCAGCGGTCCGCCGCCGCGATAGGGCACGTGCGTCACGCGCAGATCGCCTGCCGCGCGCAGCAGCAGTTCGCTCGTGAGATGCTGGCTGCTGCCCAGGCCCGGCACGCCGACATTGAGCTTGCCGGGATTGGCCTTCGCCGCCGCCGCAAAGGCCTGTGCCGTGGCGAAGCCAGAACGCGGATGCGTGAACAGCCCCTGTGGTCCGGAGATCGCCAGCGTCACCGGCTGGAAGGCCGGATAGAGCACCGGCGTGCCCGCCACGGGCAGCGCCTCGGTCGCCGCGAACGTATCGTTCACGAGCAGGATCGTGTAGCCGTCCGGCTGCGCGCGCGAGGCGCTGAGCGTGCCGACACGCCCGGCACTCCCGCCGATATTGTCGATGATCACGGTCTGCCCGAGCTGGGCGCTCAGCGGCGCCTGGAGGACGCGCGCGAAGGCGTCGACACCACCGCCGGGCGGCCACGGCACGACGATCTTCACGGATCGGTTGGGATAGATGCCCTGGGCGCGCGCGACGAGCGGCGCGGCAAGGGTGGTGGCGGCAAGGCCGGCCAGCAGGTGACGTCGCTTGAGCATGACTTCTCCATTCGCCGCCGCGGGTGCGGAGCGTTGGCTTCGATGAAGGTGTTGGGATCAGACGGTGTCGCGCGTCAGCGTCGACACGAAGGGCGGAGAAATGATCTGCAAAACATGCATCGAAACTGGCCGCCGCCCCGCTTCGGGTCAATGAAACGGGTTCGTCGATCTGCGGCCGGACGGCGGAGGAAAATTCTGCGCGGACTGTGACGCGCAGGAAGCATTGCGCGATGACCGCAATGCCTCATCGAAATGCGGCGCGGACGCGCGCCGTCGCGTCAGTCGGCGAGCTGGGTACGCCCCAGGACCACGTCTTCGTAGACGTGCAGCGACGGCAGGCCGCCGGTATGGATGAACAGCACCTTGGCGCCGGGCTTGAAGTGCCCCTGGCGTGCCAGCCCGATCAGGCCGGCCATGATCTTTCCCGTATAGACGGGATCGAGCAGGATGCCCTCGGTGCGCGCCAGCATCTGGACGGCCTCGACCATCTTCTTGTTCGGCACCGAATACTTCGGCTGCCAGAATCCACCAAAGCTCTTCACCGCCGACGCCGGCACCTTGATGTCGAGGCCCAGCAGGTCGATGACCGCCTGCGCTTCCTTCAGCACCAGCGGCTCCTGATCGGCGGGATCGCGGCTCACGCCGACGCCGATCAGCGGGACCTTGATGTTGTTGCCGAGGAAGCCTGCGACCATGCCGCCATGGGTGCCCGAGCTGCCGGAGCCGACCACCACGGCGTCGGGGGAGAAGCCCATGTCCAGCCACTGGACTTGCATCTCCTGCACACAGGCGACATAGCCCAGGCCGCCGACGGCGTTCGAGCCGCCCCCGGGAATCACATAGGCCTTGCGCCCGAGCGAGGCGACTTCCTGGGCAACCTTCGACATGGCCTCGCCCATGTTGGTGCCGCCGGGAACGACCGTGATCGCCTCGACGCCCATCAGTTCGAACATGAAGTTGTTGCCGCCGGCTTCCTTCTTGTAGCTGCCGGGAACGCGCTCCTCGATGACGAAGCGGCACTTCAGCCCTTCCTTCACCGCCGCCGAGAGCGTGATGCGGCAATGGTTGGATTGCGGCGCGCCGCAGGTGACGAGCGTGTCGCAGCCCTGGGCAATCGCCTCGCCCGCCAGGAACTCGAGCTTGCGGGTCTTGTTGCCGCCGGGGAACAGACCCAGCATGTCGTCGCGCTTGATCCAGACATCGGGACCGACGCCGCCCGGGCAGCTGGCGGCGAGGGCCTTGGTGAAGTGCGGCAGGTGTTCGATGGGCGTGGGCGCGTTGGTGTAGATGCGACGCGGAAAACGAGACAGGTCCATTCAATCAGCTCCAGCTAGGAATACGCGCCCTCGCCCACCGCCGCGGACGAAGTCTTCAAGTCACTCGGTGATGACACCGCAGACGATGCGGTCGCCGGCATTGCCGGTGGGGTCGGTCTTGTAGTCGTCCGGCCCGGCATGAATGATGATCGCCGAACCATCGGCATCGAACACCGAATTGGGCTGTCCCTTGGCCAGCGTGATCATGTGATTGGCGACGTCGATCCTCAGTTCGCCGTTGGCCGGGATGTAGAGGTTCGGCATGTCGCCGGCATGAGAACCTTCGGTGGCTTCCATGCCGTGCTTCTTGGAAGCGGGATTGAAGTGCCCGCCGGCGCTGGTGAAGGGCGCCTCGCACTTGCCAACCGCGTGGATATGGAACGCATGCTCACCGGGCGCCACGCCCTTGAGCGACATCTTGAGCAGCACGCCGTGCGGCGTCTGGAGGAGCTGGACGGTGCCGACGTCCTTGCCGGTTGCGTCCTTCAGCGAGGCCTTCGCGGTCGGGCTCTGCGCCTGGGCAGCAAAGGAGATGGCAGCGATTCCGGTTGCAGCGAGCAGGCTGCACATCACTGGGGCGATACGCATCGGTTCCTCCGTCGTTGTGGTTGGGACGTCACCCTACTCCAGGACCTTTGGCGGCCGGTAGAGCGGAAAGCCGTTGAAGGGCTTCGAATTCTCGTGATCCGGCACCTGATAGAAGGTCGATTTGCCATAGTTGTGCAATCCACCGTCGACCCGCAGCGTGGCGCCGCTGACGTAGGCCGCAGCGTCGCTCAGCAGATAGACGATGGCGCCCGCAATCTCGGACTCCGTGCCATGGCGTTTGGCGGGAATACGGTCCTTCACCGAACGCAGCGCCCCGTGGGCGCGTTCGGGATAGCGGTCGAAGCCCGACGACGCGATGAAGCCCGGAATGACGGAGTTCACGCGGACCCCCGAATGAGCCCATTCGATCGATGCACTGTAGGTGAAGTTGGTCTGGCCGGCGCGGGCCGCCCCATTGTGGGCCATGCCCGGATTGCCCAGTTCGAAATCCGCACCGACATTCACGATGACGCCGCCATGGGCTTCCATCGCGGCGAGGTAGACCGCCTTGGAGACCAGGAAGGTCGCGGTCATGTTGTTGGCGACCACGGCGTTCCAGCCGTTCAGCGAGATGTCCTTGAGCTGTGCGGGAAACTGGCCGCCGGCATTGTTCACCAGCCCGTCGATGCGGCCACTCCAGGACATCACGCCTTCGATCGCCGCCTTGACCTCGTCCTCGCGGCGCAGGTCGGCCGAGTAAATGAACGTGTCGGGATCGCCCAGCTCCTCCTTCACCCGTTCGAGCTTCTCGAGCGTCCGGCCGACGAGAGCGACACGTGCACCGAGCGATTTCAGCTCATGGGCGGTACAGCGGCCGATGCCGGAGCCGCCCCCGGTGACGACGATGGTCCTGCCGGCGAAGAGACCGGGCCGGAAAACGGAGTCGTAGCGTACGCTGCCTGTCATCGTCCTCCCCGCGCCTGGATGTGAAGACTATCCTTCGCGGGTGCGCAGCGCGAGGCGGCCGAGATGGCGTTGCAGGAGGCGCATCAGCGCAAACCCGGCCTGCAGGGTGATACCGAAACAGAGGATGCCGATGGCGAACAGGACCATCTTGTCGCCAAGGGTCGGCATCAGCTCGGCCTCGCGCAGGATGACGGCGATCCCCTCGGGCACGCCGATGGCGGCGCCGGCGCTGGAGGACATGACCAGCACGAAGAAGGCACGGGTCACATTGGGCAGGAACAGCAGCGCCCCGAGCGGCGAGCCGTCACGCAGCTGCCGCAACGCCTCGCCGCCATTGTCGGCGACATAGGCCGCGGCATAGGGCACGAGCGACAGTGCGACCGTCATGATCCCCGACGGCGCCACATGGACACCGAAGAGGGTCGCGTCGGACGGGATGATGTTCAGCAGGAAGAACATGACCACGAAGGTCGGAGCGGCCCGCATCAGGCCGATCAGCGTCGTGGCGACCGCGCCACGCACGCCGCCCGCCAGCTTCGCCAATGTCAGCAGGCCGCCGACGGCGAGGCCGATCAGCAAGGCGATGGCCGCGATCTCGAAATTGACCACCATGCCGGCCAGCAGCTGCGGCACGAAATCAGGAGAGATCTTGTTCATGCCGTCACCATCTGCCGGCGTTCGAGCCAGATTCGCAGTTTGTCGCACAGCCAGACCACGACCATCACCACGCAGACGTAAAAGACGAGCAGCAGCGAATAGGTGCTGGCTCGGCCGCTGGCGAACGAGGTGATGTCGGTAAGCGCGCTCAGAAGCTCGGGCGCGCCGATGAAGCTCGCGATCGGCGTGCCTTTCGCCGCGTTGACGAGAAAGGACACGATCTGGGTGGCCGAGCGGCTGACCGCGCGACCGAACAGCTCGAAGGTCGGCGCGGGCGCCCCGCCCCGTTCGGTCTGGAGGGTGTGCATCGCCTCGCCGATGGCCTGCCCCGCATTGGCGCCGTTCATCAGGCCGAGCGCCACGATGGCCGCGCCGATTGCCACGGCCGAGGAATAGGGAAAGAGCGCCAGCGCCACGGCGGCGGAAATGACGAGGGTCAGCACGACCGGCGAGGATTGCAGGACGATCGTGAGCGCACGGGCTGGCCAGCGCAGCAGCAGGGAATGCGAACTCTGCAGGGCCCCCAGCACAACGGCAAACAACAGCGTCGCCGCAAGGGCCCCGACGACCAGCACCAGGGAATTCGCGATTCCCGCCTTGAACAGCTGCCAGGCCGGCATGGTCTTGAACATCGGGAACTGCACGCTGATGCCGGTGTGCTTCTCCAGCCAGGCCTCGAAGGCGGTCACCTGGCCGGCAAAGGGCGTGGGCTCCAGAACCGCGCTCAGCGCCGGCAGGATGCAGCCCGGGTCGCTGCTTCCGGTATCGGTGTTGCAATCGGGCCGATTCCAGACCGCACGCTCGAGCTCGAGAAAGCCGAGGCCGATGCGGTTCTGCTTTGCCACTTCGAGGAAGATGCCGTCGCGATGGAAGATCTGGCTCATCAGGTCGAGCGCACGCGCCAGGCGATCGCTGCCGGTCAATGCCACGGCCATTCCCCAGGGAAGCTGGGCGAAGCCGAATTTCCTGTCGTAGGCCTTCGCGAACGCCGGGTCCGTGAAGTAGTAGTCGAAGAAGCTGTCGTCCTGGGCGGCCAGAACGCAGGTCTCGTCGCGCAACCTGTCGGGCAGCACACCCGCCTCGTCGAACAGCATCAGGCGGGCATTGTGCGAGACGATCTGGGCGTTGGAGTTATTGCCGATCGTGACGCAGATCGTGCGGCTGGCAATGTCGGGCCAGTCCTTGATCGTGAGGCCCTTCGGCCCGACGATGATGGTCTCCGAGCGGTAGTAGTGCGGACGGATGAAGCGCACCTGGCCGTCGCGCTGGGTGTTGTGCCCCATGGTCGCGATGGTGAGGTCGATCTTGTCGTCGGCGAGCAGCGGGATTCGGCTGGCGGCATTGACGCGCGTGAAGGCCGGTTCGACGCCGAGATGTTGGGCGATCTCGCGTGCCACATCGACGTCGTAGCCCGAGCGGACCTGGCCCTCGCGGGTCCCGAACAGCGGGTAGTATTCACGTACGCCGACGCGGATCTTGCTGTCGCAGTAGATACGGACCAGCCGGTCGAGGCCGGGCTGCTCGCAGGCGCCGGGGACGGCCGCGGCGGCACGCGCCTCATCGATCAGTTTGGCCAAGGCCGCATCGGGCGTTTCGGCGCGCACCGGCAGACCGGCCAGCAGAACGAGCCATGCGAACACGACGGACAGTACGCGACGCGAGGTCATGTCAGCCTCGCGAGCCGGCGGCGATTTCGACGATATGCATGTCGGCGAAGACATGCGGCCCGTAGCGATGGATGGAGCGACCCTCCTCCGCGCGTAGAATGGAAGGTGTCATCAGTTCGATCTTTTCGTTGGCGATATGGACCAGGACGGTACTGGCGATGTGAAGCACGAGACCGTAGCGTTCGAGAATGCGGCGCGAGTGCTCGACATCGACAAATGCATTGTGGGTGATGAGGGCACGCCCGTTGACCGCGAGATGATCCGAGAGGCCCTCGAGGAACGGATCGAGCAGGTCGCGGCCTTCGATGCCGCCCGCGCTCCAGGTCGACAGCCGTCCCGCCACTTCGAAATGATCCATCGGAAAATGCGGCAGATTGGCGACGATCAGGTCGAAGCGCCGTCCCGCCACCGGCTTCCACATGTCGCCGCGATGGATTTCCGCCTCGTGCCCGAGCTCCTGCAGGAGCGCCCGGCCAGTGGCGATGGCGTCGTCCTCGATGTCGATCCCGCAAAGCGAGCCGGCGCCGAGACTACCCAGCACGGCGAGAATCACCCCGCTGCCGCAGCCGATTTCGAGCGCGCGGGCACCGCAGACGCGGCTCGGTTCCGCACGGAGCGCCTGCACCATCGCAGCCGTATACTCACTCGGCCGCAGCGCCGCGACCGCCGGAGAGGACTTGCGGGCGTCGAACATCGATCAGCGCGACATCTGCAGCGGAACGAGTCGCGTGGGATCAATCGCAGCCAGACGGGCAGCCATCGCGCGCGCCACCGGATCGCCGGGGTATTCGACCAGGATCTCCTGGTAGCGCGCCAGCGCCGTCGCATAGTCCTCGGCGACCAGCGCACTGTAGGCGGTTCGCGTGAGTTTGCAGAGGCGAACGGTCGCCTGATCCGGTTCGAACTCCGGGCCGATCCCGTAGGCGCCAACCAGTTCGTAGATCGGAATCTTCGAGCGGCGGCCCTTCACGGTGACATCGTCGATCGGCCGCACGCACAGCCGCTCGCCGGCCTCCTTGAAGACGGCATGGCTGATGCAGATGCCCGTGCCGTACTCCTTGTTGATGCCTTCCAGGCGCGCCGCGACGTTCACGCCGTCGCCCATGACGGTATAGCTCATGCGCTCCTTGGAACCGATATTGCCCACCAGGACGGCGTCGCTGTGGATGCCGATGCGGACGTTCAGCGGCTTCTTGCCGTCCGCCTCCCACTCGGCGTTCAGTACCTTCATGCCCTCGCGGATGCGCAGCGCTGCGAAGCAGGACCGCTGCGCATGGTCTTCGAGCAGGGCCGGCGCGCCCCAGAAGGCCATAACGCCGTCACCGATGAACTTGTCGATCGTGCCATGCTCCATGTTGACCGCATGGGTCACCACGCCGAGATAGGCCGAGACGCGAAGCAACAGCTCCTGCGACGGCACTTCCTCCGACAGGGTCGAGAAGCCCTCGAGATCGGAGAAGAAGATGGTGAGGAAGCGGCTGTGGCCGCCCAGCACCAGCCTCTGATCCGAGTCGAGGAGCTGGCGCACGAGGCCCACGGGCACGAAGGCCGCAAACGACTTCACCGCGGAGTCCAGCGTGTCGATGGCGCGCGCGAGGACCGCAACCTCACGGATCGGCGACTTCAGCGGCGGAAGATTGTCGCCCTCCAGATCCTGGATATTGGTCACTTTGCGCGCGAGCCGCTCCAGCGGGGTCGAGACGACGCTCGACAGGAAATAGATGATGCAGATCTGGACGACGATGGCGATCGCGCCGAACAGGGCCAGGCGCTTGTTCTGCTCGTCGAACGCACTGGTGAAGTCGGCCAGCGGCGTTATGACGAAGAGCTGCCACCTCTTGCCGAACTCGGGAGGAAGGGTCGCCAGTCTCGCGACATAGGCCTGTCCGGCATGTGCGAAGGAGAACATCTTCTCGTCGCCGCGCGGCCGGAAACTGAACGCGATCGCCGGCAATTCATCGCCGAGCGACGTGATGTGCTGCAGTTCGACCCTGCCATTATGGCTGGCGTAGGTCCGGACGCGCTCGGAATTGGCAATGACCCGGCCCTGGTGGTCGAGAATGTAGGACTGCGTGCCCGGGCTGATCTTGCGCTCGGCGAGATAGTTGGAGAGCCCGTCGAGCGTGATGTCGGCCGCAGCGACGCCGCGCAACGTACCGTCGACATAGAACGGTGCACCGACGGTGAAGCCGACGAGTCCCAGGGTCGCGAAGACGTCGACGTCGCTGACCGACAGCTCACGGGTCTCCTGCGCCGTGCGATACCACAGGCGTGCGCGCGGATCGTAGGCGGTGGTCTGCTCGGAAATGCCCAGTTCCTTGCGATCCGCATCGAGGAACAGATAGTGGTCGATGGGAGCCGAACCGCGCTGCGGCGCGATCCAACGATCGGCGTAACGCGTGCCCGGCGGCGGAAGTTTGCCCTGAATCTCGACCGCGGGATCGATCTGCCGGGCCTGGCGGAAGGAGCCGTCGTCCAGGCCGACATACATGCTGATGATGCGATCGCTGTGCTGCAGGATGCTGAAGAGATACTTCAGCGAGCGGTTCCCCTCGAAGAAGCCGGGCTCTTCCGCGCCGATCACGGCGGCACTGCGAACCAACGACTTGATGGGATTGAACAGGTTCTGGATGTTCTCGATCGCCTCGACGCTGAACCGTCCGATCAGCTCGTCTGCATTGTCGCGCGCGATCTTCTCGTTCGAGACATAGTTCACCGCCACGATCGCAAAAAAGACCGGCACCGTCAGCAGAATGAACAGCGTGAGGATGCTGGGACGCAGCCGCAAATTTTTCGCGAAGGAGCTTGGCATTGCGCGGCTGGGATATCCTGGGACGGGCGATAGAAACACTATAAATGAAAGGAGATTCAGCGTCCACGCGCCCTGCCCGCGGCATCGCTACAGCGGTGGTCGCCTTATATGCCAGTCGGTCTCCCGCTGATAGGCGTGTCCCGCCGCGAGAATGGCACCCTCCCCGAAGCCTCTCGCCACGATCTGGAAGCCCACCGGCATGCCATCGGCGCTCATACCGCCGGGAAGGGTCAATGTCGGATGGCCGCTGAGATCGAAGGGCGCCGTATAGCGTAACCGTCCCGCGACGGCTTCAGGATCGCGCCCGGCCGCCAGCAGAGCCTCGGTCGACCACACGGCCCTGGCCATCACCGGCATCAGGAGCAGATCGACCGATCCCAACAGGCGATTGAGTTCGCCGGTGAGTGTCGCTCGGCGCAACTGCATGCGGGCAAACTCCACCGCCGAGAGGCGGCGTCCCTGGTCGAGCAGGCCCGACAGGACCGGGCCGTATTCGGAGGCCCGCGACGGATAGGTGGCGTCATGGGCCAGCGCCGCCTCGACACCGCACAGGGGCACCCAGTCGCGCGCGCCCTGGTCGAAACCGTCGGGCAGCTTCACGTCGACGATCGTCGCACCTGCCTTCTGCAGCACCTCGAGGGCGCCGTCGAGGGCGCGCTCAGACTCCCCGTCGAGCCCATGCAGGTTGGAGGGCAAGCCGATACGCCTGCCCAGGACGCCCTGGTCGACCGACGCGGTATAGTCAGGCACGGGTAGGTCGACAGAGGTCGGGTCGTCCGGATCGGCACCCGCGATAACGCCGAGCACGATTGCGGCGTCGAGGGCGCTGCGGGCCATCGGGCCGATATGGTCGAGGGACTCCGCCAGCGGGAAGACGCCGGCGCGGCTCACGCGCCCCCAGGTGGGCTTCAAACCCGACAGGCCGTTCATGGTCGAGGGAAAACGGATCGAGCCGCCGGTATCGGAGCCCAAGGAGGCGAAGCAGAGCCCGGCCGCCGTGGCCGCGCCGGACCCAGACGAGGACGAGCCCGTCCAGTAGGCAGGGTTCCAGGGATTGAGGGGCGCGGGGATGGCGGGATGATGCGCGCCATAGGCCCCCTCGGTCATCTGCAGCTTGCCGAGGATCACCGCGCCCGCCTGCTTGAGACGGGCAACCACCGTTGCATCGCGTGATGGAACGTTGTCGCGATGGATCACCATGCCGGCCGCCGTCGGGACGCCCTCGGTGTTGCACAGATCCTTGACCGCGATCGGCACGCCGTGCAGCGGGCCCCGCGAGGTGCCGGCGCCGGTCTCTTCATCGAGGCGGGCCGCATCCGCCAGCGCGCGATCAGCCGTGACAGTCGCGTAGCTTCGCAATCCAGGATCGACCTTGTCGATGCGGTCGAGGAGGGAACGGGTCAGCTCGACGGACGAGATCTTTCGCGCCTTCAGGCGCCGCGCGGCCTCGTCGAGCGACAGGTAGTGCAGGTCGGCTGGCATGCGGACTCCCTCACAGCGACTTCTCCATGACCTGGATATGTTCGCCGCGATAGTCGCGCCGCTCAAGCGCCGTCCAGCCCAGGCGCTCATAGAGCGCAGCGGCCGAAGTCGTGAAGAGATAGAGCCGGTCGTATCCGATGCGCCGCGCCGCTGCCTCGACCGCGCTCACCAGCGCCGAGGCGATGCCCCGATGCCGATGGGCCGGCGGCACGTACACACTTGCGAGCCAGGGATTGCGGGGATCGCCTTCGAGATCGTCGAAGATCAGGGACGCCGTGCCAACCATCCCATCGTGGTCATCGAGGGCTACGAAAGCGATCGGCACCCTGTCGAGGTTCATCTTGCCCCGAACCTTGGCCCGACGTTCGTCCAGAGTCTGCCCGGGACTGAGGTGTCCCCACTCGTCGAATCCCCAGATGGAAACCTGATCGACCAGATCCGGGCGTTCGACGAGGGGAACGATTCTCATGCCGTCAGTCGACCGCCTTGAGGTTGACCGCAGCCGAACGGCCGCGCTCGGTGGCAATCTCGTATCCGATCTTCTGGCCTTCGTTGAGGCCGTTCAGGCCCGAGCGCTCCACAGCGCTGATATGGACGAAGACGTCCTTGCCGCCGTCGCTCGGCTGGATGAATCCAAATCCCTTCGTGGCGTTGAACCACTTGACGGTGCCTGTAGCCATCTCTCTCTCCTGGGCAGTTAAACGAGCACACAAATGCGCGCTGGCGGAGCGCTCGCGGCTACCGCCTTCGACAACCTTGAATTTGGGGTGAAAGCTCGCGGGGAAATCCGGGGCCGCGGCGGGCCGGGCCGGCAAAGCATGGCCAAGTTCGGAGTCGTAGGATCGCATATGAAGGACGTAACGTGCTCACCTCAAAATGGCTCCCCCAAGAGTCTACATTGTTGCGCCAATCTTCCACGGCTCGAACTCGTCGTCCCCGATACCGAGAATTTCAGACTTGGTTTTCTGGCCCGAGGCCGTGGCAAGAATATGATCGAAGATGCGACGGCCGTTGTCCTGGATCGTCTCCTCGCCGTCGACGATCGTTCCGCAATTGATGTCCATGTCGTCAGTCATGCGCCGATAGAGGGAGGTATTCGTCGCAAGCTTGAGCGAAGGCGTCGGCTTGCAGCCGAAGACGCTGCCGCGCCCCGTTGTGAAACACAGGACGTTGGCACCGCCCGCGACCTGCCCCGTAGCCGACACCGGGTCGTAGCCGGGCGAGTCCATGTAGACGAAGCCCTTGGCGGTGATCGGCTCTGCGTACTTGTACACGTCCACCAGATTGGTGGTGCCGCCCTTGGCCACCGCGCCCAGGGATTTCTCGAGAATGGTGGTGAGTCCGCCCGCCTTGTTGCCGGGCGACGGATTGTTGTTCATTTCGCCGCCGGTTCGGGCGCAGTGATCTTCCCACCAACGGATGCGCTCCACGATCTTCTCGCCGACCTCGCGGCTGACCGCGCGCCGCGTCAGCAAATGCTCCGCGCCATAGATTTCAGGCGTTTCGGAGAGAACCGCCGTCCCGCCGTTCCGCACCAGAAGATCGACCGCCGCACCGAGGGCCGGATTGGCCGAGATGCCCGAGTAGCCGTCGGACCCTCCGCACTGCAGAGCAAGGATGAGCTCGCTCGCCGGGATCGGCACACGCTTCACGTCGTTCGCTTCGGGCAGGATCTCCTTGAGGAAATCGACGGCGCGCATCACCGTCCTGGACACGCCGCCCTCGTCCTGGATCGCGAGAGGAATGAGCTTCGGCCCTTCCTTCAGCCCCTCGGCCGTCATCAGGCCGGATATCTGATTGGTCTCGCAGCCTAGTCCGAGCACTACGACCGCGGCCATATTGGGATGTCGGACATACCCCGCGAGCGTCCGGCGCAGCACGTCCATCTCGAGGCCCGACGCCGCCATGCCGCAGCCGCCCCCATGCGTGAGCGGCACGACGCCATCGATGTTCGGAAACTGCGCCAGTACGGGCGCCAGCCTCGAGGCGATCATGCGGCTGGTCGCGGCCGAACAGTTCACCGTCGTCACGATGCCGATGTAGTTGCGCGTCGCCGCCCGCCCGTCGGTGCGGCGGTACCCCTGGAAGGTCGCCGGCGGCATGATGAAGTCGGTGGGATGTGCATCGGCGCAGAAGGCATAGTCGCGCTCGAAATCGCCCATGACGCAGTTATGCGTATGAATGTGCGTCCCGGGCGGAAGGTCATCGGTCGCGAACCCGATGATCTGATTGTACTTGCGCAGCGGCTCGCCCTTCCTGACCGGCCGCGTGAGAATCTTGTGACCGGGCGGCACGCGCGTGGCAGCCGCCACGGCTCCCTCGACGTTCGTCCCAGGCAGGATGTCCATGCGCGCCACGACGACGTTGTCGGCGGGATGAAGTCGAATGGTAAGCGGGGCGGTCATCTCTGTCTCCTCCAGGTCGCCGCACTTGCGGCGGCATTCCTGTCAGAACCTTAGTACGGCACCGGCCAGCGGCAACTGCTTCCTGTACGAATCGCCCGCATGAAAACGGGGCGCCGAAGCGCCCCGTTCCACCTGACCGCACATGTCAACCTCGGTCAGCCCCAGCCTGGGCTCCAGCCCGGCCCCCATGCCGGGACCGGCCGCTCTTGGACCCAGCGGCCATCGACCCAGACCTGACGACCGTGATGCCATGTCCAATAGCCCGGCACCCAGACACGCTGAACCGGCGGCGCATAATAGCGCGGCGGCGGTGGTGGCGCGTAGTAGCGCTGAGGCTGCGGCGTCCCGATCCAGAAACCCAAAGACTGCGCGGCTGCGGGTGTGACGGCCGCGGATGCCAGCGTCGCCGTCGTGAAGGTGGCGGCGGCGGCGAGTGCGGTGAGAGCAATACGCTTCATCATTGTCTGCCTCCGTTCTGCGCGGCAGCAACGCCGCGTCATACAGAGGTACGCATCGGGAGCGCCCGACAGGGCCATCTCACCTGAGGAATTCGCGCGCTCTTTCAGCCGCTTTTCGGCCACCCTCAGGTTGCGCCAATGAGCAGAATAATCACGCCCGCCACGCTCACCAGGATGCCAAGCAGCCCGAGGGCATGAAGCCGCTCGCCACGCAGGAATATCCAGCTCATCACCACGCCCATGAGCGGAAAGAGTGCGACCAGCGGCGCGACCACCGTGATCGAGCCAAGCCCGAGCGCCGCATAGAGAAGGAAGGTGGCAGTGCCGTTGGCGAATCCGACGGCCAGGAACCATAGCACCCCGCTGCGGATCGCCGGCCCTTCCCTCAAGGCGCGACGCCCGACCAGAGACACGATCACGACCGAGGAGAGCGCATAGCCGATGGCCGCGGCGGCCAGCGGCTCCGGCCAGAGCGCGAGCCCGGTCTTGATTGCCGGCTGGATGGCGCCTCGCACGAGCGCGGCTGCAAGCGGCAGGCCGAGTACCCAGACCGACCAGTGGCGACCGCCGGTGCCGCCCCGCAGCGCCAGCAGGGCCACGCCGCCCACCACCATCGCCAGGCCGAGCAGTTGCAGGAGGCTGAGATGCTCGCCGAGGAACAGCACCGCCCCGAGCACAGCGAAGATCGGCGTCACATTGCCCACCGCTCCGGCCACCGCCGGTCCCAGCCGCTCGTTCGAGCGCACGGAGAGGATCGAGACCACCACGGGGAAGATGCAACCGACCCCGGCGAAGATCAGCGCCGCGTCGAGATTGAAGGTACTCCAGTCCACGAACACGATCGCGGCCATCCAGGCAACCACGAGGGCTCCGCCAATGGAATAGAGCGGCGAGCGCCAGGAGGGCATCGTCCGCAAGCCGAACTGCGTCAGGATCAGCGCCAGTGCGAAGCAGAACGCCGCGCCCAAGGCGAGGATGGCCGCACCGCTCATCGTCTGCTATGTCCGCGCGCTTCGAGGGACGACGAGGATAGAATGGACACGCTCACCTACTGGAACGGCACCTGGCACGAGGGCAACCCTGCAATCCTGGGGCCGCGCGACCATGCCTTCTGGCTGGGCTCCATGGTATTCGATGGCGGCCGCGCCTTCGAGGGGTGCGGTCCCGACCTCGACCTCCATGCGGAACGGGTGGTGCGTTCGGCCCGCGCCATCGGCCTCAACCCGACCCAGACGCCGGAAGAGATCCTGAAGCTGATGCACGAGAGCGTGCGCCGCTTCGGTCCCCAGGCCGAACTCTATGTCCGCCCGATGTTCTGGGCCGGCAAGGGCGGCGCCGGTCCCATATCGGTCGATCCTGACTCCGCGCAGTTCCTGCTTTGCACCTATGTCTCGCCGATGCGCGCCGGCACGCCGCTGACGCTCGGCCTGTGCCGCAGCATTCGCCGGCCCGCGCCCGAGACCGCGCCGACCGACGCCAAGGCGAGCTGCCTCTATCCCAATTCCTCGCGCGGTGTCGCCGAAATGCTGAAGCGCGGCTTCAACAACGGCGTCGTGCTCGACCCGCTCGGAAACGTGGCCGAGACCTGCAGCTCGAACCTGTTCATCGCCCGCAACGGCGTCGTCGCGACGCCGGTGCCGAACGGCAGCTTCCTGGCCGGGATCACGCGCTACCGGACGGTCAAGCTGCTGCGCTCGGCCGGCATCACGGTCGAGGAGCGCACGATCCGTCCGGCGGAGTTGGAAGAAGCCGACGAGATGTTCACCACCGGCAATGCCGGCAAGGTGCAACCGGTCAGCCGTTACGAGGACCGCGACCTGCAGCCCGGCCCGATCGCCGCCCGGGCCCACGACCTCTATATGGCCTTCGCCCGCACCCAGCGGGTGATCTGAAGCCTCCCGGCCGCGGGCATACTTGCGGGCCGGGCGCGAATCGATACTGTCGCGCCATGACTGCAGCAGAGCGCGACACGAGCTTTCTTGCCGGGGGCGGCGAGATGGGCGCGCTCATGCGAGCCCATGACTGGGAGAACACACCGATCGGCGCCCCGGCCGGATGGCCGCAGTCGCTGCGCACCGCGGTCCGGCTGCTGCTGAACTGCGGCCATCCGATGTACATCTGGTGGGGCCCGGACCTCATCTGTTTCTATAACGACGCCTATCGGCGTTCGATCGGCCCGGAACGCCATCCGTCCTCGCTCGGCCGGCCCGGCCGCGCCGTGTGGGAGGAGATCTGGCCCATCATCGGGCCGCAGATCGAGCAGGTAATGGCTGGTCGAGGCGCCACCTGGAACGAGAACCACCTGGTCCCGATCACCCGCAATGGGCTCCGCGAAGACGTCTACTGGACCTACAGCTACAGTCCGATCGACGATACCGCTGCCCCCCACGGCGTGGGCGGTGTCTTGGTGGTATGCAGCGAAACCACCGAGAAGGTGCTCACCGAGCAGCGCCTCATGGCCGAGATCGAGCGCCAGCGCCGCATGTTCCAGAAGGCCCCGGGCTTCATCGCCGTCCTGAGCGGCCCCGAACACGTCTATGAGTACGTGAACGAAGCCTACTTCGCCATTGCCGGCCAGCGCGACTTCATCGGTCGCCGCGTGCGCGACGCCCTGCCGGAACTCGAAGGTCAGGGCTTCTACGAATTGCTGGACCGGGTGTACCGCACCGGCGAGCGCTTCATCGCGCGGGCAATGCCGGTTCGCCTCGGCAACGATGCCAGCATACGCCTCATCGACTTCCTTTATGAACCGATGCGCGACGAAACCGGCGAGGTCTACGGCATCTTCGTTGGCGGCCATGACATCACGGCCCACAAGGAGGCCGAGCGGCAGTCGCTGCTGAGCGAGGAATCGCTGCGACTTACCACGGAGGCGGCTGAGATCGGCATCTGGGACGTCGACTTCACGACCGATACATTGACCTGGTCGCCGCGCACCAAGGCCATGTTCGGCTTTTCGCCGGACGCCGTCTGCGCGCTCGACGACTTCTACGCCGGCCTTCACCCCGAAGACCGCGATGCCATCACCCGCGCGTTCGGCGCGGCCCTCGATCCCGCGGTCCGGGCAACCTACGACGTGCAGTACCGGACGATCGGCCACGACGACGGCGTGGTCCGCTGGATCGCGGCAAAGGGCAAGGGCATGTTCGATGCCGACGGCAGGTGCTACCGCGCGGTCGGCACCGCCATCGACATCAGCGCGCGCAAGATCGCCGAGGCGCGTCACGCCTTCATGCTCGAACTCAGCGATGCCCTGCGCGGCAACGACACGGACAAGGCGTTGGACGAAGCCTGCGCCCTGATGGGCCGCTTCTTCGGTGTCAGCCGCGTGGGCTATGGCCATCTCGATCCGGTCGAGGACGTGTTCGACTACTCGGTTTGCTGGACCGACGGCCGTGCGCAGCCGCTTCTCGGTCGGGTCCCCGCCCGCGCCTTCGGCATCAAGATCGTGGCCAAGCTCGGCGCGGGCGAGACGGTCGTGGTGAACGACCTCCAGACAGATCCGCTGAGCGACGAGGAGGAGACGCGGGCCACCGCCCGCGCGGTCGACACGCGCGCCATCCTGGTGGTGCCCTTCGTGCGCGCCGGCCGCCTGCGCACGATCGTCTACCTCAACGACCGGCCGGTCCGTCGATGGCAACCCGACGAGGTCGCCTTCATGGAAGAAGTGGCCGAGCGGACCCGACAGGTGATCGAACGCGGCGAGGCGGAGGCGGCGCTGCGCGCGCTCAACGCCACGCTCGAAGCGCGGGTCGAGGCACGGACCGCCGAACTGCGAACGGCGGAAGAGGCGTTGCGCCAGGCCCAGAAGATGGAGGCGATCGGTCAG
This sequence comes from Reyranella sp., assembly GCF_965227665.1. GTDB lineage: Bacteria > Pseudomonadota > Alphaproteobacteria > Reyranellales > Reyranellaceae > Reyranella. Next base: position 2,281,270 of record NZ_OZ245767.1, read on the forward strand.
CTCACCGGCGGCATCGCCCACGATTTCAACAATCTGCTGCAAGGCATCACCGGCAGCCTCGACCTCGTGCAGCGGCGTATCAGCCAGGGCCGGCTGGGCGACCTCGACCGCTTCATCACCGGCGCCATGACGTCGGCCAACCGCGCCGCCGCCCTCACCCACCGGCTGCTGGCCTTCGCGCGCCGCCAGCCGCTGGATCCCCGCCCCGTCCACGTCAATCCGCTGATCGGCTCGATGGAGGAGCTGCTGCGGCGGACGCTGGGTGAAAGGATCGACCTCGACCTGAAGCTGGCCGGCAGGCTTTGGCTGACGCGCTGCGACGCCAACCAGCTTGAATCCGCGATCCTGAACCTGGCGATCAACGCGCGCGATGCCATGCCCGAAGGCGGACAGCTCGTCATCGCGACCCACAACATGGAGGTCGACGAGGCGGCCGCGGCCGCGCATGCCGACAGGGCGGCCGGCGACTATGTCTGCATCTCGGTCAGCGACAGCGGCACCGGCATGGATGCCGAAACGATTGCCCGTGCATTCGAGCCATTCTTCACGACCAAACCCATAGGGCAAGGCACCGGTCTGGGACTTTCCATGATCTATGGCTTCGCGCGCCAGTCCGAGGGCTATGCCCAGATCGAGAGCGAACCCGGCCGGGGCACGACCGTCCATCTCTGCCTGCCGCGCTTTCAGGGCGAAGCCGACGACGAGACCGCCGCGGACGCGACCAGGGCCGCGCTGGCCGAGAGCGGCGAGACCGTGCTGGTGATCGAGGACGAGCCGGTGGTCCGCGGCCTGGTGGTCGAAGTGCTCGCCGATCTGGGCTATCGCGCCGTAGAGGCAGTCGATGGTCCCCAGGGCCTGGAGATCGTGCAGTCGGCGCAGCGCATCGACCTGCTGATCACCGATGTCGGGCTACCCGGACTGAACGGCCGCCAGGTCGCGGACGCGGCCCGTGCCCTTCGTCCCGATCTCAAGATATTGTTCATGACAGGCTATGCCGAGAACGCGGCCCTCACTTCCGGTTCGCTCGACCCGGGCATGACGCTCATCACCAAGCCGTTCACCATGGAAGCGCTTGCCACACGCGTGCGCGAGATCATCGAGACGCCGTAAGCGGCGGACCCTGGATGGGCCCATCGGGCGGATCGCCGCCCGGGCCAGGAAGATCACTCGACACGCTCGATGCCCCGTCGCGCCGATCGCGTGGGCTACCACACCCACTTGAAGCCGACGGTGCCGCCGACGCTCTGGCCACGGTTCGAGAGTTCGCCGGTGGCGTTGGCGAAAACCGAGATCTGCGTGTCGAGCGCAAAGCGGCCGCCGAAGTCCACTCGGACGGCGTCGGTAGCGGCGGTCGCGCCGTCGACCGTGAACAGGCTGCCCGGCAGGGCGGTGAAGCCGGCGGTCACCGGCCGGCCGGTCATGAATTCGTGGACCCAGGCGAGGCGCAGCCAGGCGCTGGCGGCGTGTGAATTGATCTCCGTCCGGCCGTCGACCTGCGCGCCTAGGAACATCGGGAGCGAAGTCGTTGATTGGGCCTGATAGGAGAGCGCGAACACGCCGGGCGCGCCGCTCGCGGTCGTGGCGGTCTCGGTGGTCGCCGGCTGCCAGAACTGTGACGGCTGCAGCGCCGCAAACGGCGTGATCGAGGCCTGCCCGACGGCGAAGGGACGGCCGACTTCCACCCGCCCACCGAGTTGCGTAGAGACCGACGACGAGCGCTCCGTTTCGCTCATGCCTATGCCCGTAACCTGCCGCGTCAGGTTGCCGTCGAAGCGGCTGAAGACCATGGCGGCGTTGACGTAGAAGCTCCTCCAGTCGTGCAGGCCATAGACGCCGATATGGGTGCCGGTCGCCTGCCCGTTGGCGACGCTGGAAGGCATGGAAATGCCCAGTGTGCTGGCACCGACGGCCACGCCCACCAGCGTATCGGGACCGGCGCGATAGTCGATGCCGAAGGCGCCGCCGCCCACTGTCTGCAGCGATGCCGCCGCGCCCGTAGCGTCGTTGGCATTGAGCCACTGCGCCCCGCCGAAGCCCGCCGACCAGGCGCTCCAGTCGGGCGGGGTCTGGCAGGCCTGCGCCTCGGCCGGATGATTGTAGCAGGCCAGTTCCTCATTGCGCCGCGTGACGACCCGATCGGTCATCACGGAGGCAAACTGACTGCCCGCCGAGAGCGCCGCCGATTGCGCGACGCTCGCGCTGTCGCCCGAGAGAGAAGACAGCGCCTGCGGAAGCTGCCCGCTCGACAGGCCATAGAGTGCCGGCATGCCATTGAGCCCGGGGCCGGCGTTGAACGCCGTGTCGAAGGCCCGCGCCACGGCGCCGCGATTGCTGCCGGGACCCGCCATCGACGCCATCCCCGACTGCAGGTTGAGGGCCACGCTGCCCGGCGCGTAGCCGAGGCTGGCGTTGAGAAAGCCCGGCAGGCCGCTGGCCGTCAGCCCATCGAAGCGGCCGGTCACGGCGGCAGAGGTCAGGATCTGGTAGCTGCGCTGAAAGGCCGAGGTGGCGAAGCTCGCCTGCACCGTGCCGCCGGCGAGCGTCGTTGTCCCGGTGACGTTGGTGCGGTCGGCCGTGCCCTCGACCTGGACCTGGTAGGTGCTGCCCGGATTGAAGGTGAGATCGCCCACGACGGTGAGCGTGCCGACCGAATTGCCCGGCGCCAGCGTACCGTTCACCACGGTCGTCGGAACCAAGCCGTTGCCGCCCAGCGTACCGTTGACGCCTACCGTCAAGCCGCTCGAACTCGTGATGTCGCCGTTCACCGACATCGTGCCGCCGGTGACGGTGGTGGCGCCGGTATAGCCGGAAGTGACGCCGCTATCGATCGTGAGCGTGCCGGTGCCGACCTTCTCCAGGCCGCGTCCGGCGGCGGCGCCCGTGCCGGCCGCGAGCTGTTCGGTGGTCGGCGTCGAATCGTTGTCGGCCACGCCGAACTTCAGCGTCGTTGCCGTCGTGAAGTAGGTCGTGACATCGTAGAGCAGCCAGGCGCCGCGCCCGAACGAGCTTACCGCCAGCACATCGGCTTCGGGATTGTAACCGAGCTGATAGATGAACGTATTGGGCAGGCTGGTACCGAAGGTGCGGAACGCCGACAGCGTACCGATCGCGCTGCTGTCGGCCACTGCGAGCGGGCTCTGCGCCGCGCCGGTGTCGCTGCTCAGGCCACCGACCAGCAGTGCATTGACGCCGTTGTTGGAAACGAACTCGACCGCGCCCGGCTGGATCAGCTTGACGGTGCTGAGATCGATGGCGGCGAAAGTGCCGTCGGTGGTGGCGGCCGAGCCCGACCAAAGCTTGCTGCCGTCGGCGACGTAGAACTGCGAGTCGGAGCGGTAATCGAACACCAGCGACTTCGCGGCGGCGCCGCCCGCGGCCGCGTAGTTCGACAGGTACCTGAGATTGCCGGTCGCGGAGTTCGTGTAATAGAGGCTGCCTGGCGCATTGTCGGCGCCGGCCACCAGGGCATCGGCATTGACGCCCGAACCATAGGCCAGGCCCGTCACGAGGCCGATCTTGTTGGTGCGCACATCGAGCGCCAACGTGTTGCTCGCCGCGCCGGTATCGACGGTTGTGTAGACGTAGTTGGTACCGAAGGCGATCTTGGTCGGATCCTTCTTGTTGAGCACGATCTTGCTCGTGAACGGCAGCTCGCCCTCGCTGTCATAGTCGTCGGCTTGAAAGTTGAGGGCGCCGGGACCGGATCCACTGGTGTTGAACACCTTCGGGGCCACCGCCAGGGTACCGTCGGCGTTGTAGGTCCATCGCGTCAAGTAACCCAGCCCCTGCGCGGAGGTGTAGATGGCGCTTCTGCCCGCACTGGCCAGCGTTCGATCGTTGACGACTGCATTGACGCCGTCGCCCGCCCCGATCGCATTGTAGATCAGTCCGCCGGGATCCTGCTGGTAGGCGGTTCCGGTGTCCTGTGCGGCCGCGACCAGCCGCTTGCCGATCGCATCGTAGGCAACAGCATAGGCCTCACGCACCGACAGGCTTGACACGTTCATGCCGCTCCAATCGCCAGTCGACGTCTGCGGACTGGTGCGCCGGTAGATGCCGGCGTCTTCGGTCAGGATCATGTTGCCGGCGCTGTCGAAGGCAAAGGCGCGCGAGTCGGCATGCACCGCCGAGTTGTTCGCCGTCCCTGCGCGGCTCATATCCGTGGCGGACGACGAGCCGTCGGGGTTCAGCACCACCCGATACACAGGAACGGTGTAAGGGCTGTTTTCGATCCGGTCGCCGGCCACATAGACGATGCTGGAATTGCCGGGGTCGATCGCCAGCGTCAGGTTGGTAGAGGCCTGCTCTCCCGCATTGACGCTGGGCGTGCTCAGCGGCTTCCAGGTCGCCCCGCCGTCCTGCGACAGGTAGAGGGCCGAGAGCTTGGCGCTGCTGGAATTGGAGGTGGGAGAGGGCTCGATATAGTCGTAGACGCCGGCCACCACCGAGCCGTTCGGGCCAGCCGCCAGCCGCGCCGACTGGTTGGAGCCGATCGGCACCTGACTGGCGGAGATCTGGGTCCAGCTGGAGCCGTCGCTGGTCCCTTTGTAGATGCCGCGCGTGGCGGGGTCGGCCGAGTTCACCACGGCATAAAGCGGCGATCCGGTCGCGCTGGCGCTCACCAGGGAAGTCACGGCGCCGGCCGGAACGCCCGCCACGGCCGAGAAGCTGGTGCCGCCGTTGGTGCTGAGATAGAGCCCACCGCCGCCGGTCTTGGGATTGACCGGTTCCGCCTCCGCCGCCACGATCGTGCTGCCACGCACCACCAGCCCCACGACGCTCTTATCGAGGGTCCCGTTGCCCAGCAGCGACCATGTCGAACCGGCATCGGCGCTGAAGAGGATGCCGACCTTCGGGCCCCCCATGTTGCTGTTGGAGGTGACGCCGGTGCCGGCATAGATCTTCTGGCCCGTGGCATCGGTCGGATCCATGGTTAGGCTGGCGATCGACAGCGAGAGCTGCTTGTCGGTAAGCGGTGTCCAACTCGCGCCGCCGTTCTGGCTCTTCCACACGCCGCCGTTGACCGCGCCGATATACATCGTGCCGGCATTGACGGGATCAACGACGATGGACTGTATGGCCCCGGACACCGTGCCGGTCTTCGACGTCACATCGGCGCTCTGAACGGTCCCCGTCTCGCCATAACTGGAGGCCGGCCCCATCGAGACGAAACTCTGGGCGATCGCAGCCGGACCGCCACCGACGGCCAGTACCGCCGCAAGTCCCCAGCGAAAGAAGCGATTGTCGGGATGTGCAAGCATCAAGTGTTTGTCGCTACCCCAGGCTGTGTGGCAGCTTCCCCCCCGGTGGCGAGCGTACCAGCAGCTTTCCTCCCCCGCAGAGTCCTTTCCTCCCCCGCAGAGTCCTTTGTGGTCGCAAGCCGGCGCGTTCGATCTGCGCGAGATCCTGGCTGAGCTGCATCGACTGTGCGATTCGGACCCGCTCTGCACCGTCGGGATGTCCCGGCCCGGCCCCGCTTCCTGGCGGACAGAGAACGGCGTCCTATCGAAGCTTCAGCGCTGCCGCTTCCGCCCTTATGCGGATCCACATGATCCCCGCGTTCGCCACCGAGAAGACGAGCCCGAAGGTGAGCAGGCCAAAGACGAGCGGCAGGACGAGCATCTCGCCGGCCACCACCCAATAGTTCGGGTGCGATACGAAGCGATAGGGCCCGCGCAGCACCAGCGGCGCGCCCGGTAGCACGATGATGCGCGTCGTCCAGCGCTCTCCCAGCGAAGCGATCACCCAGAGACGGGCCAGTTGCAGCGCGATGAAGACGGCGAGCCAGGCCAGGCTGATCTCCTGGTCCGTCGGGGCGCGATGCACCGCGAGGTACCAGAGGCCGAGCAACCACAGGGCGTGAAGCAGAACGATAAGGGGATAGTGTGCAGCCCCCACCTCGTGCGCGCCCCGTGCCATCAGGCGGCTGGTATTGCGACGGGCCAGAACGAGTTCTCCCAAGCGCTGTGCCGTAACAAGCCCCAGGATCAGCGCAGCCCAGTCCATCGCAGCTCCTTCAGCCGCCGCGGGCCAGCGACAGGGCGCTGCAGGTGAAGCCTGGCCCGAGGGCCATCAGCACCGTGCGCTCCGGCAGGCCGGCGGCTGCGAGACGCTCGAGCACGAACAGCACGGTCGGTGCCGACATGTTGCCGTACTGGCGAAGCACCTCGCGTTCATGGTCGAGCGTGCCTTGCGCCAGACGCAGCGTCGTCTCGAGGGCGGTGATCACCTTGGCGCCGCCAGGATGGCAGGCGAAGCGATCGACCGAGTCGCGCGCGATGCCGAGGCGCGCCAGGATCGTCTCAACGGCCGGGCCGACTTCCTGTTCGGCGAACGGCGGAATCGATCGATCGAATATGACGCCCAGTCCCGTCGGATCGACCTTCCAGCCCATGATGTCGAGCGTGTCGGGCCAGAGATGCTCGCCCGCCCCTTCGATGCGGGCGATCCCCGACGCGCCCGGGCCCGAACGAACGACACAGGCCGCAGCGCCATCGCCGAACAGGGCGGTCGCCACCATATTGGCCGGCGTGAGCTGATCCATCCGAAACGCTGCGGTGCAGATCTCGATGGCGACCATCAGAACGGTGGTTCCCGGTCGCGCCGCCGCCAATCGGCTGGCGATCGCCAGGCCCGAGACGCCGCCGGCACAGCCGAGGCCGAACACCGGCACCCGTTCGACATCGGCGCGAAAGCCCATGCGCCCGGCGACGCGCGCTTCCAGGCTGGGCGTCGCGACTCCGGTCGAGGAGATGGTGACGACCGTGTCGATCTCGGACGCAACGCACCCCGCCGCGGCCAGCGCTCGCGTCGCGGCCTCGACGAATAGCTCCTGAGCACCCTCGAGATAGGCGGCATTGCGCTCGGGCCATCCCAGCGAGGTGAAATACCAGTCGAGGGGCTTCACCGTGTATCGCGATTCGATGCCGGAGGTTGTGAAGACCGGCGCCATCCGGTCGAAGGCAGCGTAGCGATGGGCAAACATGCCGCGCGCTGCCTCCGCCGCTTCGGTCTGCGGCAGGTGGTGGGGAGGCAAAGCATGGGCGACGGACAGCAGGGCGCTCACAGGGGGCATGGCGTGATCCTTCCGCTGCCATAACCCGCCCGGCCCCTCCAAGGCGCAAGTCACGTTTTTCTGACACCCGCCAGGAGGTTTACCGCCTCGCAGCCGCAGAATTGCTGCAAAGGGAGTTGCCGGGCAATTCTTTCGTCGGCATAAAACCGCGCGTCTGTTCGGAGGCTGACATGCCCGCGCCGGAGCCGATCATCCTGCGCGATGAGAGGGGGAGACATCGATGCAAACGAATCGCCGTTCGACTCTGAAGCTGCTGGGAAGCGCTGCGCTCTCGACCGCTGCGCTGCCTGTCCTGCCGTTCTCCGCAAAGGCGCAGGAAGACCTCTACATTTCATCGGCCTATCAGAACTTCAAGCGCGGCACGATCTACAGCATCGACGAGAGGACACGCGGTTTCGTCATCGTCTGGCAGGATCTCGGTCGCGTAAAGATGAAGGCGGCCGACCTGGTCACCAACTACGGCGCGCTGCGTGTCGGCCAAACCGTCGACGTGCAATGGTACGACTATGTCGATTTCCTGATCGCCCCGACCACCCCTGCCGTGACGGCGCGCGCCAAGGCCATGATGACCCAGGGCGCCCGCATCGAGGGCATCCCCGGCGCGCGGGAACGCATCCGCCTCTGGTCGATGGCCGGCATGTGCACCAAGGTCGACCTCGCGACCAACACGGTTTTCCTGATCAACGCTTCCGGCGGCGAACCCGACAAGCCCTCGCCCGACAGCGGCGAGGTCATCCAGATGCCGCAGGTCGTGAGCGAGGCGGGCAAGGCGGCACTCAAGACGATCAAGCCGGGCACGCAGATCACCACCGTGTACAGCGTACAGACTGCGCTCCAGGTCACGATCATCCGCTAGCATTTCTGCATATCTTGCAGCGACGCCGGGTCCGAAAGGGCCCGGCGTTTTCGTGTCGTCATTGTCCTTGCCACGGCCGGAGTGCTAGCACATGAGCAGCAACTCTTGCGGGAGGACGCCATGGCCGCCTCATACGATCTGATCGTGCGCAATGGAACGGTGATCGACGGCACCGGGGCCGAACCGCGCGAAGCGGATGTCGCCATCCGGGACGGAAGGATCGCCGCCATTGGCGATATCGACGGCAACGGTCGCGAGGAGATCGACGCCAGGGGCCTCGCGGTGACGCCGGGCTTCGTCGACATCCACACGCACTATGACGGCCAGGTCACCTGGGACGACCGCTTTTCACCTTCTTCGGGCCATGGCGTGACGACGGTGCTGATGGGCAATTGCGGCGTCGGCTTCGCGCCCTGCCGTCCGGAAGACCGCGACACGCTGATGAACGTGATGGAGGGTGTCGAGGACATTCCCGAGCTGGTGATGCGCGAGGGCGTGCCGTGGAACTGGCAGAGCTTTCCCGACTATCTCGACGCCCTGTCGAAACGCCACTGCGACATCGACTTCGCCACGCAGGTGCCGCATGCGCCGCTGCGCGTCTTCGTGATGGGGAAACGCGGCGTCGACCGCGAGCCGGCCAGCGCGTCGGACATGGCGGCAATGGCGAAGCTCGTTCAGGAAGGTCTGGACGCCGGTGCGCTTGGCTTCTCGACGTCGCGCTCGCTGTTCCATCGCACGCCCGATGGCGCCCTGACGCCGACCATCACCGCGGGCGAGGAAGAGCTGGCGGCGATCGCGCGCGGCATGCGGCGGGCCGGCAAGGGCGTGATCCAGTTGCTCGACGATTTCGCGGACACCACGGCGGAGGGAGCGACCGAGTTCGCCATGTTGCGACGGCTCGTCGAGCTCTCGGGCCGGCCGCTCTCCTTCACCCTGCTCGACCTCTCGCTCTATCCCAGACGATGGCAGACGCTGCTGCGCGAGATCGAGCGGGCCCATCGCGACGGGCTGCCGATCCGCGGCCAGGTCTCGGCGCGGCCGGTCGCGATCCTCTATGGACTGGAGCTGTCGTTCCACCCCTTCTCGACCTGCCCCAGCTACCGCGAGGTCGAGGGCCTGCCTCTCGACGCCAAGCTCGCCCGGCTGCGCGACCCGGCGCTGAAGGCGAAGCTCCTGCAGGAGCAGCCGACCTATCGCAATCCGCAGATGCTGGCCTTCATGCGCAGCGTCGCCAACATGTTCGTGCTGGGCGATCCGCCCGACTACACGCCGCCGGCCGACCAGCGGCTCGATGCGCGGGCCGCAAAACTTGGCATCACGCCGCTCGAACTTGCCTATGATCTGCTGGTGAGCGGTGACGGGCGCACGATCCTGTTCCATCCCGGCGCCAACTATACGGATTGCTCCGACGCCAACATGGCCAGCATGCTGCGCCACGAGCATACGGTGATGGCGCTGGGCGACGGCGGCGCGCATTACGGGCTGATCTGCGACGCGAGCTACACGACCCACGCCCTCACCTACTGGACGCGCGACCGCAAGGGCGAGCGCTGGCCGCTGCCCTGGGCGATCCAACAGCTCACCGATGTGCCGGCCCGCGCGGTCGGGCTGGGAGATCGCGGGCGGCTGCAGGTCGGCTACAAGGCCGACCTCAACGTGATCAATCTCGACCGTCTCAAGGTTTCGGCGCCACATCCCGTGCACAACCTGCCAGGCGGCGGCCGCCGGCTGGAACAGAAAGCCGAAGGCTATGTCGCGACGATCGTCAGCGGCGACGTGACCTATCGCGACGGCGACTTCACCGGTGCCCGCCCGGGCCGGCTGGTGCGCGGCGCGCGCTGAGGCGTCAGCGCAGCGCGAATCCCTCGTAGCCGTTCGCCGCGATCTCCTCGCACTTCTGGCGATATTTCGGCGCGCCGCCGGCATAGGCCATGAAGGTGCGCTTGAGGCGGCCGGGGACGTTCTTGTTCACGCCGGTCATCCAGGAATCGACCTTGGTGAGCAGCAGGCGCGATCCCGTATCGTAGACGTGGGCGGTCCAGGCTGTCTCGGCCTCCGGCGTCGCCTCGATGCGGGTGAGGCCCTTATCGCGCATGTAGCCCAGCAGATCGGACACAAACTCCACGTTCTGCTCGATGCAGCGCGGCAGGTTGCAGAAGGTCGCGGCATTGTGTGGGCCGACCAGGGTCAGCATGTTGGGAAAGCCCACGACGTTGAGGCCGAGATAGGTGTGCGGCCCGTCGGCCCACTTGTCGCGCAGCTTCTCGCCGCCGCGGCCCTGGAAGTCGATGCGGTCGAAGGCGCCGGTGATGGCGTCGAAGCCGGTGGCGTAGATGATCATGTCGAAGTCGTACTCGACGCCGCCGACCCGGAGGCCGGTCTGGGTGATGCGCTCGATCGGCGTCTCGCGGATGTCGACCAGCTTCACGTTCGGCTGGTTGTAGACTTCGAAATAGCCGCTCTCCAGCGGGACGCGGCGCGTGCCGTAGCCGTGGTTGGTGGGGATCAGCTTGTCGGCGATCTTCGGGTCCTTCACCCTGGCGCGGATCTTCTTGATCACGAATTGCGTCAGCGCGTCGTTGGCCGCCTGGTCCATCAGCACGTCGCGGAAATTGCCCTGCCAGAAGGCGAAGCCCGGCGTGTTGTAGAGCTTCTCGAAGAAGGCCTCGCGCTCCTCGGGCGTCACGTCGGTCGAATGGCGCGGGTCGGCGGTATGGACGAAGCAGCCCCAGTTCTCGCGGCACTGCGCGAAGATCTGGTCGTAGCGCGCGCGGATGTCGGCCATCGTTTCCGGCTCGATGCGGCTGTTGCGCAGCGGCGTGCACCAGTTGGGCGTGCGCTGGAACACGGTGAGCTCGCCCACCGTCTTGGCGATCTCGGTGATCGCCTGCACGCCCGAGGCGCCGGTGCCGATCACCGCGACCTTCTTGCCCGCGAAGCTGACCGGATGGTGCGGCCACAGGCCGGTGTGCCATGACTCACCCTTGAAGTCCTCGATACCTGGGATGGTCGGCATGGTGGGCGACGAGAGCGGACCGATCGCGGTGACGAGGAAGCGGGCACGGGCGCGGCCGCCGGTCTCGAAGGTGACCTCCCACTCATTGGCGGCCTCGTCCCAGTGCGCGGCCTTCACCCTCGTGTTGAACGTGATGTCGCGGCGCAGGTCGAACTTGTCGGCGATGAATTCGCAGTAGCGCAGGTTCTCGGGCTGGCCGGAGAAATGCTCCTTCCAGTCCCACTCCTTCAGCACCTCGGGCGAGAAGGAGAAGCCGTAGGTCCAGCTCTCGGAGTCGAAGCGTGCCCCGGGATAGCGGTTCCAGTACCAGGTGCCGCCGACGCCGCCGCCGGCCTCGTAGACTCGCGCCTTGAATCCCATCTGGCGCAGCTTCAGGAGCTGGTACATGCCCGACAGGCCGGCGCCGATGACGACGACGTCCCAGTTCTCGACGGTGTCGGCCGTCTCGCTCGCCCGTGTTGCTGCAGCCGCGATACCCATGGCGTTCCTCATCCGGTTTTGCCGAAGAGTATAGCGTGGCCGGCGGAATTTGGACGATGCGCAGAGCGAGATTGTCGGCCGCTAGCTGAGCGGCTTCGGCGAGCCGTAGAGATTGGCCAGCCGGGCGATCAGGAAGGCGACGTACATGACGCCCAGCACCTGCTCGATCACGATCAGCGACCTTGCCATCGGCGTCGCCGGCGTGATCTCGCCGAAGCCCGTGGAGGTCAGCACCGTGAAGGAGAAGTACATCAGGTCGGGCCAGTTGAGCTTGCCGTCCGCACCGTGGGCGATGGCGGCCGTGAAGGCGTTGGCCTGGAAGACCTGGAGGAAGCCGAACAGGCTGGCAAAGGACATGGCGATCAGGATGTAGGCGGCCACCGCGCCGAACACCTTGTCGGTCGTGATCGGCCGGCGATCGAGCACGTAGTGCAGGAGCGCGATGGTGATCGCCCCCACGAACAGCGCCGTGGCGCCGAGCGCGATGGGCCGCAGCCCGCTGTAGCCCATGCGATCGGCGATCAGCGCGTCGATGGTGATGAACCCGAACAGGCCCAGCCCCCACAGTACAGGCCGCTCGAGTCGCAGCGCCCATACCGCCAGCACGAGCACGACGAACAACGCTACGCCCAGCATCGAGCCGCCGATCGCCGAGATCGCCAGCACGGGGTTGAGCAGGATGAACAAGGTGAGCGCGACCACGAGGGCGCTGCAGCGGTTGCGACGCACATAGGCGATTCGGCGCAGCATACGATGTCGGGTCATGATTCAGGCTCGGGCCCCCGCCCCGTTATCCCCAGTCTCGGGCACGCAGACTGCAAAACCCGGCAACCAAAGGCAAACGGCGGGCGTTCCTCGGGCAGATGGAGGATTTCGTCATGTTCCGCAGGGTCGTTGCTTCCCTGGGTTTGCTCGTACTGGTTCTGACCGCTTGCGATCAGCAGGTTTTGATTGCCGGGCCGTACTCGGATCCGGGCCACTATGAGGTCGTGGGGCTGGTGGCCGAATGACGGTGGGGAGCTAGCCCCGCCACAGCGTCCATAGGACGCCGGCTGCCACTCCCAGGGCGATGAAAGCGACAAACAGGAGCAAGGCGGTCTTCGCCCGCGTGAAATGATGATGCCCCTGCGCCGTCGTCTCATGAGGGCGAACGGGCGCGCCGAACTCGTATTTCCGAGGCACCTGCCCGGCGGCATGCGCCTTTCCGTGCACGTTCAGGAACTGCACGAAGTGCCAGAGCGCGCCCAGCGCTGCAAACATCCCCAGCAGCCAGAACGGCGCGAAGAGCATCCAGATTTCCACGTCGGTCGCCAAGAGATCCCCCTGATGTTGCCCCTCTCTTAGGCCGGATCGGCTAGCGGGCAAACCACGGATTGAAGGGGAAGCGCTGCCAGCGGCGGTCGTCGAACAGAACCATGAACAACTGGGCGAACATTGGGCCGAGCCGCGGATCGTCGGGCCCGGTCGCCTGCGTCCACGCCGTGGTCTGGGACAGCGCGAGATCGTTGCGGCAATAGACGCCGAAAACATAGACCCGGCCCGGCGTCGGCGGCTTCAGAAAGTACTGCCCCGCGCAGACGCGCGCCGCCGTGAGGTCGTTGGCGGGCGAAAAGACCAACACCAGGCGGTAGTTGGGGCGCAGCTCTTCGGGCGGCGACTGGTAGGTGAAGGTAAGGGCCGGCCTTGGCTTGTTTGCCTGCATCACCGGCAGAAGCCGTTCCTTGACCTGCTCCAAGGGCCATCCCGGAGAGGGATTGCCGGCGACGATCACCTGGAAGAGACGGCCGTCGGTCGCGGCCCAGAACTCCGAGAAGTCGTATTCGGGCGCGTAATCGAAGCCTCCCACCGTCTGGGCCCGCAACGGCGTTGCCAGGCCCAGCAAGGCCAATGTCACCAGGAGAACACACCGCAGAGAGGCCATTTGTGGAAACTTTGCACGATCGGAAGGCGTTTTCGGGCACGCAACGGAGTTGACCATATGATGAAAGTCGTCGGCATTTCCCTCCTGGCTCTTACCCTCGCCGCCTGTGGCGACACCTGGGGTCAGCGGGCCGTGACGGGCGGCGGTATCGGAGCCGGCACCGGCGCGCTGGTGGGGGCCCTCACGCCGATCGGCCTGCTTCCCGGCGCGCTGGTGGGTGGCGCCGTGGGTGCCGGCGTGGGCGCGGCGACAACGCCGCGCCGCTGAAGCACCCCGCCCGCCGCGTCAACGCATGCGGACGCGGCGATGCTCGGCCAGATCGGTCGGCTCTTCCCCGGTCAGCGCGGCCTTGGCCAGCTTGAAAATCTGGACGGGCTTGCTGGTCTTCACGTCCCAATATTCCGCTTCTGCGACGAGGATCGCGACCAGCGCCAGGTCGGGATCCTCGACACCGCCTTGGAACCAGGCCTTTGCGGCCTCGCTCCACAGCTCCTGCTTCTTCACCGGATCCTCGATGAGGCGGGCGGCGCCGCTCACCGACACGTACTTGTCAGACTCGGGATCGGCATAGGCCACGTTCACGTCGGGCGATGCGGTCAGATCGGCCACGGGCTGGCCGGAGCGCGACATGAAGAACCAAACGACCCCGCCGCGATCGGCCTCGCCGTTCTGGGTTGTCATCGGCCGCGAGTAGAGACGCCCGTCGGCGCCCCGCACGGTCAGCATTCCGAACCGGATGTCCTTGATCATGTCCCAGAGTTTGCTGGTATCGATGGTCTGCGCGGTCATGCCGGCCCTCCTCTTTCTTCGGGATTCGCGACACAACGACCGCAAGGGACGCCAGTTCCGCATAGACCGTGAAGGCTCTAGGCTGCGGCCATGAAGATCTGCCTCTACGGCGCCGGCTCGATCGGCGGGATCATCGGCGCCCACCTCGCGCGCGTGAAGGGCCTCGAGGTGAGCCTGATCGCGCGCGGCGCCCATCTCAATGCCATTCGCCGCAACGGCCTTCGGCTGATCTCGCCGCACGAGGATTTCACGGTGAGGGTCAACGCGACCGACGATCCCGCCGAACTGGGGCCCCAGGACGTCGTGTTCATCACCCTGAAGACGCACCAGTATCTCGCGGTGCTGGACAAGGTGATGCCGCTGCTGGGCCCCCAGACGGCGCTGATCCCGCCGACCACCGGCGCGCCCTATTGGTTCTTTCACAAGTTGGAAGGGCCGTTCGAGGGCAGCCGACTGAAGCGCATGGATCCCGATGGCCGGCAATGGTCGATGTTCGGCCCGGAGCGGGCGCTGGGCTGCGCCTACTGGGCGGGCGGTGTCGTGCCCGAACCCGGCGTGGCGCATCTCGAGAACGAGGTCTGTTACCTGCCGCTGGGCGAGCCCGACGGCTCGCACTCGGCGCGCGTCACCGAGCTCAGTGCCGCCATGATCGAGGCCGGCCTCGACGCGCCGGTGAAGACCGACATCCGCGCCGAGATCTGGAGCAAGATGATCAACAGCCTGACCTGGAACCCGATCGCGGTTCTGACCTTGGCCGACAATGGCGGGATCGGCCGCAGTGCCGGCGCCGTCGAGATCGCGCGCCGCATGATGACGGAGGCCGAAGCCGTTGCCGCGAAGTTCGGAGCGACGATGGCGACTCCAGTGGAGAAGCGCATCGCGTTCACGGTCGGCCTGGGTGCTCACAAGATGTCGATGCTGACCGACCTTCAGGCCGGCAAGCCGCTCGAGATCGACGCGCTCGCCGATTCGATCGCCGACCTCAGCGAACTGGCAGGAGTCGCAACGCCGACCATCGACATGATGCTGGCCCTGCTGAAGCTGCGGGCGGCGTCCTCCGTTGCTACCAGCTTTCCTTCCACGGCCTGAGATCCATCTCGAAGGTCCAGGCGCTGCGCTTCTGGCGGTGGAGCTGCCAGTAGGTTTCGGCGATGTCGTCGGGATTGAGGATCGCGTCGGGGCCGGCATTGTAGCGATCAGGGAAGTTGGCCTTGATCCATTCGGTGTCGATGGCGCCGTCGACGATGACATGCGCGACATGGATGTTCTGGGGTCCCAATTCACGCGCCATCGATTGCGCCAGTGCCCGCACCGCGTGCTTGCCGCCCGCGAAGGCCGAGAAGCCGCGGCCACCGCGGATCGAGGCAGTGGCGCCGGTGAAGATCATCGTGCCCCGGCCGCGCGGCACCATCACCCTGGCCGCCTCGCGCGCCGTCAGGAAGCCGGCGAAGGCCGTCATCTCCCAGACCTTGCGATAGACCCGGGAGGTCGTGTCGCGAATGTCGAAACGCACATTGCCGCCGATGTTGAAGACGAAGACCTCGACCTCGCCGATCTCGGTCTCGATCTCGCGGAACAGCGCCTCGACCTGCGCCTCGTCGCGCGCATCGGACCCGAACGGGTGGACACGGCCACCCTCTTCGACGATGCGCGCCACCAGCGACTGCAGCTTGTCGGCGCTGCGGCGCGTCACGACGGCGGTGTAGCCCTCGCGCGCGAAACGGCGGGCGATCGCACCGCCCGTCGCATCGCCTGCGCCGATCACGACGCAGACCTTGTCCTTGGCCATGGCAGTCTCCTTTGCCGCCCAATCTGTCGGCCGTGACCGGGCGGCTCAAGGGAGATTAAGTCATGGCTTCCTGAGTTTGCAGCACGCGGGCCTTGCGCAGTTCGGCCGCGGTGAGGCCCTTTCCGTCGGCGCGCCACCCGGGAGGACCGAACAGGTACATCCAGACCTCCCGCGCCGAGCGCGACGAGGCGAGGTCCTTCACGAGGCCCACCCACGGACCGAAGTTCAGCACGATCGGATTGCGCGACGAGACCTTGGGCGACACCAGACCGAAGTCGCACGGCAGGTCTTCGCGCTCCGGAACATAGGTGCCGAACAACCTGTCGAAGACGATCAGGACGCCGCCGAAATTGGCATCGAGATACTCCGGATTGCGGGCGTGGTGAACGCGATGCGCGGACGGCGTATTGAGAATGCCTTCGAGAACCCCGAGCTTCGGGATCCAGTCGGCATGGATCCAGAACTGGTAGAGCAGGTTCAGGAACAGCGCCGTCAGCACGGTCTCCGGCGTGAAGCCCAGCAGTACCAGCGGCGTGAAGAAGAGCGACGTGCCGGTGAAGCGGCCGATCCAGCCCAGCCGATAGGCCATGGCGAAGTTGAACTGGTTGGGCGAGTGATGGACCGAGTGCGAGGACCAGAACCAGCGCACCGTGTGGCTGGCGCGATGGAACCAGTAGTAGAAGAATTCGAGCCCGACGAAGAGCAGCAGCACGGACCACGCGCTGTCGAGCGACTGGGTGAACAGACGATGCTCGTACATCCAGCCCAGCCAGGGTGCGGCGAACGTGTAGGGAATGAAGGCCAGCAGTCGGCGGCCGGCGAGATCGGCGAGCGAGCAGGCCCAGGATTTCCAGTCGTAGGACTCGGCCCGCGTCCGCGACTGCCAGAGGCCTTCGACCAGCGCGGCGCCCATCACGAGCGGCAGGATGACGAGATAGAGAGTGGCGAGGGATTGCACGAACGCCTCCGTATGACTTGCCGCTCCCGAATATATGAGTGATGCTCATATTCCGTTACTCGCCTTCCCGCCTCCGGTACCGCCATGGCCGCACGCCGCCAAGTCGCTGAAAACAAACGGAGATCGCCGCGGCAGGCGCGCGCGGCACAGACCGTTGCCTCGATCGTCGAGGCCGCGGCTCAGATTCTCGAAAAGGGCGGGCTGGCCGCGTTCACCACCAATGCCGTGGCCGAAAGGGCCGGCGTCAGCATCGGCACGCTCTATCAGTACTTTGCCGACAAGAACGCGCTGCTGATGGCGCTGGCGCGTGAGGAAATGACCGCCGCCCTCGGCGAGGTCGGGCGGGCGCTGCGAGGCGAGGGCGACCCCTCGGTCGAAGGACGCGTGCGCGCCATGGTGCGGGCGATCGTCCACGCCTTCCGGGGCCGCCAGCGCGCCCGCAAGGCGGTCGTTCAGGCGCTCCTTGCGCAGGGAGCCGGCATCGAGCTGATCGCGCCGGTTGCCGCTTTCATCGCCCAGGCCGGCGAGACCGTCGGGCGCGGGCCCAACCCGCTGGTCGGCCCTCTCACCCGCGAACAGTCCTTCGTCGTGTCGCGCGCCCTCATGGGTGTCGTCCGCGCCGCGGTGCTGGAGGAGCAGCCGTTCCTCGCAAGCCGCGCTTTCGAGGACGAGATCGTGCGGATGATCGTCGCCTATCTCGGGGCCGTCTCGACGGCCAACGGTCGCCAGCCTTGAGAGATCGCGGCCGCAAAGGACGCGACTTCATCCTGCCAGTCCCGGCGGTTGGAATCGGCCGAGCTCTCCGTCCTGCGTCCGGAGAAATCGAGATGCACGCCGTTCTCGTTCGGGAACAGGCAACCTGTGAGCAGCCGCGCATAGGTCTCGGCCGAGCGGCGCGCAGTGCTGGCACCGGGGATCGCCCGCGCAACCACCGGCAGGATCGTCGACCAGGCCCAGCGTTCCACGGCAGAGCGGTCGCGGGCCAACCCCGTGCCCGGCATCAGGCCGGGATCGTAGGCGAACCAGCGCGGACCGGCCGCCGGCGCGCTGCGCGCACGCGCGTAGACATGCAGGATGGCCACGAGCTTGGAGGTCGCATAGCGATCCATGCCCTGCTGCTTCTCCGGCACGCTGCCGTCGAGCTCGCCGCGCGCCACCTTCTCGATACCGGGATACACGCCGCCCCGGAATCCAAACCGCCGCGCGCCGGCATCGTCGGGATCGTGCGTGCCGCTCGCTGTGAAGACGACCGGCGCCCCGGGCGCGAGGACCGGCAACAGCCGCTCGATCAGCAGCGCGTGCGCCAGCCAGTTGGCCTGCAGGGTTTCCTCGTAGCCGTCGACGGTCATTCGCCGCGCCTTGACGTTCTGGACGCCGGCGTTCGCCGCCAACGAGGCAAGACGGCCGCCGGCGAGACGGGCGATGACCGCATCGGCGAACGCGACCGTGGAGGCCAGCGCGGCGAGATCGAGCGGCAGGATGGCGAGGCGCTCGCCATCGGCGACGGCGCGGAGCGCGCCCGCTTCCGCCGGTCGGCGCGCGCCGACGATGACCCGGTTCGCGGGGTCGGCGAGCAAGAGGCGCACGAGCTCGAGGCCGATCCCCGATGTGCCGCCAGTGACGAGATGGAGGACGGTCATTCTTTGACTCCCGGTGAGGTCCATTGAAAATGGAAACCCGGTCGCTGACCGTCCATTCGCATCGGAGCCCTGCCGTGCCGGCCGCCCTGAAACCGCGCAAGAAGCCCCTGCAGGCCCGTTCCACCGTGACCGTGGACGCCATCGTCGAGGCGACCATTCGCATTCTGAGGCGGGACGGATGGGCCGCCTGCACGACGACCCGCATCGCGACGCTGGCCGGCGTGTCGGTCGGCTCCCTCTACCAGTACTTCCCCAACCGTAACGCGATCGCCGTGGAGATCGTCCGCCAGCGCACCCGCAGCTATCTGGCCGCCGTCATCGCCGCCGACCTGTCGGGAGCTGCCACGCCGGAGGAGGCCATGGATGCGGCCATCGCGGCCTTCGTGATCGAGAAGCGCAAGGGGCTCGACGTCTCGCTCGCGCTGCGCGAGGCCTTGCCCGAAGTGCAGGGGCGCCAGGCGATCATCGAGGAAGCGCGACGGTTCGTGCCGGCCCTTCAGGACAAGCTCGCGGCGGCCGGCGCAGGGACCGCCGACACGATGCAGCTCGCCGTGGCGATCGCCGCCGTGGAAGGAGCCGTCTGGGAGATGCTGGCCCAGGACGAGGCCGCGATCGGGCGGCCCGAAGCCATCGCCGCCCTGTCGCGAGTGTTCCGGGCCGCGGCGGGCTTCAGCCCGGGGGCAGCGGCACGTTGAGCAGCACGCCGAACTCGCGCGCGAGATCGCAGCTCACGCGCGCGTGCACCTTGCCCTGCTTGTCGAAGAAGCGGCCGGTCTCGTTCACCGGGAAGACGCCCTCGTGCCAGATGCCGGGATGGATGTAGATGCCGACGCTGCCGTCGGACCAGAAGGCCTTGAACGACTCGGGCTGGAGATCGTCGCCCGGAAGCGCGGCCGGCACGACGAAGGGCTTGCCATCGAGCGGCCAGAAAAGCTGCCCGCCGTCCGGGTGATAATTGCAATGCCAGAGGAGCACGCGGCCCTGGCTCAGCTTCACCCCGGGCCGCACCGTCTCCGGCAGGTCGCGGAAGCCGATGACATAGTGGCCGCCGACCGCCTCGTTGCGGCCGATCAATTCGTTGCCCCGCCATTCGCAGGTGAAGATGCCTTCGGTCGTGCCGCCCTCGATGCCGGTGCCGGCATCGAGCTTGCGCGAGCCGCTGAGCGGCCATGGCACGATCTCGATCTTCTGCTTCTTCGGATCGCGCACGACCTCGCCATAGCCCTTGATCGTCTCGCGGTTGGCGCGGATCAGGGGAACGTCGAGCAGGCGCAGCCCCGCCGGCACGTCGGGATTGAGATAGTCGAAGACGACGCCGTCATGCATGTCGCGAGCCCCTACGCTGCCTTGCCGAGATCCTCGCCGGCCAGCGCGCGTTCGATCAGCGTCACGACATTGTCGCGGCCATAGAGCTTGATGAAGGCGCCCATGCGCGGCCCCTGCTCGCTGCCGAGCAGCACCTCGTAGAGGGTCTTGAACCACTGCCGAAGCTCTTCCTTGGCGAAGTGGCGCTTGCCCGCCTCGTAAACCTCGTCCTGGATGAGTTCCGCCGTCGCGTCCTCGGGCATCTTGCGCAGCGTATCGAGCAGGTCCTCCAGCGCCGGTCGTTCACGGTCGGTGGGCAGCCGGAACTTCTTCGAGGACTTCACGAAGTCCTGGTAGTAGGCGACGGCGCCCGCGAGCAGCCGATCGAGATAGGGCGCGGTCTCCGGCGTGGCGCCCGGCACGTAGCGGCGCAGATACTGCCAGAGAACGTCCTTGTCCTCGGTGTTGGCGACACCCGCGAGATTGAGCAGCATGCCGAAGGTGACGCCGGCCGCGGAGTTGGCGGGCGCCTCGCCGTCATGAATATGCCAGGCCGGGTTCTCCAGCGCGCGGGCGGGCTCTTCCTTCGGCAGCTTCTCGACCAGCGAGAGATAATCGTCGATGGCGCGCGGGATCACGTCGAAATGGAGTCGCTTGGCGCGCCGCGGCTGCTGGTGCATGTAGAGCGCCAGTGATTCGGGCGAGGCGTAGCGCAGCCATTCCTCGACCGAGAGGCCGTTGCCCTTGGACTTGGAAATCTTCTTGCCTTCCTCATCGAGGAAGAGCTCGTAGTTGAAGCCCTCCGGTGGCTTGCCGCCCAGGATGCGCACGATCTTGGCGGAGAGTTCGGCCGAGGGGATGAGATCCTTGCCGTACATCTCGTAATCGACGTCGAGCGCGAACCAGCGGCCGGCCCAGTCGGCCTTCCACTGCAGCTTGACGTTGCCGCCGGTGACCGGCGTCTCGACCATCGAGCCATCCTCGTCGCGATAGACGATGGTGCCGGCATCGGCGTCGGTCTTGATCACCGGCGCCTGCAGCACGCGGCCGGTCTTGGGCGAGATCGGCAGGAAGATCGAGTAGGTCGCCCGGCGCTCCTCGCCGAGGGTCGGCAGCATGACCGCCTGCACCTCGTCGTAGTGACGCAGCATGGCGAGCAGCATCGCATCGAAGCGGCCCGACTTGTACCACTCGGTCGCCGACTGGAATTCGTACTCGAAGCCGAAGGAGTCGAGGAAGGCGCGCAGGCGAGCGTTGTTCGCCGCGCCAAAACTCGGATGCTCGTTGCTGAAGGGATCGGGCACCGAAGTCAGCGGCTTGCCGAGATGGGCCGCCAGCATCTCCTTGTTGGGGACGTTGTCCGGCACTTTGCGCAGGCCGTCCATGTCGTCGGAGAAGCAGAACAGCCGCGCCGGCACGTCGGACAGCCGGCGGAAGGCCTGGCGCACCATCGTCGTGCGCACGACCTCGCCGAAGGTGCCGATATGCGGCAGGCCCGACGGACCGTAGCCAGTCTCGAACAGCACATAGCCTTTCGCCGGCGCTTTGCCGCCGGTGCGGGCGACGAGCTTGCGGGCTTCTTCAAACGGCCACGCGCGCGCGGCCTCGGCAAGGGTGCGATCGATCTGGGACATGGGTCGGCCAAACTAGGTGCGGGGGCCATTTGCGTCAATTGCAGCGGCAGCCCAAAGTGCCGCGCCCTCACCCTTTCCAGGTGAAGGGGAAGAGCTGCTGGCGCACGAAGCCGCTGGGCATGTAGTCGCCCAGCACGCCGTACTTGCCCGGGAAGCGCCGATCGGATTTCACCGCAGCGCCGAAGATGTAGTCGATGAAGGCGAAATGGGCGGCGTAGTTGCGGTCGATCGCCTCGCGTTCGGAACTGTGATGCCAGTGATGGAAGTCAGGCGTAACGATCAGCCACTTGAGCGGCGCCTTGCCGAAGATCGCCGGCAGCCGGACGTTGGCGTGGTTGAACACCGCCTGGAAGCCCACGATCACGATATAGACGTCGGTGACGGCCTGGCTGAAGCCCAGCACGTAGAGCACGCCCAGGATCGACACGCGCGTCATCAGCAGCTCGAACAGATGGAGCCGCGAGCCCGCCATCCAGTCCATGTATTCGGCGCTGTGATGCACGGCATGGAAGCGCCACAGGAACGGAACCTCGTGATAGGCGCGGTGCGTCCAGTACTGCACCAGGTCGGCGACCAGCAGCACGAGGAACAGCGCGGCGAAGAACGGCAGGCCGCCGACCCATTTCTGCAGGGGATCCCACACCAGCCAGCCGAACAGGCGATGGATCGCGAAGTTCACGATCAGCAGCGCCAATCCCACCAGCAGGTGGTTGACGATGAAATGCGTGAAGTCGGTCTGCCAGCCCGGACGGAAGACGGGCTGGTCGCGATGCAACGGCGCCATCTTCTCGATCAGGATGAAGATCATGCTCGAACCGAGAAGGTCGAGGATGAACCAGTCGAGGCCGATATAGGGCGTGTCGTCGGGAAAGTCGGCCACGGGGACACGGTGGCCGCCCATCGCCGCGGCGATCAGGATCAAAGCCAGCGCCGTGCCGTTCAGCCAGCGATTGCGGCGCTGGACGAGGTTGGCGATCGCCATGCCGCCCGCGATCACCATGCCGACCAGCAGCACGTGTCTCAGCAGGCCCACGTCGTACTTCTTGCGCAGGTCCGGCGTGGTCAAATATTCGGGGAAATGAAACGCCAGCACGGCCAGCACGGCGAGGCCGCCCAGAGTGAGAGCGATGATGCCGGTGATCTTGCCCTTGCCCACGGGAAGGGCGCCGGACTGGTGGAAGACCGCCGTGGTCTTCTTGACGACAGGTGGTGGCTTCATGGCCGACGATTCTAAACGCAACCGGCAGTCGCTGCATCGGGCATTTGCCCTGTGCTATCTAAGGAACAGTGACGTTTCCAGCGACCTCCTCCTGGCCGGCTTTGGTCGCGACTGCCCGCGGCGCCCTATGGCGCGCGCCTGACGGAACGCTCGAGCGTCTGACCGGCGCCGATGCAGGGCGTCGGGCGGCCGGCACGCTGCCGCTGGTCTGCCACGCGCCCGCGGTAGCGGCGCGCCTCGGGCTCGAGGATCTCCCGGCACACGACCTGCTCGAACTCTTCGCCTTCGTGCGACCGGCGCGCTTCTGCCTGCCGACGGTGCGGGGACTGTGCGAGACGCTCGGCCTCCAGGTCCCCGCGACGCCCGAGCAGGAGGTGGCAGCCCTGCCCGCGCTCGCGCGCGCCCTGCTCGACGAGCTCGACGACATGGCAGCGCTCGCGTCGTCAGAAATGAAGGAAACGGCGCTCGCCATGGCTCGCGGACGATGGAGCTGGGGCGACGCGGTGCTCGACGCCCTCGGCCTCGACAAGGACAGCAAGAAATCCCGCCCAGGCGCAGGCCTCGACATCTGGAAGAGCCTGCCCGTGTGGGAGGAGCCGCCGCCCGCGCCGCCGCCCGGCAGCCAGCCCGTCGAGCCGCGCGAGGCAAGATTGCGACTGGCCCATCTGGTTTCGGCCGGCTCGAACATGGCCGAGGCGCGCCCGACCCAGAGCGACTACGCCTCGGCCGCCAGCGCGGCTTTTGCGCCGCGCGAGGAGGAAGGCAAACCCCACGTCGTGCTGGTCGAGGCCGGCACCGGCGTCGGCAAGACCCTGGGCTACGTCGCGCCCGCCAGCCTGTGGGCCGAGAAGAACGGCGCTCCGGTCTGGATCTCGACCTACACGCGCAACCTGCAGCGCCAGATCGACGCCGAGCTCGACCGCCTCCATCGCGACTCGGCAGAGAAGCGGCGCCGCGTCGTCATCCGCAAGGGCCGCGAGAACTATCTCTGCCTGCTGAACTTCCAGGAGGCGGCGATGCGCGCCGGCCTGATGCCGGAGAATGCGGTCGGTCTCGGCCTGATGGCGCGCTGGGCGCTGGCCAGCCGCGACGGCGACATGATCGGCGGCGACCTGCCGGCCTGGCTGCTCGACCTGGTGGGCCGCAGCCGCGTGCAACGGCTGGCCGACCGGCGCGGCGAGTGCATCTACTCGGCCTGCGAGCATTACCGTAAGTGCTATGTCGAACGCACCATCCGCCGCGCGCGCCAGGCCGACATCGTCATCGCCAACCATGCGCTGGTGATGATCCAGGCGGCGATGGGCGGCCTCGACGACGCCACGCGGCCGCTGCGCTACGTCTTCGACGAGGGCCATCACCTGTTCGAGGCCGCCGACGGCGCGTTCGGCGCGCATCTGAGCGGCGTCGAGACGTCGGATCTGCGCCGCTGGCTTTTGGGTGCCGAGGGACGTCGCGGCAGCCGCGCCCGCGGACTCGAGCGCCGCCTCAGCGATCTCCTGGGCGAGGATGTCGAGGCACAGAACGCATTACGTCGCCTGCTCGATCTCGCCCAGCAACTGCCCTCGCCCAATTGGCAGACGCGGCTGGCCGACGGCACCGTGCTGGGTCCGGCCGAGGAATTCCTCGCCCTGGTGCGCCAGCAGGTGCGGGCGCGCTCGGCCGGCGACGACCAGGGCTTCGGCCAGGAATGCGACGTGCGACCGCTCAATCCCGGCCTGATCGAGGCCGCCGACCAGCTGGCCGACGCGCTGGAGAAGATGCTGCAGCCGGTGCGCCGCCTGCGCCAGGCGCTTCGGGCCAAGCTCGAAGGCGAGGCCGACAAGCTCGACTCGAGCCAGCGCGCGCGCATCGAGGGCGTGGCGCGCTCGCTCGCCAACCGCTGCGAACTCACGCTCGAATCCTGGCGCGCCATGCTGCGCGGCCTGCACAACGATCCCGACGCCGCCTTCGTCGACTGGTTCGCCGTCGAACGGGTGCAGGGCCGCGAATACGACGTCGGAATGTACCGCCATTATCTCGATCCGGCCGAGCCGTTCGTGAACGCGGTGCTCCGTCCCGCTCATGGCGCCGTGATCACCTCGGCCACCTTGCGCGATTCGCTCGGCGTGCCGCAGGCCGCAAACGATGAGGACGTCACCACACAAGCCGACTGGATGGTCGCCGAAGCGCGCACCGGCACGCGTCACCTCGCAGCCCCTGCCACGCGCGCGGCGATGGCCTCGCCCTTCAACTATGCGCACGCCACAAAGGTGCT
This sequence comes from Reyranella sp., assembly GCF_965227665.1. Taxonomy (GTDB): domain Bacteria; phylum Pseudomonadota; class Alphaproteobacteria; order Reyranellales; family Reyranellaceae; genus Reyranella. The sequence goes on from NZ_OZ245767.1 coordinate 2,306,206, forward strand.
GATCGTCAAGGACGTGAAACGCGACGATGCCGATCAGGTGGCCGCCGCCTATCGCGAGCTCTTTCTGGCGGCGGGGGGTGGCGCCCTGGGCCTCTTCACGGCGATCGGTCGCCTGCGCGCCGTGCACCAGCGCATCGCGCCGGTGCTGGAAGAAGCAGGCTTGCCGCTCTACGCGCAGCATGTCGGCGGCATGGATGCCGCCACCCTGGTCGATATCTTCCGCGCCGAGGAGCATTCCTGCCTGCTCGGCACCGACGCCGTGCGTGACGGTGTCGACGTACCGGGGCGATCGCTCCGCCTCATCGTGTTCGACCGCTTACCGTGGCCGCGGCCCGACATCCTGCACCGCGCGCGGAAGGCGCATTGGAAGGCGGCCGGCGCCGGCGCCAACGGCTACGACGACATGCTGGCGCGGCTGCGGCTCAAGCAGGCCTATGGTCGCCTGATCCGACGCGCCGACGACCGCGGTGTCTTCGTGATGCTCGATTCGCGTTTGCCCACCCGGCTCCTGAGTGCCTTTCCGCCCGGTGTCGGCATCGAGCGCGTCGGGCTTGCCGATGCGGTGGCCGAAACGAGGCGGTTTCTGGATAGTTGAGATCGGCGCAACGATCGCCGTGAGAGGCTGTTTCTCCTGCAGCAAACAACGCAACAGGAGGAACTCATGGACACCAAAAAGTTGATCGCGATCACCGCGGCGGCGGTCCTCATCGGCGGCTCAGCTATGGCCCAGAGCGGTGGCGGCAGCTCGGGAGGCAGCGCGGGCGGTAGTGCCGGCGGCGGCGCCTCCAGCGGCGGTGCCTCGGTCGGCGGTGGCGCCTCCACGACGGGTCCGAGCGGCACGACCGGCACGGGCACCACCGGCGGCGCGACGACGACAACCCCGGGCGGCGGCTCGACCGGTGCAGGTGTTGGCGCCACCGGCAGCGGCACAGCTCCCGCACCCGGCGGCAGCACCAGCTCGATGGGCGTCGGCGCCGGCTCGACCGGCGGCGGCTCGGTCAATCAGGGCACGGCGCCCGCTCCGGGCGGCGCGTCCGGCGGAGCCTCGGGCACAACGCGCTAACAGGCCCCCGAAAGTGCCGGACGCCCGGCGAATAATCGAAACAAACGAAATATTCGAAATAAACGAAGCCGGAGTCGCACCCTCTCGAATCGGCGCCTGAACAGACGGTAACGACGGCCCGCTCACATTGGCGGGCCGTCACTTTTTTGCCCGCTAAGTGCTGATCAACCCCATCGATCGTGGCGCGGGATCGAATAGAGGCGCCGGCTCAATACCCGGCGGCTCGGTCCACGACCTCCTTCAACGGCTCGCCTTCTACAAAGCGCTTGAGGTTTTCGACGAACAGGCGCGCCACGAAGCGGTCGCGCTGCGGGTGCGGTCCGCCGATATGCGGCAGCACGACGATGCCTTCAGCCTGCCAGAACGGGTGGTCCGCTGGCAGCGGTTCCTGGCGGAACACGTCGAGTAGCGCTCCGGCAATCCTCTTTTCCTTCGTCGCTGCCATCAGATCGGCGTCGTTCACGATCTGGCCGCGGCCGAAATTCAGCAGCCACGCCGAGGGCTTCATCTTCGCCAGACGCTTCGCATCGATGAAGTTCTCGGTATCCCGCGTCGCCGGCAACAGCAGCAGGACGAAGTCGGACTGCGACAGCACCTCGTCGGTCGCTTCCGGCGGCAGCACCTCGGCGACGTTCGGCACGCGCGTCGGGCGGCGCTTGGTGCCGATCACGTGCATGCCGAGCGCGACGGCAATCCGCGCCACTTCCTGACCGATGACGCCCAGACCCAGGATGCCGAGCGTCTTGCCCGTCAGTGGCTGCGCCACCGTGTGGACCCAGCGGCTCTGCTTCTGGTTTTCGGCGGCCTGCGCATAGGGCTTCCCGACGTGGAACAGCGCACCGATGATGTTCTCCGGCATCGACTCTGTGTGCGTGCCGCGCGCGCAGGTGAGCGTGAGGCCCGGTGGCAGATCGGGTAGCGCCAGCCAGTTGTCGACGCCCGCGCTCATCGCCTGCGCCCAGCGCAGCCGGGGCATCGCGGGGAGCAGCCCCGCCGGCACCGCCCCTGCCATCATTGCCTCGGTCCGGGCGAGCTGCTCGGCCGATGGCTTGTCCTTGCGCGGCAAGGTGTCGACCGCAACCCGGTCGGCAAGGCCCGCCGACTGGATCGCGTCGAGATAGGCCGTCGGGGCGTCCGTCCAGAGCAGGACGTGGGTCCGGTTCGTCGGGGACATCGGAACTACAGTCCCTGCCCGCCGGCCACGGCGATGGTCTGGCCGGTCACCCATGAGGCGAACGGCGAGGCGAGGAACAGGGCGACGTTCGCCACTTCCTCGGCGGTGCCCATGCGACCGAACGGGATCGAAGCCAACGTGCCGTTGTAGAGGGCGGGATTGTCGGTCTTGCGCTTGTCCCAGACGCCGCCGGGAAACTCGATCGAGCCGGGGGCGATGCAGTTCACGCGGATACGGTCCTTGGCGTACATCGCCGCCTGCGTGACCGTGTAGTGGATCACCGCCGCCTTGATGGCGCCGTAGGGCGGCTGGCGCGCCGCCGGATGATGGGCGGAGATCGAGGAGATGTTGACCACGTTGCCCTGCGACTTCTTCAGTTCGGGCAGCGCCTCCTGCGTGGCATGCACGATTGAGAGCATGTCCACGGCGAGATTGCTGGTCCAGCCCTTGTCGTCGTCAGTCGAGCCGAAGGCCGAGGCATTGTTCACCAGGAAATCGACGCCGCCCAAAGCCCCGATCGCGTCGCGGACATAGCCGCGCACCGCATCGCCCTGCGCGAGATCGGCGCTGGCGGCATGCGTCTTGTGGCCGTGCTTGGCGAGTTCCGCGCGGGTCTCTTCGAGCGTCTTGGAATCGCGTGCGCAGATCGACACGTCGCCGCCGCAGGCCGCGAACCCCATCGCGATGGCCTTGCCGATACCGCGGCTGCCGCCGCAAACGATTGCCTTCTTGCCCGTAAAATCCAGCTTCATCGCACCGTCTCCTGTTGCGGGCGCCACCGTGGCGGCCGCGCCCTCTCAAATCAAGCAAAGGCTCCTGCCGGCGTCGTATTGAACAGCGGAACGACTCAGCTAGACTGTCTTCCAATAAAGAAAGCACAGGAGGCTACGTTCAAGATGACCAAAATCATGATTCCGCGCCGACGCGCGCTCATTCTCTCAGGCGGCGCACTCGCCGCCCCGATGATCGCCTCGGGCATCGCCCGCGCGCAGAACGACTGGCCCAACCGGCCGGTGAAATACATCGTGGTGTTTCCGGCCGGCGGCCCGACCGACACGCTGTCGCGCATCGTCTGCCAGGAACTCTCCGAGCTGACGGGCCAGCAGTTCATCATCGAGAACCGAGCCGGATCCGGCGGCAACATCGGCGCCGACTTCATCGCGAAGTCGCCCCCCGACGGCTACACGATCGGCCTCTACACGATCGCCGCGCATGCCATCGCGCCTACCCTCTACACGAAGCTGCCGTTCGACGCGGGCAAGGACTTCACCGGCATCGCCATGCTGTGGTCGGTGCCCAACATGCTGATGACGCGGCTCGACTTCCCGGCCAACACGATTCCCGAACTGATCGCCCTGGCGAAGGCCAATCCGGGCAAGTTCTCGTTCGCCTCGTCGGGCGCCGGCACCAGCCCGCACCTCACCGGCGAGATGTTCAAGCAGATGGCCGGCGTCAACCTGCTGCACGTGCCCTACAAGGGCAGCGCGCCCGCCCATCAGGACATCCTCGCGGGCCAGGTCGACATGATGTTCGACAACATTCCCGGGCCGCTCGGCCTGATGAAGGGCGGCAAGGTGAAGGGCTTTGCCGTGACCTCCAAGGAGCGCCATCCCTCGGTGCCCGACAAGCCAACCTTCGCGGAATTCCTGCCGGGCTTCGAAATCACCTCGTGGGGCGGCGTCTGCGCGCCGGCCGGCGTGCCGCCGGCCATGGTCGAGAAGCTCTCGGCGCTGACCAAGCAGGCCCTCCAGAAGCCCAGCGTGAAAGCCGCCTTCGACCAGCAAGGCGCCACCCAGATCTGGATGACGCCGGCGGAGACCGCCGCCTACCGCGCCGCCGAGGAGAAGAAACTCGCCCCGGTGATCAAGGCGTCGGGCGCCAAGGTCGAGTAGCCTCGTCACCTTGCAGTTTCGGGAGTGACGATGCCCTCCAAGAAAGTCCTGGTCGCCGGGGCCACCGGCCTCGTCGGCCACGCCGCCCTGAAGCACTTCGCTGCCGTCCAGGGCTGCGAAGTCGTCGCCGTCTCGCGCCGGAAGCCGGACGAAACCTACGGGGCGCGCTGGTTGCCGCTCGATCTCACCGACAGCGCGGCCTGCGAGGCGCTGGCGCCGGAATTCGCGGGCGTCACGCACCTCGTTTATGCCGCCCTCTACGAACGGCCGGGTCTGGTCGCAGGATGGCAGGAAGAGGAGCAGATCCGCACCAACGACCTGATGCTGCGCAACCTGGTGGTCCCGCTCGAGCGGGCGGCGCCGGGCTTGCGGCACGTGGCCCTGCTCCAGGGCACCAAGGCCTACGGCGTCCATGTCCGTCCGCTCGCCGTGCCGGCGCGGGAGAACCGTTCGGAGATACACGAGCAGCCCAACTTCTACTGGAACCAGGAGCGCTTCCTGCGCGAGCGCCAGCAGGGCAAGGGCTGGCACTGGTCGATCCTGCGGCCCGTCCTGATCGTGGGCGATTCGGTGGGCAGCGCGATGAACGTCATTCCCGCCCTGGGTGTCTATGCCGCCTTCATGCGCCGGGCCGGCAGGACGAAGCTCGACTACCCGGGCGGCGTCGGCCGCGTGGCCCAGGCGGTCGATGCCGACCTTCTGGCTCGCGCCATCGCCTGGTCGGGCGAGGCCGCGGCGGCCCGCAACGAGATCTTCAACGTCACCAACGGCGACGTCTTCGTGTGGCCCAACGTCTGGCCCGCCATCGCCGATGCGCTGGGCTTCGAGGCGGGCGACCACGTACCCCTGGCGCTCGACCGCGAGATCCGGACACGCGAGGCCGAATGGGCGGAGATCCGCGCCGCCGAGGGGCTGAAGTCGGGCACGCTGCGGGAATTCGTCGGCCTGTCGTTCGAATATGCCGACTACACGATGGGCTACGGCCGCACCGAGCCGGGACCGGCGGCGCTGGTCTCGACCATCAAGCTGATGCAGGCCGGCTTCACCGAGGTCATGGATACCGAGGCGATGTTCCGCAAATGCTTTGCCGAAATGCAGGAAAAAGGGCTGCTGCCGCATCCCTGACGGTGCGCTTCGGGACGTAGCCTGACTGTCGTCAAATTGTCATATGCGCCCCTCACTTTCCCGGCCACTCTGAGGGATGGAGGGCTTGGCATGGAGAGCGAACGGGACCGCAAGGCGCTGGAGGACCGCGTCCGCCGGGAACTGGCCGACAGCATCGACGAGGACCTCGAGCTCGAACTGGGCGACGAAATGCTGGCCCGCCTGCCCGAGCATGGCGACGGCGACCTGCCACAGACCGAAGGAATCGACCGGAAATTCTACTTCACCGAGCTGCTGCGACTGCAGCGCGAACTGATCAGGCTGCAGGACTGGGTGATCGCCCGAAAGCTCAAGGTCGTCGTGTTGTTCGAGGGCCGCGACGCCGCCGGGAAGGGCGGCGTGATCAAACGCGTCACCCAGCGGCTGAACCCGCGCGTCTGCCGCACCGTCGCGCTTTCGGCGCCGTCCGAGCGCGAGCGCACCCAGTGGTACTTCCAGCGCTACATCTCGCACCTGCCGGCGGGCGGCGAAATCGTGTTGTTCGATCGCAGCTGGTACAATCGGGCGGGCGTCGAGCGCGTCATGGGCTTCTGCACGGAATCCGACGTCCGCGACTTCTTCGAGACCGTGCCTGAGTTCGAGCGCATGCTCGTACGGTCGGGAATCATCCTGCTCAAATACTGGTTCTCGATCACCGACGAGGAGCAGAACATGCGCTTCCTGATGCGCATCCACGACCCGATGAAGCAGTGGAAGCTGTCGCCCATGGACCTGGAATCCCGGAGACGCTGGGAGGAGTACACCAAGGCCAAGGAGGAGATGCTCGCCCGGACGCATATTCCGGAGGCGCGCTGGTGGGTCGTCGAGGGCAACAACAAGCGCCGCGCCCGCCTCAATTGCATCCACCACTTGCTGCAACAAGTGCCCTATAAGGATGTCGAACACCAACCGATCGTCCTGCCGAAGCGCGAACACAAGCCCGACTACGCGCGCATGCCGGTCGCTTCCGAACTCTATGTCCCGGCGGTTTACTGATGGATTTCTTCAGGCGTTTCACGTTCCTCGTCTGCGCTCCGGCCTTCGACGCCGACGATCTCGAGGGCCACAGGCTCGGCGAGATCACGGTCTCCATCGAGAAGATGGGCTTCCAGGTCGTGCGGGCGCGCCGCATCGAGGATGCCGAGATGGTCGTCCAGACCGACGCCGCCATCGGCTGCATGGTCGTGGACTGGGGCAAGAAGGGCCTCGACGGCAAGGCCGCCGCGATGATCAACATGATGCGGCGGCGTGGCCTCGAGATGCCGATCGTCATCCTGGTGCGGCGCAAGCGGCTGCAGGACATCCCCGTCGAGCTGATGGACTTTATCGACGGCTACATCTTCCTCTCCGAGGAGACGCCGGAGTTCATCGCAAAGAACCTGGTCAGCCGCCTCAAGCAGTATGCCGAGACGCTGAAGACGCCGTTCTTCGGCGAGCTGGTCGACTATGCCGAGGAAGGCAACCAGCTCTGGACCTGCCCCGGCCACAATGGCGGCATCTTCTACAACAGGAGCCCGATCGGCCGGATTTTCGTCGAGCATCTGGGCGAGGCGGTGTTCCGCGACGACCTGGACAATTCCGTGCTCGATCTCGGCGACCTTCTCGTCCACGAGGGCCCGGCGCTCAAGGCGCAGAAGGAAGCCGCCGTCATCTTCGGCGCCGAGAAGACCTATTTCGTCCTGAACGGTACCTCCTCGTCGAACAAGATCGTTCTGCAGGCGCTGGTCGCGGAAGGCGATCTCGTGCTGTTCGACCGCAACAACCACAAGGCCGCCCATCACGGCGCGCTGTTCCTCGGCAACGGCATCCCGATTTATCTCGAGACCGACCGCAACGCCCACGGGCTGATCGGGCCGATCTTCCATGAGGCGCTCGACGAGGCTGCCATCCGCGAGAAGATCCGCACCAACCCGCTGGTCGCCGACAAGGAGGCGTGGAAGCGCGAGCGGCCGTTCCGTGTCGCCGTCATCGAGCAGTGCACCTATGACGGCACGATCAACGATGCGCGCCTGATCGTCGAGAAGATCGGCCATCTCTGCGACTACATCCTGTTCGACGAGGCCTGGGCCGGCTTCATGAAGTTCCACCCGCTCTATGCCGGCCGCTTCGCCATGGGGCTCACCGACCTCGGCCCCGACAGTCCCGGCATCATCGCCACGCAGTCGGCGCACAAGCAGCTTGCCAGCTTCAGCCAGGCCTCGCAGATCCACGTCAAGGATCGCCACATCAAGGGCCAGCGCCGGCGCATCGAGCATCGCCGCTTCAACGAGTTCTTCATGCTGCACGCCTCGACCTCGCCCTTCTATCCGATTTTCGCCTCGCTCGACGTCGGCGCGCAGATGATGAAGGGGCGTTCGGGCGAAGTGCTCTGGGACGACACGATTCGCCTCGGCATCGAGATCCGCAAGAAGATGCGCGCGATCCGCCGCGAGTTCGAGGACAAGGAGCGCGACTTGGCGCGACGCTGGTTCTTCGAGCCCTTCGTGCCCAATCGCGTCATGGTGGGCGACCGCGAGCTGGCCTGGGAGGAGGTTCCGACCGACGATCTGGCAACCCACGCGCGCTACTGGGAGCTGGCGCCGGAGCGGCGCTGGCACGGTTTCAAGCATGTGGCGCCGGGCTATGCGATCACCGATCCCAACAAGCTGATCGTGCTGACGCCGGGCTTCGACCGCGAGACCGGCGGCTATGCCAGCCATGGTATCCCCGCCCCCGTGGTCGCGCAGTATCTGCGTGAGAACCAGATCGTCCCGGAAAAGAACGACCTCAACTCGCTGCTGTTCCTGATGACTCCCGGAGTCGAATCGAGCAAGGCCGGCACCTTGCTGAGCGCGTTTGTGATCTTCAAGCGGCTGCACGACGAGAACGCGCGACTGGAAGACGTCATCGGCGAGTTCGTTCGCAAGCGGCCGGCACGCTATGCCGGCATGCGGCTGCGCGATCTTTGCGCCGAGATGCATGCCTTCTTCCGCGAGAGCAACGTCAGCCTGATGCAGCGCGCGCAGTTCATGCCCGGGCACCTGCCCGAGCCCGCCATGCCGCCGCACGTGGCGGTCCGCGAGCTGGTACGAAACAATGTCGACTATGTGCCGATCGAAGAGGCGGCCGGCCGCATCGCGACCACCATGTTCGTGGTCTATCCGCCGGGCATCGCCAGCATCGTGCCCGGCGAGAGGCTCGACGAACGGGCCAAGCCGATGCTCGACTACCTGCTCATGTTCCAGAAGAGCGCCAACCTGTTCCCCGGCTTCGACGTCGAGATCCAGGGCATCTATCGCGAGATCGACAAGGAAGGCCGTGTGCGCTTCTACACCTACGTGGTGCGCGAGTAGGCGATCTCGACCGGCGGCGTGCTGGCACCCGCGCCGATGGCGCGCTGCATCAGCACGCTGTCGGCCCACTTGCCGTACTTGTAGCCGACGCCCTCGAGCAGCCCGACCTTCCGGAAGCCATGGGCCTCGTGGAGGCTGAGCGAGGCGACATTGTCGGCATCGACATAGGCGAACATCTGGCGATACCCCGCCCCGGCACAGGCCTCTATGAGCGCCGGCAGGAGGAGACGGCCGATCCCGGTAGAGACATGGTCGGGATGGACGTAGATCGAATGCTTCACCGCGTAGCGATACGCCGGACGCTTGCGGAACGGCACAGCGTAGGCATAGCCCACGATCACCCCGTCGCGCTCGGCCGCAAGGTGCGGCAGCCGGCGCCGCAGCATGTTCTTGCGCCGCCGCTTGATGTCGTCGGCCTGCGTCGGCTCGATGACGACGTCACCCACGCCGCGCGTGATGTGGTGCGTGTAGATCGCGATCATGGCCGGCACGTCGCTCTCGGTCGACGGCCGCACCACGACCGCGCCCCGCGGCTTTTCGAGCACCGATCCGCTCGTCGCTGACATCACCTGATCCTCCTCTGAGACGCCCGGATCAAACACGCCTCCATGACCGTTTCATGTCAGCAAAAAAAGAGGGCCCGGAGAGTTGTTCACTCTCCAGGCCCCCAGACGCCCCCTCTAAACTCGCTGGCCGCCGCGGCGATGTCTCGAACCGCGCCCCGTCCATGCACGCGAAGATACGGGCCGCCGCGGCATCGGCACAGGGGGCGCTTGGTATCAATTGTTATGGTTTCGTAACCGCCCGGAAAAACTCGCCCGCACGTGATCGGCCAGATCGCGGGCGGCAGGTCCGAGGCCCGGCGGCGTATAGAGGTTGATTCGGAACTCCGGCAGCAACGGCAGCCGGGCCTCGCGGCCGAGGATCACGAAGCGCTCGGGCACCGAGGAGCGCAGCAGCGGCGCCACCGCAAGCCCCGCCTCCAGAACGGCATAGACGGGCTCCAGCCGGCTCACCTCGCAGACCGCGCGCCAGTCGCGCCGCGCCTTGCCCAGCGCCTCGACGGCGACCGGCCGAAAGACGCAGGTCGGCGCGCCCAGCGAGACCGGCAGTGGGTCCTTGAGGTGGGCATCGCCGTCGGCCGCGCCGACCCAGACGAGCCGGTCGGTGCGCAAGGTCTCGCCGTGGCGGCCGCACTCCGTCTCGGTCGTCATGGCGAGATCGACGCCGCCCGACTTCAGTTCCTCGCGGATCACACGCGAGTCCTCGCAGACGAGGCTCACGCGCACCCTTGGCTGCGCCTTGGCGAAGCGCCGCAGGATCGCTGGCACGAAGCTGCCGATGATGTCGTAGGGCACGCCGAAGCGAACCTCGCCTTCGAATTGGGGAGCCCGCATCGACGACCAGACTTCGTCGTTCATCGCCACCAGGCGTCGCGCCTGCTCCAGCAGCCGCTCCCCCGCCGGTGCCAGGACCAGCCCGCGCCCCTGGCGGGTGAAGAGCCGACAGTCGAGCGCCTCCTCCAGCCGCTTGATCTGCTGGCTGGCCGCCGCCTGGCTCATACCGAGTGCCGCAGCCGCCCGCGTGACGCCACCCGCTTCGACGACGGTGAGAAAGGCGCGTACCAGCGCCACATCGAGGTCCTTGCGCATGGGACATATAATCATTTCCGAACGCTCTCATCCAAAACATTCGTTTTTGTTATTCCTCGGACCGCTCTAGCGTCGCCCCATGACCACGAAGATCTCGGGCCTCTGGCTGCCCCTCATCACGCCGTTCAAGGACGGCGCCATCGACTTCGCGAGCTACGACCGGCTGGTGAACCATTACATCGCCAAAGGCGTCGACGGGCTGCTACCGCTCGGCACGACAGGCGAATCGCCGGCTCTCGACGAGGACGAAATCGCGGCGGTGATCGAGCGCACCCTGGCAGTCACCAACGGCCGAGTGCCGGTGTTTGCGGGCGTCGGCGGCAACGCCACGGCCAAGGTCGAGAAGGAATTGAAGCGGCTCCGCCACCTGCCGATCGCCGGCATTCTCTCGGTATGCCCCTACTACAACCGGCCGAGCCAGGAGGGGTTGATCGCACACTTCCGCCGCATCGCCGCGGCCACCGACCGCGACGTCGTGATCTACAACATCCCTTATCGCACGGCGGTCAATCTATCGAACGATTCGCTGCTCGACCTGGCGGAGGTGCCGAACATCGTGGGCGTGAAGGACAGTTCCGGCAGCATCGAGCAATCGCTCGACCTGCTGCGGCGCAAGCCCGCCGATTTTGCGGTGCTCACCGGCGAGGACGCGCTGTTCTTTACCATGCGCGCCAACGGCGCGGAGGGCGGCATCCTGGCGGCCAGCCACTTGATGACGGAGGGCTTCGTGGAGGTCGAGCGCTGCTTCGACGCCAACGATCTCGTCGGCGCGCGGGCCGCCTGGGCGCCGCTCGCCGGCTTCGTGCCGATGCTGTTCGCCGAGGCCAATCCGATGCCGATCAAGCATCTCCTGTGGCGTCAGGGGCTGATCGCATCGCCGGAATGCCGCCTGCCGCTCACGAGGATCTCGGACGGGCTGGCCCACCGGCTCGACGCGGCGTTCGCCGTGACGAAGGCGGCGGCCTAGCCGCGCGCCTTCAGGAGATCGCGGATCTCCGTCAGCAGCTCCTGCTCCTTGGTCGGCGGCGCGGGCGGCGGCGGAGCGGATTGCTCCTGTTTGACCACGCGGTTCATGCCCTTGATCACCAGGAACAGCACCCAGGCGATGATCAGGAAGTTCACCGTCACCGTGAGGAACGTTCCGTAGCCCAGCGTCGCGCCGGCCTTCTTGGCGGCATCGTAGGTCGCGGCCTGGCTGGCCGCGGGCGTGAGACCGATGAAGTAGTTGGTGAAGTCGAGGCCGCCGGCGATGCGGCCGATGATCGGCATGATGATGTCGCCGACCAGCGAGTCGATGATCTTGCTGAAGGCGGCGCCGATGATCACGCCGATGGCGAGATCCACGACATTGCCGCGCATCGCGAACTTCTTGAATTCCTGAAGCATGGGCCTTCTCCCTTTTCGTCGTCAGGTTACGCGCAGCCAGACCAGCAAAGCAGAGACCGTGACCACCGAGAAGGCCGTCGACAGCAGAACGGAGGCCGTGTTCTGCTCGACGGACACGTCGAACTGCTTGGCCAGCACGAAGGCGTTGGCGGCGGTCGGTAGCGCGGCCATCAGCAGCGCCACCTTGCCCGCAATCGAATCGATGGGCACGAAGAAAGGCAGGATCACCAGCGCCGCCAGCGGCTGCAGCAGGAGCTTGATCAGGGTGGCGAGGCCCGCCTCGGCGAGACCGCTCTTGATCGACTTGTCCGACAGGAACAGGCCGATGGCGAACAGCGCGCAGGGCGCCGCCGCGGCGCCCATGAGGTCGAGCCACTTCTCGACTGGCACCGGGATCGGCAGGCCGACCCACGAGGCCACGATGCCCAGCGCAATCGAGACCGGCAGCGGATTGCGCGCCACGTTGAAGGCTGCCCGCAGGAAGGTCCGCACCGGACCGTGGCCCGCCGCGACCTCGAGTTCGATCAGCATGACGCCGAACACCATGGAGACGACGGCCGTCACGATCACCGTGAGCATGGCCGGCGGCAGCCCCTGCTCGCCGAAAGCCGCCAGGCAGAGAGGCACGCCCATGTAGCCGACATTGCCCCAGGAGGCCGCGATGCCCTGCAGGCTCATCGCCGCCAGACCGCCTCGCGAAACGAGCCGTGTGGTGATCATGCCGACGCCGAAGGTAGCGACCACGGCGATGCCGAAGCCCGCCATCAGGTTGGGATCGAGCACGGCGGCGACCGGCGTGCGCGCCAGGGTGCCGAAGAACAACACCGGCAGGGCGAAGTAGCTCACGAAGGCGTTGAGCGCCGTCGTCGCCTCGGGCCCCAGGATACGCCACCGGCCGGCCAGATACCCCGCCAGGATGACACCGAAGATCGGAAAGGCGACGTTGAGAATGGCCTGCACAGGCTTTCCGATTGCAGTTGCTCTAACTCATTAAGAATTTGACATAAATACCACAAATCACATAGCATTTTGCAGATACAGCGAGGCCGCGCCCGTCCCCTCACCGCAAGCGGCCCGGGAGAATCTGATGCGTCTTTTGATCGCCAGCATGGCCGCCCTGGCTGCGGTCGCCTTTGCCGCCCCGTCCTTCGCGCAGGACGAGACCATGCCTGCGCCGACCACCGCCCCCACGGCCAAGCCGAAGGCTGCCACGACCGCCTCCTGCAACAAGATCAAGAGCAGCTCGCAGCGCAGCGCCTGCCTGAAGAAGGTTCAGGTCGCGAAGGCACCGTCGAAGAAGACGAAGAAGACCACGACCACGCCGGCGGCCCCGAAGTCGCCCGAGATGGGCCAGCTCCCGCCGGCCTCTGCCCCGGCACCGACCGCCGCCGCGCCCTCGTCCGGCCCGGTCAGCGTTCCGCCGCTGCCCTCCAAGACGATTTGATTTAGCGCTCCTCCACCCGGAACCGCGCTAGTCTCGCTCTCCCCAACCACGGGAGAGCGACATGGCCCATTCGGCCAACCTGATCACGACGGAAGACCTTGCCCGCCAGCTCGGCGCACCGGCGCTTTGCGTCTTCGACTGCACTACCTACCTGAAGCCCGGCCCCGACGGCCGCTACATCGCCGAAAGCGGGCGCGCCAACTACGGCACGGGCCACATTCCCGGCGCGGCCTACCTCGACCTTCAGGCCGACCTTTCCGACAAGACCTCGCCGCTTCGCTTCACCCTGCCGTCGCTCGAGGACCTCACCCGGGCCTTCGCGGCCAAGGGCGTCGGCCACGGTACGTTTGTCGTTCTCTACAGCCATGCTTCACCGGTCTGGGCGACCCGCATCTGGTGGATGCTGCGCGCCGTCGGCTTCGACGAGGTCGCGATCCTGGATGGCGGGCTGGACAAGTGGAAGGCGGAAGGCCGCCCGCTGTCGACCGAACCCGTCACCCATCCGCCGGCGACGCTGTCGCTACGCGCCAGGCCGGAGATCTTCGTCGGCAAGGAGGCGATCAAGAGCGCGATCGGCGATCCCTCGACGCTGACCCTGAATGCGCTGAGCCACGACCAGCACAGCGGCAGCGGCGGCGTGGTCTATGGCCGTGCGGGCCGCATCGCCGGCTCGTCGTGCGTCCCGGCCGCCAGCCTGTTCGGGCCGGACAAGGCGTTGAAGCCGATCGCCGAGCTGCGCGCGGCATTCGACGGTGTCGGCGCCGCCCCGGACAAGCGGGTGCTGGTCTATTGCGGCGGCGGCATAGCCGCCACGCTCGACGCTTTCGTGCTCACCGCCCTCTTGGGTCACAGGAACGTCTCGGTGTACGACAATTCCATGCAGGAATGGGCCAACGACCCGAACCTGCCCATGGAAACCGGCTGACGAAGGAGGAAAGCGTGACAGCCTACATCATCGTCGAAATCGACACCAAGGACGAGGAGTTGATGAACGAGTACCGCAAGCACACGCCCGGGCTCGTCTCCAAGTTCGGCGGCAAGTTCATCGTGCGCGGCGGTCACTGCACGAGCCTCGAAGGCGGCTGGACACCGGCGCGCGTGGTCGTGCTGGAATTCCCCGACCGCGCCAAAGCCGAGCGGTTCTATCATTCCGAGGAATACAAGCCGGTCCTCGCCATGCGGCTGAAGGCCGGCCACTCCAAGGCGATCCTGATCGACGGCCATGTTGGCTAGCGAATCCACCTACCGGGCGGTCGGCACGCTGTACAATGCGCTGATGACGGCGCTGGTCATCGGTCTCGTCTCGCGACGCGGCAGCGATACGGCACGCGAATACATCTTCCGGCACTTCCGCCGGCAGCACCTGGAGAAATTCAAGCCGGGCCTGCAGAAGCTCGGCCTCGCGGGCGAGAAGGACGCGCCGGCCTGCGCGCTCTACCACTACCATTCCAATGCTCTCGGCGGCGTGAAGACCGGCTATCTGCGCGAGAGCGACACGAAAGCATGGGTGCGCTATCCGCCGCCGCGGTGGATGTGGAAGGGCACCGCGATCGCGGCGGTGCCGCACGAAGTGTCAGCCGCCTTCCTGTACGGCTGGCACGGCCACAACGGCGTCTCGCTGAACAACCCGGGCCTTGGCTTCGTCTGCACCGGCATGACCGTCGACGGCAAGCCAGGCCTCGAAGGCTACTATTGCGACTACGGCCGTCCCCTGAAGGAGGAGGAGCGCGTGCGCTTCGCCTACGACGAGGAGATGCCACGCATCGACTGGAAGACCCAGCCGAAGCTCGCGACGGAGAACTGGCCCGAGGAGCGCCGCCTGCGCACCTACCGCTCCTACGCGATGGGCTATGTGCAGACGATGCTGCCGGTGCTGCAGGACCTTTTAGGCCCGCAGGACGCCCGGCTCGAGATGGGCCGGGTGGCACGTCTCGTCGGGCTGCAGTTCCACGAGGAAATCGCGCGCGACCTCGACCTGCCCACCGACGTCGAAAGAGGCGACCTCGACAGCGCCCGCCTGTTCGCGCGCTGGCTGAAGACGATCCTCGCGGCCGAGGGCGAGGAGGTCGCCACCGAAGAGAAGAATGGTGGCCTGGTCGTCCGCATGGAC
Organism: Reyranella sp.; assembly: GCF_965227665.1. Lineage (GTDB taxonomy): Bacteria > Pseudomonadota > Alphaproteobacteria > Reyranellales > Reyranellaceae > Reyranella. Next base: position 2,321,402 of record NZ_OZ245767.1, read on the forward strand.
GGCTGGAAACTGGCCCGCGAGCTTCAACTCGCCGATCCGCTGGCCGGCTTCGATGCCTGGAACGAACTGTGGCTCGGCGCCGCCGGCGCGCACGACCGATTTCTCGCGGTCGAGACGAGTCGCAGCTACGGCGACAAGGGCTGGCAGGCGGCCTGGCGGATCGCCCCGAGATAGCCCGCCGGCAACGAGCGCCCGGCGATACGCTCGCCGAGCGCCGTGAGCTCGACCCAGCACGCTTCGCGATGTTCAGGGCTGAGGGCGATCGAGCCCTCGGTCGCCAGCGTGCAGACGTAAGCCACGATCCGCACGAAGCGCTGCGGCAAGACCTCGAACAGATGCTCGTCGACGAGAGCGCCGACTTCGACGGCCAGCCCCGTCTCCTCGCGCACCTCGCGCACCAGCGCCGCCCGATGATCCTCGCCGGAATCGGGACGCCCGCCGGGCAGATCCCATTCATCGCGCTCGTTGAGCAGCAGCAGCACGCGGCCGTCGTGGATCACGACGCCTTTGATCGATGTCGGGTAGTTCAGACTCATGGGAGCGCGCCACTCCAGTGGCGCTCATGATGCGCCACGGGAGTGGCGCGCTCCAACGAGAAAGGCCGGGGATCGCTCCCCGGCCTTTCCACAATCTCTGAGAAGACTGGACTTAGAAGTCCATGCCGCCCATGCCGCCGTCGCCACCCGGCGGCATCATCGGGGCCTTCTTCTCCGGCTTCTCTGCGATCATGGCTTCCGTCGTGACCAGCAGACCGGCCACCGAAGCGGCGTCCTGAAGGGCCGTACGAACGACCTTCACCGGATCGATGATGCCGGACTTGATCATGTCGACATAGTCGCCCTTCTGGGCGTCGAAGCCGAAGTTCGTGTCCTTCTGCTCGAGCATCTTGCCCGCAACGACGGCGCCGTCGTAGCCGGCGTTCTCGGCGATCTGGCGAACGGGCGCCTGCAGCGCACGACGCACGATCTCGATGCCGACCTTCTGGTCGTCGTTGGAGGTGCGGACCTTGTCCAGCGCGCGCAGCGCGTAGAGCAGAGCCGAACCGCCGCCGGCGACAACACCCTCTTCCACCGCAGCCTTGGTGGCGTGCATGGCGTCGTCAACGCGGTCCTTCTTCTCCTTCACTTCGACTTCCGTGGCGCCGCCGACCTTGATGATCGCAACACCGCCAGCGAGCTTGGCCAGGCGCTCCTGGAGCTTCTCGCGGTCGTAGTCCGAAGTGGTCTCCTCGATCTGCGCGCGGATCTGGCTGATGCGGGCCTGGAGGTCCGCCTTCTTGCCCGAGCCGTCGACGATCGTGGTGTTTTCCTTCTCGACGATGACCTTCTTGGCCTTGCCGAGCATGTCGAGCGTGACGTTCTCGAGCTTGATGCCGAGGTCCTCGGAGATCAGCTGACCGCCGGTCAGGATCGCCATGTCCTCGAGCATCGCCTTGCGACGGTCACCGAAGCCCGGCGCCTTGACGGCGGCGATCTTCAGGCCACCACGCAGCTTGTTCACGACCAGGGTCGCCAGGGCCTCGCCCTCGACGTCCTCGGCGATGATCAGCAGCGGCTTGCCCGACTGCACGACCGCCTCGAGCACCGGCAGCATCGCCTGCAGGCCCGACAGCTTCTTTTCGAACAGGAGGATGTACGGCGAGTCGAGCTCGGCGATCATCTTGTCGGCGTTGGTGATGAAGTACGGCGAGAGATAGCCGCGGTCGAACTGCATGCCCTCGACGACGTCCAGCTCGGTGTCCAGGCTCTTGGCCTCTTCCACCGTGATGACGCCCTCGTTGCCGACCTTCTTCATGGCTTCGGCGATCATCTTGCCGATCGACTTGTCGCCATTGGCCGAGATGGTGCCGACCTGGGCGACTTCGTCCGTGCCCGTGATCTTCTTGGCGCGCGCCTTGATGTCCTCGACGGCCGCCTCGACAGCGAGGTCGATGCCGCGCTTGAGGTCCATCGGGTTCATGCCGGCCGCGACCGACTTCACGCCTTCGCGCACGATCGCCTGGGCGAGAACGGTCGCCGTCGTCGTGCCGTCGCCGGCGATGTCGTTGGTCTTCGAGGCCACTTCGCGCACCATCTGGGCGCCCATGTTCTCGAACTTGTCGGCGAGCTCGATCTCCTTGGCGACGGTGACGCCGTCCTTGGTGATGCGCGGGGCGCCGAACGACTTGTCGATGACGACGTTACGGCCCTTCGGGCCCAGCGTCACCTTGACGGCGTTGGCGAGAATGTCGACGCCGCGCAGCATGCGCTCGCGGGCGTCGGCGCTAAAGCGGACTTCCTTGGCTGCCATTTTCTATTCCTCTTGAATGTTGGTTTCGGTGAAGCCGAGCGAAGCTCAGGCGGCCTTCTTCATCGAGGCGGAGCCGTCGATGATGCCCATGATGTCGGATTCCTTCATGATCAGGAGATCCTGGCCATCGATCTTGATCTCGGTGCCCGACCACTTGCCGAACAGGACGCGGTCGCCCTTCTTGACGTCGAGAGCAACCAGGTTGCCCTTTTCGTCGCGGGCGCCCGGACCGACGGCCACGATCTCGCCTTCCATAGGCTTTTCCTTGGCGGTGTCGGGAATGATGATCCCGCCCTTGGTCTTGCCTTCTTCCTCGACGCGCTTGACCACGACCCGGTCGTGAAGCGGACGGAACTTCATGGTTCTTCCTCCAGTGAGCGATTGACCCTGCGCGACCTCGCGGCCGCGGTGAATGTAGTGCTGTCAGCACTCTCAGAGAGTGAGTGCCAATGGCGCACGGGATTTAGGGTTGTCGGGTCCCTGAGTCAAGGCAGCCCCCGAAAGGTTCCCAAAGTAGGTTCGCACTAGCAGCAATCACGCAAGACTGCTGCTAAGCATTTGAAATGGAACGATTTTTGCTGATTTTCCGAGAGAGGTGCGTGACTATTCTTCGACGCGCACCAAGTCAAGGAGGGCCTAAATGGATCGTAGTTTTGTTGCGCAGCTCAATGATTACCGCATCACGACCGCCGAAATCCTCTACTGGATGCCCGATCACCAGCACGTCCTGCAGAGCTTCCTCTGGCAGAACCTCGATCTGGCCCCTCGTTTCCCCGCCCTCACCAAGTTCCTCGATTTCTGGGACCGCAATCTCGACGGCAAGCTGCACAAGGTCACCGTCGCCAACACGCAGCTGATCAAACCGGCCGAATTTCGTTTCTCCTGCGGGCTATACACGCTGCATTGAGCGGCACGCGGCGTCGTATTCGGTGGCGGTGCGCTCGACCAGCGCCGCCACCGACGGCACGTCGGCGACGCCCGAGACAGAATGGCCGGCGCTCCAGATGTCCTTCCAGCGCTTGGCGTCGGGCCGTTCGCGTTCGGCCGCATTGATGTCCTTGGAAATGTCGATCTTGCCGCGCGCCGGCAGTTTGTCCGGGTCGAGGCCGGCCGCTTCGATCGACGGCCGCAGCATGTTGGTCTCCAGCCCGGTGAAGGCGCGCGTGAGCAGCACGTCGTCGAGGCGGCTCGCCACCAGCATCTGCTTGTAGGCGTCCTTGGCCAGGCTCTCGCGCGTGGCGATCAACTTGGTGCCCATATAGGCAAGGTCGCAGCCCAAGGCCTGGGCAGCCGCGACGGCATGACCGTCGGCCATGCCGCCCGCCATCACCACGATTCCGTCCCAGAACGCGCGGACCGCCCGCACGAAGGCGAAGGGATTGGCCCAGCCGGTCTGGCCGCCGGCGCCCGCCGTCAGCAGCACCAGCCCATCGACGCCCGCCGCCACCGCCTTCTCGGCATGCCGAACCGACGCCACGTCGGCCAGCACGAGGCAGCCTGCATCCTTGAGCGGCTTCATCACCGGCTCGGGCGAGCCGACCGAGGTGATCACGAGCTCAGCCTGGTGACGCAGCACGGCGGCGAGATCCTCCGGCACGCGCGGGTTGGAGCGATGCACGATCAGGTTCGGGCACCAAGGCGCGGGTGCGCGTCCCTCGCTGTCGGCGGCGCGCTTGGCGTCGTCTGCCATGCCGGCCAGCCAGGCATCGAGTTCCTCGACGGTGCGGCAGTTGGCGGTCGGGAAGGAGCCCACGACGCCGGCCCGACAGGCTGCCGTCACGAGGGCCGGGCCGGAAACGAGGAACATCGGTGCCGCGATCAGCGGCAGGCGGAGGCGGTCGCGCAGGGAGGCAGGCAAGGACATGGCGCGAGCTTAGCTCAGCGCGCGACGGCACCGAAGATCGCCGTCGCAAGATCGCGCCCGGACCGCCCCGCACAGCGGGACGGCCCGGATCTCACGTCGTTCAGGCGGCGGCCGAAAGGCCTTCCTTCTCCAGCACGCGCTGCACGGCCGGACGGGCCTTCATGCGCTCGTAGTGGACAGCCACGTTCTTGGGCAGCGGCATCTTCATGCGCCCGGCCGCCCAGAAGGAGACGTAGAACAGCGCGGCATCGGCGACCGAGAACTTGCCCGCGAGGTACTCCTTGCCCTCGAGCGCCTTGTCCATCAGCGCCAGGCCCTTCTCCATGATCTCCTTGCCGCGCGCCTTGACCTTGTCGTGGTCGGCTTCGGTCGGCGCGTAGTTGCCCGGACGGAACATGCGGCTGAAGCCCTGCATGTGCATGGTCGACACCGCATAGTCCATCGCTTCCAGCGCGCGCGCTTCGCCGTCGGCATCGGACGGCAGCAGGCCGGCCTCGGGATTCTTGCGGGCGAGCCACACCGCGATCGCGGGGAACTCGGTCAGCACGGAGCCGTCGTCGCGCTGCAGCGTCGGCACCTTCGACTTCGGATTGAGCGCCACGAAGTCTGGCCCGTACTGTTCCTGCTTGGCGCCATCGACCTTGTGAACGTCGTAGGGCTTGCCGATCTCCTCGAGCAGGACATGGATGCCGATCGAACAGGCGCCGGGCATGTAATAGAGCTTCATGAGTCTCTCCCTAAAGCAGGTGTGTCGTGGGTACGGTCCACGCTAGCATCGCCCTTCGACAGGGGGAAACCACAATGACAGGCAACGGACTTCGCGCGCTCGCCGGCACCCGTCCCACGAAGATCGGGACATTCCTTTTCGAGTTCGCCACGCCGGGGATCGGCCAGGTCCTGAAAGCCGCAGGCGCGGATTTCGCGGTGCTCGACATGGAGCATACCGGTTTCGGATTCGATACCGTGCGCCAGGTCGTGCGCTACATGCAGGCTGCAAACCTGCCGCTGGTCGTGCGCGTGCCCTCACAGTCGCGTCATCACATCTCGCGGGCGCTCGACACCGGCGCCGATGGCGTGATGGTCCCCATCGTCTCGTCGGTCGAGCAGGCCAGGGCGGTGGTCGATGCCGCCAAATACTGGCCCGACGGAACGCGCGGCGTGGCGCTCGGCCTCGCCCACGAGCGCTTCGCCATGCGCTCCGAACCGCTGCTGCCGCGGTTCGCCGAACAGAACGCACGCACCGCCATCATCCTGCAGGTCGAGGATCCGCGCGGCGCCGCCGCGGCCGACGAGATCGCGTCCATGCCCGGCGTCGACATGCTGTGGCTCGGCCACAATGACTTCACCGTCGCCATGGGCGAGCCAGGCGCGTTCGATCATCCCGACTTTCTCAGCGCCGAGCGGGCCACGATCGCGGCGGCGAAGAAACACGGCAAGTCTGCCGGCCGCCTCGCCGTCGATGCGAAGCAGGCCGCGCAGTTCGTGAAGCTCGGCTATGACTTCGTCTCGATCGCCGGCGACGTCTGGCTGCTGCAACAGGCCTTCGCGGCGGGCGTCGAGACGGTCAGGCGCGGATCCTGACCGGCAGCGAGCGGATGCCGCGGATGAAGTTGGAGTAGAGGCGCACCGGCGGCGCGACGACCTCGATCGCGAGGTCGCGCTTCAACAGCTCCTCCCACAGGATCCGGATCTGCATCTCGGCCAGACGATCGCCGACGCAGCGATGGATGCCGGCGCCGAAGGCGAGATGCTGGCGCGCCTTCGGCCGCCCGACCAGGAATTGTTCGGGTTCGTCGATCGCCGCTTCGTCGCGATTGCCCGAGACGTACCACATCACCACCTTTTCGCCGGCCCGGATCTGCTTGCCGCCCAGTTCGCAATCCTTGCGCGCCGTGCGACGCATGTGGATCACGGGCGTGGCCCAGCGGATCGTCTCCGATACCAGGCTCGACATCAACCCGGGATCGGCACGCACCTTGTCGACTTCGCCGGGATTCTCGAGCATGGCCATCAGGCCGGTGCTCATCGAATTGCGCGTCGTGTCGTTGCCGCCGACGATCAGCAACGCGAAGTTGCCGATGAACTCGCGGGTGGACATGTTCCGTGTGGCATCGCTGTGCGCCATCATCGAGATCAGGTCGAAGGTCGGCGGTTGCGCGGCGCGCTCCTGCCACAGCGCCGCCATCGTCTCGGCCATCTGCCTCAGCTCGGCCATCCGCTCCTCGTTGGTCTTCACGATCGCGTCCTCGGCCTCGACGTTGCAGATCGCGACGTCCGACCAATGGGTGAGCCTGCGGCGGTCGGCCTGGGGGAAATCGAACAGCGTCGCCAGCATCATGGCGGTGAGCTCCGTCGACACCCTGTCGGCCCAGTCGAACGTCTCGTCCCGCGGCAGCCCGTCGAGCACCTGGGCGGTCCGCTGCCGGATCAGCCCTTCCATGTTGGCCAGGTTGGACGGCGCCACGATGGGCGCGACGGTCTTCCGTTGGGCGGTATGGCGCGGCGGGTCCATGCGGATGAAGTTGGGCAGTTCCTCGCCCTGAGGCTGGTCGGTGATCTGGATGCCCCCCAGCTCGGACGCCGAGGAATAGGTCGCCGGATCCAGCTCGACCTTCATGATGTCGGCGTAGCGCGTGACCGACCAGTAGGGCCCGAACGGGCTCTCGGCATGATAGTGGACCGGGTCTTCCCGGCGCAGGCGCTCAAATGGCAGGCGCCAGGCATCCTCGCGATACAGACGCGGCTGGCTGACATCGACCGGCATGGCGCGCTTCCTTTTCCCCGTTTTCTCAAGGCGGCCCGCACGGGCTGTGCAAGTCAAGGAGATTAGTCGCCGGGTCCCCCGATTTGGCGCGTTGACAGTGCCGATGCGTCGGCGCAAACCCTCGCCGCGCCGCCTCCTAGGCGGCGTTCGTACATCATGGCCCCAGCCGAACCCTCCCAGACCCAGACCAGCGCGGACGCCGCGCCGCCACCGACCGCCCCGCACCATCCGGCGGGGACGGCGCTCGTCGTCGGCGCGCTGGGCGTCGTCTTCGGCGATATCGGCACCAGCCCGCTCTACGCGCTGCGCGAAACATTCCTGCACGGCAGCGGCATGGCGCCGACGCCCGAACATGTGTTCGGCGTCCTCTCCATGCTGTTCTGGGCGGTCACGCTCACCGTCACCATCAAATACGTCGCGCTCATCATGCGCGCCGACAACAAGGGCGAAGGCGGTGTGCTGGCGCTGGCCACCCTGGCGTCCCGCGGGCTGAACGGGAGGGCCCCGAAGGTCCGGATCGGCATCATCATCCTGGCCGTGATCGGCCTCGCCCTGTTCTACGGCGACGCCATGATCACACCGGCGATCTCCGTGATGAGCGCCGTCGAGGGTCTCTCGGCGGTGACCCCCGCCTTCACGCCGTTCGTCATCCCCCTCGCCCTCGTCATCCTGGTCGGCCTTTTCATGCTGCAGGCCCGGGGCACGGCCGATGTCGGCCGGCTGTTCGGCCCGGTCATGTTCGTCTGGTTCCTGGTCCTGGGCGTCCTCGGGGCGTGGCAGATCGCGAAAAACCCGGTGGTGCTGGAGGCGATCAACCCGATCCATGCCTACTATCTGGTCACGGACCAGGGATTCGGGATCTTCTGGGCCTTCGGTTCGATCGTGCTGGCCGTCACGGGCGCGGAGGCGCTCTACGCCGACATGGGTCATTTCGGTCGCAGGCCGATCCGGATCGGCTGGTTCGGCATCGTCATGCCGGGGCTCCTGCTCAACTACTTCGGCCAGGGCGCGCTCATCATCGAGAACCCGGCCATCATCCATCAGGTCTTCTTCGAGCTGGTGCCGAACGACTACATGATCTTCCTGGTGGTCCTCTCCACGCTGGCGACCGTGATCGCCTCGCAGGCGGTGATCACCGGCGTGTTCTCGCTGACCCGGCAGGCGATCCAGCTCGGCTATCTGCCGCGCATGGAGATCCACCACACGTCCGAGACGGCGATCGGGCAGATCTACATCCCGAGGGTGAACTGGCTGTTGATGTCCTGCATCATCGCCCTCGTGGTCGGCTTCGGATCGTCCGGCTCGCTGGCCGGCGCCTACGGCCTTGCCGTGACCGGCGCAATGCTGGTCGATGCGGCGCTCGCCATGGCCGTCGCAATCCTGGTCTGGCGTTGGGCCTGGCCGCTGGCTGCGGCGGTGTTCGGCTTCCTCGCCATCCCCGACCTCGCCTTCTTCATCGCCAACGCGCTCAAGATCCCCGATGGCGGCTGGCTGCCGCTGATCGTGGCCTTCCTCATCTACTTCACGATCACGACCTGGCGGCGCGGTCGCAAGATCGTCGCGACGGAGCTGAGCGAGGGCTCGTTGCCGCTGAAGCAGTTCCTTGAGCGCATGGAGCGCGCACCGGACCGCGTGGCGGGCACCGCCGTCTTCCTGACCGCCGATGCGAGCCACACCCCGGCCGCCTTCCTGCACAATCTCAAGCACAACAAGGTCCTGCACGAGCGCATCATCATCCTGCAGGTCGACACGATGGACGTGCCGGTCGTGTCCGACGCCAACCGCGTCGAGGTCGAGCGCCTGGGAAAGGGCTTCCATACGGTGATCGCCCACTATGGCTTCACCGAACAGCCTGACATTCCCGAGGCGCTGCGGGCCTGCCGCCCCCACGGCATCGCCTACGACGAGATGGAGACGTCGTTCTTCCTGGGCCGCGAGACCTTGGTGCCGTCGCAGCATTCCAGGCTCGGACGCTGGCGCCGCGACTGGTTCATCTCGCTCTCCCATTCGGCCTCGGCCACCAAGACCTTCTTCCGTATCCCGCCCAACCGCGCTATCGAACTCGGCAACCAGATTCAGATCTGAGGCCGCCCGCCATGTCGCGTTCTCCGCTCGTGCTGCTGCCGGGCCTGCTCAACACGCACCGCGTCTTCGCCCCGCAGGTCGAGGCCCTGGCGGACATCGCCTCCTTCACCATTCCCGAACTCTGGCACCACGACACGATGGCGGCGATGGCAGAGGCTGCACTGGCCGCGGCACCGCCGACCTTCGCCCTGTGCGGCTTCTCGATGGGCGGCTACGTTGCCTTCGAGATTTTCCGCCGCGCACCAGAGCGGGTCGAGCGCATCGCCCTGATCGACACCCAGGCCGCCCCCGATTCGCCCGAGACGGCCGCGCGGCGGCGGGGCTTCATCGAGCAGACGCAGATCGGTCGCTTCCACGGCATTCACCCGACCCTGCTGCCGCAGCTAGTCCATCCGTCGAGGGTCACCGACGAGAGCATCACGCAGCCGCTCTTCGACATGGCGTGCGACATCGGCGGCGACGGCTTCGTGCGCCAGCAGCAGGCGATCCTGGGCCGCGCCGACAGCCGGCCGCTCCTGGTCGAAATCGAGATTCCAACGCTCGTGATCGTGGGCCGCCAGGATCGCGTCACGCCCCTGGCGCGTGCGCAGGAGATGGCCAGCGACATCGCCAACGCCCGCCTCCAGGTCATCGACGAGTCCGGACACATGACCCCGCTGGAGAAACCGGCCGAGGTTTCGGCCGCCCTGAGGAGATGGCTGACGCAATGAACACGATCTACGCCCGCGAGGACGATCTCGGTGCCGACGAATATATCGACGTGGTGGCCAAGTCGGGCCTCAACCGCCCGATCACCGACCGCCCCCGCATCGAGCAGATGCTGAAGCAGGCCAACCTGATCCTGACCGCGCGTCAGGACGGCAAGCTCGTGGGCTTCGCCCGCTCGCTCACCGACTTCTGTTTCTGCTGCTATCTGTCGGACCTCGCAGTCGACAAGGCCTGCCATGGCCAGGGAATCGGCCGCCACCTGATCGAGATGACCCGCACCGAAGCCGGTGGTCCGAACACGACCACCCTGCTCCTCTCCGCGCCGACGGCGATGACCTTCTACGAAGGCATCAAGATGCCCAAGGCCGACAACTGCTTCCTCTATCGCCGGCAGGCTTGACCGACATCAAGGAGCGAAACGCCGACTGGTTCTAGGTCTCCGCGCAGCAATCGATGCGTGGAGTACGGAATGCCCCAGTCTCGCCGCCGCTGGCCGCTCCTGGTCGCGCTGCTCGTCGTGGCGCTGGCCGCCGGCGGGGGCGCCGCCTACCGCTACTGGCCGCGGGCGCAACCGACCTTCCTCACCCTGTACGGCAATGTCGACATCCGCCAGGTCGATCTCGCCTTCAACGCCACCGGCCGTCTCCAGGAGCTGCGCAAGGAGGAAGGCGACGCAGTGAAGGAAGGCGAGACCGTGGCGGTGCTGGAAGCCGACACCTATCGCGACGCCGCTTCGCTGGCCCGTGCCCGGGTCGAGGCACAACGGGCGGCGGTTGAGCGCCTCGAAACCGGCAGCCGTCCCGAGGAGATCGCCCGCGATCGCGCCCAGGTCGATGCCAACAAGGCCGCCGTCGTCGACGCCGAACTCCTCCTCAAGCGCCGGACCGAGTTGCTGGCCGGCGGCAACGTCTCGCGCCAGCTCTATGACGAGGCCAAGAACGGCTACGATTCGGCGCGCGCGCGCCTCGACATTTCGCAACAGGCTGCAAGACTGACCGAGATCGGCCCCCGCCGCGAGGATATCGAGCAGGCCAAGGCCCTGCTGAGGTCGGAAGAGTCGCTTCTTTCGCTGGCGGAGCGGCGGCTTGCCGACACTGTGCTGAAATCGCCGGCCGACGGGATCGTGCTCAGCCGAATCGTCGAGCCGGGCGCAATGGTCAGCCCCGCCAATCCGATCTTCACCGTGTCGCTCGTCGACAAGGTCTGGGTCCGCACCTACGTCTCCGAGCCCGATCTCGGTCGCATACGGCCCGGCATGGTGGTGACGGTCGTCACCGACACCGATCCGACCCGCCCCTACGAAGGCTGGATCGGTTTCATATCGCCCACGGCCGAGTTCACGCCGAAGACCGTGGAGACCACCGAACTGCGGACCCAGCTCGTCTATCGGCTGCGCGTGTTCGTCAAGAACCCCGACGATCGCCTGCGCCAGGGCATGCCGGTCACGGTCCGCGTGCCGCTCGGCGCCGGCTAGGCCGGCCATGCCCGCAACGGTCACACTCACCGACCTCAGCAAGAATTTCGGGACAACGGCCGCCCTGACCGACGTGACCGCCACGATCGCCGCCGGCCAGATCACCGGTCTCGTCGGTCCGGATGGCGCCGGGAAGACGACGCTTCTGCGGCTCGTTGCCGGCCTGCTCACGCCGGACAAGGGAACGCTGGAGATCCTCGGTCATCCGGCCACGGAACGCGACGCGGTGCGCGGCGATATCGGCTACATGCCGCAGCGCTTCGGCCTCTACGAGGATCTGACGGTCCAGGAGAACCTGAACCTGCAGGCGGACCTGCACGATCTGGACGCGGCAGCCCGCGGCGAGCGCTTCGCGACGCTGCTGCAGTTCACCGGCCTTGCACCCTTTACCCGCCGGCTGGCGGGGCAGCTCTCGGGCGGCATGAAGCAGAAGCTTGGGCTCGCCTGCGCCCTGCTGCCCCGGCCCAAGCTGCTGCTGCTCGATGAACCGAGCGCCGGCGTCGATCCCGCCTCCCGCCGCGAACTCTGGCGCATCGTGCGGACGATGGCGGGCACCGGCGTTGCCATCGTCTGGAGCACCGCCTACCTGGACGAAGCCGAACGGTGCGACAGCTTCCTGTTGCTCGATGGTGGCCGCCTCCTCGCCTCCGGCAATCCTGCCGACTTCACCCGCCGGCTGGAGGGGCGCACCTTCCTGATCGACCTGCCCGAGCGACAGCGGCATCGCATCCAGCGTGCCGCAGCGGCGCTGCCGTCGGTTGCCGACGCCACCATCCAGGGCCGCAGCCTCCGGCTCGTGCTCAAGGAGGGATGCGCGTTGCCCGACGTCGCGAAACTCGTCGGCACCAGCTCGCTCGCACGTCCGACGCGGCCGCGCTTCGAGGACGCGTTCGTGAGCCTGCTCCTGGCCGAGCGCCCGCCGGTCGCAGCGCCGGCGATGCAGGCGACCTCAGCTCTCTCCACCGACGGTATCGCGATCGAGGCCCGCGACCTCACGCGCGACTTCGGGAGGTTCCGGGCAGTCGACAAAGTGAGCTTCACGGTCAAGCCCGGCGAGATCTTCGGGCTGCTCGGGCCCAACGGCGCGGGCAAGTCCACGACCTTTCGCATGCTCTGCGGCCTGCTGGCGCCGAGCGCCGGTTCGGCGCATGTCGCCGGCGTCGATCTCGGCCGCGCCCGGGCCACGGCGCGCGAACGCATCGGCTACATGTCCCAGAAATTCTCGCTCTACGGCAATCTGTCGGTTCGCGACAATCTCGACTTCTTCAGCGGCGTCTATGGCCTCGCCGGCCAGCGCCGGTCGAGCCGCATCGCCTGGACGATCGAGAGCTTCGACCTTGCGGCCGTCGCCGACCTGGAAGCGGGGGCCCTGCCGCTCGGCTTCAAGCAGCGCCTGGCGCTCGGGTGCGCGCTCCTGCACGAACCGCAGGTTCTGTTCCTCGACGAGCCGACATCGGGTGTCGATCCCCTGATGCGGCGCGAATTCTGGTCGCGCATCGGCGCGCTGGCCGAGGGCGGCGTCACCGTGCTGGTGACGTCGCATTTCATGGAGGAAGCCGAGTACTGCGACCGGCTGGGCATCGTCTATGCGGGACGGATGATCGCCTCCGGAAGTCCGGATGCGATGAAGGAGCGGTTCGTCACGGCGGACCTGCCGGAGCCGACGCTCGAAGACGCGTTCGTAGGCTTGATCCGCGAGCATGACATGGAACGGCAAGGCGCGGCCGCCGCATGACATCGCCCCAAACCTTCTTCCGTCGCTTCGCCGGGCTGCTGCACAAAGAGTTCGTGCAGATCGTGCGCGACCCTTCCTCGATCGCGATCGCGCTCGTGATGCCGGTGGTGCTGCTCCTGCTGATCGGCTTCGGCATCTCGCTCGACGCCCGCAATGTGCGCTTCGGGATCGTCGACGAGAACCGCAGCGTCGAATCGGCGGGCCTGTTCCAGGCCTTTGCCAACACGCCCTACTTCCGTCCCTTCTCCTTCCTCACATCGAAGGCGGCCGAAGCCGCCCTGATGCGCGGCGACATCGAAGGCTTCGTGGTGCTGCGCAGCGATTTCTCGCGGCGCGTGGCCGATCCGATCCGCGCCGCCGACATCGCCATCGTGGTCAACGGCGTCGATGCCAACAATGCCCGCATCGTCACCGGCTATGCCCAGGGCGTCGTGGCGACGTGGCTGCTGGGCCACCGGCGCGACCGCGCCCAGCCCGCATTGGCCCCCATCACGGTCGAGAACCGCTACTGGTTCAATCCCGAGATCCGCAGCACCAACTTCATCGTGCCCGGCCTCATCGCAATGGTCATGACCATGATCGGCGCCCTGCTGACCGCGCTCGTGGTGGCGCGCGAATGGGAGCGCGGCACGATGGAGGCCATGCTCGCCTCGCCGGCCAGCATGACCGAAATCCTGCTGGGCAAGCTGGTCGCCTATTTCGTGCTGGGCCTTGGCGGCCTCGCGGTCTCGGTCTTCATCGGCCTGGTCGTCTTCGAGGTGCCGTTCCGGGGCTCCGCCGAGGTGCTCGTTGCCGTCTCCTCGGTGTTCCTCATCGTCTCCCTGGCGATGGGCCTGCTGATCTCGACGGTCGCGCGCAGCCAGTTCGTCGCGGCCCAGCTCGCCTTCCTCGTCACCTTCATGCCGGCGCTGATCCTGTCGGGCCTCATGTTCGACATCGAGAGCATGCCGCGCTGGGTGCAGATGGTGACGACGGTCTTTCCGGCCCGCTACTTCGTGTCGAGCCTGCAGACCCTGTTCCTCGCCGGTACGGTCTGGCCCGTGCTGCTGCCCAACCTCGCCATGCTGGTGGGCTTCGCCGTCCTGTTTCTCGCGCTGGCCATCGCCCGCACCCGCCGCAGCCTGGAGTAACGACCATGTGGCGCCGCATCGCCGCGCTGATCCTCAAGGAATTCAAGATGCTGTGGAAGGACCGCAAGAGCCGCATGGTTCTCGTCGTCCCGCCGCTGGTGCAGCTCATCCTGTTCGCGAGCGCCGCCACGTTCGAGGTCACGGATGCCGCGCTCGGCCTGTGGATCGAGGACCGGGCGCAGCCCACGCAGGAACTGGTCAGCCGCTTCGAGGCCTCGCCCGCCTTCCACGTCGTCGCGCGTTTCGACAATCCGCAGGCCGTCCAGGAGGCGCTCGACGCGCAAAAGGTGAAGGCGGTGCTGCATGTCGGCCAGACCTTCTCGGCGGACGTCGCCGCCGGCCGCCCGGCCCGCGTCCAGCTGCTGCTCGACGGGCGAAAGTCGAACGCCGCCCTCATCCTGCAGAGCTATGCGCTGGGCATCGTCGAAAGCTACAACCTCGCCCGAGCCGGCCAGGCCGCCGCTGAACTCAGCATTCACCCGCGCGCCTGGTTCAATCCCAATTTCGACAGCCGCTGGTTCATCCTGCCGGGCCTGACGGTGCTGCTCACCATCGTGGCCACCCTGCTGATCACGGCGCTCTCGGTCGCCCGCGAGCGCGAGCTCGGCACCTTCGAGCAGCTCCTCGTCACGCCGTTGCGCCCCATGGAGATCCTGGTCGGCAAGACCGTCCCGGCACTCTGCATCGGCTTCGTCGAGGCCAACCTGATCGCCACGCTGACATGGTTCGCCTATGGCGTGCCCTTCGTCGGCAGCGTCGTCCTGTTCAACGTCGCCATCGCGATCTTCGTCCTGTCCGCGGTGGGGATAGGCCTGGTCATCTCATCGGTGGCCAAGACGCAGCAGCAGGCGATCCTCGGCGTGTTCCTGTTCCTGTCGCCCGCGATGGTGCTGTCCGGCTTCACGACCCCGATCGCCAACATGCCCGACTGGGCACAGGCTCTCACGCATCTCAATCCGATCCGCTACATGGTGACCCTGAGCCGCGGGATCTTCCTGCAGGATCTCCCGTGGGCGCTCGCCTGGCCCCAGCTCTGGCCCATGGCGCTGATCGGCTGCGTCACGCTGGGCTATGCGACCTGGCTGTTCTCGCGCCGCCTCGAGTAGGCGACGCGCTTCGTCGATCAACCGCCGCGTTGCGCCTGGATCGCCCTCTGCAGCTCGCGTTCGAAGCCCTTGAGAGACTGCATGAACGGTCCCGCCATCGTGTCCTGCAACTGGAGCTGGACCTGGATCTGCGAGCCCGTACGCAGCTGCTGCAGCAGTTCAGCCGACTTGCCCTCGTCAAACTGGCAGATGCCCTGCCCGCAGATGCTGGTCGAGATGAAGGGGTTCGAATCGACCTGGATGCTGGCCCGCACGCCCTGGCCGTCGCCGACCACGGAAATCTTGTTGTAGGCCGCCGAGTAGCGCATCACGAGGAACTGGCCGAGCAGGCTGTTGCCGTCGATCGTCGCCTGCGCGCCGCAATCCTTGCCGCCCTCCGAAGAGCAGTACATGACCCACTTGTCGGGCGGCTGGTCCTGCGCGAAAGCCGGCAGCGAAAAGGACCATGCGGCGACCGCTACGCCGGCAGCCACGAATACGGATCGCATCATCTTTAGCCCTGCTCCCGGGTTTGCCAACTTTCCAAGCGCAACCTATGTAGCCGCCCACGCACCCGCTGACAAAGGAACCCTTCGCATGTCCGAGACCCTGAAACTCGTCGCCTTCTGCGGCAGCCTGCGCAAAGCCTCCTTCAACCGCCTGTCGCTGCACGCCTTCGTCGAGCGGCTGCCGGCCGGCGCCACGTGCGACACGATCGAGATCGGCGACTGGCCGCTCTACGACGCCGATCTGCAGGCCAAGGGCTTCCCCGACAAGGTCCAGGCGGCGCAGAAGGCCATGCTGGAGGCCGACGGCATCGTCCTCGTCAGCCCGGAATACAATTACGGCATCTCGGGCGTGCTGAAGAACGCCATCGACTGGCTGTCGCGCATGACTCCGCAGCCCTTCGCCGCCAAGCCGGTCGCCCTGTTCGGCGCCTCGATGGGCGTCCTCGGCACGGCGCGCGCGCAGTACCAGCTCCGCCAGACGCTGGTGTTCCTCGACGGCCGTCCGGTCAACAAGCCCGAGGTCATGATCGCCCAGGCGCAGAACAAGTTCGCCGACGGCAAACTCACCGACGAGATGACGGGCAAGCTGCTCGGCGATCTCGGCGCCGCACTGGCGCTGGCCTGCCGCCAGGCCAAGGCCGCCGCTGCCGTCAAATAGGTCGATGACGCAGAACATCTACGACACCGCCGCGTTCTTCGCGGGCTACAGCCGCCTTCCGCGTTCCGTGGAAGGGCTGGCGGCCGCGCCGGAGTGGCCGACCCTGCAGTCGATGCTGCCCGACCTGCAGGGACAGCGGGTCGCGGATCTCGGCTGCGGCTTCGGCTGGTTCTGCCGCTGGGCTCGCGAGGCCGGGGCCGCCTCCGTGCAGGGCCTCGACGTGTCGGAGAACATGTTGGCGCGGGCGCGCGAAACCACGGCCGATCCCGCGATCCGCTACGAACGCGCCGACCTCGAAACGCTCGCCCTGGCCGAGGGCGTGTTCGATCTCGTCTACAGTTCTCTCGCCTTCCACTATGTCGAGAACCTGCGCGGCCTGTTCGAACAAGTGCGCCGTGGCCTCGCGCCGGGCGGCCGCTTCGTCTTCTCGGTCGAGCATCCGATGTACACCGCGCCCGGCCGCCCTGGCTGGACCCGCGATCCCGACGGCCGCTTCGCCTGGCCGTTGAACCGCTATCACGAGGAAGGCGCTCGCTCGACCGACTGGCTGGCCAAGGGCGTGATCAAGCAGCACCGCACCCTCGCCCGCTACGTCAACCTGCTGATCGAGAGCGGCTTCACCCTCGCGCGTCTGGAAGAATGGTCCGCGAGCGCGGACGACGTTGCCGCCCATCCCGACTGGGCGGGTGCCGACGAACGCCCCTCTTTTCTTTTGATGGCAGCACACTGATGACGACCCGCGAACAGGCCCGCGAACTGATCGAGCGACTGCACGAGATCTGGGGCACCGGCGAACTCGACGCGGTCCCGGAAATCTATGCCGCCGACTTCGTGGCGCATATGCCCAAGGGCTGGGGCAAAGGCGAGAATCGCGACGGGCACGACGGCATCCGCCGCGCCATCGAACGCATCCGCGCCGGTTTTCCCGACTGGCGCGAACATATCGACGACATGATCATCGACGGCGACCGGGTCGCCGTGCGCTATCACTCGACGGGAACCCATCTCGGCCCCTTCGGCAAACGCGCGCCGACCGGCCATGCGATCCATGTCGACGAACTCTCGATCTTCCGCATCGAGAACGGCCTTGTCGCCGAGCAATGGTGCCTCAATGACGACCTCGCCTTCGACAAGCAAATCGACGGCAAGAGCCTCGACTAGGACGAGATCGGCCAAGGGTCGGCTCGAAATGGCGACCCGCTTGAGACGACGGAATTGCCGGATGATCCTTCGGTCCAGACCGAAGGAATGTTCGTCGCATCCGTGGTAGCAAGCCGGGCCATGGCGTCGAGACTGCCCCTCCTCATCCTGCTGATCGCCGTCACCTGCCTCAGCCAGTTCTATCGCGTGTCGAACAGCGTGATCGCGCCCGAGCTGGTGCGCGACCTCGACCTGAGCGCGCGCCAGCTCGGCTGGGCCGGCAGCGCATTCTTCTTCGCCCTGTTCGCGGTGCAGATCCCGGTCGGGCTATGGTTCGACCGGTTCGGCGCACGCCGGACGGTGGCCGCGCTATCCCTGCTCGCCATGCTGGGCTCGCTGTGGATCGCCAATGCGAGCGACGCGGGAGACCTGATCGCCGGCCGCACCATCGTGGGCGTGGGCTGTGCCGCCTCGTTCATGTCGGTGGTGTTCCTGTGCTCGCGCTGGTTCGAGCCGGCGAAGCTCTCGACGCGCCTCTCCTGGGTGTTCGCGGCCTCGAACATCGGCACCCTGGCGGCCGCCACGCCGCTCGCCTGGATCGCGGCCACGGTGGGGTGGCGCAGCGGCTTCCTCGGGCTCGCCGTCGTCACGCTGCTGGTGGCCGTCGGCTTCCTGGTCTTCGTGCAGGACCGGCCGCCGGAGTATCGCGGACCCGAGCCCGCGCGCGAATCGCCGGGCCAGATCCTGCGCGGGTTGTGGGAAGTCTGGCGCACGCCCGGCCTCGGCCCGGTGCTCTCCATGCACTTCTTCGCCTACGCCACGATGCTGACGGTGCTGGGCGTGTGGGGCGGTCCCTATCTCTACGACGTGCACAAGCTCGACGGTGTCGCCCGCGGCAACGTGCTGCTCGCCATGGGCGTGGCGCAGATCCTGGGCATCCTGGCCTATGGACCGATGGATCGGGTCCTGCGCTCGCGCAAGCGCGTGGTGTTCGGCGGCGCGGCGATCTCCATGGTACTGCTGGCGATCCTGGCCGCGCTGTCCCATCCGCCGCTCTGGCTCGCGGTCTCGCTGCTGATCGCCTTCTGCTTCTTCTGCGCCTACGGGACGGTGATCGTGGCGCAGGGCCGCGCGCTGTTTCCCGACCGGCTGGCCGGTCGCGGCGTCACCACCGTGAACATGGCGCAATGCCTGGGTCTCGCCGTGCTGCCGGCCACCGCCGGCTACATCGTCGAGGCCTTCGGGGCCGGCGACACGGCCTATCGCTGGGTGTTCGGGGTCCTCGCCGCCGGACTCGTGCTGGGCTCGTTCGCCTATGTGCGGGCGCGCGACAGTTTCACGGCACGCGGGTAGAGTGCCCCCGAAAGGGAGAATCCGTGGTTGCGATGACGGCGCGTATCTTGGCGGCAATCCTCATGCTGGCCGTCTCTGCGGCGCCGACCATCGCCCAACCCGCGGGATCGGCGACTTCGCGCGCGCCCGCGATCCATCCAGCAACCGGCCTGAAGTTTCCGTCCATCGTCGGCCGCGATTTCCGACTGGTGCGATCGATCGACCATGGGCGGAGCGAAGCAAAGCCGGAGTTGGGCTATAGCCTGACCTACCTCGTGGCACCGCCGCTCGATGGCGTAGCCCGGGTCAATATCTTCAACGGTGGCATGGCCTCGATACCGTCCGGGGCCGACAGCACGCTTGTTGCAGAACAGTTCGACCAGCTTCTTGGTGAAATCCGCCAGCTCACACCGGAAGCCGACGGGTTGAAGATCGTGAACGGCCCGGCCGAATGTTCCCCGGGTGGGATTTCCTTTCGCTGCGTCACGCTGCGGGCAGTCATCCCGACGACCCTGGTACAGATCCACTCGACGCTGGCGGTGACCGGCTATCGCAACCACTTCCTCTCCATCTGGCTGGAGTGGAACGGCACGAAGGCGGACCCGGTGGCGGCCGACGCCTCCCTAAACGATCTGGTGGACGCGATGACGCGCTGACTACTTCGTCGCTTCCTTGAGATAGGCGATGAGGTCGGCGAGCTGGCCGGCGTTCTTCACGCCGTTGTAAAGCATCTTGGTGCCGGGCACCTTGCCCTTGGGATCGCGGTTGTATTCGGCGAGCGTCGTCTCATCCCAGACGATGCCGGAATTCTTCATCGCATCGGAATAGGCATAGCCCGCGCTGGTGCCGGCCTTGCGGCCGAACAGACCGTGCAGGTTGGGGCCCGTGACCTGCGCGCCGTCCTTCTCCACAGTGTGGCACGACTTGCACTGGGTGTTGAAGACGCGCTGGCCCTTCGAGGCCTCACCCGATTGCGCGGCGGCGGGGCCGGCCGCGGTCGCCGTGCCGGCGACGATCACAGCGGCGGCAGTGATCCAGTTCCTCATCACGCTACTCCTGATGCTTCCGGCGGAAGATGCCCTATATCGGTGCGATGCAGCAAAGCCTGTTCGACCCAGATGGCGGAAAGGAGGCGCTGGCGCCCGGCGCCACGCTGTTGCGGGGATTCGCACGAAAGCGTGATCTCGCGCTGTTGGCGGCGATCGACGAGATCGCGGCCCAGGCGCCGTTCCGGCGCATGGTGACGCCCGGCGGTTTCGAGATGTCCGTGGCGATGACCAATTGCGGTGCCGCCGGCTGGGTCACGGATCGAACCGGCTATCGCTATCAGGCGCACGACCCATACGGCGGCGCGCCGTGGCCAGCAATGCCAGCCGGGTTCCTCGCGCTGGCCGACGAAGCGGCAAGCGCGGCGGGGTTCGCGACCTTCGTTCCCGACGCCTGCCTGATCAACCGCTACGAGCCCGGCACGAAGCTGTCGCTGCACCAGGACAAGGACGAAGCCGATTATGCCCATCCCATCGTCTCGGTCTCGCTCGGCCTGCCCGCCACCTTCCAGTTCGGGGGACCGAAGCGCGGCGATCCCGTCCGGAAGGTCGCGCTGGAGCATGGCGACGTGGTCGTCTGGGGCGGAGCGTCCCGCCTCTTCCATCACGGCGTGCTGACATTGAAAAGCGGCGAGCATCCGCTGACCGGACGCCGCCGCTTCAATCTCACGCTTCGGAAAGCGCTCTAACGGGAGTGCCTACTCCGGCTTGATGTTCTGGTCCTTGATCAGCGTCGTCCAGCGCTTCTCCTCCTTCTCGAGGAAGGTCTTGAACTCGGCCGGTGTCGAGGCGCGGATCTCCACACCCTGCGGCTTGAAGCGCTCGATCATCTCGGGCTCGGCCGCGATCTTGGCGATCGCCTTCTGCAGCTTGTCGACGATCGCCTTGGGCGTGCCGGCCGGCACGATCATGCCCTGCCAGAACACGGCCTCGAAATCGGGCAGGCCTGCCGACTCCACCACGGTCGGGATGTCGGGGAAGGCGGGCGACCGCTTGAGGCTCGAGATCGCGATGGCCCGGGTTCGGCCCGTCGCCAGCACCGGCTTGGCCTCCAGCGCGGCCGAGAACATCATCTGGGCCTGGCCCGAAGCCACGTCCTGTCCGGCCTGGGCGCCGCCCTTGTAGGGCACGTGCGTGATGTTGAGGCCGGCCTGCGCCTTCAGCAGTTCGGCCGCCAGATGATTGGTGGCCCCGATGCCCGAGCTCGCGATGTTGAACTTGCCGGGGTTGGCTTTCACGTAGGCGATCAGCTCGGCCATGTTCTTGGCGGGGAAGTCTGCGTTCACGTGCAGGATGAAGGGCGTGAACGACATCAGCGACACGAGCTCGAAGCTCTTGTTGGGGTCGTACTGGACCTGACCCGTGAGCGTCGGGTTGATGATCAGCGACGTGCCGGCGGCATAGATCGTGTAGCCGTCCGGTGCGGCCTTGGCGACGAAGTTCGAGGCCACGGTGGTGGCCGCGCCGGCGCGGTTGTCGACGATGAACGGCTTGCCGAGTTCGGCCGAGAGCTTCTCGGCATAGACGCGGGCCACGGCGTCGTTCACGCCGCCCGGCGGATAGGGCACGACCAGCGAGACCGGCTTGGTCGGCCAATCGGTTTGCGCCGAGACGGCAAACGGCAGCAGCAGCGCGGCCAAGGCCGACGCCACGAATACGGAACGCTTCATTTTCTTCCTCCCAGGATTCTCTGTCTTATCTATTCGGCGACGAAGACGGGCAGCGTCACCTCTTTGTTGACCGGCTCGAAGCCGAGCTTCACACGCCGGCCGATCTTCAGCTCGGCCTCGGGAATGCCGTGCAGCTGCGCATTGACCCGCACGCCGGCATCCATGTCGACCAGCGCCACGATGTAGGGCGCCGACGCCTTGAAAAAGAAGTTGAACGGATGGTGGCACACCGTCCAACTGTGCAGGCTGCCGCCCAGCGGCGCTTCCTTGAACTCGCTCTCCATCGAGAAGCAGTGCGGGCAAACCGGCCGCGGATAGTGCCGGACCTTGCCGCAGGACGAGCAGTATTGCAGCAGGAAGCGTCCATCGCTCAGGCCATCCCAGTAGGGCTGGCTTTCGCGGGTCGGCGTCGGCAGCGGACGTTCGGGGGCCGGCGGAACGACCGGCGCGGGAGCCTGGCTCATGCCGCCCTCCTGAGGATCGCGATCGAGCCGTCGCCCATGTCGCCATAGCCGGTGACGAGGCCGGTCTCGGCATCCTTCACCTGCGCCCGGCCGGCCTCACCGCGCAGCTGGCGCGTGAGTTCGATCACATGGTTGAGGCCCACGACATGGCCTTGGCTCAGCAGCCCGCCATGGGTGTTGATCGGCAGCTCGCCGCCCAGGCCGATGCGGCCGTCCATCACGAACGGGCCGCCCTCGCCGGTCTTGCAGAAGCCCAGGATCTCGAGCTGGCGGATCACCGTGAAGGTGAAGCAGTCGTAGATCTCGGCCACGTCGATGTCCTTCGGTCCGACGCCCGCCATCGCGAAGGCGCGCGGCGCCGACTTCACCAGGCCGAACTCCAGCAGGTCGGGGCGCTGCGCGATCGACGCCGGCGAGTCGGGATGGCCTTCGGCCGTGCCGGCGATGGTGACCAGCGGCTTCCTGAGGTCCTTCGCGCGCTCGGTGGCGCTGATGATGACCGCCGCGCCGCCGTCGCTCTCCAGGCTGCAGTCGAACAGGCGGAACGGATCGGCGATCATGCGCGAGGCGTGATGATCCTCGACCGTCAGCGGCTTGTTCATCACGACGTTGCCGTTGAGGATCGCGTGCTGGCGCGTGACGACGGCCACTTCGGCGAACTGCCGCGCCGTCGTGCCGTAGAGTTCCATGTGGCGGCGCGCCCCCTGGGCGTAGAGCTGGGCCGGCGCGAACATGCCGATCGGCGCCTCGAACTCGGCCGCCTGCGCGAACACCGGGAACTGCTGCAGGCGCGTGGACACGCGAGAGCCGGAGTAGCCCGTACGGCCGACCGAGATCAGCACGTGTTTGCAGACGCCGGTCGTCACCGCCATCGCCGCCATCTGGATGGCGGCGACGCAGGTGGCACCGCCCATCGGAATGAAGGCCGAGAGCGTGAGATCCTTCAGGCCGAGATTGGCGATGAAGTCCTCGGCAATCGCACCGCCCGGAAAGTACGGGATCACGCCATCGACGTCGCGCGGGTCGATCCCGGCATCGTCGAGCGCCCTGAGACTGGCCTCGAGTTGCAGCGCGAGCCCGCTCTTGGTCGTGCCGCGCGTGTAAGCGGTCTCGCCAATGCCGCTGACGGCCGCCTTGTCGCGAAGCGGATGCACCATCTTGATTTCCTCCGGCGCGCATTGTGCCGGAAGCGGCGCATGAGGCAATCAGTCTGCGCGGATATTTCCCGCCTTGATCACCTCGCGCCACCGCGGCAGCTCCTTGGCGATGAGCGCCGTGTAGCCCTGCGAGCCCAAGGTGCCAGGCCGGATGCCGAGCTTGTCGAAACGCTCCTTGATCTCGGCGCTTTGCAGGGCAGCGGCGATTTCCACCTCCCATCGCTTGGCGATCTCGGGCGGGATTCCGGCCGGCGCGGAAAAGCCGAACCAGTTGGTCGCCACGACCTCCGGAAATCCCGCCTCGCGAAAGGTCGGCACGTCCGGCAGCGTCGGCGCGCGCTGGTCCTCGCTCACCGCGAGCGGCTTCATGCGCTTGGACGCGAAGTAACCGCTCGCCGTCGGCAGGCTTTCCATCAGGGCGGTGATCTGGCCGCCCATCAGGTCGTTCATGGCCGGCGCCGAGCCGCGATAGGGAATGTGCGTGAGCTGTGCCTTGGCCGCGAGCGCCAGGAGCTGCCCCACGAGATGGTTCATCGTGCCGTTGCCGCCCGAGCCGTAGGTCACCTCGCCCGGCTTGGCCCGCGCCATCTCGATCAGTTCCTGCACCGAGCCGATCGGCGACGTGCCGTTCACCGCCAGCACGCTGGGGAAGGTGCCGACCAGGTGGATATGCGTGAAGTCGGCCAGCGGATCGTAGGGGACGTCCTTGTAGAGAACGGGTCCGATGCCGTGCGACGCCGCGCTGGAGATCATGACGATGTGGGTGTCGCCGCGCGCCTTGGCGACGATGTCCGCCCCCAGCATGCCGCCGGCGCCGGGCTTGTTCTCGACGACGATGGGCTGGCCGAGCTTCGTGCCGAAATACTCCGCCAGCGCCCGTGACATGATGTCGGCCGCGCCCGCGGGCGGGAAGTTGACGATCCAGCGGATGGGCTTGGTCGGCCAGGCGGCAGTCTGCGCCGCGGCGATGCCCGGCGAAGCGACGGCGGTGGCGGAGGCGGCGCCGGCGATCAGGAGATGACGTCGAGAAAGCATGGTTCTTGCTGAGCCTCCGGGGCCGTCGGGCTGTTAATGGACGACGGCATGGTGCAACATGCGTGCCGGCCGCCGCCGGCGACTGGAGTGATGATGGATTTCGACCTTGTCTTGCGCGATGTGCGGCTCGCCGACAGTACGCCCGATCAACCGACCACCGACATCGGCGTCGTCCAGGGCCGCATCGCCGCCATAGCGCCGAAGCTGGGCGGCAGCGCCAGGGAAGAATACAAGGGACACGGCCGCCTCGTCTGCTCCGGCTTCGTCGACACCCATATCCATCTCGACAAGGCCTGCATCCTCGGCCGCTGCGAGCACAACACCAAACGCATGCCGCATCTCGCGATGGAGCGCGTGTCGGCGGTGAAGCACACGATGACGGTCGAGGACGTGATCGAGCGTGCCTCGGCCACCATCGAGAAATGCATCAGCCACGGCGCCACCCGTATGCGCCCTCATTGCGAGGTCGATCCCAAGATCGGGATGCGCGGTTTCGAGGGCGTGAAGGCACTGGTCGACAAGTACAAGTGGGCGATCGACATCGAGCTCTGCGTGATGCCGCAGGAGGGCCTCACCAACAATCCCGGCACCGACGAGTTGATGGTCGAGGCGCTGAAGAACGGCGCCCGGGTCGTCGGCGCGGCGCCCAGCTACGACAGCGACAGCGCCGCCCAGATCCATCGCGTCTTCGAACTGGCACGCGAGTTCGATGCCGATATCGACATGCATGTCGACAGCGGCCCCACGGCCGAGCATCTCGACACGCTGCTGGTCTGCGATCTCACCGAGAAATACAAATGGGGCGGCCGGGTCGCCGTCGGTCATGTCGGCAAGCTTTCGACCATGCCGTTCAAGGACCTCGACAAGGTCGCCCGGCGCATGGCCGACACCGGCGTCGCCGCGACCGTGCTGACCGCGACCGACCTCTATCTCGGCGGCCGCCACACCGACCACAACGTGCCGCGCAACGTCCTCGACCTGAACTTCCTGACCGAGCGCGGCGTCACCTGCTCGGTCGCCTCCAACAACATCCTCAATCCGTTCACGCCGTTCGGCGACGGCCAGCTGCTGCGCCAGGTCAACATGCATGCCATCGTCACCCAGCGCGCCAATGACGACGAGGTCAAAGCGCTGTGGGACATGACGACCAAGACGGCCGCCAGGCTGATGCGCAAGGACGATTACGGCATCGCCGTCGGCGGTCCGGCCGATCTGGTCGTGCTCGATGCCCCTGATTCCGTCATGGCGCTCAGGACCATCGCGCCGGTCCTCGCCGCCTACAAGAACGGCCGGCGCACCGTGACGCGCGAACCCGTCAAGCTGCACCGGCCGTAATCGATTTCAAGAAGAGGAAGCTATGTCGAAAGAAGAACTCGTCTCCCTGTCGTCGGTGGAGATGCGCCGCCGCATCGGCACCAAGGAAATCTCGCCGGTCGAGCTGCTCGATGCCTGCCTCGAGCGCATCGAGGAGGTGAACCCCGCCGTCAATGCCGTGACCGCGATGTGCGTCGACCGCGCGCGCAAGGAAGCCAAGGCCGCCGAGGCCGCGGTGCGCCGCGGCGAGGACCTGCCGCTGCTGCACGGCCTGCCGACCGGCATCAAGGACCTCGAGGAGACCAAGGACCTCCTCACCACCTACGGCTCGCCGCTCTATCGCGACTATGTGCCGGGCTACGACAACGTCATGGTCGGCCGCGTGCGTGCCGCCGGCGGCATCGTCGTCGGCAAGACCAACGTGCCGGAATTCGGCGCCGGCTCGAACAGCCGCAACCCGGTCTGGGGCGCCACCGGCAATCCCTTCAACCCGATGCTGAACGCCGGCGGCTCGTCGGGCGGCTCGGCCGCCGCGCTCGCCACCGACATGCTGCCGGTCTGCACCGGCTCGGACACCGGCGGCAGCCTGCGCAACCCGGCGGCCTTCTGCGGCGTGGTGGGTTTCCGCCCCTCGCCGGGCATGGTCGCGGTCGAACGGCGCGCCATGGGGTGGACGCCGATCTCGGTGCTGGGCCCGATGGGCCGCAACGTCGCCGATGTCTGCCTGCTGTTCGCCACGCAGGTCGGCCAGCATGACAGCGATCCGCTGTCCTTCCCGCTCGAGCCGGAAGCCTATGCCGAGCCGTGGCCGGTCGATCTCGGCAGCCTGCGGGTCGCCTACACCGAGGATTTCGGCGGCGCGCCGGTCGAGAAGGCGATCCGCCAGACCTTCCGCGAGAAGATCAAGGCGATGAAGCCGTTCTTCCGCAGCCTCGACAAGGTGGACGTCGATTACGGCGGCGCCGACCGCTGCTTCGACGTGATTCGCGCGGTGAGCTTCCTGTCGCGCTACCAGGACGCCTACACCAACAATCGCGAGATGCTCGGGCCGAACATCATCGCCAACTACGAGCTCGGCGCGAAGCTCAGCCTGGCCGACTTCGCCTGGGCGCATGGCGAGCAGACGCGGATCTTCCGCGCCTTCCAGGAGATCTACAAGGAGTACGACCTGGTCATCGGTCCGACCGTCGGCTTCTCGCCCTTCCCCTGGAAGCAGCTCTACATCGAGGAGATGGACGGCAAGAAGCTCGGCACCTACTACCACTGGATGGCCACCAAGTACTTCGTCACCCTGACGTCGAACCCCGCTGTCTCGCTCCCGTGCGGCGTCGACGGCAACAAGATGCCGTTCGGCCTGCAGGTGGTCGGCCGCTTCCGCGGCGATGGCGAGGTACTGGGCGCGGCGCACGCCATGGAGCAGGCGTTCAAGACCAACCCGGTGCTCGCCCGGCCGCTGCCCAACATCGCCAAGCTGCACAAGCCGGTGCCGGCGCTGAAGTCGATCGTCACGCATCCGCCCAAGCTCAACGCCAAGGTCGCGCGCGGCCCGGCGCCCGGCGCGCTCTAGCCTCGGGGAGCCTGAAACGCCCGGCACCCGTTGCGGTTGCCGGGCGGTGCGCTTTACAAAACTTCAACTTTTCGCCCGCCCGATGCCACTTCGGGCGGCGTACCTCGTTCTAGGGACAAGTGCCTGTCGTGAGACACGGTTCGACCCGAAACGGAGGTAGCGATGAACAAGCTGAAGTTCGTGATGGCGGCGGGCCTGCTGGCCGCAACCGCCGCCTGCACCCAGACCGGCTACGACAATTCGTACGCCTACAACAGTGGCTACAACAGCCGCCCCGCGTACAACAACGCCTACTACAACAGCCGTCCGGCCTACGGCGGCAACTACGCCTACAACAACAGCGGCAACTACAACAACGCCCCGCGCTACGGCTATCAGGGACGCCGCGGCCCCAACGGCGACTATGATCGCGACGGCGTGCCCAACCGGCGCGACATCGACGCCAACGGCGACCATATCCCCGACGCCTTCCAGCGCTAGGCGCCCGGACATCAGCGGAACGGCTCCCGGAGAAATCCGAGAGCCGTTTCCGCGTCCGGTCACCACTCGATCACGGCTCGCCTTCAATAAGACGCCGTTGCGTCCACCGCCCGCCGCCGTCGCTCGCGACTCTGCGTTCATGGGAACGTCCCCATCGAAACCGGGCGTTCCTCTTGGAGGGACAGAATGCGCTGCGTCAGCTGGCTCGCCGCCGCGGGCCTCGTGATGGTGACGGCGGGGTGCGTTGAACAGTCGGGCTATCCGACGACGTATGGCTATAGCCCGGGCTACGGCTCGAACTACGGATATTCAAACAACTATGTCAGCCAGCCGAGCTACTACCGGCCGGCCCCGACCTACTACACACCGCCGCCACCCCGGCCGCAGGTGATCACCCAGACCCGCTACGTGCCCGTGCCGGTGTCGTCACCACCTCCGCCCTACCGCCGCATGCGCGACAGCGACCGCGACGGCATCCCCGACCGCTACGACCGCGACCGCAACGGCGACGGCGTCCCCGACAAATATCAGCGCTCGCGCTGGTGATAGGCCAAGCAAAGCTCGGCCGCCATTCAGCGGCCCTTCGCACCTCGTATCTCCGAATCGTGCTGGCCGAGCATCGGCGCCGGGCGACGAACGCTTCCCGGCGTCGCCGACATCTTGAGCGGCACGCCCAGCGTTCTCTGCTTGCCGGCCTTGGCATGCTCGACCTCGGCCACCATGTCGCGCGCCAGGATCTGCGGATCGGCGAAGACCTCGTCGTGATGCAGCACCGGTCCGGCCGGGATGCCCTCTTTCTCCAGCGTCGCCATCCAGTCGTCGGTCGTGCGCTTGACGATCTCGGCCTGCAGGATGGCGACGATCTGCTCGTTGTTCTTCACCCGGTCGGCGTTGGCCTTGAAGCGCGGATCCTCGGGCAGTTCCGGCCGGCCGATCAGAGCGCAGAGCCTGCGAAAGAAATTCTGCTGCGCGCCGCCGATGGTCAGCCAGCCATCCGCCGTCTGGAAAACCTGATAAGGCGAAGAGCCGCGATGCGCCTGGCCGAGCTTCTCCGGCCGGATGCCGTTGGCGAAGAAATTGGCAGCCTCATAGACGCCCAGCGACACGGTGGCTTCGAGCAATGAGGTCTCGACCCACTGGCCCTCACCGGTCTTGTGGCGCGCCTGCAGCGCGCTCAGCACGCCGATGGTGAGATAGAGGCCGGCGCCGACGTCGGAGATGGCGAGCGGAATGCGGTAAGGCGGGCCGTCCTTCGGGCCGGTTACCGACATCAGGCCCGACATGGCCTGGATCATCAGGTCGAAGCCACCGCGGCCGGCATAGGGGCCGGTCTGGCCGAAGCCCGAGATCGAGCCCAGCACCAGCCGCTTGTTGCGCGCGTGCAGCGCCTCCCAGCCGAGACCCAGCCGTTTCATGACGCCGGGCCGGAAATTCTCGAGCACCACGTCGGCGCCGTCGACCAGCTCCCAGAAGACCTCGAGGTCGTCCTCGTTCTTGAGGTCGAGCCGGAGGCCCCGCTTGTTGCGGTTCCACAGCATGAAGGGCGCCGACTCGCCCTCGATGAAGGGCGGCGCGCCGCGCATCGAATCGCCCTGCGGGCTTTCGATCTTGATGACGTCGGCGCCCATGTCGGCGAGCTGCATGCCGCAGAAGGGACCGGAGAGATGGGTCGTGAGGTCGAGGACGACCAGACCGTCGAGAGCGCCTGCCATTTTGCTATCCCAGAAGTTTGCGAAGATCGTCGAGCGTGTTGGCCCATTTGCTGACGCCGAGATGGTTCGACACGATGCGGCCCGCCTGGACGATCAGGAACCGCGGCGCCCCGCTCTTGCGCGGGATCTGGGCGAGGATGGGCGCGAGGTCACCCGGCCAGTAGCGCTCCTGATAGACTTCACGGAAGCGCGCCGCCTCGACCTCCTCCCAGACGACCTGGCGGAACTCGGGCGAGGCGATCCAGGCTTCGCGATACTCGCGCTTCCAGCGCACGCAGGGCGGACAGTCGGGGCCGCCGATCAGGATCACTTTGATCTCGGCGGGGACGGCGCGTGCCGTCGCCCCGGCGGTCGCCGCGACAGCGAGTCCGGCGAAAAGAAGCGCGCGGCGATTCATATCCGGTAATGTAGGCCCGCATGGCACGCGCGACCAAACCCTCTCTCGTCACCCTTGGTGATTTCTTCCACTTCGCCGTCGCGCGCTTCCGCGCCGCACGGCTGGCCTATGGGCACGGCACGACCAATGCGGTCGACGAGGCCGCCTTCATGGTGCTCGAAGCGCTGCGTCTTCCGATCGCCCGCATCGACCCGTGGCTCGACCTCGTGCCGACCGAGCCCGAGAAAGCGCGCCTGATGACCTTGATCGAGGCGCGGATCGGGCTGCGCATGCCGGCACCCTATCTCCTCGAAGCCGCCTACATGCACGGCGTGCGGTTCCACATCGACCGCAGGGCGCTGATCCCGCGCTCCTTCATCGGCGACCTGCTGGCCGGCGGCGCCCTGCCGACCGCCCGGCCGCGCCGCATCCTCGATCTCTGCTGCGGCTCGGGCTGTCTGGCCATCCTCGCCGCGCTCGCCTTCCCGCGCGCGAAGATCGATGCCGTCGACCTGTCGGCCGGCGCGCTGGCGCTCGCCCGGCGCAACGTGGCGACGCACCGTCTCGGCGACCGCATCACCCTGCATCGCGGCGATCTCTTCAAGCCGCTGCCGGGCCAGCGCTACGACCTGATCATCAGCAACCCGCCCTATGTCGATGCCGGCGGGATGGCGAAGCTGCCGCCGGAGTTCCGGCATGAGCCGCGCCTGGCGCTGGCCGCCGGCGACGACGGGCTGGACCTCGTCCATCGCATCCTGGCCGAAGCGCCCGCGCATCTGACCAAGAGCGGCGGCCTGGTGTGCGAGATCGGCCGCGGCCGCCCGCCGCTCGAAGCCGCCTATCCGCGGCTTCCCTTCATCTGGCTCGACACCGAGCTGAGCGAGGGCGAGGTCTTCTGGCTGTCGCGCAGCGATCTCGCCTAGCGGGTTGTTTTAAAAGGCTTTTCTGAAACTCAGCGGTCGCCACGGCAGCGGAGTCACGGAGGGGGTGCGACTCTGGCTTCGTTTGTTTCGTTTATTTCGTTTGTTTCGTTTATCCGCCCGACTCCGTCCATGAAGGGAGCCGGGCATTCCAACACTGACCTCACCCTGAGGAGCGAACGCAGTCAGCGTCTCGAAGGGTGGGCACGCGCACCACGTTTGTTGCCCATCCTTCGAGACGGTCGCTACGCGACCTCCTCAGGATGAGGTGGATGGGTCAAGGTGAGACGGAAGGGCTGTTAGACGGTGTCCCCCAGGCAGATCCCCAGGGCGCGGGCGGTGCGGATCAGCGTGCCGTCGGCATCGACGGTGCGTGACCGGCCGACCACCTTGGCGAGCGGCACGTCGATCACCTGGCGGTTCCACCAGGCCACCATGTGGTCGCCTTTTCCCTCCGCCAGCAGGTCGACCGCCCTCACCCCCAGCGCCGAGGCGAGCAGCCGGTCCTCCGCCGTCGGCATGGCGCCGCGCTGCACGTGCCCCAAGACCGTGGCACGCGCTTCCGCGCCGGTGGCCTTGGCCAGCCGCTTGGCCAACCAGTCCCCGACGCCGTGATCGGGCGCATCGGCGGCAGGATCCACGGCCTCGTCCGACTGACCGGCGGCTTCCGCCACCACGACCAGCGCCGACGTGCGGCCCACCGCCCGCAGCTGCGCGATGTGCTGGACGACGTTCTCCAGCTTCCAGCGGATTTCGGGAATCAGCACGACATCGGCACCGCCGGCGATGCCGGCGGCGATGGCGATGTGGCCGGCGTCGCGGCCCATCACTTCGAGCACCATGGTGCGCTCGTGACTGGTGCCGGTCGGCTGCAGCCGGTCGAGCGCCTCGGTGGCGATGGCGACGGCGGTCGAGTAGCCGACGGCGCGCTCGGTGTGGCCGACATCGTTGTCGATGGTCTTGGGAACGCCCACGAAGGGAATCCCCGACGGACCCAGCAGCTTGCGCAGGATGGCGAGGCTGCCGTCGCCGCCGACCCCGATCAGCCCGTCGAGGCCGAGCTGCTTCAGCCCCTCGATCATTTCGCCCGAACGATCCTTGCGGCTGCCGTCGGGCATCGGAAAGGCGAAGGGATCGCCACGATTGGTGCTGCCGAGGAACGTGCCGCCCTGACGCGCGAGCGCGGCGCTCAGCCGGTCGGGATCAAGGGTGACGGCCTCGACGGGGCGCTCCAGCAGGCCCAGCGTGCCGTAGCGCAGGCCGATCGTCGTCCAGCCATGGCCATGATGCGCCCGCAGCGCCACCGCGCGGATCGTGGCGTTCAAGCCGGCGCAATCGCCGCCGCTCGTCAGAATGCCGATGCGTTTCGTCATCTGGATACTCCTGGCTGCCGTGAGCACGACAGGTGAAAGAACCGAACAATCTCGAAGACCAACGGGGCCGGTCCAGGATGCCGGCATGAAGAAGCACTACCACACCTTCGCGGCGACGACGCCTGGGCCCACCGCCGGCTCGCGCAGCCATTGCAGCTGAACGCTACTGGAGCTCACACACCGAGCGTTGGCGGCCGGGACCCGGCCAGCGCGAATCGCAGATCGCCAGGGCCTCGCCTTCGGTGCCGTAGAGGACGCTGGTCCAGGTCCCGTCTTCCACCGGTCGCACGATCATCGCCGCGAAGTCGCGCAGGCCGACGACCCAGGCGGGGCTTCTGTCCAGCCCTTCCACGCGGATGGGGGCCTTGGGATTGTCCGGCGAAGGCGGCGGCTGCACGTGCGACAGCTCCATGCCGCCGGTACCGACGGCCAGATGAGGCGGGCGCGGTCCCTCGAAACCGATCGCCTGGAAGCGATGCATGTGGCCGGCGATCACGGCGGTGACGTGAGGGGGCAGGCCGCGGCCGAACACGCGGTCGATTGCCTCGCGCTGGGTCTCGTTGATGAAGCCATAGGGGGTGAGGCCGATCGGGCCGCCCTTGTCGCGCTTCACCACCGCCCAGATCGGCCGGTGCGTCACCACCCAGGTCGGTGTCGGGTCCTCCGCCAGCATCCGCGCCACCTCGCGATACTGCGAAATGTAGGTGTCGAGATTGAACAGCACGGCGTCGGCGGCGTTCGCCGAATCGACGGCGATGATGTTGAGGCGGCCGAGCTTCAGGCGGAACGGTGCCGAAGTGTGCGTCGGAAAGGGCAGGCCAGCGAAAGGCTGGGCCGGCGGCTTGGGCCAGGCCCCCGCCCGCCAGTCCGGCGGCAGCTGCGGCGGGCATTCCTCCTGCTTGTGGCCCGGCCCCAGCAGCGTCGAACCGGCATCGAGCAGGTAGAACCAGCCGGGGCCGCCACGGCTGCACAGTTCGTGATTGCCGCGGCTCATCAGCCAGGGGGCCGCGACCAGGAGCCTGGCGGCAGGAGCGAAGAAATCGTCGCGCCAGTTGGTCCATTTGTCCGGGTTCGGGCTGCCTTCGATGTTCTGACTCCAGTAGGCCGCGCCGATCGGCAGGCTGGCGATGTCCTCGTCGTCGAGATCGCCGGTATCGTAGACGTTCACGCTGAGCGGTGCCGCGTAGCCGGTGAGGCTGGGCGGCAGGACGAGGCCGCGCTCGGTGCCGCGATAATTGTAGTCGCCGACATGCACGATCAGGTCGGGACGCTTGTCGGCCTCCTCGTCGGACAGCACACCGAACGGCCAGACCTTGGCGAAACCGTCGCCGCCGCAATCCTGCGGCTTGTCCTTGGCCGGCCCGCGGCAGCCGCTGTCGCCGATCAGCACCACGCGGCGCGGCGTCCCGAGCGAAACGTTCGGCAGGTCGATGCGACGATCGCCCAGGAAGACGCTGGCGGCCTCGCCCACCGGATAGAGCGCCTCGCAGACCGTGACCTCGTCGAAATGGCCGCCCGGTGGACGACGACGCTGCGTCATCGGGATCGTGGCGCCCCCTGCCGAGGTCCGCAGCATCGGACAGGCCGTCGTGCGTTCGGCGACGCTGCGCACCATCGGCACCGGTTGGCTATCACTTCCCTCGCCCAGCATCACGAAGGCAAAGAAGCCGGGCGCCGCCGTCTGCGCCTGGGCGCCGAGACTTGCAAGCGTGAGAGCGAGGACGATGCAGACGATGCGCATGGTGGCGAACTCCGGAAGCCATCCTTTGTAGCAAGCCACCCGGTGAAAAATCGACGGCGCAAAGAAAAAGCCCCGCCTTCCCAAGCGGGGCCTTTTCCCGTGCCGACCGTCGATCCCTAAAGATCGATCTTGTCGACTCCCCAATCGATGCCCGCGATGTTCGGCAGCTCACGGCCATCATCCTTGCCGATCTCGAGCTTGATGATCGCCTCGAGCTTGCCGTTCATGGACGTCAGCAGGTCCGCATTGGCCGCACGGTCGACCGCGAGGTTGTTCACTTCGGTCGGATCGCTCGACAGGTCGAACAGCTCGACGTCGTTCCACTTGAACAGCTCGTCGAGGGTCTTCGGGCTGTTGTGGTCGAGCGGCGAGAAGTAGCGCGTGAACCGGTAGCGGCCGTCGAAGGTCGATCGCACGTGGCCGCGCTTGCGCAGGTCGGGCTTGAAGCCCTCGCGCTTGGCCTCTTCCTTCGGGTCCTTGCCCGCCATCACCGCCTTGGCGGCGAAGTCGAAGACGGCGGCATCGTTGCTGGCGAGGCCGCTGTAGGTGAACAGCGTCGCGGGCCGCACCGCATCGACCGCCTGGCTGCCGGGGTTGGCGAGCCCGGCGGACAGATCGCGGCCCGGCAGCTCGCGGCCGGCGAGTTCGCCCACCTGCCCCGGTTTCACACCGGCCATCGACAGGAGCGTCGGCACGATGTCGATGTGGCTCGACAGGGCCTGGCACGCCTGCCCGCCCTTCACGTCGGGATGGACGATCTGGAACGGCAGGTGGTTGGTCTCGCGATAGGCGAACGGCCCCTTGCCGCGCAGCCCGTGCGCGCCGGCCATCTCGCCATGGTCGGCCGTGAAGACGATGATGGTGGAGTCGGCCAGGCCCAGCGCATCGAGTTCGGCGAACAGCGCCTCCATCGACCGGTCCACGTTGCGGATGCAGTTGATGTAGTAATCGTTGAACCGCTTCCAACGCACGTCCTCGAGCGGGATGTCGCCCAGGATATAGTCCCAGACGCGGTCGAACTCGCGGTGCGCCGCGGGCCGTCCCGGCGCATCGAACGGCTGGCGCAGGGTCGCAGGGACCGGCACGTCCCAGCTGTTCTTGTAGAGCGCATGCTCGGGCGCGCGGGCGGCATGCAGGCGCA
The DNA here is from genome assembly GCF_965227665.1 of Reyranella sp. Classification (GTDB taxonomy): domain Bacteria; phylum Pseudomonadota; class Alphaproteobacteria; order Reyranellales; family Reyranellaceae; genus Reyranella. Next base: position 2,356,171 of record NZ_OZ245767.1, read on the forward strand.
GCTTGCCGCTGTCCTGCACGCTCTCGCCGGGCGCGTCGGTGTTGAAGTACATGACGTCGTGCGGATTGACGAAGCTCACCGTCATGCACCACGGCTTGCCCTGATCCGACAGCGGACGGCCCGAGGTGCGCAGCCAGTTGATGGCGCTGCCGGCCGTGAGATGGTCGAAGCCGTAGCCGCCCAGCGTATGGCCGATCAGGTCGCCCGGCGAGAAATTGTCGGCGAAGCCGTATCTCTCCATCTCCGCCGTCATGAACGAGCCGATCTCGCGCGTGTCGGTCGCCTTGCTGAGATGCCACTTGCCTTTGTAGGCCGTGTAGTAGCCGGCCTTGCGCAGCATGTGTCCGAGGGTCGGATTCGAGAGCGGCAGGTCGCGCATCCACGGCACGTCGAGATTCTCGAACATGCCGTTGTCCGGAGTCTGCAGCCCGGTCATCATCACCGAGCGCGACGAGGTGCACATCGTCGCCGGACACTGGTGGTTGGTGAACGTCACTCCCCGGCTCTGCAGGCGGTCATGCCCCGGCAGCGACAGGCCCTGGGGCCACCGGGCGTGATAACGCTCCTGATCCGTGAACACGAACAGGATGTTGGGCCGGGCGCCCCGGCTCCCCGAGGCGGGAATGACGGACGGCGCAGCCGGCTGTCCCTGCGCCCGCGCCACGCCCGCGAGGGAAGGCCCCAGGAGCGAGGCCGCGGCGACGCCCGAGGCGGCGGCGAGGAAAGCCCGTCGCGCCGGATCCGGTTTCTGTTCCTTGTGAAATGTCATGGTAACGCCCGATACTGGAAGACACTCCCCCGGTAAATTGTATGGGCCATCCAAAAATGAACGACAAGTGTATTTAAATCAATGAAGCTCGAGCCCCTGCCCGACCTTCTGCAGCCCGCCCCGCCGGGAACGCGGCTTCCGAAGCGGGAGCGCACACGCCGGCTGCTGATCGCCTCGGCGATCGAAGTCTTCTCCACGCGCGGCGTCGCCGGCACCTCCCTGCCGGAAATCGCTGCCGCCGCCGGCGTGACCATCGGCACCGTCTACAATCATTTCCGCAGCAAGGCCGAGTTGGTCAGCGCCGTCGCCGTCGAGATCGCCGAGACCATCCGCGCCCGCAGCGCGCCGGGACGGGCCCAGTTGAAGACCGCCACGGAACAGATGGCCGCAGGCTGCCGGCGCTATCTCGGGCTGGCCGAGACCACGCCCCGCTGGGCGCTGCTGATCCTCGACGTCGCCTCGATCGATCCCGCCTTTCGCAAGACGATCACGGGCTTCGTGGCGACGGAGCTGCGCAAGGGGATGCGGTCGGGCGAGTTCACCGCCGGCGATGCGGCCGCGGCACTCGACCTGGTGATCGGGGCCACCATGGAAGGGATGCGCAACATCGCGCTCGCGACGGCCAAGAAAGGCCACGGGAGCCGGGTCACCGAGGCCATCCTCCGCGCCCTCGGCGTGCCCACCGCAGAGGCCAGGCGCGCGGCTTCAGCTCCGCTGCCGCTCTTCTAGAGGCGGCCGGAGATCGGCGGAATCTGCGTGTGAGGAACTCACGGGCATTGGTGGGCGCACCAGGGCTCGAACCTGGGACAAGCTGATTAAGAGTCAGCTGCTCTACCAACTGAGCTATGCGCCCCCACTGCCTAGCAGGGTCATTGCCCGGAAGGCGGCGGCTATACCAAGGCTGTTCCGCCTTGTCGATAGCCTCTTTGGAGAGAATTTTCAGATCGGCCTATCGGGTGCGGGGTAGTTGCGCATCGCGGTAGACATTGACCCCGATCAGCAGGCCGCAGGCGAACATCACCGACAGCAGCGCGGTGCCGCCGTTGCTGACCAGCGGCAGCGGCACGCCGACGACCGGCAGCATCCCCATCACCATGGCGGTGTTGATGAACATGTAGAGGAACAGCATCGCCGTGACGCCGAGCGCCAGCAGGCGGCCGAAATGATGCTGGCTGCGGAAGGCGATGGAGAAGCCCCAGACCACGACCAGCGCGAACAGGCCGAGCAGCACGAGGGCGCCGGCCATGCCCCACTCCTCGACGAAGGTCGTGAAGATGAAGTCGGTCTGCTTCTCGGGCAGGAAGTTCAGGGACGATTGCGTGCCCTTCAGGAAGCCCTTGCCGAACATGCCGCCCGAGCCGATCGCGATCTTGGACTGGGTGATGTGATAGCCGGCTCCCAGGGGGTCGCGGTCGGGATCGAGGAACGTCAGTACCCGCTTCTTCTGATACTCGTGCATCAGCGACCAGGCGATCGGCAGGCAGGCCACCGCGCTGATGCCGGCCGCCAGGAACATCCAGATTCGCACCCCCGCCACGAACAGGAGCGCGCCGCCGCCCATCAGCACCATCATGGCGGTGCCGAGGTCGGGCTGGACCATCACGAGGCCGACCACGACCAGGATCATCGCGAGCGGCGGCAAGGTGTAGAGGAACTGACCGGCCTGCTCGCGCCGCAGCCCGTGGTAATAGCGGGCGATCACCAGGATCACCGCCACCTTGGCGATCTCCGAGGGCTGGATCTGCAGCGGGCCGATCACCAGCCAGCGCTGGGCGCCCATGCCGATCTTGCCGATCACGTCGACGGCCACCAGCATCAGCACGGACACGATGTAGATCGGCCAGGCGAGCGTCAGCCAGACCTTGGGGTGGACCAACGCCACCACCAGGAGGAGAGCCAGGGCCGAGCCGTAACGCACCGCATGGCGCGCCGCCCACGGCTCGAAGCGCCCGCCGGCCGCCGAATAGAGCGCCAGCACGCCCACCCCGGCGATCGCCGTCAGAACCAGCACGAGGCCCCAGTTGATGCGCCAGATCTTCTCGGCGAAGCTGATCGGTGCCGGCGCGTCGAGCGACGGGCCGCTGCCCATCGAGGCGAGACTCATCGCGACGCCATCTTCTTGAAGCGGTCGGTGCGGCGCGACGGGTCGCGTTTCATCGTCTCGATCAGGACGTCACGGCCGATCGGCCCCGCCGTGGCGCCGCCCGCCTGTCCATGCTCGACGATGACGGCGCAGGCGTAGCGCGGATTGTCGACCGGGCCGTAGCAGACGAAGAGCGCATGGTGGCGCAGGTGCCAGGGCAGCGAGGCCTGGGTGATGCCCATTTCGCGCTCGCGCTCGGTGATGCGCTTGACCTGGGCGGTGCCGGTCTTGCCGGCGTAGGTGAACTCGGGCTGCTTGGCGCGCAGCGCATTGGCCGTGCCGTGGCCGGTATTGACCACGTCTGACATGCCCTGCCGGATAACCGCGAGATGCTGCGGGTTGAGGCGCAGCGACGGCGCACTAGGCTTGGTGCGCGGCGCCGGCGGCACCAGCTCTTCGCGCGGCGTGGCCTTGGCCAGCAGCAGGTTGGGCTGGACCTCGTAGCCGCCATTGGCGAGGCGCGCGGTCATGATGGCGAGCTGCAGCGGCGTCGCGGTCATGAAGCCCTGGCCGATGCCGAGGTTGAACGTGTCGCCGTGCTGCCAGGCCTTGCCGAGCTTCTCCTGCTTCCAGGCGCGGGTCGGCTGGTTTGCCGCCGATTCGCCGGGCAGGCCGAGTTCGCTCACCTTGCCGAAGCCCAGGCGCTGGGCCATGTCGCTCACGCGATCGATGCCGGCCCTTCGCGCCGCCTCGTAGAAGAAGCAGTCGCATGACATGGCGATTGCCTCGGAGACGTTGGTCGAGCCGTGGCCGCCCTTCAGCCAGCAATGGAACTTGATCTTGCCCAGCTCGAGGTAGCCGGGGCACGGCAGGCGCGTCCACGGGTCGATCACCTTGGCGTCGAGCGCGGCCAGAGCCGTTACCATCTTGTAGGTCGAACCCGGCGGATAGACGCCGGCGATCGCCTTGTTGTGCAAGGGTCTTTCGGGATTGTCGAGCAGGTCGCGCCACTCCGCCTGCGTGATGCCGCGCGCAAAGGTCGAGGGATCGAAGCCGGGCGTCGACACCATGGCGATCACGTCGCCGGTGATGACGTCGAGCACGACCACGGAGCCGCTCTGGTGCTCCTTCATTTTCTCGGCCGCGAAGCGCTGGATGTCGAGGTCGATGGTGAGCAGCGCATTGGCGCCGGGCTGGCCCTCGGTGCGCTCGAGCTCGCGCACGACCCGGCCCACCGCATTGACCTCGACCTGGACGGCACCGGCCCGGCCGCGCAGATCGTCCTCGAACGAGCGCTCGACACCCTTCTTGCCGAACCGCATGGTCGCGAGCTGGAGCACCGGATCGTCGCGCCCGGCGAGATCCTCGTCGGCGACGCGCCCGGTATAGCCCACGATGTGGCTCATCAGATCGCCCTCGGGATAGTCGCGCGACTGGCCGAGATCGATGAACACGCCGGGCAGGTCGGGGGCGTTGAATTCGAGGCGGGCGACCTCCTCCCAGGCGAGATTCTCTCGCACCACGACGGGCTGTGCGTTGCGGTTGCGGCGCAGCTCGCGCAGCAGGCGTGTCTTCTCGGCGTCGCCCAGGGTGAGGAGCTGGTCGAGGCGTTCGACCAGGACATCGACGCCGCGCCCGCGCTCCGAGGCCGCCATGGCGCGGAAATTGTTGCGGTTGACGGCCAGCGGCACGCCGCCGCGATCGAAGATCAGTCCGCGCGACGGCGGCAGCAGGCGCATGCTGACGCGGTTCTCCTCGGCCATCGAGGAGAAGCGATCGGTCTCGACGACCTGGAGCTGGTACAGGCGGCCGGCCAGCGCGGTCAGCAGGACGGCCTGCGCCCCGCCCAGCAGCAGGGCCCGGCGGGTGAAGAGACCGCTGCGTTCGCCGTCGCCCTTTCGGAAATGTTTCATCGGCGGAAATACTTCATGTCGTGGTCTCGCCGGGCCGCGCCGAGCCGCGCGACAGCTCGGGCACATTCAGGGGGTCACGGGCACGCACACGGGCGAGCAGCGGGGCCAGCAGCGGGTAAATCACGATCACCACGATATACTGCAACATCGCGGGAACCGGATCGATGGCCGTCCACATCCACACGGTCGTGAAGGCCCACACCAGCGCGACGTATCCCCAGCACAGGATGCAGAAGCCGATCCACTGGAACAGGAACGGAACACCCACGAGATAGCGGCGGTTGCCGATGACGGCGGCGCGCACAAGGATGAAGCCCAGAGCGCTGATGCCGACGGGCGCGCCCGGGCCGCCCAGCAGCAGGTCGAGCAGGATGCCCATCACCAGCAGCAACGGCCCCGGCAGCCGCTCGGGTGTCGCCAGGCTGAACTGGAACACCACGAGGATCGGCAGCAGCGGCAGGGCATCCGAAAGATAGGGTGCGCGCAGGGGGGCCAGGGTCAATAGCACGAAGAAAAGCAGGACCGTGCCTGGAAGGGCGGCACGGCCCCAGCGGTCGAGAATGGCGAGGCTGCTGTCGGCGCGCATGTCAGCGAACCCGCACACCTGCCGGCGGTGCCGCCGGCGCCGGGGCCCCCGTGCCGACCAGGCCGGTCACGCCGTAGTCGACGACGCGAACGAACTCGAGGCGCGAGAAATCGGTGAAGGGCCGGACGCGGACGCTGCCGTCGCTGGTCTCGACGACCTCGCCCACAGGGATGCCGACAGGGAAGCTGCCGCCATGGCCCGATGTGATGATTCGATCGCCGGTCTGTACGCCGGCGATGCTCGGCAGCAGCGTGAGGCGCAGCCGGGGCGAGTTGTCGCCGGCCAGGATGGCCCGCTCGCGGGTGCGCTCGACCAGCACGGGCAGGCGCGAATTGACGTCGGTCACGAACAGGACACGCGAGCTGTTCTCGCCGACCTCGGCGATGCGGCCGGCCAGGCCCTCACCGGTGACCACCGCCTGGCCCGTCGCCACGCCGACCCGGCGGCCCACGTTCAGCAGCGCGCCGCGCATGTAGGCGTTGACGCTGTCGCCGACGAGCCGGGCGGTGATGAAGGAGGCCTCGGGTCCCTCGCGGAACCTCGCGAGACTGCGCAGCCCCTCGTTCTCGTTCTCCAGCCGCCGCGCCGCCGTCTGCCAGGCGAGCAGGCGGGCATTCTCCTCGCGTAGTCGCGCGTTCTCCTCGCGCAGCGAGGCGAATTCACGAAGATCGGCGATGGCGCGGTTGGCGTAGGCGACCGGCCGGGCAATCGCCTCCAGTACCGGGCTCACCATGTCGAGCGCGAGAACCCTTGCATGTTCGACCAGAACGGTGTCGGCCTTGCCGACCAGCATGACACCGAAGGTGACGATCACGAGCAGGCCCAGGGCGAAGCGCTGCACCACGGTGCGCACTTGGCTCGCGACTACCTCGAAGTCGTCCCGGATCGCCATTTCCTGCCCATTCTAACCCAAGCGGGCGGCGGCGTGGCCTGTTAGTACATCGACGAAAGGACGCCGCGCAGTCGCACGATGTTTTCGACAGCATGGCCCGTGCCAAGGGCCACGCAGAGCAGCGGGTCTTCGGCCACCGAGACCGGCAGGCCGGTCGCCTGGCGCAGCACGGTGTCCATGTTCGCGAGCAGCGCACCGCCGCCCGTGAGCACGATGCCTTTGTCGACGATGTCGGCGGCCAGTTCCGGCGCGGTGTTCTCCAGCGCCACCTTCACGGCCTCGACGATGGCGCTCACCGGCTCCTGCAGGCTCTCGGCAATCTGCCGCTCGGTGATGACCAGCTCCTTCGGAACGCCGTTCATCAGGTCGCGGCCCTTGATCTCCATCGTGCGGCCCTCGCCGTCGTCGGGCGGGCAGGCGGACGCGATGGTCTTCTTGATGCGCTCGGCCGAGCTTTCGCCGACCAGCAGGTTATGATTGCGGCGGATATAGGCGATGATCGCCTCGTCCATCTTGTCGCCGCCGACGCGCACCGAGCGCGGATAGACGATGCCGCCCAGCGACAGCACGGCCACCTCGGTGGTGCCGCCGCCGATGTCGACGACCATCGAACCGGTGGGCTCGGTGACCGGCAGGCCGGCGCCGATCGCGGCGGCCATCGGCTCCTCGATCAGCCAGACCTTGCGGGCGCCGGCGCTCTCGGCCGATTCCTGGATGGCGCGGCGCTCGACGGCGGTGGAGCCGGAGGGCACGCAGACCACGATCTGCGGATGGGCGAAGCTGCGGCGATTGTGCACCTTCGAGATGAAGTGCTTGATCATCGCCTCGGCGACTTCGAAGTCGGCGATGACGCCGTCGCGCAGCGGGCGGATCGCCTGGATGTTGCCGGGCGTACGGCCCAGCATCATCTTGGCCTCCTCGCCGACGGCTAGGACCTGACGCTTGCCGCTCTGCGTGGTGAGGGCCACGACCGACGGCTCGTTGAGAACGATGCCTCGACCCTTCACATAGACCAGCGTGTTCGCCGTACCGAGGTCGATACCCATGTCCGCCGAAAATAGCCCGATGACGCGCGACAGCATTGAGTTAAGTCTCTGTAATTACGGCGAAATCTTGAAATACTGGCGCCATTCCGAGGTCCGGCACCGAGGGTGCGACCGGGTTTAGACCGGCAGGGCAAGGCTCGCAAGGCGATTCAAACGGTCGCAGCGATGGTCACCGTTTGTGCTCGTCCGTGCTTCTGACGGACTGAAAAGTTGCGCGCCGCTTGCGTCTCAGGCGCCTTCCAGCCGGCGTTCCTGCCGCTCGAGCCAGGCCACCACGTCGGCGCGGCGGCCGGCTTCGATATGCGCCCATTGATGCGACTTCAGTTCGTCGCCCCGCCCCGAGCGCCAGTATTCCTTCACCACGATCATCGTCCATGGCGCGGCGCCCGTCTTTCGCCCCGTCGTGACCTCGACGGTGAAGCCATGGCTGGCGCCGGCATAGGAGTGCCGCTCGCGCTGCCACTCGACGCCCTCGATGCTCCACGACGTCCGCGGCATGCGCGTCGTGCCGGGCTCCAGCAGTCGATCGACGATGCGAAAGAACGACGCGTCACCGATCTTGCGCACTAGGACAGGCTCCCGGGAAGCCCACCGGCCTTGCGCACGTCAGAGGCCCATCATCTTGGCGATGGTGTTGCGCTGGATGTCGTTGGTACCGCCGCCGATCGAGCCGACCCGCACGTCGCGGAACAGGCGCTGGATGTCGTGCGCCATCGTGTAGCCGGCGCCGCCCATGATCTCCATGGCGAGATGGGCGCATTTGAATTCGCCGTCGGTGCCCTGGATCTTGGCGATCGCCGTCTCCTCGACCGGATCGAGGCCGGCATCGAGCATGTCGGCCAGGCGATAGGTCAGCGCCTGCGTCGTGCGCAGCGCGATGCGCATGTCGGCGAACTTGTGCTGGATCGCCTGGAACTTCGAGATCGGCTGGCCGAACTGCACGCGCTCCTGGGCGAAGCGCTTGGCGTACTCGATGGCGAAATGCATGTTGCCGCAGGCCTGCGCCGCGAGACAGAGCCGCTCGAGGTTCAGCCCCTTCATCAGGCCCGACCAGCCGCGATTCTCCTCGCCGATCACATGGTCGGCCGGCACGAACACACCGTCGAAGAAAATCTCGTTGGCATGCGTGGTGCGCCGTCCCAGGGTCGGCAGCGGCTTCATGCTGAGACCGGCGGCACGCGCATCGACCCAGAACAGGGTCACGCCCTTGTGCCGCGCCTCGCTGTCGGTCTTGGCCACGACCATCAGATAGTCGGCGACGTGGGCGGCGCTGATGTAGAGCTTCTGGCCGGTCAGGCGATAGCCGTTGCCGTCGCGCACCGCCCGCGTCTTGATGCCCGACGCGTCCGACCCCGTGTCGGGCTCCGAGAGTGCGAAAGCCGATTTGAGCCTGCCGGCGCAGATCTCGGGCAGATAGCGCCGCCTGAGATGCTCGCCCGCCGTGAGCTGCAGATGCATGCCGCCATAGACGACGGTCGGCAGGTAGAGCGACGAGGCGCCGCTGTAATGACGCGCCAGCGCCTCGACAAGCACGACGAGGTCCTTGCGGCTGCCGCCCATGCCGCCATAGGCGGGATCGTAGGGCAGCGCCATGTAGCCGGCCTCGGCCAACGCCTCGAAGGCGGCGTAGGGAAACGCCGATTCCTCGTCGAGCCGCCGGATCTCCTCCGGCGGCAGCACGCGGGCCAGCAACTCGGCGACATTGCGCCGGATCAGGACCTGTTCTTCCGTCAGGCCGAATTCGTCGAGTGTGCTCATCGCCTTGCGGCCGGCGGTCAGTCGAACACCACGACGCCGCGCGCGACTTCGCCCGCCATCATGCGCTTGAAGCCCTCGTTGATCTCGTCGAGCCGGTAGGTCCGGCTGATCAGCCCGTCGATGTTCAGGCGCTTGTTCATGTAGTGGTCGACCAGCACCGGGAAATCGAGATCGGGCCGCACCGAACCGTAGAAGGTGCCGCTCATCGTCTTCTCGCCGAACACCATCATCATCGGCGAATACTGTGCCTTGACCGTGGCCGCCGAGATGCCGACCGCAACGGCATGGCCGCCCGGCGCCAGCGCGTCGAAGGCCAGCGCCTGCGTGGTGCCGATCGACACCGCGTCGAAGGAATAGTCGACGCCCAGGCCGCCGGTGATCTCCTTCACCTTCTTCACCGGGTCGTTGTCGGTCGCGGTGTTGACGGTGTGGGTCGCGCCGAAGGTCCTGGCCATCTCGAGCTTGTTGTCGAGGATGTCGGCCGCGATGATCTTGCTCGCGCCGGAGAGCATGGCGCCCTGCACGGCGTTGAGGCCGACGCCGCCGCAGCCGATCACCAGCACGGTCGAGCCGGTCTCGATCTTGGCGTGGCGCGTCACGGCGCCGACGCCGGTCGCCACGCAGCAGCCGACCAGTGCCGCCTGTGGCCACGGCATGTCCTTGCGGATCGGGATCACCATCTCCTCCGGCACCACGACTTCTTCTGCAAAGGTGCCGATGCGGGCCATCTGGTTGATGCCCTCACCCTTGTGCTTCAGCCGCAGCGTGCCGTCATACTGCGAGCCCGGCGGCACCGAGGCGCGGCCGATGCACAGCACGGTGCGGCCCTGGGTGCAGTAGCGGCAGCGCCCGCAATGCGGCCGGAACGAGAAAATCACATGGTCGCCCGGCTTCACCGTCGTGACGCCCGGGCCGCATTCGAGGATCTCGCCCGCGGCCTCGTGGCCCGGCACGATCGGCATCGGCGACGGCCAGTCGCCGTTCATGATGTGCCAGTCGCTCTGGCAGACGCCCGACGCCTTCATCTTCACGCGCACTTCCATCGCCTTCGGCGGGTCGAGCTCGCACTCGACGACCTGCAGCGGCTCGTTGGGCTTGAACAGAACAGCGGCTTTCATGAATTTCCTCCCGAAACGTTGGCGGCACTATATCATCGGGCCATGAGCAAAACCCTCCTGATCACCGGCGGCGCCTCGGGCATCGGCGCCGAGACCGCCCGGCGCGCCGGCGCGCGCGGCTACCGCGTCGCCATCAACTATCGCAGCCGTGACGCCCAGGCCCAGGCCGTGGTGGCCGACATCGAGGCCGCGGGCGGCCAGGCCATCGCCCTGCCCGGCGACATGGCGCTCGAGGCCGACATCGTCCGCCTGTTCGACGAGACCGAGCGTGCGCTGGGGCCGATCACCCATCTGGTCAACAGCGCCGGGATCGACCCCAGCCGCGGCCGCATAGACGAATACGAGCACGCGGTGATCGCCAACCTGTTCGCGGTCAACGTCATCGGCCTCATGCTGTGCTGCCGCGAGGCGACCCGACGCATGTCGACCAGGCATGGCGGCAAGGGCGGCGCCATCGTGAACGTCTCGTCGATGGCGGCGACCCTGGGCGGACGCCGCGGCGCGTCGGCCTATGCCGCCACCAAGGGCGCGGTCGATGCCTTCACCAAGGGCTTTGCGCGGGAAGTCGCCGCCGAGGGGATCCGGGTCAACGCGATCCGTCCCGGTCCGGTGATGACCGAAATGACGGAGGGACGCCTCAATGAGCCGGGAGTCCTCGCCGCCGTCGCTGCGTCGCTTCCGATCAAGCGCATCGGCGAGTCGCATGAAATTGCGAACGCGATCCTGTGGCTGCTGTCGGACGAGGCCTCGTTCATCGCCGGCGCGATGCTCGATGCGTCGGGCGGCGGCTACATCATATAGGGTAGGCGTCGGGCCGCACGAAACGATACCATCGGCCCATGAACAAGACCCTCCTGATCACCGGCGGCGCCTCGGGCATCGGCGCCGAGACCGCCCGCCAGGCCGCGACCCGCGGCTACGGCATCGCCCTCAACTACCGGACCCGCGACACGCAGGCCAGGAAGGTCGTGGCCGACATCGAGGCCGCGGGCGGCAAGGCCATCGCCCTGCCCGGCGACATGGCGCGCGAGGCCGACATCGTGCGCCTCTTCGAGCAGACCGAGAAGGCGCTGGGGCCGATCACCCATCTGGTGAACAGCGCGGGGACCAACGGACGCCGCGGGCGGGTCGACGAATACGACGCCGAGGTGCTGGCCAATCTCTTTGCCACGAACGTCACCGGGCTGATGCTGTGCTGTCGCGAGGCGGCCAAGCGCATGTCGACCAGGCATGGCGGCACGGGCGGCTCGATCGTCAACGTCTCGTCGATGGCGGCGACGCTCGGCGGACGGCTGGGCTCGTCGGCCTATGCCGCCAGCAAGGGCGCCGTCGACGCCTTCACCAAGGGCTTCGCCCGCGAGGTCGCGGCCGAGGGCATCCGCGTGAACTCGCTGCGCCCCGGCATGGTGCTGACGGAGATGACCGAGGGCCGGCTGAACGACCCGGCCTTCCGCAGCAGCATCGAAGCCTCGATCCCAATGCGCCGGGTCGGCACCTCGGCCGAGATCGCCCAGGCGGTGCTGTGGCTGCTGTCGGACGAAGCCTCCTTCATCACCGGCGCGATGCTCGATGCTTCAGGTGGGGGCTACATAATTTAAGTCCGTCCTGTCATCCCGAGCGCAGCGAGGGATGAGAGACAAAGAAAAACGGGCCCAGAAGGGCCCGTTTCCATGCAGCGCGTCGCGCCTTAGTTCTTGGCCTTGTCGACCAGCGCCTTTTCCTTGATCCACGGCATCATGGCGCGCAGCTTCTCGCCGACCTCTTCGATCGGGTGCTCCGCCATCTTCTTGCGCGTGGCCTTGAACGAAGCCTGGTTGACCTTGTTCTCCAGCATCCAGTCGCGGGCGAAGCGGCCCGACTGGATGTCGTCCAGAACGCGCTTCATCTCGGCCTTGGTCTCGGCGGTCACGATGCGCGGGCCCGACCGGTACTCGCCGTACTCGGCGGTGTTGGAGATCGAGTAGTTCATGTTGGCGATGCCGCCCTCGAAGATGAGGTCGACGATCAGCTTCACCTCGTGCAGGCACTCGAAGTACGCCATCTCCGGCGCGTAGCCCGCCTCGACCAGCGTCTCGAAGCCGGCCTTGATCAGCTCGACCAGGCCGCCGCACAGCACGACCTGCTCGCCGAACAGGTCGGTCTCGCACTCTTCCTTGAACGAGGTCTCGATGGTGCCGGCGCGACCGCCGCCCACCGCCGAGGAGTAGCTCAGCGCGATCTCGAGCGCGTTGCCCGAAGAGTTCTGCGCCACCGCCACGAGGCAGGGCACGCCGCCGCCGCGCACATACTCGGAGCGCACGGTATGACCGGGGCCCTTCGGCGCGATCATGAACACGTCGAGGTCGGGACGCGGCGTCAGCAGGTTGAAATGGACGTTGAGGCCGTGCGCGAAAGCCAGCGCCGCGCCCTGCTTCATATTGGCGGCGAGGTCGGCGTTGTAGATGTCCGACTGCAGCTCGTCCGGGGTCAGCATCATCACGATGTCGGCCCACTTGGCGCCGTCGGCCGGGCTCATCACCGTGAAGCCGGCACCCTCGGCCTTCTTGATCGTGGCCGAGCCGGGCTTCAGCGCAATGCGCACGTCCTTGACGCCCGAATCACGGAGGTTCATGGCGTGGGCATGACCCTGGCTGCCGTAGCCGACGACCAGGACTTTCTTGCCCTTGATCAGGTTCACGTCGGCATCACGATCGTAGTAGACACGCATAGGGGCCAATCCTCCTGGCAGCTGCTTCTTGCAAAGAACGGGGGTTAGTAGACAACCCGGCTCGCAAAAACCAGCCTCGAATCCCGCCTTATCGCATGTCCCCCTTGCGCTTCTACATATGGTATGCCTCACCCAGGGCAACCCAAGCCCCGTAGTTTCCCGAGGAAAGCCCCTTATGTCCCTCCGCTCCGCCTTCGTCCCTGCTTCCATCCTCGCGCCATTGGCACTCGCGCTGGTTGCCTGTAGCCAGCCCTCGGACGCCCCGACGAACCCGGCCACCCCGATGCCCGGCATCGACTATGCGGTGGAGAATTCGACGGTGCATGGCGCGGCGCGGGCGATGGGCAATCACACCTGGCTGTGGACCCGCGGCCCCGGCCCGGCCCAGATCCACTATTCGACGGCGGACGGCCGCGACCTGGTCTGGATGGTCGGCCAGCGGCGCATCTTCCAGGGCCAGTGGACGGTCGAGAATACCAGCGATTCGAGCGGCCAGCAGATCACCCAGATCTGCCTGCGCTATCCGGGTGTCAATTTCGGCGGGCTGAGCGCCACCCCGACCTGCCGCCCGGCCGGCACTTTCCTCGGCGAGATGCAGCAGCGCGAAGGCGGCGACCCGCTGCAGATGAACGGGCGCACCCAGGCCCTGTTCGTGATCGACAAGGCGCCGGCCAACCTGGCCGAGATCGAGGGCCGGGTGGCCTCGATCAAGGGCCTGTCGAACTACTGACGGGATGTTTCCATGGAGCGCGCCACTCCAGTGGCGCGCTCCATTGAGAGACTTATGACTACAGCGCCTCGCCGCCGCGCGACATGGCGACGATGCCGGTGCGGACGACGTCGACCAGGCCCAGCGACTCCATCAGGCCGATGAAGGTCTGCACCTTGTCGGTGTTGCCGGTGACCTCGAAGACGAAGGAATCGGACTTGGCGTCGATCACCTTGGCGCGGAACACGTCGGCCAGGCGCAGCGCCTCGACGCGCTTCTCGCCGACGCCCTTCACCTTCACCAGCGCCAGCTCGCGCTCGATGTGCGGGCCTTCGACCGTGAGGTCGCGCACGCGATAGACCGGCACCAGACGGTCGAGCTGCGCCTTGATCTGCTCGATGATCATCGGCGTGCCCTTGGTCACGATGGTGATGCGCGACTGGCTTTCCTTCGCGTTGGTCTCCGCGACGGTCAGGCTCTCGATGTTGTAGCCGCGGCCCGAAAACAGGCCGACCACGCGCGCGAGGATACCCGGCTCGTTGGCCACCAGCACGGAGATGGTATGGGCGACGATAGCGGAATCCTTGCTCACACCAGCACCATGCCTTCTTCCGACACCTTCGCGGACTGCTTGTCGTCCGGACCCAGCAGCATCTCGTTGTGCGCCGCGCCCGAGGGGATCATCGGGAAGCAGTTCTCCTTCTCGTCGACGATGACGTCGACGATGACGGGATGCTTCAGCTCGATCATCTCCTTGATCGTGTCGTCGAGCTTGGCGGGATCGTCGCAGCGCAGGCCCTTGGCGCCGAACGCATCGGCGACCTTCACGAAGTCGGGCAGCGATTCCGAATAGCTCTCGGAATAGCGGCCGCCGTGCAGCAGCTCCTGCCACTGCCGGACCATGCCCATGTAGTGGTTGTTGAGCACGAAGATCTTCACCGGCAGGCGATACTGCGCCGCCGTGGAGAGCTCCTGGATGTTCATCAGGATCGAGGCCTCGCCGGCCACGTCGATGACCAGCGCCTCGGGATGGGCGATCTGCACGCCCAGCGCCGCCGGGAAGCCGTAGCCCATGGTGCCGAGGCCGCCCGAGGTCATCCAGCGGTTGGGCTGCTCGAACTTCAGGAACTGCGCCGCCCACATCTGGTGTTGGCCCACTTCGGTCGTGATGTAGTGGTCCTTGTCCTTGATGTGGTGATAGAGCCGCTCCAGCGCATACTGCGGCTTGATCACCTGCTTGTTGGGCTTGTAGGCGAGGCAGTTGCGCGCGCGCCACGTCTCGATCTCGGCCCACCACGCCTTCAGCGCCTTCTGGTCGACCTTGGGTTGCTTCGCCTTCCAGGCCTTCACCAGCTCTTCCAGCACGATGCCGGCATCGCCCACGATGGCGAGGTCGACATGGACGTTCTTGTTGATCGACGAGGGATCGATGTCGACGTGGATCTTCTTCGAGCCCGGCGAGAACTTCGTCAGGTTGCCGGTGATGCGGTCGTCGAAGCGCGCGCCGATGTTGATCATCACGTCGCAGCCGTGCATCGCCAGGTTGGCTTCGTAGGTGCCGTGCATGCCCAGCATGCCGAGGAACTGCTTGTCCGAGGCCGGGAAGGCGCCGAGGCCCATCAGCGTGTTGGTGACCGGATAGCCCGTCAGATGCACGAGCTGGGTCAGCAGCTTCGAGGCGTTCGGACCGGCATTGATGACGCCGCCGCCGGCGTAGAAGACCGGGCGCTTGGCATTGGCGATCATCTCGATCGCCTGCTCGATCTTCCTCGGATCGGGCTGGGTCTGCGGCCGGTAGCTCTTGTGCGTCACCGCGACTTTGGGCGGCGTCACATACTCGTGCTTGTTCATCAGCACGTCCTTGGGCAGGTCGATGACGACCGGCCCCGGACGGCCGGAGCGCGCCACGTAGAAGGCCTCGTGGACCGTGCGCGCGAGGTCGCCCACCGCCTTCACCAGGTAATTGTGCTTCGTGCAGGGACGCGTGATGCCGGTCGTGTCGGCTTCCTGGAAGGCGTCGTTGCCGATCAGGTGGGTCGGCACCTGGCCCGTCAGGCAGACGATCGGGATCGAATCCATCAGCGCGTCGGTGAGGCCGGTCACGGCATTGGTCGCGCCGGGGCCCGAGGTCACCAGCACCACGCCGACCTTGCCGGTCGAGCGGGCATACCCTTCGGCGGCATGCACGGCCGCCTGCTCGTGACGCACCAGGATGTGGCGCAGCCGGTTCTGCTTGAAGAGCGAATCGTAGATCGGAAGGACCGCACCGCCGGGATAGCCGAAGACGACCTCGACTTCCTCGTCGATCAAGGCTTTCACCAACAGATCGGCGCCAGTCGTGGCGGGCTCCTCGGGCTTCAACACAGCGGTCTCCTTCATGACAAATGTGCCGCAAAACGGGGGTTTTGCGGCGCGGCGGAACATAGGGGCGGCGTTCGAGCGGGTCAATCGAAAAGATCGAAACGCAAAGTTTCAACCCGCCAGATTGTCCAAATATTTCTCAATCTCGCCCACAGTCTGATCGGCCCTCGGGTCGAATACCAGATCTGGGATCATCTGGTGCCGGAACCACGTCATCTGGCGTTTGGCGTATTGCCGCGTGTGATCGATCGCGATCCGCCGGACGTCCGGGAAGGACAACTCACCCCGGAAATGCCGGAAAAACTCGGGCGCGCCATGAGCCTTGAGGCCCGGCCAGGCCGGATCGGGGTGCTTGTCGAAGACCGCACGGGCTTCGGCTTCCACGCCCTGGGCCAGCATGACGTCGAACCGGCGCTCGATCCGCTCGCGCAGCCACTCCCGATCGGGCGCCAGCAGGACGGTCGCGAATTGCCAGGGCGCCGCCGAGGCCTCCCCCCGCTGCCATTCGCTGAGCGGGCGGCCCGTGGCCTGCCAGACCTCCCAGGCCCGGACATGGCGCTGGCGGTCCTCGGGCTTCAGCCTGTCGACGATCGCCGGGTCGTGGACGGCCAGCCGCTCCCGGAAAGCCCGCGACCCCAGGGCCGCCCAGTCGGCATTGGCCTGCTCGCGCAGCTCGGGCGGGGCGTCGGGAATCGGCGCAATTCCCTGCATCAAGGTCCGGATATAGAGGCCCGAGCCGCCGCACAGGATGGGCACGCGGCCATCGGCCAGAACCCGCTCGATCTCGGCCGATGCGAGCGTCCGCCAGCGTGCGGCCGATACGGTCTCGCCCACCGGCAGGACGCCATAGAGCGTATGCGGCACCCGCGCCCGCTCCTCCCCGGTCGGCTGCGCCGTCAGGACCGGGAAGGCGTCGTAGGTCTGCATCGCATCGGCATTGATCACCGTGCCGCCGCGCCGTTCGGCGAGCTCGAGCGCCAGCGCCGACTTGCCGCTGGCGGTCGGTCCGGTGACGACGATGACGGGAGGCTGAACTTGCGATGTCATGAGCGGCGCACTGTTTGCAAATCCGCGACCCCGCCGCTAGAGCCGGGTGCGTGAAAAACGTCCTGGTCCTGATCTCCGATCCCGCCCGCCCCGCCGTGACCGATGCGGTCGTGGCCTCCGCCATCGAAGCCCTGAAGGCCAACGGCGTCACCGTCGGCGCGCCCGACTGGCTCGACGAGGGCATTGCCTGCGACCTGCCGTTCGACGGGACCGCCGCGCCGATCAGCCTGGCCGGCGTCGACGCGGTCTTCCTGCCGGCGGAGGGACGCCGCAAGAAGCTGCTGGTCGCGGACATGGAATCGACCATGATTCACAACGAGATGCTCGACGAGCTGGCCGACTTCCTGGGCCTGCGCGAGAAGATCGCCGGCATCACGGCCCGCGCCATGAACGGCGAAATCGATTTCGCCGGCGCGCTCGAGGAGCGGGTCGGCCTGCTGAAGGGCTTGCCCGTCGGCCGCCTCGACGAGGCCGCGACCCGCATCCGCTACATGCCGGGCGGCGCCACCCTGGTCGCCACCCTGCAGAAGAACGGCGCCTACTGCGCGCTGGTGTCGGGCGGCTTCACCTACTTCACCGCCATGGTGCGCAAGGCGCTAGGGTTCGACCTGGATGCCGCCAACGTGCTGGAGCATGACGGTACCTCCCTGGCCGGCACGGTGGGGCATCCCATCCTCGGCAAGGAGGCGAAGCTCACGACCCTGCGGCGCCTGGCCGGAGAGCGTGGCCTTGGCGACGCGGACGCGATAAGCGTGGGAGACGGCGCCAACGACCTGCCGATGCTGAAGGCCGCCGGCCTCGGCGTCGCCTTCCACGCCAAGCCGGCGGTGGCGGCCCAGGTGCCGGCCCGCATCGACCATGGCGATCTCACCGCGCTGCTCTACCTGCAGGGCTATCGCCGCAGCGACTTCGAAGAGAGGAAAGACCCATGACCGACATCCAGCAGATCGTCCTCGCCAAGCGCCCCGAGGGCGACGTCACCGCCGACTGCTTCCGCGCCGAGAGCGTGTCGCTCCCCGCCCTCGCCGAGGGCCAGATTCTGATCGCCCAGCGCTTCCTGTCGCTCGATCCCTACATGCGGCCGCGCATGACCGAGCTGCGCTCCTATACGCCGCCCTTCGAGCTCGACAAGCCGCTGACGGGCGGCTCGGTGGGCGAGGTCGTCGAGTCGAAGAACCCGCGTTTCGCCAAGGGCGACATCGTGATGGGCATGCTGAACTGGGCCACCCATACGGTCCATGACGGCAAGGGCCTGCGCAAGATCGACGCCGCCGGCGTGCCGCTTTCGGCCCATCTCGGCGTGTTGGGCATGCCAAGCTTCACCGCCTGGTACGGCATCAAGCATATCTGCAAGCCCAAGGCGGGCGAGACAGTGTTCGTCTCCGCCGCGACCGGCGCCGTCGGCCAGGTGGCGGGCCAACTCGCAAAGCTGGCCGGTGCCCGCGTCGTGGGCTGTGCCGGCGACGAGCAGAAGTGCCAGTGGGCGGTGCGCGAGGCGGGCTACGACGCCTGCTTCAACCACAAGACCGAAAGCGACGTGGGCGCGGTGCTCGACAAGCTCTGCCCGCAGGGCATCGACGCCGACTTCGAGAATGTCGGCGGCCGGATCTTCCACGCCGTCTTCGCGCGCCTGAACAATTTCGGCCGGGTCGCCTTCTGCGGCGCCATTTCCGAGTACCAGGACGCCACGCCGATGGCCGGGCCGGAGAAGATGTTCACCATCGTCCAGCGCCGCCTCACCCTGCAGGGCTTCATCGTCTCCGACCATGTCGCCCTCATGGGCGAGTTCGTGAACGAGGTCGGCGGGCTGGTGGCCTCCGGCAAGCTGAAGAGCCGCGAGACCGTGATCGACGGCCTCACCAAGGCCCCCGAGGCCTTCATGGGCCTGCTGAAGGGCGAGAACTTCGGCAAGCTGGTGGTGAAGGTCGGCTGACCTCATTGGAGCGCGCCACTCCAGTGGCGCAATCATGATCATGAGCGCCACTGGAGTGGCGCGCTCCAAAAAGCAAAAAGGCCGCGCGATGCGCGGCCTTTTCCATTTGTTGGAAGCGAAAGCTACTTCTGCAGACGCAGCGCCGCGAAGCGGGGATCGCCCTGGCGCTCGACGAAGAGCAGCACGGAGCGCTTTTTCTGCTGCTGCAGCTTGGTCACGAGGTCGGTGACCTCCTGCGGTGTCGTCACCGGCTTCTGGTCGACCTCGAGGATGACGTCGCCCGGCTGCAACTGCTTCTCGGCGGCCGGGCTGTTGGGCGCCACCTTCGTGACGATCACGCCCTTCACCTGGTCGGAGAGGCCATAGCGTTCGCGCAGCTGGTCGGTGACCTTCTGCAAGGTCAGGCCGAGCTGCTCGATGGTCGAGGTCACCGGCTGGTCGGGTTCGGCCGGCTTCTTGGGGCCCTGCGCCGAGGTGTTCTGCTTCTCGGCCTCTTCCTGTTCGCCAACCCTGAGCTTCAGGGGGACTTCCTTGCCGCCGCGCCAGACGACGACGTCGACAGTGCTGCCGACCCGGGCATTGGCGACCACCTTCGGGAAGCGGCGCAGGTCAAGCACGTCCTGGCCGCCGAAGGACAGGATGATGTCGTTGCGCTTCAGACCCGCCTTGGAAGCCGGCCCGTCGGCCGTGACATTGGCCACCAGCACGCCGCGGGCGCGATCGAGCCCGAAGGAATCGGCGATGTCGTCGGTGACGCTCTGGTAGCTGACGCCGATCCAGCCGCGCTTGACCTTGCCGAACTCGCGCAGCTGGTCAGCGACCTGCTTCACGAGGTTCGACGGGATCGAGAAAGCGAGACCCGCATTGGTGCCGGAGGGCGAGTAGATCGCGGTGTTGACGCCGATCACCTCGCCGTCGGTGTTGAACAGCGGACCGCCCGAGTTGCCCTTGTTGATGGCCGCGTCGGTCTGCAGATAATCGTCGAGCGAGTCGTTCAGCGACCGGCCGCGCGCCGAGATGATGCCGGCCGTCACCGAATGGCCCATGCCGAACGGATTGCCGATGGCGATCACCCAGTCGCCGACGCGGGACTTGTCCGAATCGCCCCACTTCACGGCCGGCAGCGGCTTCTTGTTGGGCTGCTCGACCTTGAGCAGGGCGAGGTCGATGCGGCTGTCGGAGCCGATCAGCTTGGCCTTGAGCTGGGTGTCGTCCCGGAAAATGACCGTGATGTCCTCGGCGCCCTGGATCACATGGTTGTTGGTGACGATGTAGCCTTCGCCGTCGATCACGAAGCCCGACCCCAGCGACGTGCCGCGGCGCTTCTGCTGCTCTTCACCGCCGCGCTTGTCGAAGAAATCCTTGAACAGTTCCTCGAAGGGCGAGCCGGGCGGAAGCTGCGGCATGTCGCGCAGACGCGGCCCCTGCTGGGGGACGTTCTGCGTGGTCGTGATGTTGACGACGGTCGGCATCAGCTTGTCGACCAGCTCGGAGAAACTCTCCGTCGGTTGGCGAGCCCATGCCGGCTCGGCCGTCACGAGGCCGAGCGACGCGATCGCCGCGAGCGCGGCCCCTCTGAAATAGCCAGGCAAATCAGCTAGAATCACGACCGACCTCCAACGGCGCTCATGGCCAAACGGTCGATACGGCCGGCGCCGCGCGTTAGGGTTCCTGTCTAACTGCGGGCCGATTGTGGCGCAAATAAAGAGGTCGTTATCACGCCCGGATTTACGGGGTTTTGGGCGCCTGACCAAAAAGAAACCGGCGGCGTGACAAGAGTGCCACAGCCGCCGGTCGGTACGATCTTTGCCGCTTCCTACGGCTTCGGGGCGGGTAGTCCCGACGGGTCGTTGAAGAAGCGGAAGAAGTCGTTGTCGGGGCTCAGCAGCATGGTCGAGCCGCCCGAACCGAACGCCTGCTTGTAGGCCTCCATGCGCCGGTAGAAGGCGTAGAAGTCTTTGTCCTTGCTGAACGCCTTGGCGTAGATCTCGGTCGCCGACGCGTCACCCTCGCCTCGCAGGACCTGGCCCTTCAGACCCGCATCCGCCTTGATGACGGCGACCTCGCGGTCGGCCGTCGCCTTGATGCGGGCGTTCTCCTCGTCGCCCTCGGCGCGGAGCTGGCCGGCCTCGCGCTCGCGGTCGGTCTTCATGCGGTTGTAGACCGATTGCGAGTTGGCCTGCGGCAGGTCCGCCCGCTTGATGCGAACGTCGACCGTCTGGACGCCAAGCTCCATGGTCTTGACGTTCACCCGCCGGGTGATGTCGTCCATGAGATTGGCGCGCTGGTCGGTCAGCACCGCATGCAGCGGCACCGACGACAGGACGCCGCGGATTTCCGAATTGATCAGCGAGTCGAGGAGCCCGCGCAGGGTCGTCTCGCCTCCCGGCACGGTCTGCGCATAAAGTTTGGCCGCGACGATCTTGTAGCGGGCATAGGCATCGACCACGAGGCGCTTCTGGTCGCCGGCGATGATCTCGAACTCCTCGGCTTCGTAGTCGAGCAGCCGGCGGTCGATCCGCTGGATGTCCTGGATCAGCGGCAGCTTGGCGTAGAGCCCCGGTTCGGTCTTCGGCTCGCCGACGATGGCGCCGAACTGACGGACCAGAACCTGCTTGGTCGGATCCACCGTGTAGAAGGTCTGGCTGACCAGGAAGCCCACGATCGCGAGCGCGATCAGCGCGATGATCGAACGGTTGCTCATCGCGTGGCTCCCGGCAGCGGCTGAGGTGCGCGCGGCGGCTGCGGCCCGACGCCCGGAGTCTGTCCCGAGCGCAGCTCGGGCAACGGCAGATAGGGCAGCACGCCGCCATTGTTGGTCGTGCCCTTGTCGACCAGCACCTTGTTCACGTTACGCAGCACTTCTTCCATCATGTCGAGGTACAGACGCTCGGTCGTGATGTCCTTGGCCTTGGCCCACTGCTCGTAGACCTGGTCGAAACGCTGGGCGTCACCGCTGGCCCGCGCCACGGTCTCGGCCTTGTAGGCTTCGGAGCGCTGGATGATCGATTCCGCCTCACCCTTTGCCCGCGGGAGCTGCTGGTTGCGGTAGGTGTTGCCCTCGTTGATCAGCTTCTCCTTGTCGGCGCGCGCGGCCTGCACGTCGCGGAAGGCTGCAATGACTTCCTGCGGCGGGTCCACGCGCAGCAGCTGGATCTGCGAAATGCGCACGCCGAGGCCATACTCGTCGAGAATGCCCTGCAGCAGGTCTTTGGTGTCCTGCTCGATACGGCTACGGCCCTCGGTCTGGGCATATTGCAGGTTCGACTTGCCGATCACCTCGCGCATGGCGGCCTCGGCGCCGGCGCGGACGTTTTCCTCGGGATTGCGCACGTCGAATGCGTACTTGAACACGTCCTTGATCTGCCAGAGCACGGCGAACTCGATGTCGACGATGTTCTCGTCGCCGGTCAGCATCAGGTTTTCCGTCGACGTCGGGCGCGGGCCCCGCGTGTAGGGCGTGGTCGCCTGGCTGCCGCGCGAACCGATGACCGTGCGGCGCTGGTCCTGCACGTTCACGACCACGACATTGCCGATCGGGGCCGGCAGATTGTAGTGCAGACCCGGCTCGACGGGCTTCCCGTAGGGCTTGCCGAACACGAGCTGGATGGCCTGCTGGTTGGGCTGTACGCGGAAGAAGCCGGTGGCCAGCCAGATCACGAGCGCGCCCAGGACCACGAGGGCGATGCCCTTGTAGGTGCCGAAGCCGCCGGGCATGAGATTTTTGAGGCGTTCCTGCCCCTTGCGGATCACGTCTTCCATGTCGGGCGGGCGCCGCGAGCCGAACGGGCCGCCGCCACCGCCGCCGCCGCCCTTGTTGCCACCGCCACCGCCGCCGCCCCAGGGACCACCGCCACCGCCGCCGCCACTACCGCCGCCGCCGCCCCAGGGGCCGCCGCCGCCGTTGTTATTCCACGCCATTTGTCACCTCAGGGCCCCTGCTGCCGCTTGTCACCGCGCTTGGGCGCGTTGTCGCTTTTGATTTCCAGACGCTCTGCATATATGTGACGACAGGCCCACCTTCAATCAAGCGGCGGCCGTGAAATTGCGCCGCAGCGGAAGCAGCAGAACATGGCGGAAATCACCGAAACGGCCATCCGCAAGGTTCTCGACACGGTGATCGATCCCGTGACGGGTCGCAGCGTGACGGCACTCGGAATGGTGAGCGGTATCGCGACGCGGGCCGGCCATGTCGCGGTCACACTCGAAGTCGATCCGGCGCGTGGCACGGCGCTCGAGCCCCTGCGCCAGGCCTGCGAACAGGCAATCCGGGCGATGCCCGGCGTTCTTTCGGCGACCGCGGTCATGACCGCGGAGCGCGCGGCGCCCCCTGCACCGCCCGCGCCGGGTGGCCACCACGGCCACAGCCACGGCGCCCCCGCGGCCAAGACGACCGGCGGCGGCGGCCGGATCGACGTGCCGGGCGTGAAGCACATCATCGCAGTGGCGTCGGGCAAGGGCGGCGTCGGCAAGTCGACCACCGCCGTCAACCTGGCGCTCGGCCTCGCTGCCAACGGCCTCGCGACCGGGCTGCTCGATGCCGATATCTATGGCCCCTCGATGCCGCGCATGCTGGGCGTGACGGAGAAGCCCGAATCGGCCGACGGCAAGATGCTGAAGCCGATCGAGAAGTACGGCCTGAAGACCATGTCGATCGGCTACATCGTGAACGAGGACACGCCGATGATCTGGCGGGGCCCGATGGTCTCGAGCGCGCTCGAGCAGATGCTGCGCGACGTGCAGTGGGGCGACCTCGACGTGCTGGTGGTCGACATGCCGCCGGGCACCGGCGACGCCCAGCTCACGCTGGCCCAGCGCGTGGCGCTGGCCGGCGCCGTCATCGTCTCGACGCCGCAGGACATCGCCCTGGTGGATGCCCGCAAGGGCCTCAACATGTTCCGCAAGGTCGCGGTGCCGGTGCTCGGCATCGTCGAGAACATGAGCTATTTCCTGTGCCCCCACTGCGGCGAGCGCTCGGAGATTTTCGGCCATGGCGGCGCCCGCGAGGAGGCCGACAAGCTCGGCGTGCCGTTCCTCGGCGAGGTCCCGCTCCATCTCGACATCCGCACCACGTCCGACAGCGGCCACCCCATCGTCGTCTCGAAGCCCGACAGCGCGCACGCGCAGGCCTACAAGAACATCGCCGGCCGCGTCTGGAAGCAGCTCTCCGCCAACCAGCGCGGCGCCCGCAAGGCCCCCAACATCGTCGTGCAGTAAATCATTGTCGTCCTGAGCACAGCGAAGGACCTCACCGGGCGGCCAGACACGGACCTTCGCGATGGGCACGCGACAGTACTGGACCTACATCCTCGTCAGCGGCTCCGGAAACGCGATGTACATCGGCGTCACGAACGATCTCGAACGCCGGATCTGGGAACACCGGAACGGACGAGGCAGTGAGTTCGCCAGGAAATACCGCGCGACTCGGCTGGTCTATGCCGAGGAATACGACAATCCGAACGACGCGATTGGTCGCGAAAAGCAACTCAAGGGCTGGCGGCGCGAACGCAAGAACGAGCTGGTGCGAACGATCAATCCGGAATTTCGAGATCTGATGCCGAGCGAGTAACTGGCGCGAGGTCCTTCGCTGCGCTCAGGACGACAAGAAATCTAGCCGCGCTGGCGGGTCTTGCTGGGACGCCAGCCGGCGCGCCATTTGCCGATCAGGCCGTGGACGCCGATCATCGAGCCGGCGACGAGTTCCAGCGCGAGGAAGCGGCGGTCCTCGACCCGGCCGGGGAGCTGGATGTTCAGCGCGAGATCGCGGCGGAAACCGAACTGGTTGTAGTATTCGGGGTCGCCGACCAGGATGATGCGGCTGTGGCCCAGCATGCGCGACTGCGCCATCGAGTGCCACATCAGCGCCTTGCCGTAGCCTAGGCCGCGCAGTTCGGGCGAGATGGCGAGCGGGCCCAGCATGACCGCCTGCCACTTGTCGTTGATCAGGATCGGCCAGTTGCGGATCGAGGCCACCATCCTGTCCTTCTGGTCGATCGCCACGAAGCACAGTTCGCGGATCGGCTTCACGCCCTCGCGCAGCCGGTAGACCGTCTTCTGCTGACGCTCCGGGCCAAAGGCCGCCTCGTTCATCTCCTCGACCGCCGTGTTGTCGCGCGGCCGCTCGCGCAGCAGCCTGAGCCGGCCGGGATCGCGGATCACGTCGCCTGACCGAGCGCCGCCATCAGCTCGCGCCATTCGCGGGCGCTGAGCCCGCTCGACTTCTGCTCGACCGCCTCTCCCGCCAGCATGCGCTTCACGATGGCCAGCCCGGTCTTGGAGAGGTGCGTGCCGCCCAGGCGATATTCGACGAAGGCGTCGTGGCTGATCGGGCACCAGCGCTTCAGCGTATCGAGCATGGTCTCGGCATAGACGCGGATCTCATACTGCGCGTGGGCATCGGCGCGCAGTGAGAGGAAGTGCATGAGGTTGTGCAGGTTCGTCTTCCAGTACCACTGGGTATAGAAGCCGAGCGACAGGTTCATGCGCGCCAGCTCGCGCGCGAGGCCGGACCTTTCGGGATCGAGCGGCGCACCACCCTCGCCCTCGTTCAGCATCTCCAGATAGTGCTCGTAGACCAGCTCGGCGTCCTGCTTCAGCAGGCTGAAGACGCGCTCGGCCTCCTTGCCGGCCAGCACCGCGTCTCTGCCCTGGCGGTTCATCGCGCTCTGGGCGGCGAGATGCTCGGGCTTGGGTACGTAGAATTCGTTGTCGAGGATCGAATAGCGCGCGGAATATTCGTTCACGTTGGCGGTGCGATGCCGGATCCACTGGCGCGCCACGAAGATCGGCAGCTTCACGTGGTACTTGATCTCGCACATCTCGAACGGCGTCGTGTGGCGGTGCCGCATGAGATAGTTGATGAGCCCGCGATCCTCGCTGACCTTCTTGGTGCCGCGGCCGTAGCTCACCCGCGCGGCCTGCACCACGGCGGCATCGTCGCCCATATAGTCGACGACGCGGACGAACCCGTGATCGAGCACCGGCAGCGCCTGGTAGAGGATTTCCTCCAGCGCCGGAGCGACCGGGCGCAAGGTCGGCTGGGCGCCGGCCCGGGCCTGGTCGATTTCTGCCTGCTGGTCGCTGGAGAGGGGCATCGGTTCGCTGTCCTTGGTTTCGCCGGGCTTTATGGGGGGAATCGCATCGGGCGGGCAAGGAAGGATCTGGGGGCGGACACGCCTTCAAAAAGCCGGCGGAAGCGCCTATATAGGGCGCGTCGGGAAACCGACTATGGCGATAAACGCCGCGTGAAATAAGCGTTTCGGACCCGGGGGCAGTACCCGGCGCCTCCACCATTTCTCTCCGCCCTCGGGCGGAACCGATGGGGGCGAACCAGGATCGACGAGCGTGGTAAAGGCGCGGTTTTTGCCCGGTATGGTTCCGCCGTGACGGGCCATTCACAAGTGCTAACGATAACACCGTTACACTCGCTGCTGCCGCCTAAACAGCGGACGTAAGCGCGGTCCGGGGGGCACCGGGCAACAGAAGCCCCCCACTTTCCTTCCGTCCAATTGACGGCTATTGCCATCGTTGACTCTCCGGCAGGGCGGGTCGATGCTTTCACAAATTTCCGACAGGCCATGAACGATCGCTTTCACTACGACGCTCTCGTCGACGATGCGCTGCGCAGCGTCGTGCGACGCGTGCTGACTCAGGTCGCGGAAACGGGACTGCCGGGCTCGCACCATTTCTACATCAGCTTCCGCAGCAACGATCCGGGCGTCGAATTGCCGGATTATCTGCGCGCCAAGTATCCCGATGAAATGACCATCGTGCTGCAGCACCAGTATTGGGACCTGATCATCCGCGAGGACGATTTCGAGGTGATGGTCAGCTTCAACAAGCAGCAGGAGCGCATAAAGGTCCCGTTCGCCGCGCTCTCGGCCTTCGTCGACCCCTCGGTTCGCTTCGGCCTCCAGTTCGACCGCCGGGACAAGGAAACGGGAGAGAAGGTCTCCGCCGACAAGCCGGAAGGCGCGGCCGCGCCGACCCCGCTGCCGGTGCCGGAGAAGCGGCCGGCCCCGCCCGTTCAGGAAGGCGAGACCGCCGCGACCGACGGCGAGGCCGCCCCCGCCGACGCGCCCAAGCCCGAGGATGCGGCCTCCAAGGTCGTCAAGCTCGACAGCTTCCGAAAGAAGTAGGTAGACGCCGCCGCCCGGCTGCGGCAGGAAACCGGCGCCCCGAGAGGGTCGCCAGGAGAGAAGACGCATGCCCGAGTTCCAGTTTCAGGAAATGTTCCCGAGCCACGAGGACACGACGCCCTACCGCAAGCTCACCTCGGATTTCGTCGGCACCACCAAATTCAACGGCCGCGACGTGCTCACCGTCGAGCCCGAGGCCCTGACCACCCTGACGGCCGCGGCCTTCCACGACATTTCCCACCTGCTGCGCCCGGGCCACCTCCAGCAGCTGCGCAACATCCTCGACGACGGCGAGGCCTCGGCCAACGACCGCTACGTGGCTCTCGAACTGCTGAAGAACGCCAACATCTCGGCCGGCGGCGTGCTGCCGATGTGCCAGGACACCGGCACCGCCATCGTCATGGCCAAGAAGGGCCAGGCGGTGTGGACCGGCGGCGGCGACGAGGAAGCGATCGCCCGGGGCGTCTACAAGACCTACACCGAGACCAACCTGCGCTATTCGCAGGTCTCGCCGCTGTCGATGTTCAAGGAAGTGCAGACCGGCACCAACCTGCCGGCGCAGATCGACATCTATGCGACCGACGGCGACGCCTACAAATTCCTCTTCGTCGCCAAGGGCGGCGGCTCGGCCAACAAGACCTACCTGCACCAGCAGACGCCGGCCGTGCTGAACGAGGCCGCGCTGCTCAAGTTCCTCGACACCCAGATCCGCACGCTCGGCACCGCCGCCTGCCCGCCCTATCACCTCGCCATCGTGGTCGGCGGCACCTCGGCGGAAATGAATCTCAAGACGGTGAAGCTCGCCTCGACGCGCTACCTCGACGACCTGCCCAGCGAGGGCAACAACAAGGGCGTGGCCATCCGCGATCGCGAGATGGAGCAGAAGGTGCTGGAGCTCACGCGCCAGATGGGCATCGGCGCACAGTTCGGCGGCAAGTATTTCTGCCACGACGTGCGCGTGATCCGCATCGCCCGCCACGGCGCCTCGGTGCCGATCGGCATCGGCGTCTCCTGCTCGGCCGACCGCCAGGCCGTGGGCAAGATCACGAAGGACGGCGTCTTCCTCGAGCAGCTCGAGCACAATCCGGCGCAGTTCCTGCCCGACGTCGAGCCGGCGCAGCTCTCGGGCGACGTCGTTTCGGTCGACCTGAACAAGGGCATGGCGCACACGCTCTCGGTGCTGACCAGGCATCCCGTGAAGACCCGCGTGAACCTGAGCGGCACCCTGATCGTCGCGCGCGACTCCGCCCACGCCAAACTCAAGGAGCGGCTCGACCGCGGCGAGGGCCTGCCGGACTATTTCAAGCAGTTCCCGGTCTACTACGCCGGCCCCGCCAAGACGCCGACCGGCATGGCCTCGGGCTCGTTCGGCCCGACCACGGCCGGGCGCATGGACTCCTACGTCGATCTCTTCCAGGCCAATGGCGGCTCGATGGTCATGCTGGCCAAGGGCAACCGCAGCAAGCAGGTCGTCGACGCCTGCCGTAAGCACAAGGGCTTCTATCTCGGCTCGATCGGCGGCCCGGCCGCCATCCTCGCGCAGGACGTGATCAAGAAGGTCGAGGTTCTCGAGTATCCGGAACTCGGCATGGAAGCGATCTGGCGCATCCAGGTCGAGAACTTCCCGGCCTTCATCATCACCGACGACAAGGGCAACGACTTCTTCAGCGACCTGAAGATCTGATCTTCACGACCGGCGGCCGTCGATCCAGACGGCGCCGGTGCGGGCGTTGATGACGTGCAGCCAGGGGCCGTGGCACCCGAGCACGCGGAAGTTGCCGGATGCACCGTCCGAAGTCGTGAGCTTGCGCCCCATGGGCCCGGGCAGGCTGTAGAGCGCCCGGCCCGCTTCGACATCGATCCAGAGCCGGTCCGCGGGCACCCAACCATCGCGGTGTGGAGCGTCGGCGGTTGCGATGTGTGCCCACCCGGCTTGGCCGCCGGACAGGACGACGCCCGTGTCTCCTCGCATCGCCCCGATCGCCGGCGAGAGCGGCGTCGGCGCCGACCTCACCGTCACGGAATCGCCGGGCGACAGCAGTGTATGGACAGGGGTCGACCCGCATGAGCCGGGCGGGCCGGTGCTGGCGTCGACCGAACGCTCGACGACGGCAAAGCCGGCCAGCACGGCCAGCGTGCCGATCATGGCGCGAATCATCGACAGCCCTTCCCACAACCTGCCGGCCGCCCCCCGGCGGCCGGCCCTCCCCCATCACGTCTTTCTAGGATTGCGGGGCCGCGGAGTCGCGGCAGGGTTTGTAAGAATTGTTTTCCAGCGTGCGCTACACTCCCTGCCATGAACCTCGCCAAGCAGCATCTCGACGTCGGCCTGTTCTCCAACAAGCGCGACGAGCAACTCGCCTTCTGGCAGCAGACGGTCGGCCTGCCCTACGACCATATGGGCAAGCTGGGCGGTGGCATGCAGCAGCACCGCCACCACATGAACGGCTCTATCCTGAAGATGAATCATGCCCGCGGCCCCCTGCCCGACGCGCCGCCCTCGGGCATCATCGGCCTCGAGATCGCGCGCGAGGGGCTATCGGCACCGCAGCCGCTCGCCGATCCCGACGGCAACAAGGTGACCCTCGTCTCGAAGGGGCTGCACGGGGTCGACGGCGTCGCCATCCTGCTGCGGGTCAACGATCCCGCCGCCCACGACCGGTTCTGGACGCACGCCATGCAGTTCGAACGCGTGGGCGAGGGTCGCTATCGCTGCGGCGACTCGCTGGTCGTGGTGAGCGAACGGGGAAAGGTCGAGAGCGCGGTCGGCCAGTGGCGCGGGCCCGGCTATCGCTACATGACGGTGCAGGTGTGGGATTGCCTGGCCGAGTATGCCGGCATCCTGGAGCGCGGCGGCGCCCCGGGGGGCGAGCCGCGCGTGCTGGGAGAGACGGTACGCTATGCGTTCGTCTGCGATCCCGACGGCAACCACATCGAGATCAGCCAGCGCGCATCGTTGACGGGCGGGACGCTTTAGGCGCCCCGCCGGATGGAGTCTTAGCGCTTGCCCTTGCGGGCCTTGCGGGCGGCGTAGCGGGCGTCGCGGGCGGCCTTCTGCTCGGCCTCGGTCAGCACCGGCTTGGCAGCGGCCCGTCGCGCGGCACGCTCGGCCTCCGCGGCTTCGGCCGCCGCGGCGGCTTCGGCTGCGGCGGCTGCAGCCTCTGCGGCCGCTTTTGCCGCCGCCGCTTCGGCCGCTTCCTTTGCCGCCGCCACTTCGGCGGCGATGCGCGCGTCTTCCAGCCGCTTGGCTTCCCGACGCTCGGCCTCGCGAGCCTCGCGGGCGGCCGCGATGGCGGCGCGCTCGGCCTGCTTCTTGATCAGTTCCGGATCGTTGGCCTTGGCCTTGGCCTTCTCGAGCAAAGCCTGCTTGGCCGCCGCGGCGGTCGCAAGGCGATCGCCGAAATCCACGTTCCTGCCGCTCATGTCCTAGTCTTTACTCCGCCGCCGTAGCGGCCTGCTTCTTGGCGCGCTTGCGGTCCTCGGCATTGAGGAACCGCTTACGCAGCCGGATCGATTTCGGGGTGATCTCGACGAGTTCGTCTTCCTCAATATAGGCGATCGCCTGCTCGAGCGACATCTTGCGCGGCGGCGTGAGGCGGACAGCCTCGTCCTTGCCGGCGGCACGAATGTTGGTGAGCTGCTTGCCCTTGAGGACGTTCACTTCGAGGTCGTTGCCGCGGCTGTGTTCGCCGATCACCATGCCCATGTAGACGGGCACGCCGGGCTCGATGAACATCGGGCCGCGATCCTCGAGATTCCACATCGCGTACATCACCGCGTTGCCCGCGGCATTGGCGATCAGCGCACCGTTGCGGCGGCCGGCGATCGGGCCGCGATAGGCGCCGTATTCGTGGAACAGGCGGTTCATCACGCCCGTGCCGCGCGTATCGGTCAGGAATTCGCCGTGATAACCGATCAGGCCACGCGACGGAGCGTAGAACACCAGGCGCGTCTTGCCGGCGCCCGACGGGCGCATGTCCTGCAGCTCGCCCTTGCGCAGCGAGATCTGCTCCACGACCGCACCGGTATAGGCGTCGTCGACGTCGATCACGACTTCCTCGATCGGCTCCTGGCGCTGGCCAGTGACCGGATCGGTCTGGAACAGCACGCGTGGACGGCCGACGGCGAGTTCGAAGCCCTCGCGGCGCATCGTCTCGATCAACACGCCGAGCTGCAATTCGCCGCGGCCGGCGACTTCGTAGGAATCGGCGTTCTCGGTGTCACTGACGCGGATCGCGACGTTGCCTTCCGCCTCGCGCATCAGGCGCGCGCGGATCATGCGGGTCGTGACCTTGTCGCCTTCGGTGCCGGCGAGCGGCGAGTCGTTCACCATGAAGGTCATGGCCAACGTCGGCGGGTCGATCGGCTGCGAGGTGATCGGCTCGGAGATCGTCAGATCACCGATCGTGTCGGCCACGGTGGCGACCTTCATACCGGCAATGGCCACGATGTCGCCGGCCTCTGCCGATTCGAGCGCCACACGCTCGAGGCCGCGGAATGCCAGGATGCGCGTGATACGAGTCTGCTCGAGTTCCTTGCCGTCGCGGCTCAGCGCCTTGACCATCGAGTTGGGCTTGATCGAACCCGACAGGATGCGGCCCGTCAGGATGCGGCCAAGGAAATTGTCGGCCTCGAGCGTCGTCACAAGCATGCGGAACGCCGGATCGGGATCGACCTTCGGCGCCGGAACATGGTTCACCAGCAGTTGGAACAGCGGCGTCATGTCCGTGTGCTCGGCCTCGAGCGAGGTCGCGGCCCAGCCCTGGCGGGCCGAGGCGAAGAGCGTCGGGAAGTCGAGCTGCTCGTCGGAAGCCTCGAGCGCCGAGAAGAGATCGAACACCTCGTCGTGCACTTCGTGGGCGCGCGCGTCGGAGCGGTCGACCTTGTTGATCAGCACGATCGGCTTCAGGCCGAGGCGCAGCGCCTTGCCCAGCACGAACTTGGTCTGCGGCAGCGGCCCTTCGGCAGCGTCGACCAGCAGCACGACACCGTCGACCATCGACAGGATGCGCTCGACCTCGCCGCCGAAGTCGGCGTGGCCCGGCGTGTCGACGATGTTGATACGCGTGCCATGCCACTCGACCGAGGTCGCCTTGGCCAGGATGGTGATACCCCGTTCGCGTTCGAGGTCGTTCGAATCCATGGCGCGCTCGGCCACCTGCTGGTTCTCGCGGAAGGTGCCGCTCTGCTTCAGCAGGCAATCGACCAGTGTGGTCTTGCCATGGTCGACGTGCGCGATGATCGCGACGTTACGGATTTCCATAATGATTTGTCCGGAGGGTTGGTTGGGCGCGCTTATACGCACGCTCTGTGACGGCGGCAAGGCAGCATGCGGAGGCGTGTTGCCGCTGCCGGGGCGCGCTGCCACAGTCCCGTCATGCAGAAACGCTCGGTCACGATCGACGGCCACCGCACCAGCATCTCGCTGGAGGATGCCTTCTGGACCGAGCTTTCAGCCCTGTCCCAGGCGCGCGGCCTGTCGCTCAACGCCCTGGTGGCCGAGATCGACCGCGGCCGGGTACAGGGTCAGACCAACCTGTCGAGCGCCCTGCGACTTCACGTGCTGAGGGAACTGAAGCAACGCACGATCAGTCGAGATTGAAACCCTTGGCACGCACGAATGCGCCGAAATCGGCGCGCTCCGGCACCGAATATTGCCGCGCCTTATCCTCGGACCAGCCGTAGGACGGGTCGTCTCCGAATTTCTCCACGAAGCGTTGTGTTTTGTAAGGCTGGGTTTCGTTGCGCCGCCGGTCGTAGGCCTCGACCTTTTCGCGGAGACCGGTTTCGTCGTAGCGGTCGCGATGAATCGACACGTCGAGCCCGAGGCGCGGGCTCATCACCCCTTCGAAGGACGGCCAGCCGACACCCAGCCCTGCCATCGGGAAGACATGCTGCGGCAGGCCGAGCACCTCGGAGACCTGGGCCGCCTGGTTGCGGATCTGGCTGATCGGGCAGGTCCCGAGCCCGACCCGGTCGGCTGCGGCAATGAAGGTGGCGAGCACGATGCCGGCATCCACGGCGGCATTGAAGAATGGGTCGAGATGGTCGTTCACGAAGGGCCGGCCGCGCCAGTCGAACAGCAGCCGGTGCCGGCGGTTGTTGCCGCAGAACACCAGCAGGGCCGGGCCGGCGGCGGCCCACGGATTCTCCGGTATCAGCGCCTGGAGCTTCTCGCGCTGTTCCTTGTCGGTGACGATCACGATGTCGGCCTGCTGCAGGTCGCTCTTGGACGGCGCCGAGAGCGCCACGGCGCACAGCGTGTCGAGCAGCGCCGGGTCCAGCGGCTTGTCGGAATAGCGCCGCACGACGCGGCGGTTGGCCATCTCGGCCAGGACCTCGACTCCCTTCGGGGCCTCCGACAAAGCGGGCGCGGAACCGAACCGCGACTTCAGCACGGACTTCAGACGATCAAGCACGGCAACTCCTAACGGCCGAAGATGTTTGGCAGGGGAATGGGGACATTGGGGATCAGCGAGCGCGGTTGCCCCGGTAGGACCTGCTCCAGCTGCTGCAGCTGCTGGGCGCCGGGCAGGGTGCTGGCCATGCCCGGCGGATCCTTGGCGGTGCCGCGTGAGACACCGAGCGAAGGCGAGGACATCGCGCCCCGCGCGGTCGTGATCAGGTAGGGCGCCGACCCGTCCTCCGCGATGTAGAAATTCACCGTCGTGTCAGTGGTCGAGGCGCCGAGATTGGTGCGCGTGGAAATGCGTGCCGTGGCACGATTTCCCTGCACCGCGAGTCCCTTGTCGGTCAGCACGCCTCCCGCGATGTCGACATGCCCCGAGATCGGGCTGTCGTGGTTGACGAAGCGGTTCAACACCAGCGAGATCGCGTTCAGCATGTTGGTGGGCGACATGCCGCGCTGGCCGACGGCGCCCAGCACGTTGCCCAGGGTCTGGTCGATCACCGTGCTGGCGGCGCCGGCCGCCATCGAGCCCAGCATCTGCAGGGCGCGGTCGGCCCCGACGAAGATATGGCCGCCGAGCTGCGCGCCGCCCGCCATCGAGGCCCTGATCTGGTCGGCGGTCGTACCGCCGCCGCGCAGGGTGATGCCGTTGGCGTTCAGCTTGCCGTCGATCGTCACCTTGATGGCGCCGCCGAACTGGTTGGAACCGGAGGTGCTGCGCAGCATCTCGCCCAGGATGATGCTGTTGGCGTCACCCTTGAAATCGAAGGACAGCGCCGGCTTGGTGGCGTTGACCGTCCCCGCGAGCGCCAGCGAACCGCCATAGAGCGATCCCTTGAAGTGCTGGACCGTCAGGATGCCGTCCTTCAGCGAGGCCGCGAGCTCGGCATTGCCGATGCGCAGCGGCGAACTGACCAGGGTGCCGGCCACCAGCTTCAGCGAGCCGTCGATGCTGCGCAACGCTGCCGTGTCGATCGGCTTGGCCGCCGCCGCTCCGCGCGCGGCCGGCCGTGCCGGCGCCCCGCCGCTGCCGCCGATCCGGTCGAGATCGAGCACGCTTGCCCGCAGGTCGGCGTTGATCGTGGTACGGCCGGTCAGGCGGGCATCGATCGACCCGTCGATCGCCTGGCCGTTGAGCACCAGGTTGCCCTTGTAGGCGGCCGACTGAGGCGCCCCCTTCGACGCACCCGGCAGCGCCAGGGTGCCGTTCGCCTTCACGCTCTGGCCCATGGCGTTGACGTTGAACTCGCGCAGCGTGAGCTGCTCGGCCGTGCCCGCGACGCCCCCGCTCGCGCTCACCGCGCCGAGATCGGCCGGCGCCGTGGTGCCGGCGACCCTGAGCACGCGGCTCATGTCGGGTGCCTCGAAGTTGAAGGCGATGTCGGCGCGCGGCTGCGGCGCCGAATAATTGGCGACGGTGCCGCGCACCGCGAGACGGCCGCCGCCCAGGTTCGAAACCTTGACGTCGTTCAGCCTCAGCGTGGTGCCCTGCAGCGCCACGTCGACATCGACACCCTGGATCGTCTCCTTGTTGTAGATCAGCCGGGCCACCTTGGCCTTGAGCCCGACCGAGGGGCCGGCCACGGCAAGCGCCGAAGGCGGCGCGGAAGCACCGGCGGCAGCGGCAGGCTTCTGCCGCGCCGCGACCGGGACCAGGAAGGAATCGAGGTCGAGCGTGTCGAGGCTGACGCTGGTCACGATCGACAGCGGCACGGTGAAGGTGACCGTCACGCCGCCGCTGCCCTTGAGATCGTCGAGCTCGAAGACGGCATCGCTCACCTGCACGTTGCCGCCGGTCGAAGACATGCGGCCGCGCAGGCTGAGTTTCTGCAGCTTCGAGGGCGGCACCGACGACAGGTCGACGGCGAGCCAGGACAAGGTTTCGCGCAGCTTGGGCCCGACCAGGCTGAACTGCCCGGTGACGCCCGGCCGCGCGGCATCGCCCGCCAGGGTCGACTGCGCCTGCAGGACCATGTCGCCAGGCAGCGTGGCGGTGAGCTTCGGCACCGCCACGGCGCCGCCACGGGCATCGATCTCCAGCACCACGTTGCGGACCGGCTGCTTGTTGTAGATCACCTCGCCGACTTCGAAGGCGACCTTGGCCGTGAGATCCCCAAGGTAGCTCTGCGACGTCGCAGCGGGTGCGCTCGCGGGCGGCGCAGCGAGAGACGAGGACGTTGCGGCAGGCGCGGACTGCTGGATCGCCGCCAGCCACCGGTCGAGATCGAGCTTCGGCACGGCAAGCTTGCCCTCGACCGCGAGCCTGGGCTTCAGCGCGACCGAAAGCGATCCCGAGCCACTGTCCTGGCCCAGGGCGATCTTGAAGTCGCGCGCGGCGAACGCCGTCGGGGAAACATCGACCGCGCCGTCGAAGCTGAACCTGCCGGCAAGAATCGCCGGCAAGATGGGCTCGGGCTGGCCGGCGAGCTTGACCAGCGTACCGACGAAGGTCGTAAGGGAGTCGGCCGACGCGGAGGCCATGCCGGAAATCTTGGCGGCCGCCCCCAGTTCGCTCAGCGCGCCCTTGAACCCCAGTTTGCCGCCGCCCGCCTGCAGGGTGAGGTCAGCGGTGTGGCCGTTGGCGCCCCGCGCACCCACGGCGAGATCGAGCTTGAGCGGTGCGCCGTTGATCGCGGCATCGCCCGCCAGCGAATAGGGACCGTCGATCGAACCGACCGAGGCGGTGAAGTTCGCCTTTTCCGCCAGCACGGCAAGGCCGGCCTTCGAATCGCTGAAGATCAGCGTGCCGTTGTCGATGGTGAGCCGCCCGAGCGACAGCGGCCGCGGCGAGCTGGGCTTGGCCGCGGCGGGCTTCGCTTCTGCGACCGACGGCGCGAACTCCCAGTTCGGCTTGCCTTCGGCATTGATCTCCAGAACGATCTTGGGCTCGACGAGCGTCACCTCGCTCACTTCGATGTTGCCGCCCAGCAGGGCCAGCAGCGACGGTTTCACGGTGACCGACTTCACCTCGACCATGTTGGCGTTCTTCGAGCCGGCAGCATTGAAGAACTTCACGCCGGTCACGCTGACGGTCGGCGTGGGGAAGATCGAGAGCGAGATCGGCCCATCGATCACCAGGTCGCGGCCGGTCGCCGTCTTCACCTGCGAGACGATCAGCGGCTTGTAGGAATTGACGTCGATCAGGGCGGGCAGGGCCACGAGGGCTGCGACCAGCAGCGCGACGATGCCGCCGCCGCCGATCAGGAGACGCTTGCGGGTGGTTGGTGTCATGGCAGGGCTCCCCGGTCCGGCAGGGCAAGACTAGCGCATCGACTGCAGGCACGGCATAGAGAAATCCATGGCCGAGATCGTCAACCTGCGACGCGCCCGCAAGGACAAGGCGAAACGCGAACGCGAGGCGGAAGCGGACGCGAACCGCCGCCGCTTCGGCCGCACCCGCACCGAGAAGGTCGCGGACAAGGACACCGCGGAGCGCGCCGCGCGTCTGATCGACGGCAAGCGCCTCGAAGCCGAGAAGAAGGACTAGCCTTCCTTGTCGTCCTGAGGGGCGCTCATTTCGCCGGCCGGTTGAGGGCCAGGCGCTCGAAGAAGGTGCGCGTGGTTTCGTCGGCGCCGGGCCCCGCGACAGCGCGCACGTTGGTGAGCTCGAGCCGGCGGCCGCTCTCGGCGTCGATCATAACCGGGTCGAGTGGCCGGTTGTCGGCACGGTCGACCAGGTCCATGGGCTTGCCGACACGCGCGGCCGGGCCGTAGCGGTCGCCCCATTGTTTCAGCCCGACAATGACCGTGAAGAGCGCGGCGCCCTTCTCGGTGAGGCGGTATTCGTGGCGCAGCGGGCGCTGGCGATAGGCGGTCTTGCGGAAGATCCCGGCCTCCACGAGCTTCTTCAGCCGCGCGGTCAGCACGTTGCGCGCGATACCGAGATTTTCCTGGAAGTCGTCGAAGCGGCGCACGCCGTAGAAGGCATCGCGCACGATCAGCAGCGTCCACGGCTCGCCCACGACGTCGAGCGCCGATGCGATCGAGCAGTTCATCTGTTCGTAGGAGGTGCGCCGCATTCGCAAAGTATAGGGCGGCAGGCGCAGGGCGCAATCTTGGGAGGCGGACCCGCTCCCTCAAAAGCAGAGCGCCCGGATCTCACGACCCGGGCGCCCTTTTCAATTTTCGAAGGTTCAGTCGGTTAGTCGCGCGACTGGCCCATGAAGCTCATCAGGAACTGGAACAGGTTCACGAAGTCCAGGTACAGGCTGAGCGCGCCGAACACGGCGACCTTCTCGATCATGTCCGTGCCCCAGGCCTCGGAATACTGCTCCTTGATCTTCTGGGTGTCGTAGGCGATCAGGCCCGAGAAGATCAGCACGCCCGCGGCGGAGATGATGAAGCTCATCGTGCCCGACGGCCAGATCATGTTGACGAGGCCGGCCAGGATCAGGCCGATCACGCCCATGAACAGGAACTTGCCCATCGCCGTGAGGTCACGCTTCGTCGTGTAGCCGTAGAGGCTGAGCGCGCCGAAGGCGGCGGCCGTCACGAAGAAGGTGCGCGCGACGCTGGCGCCGGTGTAGCGGAATAGCAACAGCGACAGGCTGACGCCCATCAAAGCCGTGACCGCCCAGTAGACCGCCTGTACCGCAGTGGTGCTCATCTGAGCGGCGCGGAACGAGGTCAGAAGCAGCAGGCCGAGCGGAGCGAAGATCGCAACCCAGCCCAGCACGTTCAGGCCGACGACGCGACCCGCCTGGACCTGGAAGAACAGGCTGGCGAGTTCCGGCGAGCTGAACAGACCGAAGGCCACGATGCCCGACAGGGCGAGCCCCGAAGCCATGTAATTGTACACACGCACCATGTGGGCGCGCAGACCGACATCAAACGACGCCTGGTCGGCAACGGTGCCGGCGCGATTGAAGGTGCCGAAGTTCGGATTTACCATCTGGTTTCAAGCCTCCAAGGGGGCCTCGTTTGCCGAGCCCCTTCGACAGATAATCTGGGGTTACAGATCGACTGAATCAATAGCCAAGTAGCCCGCCGCGATTCCAATTTGGAGCCCCTGCGGAAAATAATTAGTTCACTCATTGCGCAAAAACGCAAGAGCCCCCCTGCCCGCAAGGCGGCGGCCGGGAGCATCGACGGCGATTTCCAATGACCGCAGCGCCCGGGTCAACGGCGGGACGCGATCAATCTCGCGCAGCCTCAAATGCCTGCTTGGCGGCATTCCGCGCGTTGATCACGTGTTCCTGCGCCGCTTTCCGTGCCTGCCGTGTGTCGCGGGCCGTGATGGCGGCACAGATCGCACTCATCTCGACATAGCTCTGCTTGGCGCGGCCGGGCAGGGACATCGAACGGGCGCGCAGGAAATTCACGCGCGCCTGAAGCCCCGTGAGCGTCTCTTCGATGATCTTGTTGCCGCAGTTGCGCAGGATGATGGCGAAGAAGCTGCTCGTGGTGCTGATCTGCTCGCTGGCCGTTTCGCTGCTTCGCGACGCGCGGCGGAAGGCGTCGAGGTTCGCGGCCAGGTCGGCCAGATCCTCTTTCGCGATCAGGGCGGCGCAACGCGCGGCAGCCTCGCCCTCGAGAAGTTCGCGAACTTCGTAGATCTCCTCCGCTTCCCGCCATGACAGCCGCGCCACCTGCGGCCCGCGGTTCGGCACGATATCGATCAGACGCTCCGCCTGCAGGCTGCGAAGCGCTTCGCGCAGCAACGGCCGGCTGACCCCGAGCGAATTGCACAGGTCTGCTTCGACGAGCCGGATACCCGGCAAGAAGACGCCGGACAGTATGGCGTGCCGGAGCTTTTCCACGGTCTCCTGCTGGACGCTTTTGCGGCTTACCCGCAGGTCGAGTGTTGCTGTCATTCCTGAATCCCGAATGTCGAAGCGTTTGAACCGGCAATGGCGGTTCCGCAAGTCCACGCCCCGCACAGAGCGACCTTAGCAAATGGCACCGCAACCACCCGCTCAAACGCACATCCCGACGGATTTCGTGCGCCGTCGTCTGCAGCTGGCCCAATCATTGCACAAACTTCAGGCACGCCCCGCACACAGTTGGCTTCGCAATAATCACATCCATGCTTATTGTAAGATTGTCTGTCAATCTTATTGACAGACGTTTTAGCCGATGATTGGCTACACACAGAGAGAAGGTCGTCGCGCGAGGGCGGATCCCGCCGCCGTCGCCGCCGAGCCAGAAGTTTTGAGTGTGGGGCCCATGGCTGATTCAATCCGCATGCATCGAATCGACACCGGTCGGATCACGTTGAACGTCCGCGAGATCGGGCATGGACCGGTTGCGATATTCCTGCACGGCATCACATCGAACTCGGCGGTATGGGATCCCCAACTTCTTGCCCTGAAGGACACGTTGCGCTGCGTCGCCGTCGATCAGCGCGGCCATGGCCTCAGCGACAAGCCGGAGGCGGGCTACGACGCGAAGGATTTCGCCGCCGATATCGCGGCCCTCATCAAGGTGCTGAACGCGGGGCCGGCCTTCATCATCGGCCATTCGCTCGGCGCCCGGAACGCGGTCGAGGCCGCAGTAATGGCCCCCGATCTTGTTCGTGGCGTGGTGGCGATCGACTTCACGCCGTACATCGAGACCGAAGTGCTGGATCAGCTTTCGGCGCGGGTAAATGGCGGCGATCGTCTGTTCGCGTCGCAACAGGACATCGAGGAGTATCTCCAGAACCGGTACCCCCTGATGCCGCGGGACGCGGTGTCGCTGCGCGCGGCCTCGGCCTATCAGAAGGTCGAGGGCGGCTTCCGACCGCTCGCATCGCCGCCGGCCATGGCGCAGACGGCAGAAGGCCTGCGCGCCGATCTGGTGCCGGCGTTCAAGTCGGTTTCGCGCCCGACACTCGTCGTCCGCGGCGCGCTCAGCAAACTCGTTTCGGCGCCGGCACTGGAGAAGACGCGCGCGTTGCGTCCGGATCTGCCGGTGCTCGTCGTCGACAACGTCGACCACTACGTCAATGAAGAAGCGCCGGAGGCCATCACGACGGCCATTCGCGACTTCACGTCCAGACACTGAAACGGCAATCGCGTGCGCGGCATCATGCGAAGCCTGAACCCGGCTCCCGAGGGGACAACACGCCCGGGATCGCCCGGATGCATGCACCGAGTCTGCCTCCCCGCATGAAGACGTTCCGGTCGCTCGCCGTCAAATTCGGCAAAGGCGCCGCCGGCATCGCCGCAATGGTCGCGGGCTGGGAAGCCGTGCGCGCACTGGGCTTCGTCGATCGCCGCGATCTTCCGTCGGCGGCCTCCATCGTCGAGACCGCTGCGGTCGACCTCTGGCGTGGTGACCTGGCCCCTGCCGTCCTGGCGACGATCGGATCGTGGGCGCCGGGCCTTGCCGTGGCAGCCGTCGCCGGAGCGGGTGCCGGCATCGCGCTCGCCTTGCTGCCGCGCCTTGAGATCGCCACCCGCCCGCTGCTCGAATTCGTGCGCCCGATTCCTTCCGTCGCCCTCATTCCGGTGGCGCTGCTGGTCCTCGGCGTCGGGCTGCAGATGCAGCTCTTCATGATCGCCTTCGCGAGCATCTGGCCCATTCTGTTCAGCACCAAAGCCGGCGTCGAAGACGTCGATCCGCGGTTCGTGGAAACCGGCCGCGTGCTTCATGTCGGGCGAGCCGCCCGGATCTTTCGGATCGTTCTGCCGGCGATGCTGCCGTCCTTCGCAACCGGTCTTCGCACCGCGTCGGCGATTGCGCTCGTGGTGGCGATCACGGTCGAAATGCTGACCGGCCAGCCCGGCATCGGATCCTACATCGAAAACGTCCGCCTGAGCGGGCTCGTCACCGGCATGTGGGCGTCGATCTTCGTGACCGGCGTGCTCGGCTATCTGGTGAACGCCCTGTTCGTGACCGTCGAGCGCGCGACAATGCCGTGGAGCAACGAGAACCGTGATCGCTAAAGGCAGACACATCGCGCCTTTGGCCTGGCAGGCCGCGACGATCCTCGCTCTGGTCGCCGTCTGGCAATGGGCGGCGCTGACCTATCCCGCCGTCTATCTGCCGCCGATCGAGCGAATTGCCCAAGGCTATATCCAGCTCTGGCATGGCGAGCTGCTCCACAGCGCCCTGCTGCCGAGCCTTCGCCGACTAGGGGCGGGCTTCGCCATCGCCATCCTGGTCGGGTGCGTGACCGGCGTCGTGCTGGGCTCGCTCCGCTCGCTCGATCCCTGGGTCCGTCCGACGATCGAATATCTCCGCTACATCCCGGCCGTAGCGATCCTCCCGGCCTCCCTGATCCTGTTCGGCGCCACCGACCAGATGCGCATTTTCGTCATTGCCTTCGGGTCCGTATTTCCGGTGCTGATCGCGGCGACCGACGGCGCGCGTCGCGTCGACCCGATCCTGCTGGACGTCGCGCGAGCCGTCGGGCTCTCGACCGCGGAGCGCCTCGTGCGCGTGGTCCTTCCGGCGTCGCTCCCCTCCATCTTCTCGGGCATGCGCGTCGCGCTCAGCATCGCGCTGGTCATGATGGTCATCTCCGAGCTCATCGCCGCGGATGACGGGCTGGGTTTCTACATCCTGCGCAACCAGCGCCTGTTTCAAACTGCCAACGTATACGCCGGCGTGCTGACCATCGGCACTGTGGGGCTGGGTCTCACACTTGCCCTGCTCGCGGTCGAAAAGCGCGTGCTGTCCTGGCATCGCGGCTGGCGCGGACTGACGGAGACCGGTCGTGGATGAGAGTGCCGCCATGAATGAGCCGATCCTTGCGGTCGACAACATAACCAAGGCTTTCCCCGCCGGGGCGACGCCGATCCTGAACGGCCTGACCTTCCGTCAGGAACCCGGGCAGTTCGTTGCGGTGGTCGGCCCATCGGGTTGCGGCAAGACCACGCTCCTGCGCTGCATCGCTTCGTTGATGCAACCCGATACGGGCAGCGTGCTCCACCGCGGCCGTCATTTCGACAATCCGCCGCCGTGGTTGTCGATCGTCTTCCAGGACTATAACCGCAGCCTGTTCCCGTGGCTCTCGGTCCGAAAGAACGTCGCCTTTGGGCTGCGTGGCTCCGGCGCGGACGACAAGCGGGTCGACGAGGCGCTGCGGGCCGTCAATCTAGAGCATGCTGCCGATCTCTATCCCTGGCAGGTATCGGGGGGCATGCAGCAGAGATGCGCCCTGGCGCGCTCGATCGTCGTCTCCCCGAATCTCCTGCTGCTCGACGAACCCTTCGCTTCGGTGGACGCGCAGACCCGGATCGACCTTCAGGACATGGTCATGGAGATCTGCCAGACCATGTCGCTCTCAGCCCTGCTCGTGACCCATGACATCGACGAGGCCGTCTTCATGGCGGACAAGGTCGTGGTCCTGTCGACACGGCCGGCGCGCGTGGTCGAAGAAATTGCAATCGATCTGCCGCGCCCCCGCGATCAACTCGCGACCAAGGAAACACCGGAATTTCTCCACCTGCGCCACCGCGTCTACACGCTCGTGCGCAAGCAGGCGCAAAAGTTGTCTCGGTAAGGTTGAACAGGAAGGTGTGACATGAAGTTCAGGATGATTGGGGCCGCGATCGCGCTTGGCGTCGCATTTGGATTGTCGAGTTTCGGTTCGGTTCGACAGGCCGAGGCGCAGGACGCCGTGACCAAGCTCAAGGTCGGATACATTCCGGTCGGCGTCTATTCGTATCTCTGGCGTGCGCGCGACGCCGGCTACTTCAAGGCCGAGAATCTCGAAGTCGAACTGACGCCGATGGCCGGCGGCGGCCAGATCATTC
This sequence comes from Reyranella sp., assembly GCF_965227665.1. Lineage (GTDB taxonomy): Bacteria > Pseudomonadota > Alphaproteobacteria > Reyranellales > Reyranellaceae > Reyranella. Next base: position 2,399,323 of record NZ_OZ245767.1, read on the forward strand.
CCGCCCTGCAGTCAGGCTCGCTGCAGTTCGGTATCTCGGACGCGCTCGGCGTCCTCAATGCGCGCAATGCCGGCATTCCCATCACCTACGTTTCATTCAATTTCGCGCAGGCGTCGGACGATCCGGTCCATGCGGTGCTGACCACGGATCCGGCGATCAAGACTCCCGCCGACCTGAAGGGCAAGGCCGTCGCGACCAACCTCAGCTACAACACCGACTGGACCATGATGCGCGAGTGGCTGCGCAAGAACGGAGTCGATCCTAAGTCGGTGACGTTCCGCGAAGTGCCCTTCCCCGACATGCTGCCGGCGCTGCGCAACAACACCATCGCGGCGGCCGGTGTGACCGAGCCCTTCATCACGCTCGGCAAGTCGCAGGGCGCGACGGTCCTCGGTTACTATTTCACCGATGTGAAATCGCCGGTCGTGTTCAGCGGCATCGTCGCGATGCAGCCCTACGTCGAGAAGAACAAGGATGTCGTCCGGCGCTTCCTGCGCGCGATCAACCGCGCGCTCGACGACTTCAAGGATCCGGCGGTCGTTCGTCAGACCATCGCCGCCAACACGAAGGTTCCCCCGGCCGTGATCGAGAAGATGGGGCTGGGCCGCTGGCAGAAGGACATGTCGCCCGAAGCGATGCAGTTCTGGGTGGATGCAGCCAAGAAGGAAGGCATCGTCAATTCGACAGCCGATCTCAAGACGCTGGTCTGGCAGGACAAGTAGGCGACGCCGCGGCGCCCGCCGTCATCCTCGGGCGCCGCACTCATGTTTCAAAACGTACGGTGGTTCAAATGGCGAATATCAACAAACATGGCAGCAAGGCTCTGCATGCGGAAATCGCCGGGGCGGGCTTCGCGGGCCTCACGGCGGCGACCGCTCTCGCGCAACGCGGCTGGAGCGTGCGTCTGCACGAGCGCGGGCCTGAGCTGCGTGCCTTCGGCGCGGGCATCTATCTGTGGCAGAACGGATTGCGCGTGCTGGAAGGTGTCGGCGCGCTCGAAGACGTGCTGACGGGGTCCCACACCCCTCCCACCTATGAGACCCGCCGCCACAACCTGACCGTCTCGCGCGAGACCTTCAATGGGTTGCCGTGGCGCATCATGACCCGCCAGCACCTGCACAATGGTCTGGCCAAGCGGGCACGCGAGGCTGGCGTCGAGATTCGCACGAACTCCGAAGTCGTCGCGGCCGATCCGTCGGGCAAGATCACGCTGGCGTCCGGGGAAGTGCTGGAAGCGGATCTCGTGGTGGGCGCCGACGGCGTCGGCTCGAAGGTTCGCGATTCGATCGGCTTCGAGCAGGATCGCTGGGTTTCGACCGACGGGCTGATCCGGATCCTCGTGCCGCGCATGAAGAGGGAGCTCGGCCACGGCGAGTGGGACAATACCATCGACATGTGGAATTTCTGGCCGCGTGTCCTGCGCATCCTCTATTCGCCGTGCAACGAGAACGAACTGTATCTCGGCCTGATGGCGCCGGCCGCCGACCCGGAGGGTTCGCGGGTGCCGGTTCACTTCGACACCTGGGTCGAGATGTTTCCGTTCCTGGAGCCGGTCCTCGCCGAGGCCGCCAAGCTCAAGACCGCCCGGTACGATCGCTACGAGACGAGAAAGCTGTCGGAATGGACCCGCGGCAAGGTCGCGCTGGTGGGCGATGCGGCACACGCGATGTGTCCGGCGCTGGCACAGGGTGCCGGATGCGCGATGGTGAACGCCTACAGCCTCGCCATGGAACTCGAGGAAGTTCCCGATGTTCAGGAGGCCCTGGTCTCCTGGGAGAAGCGTATTCGGCCGATCACCGATCGCTGCCAGGCCCTGTCGGGTGACTACGCGGCGAACCGGTCCCTGTCGAAGGGCAACCAGTTCACCCCCGCGGCGCTCGAAGCGGCCCGCTACGATCCGACCCGCCGCGTCTTCTCCTGGTGAGACAGGCGACCTTCCAAACCGACTGATTCCCTCATTGTGCGCATGACGCGCCAGACGACGGTGCCGTGCCTTCGGCCGCGCCGTGTCGCCCCTTGGAGATTGCAGGATAATGAACGTCGATAACGAGTTGCGTGCCGCCTACGAAGTGCGCTCCTGGCACAGCTTCGTACAGGAAGTCGAACACGATGGCGGCAAATCGCGGGACGCGTTGGTCAAGGCGGCGGTCGCCGTGGTCATACGCAACCCGTTTGCCGGCAGCTACGCCGAGGACCTGTCGCGACTGATCGCGCCAAGCGCCGCGATCGGCAAGGCGCTGGGCGCGCGCGCGAGCGCCTTGCTGGGCGGTCGTCCCGTCCACAGCTACGGCAAGGGTGGCATTGCCGGAACGGCCGGCGAGCAGGAACATGTCGTGGCTTGTGTGACCACCGTCTTCGGCGATGCCCTGCGCGCCGCAGTTGGCGGCGGACTCGCCTGGATCTCGTCGGCGTCCAAGGTCGGTGCCGCCGGAACTTCCATCGACATTCCCCTGGCGCACAAGGACGAGCTCTACATCCGCTCCCACTATGACGCGATCTCGATCGCGGTCCCCGACGGCCCGCGCCCGGACGAGCTGTTGATCTGCGTCGGCGTCGCGTCCGGAGGACGTATCCATGCCCGTGTCGGCGGCAAGACCATCGACGACCTCGCGAAGTAGCCGGTCGAACTCTGAATATTGCGCCAGGAGTATTGAATGCCTTTGAACATCAAGGACCTGAAGATCGAAAGCCTCGACTTCGCCCCCCTCGGGCGGATGAAGGATGAGCATGCCGGAAACAAGGGCAATGTCATTCCCCGCCTGAGGATCAGCGGCGCACCGAAGGAAGCGGTCGAACTCGCGATCGTCTGTCACGATCCCGATGCGCCGCTCGCGCAGGGCTTCACGCATTGGACGCTGTACGGCGTGCCGCCGGGCACGACCGACCTCGACGGTGCACAGAGCAAGTTCCGCGTCGGTCCGAACGGCGCCGGTCAGCCGGGCTACTATGGGCCGCAGCCGCCAGATGGCCACGGACCGCACCACTATTACTTCTGGGTCTATGCGCTCGACACGAAGGTGGAAGGCACGCCCAGCCGCGAACAGTTCCTCGATCGCTACAAAGACAACATCATCGAGCAGAACCGCGTGGTCGGCATCTACGAGAACTAGCCGCGAAAACACCGCGCCCAGGAGTGAGACCGGGAAGTCCCGGTCTCACTCATTGCGCAGCAAGGCAAGAGGCCTCTGCCTCAGGGCCGCGAGAGTTCCCGCCAGGCCGAAGGCCAGGGTGAGCGCCATGGCCCCGACGGCGACCGCCACGGCGACCATCGGCAGGAACGTCCATTCCAGGTTCATGAGTCGCCGCACCACCAGATAGGCGGCCAAGGTCCCCACCCCGACCGACGCCATCGCGGTGGCGAGACCGAGGAAGGCGAATTCCCAGGCGAAGGTCCCGGCTATGCGGGCGCGGGTGGCGCCCAGCACCTTCATGACGACCGCCTCGTGGACGCGGCGGCGCTGGGTGGCGAGCATGGCCCCCGCCAGCACCAGCACCCCGGCCAGGATGCTGAGGAAGCCAATCACCCGGCTGGCCAGCCCGATATTACCCAGCACGCCAGCCGCCGTTTCGATGGCGTCGCGGATGCGCACCACGGTGACGTTGGGGAACTGGTCGGTGACGGCCTTGAAGATGGCGTCCTCGGCCTCCGGCGTGGATTTCACCGTGGCGAGGAAAGTGTGCGGCGCCTTGTCGAGCGTGCCCGGCGAGTAGACGAACACGAAGTTGATGGCGAGCGTGGTCCATTCGATTCGTCGCAGCGAGGCGATCTTCGCTTCGATGTCGCGGCCCAGGATGTTCACGGTGATGCTGTCGCCCAGCCCCAGGCCGAACTGGTTGGCGAGGTTCTCGTCGAACGAGATGAGCTGAGGCCCGCGATAGTCGGCCGGCCACCACTCGCCGGCGACGATGCGGGAGCCCTCGGGCGGCGTCGCCGAATATGTCACACCGCGGTCGCCCTCGACCGCCCAGCGCGCGTCGGACGGAACCGCGACCTCGCTGACCGGCTTGCCGCCGATCTTGACGATGCGGCCGCGCAAGGACGGCACCTTGTCGAGCGGCCCGGCGCCGGGGATGGCGGCGATCGCCTTCTCGAAAGCCGGCATCTGGCTCGACTGGATGTCGACGAAGAAGAAGGCCGGCGCATCGCCCGGAATGCGCTGCGTCAGCTGCTGGCGCAGATTGCCCTCGATCAGGGCGGTCGCCACCAGCACGGTGAGGCCGAGGCCGAGCGACAGCATCACGATCGGCGTCGGCGCGCCCGGCCGGTGCAGGTTGGCAAGCGCCAGCCGGAGCGCGGCGAACCTGGGCTTGCCGATCCGGGCGGCGCCCAGCATCAGCAGCCGCGCCAGGAGGGGAAAGGCGATGAAGGCACCGACCGAGCCCAGCACGAAATAGGCCGCGATGCGGCGGCTGTCGGCGGTGAAGATGGTGAAGGCCGCCAGCGCCACCGCCGCGGCGCCTAGCACCAGTGCGTCGCGCCAGGCCAGCCGGCCGCCCTGCTGAACCACGGCGCCGCGCATCAGGGTCGCCGCCGAGACGCTGCGGGCGCGCATCAGCGGCACCAGCGCGAACAGCAGCGAGACCAGCAGGCCGAATCCCGCGGCCGTCGCCAGCGGTCCGGCATAGAGCGCAACCCGCGCCCGGACCGGCAGCACATCGGCGATCGCAGACTGCGCCACGAACGGCAGGGCTGCGCCGATCACCAGGCCGATGCCGACGCCCAATGCCGCCAGCGCGGCGAGTTGGATGAAATAGGTCGTGAAGACCAGCCGCTCCGGCGCGCCCAGGCACTTCAGGGTGGCGATGGTGCGCAGTCGCGCCGCGAGGAAGCTCGAGACGGCATTGCCCACGCCCACACCACCCACGAGGAGCGAGGCGAGTCCGATCAGGCCGATGAACTGGGTCAGCCGGTCGAGCCAGAAGCGGATGCCGCCGCCGGCATCGTCGAGGCCCCTCACCCGCCAGCCGGCATCGGGAAAGCGGGTCTTCAGCGCCGTGATGACCGCTCGATCCGAGCGTCCAGGCGGCAGGCGCAGGCGGTATTCCCAGGTGAGCAGGCTGCCCGGCTGGACAATGCCCGCGTCGAGCGCCGCGTCGAGCGGAATCATCAGCCGTGGGCCCAGGCTGGCAAAGGCATTGAGGCCGCGGTCGGGCTCGCGCGCGATGATGCCGCGCACCTCGACCGCCGTGTCGCCGACCCTCAGCATGTCGCCGGGCGCCATGTTCATGCGGCGCAGCGCGGATTCCTCGACCGCCGCGCCCCAGATGCCGTCGCGCTTGCCCAGCGCGTTGGCGAGCGTCCCGCCATCGGCCATCTCTATCTTGCCATAGAGCGGATAGGCCGGTTCGACGGCCTTGAGCTGCACCAATGTCGGCCGCCCGTCAGGCTTGGTCGGCCGCGCCATGGCACGGCTGTCGAGCCAGCGCACGAACTCGCCCTGCTCGCGCATGAAGGCGATCTGCTCCGGCGTCGCCTCGCGATAGAGCAGCGAAATGGCGACGTCGCCGCCCAGGATCTCGCGGGCATCGGCCCGCAACCCTTCCTCGACGGCGCGGCTGAACGACAGGATCGCCGCGATGGCGCCGACGCCCAGCGCCAGGCAGGCGATGAACAGGCGGAAACCGCCGAGGCCGCTGCGCATCTCGCGGCGGGCGAGGCGGAAGGCGAGGCTCATGAAAATGCCGTCACTGCGCGGCGAGCGCGCGCAGGCGATCGTCCGCGACCAGCAGGCCGTCGGCGATACGCAGCACCCGGTCGCACCGCTCGGCCAGGCCCATGTCGTGCGTGATCAGGATCAGGGTCGTGTTGTCGGTACGCGCGACCTCGAACAGCAGATCCATCACCTGCTTGCCGGTCGCGCCGTCCAGATTGCCCGTCGGCTCGTCGGCCAGCATCAGCTTGGGCCGCCCGACGAAGGCGCGGGCGACGGCCACGCGCTGCTGCTCGCCGCCCGACAGCTGCGCGGGATAGTGGCCGATGCGATGGCCGAGCCCGACCCGCTTCAGCGCCGCCTCGGCGAGCTCGAACGCATCGGAACGGCCGGCGAACTCGAGCGGCAGCGCCACGTTCTCGTGCGCCGTCATGGTGGGAATAAGGTGGAATCCCTGGAACACGATGCCGATATGGTCGCGCCGGAGCCGCGCCCGGTCGTCGTCGCCCATGGGCCCGAGATCTTTGCCGGCGACCTCGACCCGGCCCGACGTCGCGCGCTCCAGCCCGCCCGCCACCATCATCAGGCTCGACTTGCCGGCACCCGAAGGCCCCACCACCGCCGCAATCTCGCCAGCCGCGATGTCGAGAGTAACGCCGCGCAGGATATTGACCGTGCCGGCATCGCTCGCCATGTCGAGATGCACGTCGGTCAGGCGAACGATCGGAAATTGTGCGATGGGAAGCGGCTCGGCCAAGCGGGCTCCTGGGACAGGCAAGGAATGAAACTGCAAAGTCGATATGGTGGTTTTACGGCGACGGTCAATTCACGGATCGCGGCATTCGTGGCGCTGATCCTGTGCCTTGCGGCCCTGACAGCGCCCGCAACGGTCCATGCACAAACCGGGCAAACCGGGGCCGAGCCGGTGAAGCTCGCGATCCTGGGCGACAGCCTGGCCGCGGGCTACGGCCTCGCCCCGGCCCAGGCCTTTCCCAACCGCCTTCAAGCGGCGCTGAAGGACAAGGGCCGCAACGTCACCGTCATAAATCACGGCGTCTCGGGCGACACCACGATGGGCGGACTCGAACGCATCGACTGGATGCTGGCCGACAAGCCCGACATCGTGATGGTCGAGCTGGGCGGCAACGACATGCTGCGCGCCCTCGATCCGGCAGCCACCGAACGCAATCTCGATGCCATCGTCGAAAAACTGAAACAGGCCGGTGCCACCGTCTGGCTGGTCGGCATGATGGCGCCCCGCAACTACGGGCCCGAATACGTTAAGCAGTTCGACGGCCTCTACAAGAGGCTCGCCGACAAGCACGGCGTGCCGCTCTATCCCTTCTTCCTCGACGGCGTGGCCCAGGACCCCGCCTTCAACCAGCCCGACGGCATCCATCCCAACGCCAAGGGCGTCGACATCATCGTCGAGCGCATCCTCCCTTTCGTTACGAAGAATCTCGACGATGCCGCGTCTGTTCGTCGCCCTGCCCGTCCCTGACGAGATCACCGAGGAACTGTCGGCGCTGCAGTCGGGCGTGCCCGACGCGCACTGGGTGCCGGCCGAGAACCTGCATGTCACCCTCTGCTACGCGGGTGAGGTGCAGGGCGGCACGCTGCGTGACTTCGAGGAAGAGCTGGCCGATATCGAAGGGCCTCGCTTTCCGGTGTCCATTGCCGGCGTCGACCAGTTCAGCAACGGCAAGCAGCCGCGTGCGCTGGTCGCCGTGGTCGAACGCAGCGAACGGCTCGATTGGCTGCAGCAGAAGGTGACGACGGTCGCGCGCAACTGCGGCATCGAAATCGACCGCCGCAAGTACCGCCCGCACGTCACCCTGGCGCGTTTCCCGGCAGGCGGCGAGACCGGCCATCACATCGCGCAGTTCATGGCGAGCCACGGCACGTTCCGTCTGGAGCCGTGGGTGGCCGAACATTTCACGCTCTATTCGAGCCGCCTCGGCCGCGGCGCTCCGATCTACACGGCGGAAGCGGACTATCCGCTGACGTTCTAGCTCTGGCCTTCGGTCGTCCTGAGCGCAGCGAAGGACCTCACGGAACGACCAGGGGGCTCCTTGGCTAGCGGGAGATCCTTCGCTGCGTTCAGGATGACAATGGCGCCGTCCGCTACACGAACGTCAGCAGCCGCCGCGGATTGCCCACGAGGATGGCGTCGATCTCGGCCTCGCTGTAGCCGCGCTTCTGCATCATCGGCACGACGTTGCGGAAGATGTGGCCGTAGCCGTGGCCGCCGAAGCTCGCGAGGCGGGTGCGGTAGCAGATGTCGTGGCTGATCACGACGCGCTCCAGGTGACCGGCCTCGATCAGCGCGCGGATCAGCTTGAGCCGCGTCGCGTCGTTGGGCATGTCGATGTCGGAAAGGCCGTAGTAGCTCGATTCCTGGCCGAACAGGTCGAACTCCACCGTCACGCCGGAGTCGGCGAGCCTCTGCAGGCGCGGCTCGTCGAAGATGGTGCGGTCGATGTGGCTGATGACGATGCGCTCGGTCGGGAAGCCCGCTTCCTTCGCGAAGTCGGCGATCTCCTGCGGCTGGTCGGGATCGCGGCCGGGATGGACGTTGATCGACGCGCCGGTCTCGGTCGCGGCAATGAACGCTCCCTGCATCACGCGCTTCTCGGTGTCGGTCCACGGCGCCTGGCAGCCGATTTCGCCGATCATGCCGGCGCAGACATCGGTGCCCCAGGCGCCGTCGTGGATCTGGCCGATCATCTCGGCAGCGAAATCCTCGACCGTGCGGCCGTGGTTCTTCGGATCCTGGTAGTCGTTCACGTAGTAGCCGCAGCCCATCACCAGATGGACGCCGGTGCCGGCCGCGATGCGGCGCAGACCGTTCGGATCGGGCGAGAGGCCGCCGCAGGACAGTTCGACGATGGCATCGCCGCCCTCGTGCTTCATCATCGCCACCTCGCGGGTGGCGATGTCCTCGAGGTCGAGCATGTATTTGCGGCCGGCGCGCTTGAGGCCCCGGCCGTAGTTGATCTGCCAGACATTCTCCAGGGTGATCTCGGGGCCGAGATCGTTGTCGGAGCGCGTGCCGGGCGGGCGGATGTCGCAGAGCACGTGTTCGTGCATCAGCGTGCGCCCGAGCTTCTCGGGCTCGATCGGCCCGAGAACGGTCTGGATCTTTCCCTTCAGCTCAGGACGGCTCATTGCGGCTCCAGCTTGGCGGCCTCGACAACCTTCTTCCACTTCACATATTCGCTCTGCATGTGCTTGGCGAGATCCTCGGAGGAGCCGCCCAGCTCGGCCGCGCCGGCGTCGCGGATCTTCTTGATGACGTCGGGCTGCTTGGAGGCCTTCACCAGCTCGTCCGAGAGCTTCTTCACGATCTCGGGCGGCGTGCCGGCCGGTGCCGAGACGTACCACCACGGCGCCGCGTCGAAGCCCGCGAAGCCCTGCTCGGCGATGGTTGGCGTGTCGGGCAGTGAGAACCAGCGCTTGGCCGAGCTGACGCCCAGCGCGCGCAACGCGCCCGTCTGGATGTGCGGCAGGTAGGGCGGGAGATTGTCCATCGTGCTCGGGATGTGGCCGGCCAGCAGGTCCTTCAGGACCAGCGAGCTGCCGCGATAGACGACGTGCTCGACCTTGAAGCCGGCGAGCGACTGGAAATACTCCATCGCCAGGTGACCGGTGCCGCCGACCGCCGGCGAGCCGAAGCTCACCTTGTTGGGGCCCTGCTTCTTGCAATACTCGACATAATCCTTGGCCGTCTTCACCGGCATGTCGGGATGGACGGCGAGCACGTTGGCGACCTCGCCGAACAGCGCGACCGGCGCGAAGCTCTTCACGCTGTCATAGGGCATGTTCTTGTAGAGGAACTGGTTGGTGACGGCGGTGCCGACTGTGCCCAGCAGCAGCGTGTAGCCATCGGCCGGCGACTTGGCGACGATCTCGGCCCCGACATTGCCGCCGGCGCCGCTCTTGTTGTCGACCACGAAGGTCTGGCCCCACACTTCCTGGAGGTGGGCCGAGGCGATGCGGCCCAGCAGGTCGGTCGTCCCGCCCGGTGCGAAGGGCACGACCACGCGGACCTGCTTGTTGGGGTAGGTCGACTGCGCCCAGCCGTGGCGGGCCAGCATCGGGGCGGCGAGCGGAACGGCTGCGGCGCCCGCGATGAGAGTGCGGCGTCGGATTGTCTTGGCGATTGTCTTATTGGTCATGGCGAAGCTCCCTGATTTCAGGCGACTATATCGACCGCCAATTGGGAGTTAAATGTGACCGCAGCATTGATTGGGTACACGGATCGCATCTCGGTACGGAGCGGAGAAAAGATCAGCTTCAAGGTCTCCAGTGCGGGACCGACCCCCTATCACGCCATGCTGGTGCGCATCGTGCGCGGCGATCCCAACCCCGGCGGGCCGCCGCCGAAGTTCGAGGATCTGTCGGAACTGTTCGATGGTCGCTTCGCGTCGCGTGTCCAGCACGCCTGGCCCGGCTCCTACGGACTGGTCGAGGAGGCAAAGAATATCAAGTTGCCCGGCGCGCTCCAGGTCGAGGCGCTGATCTGGCCGACCCTGCCCGAAGACGGGCCGCAGACCGTGATCTCGCGCCGCGACGCTGCGACCGGCGCGGGCTTCGCGCTGGTGCTGACACAAGAGGGCATGGCGCTGGAGAGCGGCACGGAGCGCGTCTGCGTGGGCAAGAAACTGCGGGCCCGCATCTGGTATCGCGTCTGGGCCAGCGCCGATCCCGAGACCGGCATCCTGCGGGTCGGCCAGCAGCCGCTCGCGCGCGCCTTCGGCACCGACGACGAGGGCGAAGCGCGCGGCACCGCCGCGTTTCTCGCTTTGGAGGCGGCGGCGCCTGTGATGCTCGGCGCGGAGCCAGCGACGGAGCGGCCGGCGCAGCGCTGCTTCAACGGCAAGATCGAAGCGCCGCGCATCCAGGGATTCGCCGCCTGGGATTTCACGCGCCGCATGGACTCGATGGAAATCGAGGATACCGGTCCCAACAAGCTCGACGGAAAACTGATCAACCTGCCGACCCGCGCGATGAAGGGCTCGGCCTGGACCGGCGCCGAGCGCGACTGGCGCCGCGCACCGCACCACTACGCCGCCATCCATTTCCACGACGACGACCTGCACGATTGCGGCTGGCTCGACGATTTCAGCTTCACCATCCCCCGGGAAATGAAGAGCGGCATCTACGGCATGCAGCTCACCTGCGGGACCCACCGTGACATCATCCCGTTCTTCGTGCGGCCGCAGGTCGGCAAGCCGCAGGCCAAGGTCTGCTACCTCGCCTCGACCTTCACCTATCAGGTCTATTCCAACTTCTCGCGCGGCATGTTCGACGACGCTTTCCGCAAGCGGGTCGCGGACTGGAAGGCCTATCCGCACAATCCCGACGATCATGGCGATTACGGCCTGTCGACCTACAACCATCACCGCGACGGCTCGGGCGTGGCCTATTCCTCGAGGTTGCGTCCGCTGCTGACCTGGCGGCCCAACTTCCTCAGTTTCAACGACGAGGCCGGCTCGGGCCTGCGCCACCTGCCGGCCGACACGCATCTCACCGGCTGGCTCGATCGCATGGGCGTGGCCTTCGATGTGGTGACCGACCATGACCTGGACGAGAAGGGCGTGGAACTGCTCGCCTCCTACAAGGTCGTGCTGACCGGTTCGCACCCGGAGTATCACACCGAGGGCACGCTCGACGCGCTGCAGGCCTATACCGAGAGCGGCGGCCGGCTGATGTATCTCGGCGGCAACGGCTTCTACTGGCGCGTGGCGCTCTCGCCCAAGGTGCCGGGCGCCATCGAGGTGCGGCGCACCGAGGGCGGCATCCGCACCTGGGCGGCCGAACCCGGCGAATACTATCACGCGTTCGACGGCGCCTATGGCGGCCTGTGGCGGCGCTCGGACCGGCCGCCGAACCTGCTCTGCGGCATCGGCTTTTCGAGCCAGGGCACCTTCGTGGGCGATTGCTACCGGCAATCGCCGGCGGCGCGCGACAATACCCATGCCTGGGTGTTCGAGGGCGTGAAGGACGAATTGTTCGGCGGTTACGGCTTCTCGGGCGGCGGCGCGGCGGGCTTCGAGCTCGACCGGCTCGACCACCGGCTGGGCAGCCCGCTCAACGCCGTGGTTTTGGCCTCGTCGGAAGGCCACGACCGCCGGAACTTCGTCGTGGTGCACGAGGAACGGCTGGGCTTCACGACGACGATTCCCGGCCAGACGCTGGAGCAGCTCATCCGGGCGGACATGACCTATATCGAGAAGCCGAAAGGCGGCGCGGTGTTCTCGGTGGGCTCGATCACCTACTGCGGCAGCCTGCCCCACAACAAGTTCGACAACGACGTGTCGCGGCTCACCTTCAACGTGCTGAACCGGTTCGGCGAGCTGGGCCTCAAATGGCCTTTCTGACCTCGGGCGCCAGCCGGGCGACGAGGCCGCGGCTGGCGGCCTCGATCATGCCAAGGGCACGCTCATAGTCCTCGGCAGTGCCGCCGAACGGGTCGGCAATGTCGAGGACGCCGATCGGCGGGGCATAGCTCATCAGGAGCTGCGGCCGGTCGACCAGTTCGCGCGTCGCCAGCCAGCGCAACTCGACGAGATGGTTGCGCGTCATCGCCAGCACGTAGTCGAAGCGCCTGATGTCCTCGCCCGTCACCTGGCGGGCCCGGATGCCGGAAATGTCGTAGCCGCGCGCGGCCGCCGCCTCGACGGCGAGCGGGGTCGGTGGTTGGCCGATATGACTGGCGCCTGTCCCGGCCGAGTCGATGTCGAGGGCGTCGGCGAGACCCGCCTTCGCCGCCTGGGACCTGAACACGCCTTCGGCCATCGGCGAACGGCAGAGGTTCGCGGTGCAGACGAACAGAACTCCAATGGTCATGGCCGCGGACCCTAGCACGGCGCTAGATTGGCGGCATGCATCAGGATTTCTTCCCGCCCGGCATCGCCGTGCTGACCGGCGCCGGCATCTCCAAGGAAAGCGGCATCGACACGTTCCGTGACGCCGACGGGCTGTGGAACAGGGTGAACCTCGAAGAGGTCGCGACCCTCGAAGCCTGGCACCGCGACAAGAAGAAGGTGCTCGACTTCTACAACGAGACCCGCAGCATGTTCCGTGCAGCCGGCATCGGCCCGAACGAGGCGCACCGGGCGCTGGCACGGCTCGAGCGCGAGTATGACGGCGAGGTGACGATCATCACGCAGAATATCGACCTGCTGCACGAACAGGCCGGCTCGAAGCGGGTGATCCACATGCACGGCCGCGACGGGGAGATCCGCTGCATGGCTTGCAAGACGGTGTTCTCCTCCGACCATGACCTGACGCCTGCTTCGATCTGCCCTCACTGCAATTCCGTGGGCGAGCTGCGGCCCAACATCGTGTGGTTCGGCGAGATGCCGATACACCTCGAGGAAATCTACGAAGTACTGGAGCGCTGCGGCCTCTTCCTCGCGATCGGCACGTCGGGCGAGGTCTATCCCGCCGCCGGCTTCGTCCTGCATGTGCGGCGCCACGCGCCGCGCGCCCGCACGGTCGAGCTCAATCTCGAACCGACCGACAACAAGAGCCTGTTCCACGAACACATCTATGGCCCCGCCACCGAGACCGTGCCGCCCTATGTGACGCGCGTGCTGACGCAGGGCTGGCGATAACAAGAAAAGACCAGACGGAGGAAACCATGCCCGACATGACTCACGGATTGAACGAAGGGCCGCACGGCGCCCATCACATCGCCACCGACGCGCACGGCCAGAATTTCCATTCGATCGACCGGCAGTTCCAGGATCTGATGCGGCTCTACATGGAGCCCGGCCTGCTGCGGCAGATGACGCCGCATTTCGAGCGCCTGGGCGAGCTGGCCGGCGGACGACTCGACGAGCTGGCGATGGTCGCCGACAAGCATCCGCCGGTGCTGCAGCCGCGCGACCGCTTCGGCCGCGACGAGGACTGGATCGATTATCACCCTGCCTATCGCGAGATGGAGAAGATCGCCTTCGAGGAATTCGGCATGCACGCGATGAGCCATCGCGCCGGCGTGCTCGGTCTCGCGGAGCCCGCCCATCCGCTGGTGAAGTACGCCATCACCTATCTCTTCGTGCAGGGCGAGTTCGGCCTGATGTGCCCGGTCTCGGTCTCCGACACGTCGAACTTCATCATCAAGCGCTACGGCTCGCCCGAGCTGAAGAAGCTGCTGCTCGACCGGCTGCTCAGCCAGGATCCGGCAACGATGCTGAAGGGCACGCAGTTCATGACCGAGAAGGCCGGCGGCTCCGACGTCGGTGCGCTGGAGACCGAGGCCGAGCGGGTGGGTGTCGGCCCCGACGGCGTCGAGCGCTGGAAGCTCTATGGCCAGAAGTGGTTCTGCAGCCATGCCGATGCCGATGTCGCGGTGATGCTGGCGCGCCCGCGCGGCGCCGCGCCCGGTACGTCGGGCCTCGGCCTGTTCGCCTTGCCGCGCCGCCTCGAGGACGGTCGCCGCAACAGCTACCGGATCGTGCGTCTCAAGGACAAGCTCGGCACGCGCTCGATGGCTTCGGGCGAGATCATCCTCGACGGCGCCACGGCCTATCTCGTGGGCGATGTGAACCGCGGCTTCAAGCAGATGATGGAGCAGGTGAACCTGTCGCGGCTGAGCCACGGCGTGCGCGCTGCCTCGATGATGCGCCGCTGCCTCAACGAGGCGCTGGCCGCCGCCCGCGGTCGCCGCGCCTTCGGTCGCTCGATCGCGGAATACCCGCTGCTGCGCCGCCAGCTCATGAAGATCATGCTGCCGACCGAGCAGGCGCTGTCGATGTTCGCCTTCTCCGCCGACGCGATGGGCCGCGCCGATAAGGGCGACAAGGACGCCGCGAACCTGCTCCGCATCCTGACGCCGGTCTACAAGTTCCGCGCCTGCCGCGACAACATCCCGGTCGCCAGCGCCGCGCTCGAGGTCAAGGGCGGGCTGGGCTACATCGAGGAGTGGGTGACGCCACGGCTGGTGCGCGACGCGCAGGTCGGCACGCTGTGGGAGGGCACTTCCAACATCAACGCGCTGGACGTGGTGCAGCGCGCCGTCGGCAAGTCGGGCGGCCACAAGACGCTCTCCGCCGCGCTCAAGGCGAAGTACGAACCCAGCGGCGCCCTGCCCGGCCAGTACAAGGGCCTGCTCGGCGCCACGCTCGACCGGGTCGAGCGCTTCGTCGAAGCTGTGGCGCAGGATCCCAAGCACGAAAAGCGCTCCCGCCTCGCCGCCGGCGCGCTCTACCACGCGACGAGCGCGGCCTTGCTGGCCTGGGAAGGCGCCACCCTCGGCGCCGAGGGCGGCGACGCCCGCCGCCTGCTGCTCTCGCGCCTGGTCATCGAACACCGTTTGGCGCCGCAGGACCCACTGTCTCTCGGAGAGTCCGGCTGGGAGGAAGAAGCCATCAACCTCCTCCTCAACGACGCACCCGTGCCGCTCGCAAAAGCCGTGGCGCTGGTGGCGGCATAAGATAAAGGTCCCTCGCTGCGCTCGGGATGACAATCCTCGGTCGTTGACGCACACCATTTATTACGAAAGGGTTGTCATCCCGAGCGCAGCGAGGGACCTTTGGCGGCCGATGTTCACGTACTACGTCTACATTCTCACGAACGTGAAGCGGAACGTGATTTATGTCGGCGTGACGAATGACCTGGGGAAGCGCGTCGCTGAGCATCGCGCCGGAATAGGCGGCGCCTTCACGCGGCAGTATCGCGTGCATACCCTGGTTTATGCCGAGGAGTATCAGCAGATCGAAGACGCGATCGTGCGGGAAAAGCAGATCAAGGGTTGGCGGCGCTCGAAGAAAGATGCGCTGGTCGAAGCTGCCAATCCAACCTAGGCCGATTTGCTCGATCCTGGCGTTAGCAAAGCGAGGGACCTTTCGCCTCTAACGCTTGAGCACTTCTTCCGTATGCTCGCCCAGCAGCGGCTCGCGATAGAGCGGGCTCGACGGTTCGTTCCTGAAGCGGACGACGGGCGCGAAGTGGAGGCGGCCGTCGGCGTCCGTCACCATGAAGCCGCGCTTCTGCAGGTTGGCGTCGGCGATCGCTTCGGGCAGCGTGTTCACCGGGCCGTAGCAGATGTCGAGGGTGGCGAGGGTGTCCATCCAGTGGGCGAGCGGCTTCGCCTCGAAGGTCTGTTCCAGAAACTCCACCACCGGCTTCTGGTGCGCGCCGGGCCATTCGCAGAGCCCGGCCATCTCCGGCCTGCCGAGCGCCCCTAAAAGGTTCTTGATGAACTTCATCTCCTGGCCCGCGAGCACGAGCTGCCGACCGTCGGACGTGTCGTAGACGCGATAGAAGGCCGAGCCGCCGGTCGTGCGCTGCTGCTTCACGTCGGGATGCCTGTTCTCCGCGAAGGTCGTGCCGACCACGTTGGCACAGGAGGCCATCAGCGATTCGTGCATCGACACGTCGATATAGTCGCCGCGGCCGGTATCCTTGCGGCGCAGCAGCGCCATCAGCACGCCCGCGAGACCATGAAGGCCGCTCACCAGATCGGCGACCGGAATGCCGGGGATTGCAGGACGGCCATCGTCGCCCAGGGTCAGGCTCAGCACGCCGGTCATGGCTTCGAGCGCGAGATCGTGCGCGGCGCGGCCGGGATAGGCGCCGTCCTGGCCGAAGGCGCTGATCGAGCAATAGACGATGCCGGGATTCTTGGCGGCGACGGCCTCGTAGCCGATACCGAAGCGCGCGGCGACGCCGGGGCGGAACGATTCCACCAGCACGTCGGCTTCGCAGGCGAGACGGAACAGATCGGCGCGGCCCTGCTCGCTCTTGAGATCAAGCACGACGCTCTTCTTGCCGCGGCCCATGTTGCGGAAGAACACCGAGGTGCGTTCGTCGGGCGGCAGGATGTGTCGGCCGGGATCGCCCTCGCCCGGCGGCTCGACCTTGATGACCTCGGCGCCGTGATCGGCGAGCGAAGTGGTGAGATAGGGCCCCGGCAGGAACCAGGAGAGATCGACGACCTTGATGCCCTGAAGTTTCATGACGACTTGCCCAGCAATGATTCGTTGTCGGCGCCCAGCGACGAGCAGGCGGCCTGTGCCAGCCGTTCGCCGTCGATGCGCAAGGGATTGGCGAGGACGCGCAGCTCGCCTTTCACCGGATGCGACACGGACGCGACCATGCCCGTTTCGCGCGCAAAGGAACTGTCGAGCGCCTGATCGAGACGAAAGACCGGCGCGGCCGGCAGAAGCCCGTTCATCTCGGCCAGCCACTCCGCCGTCGTGCGTGTGCGGAAGGTCACGTCGAGTTGGGCGGAAAGCGTCGCGCGGTTCTTCGCCCGCGTGTTGGGATCGGGGAAACGCGGATCGACCGCAAGATCACCACGGCCCATCACCTCGCAGAGCGCCAACCAGAATTTCTGCGTCATGCACATGACGTAGATCCAGCCGTCCTTCGTGGGGAAGGTCTGGACCGGCGCCAGCGAGAGATGCGCACTTCTAGGCACGCGCGGAGAGACATCGCCCTCGTTGAGGTACCAGAGGCCGGGATAGGTGAGCTGGTGCATGGCGACGTCGTACAGGCAGGTATCGACGTCGCAGCCCTGTCCCGTGGTGCGGGCCCGCAGCAGGCAGCTCAGCAGGCCGACGATGCCGGTGAGACCGCTCATGCTGTCGATCAACGAGACGCCGACCCGCGTCGGCGGTCCGTCGGGCTCGCCGGTCAGTTCCATCAACCCGGCTTCGGCCTGCATCAGGAAATCGTAGCCCGGCCAATCCTTTCGCTCGTTGTCTCGGCCATAGGCGGAGATATGGAGACAGACAATCGACGGCTTCAGGTGTTTCAGGCTGGCATGGTCGATGCCGAGTTTCGCGGGCTGGGTACCGCGCATGTTGTTCACGACGCAGTCCGCGTCCTTCACCAGCGCCTCGAACTGCCGCCGCCCCTCTTCCGACTTCAGGTCGAGGGTCACGCTCTTCTTGCCGAGGTTCCAGGCCTGGAAATACTCGCTGTCGTTCTCACCGAGCTTGTACGGCCCCACCTGGCGCGAGGGATCGCCGCCCTCCGGCGCCTCGACCTTGATCACCTCGGCGCCCAGCTCGGCCAGGAACATCGTGCCGTAAGGACCCGCGCCGAACTGTTCGAGGGTGAGGACGCGAATGCCTTCGAGCGGCTTGCCGCTCACGAGATCGGGTTCCGCTTGATCAGCTGCCGCGCGATGATGATGCGCTGCATCTCGTTGGTGCCCTCGCCGATGCAGGTCAGCGGCGCGTCGCGATAGAG
This sequence comes from Reyranella sp., assembly GCF_965227665.1. GTDB lineage: Bacteria > Pseudomonadota > Alphaproteobacteria > Reyranellales > Reyranellaceae > Reyranella. The sequence continues at coordinate 2,417,181 of NZ_OZ245767.1, forward strand.
CCGCTCGATGTCGTATTCCTTGGAGTAACCGTAGGCGCCGTGGATCCGCATCGATTCGATGCTGTTCGCCAGCGCCGCCTCGGACGCGAAGTATTTCGCCATGCCGGCTTCCATGTCGCAGCGTTCGCCGCGATCGAAGATCGCCGCGGCGTCGAGCGTCAGCAGTCGCGCGGCGCGGGCGCGTGTCGCCATCTCGCCGAGCTTGAGCTGGATCGCCTGGTGCTCGCAGATCGGCTTGCCGAAGGTCCTGCGCATCTGGGAGTAGCTGGTCGCCAGCCTCAGCGCGCCCTCGGCGATGCCGACGCCGCGCGAGGCCACGTTGATGCGCCCGAGCTCGAGCCCGCCCGCGACCTGCGCGAAGCCCTGGCCCTCGACCTCGCCGATCAGGTGATCGGCCGGAATCCTGTAGTCCTCGAACACCAGCTCGCCCGAATCGATCGACTTGTAGCCGAGCTTCTCGAGCTTGCGGCCGACCGTGAAGCCCGGTCCCTTGGGCGTGATGAACAGGCTCATGCCGGTGTGGCGCGGGTTGGCCTCGGGATCGGTCTTCACCAGCATGGCGAAGCAATGGCCCTCGATCCCGTTAGAGATCCAGGTCTTGGTGCCGTTGATCACGTAGCCGTCGTTGCCGTCGCGCTTCGCCACCATGCGGATCGATTGCAGGTCGGTGCCGGCATCCGGCTCGGTGAGCGCCAGTCCGCCGCGGATTTCCCCCGAGGCGAACTTGGGCAGCCAGCGCTCCTTCTGGCGCGGCGTGCCGAACTTCTCGACCGCCAGCGCCAGCATCAGGTGGGAGTTGAAGATGCCGGTGATGGCCATCCACACCGAGGAGATGCGCATCACGATCTCGGCATAGGTCGTGGCCGGCAGGCCGAGCCCGCCATAGTCCGGGCTGACCGTGGCGCCGAACAGGCCGAGTTCCTTCATCTGCTCGACGAGCTCGGCCGGCCACTTGTCGGCGTGGTCGAATTCCTTGACGCGCGGCGCCACCTCACGCTCGATCCAGCGGTCGATGGTGGCGAGAAGCTGCGCTTCGTCGGCCTTGTCGATCGTATTCATTGGGTCCTCCCGGCGGCCATCATGCCCGACGGCAGAGGGCGGGCAAGGCCGCGGAACCTCAGGACGAAATCCGCACGGGCGACGGCCTAGGCGGCGCGTCACAGCTCGTGCATCATCCGCAGCCAATAGATTCCGAATAAAGGAAGCAGGACATGAGGAGACGTCACTTCACGGCCGGCCTGGCGACACTGCCGCTGGTCCCCACCCTTGCCCTCGCCCAGACCGACGACTGGCCCAACCGCAATGTCCGCATCGTTTGTCCGTTCACGCCCGGCGGCTCGCAGGACAATATCGCCCGCCGTCTCGCCGCCAAGCTCGGTGACGAGTTCGGCCAGACCTTCGTGGTCGAGAACCGCACCGGGGCCGGCGGCTCGATCGCGGCCGACAATGTCGCCAAGTCACCGCCGGACGGTTACTCGGTGCTCCTGGGCAATATCGGCAGTCACGCGCTGGTGCCCCACCTGTATCGCAAGCCTGCCTACAATGCCGTCACCGACCTCGAGACCGTGGCGTGGATCGGCACGCAGCCGAACCTGCTCTGCTGCAACCCCAACTTCCCGCACGACACGCTGCCCAAGCTGCTCGCAGCGGCGAAGAAGGAGCCCGGAAAGTATTCGTTCGGTTCGTCGGGTCTCGGCACGTCGCCGACGCTGACGATGGAGCTGTTCAAGCAGAAGACCGGTGCCGACATCACCTTCATCAGCTATCGCGGCGCGGCCGCGGCAGCCGCCGACGTGCTGGCCGGCCACCTGCCGATGGTGATCTCCAACATCGATTCGCTGATGGGCCAGGTGAAGGCCGGCAAGCTGAAGCCGATGGCGTCGAGCGGCGCCAAGCGCTCGGCGGTCCTGCCGGACACGCCCACTTTTGCCGAAGCCGTCTCGCCGGATCTCGTCGTGACCTCGTGGTCCATCTGGGCGGTGCCGACCGGCACGCCCGCGAAGATCAAGGACAGGCTTCGGGTTGCAACGGAGAAGGCGCTGAAGTCGCCCGATGTGATGGAGAGCATGCTGGCGGGCGGCTTCGAGCCCGGCGTCATGACCGTTCCCGAGATCGACGCCTACATCCAGACCGAGATCAAGCGCTGGGGCGAGGTCATCCGTGCCGCGGGCATCAAGGCAGAGTAATCCTCTCATCCCGGACCTGCTGGCCCCGGGTCTCGACCTGGTGTTTTGCGGCACCGCGCCGAGTCCGGCCTCGTTCAAGGCGCGTGCCTACTATGCCAATCCCGGCAATGCCTTCTGGCCGACGCTGCATGCGGTCGGCCTGACACCGGAGCGGCTGGCGCCGCAGCGCTACCCCGAGCTGCTGACGCTGGGCCTCGGACTGACCGACCTCAACAAGACCGAAGTCGGTTCGGACCACGAACTCAGTCCCGAGGCGATGGATGCGCGCTCGCTGCACGCCAAGCTGCGGCGCTTCCGGCCCGCCGCCATTGCCTTCACCTCCAAGCACGCCGCCTCGCTTGCGCTCGGCGTAAAGGCCCCCGCCTACGGCCGGCAGGTCGAGCTTCTCGAAGGCGCCGTGTCCTTCGTGCTGGCCTCGCCTTCGGGCCGCGCACGCTCCTTCTGGACCCTGGCGCCATGGCAGGAAGCGGCGGCCTTCGTCGCCGAACGACGACAGGCGCGCGAGCGGGCCGCATGACCATCGGCCGCCGCGCCGCGCTCGGTGGCCTGGCCGGCCTGTCTGCGCTGGCCGCGGCCCCCAAGCTGCCAGCCCAGGACGCGACGGCGGCACTGCGCGATCTCGCCCGGCGTGCCACCGTCTATCTCTTCCCGATCTACGAGATGTATCGTGCCCGCTGGCGCGCCACGGTCGACGAGACCAACCCGCAGCGCCAGCGTCTCAACCGCTTCCGCAATATCCAAAGTCTTGCCGATCCCGAGGCTGGCGTCGTCGCGACACCGGATGCCGATACCTTGTATTCCTCGGCCTGGCTCGACCTCGCACTGGAGCCGCTGTTCCTCACCGTGCCGCCGATCGGCGATCTCGATTACAGTTACGCCTTCATCGACCTGTTCTCTCACACATTCCTGCTCGTCCGCCCTCGCCCGAAAGCCGTCGGGCTGGTGACGCACATGATCGTCGCCCCGACCTGGGCGGGCGATGCGCCGAGCGACGTGACGCTGGTCCGCGCGCCGACCCTTTCGGTGTGGTTGCTGGGCCGCATCCTGGTCGATGGACCCGGGGAACTCGACCGTGTGCGCATCCTGCAGAACCGCGTGCTGCTCGAGACGCCCGACATGCGCAACGAGCGGCGCATCCTCGAAGCCGGCGAGCTGATGCGCTTCCGCACGCAGGCGCCTCCCGAACCTGTCGCCGACTGGCCGGCCGCGCAGCCGGGCGACCCGCTCGACCTGTTCGACATCGGCCTGCGCGCCCTGGGCGAGAGCCCGTTGCCGGAGCGCGACCGGGCGCTGTTCGAGGTGCTGGCGCCGCTAAAGCTGAAGCCGGGGCGCAAGTTCGACAGGCGTGCCTTCGGCGAGGCCGAACTTCGGGCGATCCGTTCGGGTATCGCCCAGGGTCATGCGGAGATTCGCAGTGCCGCCGGTCGCGGCCGCACGATCGACGGTTGGACCTACAGCCAGCGGCAGGCCGGCCATTTCGGCGAAGACTATCTGTCTCGTGCGGCGTCGGCACTGACGGGACTGGGCGCGCCCTTGTCCGCCGAGGAGGTCGATGTGAGCTGCGCCGTCGATGCCGACCGGTGGCCCCTGCACGGAGCGCAACGCTATGTCCTCACCTTTCCGGCCGATCGCCTGCCGCCGGCGCGCGCCTTCTGGTCGCTGTCGGCCTACGAAGTGACGCCGGACGGCAGAACACGCTTCGTCGAGAATTCGATCGGCCGACAGGCCATTGGCGACCGAACGGCGGGACTGGTCCGTGGCGCCGACGGATCGCTCAGCCTCTATATCCAGCGCGCCCCGCCGCCGGGCGAGCACGCCGCCAACTGGCTGCCGGCGCCGGCCGGGCCAATGCGACTGATGCTGCGCGCCCATCAGCCCGAGGAGTCGATGATCGCCGGCAGCTACCGAGTTCCGCCGGTACGCCGCAACTCATCTCCCTGAAAGGCGTTGCTCCAGCGAACACGCGAGGAGCCCCCATGACCGACATCTCCCGCCGCTCCCTGGCCGCGGGCGCCGGCCTGCTGGCTGGCGCTCTCGCCTTTGGTACGCGCGCCCAACAGATGGCCCCCCAGATGGCAACTGCCATTCCGGTGCCCAAGATCACCCCAAAGCCGCTGGTCATCAATCCCGACAAGGTCAAAGGCCTCTCCGGCGATCTGTTGCGAAGCCATCACGACGGCGTCTATGCGGAGGAGGTGAAGAAGCTCAATGCGATCGGCGAGGAACTCTCGAAGCTCGATCTTGCGCAAGTGACGCCGCAAAAGCTGGGGGACCTGAAGCGCGACGAGCAGGCTGCGCACAATTCGACCCTCCTGCACGAAATCTACTTCGATGGGCTGTCCGAAGCGCCGACGCAGCCTTCGGGCCTCCTGGCGCAGGCCCTGTCGCGCGATTTCGGCAGTTTCGATCGCTGGAAGGCGGAATTCCGTCTCATCGGGGAGTCCCTGAACGCGGGGAGCGGCTGGGTGATCCTGGCCTATGCCCCGCGCGAGAAGCGACTGCTCAACCATCGCACCGAGAACGATTCGATGGCGCCGGCCGGCAGCGTGCCGTTGCTCGCCATGGACATGTACGAGCATGCCTATGCCGCCGACTACGGCACCGACACGGCCAAGTATATCGAGGCCTTCGTTCAAGCGATCAAGTGGACGAGCGCCGAGCGCCTCTATCGCGAGGCGATGCGGGTCTGAGCCAGCGACCTGCGGCGCGCGGCTAGGCTCGCTGCGAGTCTTCCTCGGCCTTGGCCTCGATCGCTTCCATGTCGTCGTCGCTCAGGCCGAAATGATGGCCGATCTCGTGAATCAGCACGTGACGCACGATGTGCGGCAGGTCCTCGCCCGATTCGCACCAATAGTCGAGGATGGGACGGCGATAGAGGAAGATGCGGTCGATGTCGTTGGCGACATGACCGGCGCCCCGCTCCATCATCGAGACGCCCTGATAGAGGCCCAGCAGGTCGAACGGGGTCTCGAGATCCATCTGCTTCTCGACCTCGTCGGACGGGAAGTCGTCGATCTGTATGCGCACGTTCCCGACGTGCCGACGGAACTCCTCGGGTATCGTCGCCAGCGCCTCGGCGGCGATCGCCTCGAAGTCCTCCAGAGTGGGCGCGATGCCGAAGCAGGGCGTACGCCTTGGATTGTTGAAGACCGGCATGACTCCCCCTTATAGGACCCGTGCGCCCGCGCCAAGCGCGGTGTCGTGACCGTTCCGAGGGGCCGCGCGGCGTTTGGCGCGGTATTCGCATGATCGCCTTCCCGATCGATCCGCATTAAAGTCGCGCCCGCACATGCTTCAGTTCCTCTTCCGCCGCCTCATCGTGGCACTCCTCGTGGCGGCGACGGTCATGACCCTCGCCTTCATTCTCACACGCCTGTCGGGCGATCTCGCCATCTCGATCGCCGGGCCCAATGCCACGGCGGCCGATATCGAGGCCGTGCGCAAGGCCTATGGACTCGACCGCCCGGTCCTCAGCCAGTTCTTCGACTGGGTGGGCCGCGCCGCGACCGGCGACCTGGGCAACAGCTACTTCTTCCAGACGCGCGTCTCGACCCTGATCGCCGAGCGTATGCCGGTGACGCTCACCCTCGGCCTGACCGGCCTCTCCATCGCGCTCCTGGTGTCGTTGCCGATGGGCATCCTGGCGGCGGTGCGCGAGAACACCGGCTTCGACCGCGCGGTGCAGATGATCGCCCTGATCGGCCAGGCGATGCCCTCGTTCTGGCTCGGCCTGCTGCTGATGATCCTCTTCGGCCTCACGCTGGGGTGGCTGCCGATCTCAGGCACCGGCTCGTGGGAGCATTTCGTCATGCCGGGCATCGTGCTCGCCTTCTCCGCCATTCCGGCCCTCACGCGCCTGACGCGCGCCGGCATGATCCAGGCGATGGGGAGCGATTACATCCGCACGGCCCGCGCCAAGGGCCTGTCACGCGCCTCCATCCTGCTGAAGCATGCGCTGCGCAACGCCGCGATCCCGGTCGTGGCGATCGCCGCCGTCCAGCTCGGCTTCATGCTGGGCGGCTCGATCGTCATCGAGCAGGTCTTCGCCCTGCACGGCGTCGGCTTCCTCGCCTGGGAGAGCATCGCCAAGAACGACTTCCCGGTCGTGCAGGCCGTCGTGCTCGTCCTCGCCGTCATCTACGTGGCGCTGACGATGGTCTCCGACCTGATGAACGCCGTGCTTGATCCGCGGCTTCGCGCATGAGCACCGCCGTTTCGATCAATGCCGGCCCGCGTCGGGGCTGGAAGAGCGCCGGCACGTGGATCGGCGCAGTCATCGTGGGTCTTGCGCTGTTCTGCGCGATCTTCGCGCCGCTGATCGTGCCACACGATCCGTTCGCGCAGGACCTCAACCGGCGCCTGCTCGTGCCGTTCTGGATGGAAGGATACAATCCGGAATTCCTGCTCGGCACCGACCAGCTCGGCCGCGACTATCTCTCCCGCCTGATCTGGGGCTGCCGCATCTCGATGCTGATCGGCGTCACCGTCACGATCGTGTCGGGCCTGATCGGCATCACCATCGGCGTGCTGGGCGGCTTCTTTGGCGGGCGCATCGACGATGCCGTGCTGTTCGCCATCACCACCCGCCTTTCCATCCCGGTCGTCCTGGTGGCGCTGGCCGTCGTCGGCCTGCTCGGCACCTCGATGACGCTGCTGGTGCTGACCCTCGGCCTGCTGCTGTGGGATCGCTTCGCCGTGGTGGCGCGCTCGACCTCCATGCAGGTGCGCAACCTCGATTTCGTCGCCGCCGCCTGGTGCGCCGGCTGCTCGCGCTTCCGCGTTCTGTCGCGCGAGGTGCTCCCCAACATCGCCAGCCACCTCGTCGTGGTGGCGACTCTAGAGATTGCGCTCGCCATCCTGCTCGAAGCGACGCTGTCGTTCCTCGGCCTCGGCGTGCCGCCGCCGCTGCCCTCCTGGGGCCTGATGATCGCCGAGGCCAAGGACTACATGTTCTTCAGCCCCTGGGTGATCGTGATCCCCGGCGTCGCGCTCTTCGTGCTCGTGCTCGGAATCAACCTCTTGGGCGACGGGCTGCGCGACGCCTTCGCAACGAGGTCCCGCACATGAGCACGCTTCTCGAAGTCGAAAAGCTCGAAGTGGGCTTCGGCGGCAGCACGTCCGCCGTGCGCGGCGCCTCGCTCACGGTCGAGCGCGGCGAGACCCACTGCCTGGTGGGCGAATCGGGCTGCGGCAAGTCGGTGACCTCGCTCGCGATCATGAACCTGCTGGCGCGCGGCGGGCACCGCACGGCGCAGCGCCTCACCTTCCAGGGCGACGACCTGCTGAAGCTCGACGACCGGGGCATGGCGCGGCTGCGCGGCAATGCCATGGCGATGATCTTCCAGGAGCCCATGACCAGCCTCAACCCGGCCTACACGATCGGCTCGCAGATGACCGAGGTGATGCGCCGCCACAAGAAGGTGAGCCAGCGGGTCGCCACCGACCGCGCAGCCGACCTTTTGGGCCGGGTCGGCATCACCGCACCGGGGCTTCGCCTCGGCCAGTTCCCGCACCAGCTCTCGGGCGGCCTGCGCCAGCGCGTGATGATCGCCATGGCGCTGATGTGCGAGCCGCAGCTCCTGATCGCCGACGAGCCGACCACCGCGCTCGACGTGACGGTGCAGGCACAGATCCTGCGCCTGCTGGCGCAGCTCCAGCGCGACCTCGGTCTCGGCATGCTGCTGATCACCCACGATCTCGGCATCGTCGCGCGCGTCGCCCATCGGGTTTCCGTCATGTATGCGGGCGAAGTGGTCGAGAGCGCCGCCACCGCGCAGCTCTTCGCCGACCCGAAGCATCCCTATACGCAGGGCCTGCTGCGCTGCGTGCCGGTCCCGGGCAAGCAGCGCCAGGACGAGCCGCTGGGCTCGATCCCCGGCACCGTGCCGCGCATCGGTCCGGGCTTCCAGGGCTGCGGCTTCCGCGATCGCTGCAGCTTCGCCGACGCGAGCTGCGCCCATACCGTCCCGCACCAGACCGCGGCGCCGGGTCACGACTATCTCTGCCGGCTGGCTCCATGAACGCGACGACCCAAGCTGCGATCGAACTCAAGTCGGTCGGCAAGACCTTCCGTGTCTCCGGCGGCATCCTGGGCAAGGACCGCAGGGTCGTCGCCGTCGACGGCGTTTCCTTCGCCGTCCCGCCGGGCGGCGTGCTGGGCGTCGTGGGCGAGTCGGGCTGCGGCAAGTCCACCCTCGCCCGCCTGATCCTGGGCCTGCTCTCGCCCGATTCCGGCGACATCGCGGTCGAAGGCCAGCGCGTCGTCGATATGGACCGCAAGGCGCGCGCCCGGCTGATCCAGCCGGTGTTCCAGGATCCCTTCTCCTCGCTCAATCCGCTGACCCGCATTCGCGACATCGTGGCGATGCCGCTGCAGGCACAGGGCACCTTCTCGCGCGCCGAGATCGCCAAGCGCGTGGACGAGATGCTGGAGCGTGTCGGCCTGCCGGGCGAGATGGGCACCCGCCTGCCGTCAGAACTGTCCGGGGGCCAGCGCCAGCGGGTCGCCATCGCGCGCGCCCTGGTGCTACGGCCGCGCATCGTCGTGTGCGACGAGCCGACCTCGGCGCTCGACGTCTCGGTGCAGGCGCAGATCCTGAACCTGCTGGCCGAGCTGCGCCGCGACCTGGGCCTCACCTACCTGTTCATCAGCCACAATCTCGCGGTCGTCGAGCATGTCGCGAGCGAAGTGGCGGTGATGTATCTCGGCCGCATCGTCGAGAAGAAGCCGACTGAGGCGCTGTTCCACGCGCCCGAGCATCCCTACACCCAGGCGCTGCTGGCTTCGGTGCTGACGCCCGAGCCCGGTCTCGGCGTGCCCGACGTGGGCCTGGGCGACATCATGCCCGATCCGGCCAACATCCCACCGGGCTGCCGCTTCCATCCGCGCTGCCCGATCGCCGAACCGCGCTGCTCGACGGCAACGCCGCCGCTCAGGCCTCGGCCCGGCGGCGGCGTGGAGTGTCTGCTGGTTCCTTGAGCGCGCCCAACTCTCCTCCTCCCCCGTCAAACGGGGGAGGCCGGGAGGGGGAAAGCAACGTCATGAATGCCGACCGGGAAGAGTTCAGCCTCATGGCCTTCCCCCTCCGGCCTTCGGCCACCTCCCCCGTGTGACGGGGGAGGAAAGCTCTAAGTCGTCACTTCCACTTCGCGAAGTAGAAGCGCGGCAGCTCGTCGGGGAAGGTCTTGAACTCCAGGCCCTTCGAGAAGGCGTAGGTGTTCACGTAGGTGTTGATCGGCAGCCAGTAGGCCTTCTCCGTCGCGATCTTCACTGCGGCCGAGTAGGCCTTCTTGCGGGCCTCGGTGTTCGAGGTCGAGCCGCCTTCGGCGATCAGCTTTTCGAGCTCGGGATCCTTCGAATAATTGTCGAGCGCGCCGGCGCCGAACATCACCGGCAGGATCGCCGAGACGTCGTTGATCGAGTAGCTGCCCCAGCTTCCCATGTAGAGCGGCGCCTCGCCCTTCTGGGCCTTCTGGATCGCCGGCGCGACCTGGAGCTGGGTGATCTTCACGCGGATGCCGACGGCGGTGAGATAATTCTGGATCGCCGCGCCCCATGACGTCGGCTGGACGTAGCTCACCATCTCGACGTCGAAGCCGTTGGGGAAGCCAGCCTCGGCCAGCAGCGCCTTGGCCTTGGCCGGATCGTAGTCGTATTTCACGGCGGCATCGGCATCGCAGCCGAACTGACTCGGGAAGCACGGTGCCGGCGGCACGCGGCTGCCGCCGCCCACCAGCTTCTCGGCGAACTGCTTGCGGTCGACGGCATGCCAGATCGCCTGGCGCACCTTGAGCTTGGTGAGCGGATTGTCGGCGCCGGTGCGGCCGGCCGCATCGATCGACAGATAGCCGACACGCATGGACTCCTGCCGCACAGCCTGCAGGAACGGCATCTTGTTGATGCTGTCGGCCTGGTCGGGATTGATGTTCCAGATCCAGTCGGCCTTCTGCGCCAGCACCTCGGTCACGGCGGTGGCGAGATCGGGCACGAAGCGGACATGCAGCTTCTTGATCGCGGGCACACCCTTGGGCGAGCCCTTCCAGTAATCGTCGAAGCGCTCGAAGAAGATCTCCTTGCCCTGGTCGTTCTTGACGATCTTGTAGGGACCGGCGCCGACCGGCTTGGCCGAGAAGCCCTCGGGCCCGACCTTTTCGCGATAGGCCTTGGGATGGATCGGCGTCACCATGGCGAGATACTCGAGCGCCGCCGGCGTCGGCCGCTTCATCTTGATACGCACGGTCCAGTCGCCGGTCTTCTCGGCCTTGTCGATCCACGCATAGTTCGAGGGCGTGGCGACCTTGGAGGCGGGATCGGCCGCCATGTTGATGGTGTAGACGACGTCGTCGGGGGAGAGCGTGCTGCCATCGTGGAATTTCACGCCCTGGCGAATCGTGAGATCGAGCGTATTGTCGTCGGTGAACTTCCAGTCGGTGGCCAGCGACGGCTTGATCTCGAAGGTCGCGGGATCGCGATGCACCAGCATGTCCCAGGCCTGGTGCGCCAGGATCAGGCCGGTACGCTGGCTGTTGAAATACATGTCGACGTTGGGAACGGCGTCGTTGAACAGGACGCGCAGCGTGTCGGCGGCCTTCTGCGCCGAAGCGGGCGCGGCAACGGTCGCGCCGAGCACCGCGGCGGTGCTGGAAAGTAGGGCAGTACGACGAGTGATTTTCAAGAAAGCCTCCGGTTTGTTCGGGCGAGCCTAGGCTGCTGGCCCGCGATGAGGCAAGCTTCACGCCAAATGAGGAGACAGACATGATCGCCAAACTCGCCGGCAAGGCTCGCAGCCAGGCCCTCGCCTCGATCAAGGGCTGGAAGAAGGTGCGCGGACGCGACGCGCTTCAGAAGAGCTTCAAGTTCGCCGATTTCAACGAAGCCTGGGGCTTCATGACGCGCGTCGCGATGGCCGCGGAGAAGGCGGACCATCATCCGGAATGGTCCAACGTCTACAACAAGGTCGAAATCGTTCTCAGCACGCACGACGCCGGCGGCCTGTCGGAAAAGGACGTGGCGCTCGCCAAGGTCATCGACTCGATCGCCTGACGCGACCGCTGAGGACCGGCGCTTGCATGTCGAATGAAGGGCGTGGCCGCCGCTTTCGGCAAAAGTCCAATACCGCCGTCCGGCATCGGCGCGCTATCGTCCGACGGATGACGGACGATCCGAGACGCATGAGCTCCGACGAAGTGTGGCTCCGCTGATGGAAGAATTCAGCCTGTCCGAGATCGCGGCCAATCCGTTCGTCCAGACGGGACTTCTGGCGTTGGCGGGCGCCGCGATCACCCACCTCCTGCTCCGCCGCTATCCGGCGCGTCGCCTCGCCTTTCAGCTCGTCTTCTTCGTGGCGCTGACGGCCCTGCTCTACAAGCATCAGGTGGTCCCCTACGAAGTCTCGCCCGACACGACGCCGATCTACGAACGGACCTTCGCCGCGCTGGCCAAGATCATCTGGTGGATCAACGGCGCCTGGGTCCTGATCGGCTGCGCCCGGGTCTTCCTCGTCTTCGAGCGGCTGCCGCATGAGGGGCGCCTGGTCCAGGACCTCGTGGCCGGCCTGATCTATCTCGGCGCTGCGCTGTCGATCGGGGCCTATGTCTTCCAGGCGCCCGTCGGCACGCTGATCGCGACGTCCGGCGTCTTCGCCATCATCCTGGGCCTCGCCCTGCAGAGCACGCTGGCCGACGTCTTCTCGGGAATCGCACTGAACTTCAGCAGGGTCTACGAAGTCGGCGACTGGATCGTCCTGGGCGGCGACATCGAAGGCCGCGTGGTGGAGACGAACTGGCGCGCCACCCATCTTCTCAACGGGTCGAACGACCTCGTCGTCCTACCCAACAGCGTCCTCGCCAAGGCGCAACTCACCAATCTCAGCAGTCCGAACCGCAATCACGGCGTGAAGCTGCGCGTGCGCTTCACGCCCACCATGGCGCCCTCTGTCATTTCGGAGGTGATGCGCACGGTCCTTCTCAGCAGCAACTCGATCCTCAATCCGCCTTCGCCCTCGGTCGAGATCAAGTCGCTCGACGCCCGGGCGATCGAGCTGGAGCTGTCTTTCCGTGTCACCGATCATGCCGCGACTTCCGCCGCCCGCCACGAGGTCTACGATCTGATCTACCGCCATGCCAAGGCGGCGGGGCTGTCGCTTGCAGAGCCGGCCGAGGCCGTCACGGTGTTCACGAACCAGGTCGCACCGGCTCCTCTCGACGTGCAGACCACGGCTCAGCAGACCACATCGCAGCGGCTGGTCGAGGCCGTACCGCTGTTCGTCACGCTCACCCCGGCGGAAAAGACCGCGCTTGCCGAGACCCTGACACGCAAGACCTATCAAAGAGGCGAGGTCCTGGTTGCACAAGGCGCCAGGCTGGACGTGCTGATGATCATCGGGACGGGCGTGGTCGCGCTCTCACGCGAAGAAGACGGCCGCGAGTTCGAGCAGAGCCGGCTGGCACCGGGCGACTATTTCGGTGAGGCCGGGCTGTTCACCGGATCCGGCGAGACAGCGACCGCGCGGGCGCTGACCTTCACCGTGATCTACGAGGTCGGGCAGGCACCTCTTTCGAAGCTCATGAAAGAACGGCCGGGCATCGCCGACGAGATCAGTGTGACGCTTTCTCGACGGGCGAGCGCCGCGATGCGGGCCGGCGAGCCCGGCGCGGAGACGCGAGAAACCTCCATTTCGCGCCTCGTCGGCCGCATCCGCCAGCTCTTCAACGTGCCGCACGGCTAGGGTCGTCGATCGGCGCCTCTCGCGTCAGGCGCCACCCCGGACGATCTCGTCGAAGTGCATCCGGACGCGAACGGCGGAATGCTCTAGCAGAAGTCTGGCCGCACGCTCGGCGCCCGCATCGTCTTTCCCGCGACGCAGTCGGCGAGGCGGCGCCAGTCCGCCGCCGACTCCTGGCGCCCCGCCAGGGTGAGGAAGCTGCTCGCCTGGCCGCGGATCAGCTGCCACATGCCCATGCCCGCCAGCCGCTTGTACATGTCGGGCAGGTGATTGTTGCCACATCGCTCGATCAGCAGGGTCTGGATGCGGATGGACTGGGTCGCGAAGTCCTGCGGTGACATGTCTGGGCTTGCGGCCATGGCCTCGAGCCTGGCGACCTCGGCCTCGATCGCCGCCCGTTCGGCCGGGCCGGCCTGCCGCGTGTAGCGACCGGCCGCCATCGCCAGTAGGGCCGCGCGAAGCTCGAACAGGTCGTCCAGGTCGTTGCGCGAGAATTCGGCGATCCGGGCGCCGGAGCGGGGGATCCGCACGACATAGCCTTGCCGCGCCAGGGCGATCAGCGCCTCGCGCACGGTGGCGCGGCTCACCGCATGGGTCTCGGCGAGCAGTTCCTCCTTCAGCCGCTCGCCCGGCCGCAGCCGCCCCGTCATCACGTCCTCGAGGATGCGTTCGGCGAGTCGTTCCGGCAGCGACTTCACGAGCCGTCCCAGCGGCGTTTCCACCAACGGAGGCATTGCGGCGGGGCTGGCGTCCATGATCGACGATCCCTAATCTTGTCTGACAATAAACAGTATATTGACTGATTATCACTCTGCTGGATAGAGTTGGGCCTCGGGAGAAAACAAAATGAGTGCAATCAACATCACGCCGCTGGGCTTTGCGGCCGGCGCCCAGGTCACCGGCGTCGATCTTCGCAAGCCCCTCAGCAACGAAGACCACAGCCGGATCCACGAGGCCTGGCTTGAGCACATCGTGCTCGTCTTCCCGGAACAGGATTTGACGCCCGAGCAGCAGATCGAATTCTCGCGCCGGTTCGGCGTGCTCGACGCTCACGAGTCGCAGGCGCCGTCGACGCTGCATCCCGATCATCGCGAGATCCTTGTGCTGACCAACAAGATGGTCGGGGGCAAGAAGTCGGGGACCTACAATTCCGGCCGCAACTGGCACACCGACCTCAGCTACACGTCCCGTCCCGCCAAGGGCGCGATCCTTCATTGCAAGGAGAAGCCGCCGGTCGGCGGCGACACGATGTGGGCGAACCTCTACCTCGCGCTCGAAACGCTGACGCCGCCGATCCGCGGCCTGATCGAGAATCTCGAGGCGCTGCACGACGTGTCGATGGTCCGCGGCATCGAGCTGCGTGATCCAGTCGACGTGGCCGAGATGAAGCGGCGCAACCCGCCGGTCATCCATCCGGTGGTGCGCACCCATCCCGAGACCGGCCGCAAGTCGCTGCTGGTCAACCAGCGCATCCGCCGCTTCCTCGGCATGTCCGACGAGGAGAGCCAGAGCCTGCTGGCGATGCTGAACGCGCACGCGACCTCGCCGGAATTCGTCTACCGCCACCGCTGGAGCCTGGGCGACGTGGTGATGTGGGACAATCGCTGCAGCTGCCACGTGGCGCTGGGCGACTTCGACCAGACCAAGCCGCGCGTGATGTTCCGCTGCTCGCTCGAAGGCGAGATCGAGACGGGACGCTTCGCCGACAACGCTGCAGGCGCCGATCGCGAATCGATGTTGCAGGCGGTCGCCGCTGTTTCCTGAAGCGAGCCGCAAAGGCTCGCCACAAGACAAGAAGACGTTTCGGGAGGATTGAAAATGTTGCGCTCGACGTTCATGGGGCTGCTTGCCGGCAGCCTCCTAGGCCTTGCCGTGCCCGCCGCCGCACAGACGCCGGCCTTTCCCGACAAGTCGATCCGACTGGTCGTGGGCTTCCCACCGGGCGGCGCGACCGACGTCATTGCGCGCCTGCTGGCGCAGGGACTGACGAGCGAGCTCGGCCAGAACGTCCTGGTCGAGAACAAGGGCGGCGCGAGCGGCATCATTGCGTCGGAGATGGTCGTGAAGTCGCCGCCCGACGGCTACACGCTGCTGTTCGCCCCGAGCTCGCATGCGACGCTGGGCGCGCTCTATCCGAACCTGTCCTTCGATCCGATCAAGGACTTCACGCCGGTCGCCACGGTGGCGCGCACCCCCTACCTCCTCGTCGTCCATCCGGATCTGGGCGTGAAGACCGTGGCGGAGCTGATCGCGCTGGCAAAGGCCAAGCCGAACGGCGTGGCCTATGCGTCCACGGGCATGGGCACGGCGCAGCATCTCGCCGGCGAGATCCTGCAACGCACCGCCGGCGTCGAGATCTTGCATGTGCCCTATCGCGGCAGCGGTGCAGTGCGTGCCGACATCCTGGCCGGGCGTATCCAGACCATGTTCGACAACGTCGCAGTGATGCTGCCTTACGTGCAGCGGGGCGAGATGCGCGCGCTCGCCGTCACGGGCCCCAAGCGCAGTGCCCTGGCGCCCGACCTGCCGACCTTGCGCGAACTGAACCTCGCTGCCGCCGAGATCGAGGGCTGGTTCATCGTCCTGGGACCGGCGGGTGTGCCGGAGCCCGTTGTGAAGCGCCTCAACGAGGCGGTGAACAAGGTGCTCGCGGCTCCATCCACGGCGGAGCGCCTGGCGACCCTTGGGGCCGAGCCCCTCGCCGGTCCGCCCCAGGACGTCGTCACACTGGTCAGCAGCGATCGTGACCGCTGGGGCAAGGTGATCCGAGAGGGCAATATCAAACCTGAGTGATGGACTGTGACAAGCAGTCGTCACCGCTTTGTAACTACTGGAAATCGAACGTCTGCTTCCCAGATGGAGGTCCCTGAATAAGGTTCACCATCGGAAGTCAGCCCCCATGTCGAAGAGTATGTTCATGATCGCTGCGACGGTAGCGGCGGTCGCGTTTGCCCCGGTCGGTGCGCAGTCCGCCTGCGCGGCCGGCCTGCCCAGCATCTACGATGCGTACAGCGATCACGATCTGGAAAACTGTTCGGCCGATGCATCGACCAACGAGGGCCAGCTTGCGAGCGGCCGCATCGTGGCGGTCGACCCGGCGGCCGGAAAGATCACTCTGGAGTACCGGCCCCTCCCGCTGCTGCCTGAAGGTGGCGTGCGAGTGTTCAACGTCGAGGATCCTGCTGCGTTGAAGGGTTTGAGCGCCGGCGATCGCGTCCGCTTCGAGGTCGAACGCGACGGCCGGCGCTATGTCGTGACGAGGCTGGAGAACAGCAACTAGACTAGGAACCCGGCCGCCTGCGCGCGTGGCGCAGCAACTCGCCATCGCGCGGTCGATCCGTCGCCTCCACGCCGACCAGCTTTCTGCCGAGCTGTCCGGCGTGACCGATGCGAACGTACTTTTCGAAGTCCCTCAACGGGCCCGCCGGACCCGCCATCATCCAGCCCTCGACGTCGCTGAGTTCGGCTAGGATCGCTTCGAAATAGACGCAGCGATCGGGAGCGCGCTCGTTCCCAGTCGCCCTCACGTCGCACTTCTCCACCTCGCCGGCACTGAAGCGGAATATGTGCGCCTCGTCGGCGTTCAGCCAGACGGCGGCATGTGGGGAGTTCACATGCCCCTCGCACGCTCCTCGTCGCCCTGATTGTGCTTAACGCCCGGCTGGGCGATCTCCCGCAGAGCATTGCCGACGCGGCGACCGTCCTTTTCATGCGCAGCGACGTCTGCCAGCGACAGAATGCCGACGAGACGCTTGTCACGATCAGACCACCGGCAGCCGGCGTACCTGCAACTCGCCCATGTTCCGGGCGACATGCGCGGTATCCTCGTGGACGAAGCAGTATTTGACGTCCTGCGTCATCACCTCGCGCACTTCGGTCTGCGGCCCCTTGCCGTTGCCGATCCCGCGCACGGCGATGTCCCGATCGGTGATCATGCCGACCAGCCGCTCGTCGTCTCCCACCGGCAGCAGTCCGGCGTCGATCGCCAGCATCGTCCGTGCGGCCTCTTCGATCGTGTGATCGGGCCTCGCAACACAGACGTCGCGCGTCATCGCTTCACTCACTCGCAGGGCATCGCTCCTCTCGTTCGGGTTCGACAAACGAATGCCACCCTGAAGTGCGGGTTGCGCACCGAATGCCGTATCCTTCGGCCGCCATCCATCCCGGCTCGCGCCCTCGCAACTCTCCTGTCGAACCGACGTTGGGGGCCATGGAAAACCCACTGGAAAATCCGCTTTCGTGGCTGGATCGGGCCATCACCTGGGCGCCGAACTGGGTCATCTCCATCGCCTTCCTGCTGCTGGCAGCGGGCGTGGCGGTCACGCTTCACGGGCTCGCCATGCGCCTGTTGCGCTGGCTGATTCCCGCTTCTTACCAGTTTCTCCATTCGCTGGTGTCGGCCACGCAGGCGCTGCTTCGCGCGGCGCTCGTGATCTTCGCCGTCGCCCTCACCCTGCCGTTGGTGCCTCTGGGAACCGACGGCAAGTCGGCGATCGGGCATTGGCTGATCGTCTCCTTCATTCTTCTTCTCGGATGGAGCTGCACAGCCGCCATTACCCTGGCGTCGGACTTCTACCTCAGGCGCACAGACATCGACTTCAGCGGCGATCCCCTCGGACGCAAGCACCTGACGCAGGTGCGCGTTCTGCGGCGCGTCGCGGCGACGCTCGTCATCGTCATCACCGTCGCGGCCGCGCTCATGACGTTCGAGTCGGTGAAACAATACGGCGTGAGCCTGATTGCCTCCGCAGGTGCGGCGGGTATCGTAGTCGGCCTTGCGGCGCGCCCCCTGCTGACGAACCTGTTCGCCGGTATCCAGATCGCGCTCACCCAGCCGATCCGCATCGGCGACGCCGTCATCGTCGAAGGCGAATGGGGGTGGGTCGAGGAAATCACCGGAACGTATGTGGTCATCAAGATCTGGGACTGGCGTAGGCTCGTCGTCCCGCTCTCGTACTTCCTGGAGAAGCCCTTCCAGAATTGGACACGGCAGACGACGGACCTGATCGGATCGGTGATGCTCTGGGTCGACTATACGGTGCCGGTCACCCGCATCCGATCGAAGCTCGAGGAGCTAGCGAAAGCCTCCAAGCTGTGGGACGGGCAGGTCGTCAATTTGCAGGTCGTCGACAGCAACGAGCGCGCCCTGCAGTTACGCTGCCTGGTGAGCGCTCGGACCTCGCCCGAGGCCTGGGATCTCCGCTGCGAGATGCGCGAGAAGCTGATCGTGTTCCTTCAGGAGGAGTATCCCGGCGCGTTGCCGAAGCAGCGGGCCGAACTGGTCGAATTCAACCGAATGACGGCGCAGGCTGCGGAATGACGCTTTCGGGCGGCGAAAATTCCCGCCGATTAGAGTAGCCCGGCCCGGCGTGCGGGCGGATGCTTGCCTCAATCAATAAAGGAGGAAATGCATCGTGGCACGCAGACGCACAGTCCTGTTCGGCGGACTCGCGGGAACGACGGCACTGGCGACCGGCTTCGCCGTCCGCGCGCAGTCTTTCCCCACCAAGCCTCTTCGCTTCATCGTGCCCTTCGCCGCCGGCGGCAACGCCGACGTCACCGCGCGGCTCGCGGGCGAAGGAATGTCGCGCAAGCTCGGACAGCCGGTATTGATCGACAACCGTCCCGGTGCGGGCGGGGTCGTGGGCCAGGAACTGGTGCTGCAGGCTCCGGCCGATGGCTACACGCTGGTGATCGCTGCCTTCGGGACTCTCTTCGTCTCGCCCCTCATGGCCGGAAAGCCGTCGATGGTCCCCTTGTTCGCCCCGGTCACCAGCCTCAGCACGGTGCCGATGATCATCGTCGTCCCCGCCAACAGTCGCTTCAAGGATTGGCAGGCTCTTCTCGGGGCCGCCAAGGCAAAGCCCGGCACGATCAGCATGGGCCACGCCGGCAATGGCACGCCGAACCACACCGACATCCTGCGCATCCAGGAGAACGAAAAGGTGAACTTCGCGATCGTGCCTTATCGCGGATCGGGAGTCGGGCTGAATGACACGCTGGCTGGACAGATCGACAGCTATTGCGATCAGTTGAGCAGCTCTCTGCCGCACATAAAGTCGGGAAAGCTGAAAGCGCTGGTGGTCGTCGGCGAAAAGCGTGTGCCTGAACTGCCTGACGTTCCGACCCTGGCGGAAACGGGCTGCACGGCATTCGACGGCGGCACGACACTGGGTCTTTTCGTCAAGCTGGATACACCCGCGCAGATCATCGCGGCGCTGAACACGGCCGCGGTCGCCGCGCTCGAAGAGCCTGCGATCAAGCAGAAGTTTGCCGAACTCGGTGCGACCGTCCGGCCGTCGACGCCGGACTCCTTCGCCGCTTTCCTCAAGACCGAGGATGCCGGGATCGGCGAGCTTGCAAAGAAGGGACTGTTGAAGCCGGAGTAGCCGCTACTTCTCCTTCGCCGTGCCCTGACCCTTCGGATCGCCGGCCTTGCCCTTGGCCTCGGCGGCTTTGAGCGAAGCGCCTTCTGCGCCATCGAGCGCTGCAGCGGCGTCGCGCGCGGCGCCCTCGACCTTGTCCTTCTTCAGGAATTCGGCGGTGCGCTTGTTGTAGTCGGCGGTGGCGGTGTAGCTGCCCTCGCCTTCGATCTTGTCCTTGGACTTGTCCATGGCGTGCTCCATCGTTTTCAGAGGGGGCAACGCGCCGGATCTCCGTTGGTTACTTGAGAAGCCCGATCTCCCGGTAGAAACGCGCGGCACCGGGGTGCAATTTCTCGTGGCCCGGCACGGCCGTGACCGTATTGGCCGCCGTCGTCTCAGCGAGCTGCGGCGGCGGGTTGCCGGCCTGCTGCAGGGCGTACAGCGCCTTGACCGTACGATAGGCCACCGTCTCGTCGAAACCGGGCCGCGCCAGCACGAAACTCCAGGAGCCGACTGATGGAATAGCGGCCGATTGGCCCGGAAAGCTCCCGGCCGGCTGGGTGACGGGCTTCAGGAAGGGGTGTTTGGTGAGGATTCGCCGGATCCCGTCGCCATCGGGCGCGATGAAGCGCGCGCCCTCCTTGCTGTTGGCCATGGTCATGAAGCCCGGCCAGCCGTTGCCGCCGCCCCACAGGGCGGCCGCGCGGCCGTCGAGCACCATCGCCGGTCCGTCGCCGGCGCGCTCGAGATAAATCGGCTGGAAGTCCTTGGCCGCGTCGAGGCCGAGCCCGTCCATGGCGTAGCGGCCGAGGATCACCAGGCCGGAGCCCGCGGCCCCCCAGGCGATCGGCCGGCCCTTCAGGTCGGCGATGGTGCGATAGGGCGAGTCGGCACGCACGACGAACAGGCCGGCGGTCGGATACATGGCGGTGAGCACGCGCAGATCGGCGGGCGCGCGTCCCACGCCCTGCAGCGCCGCATGCACCACCTCGCCCTGGACCAGCGCCATGTCGAGCGTGCCAGCCTCGAGCATCGGCACGTTCTCGGTGCTGCCCCGGGTATTGATCGCCTCGATCTCCAGCGCCGGATCGAAGCGGCGGACACCCTCGACGAAGGCCGCACCGTAGACCGGGAAGCCGCCGCCCGGCGTGGCCGTGCCGAGACGGACTTTCACAGGCTGCGCCCCTGCCGGTCCGGCCGCGAGCAGCAGACCGAGCGCGCCGCCCAGCATCGCGCGCCGACGCGGATGCAAGGGGGCCGAGTCTTCATCTGCGTGCGGCCCTGCCATGCAGCCCCCTCTACGGTTTCTTGGTCTCGAAGAACGGCTCGACCGTGCCCTTGAGCTTGATGGTCAGCGGATTGCCCTTGCGATCCACCGTCTTGCCCACGGCGACACGGATCCAGCCCTCGCTGACGCAATACTCCTCGACGTTGGTCTTTTCCTGGCCATCGAACCGGATGCCGATGCCGCGCTGGAGAAGCGCCTCGTCATAGTGCGGGCTCTTCGGGTTGGTGGAGAGACGATCGGGGAGTGTGTCGGTCATGGGGTTCCTATAACATCAAAGCGTAGACGATGCCGGCCATCGAACTGGCCAGCAGGACCGGGATCATCCCGAAGCGGAAGCGGAATACAGCAACGGCACAGGCGGCCGCCAGCACCACGGCAGCGATATTGGCGGAGGCGAGAACCGGCATGTCGACCGTGGCGCCGAGTAGCTGCACCGGCCGCAGCTCGCCGAACAGGACCTGCAGCCCGAACCAGACGGCGAGGTTGAGGATCACGCCCACGACCGCCGCCGTGATGGCGGCCAGAGCGCCCGACAAGGCCTTGTTCGAGCGCAGCTTCTCGACATAGGGCGCGCCGACGAAGATCCAGAGGAAGCAGGGCGTGAAGGTGACCCAGGTGGTGAGGAGACCGCCCAGCGTCCCGGCGAGCAGCGGATTGAGTCCCTGGTGATCGCGCCACGCCCCGAGGAAGCCCACGAACTGCGTCACCATGATCAGCGGACCCGGCGTGGATTCCGCAAGTCCGAGGCCGTCGAGCATCTCGCCAGCGGTGACCCAGCCATATTTGTCGACCGCCTGTTGCGCCACGTAGGCCAGCACCGCATAGGCGCCGCCAAAGGTCACCACGGCCATCTTGCTGAAGAAGACCGAGATCTGCGTGAACACGTCGTCGGGTCCGCGGATGAGCCAGAGCAGCGCCACCGGCGCCAGCCACAGAACGAGGAAGAGCGCGCCGATCGACAGCGACCAGACGAGGTTGGGCCTCGCATGCGCGGGCGTGGCCTCGCCCAGCAGCGACTCCGCGTCTCCCAGTCCAGGCCGCCCGCCCGCGCCATGACCGCCGGCCTGGAATTCCGTCCGGCCGAGCCTGGTGGCGGTGAACCCGATCAGGCCTGCGGCGATCACGATCACCGGAAATGGCACGCCATAGAAGAAGATGGCGGCAAACGACACGACCGCGAGCAGGCGCATGGCGTTGTTGCGCAGCGCCCGCCCCCCGACCCGCAGGACCGCCTCGACCACGATTACCAGCACGGCAGCCTTGAGGCCGAAGAACAGGCCCTGCACCAAGGTGACCTTGCCCAGCAGCACGTAGACCCAGGACAGCGCCATGATGGCGAGCAGGCCCGGCAGCACGAACAGCGTACCGGCAATCAGGCCGCCCGCCGTGCGGTGCATCAGCCAGCCGATATAGGTCGCGAGCTGCTGCGCCTCGGGACCAGGCAGCAGGGTGCAGTAGTTCAGCGCCTGCAGGAAACGCTGCTCGCCGATCCACTTCTTCTCCTCGACGATGATGCGATGCATCACCGCGATCTGGCCCGCGGGCCCGCCGAACGACAGGGCGGCAACGCGCAGCCAGACCTTCACGGCTTCGGAGAGGGGGACGCCATGACTCGGAGGCGATGGGCCCTCGTCC
Source organism: Reyranella sp. (assembly GCF_965227665.1). Classification (GTDB taxonomy): domain Bacteria; phylum Pseudomonadota; class Alphaproteobacteria; order Reyranellales; family Reyranellaceae; genus Reyranella. Next base: position 2,439,379 of record NZ_OZ245767.1, read on the forward strand.
TTGGAAAACGCGTCAGGCGAAGGCATGTCCGGCGTCCTCTCGATCGGGAGCTCGATGCGATGCTTCGGCTGTCGCCGGATGGAGTGACCGCGATCCCCGACCCGGTTTCATAAGGAGAGAGCAAATAGTGTCAAGCTTGGTCGATTGCCGGGGTCGCGGGCCGCGGTTAGTTTGGCCGCGGGAAAAGTGGGAATGTCAGCGCAGAAATTGCCGGGGGTTTCATGACTTGGGGTCGTCTCGTTCTTTTGGCGCTCGCCGTGGTGGGAACGGTGGTGGCGTGCAACCAGTCTCCGCGGACGGTGCCGCAGACGGCGCAGATCAAGCGCGCCTATTGGGGCCTGCCGCAGGACGCTCCGGGTGCCGACGTGACCAGCCTGGTGACCTGCCCGGGCGGCTATCCCTGTGACGTGTTCGCCAATGGTCCGGCCTATAACGACAACCGCTTCGACGTCGCCAAGAGGCTGACGGTGATCTGGACCTGCCAGCCGCAGAACTTCGTCCTGTCCGAAGTGGCGACGCCGACCTTCAAGGTCCGGATGGCATGCGTCGGCGGCACGCCGCTGGTGCCCCGGCGAATCGACATCGTCGAAGCCTCCTGGGGCGGCCCCAGCTCCACGATCGACGTGACCCAGCAGGTGCGCGACATCTGCGGCAACGGTCCGACGCGCTGCCAGGTGCCGGCCATGGCCTATATTTTCGGAATGCCCGATCGCCTCACCAAGACGCTGCGCATCCGCTACACCTGCAACGGCCAGACGACGCCCGCCCGGCAGGCGACGGAGAACAGCATCGCCGACCTGCGCTGCGAGCAGCCCGGCGACCTCGACTGAAAGCTCAGCGCTGCCCGGCCGGAGCGCCGGGCGGCGGCAGGCTTCGGCGGCATTCGCCGTGCAGCAGCCCGCCATAGTTGGCACCGAGCGGCGTCATCGAGAAGGCGCCGTCGTTGCGATTGTAGGTCATCGAGAAATTGGGAAAGGTCGCGCGCAGCGCCTGGAATGTGATGACCACGCTCGTTCCCTCGGCCATCGAGGTGCCGTCCCAGACGCCGACCGTATTGCGCCGGTCGTCGAACACGACACTGAAATTGCGCACCTGGCCGCCCTGGTCGGTGACCTTGCAGGCAAGCCAGCGCGGCTCGGCGCGGGCCGGAGAGGCGACAGCGGCCAGTCCGACCGCTGCCGTCAGGATCATCGCAAGCCGCATCGCAATGCCCTCCGGGCCGGTTACTTCGGCGCCATGCGGATCGCGCCGTCGAGGCGGATCGTCTCGCCGTTCAGCATGGGATTCTCGACGATGCTCATGGCGAGCTGGGCATATTCCTTCGGGTCGCCGAGCCGCGAGGGGAACGGCACCTGTGCGCCCAGGCTCTTCTGCGCTTCCGCCGGCAGGCTCATCATCATCGGCGTGAGGAAGAGGCCCGGGGCGATGGTGCAGACGCGCACGCCGAGGCTCGCCAGGTCGCGCGCGATCGGCAGGGTCATGCCGACGACGCCGCCCTTCGACGCCGAATAGGCCGCCTGGCCGATCTGGCCGTCGAAGGCCGCGACCGATGCGGTGTTGACGATGACGCCGCGCTCGCCGCCGTCCAGTGGCTCGGCCTCGCTCATGGCGTAGGCCGCGATGCGGATCACGTTGAAGGTACCGATCAGATTGACCTGGATCACCTGGCTGAACATGGCGAGATCATGCGGGCCGGACTTGGAGATGGTGCGGCCGGACCGGCCGATGCCGGCGCAGTTCACGACGACGCGCGGCGCGCCGAGCTTCTCCACGACCGTCTTCACCGAGGCTTCGACGCTGGCCGCGTCGGCCACGTTGGTCTTCACGAAGAGACCGCCGATTTCCCTGGCCTTCTGTTCGCCCAGTTCGTCCTGCAGGTCGAAGATGGCGACCCTGGCGCCCGCGGCCGCCAGTGCCGACGCCGTGGCGCCGCCCAAACCCGACGCGCCGCCCGTGACGATGGCGGCCTGACCCTTGACGTTCATCCGTGTCCTCCGTGGTTGGGCGCTTTTAGCATTTCCATCCCCCTTGCCAAGCGGGCCCGCCGACCCAACCTTTCCCCGCATGAGCGATGCATCCGACCTGGTCCGGAACGAGACGACCGTCCGCCGGAATTTCTGGCAAAAGGCACGCCGCAACCTCGGTCGCGTGCCCTTCACGGAGGATGCGGTCGCGGCCTTCTACTGCGCCAGCGACAGCGCCACGCCGCTGCCGATCCGCGCGACCCTGTTCGGGGCGCTGGCCTATTTCGTGCTGCCCTTCGACGCCATTCCCGACCTGCTGCTGGGCTTGGGCTTCACCGACGATGCGGCGATCCTGGTGGCCGCCTTCACCGCCGCCCGCATGCACATCACCGAAGATCACCGCGCGCGGGCCCGGGCCTGGCTGCTCAAGGAGCAGGGCCGGACGGCGGACCGCCCGGAGGCTTCTCCGGCGGGGTGACCGCAGCGGCACGCCGCCGTTCCCTCGCCACCGCGTGCTCGCGATGGGCGATGTAGAGCGCCGAGGCGATGACGATGGCGGCCCCGACATAGGTCCAGACGACCGGCATTTCGTTCCACATCAGCCAGCCCATGAACACCGCGAAGGGCAGGCGCATGTATTCGAACGGCGCGATGGCCGACATCTCGCCGGACTTGAAGGCCTGCACCCAGAAATACTGGCCGACCGTGGCGGAGGAGGCGATGCCGATCGCCAGCACCCAGCCGAACAGGTCGGGCCAGCGCCACACCCAGATCGCCGGCCCCGCCAGGAACAGGGTCGAGAAGATCGCGAACTGCGTCAGGATCATCAGCGGCGACTCGGAATCGGAGAGGCGCTTCACCAGCAGGATGGAGATGGCGACGCAGGCGGCATTGGCCAGCGCCACCAGCGCGCCGAGCTGCAGGCTGCCCTCGCCCGGCCGCACCATCACCAGCACGCCGATGAAGCCCACGACCGTCGCGGTCCAGCGCCGCCAGCGCACCTTTTCCTTGGCGATGAGCGCGGCCACCACGACGGAGAAGAGCGGCTGCGAGAAGGCGATGGCCGTCGCGTCGGCCAGCGGCAGCATCGAAATCGCGTAGAAGCCCAGCACCATCGAGGTGGTGCCCATGAAGGTGCGCCAGAAGTGCCCCTTGATGCGCTGGCTGAGCCACGGCTTCACCTTCCCGGTCATCATCAGCGGCAGCAGCATGATGACCGACAGGATCGCGCGGAAGAACGCGGTCTGGACGCTCTCGATCTGCTCCGAAAGCAGGCGGATCATCACACCCGTCGAGGTGAAGATGAACCCGCCGCTCACCAGCCACAGCGCCCCCTGCACGTTGGGCGGCAGGCGCCGCAGCCAGTCCCGCATCAGATCTTCCGCTCGTGACCGACCCAGTAGGGTTCGCGCAGCGTCTTCTTCAGAACCTTGCCGACCGGGCTGCGCGGCAGCGTGTCGACGAAGTCGACCGTCTTCGGCGCCTTGACGCCGCCCAGCTTCTCCTTGGCGAGCTGGATCAGCTCGTCGGCCTTCACGGTCATGCCGGGCTTCAGCTCGACGACGGCCTTCACCGCCTCGCCCCATTTCTCGTCGGGAATGCCGATCACTGCGCAATCCTGCACGGCGGGATGGCTCCACAAAACCTGCTCGACCTCGCCGGGGAAGACGTTGAAACCGCCGGAGATGATCATGTCCTTCTTGCGATCGACGATGTAGACGAAGCCATCCTCGTCGATGACGCCGATGTCGCCGGTATGATGCCAGCCGAAAGCCGACGCCTCGGCCGTCGCCTCGACGTTGTTGTAGTAGCCCTTCATCACGAGGTTGCCGCGCACGACGATCTCGCCGCGCTGGCCCCGCGGCAGCAGCTTGCCGTGATCGTCCATCACCTCGAGCCGCACCAGCGGCGAGACCTTGCCGCAGCTCGCGAGCCGGTGCCGGTTGTTGCTCTCCAGCGCCGCCACGTGATCTTCCGGTGAGAAGAAGGTGCAGATCATGCACGCCTCAGCCTGGCCGTAGGTCTGGGTCAGCACCGGACCGAACACCTTCACGGCCTCGACCAGCTTGTCGACCGACATCGGCGCCGAGGCATAGACGAGGTGCTGCAGCGAACTGTAGTCGTATTTGCCCACGTCGGGATGCGCGAGAAGCATGTAGATCAGGGTCGGCGGCATGTAGACATGCGTCACCTTGTGCTTCTCGATTGCGGCCAGAATGCCGCCGGGATCGGCCGTGCCCATGAAGATGTTGGTGCCGCCGAAGGCCAGCAGCGGAAACGAGCAGACGCCCGCCGCATGCGTCATCGGTGCGACCATCAGATGGACCGGCGGCGACTTCACCGGCATGCAGGCCCAGAAGATCGAGTTCATGGTCTCGATGTTGCCGTTGGTGATCTGCACGCCCTTCGGCCGGCCGGTGGTGCCGCCCGAACTCGCGAGGAAGGCGACGTCGTCGGGCGCGTCGGGCAGGTCCGGCGCCTCCTCCTTCTGCGCCGCCAGCCATTCCTCGAAGGACGGCGTGTCGATGCAGATGAATCCGGTGATGCGCGGGCAGGCCTTGCGGATGCGCGCGAGGTAGCCCTCGAAGCTCGAATGGTAGAACAGCACCTCCACGTCGGTGTTGTTCAGGATGTAGAGGTTTTCCTCCAGCGCGTTGCGCGCATTGACCGGCGCCCAGGTGACTCCGGCGCGCACGATGCCCAGCAGGCAGGCATAGGCCGCCGCATGGTTGGGACTGTAGACGGCGGCCTTGGAGCCACGCCCGAGCCCCATGGCCAGCAGCCCGTTGGCGACGCGATGGGTCTGGGCGCGCACCTCTCGGTAGGTCCAGCCCTGCGTGCCGTCATGCAGACAATCCCGATCCGGATAGAGATCGGCTCCGCGGTCGAAATAGTCTATCAAACGCATGTCAGGCGGCCTCGTTCTTCCGGGGACGGCCACCCAGTTTACCGTTGGCGCGGGCGGCAACCGTCTTTGCAGCGCTTCGAACGCTTCCTCCCCGCTGGCCGAGCTTCGCGGCCATCCACCGATTCGAGCCGGATTGCCCGGCGAGCAGTCCCGGCAGATAAACGTCGGCGTCGACCCGCGGAAAGTGGAGCCCGAAACCCGAGGGCGTGATTTCGATTTCCTGCAGATCCCGCGGCTTTGCGTCCTGCAGGCCCTCGACCATATCCGGCGTGAACAATACGAGCAGGCCGGTATTCAACTGAACGATCACGCGCTGCTGCCGTCTGTCGTAGCGCACGCCAACGGCGTAGGGCTCATCGGCTTTCCGTTTCTGCCCGCGGGCCCGCGCCCGCTCGAACTCGTCACGCTTCGCCATGGATCGACTCCCAAGCAGCACAAAGGACCGATTTGTACGTCACGACCAATGCCCGGATACGCGCCGTGTCGCTGCGGGACAGGCCATAAACTTCACGCAACAGCGGCACAGCCCTGCGGCAGTTCAGATTGAAGACGGCTTCGCCACCCTGCCCGATGACATGGACGTGAGCCGGTCGATGATCGCCCGGATAGATCACGAAGCGTAGACCGGCGGCCCTCAGGACCGTCGGCATCGCACATGTCCATAAACCCAACCGATTAGGTTCTCAAGCATGCTTAGTCCGGCAGCGTCGTGTCGCCCGGTCCGAGCGGCCGTTCCATCAGGACGCTGTCGAGCCAGCGGCCGAACTTGAAGCCCACGCTCTTCAGGGTGCCGACCATCGCGAAGCCGCAGGAGGCGTGGAGGTTGATCGAGGCCGCATGCTTGGAATCGCCGATCACCGCGATCATCTGGCGCCGGCCGTCGCGGGCGCACAGGTCGATCAGCGGCAGGAGCAGCGCCTTTCCGACGCCTTGGCCCACCGCATCCTTGTCGATGTAGATCGAGTTCTCGACCGTGAAGCGGTAGGCCGGGCGGGTGCGGTAAAGGCCGGCATAGGCATAGCCCAGGACTCGCCCTTCCTTCTCGGCCACCAGATAGGGCAGCCCGAGATCGAGCACCGCGTCGCGGCGCTTCGCCATTTCGGCGAGGTCCGGCGGCTCGACCTCGAACGAGGCCGTCCCGTGCAGCACATGATGTCCGTAGATTTCCGCGCAACGCGCCACGTCGGCCCCGGTCGAGGCCCTCACGGTCAGTCCACTCACGTCTTCAGATCCCCACGTCGGTTTCGGCGGGGATTATAGAGCTAGTTGCGATCGACGCCGCGTCGAATGGCGCCAGCGTCGGGACCATCGAACTTGAAGAGGCTGGCGGCCAGCGGCAGGCCGGTCTGCAGCCCGTTCAGCGAAACGTCGACCCGTTGGCCGCGGTTGTCGATGATGGTCCAGCCGCGCAGCACCATCGGGTTCTCGTTGACGCGGACGATGACCTTGCCTTCGTTCGGCTTGCGGGTCTGGCTCATGGTGAGCTGCAGCATCCCGTCGGCGCGCTCGACCTTTTCCACCGTGAGGTCGCCGCCCTGCAGCACCAGCGGCTCGCGCACCAGGAAGGAGGCGGCCGTCCAGCCGATCGGCCACTGGCCGAAGTCGCGGTTGGCGATGTCCCACATCGTCACCTGGCTGCCGTCGGCCACGATCTTGAGCTGCGACGGCGGATCGTACTCGAAGCGCATGCGGCCAGGCCGGCTCACCGAAAGCGTGCCCTGAACCACGGTGCCGTTGGGGTTCGACTGGACGAAGCGGGCCTGCATGGTGCGGATGCCGTTGAAATAGCGCTCCACCTCCGCAACCTGGGGATTGGAGGCCGGCGCCTGGGCTTGTGCGGGCGCCTGGGCCTGGGCCTCGAGGGCACCCATCGACAGAAGGGCGACGGAGGAAAAAGCGGCGAGCAGGAAGCGCATTCGGCGGATATGACGGTCGAATAAGGCGGAATCAAGCATCGGCAGGCGCTTCCCAATCGTGTGAACAGCCGTTTACCATACGGCCACCAGCAGGAGGTAACGCCATGCATGTCGGAATGGCTGCGGTCTTCCAGAACACCGGGCGGGCGCTCAGCGACCGCCAGATCTACCTGAACGAGCTGGCGCTGGCCGACATGGCCGAGCCGCTGGGCTTCGAGTCCATATGGTCGGTCGAGCATCATTTCACCGACTACACGATGTGCCCCGACGTGGTGCAGTTCCTGTCGTACATGGCCGGCCGCACGAAACACGTGCGGCTGGGATCCATGGTGGTCGTCTTGCCCTGGCACGATCCGGTGAGGGTCGCCGAGCAGATCTCGATGCTCGACCATCTCTCCGGAGGCCGCATGATCCTGGGTCTCGGACGCGGCGCCGGGAAGGTCGAGTTCGACGGCTTCCGGCTCGACATGGGCGACAGCCGCGAGCTGTTCGTCGAGTATGGCGAGGCGCTCCTGAAGGGGCTCGAGACCGGCGTGATGGAATACCAGGGCAAGCACTACAAGCAGCCCGCGATCGAGATCCGTCCCGCGCCGTTCAAGAGCTTCCGCGGCCGCACCTATGCCGCCGCCGTCTCGCCCGAGAGCGCGCGCATCATGGCGCGACTCGGCGTCGGCCTGCTGATCATCCCGCAGAAGCCGTGGCGGGAGGTCGAGAAGGAGCTCACCGAGTACAATGCGCTCTATCGCGAGATCAACGGTGCGGACGCCCCCCAGCCGATCTCGGCCGGCTGGACCTTCGTCGACGAGAGCGCCGAGCGGGCCCGCGAGATGGCGATCAGGTACATCGGCGGCTACTACCGCACGGTGCTCGACCACTACCAGTTCGCCGGCGCCCACATGAAGAACCAGCGCGGCTACGAGTACTATGCCAAAATGAACGAGAAGCTCGCGGTCTACGGCGACCAGAAGGCCATCGAGTTCTTCGCCGACCTCCAAGTCTACGGCACCCCGGAGCAGGTCTACGGCAAGATCCTGGCCATCCACGAACAGACGAGGAACTGCGCCTATGTCGGCGTCTTCTCCTATGCCGGCATGCCGCACGAGGAAGCGGCGCGAAACATGAACCTGTTCGCCCGCACGGTGCTGCCGGAACTGCGCAAGTTCGACGCGGGCGCGCCGATCGACAGCGCGTGCCCCCTGCCCGACCTGCGATTTGCCGCCGCAGCGGCGTAAAAAGGAAGCGGGCCGGGCCAGCGTACGGCCCTCCCGGCTGGTCCACCTTTCCCTTTGTCATGTACACATAATGACGGCCGCATAGTTTCGGCCTGCAATTTGCGGAGAGCCATTGCCGCCCTGCGTCCGGCACGCCAAAAAGCCATGCTGCGGTGCAGCACCACATGGGAGAAAGCGCGATCAGTATCCAGTCCGTCCCCCGCCCCCGCCCGCCCTTCGAACGGATCGCCCTGTTGCTTCAGGGCGGCGGAGCGCTGGGCTCCTACCAGGCCGGCGTTTATCAGGCGCTGGCCGAAGCCAACCTGCATCCCGACTGGGTTGCCGGAATTTCCATTGGCGCCATCAATTCCGCGCTGATCGCCGGCAATCCCCCGGAGACCCGCGTTGAGAAGCTGCGCACCTTCTGGGAGACCATCACCCGGTCGCCCCTGGGGGTGCCAATGATGAAGGGCTTCGACTTCAGCAGCGACATGGAGCGCCAGTTCGTGAACCAGCTCGGCTCGTTCGCAACGCTGATGTTCGGGGCGCCGGAGTTCTTCAAGCCGCGCTTCCCGCCGCCGATCTTCACGCCCGCCGGTAATCCGGGCAACCTCGCCTACTACGATGTCGCGCCGCTCAAGGCCCTGCTCGAAAGGCTGGTCGATTTCGACCGCATCAACGCCAAGGAAATGCGCTTCAGCGTCGGCGCCACGAACGTCAGGACCGGCAACTTCATTTATTTCGACAACGACACCCATACGATCGGCCCGCAACACGTCATCGCCAGCGGCTCGCTGCCGCCGGGCTTTCCCGCGGCCGAGGTGGACGGCGAGTTCTACTGGGACGGCGGCGTCGTCTCGAACACGCCGCTGCAATGGGTGCTCGACGCCCGTCCGCGCGCCGACACGCTGGCCTTCCAGATCGACCTGTGGAGCGCGCGCGGCGATCTCCCGCGCGACATGGTCGAGGTCGACACGCGCATGAAGGACATCCGCTACTCCAGCCGGACGCGCGCCGGCACCGACCAGTTCCGGCAGATACAGGCGTTACGCCGCGCCATGGCGAAGATCCTGACCGACATGCCACCGGAGCTGCGGCAGACGCCCGAGGCCGAACTGGTGGCGAAGGAAGCCGACAGCAAGGTCTACAACATCATCCACACGATCTATCGCGCGCGAAGGTACGAGGGCGCCTCGAAGGACTACGAGTTCTCGCGCCGCACGATGGAGGAGCACTGGGAGTCGGGTTACTCCGACATGACCCGCTCGCTCGAGCATCCCGAGGTCTTGCAGCGTCCGGAGAGTCCGGACGGCGTATTCACATTCGATCTGGCCCTGCAGGGCCGCAAGGAGCCGCAGAAATGAAAATCGACGACGTCCGCAAGAACGCCTTCGCGATGCCGCTCAACAACCCGAGCTATCCGAAGCCGCCGTACAAATTCTACAATCGCGAATTCGTCGTCATCACCTACCGCACCGATCCCGAGGTGCTGCGCGCGCTGGTGCCGGAGCCCCTGGAGGTCGTGGGCGACACGGTGAACTACGAGTTCATCCGCATGCCCGACTCGACGGGCTTCGGCGACTACACCGAGACCGGACAGGTCATCCCGGTGCGCTTCAAGGACAAGGACGGCCAGGTGCAGGAAGGCGGCTATGTGCACGCCATGTACCTCGACGACAATTCGCCGATCGCCGGCGGTCGGGAGATCTGGGGATTCCCCAAGAAACTCGCCACGCCGAAGATCAGCCACGAGAACGAGACGCTGGTCTGCACCCTGCACTACGGCTCCGTGCTCTGCGTCAGCGGGACCATGGGCTACAAGCATCGCGAGCTCGACCATGCACCGCTGATCAAGGCGCTGGCCAAGCCGGCCTTCATGATCAAGATCGTGCCGCACGTCGACTGCACGCCACGCATCTGCGAACTCGTGCGCTACTATTGCGAGGACGTGACGGTGAAGGGTGCCTGGACGGGCCCGGCCGCCCTTCAGCTCTTCGATCATGCCATGTGCGACGTCTCGCGCCTGCCGGTGCGCGAGGTCGTTTCGGCCAGCCACTATGTCACCGACCTGACGCTGGGCCTCGGTGAAGTGGTCTTCGACTATCTCGCAAAGTAACCGACAAGAGAGAAGGATCAGCCAATGTCGCGTTTCACGGGAAGAATTGCCATCGTCACCGGCGCCGCTTCGGGCATCGGCAAGGAAATCGCCCTGCGCCTGGCCGCCGAAGGCGGCACGCCGGTGATCGCCGACCTCAACCTCGACGCCGCGACCGCGACGGCCGAGGAGATCAAGGCCAAGGGCGGCGATGCCTTCGCCGTGGCCATGAATGTGACCGACGAGGCGCAGGTCGAGAAGGGCGTCGCCGACACCATCGCCAAGTACGGCAAGATCGACATCCTGGTCAGCAATGCAGGCATCCAGATCGTGAAGCCGCTGGTCGACTTCCCCTTCTCCGACTGGAAGAAGCTGCTGTCGATCCATCTCGACGGTGCGTTCCTCACCACCAAGGCCTGCCTCAAGCACATGTACAAGGCCAAGTACGGCCGCGTGATCTACATGGGCTCGGTGCATTCCAAGGAAGCCTCCAAGCTCAAGGCGCCCTACGTCACCGCCAAGCACGGCCTGATCGGCCTCAGCAAGGTGCTGGCCAAGGAAGGCGCGGAATACAACGTCTCGTCCAACGTCGTGTGCCCGGGCTTCGTGCGCACGCCGCTGGTCGAGAAGCAGATCCCCGAGCAGGCGGCGGAGCTGAAGATTACCGAGGAAGAGGTGATCAAGAACGTCATGCTGAAGGACACGATCGACGGTCAGTTCACCACCACCGACGACGTGGCCGATGCGGTCCTCTTCTATGCCGCGGCCAAGAGCACGGTGCACAGCGGCCAGTCTGCGGTGGTCAGCCACGGCTGGTTCATGCAGTAGGCGTGTTTATGCAGTAATCCTGCCACACTGTTGCCCTGCGGCCACGGTCGCAGGGCGAGTGGCTGCCGGTTCCCCGGAAGCGGCAACTTAATCTCGGCAACCTTCGTTGGTTGGGCGTGCGTCTGTCAGCCCGGACGCGTCACCCAACGAGGGATTGTTTGAAAATGAAAAAGGCACTTCTCGCTGCTGCAGCACTGATGGCTGTACCCATGGCCGCCAACGCGCAGTCGATGTGGAGCCCCGGCCCGTCCAACCCCGGTATCTACATCGGTGGTGAAGGCGGCCTGAACTGGCTGCTGAACAACAACAACTACAATATGGACCTCGGTTTCGCGGCCGGCGGCTTCGTCGGCTACGACTTCGTAGGCCCGAGGATCGAGCTGGAAGGCGTGTTCCGGTCCAACAACGGCAAGGGCACTGCCAACTTCGGCAACGTCTTCAGCAACACCAACGGTCGCATCGAGCAGCTCGCCATCATGGCCAACCTGCTCTACGACTTCATTCCGGGCGCGACGATCACCCCGTATATCGGCGCCGGCGCCGGTATCGCCTTCGCGGACTCGTCGATCAACGGCTGCTCGATGTGCAGCACCCAGTTCGCCTACCAGGGCATTATCGGCCTGGGCTGGAACGTCGATCAGAACTTCCGCGTCAACCTCGACGGCCGCTACTACGGCACGACGAATCCGGGCTGGTACCAGAACAACAACATCACGACGATGCTGAGCGTCTCCTACAAGTTCGCTCAGCCGACCGCCGCGCCGATGCCGGCTCCGTCCGCGCCGGCCGTCGCTCCGCCGTCGTTCATGGTGTTCTTCGACTGGGATCGCGCCAACCTGAGCGACCAGGCGCTGACCACCATCCGCCAGGCCGCCTCGGCCTACAAGACGAAGGGCAACGCCCGCATCACGGCGACGGGTCACACCGACACGTCGGGCACCGAGGCCTACAACATGGCGCTGTCGCTGCGTCGCGCCAACGCCGTCAAGGACGCGCTGGTCCGCGAAGGCGTGCCGGCGACGAACATCGCCGTCCTCGGCCGTGGCGAGCAGGGCCTGCTGGTGCAGACCGGCCCGAACGTCCGCGAGCCGCAGAACCGCCGCGTCGAGATCGTCATCCAGTAAACCGGATCGCGAATCGGAAGGCACGAACGGCCGGGCATTGCCCGGCCGTTCTCTTTTGGGAGGAGTGCGCTAGACTGGCGAAAACGACCAGGAGGATTCGCATGGCACGCGCCTTCGACATCGCCCCGCTCGACGCCACCTTCGGCGCCATCGTCACCGGCCTCAGGCTCGCCGACCTCGACGATGCCGCCTGCCGCGACCTTCACGCGGCCTGGCTCGACCATGCACTCCTCGTTTTCCCCGGCCAGCACCTGACGCGCGAGCAGCAGATCACGTTTGCTAGGCGCTTCGGGCCGCTCGAGTTCGAGATGGCCGCGATCAGCAACGTGCGGCCCGACGGTAGCCTGCGGGTCGAGAGCGACAACGACGACATGATGAAGATCCTGAAGGGCAACATGGGCTGGCACGCCGACAGCACCTACATGCCGGTCCAGGCCAAGGGCGCGGTGTTCAGCGCCGAGGTGGTTCCCGGCATCGGCGGCCAGACCGGCTTTGCCGACATGCGCGCGGCCTACGACGCGCTCGACGAAGCTATGAAGGCGCGCGTCGAGACGCTGCAGGCCCGGCACTCGCTGCACTACAGCCAGTCGAAGCTCGGCCACGCGACGAAGACGGCCGACGGCGAATATAGCGGCTACGGGTTGCACGACGGCCCGGTGCCGCTGCGGCCGCTGGTGAAGACCCATCCCGAGACCGGCCGAAAGTCGCTGCTGATCGGCCGCCATGCCCACGCCATTCCCGGCATGGACCCGACGGAGTCCGAACGCTTGCTGCAGGAGCTGATCGACTTCGCCTGCCAGCCGCCGCGCGTCTATCATCACGACTGGGCGCCGGGCGACGCCGTGCTATGGGACAATCGCTGCCTGCTGCACCAGGCGACACCCTGGGACATGACCCAGAAGCGCATCATGTGGCACAGCCGCATCGCCGGCGACCCGGCCAGCGAGACCGCGCTGGCGCATTGACGTATCATCTGCGCATGAAGCTGGCCCGACGCGACGCGCTGCGAGGAACGGCGGCAATGGCCGCAACCGCGTTGGTCGGCAGCAGGGCCGATGCCGCGACGGAGGCGGTCCGCCTGATCTGCGGCTTCGGCGTCGGCAACCCCACCGACCTCTGTGCCCAGCTGATCCAGGACGGGTTTTCGGCCGCGCTCAATGAGCCGGTCGAGTTCGACTATACGCTGGGCCAGGCCGGACGCCGGGCCGCCCTGCAGGTGATCGACGCCGAGCCCGATGGGCGCGTGCTGCTGATCGCCGAAATCCTGAACCTGGTGCTGCAGGAGACGCCGGCCGAACCCTTGCTGTCGCGGCTGCAGCCGATCGCCAAGGTGACGCGCGGCTTCTCGACGGCACTCGTGGTGAACGAGCTGTCGGATATAAGGGACTGGCCGGGCCTGCTCGCCGCGGCGCGCGCCAACCGCCTCAAGGCCGCGACGATGGGGGCCGATTCGACCATCGGCCTCCTGCTGGCGCTGGCAGAACGCCGCCTGAAGCTCTCCTTCGAGCCGATCGAGGTCACGGGCACCCATGCCGCAGTCGACCTGCTGCTGACGCGTCGCGCCGACATTGCGGTCGTCGATACGCGGACCGCACTGCTGCACAATGCCCGCAATCGCACCAAGCTGCGCGTGCTCGCGACCTCGGGTGCCCGCCGCTCGCCGCAGCTGCCGGACGTGCCGACCCTGGCCGAACTGGTGGGAGACAAGAAGCTCGCCTACACGATCAGCTTCGGCGTGTTCGCTCCGGCGGCGACCCCTGCGGCGGTGGCGAAGCGGCTGACGACCGCACTGGTGGGATTGCGCGGCGACAGATCGGTGCAGACCCAGGCCCGCCTCGCCCAAATCCCCCTGGAGTTCGACGGACCCTCCGCCATCGCGACGGCGGTCGCGCGCGATCGGCGCGTTGCCGCCGACATCGCCGCATAAGCCCCTTTCGCTGGGTAGTGGCATTCCCGGCCGATCGATTGACCACGTGTAGGGGCGGTCCAGTATGGGCGCGAGAGCAGACGCACGACGCAGCCCCGAGGATTCCATGGACACGCTCGTTCAGCCGGCCCCCACCCTCAGCGCCCCGGAGCGGGCGCGCGCCCTGCAGCCGATGCTCGACCGATACGGCGCGGAGATGGACCGCCGCAGCGATCTCGTTCCGGAAGTGGTGGACGCGCTGATCGGCCAGGACATGCTGCGACTGCTCTTGCCCCGAAGCCTGGGCGGGCAGGAACTGCCCCTTCTCGACTTCTGCCGGACCGTCGAGGCCATCGCCTGGGCCGACGCCAGCGCCGCCTGGTTCGTGAACCAGTCGAACGTCTCCTCGGCGACTTCCGCCGCCGCCCTGCCGCCCGAGACGGCGACTGCCTTGTTCGGTGATCCCGGCGTGGGACTCGCCTGGGGCGCACGCAACGGTGCGAGCCGGGCGATCCGGGTCGAGGGCGGCTACCGGCTGAGCGGCACCTGGAGCTTCGCCAGCGGCGGCCGGCACACGACCTGGATGGGCGCCCACAGCGCCGTGCAGAATCCCGACGGCACGCCGCATCATCGCTACGGCCGGCCCGACGACCGCAGCTTCGTCTTCAAGCGCAGCGAGGCGAAGATCGTCGACGACTGGTTCGTGCTGGGCCTGCGCGGCACCGGTAGCGACACCTACACGGTCGAGGATCTGTTCATTCCCGACGCCCGGGCGCCGGCGCGCGATGCGCTGGAGGAGCGGCGCGAGCCCGGTCCGCTCTACACGATCATGTCGACGCTGCTCTATGCCAGCGGCTTCTGCAGCGTGACGCTCGGCGTCGCGCAACGGATGCTCGAAGCCTACATCGACCTTGCGCGCGGCAAGCACAGCCGCGCCTCGATCAACGCCATGTCGGCCAACAATGCGGTCCAGCGCGAAATCGCCCTGCTCGAGGCCCGCCTGTCGGCCGCCCGCGCCTACCTGCACGCTGAGGTGACCCAGGTCTACGAAGCGGCCGCCAATGGCACACTCGACGTCGACCGCCGCATGCGGCTGCGGCTTGCGACGACACACGGCATGAACGAGGCGACCGACGTCTCGATCGCCGCCTATCGCGCCGCGGGAACCACGGCGATCCTCGACTCGGCCCCGTTCGAGCGCCGCTTCCGCGACGCCATGAGCGCCAGCCAGCATCTGCAGGCCATGATGGGCCATGTCGAGATGGTCGGGCGCCACATTCTCGGCGTCGAGAACAAACTCCAGAATCTCTGACGGGCCCCGCCCCTGCTGCCGCGTCGGCGTAAGCGCCGAGTAAGCTGCCCTGAGCAATGTCGGCAGCCGGGCAGCAAGGGTGGGCGCATTGAGTCTGAGGCGGCGAGTTTCGCAAATGCTGGGCGGACACGGCCGCAAGGACGGCGCCGTCCTGCTCGTCCGCTACACGCTGTTTGCGCTGATCCTCCTGAACGTCGCGACGTCGGTCCTCAGCACCGTGGCGGACCTCGACGCCGCCTACGGCGCCTCTTTCAATGCGATCGAGAACGTCTCCCTGTTCATCTTCGCCGCCGAATACCTGCTCCGGATCTGGATCGCCCCCGACGAAACCTTCAGGAGCGGCGAGCCGGGCTGGCGGTCACGACTGCGCTGGATTCTGAGCGTGGAAGGGCTGATCGATCTCCTCGCCGTCGCGCCCTTCGTCCTGAGCGAACTGATGGATGTCGACCTGCGCGTGATCGTCCTGCTCCGCCTGCTGCGCTTCTTCAAGTTCGCGCGCTACTCGCCCGGCTTCCATTCCCTGGTGGAGGCGGTGCGCGCCGAGCGTCACGCGCTGGCGGCCTGCCTCCTGATCCTCGCATCCGTGGTCCTGATCTCCGCCGGCTTCCTCTACGTCCTGGAACACAAGGCGCAGCCGGACAAGTTCGGATCGATTCCCGACTCGATGTGGTGGGCCATCGCCACCGTGACGACCGTCGGCTACGGCGACGTGGTGCCGGTGACCATCTGGGGCCGCATCGTGGGGGCCCTCACCATGGTCGTCGGCCTGCTGATGCTGGCCCTGCCGGCCGGAATCGTCGCCACGGCTTTTGCGAACATCATCGCGCGGCAGAATTTCGTCGTAACCGGCGGGCTGATCGCGCGCATGCCGATCTTTGCCGGCATCGACGCCAGCACCATCATCAACCTGCTGCCCTCGGTCGGGACCCGGACCTACGGACCGGGCGAATACATTGTCAGGCGCGGGGAGAACGTGACGTCGCTGTACCTGATTGCGGAGGGCAAGGTCGACGTTGAACTGGGACGAAACCGTCACCGGCTCGGGCCGGGAGATGCATTCGGCGGCCGGCCCGCCCTCGCATGACGATCCGTCCGTACCGAGACGGTGGTGAAACTGCTGGTGCTGGCGCCCCTGGAAGTCAGCTGGCTGCTGGAGACCTTCCCCAGGATCGCCGCCTACATCACCGAACTTCTTTGACCTCCGGCGCGTCCGCCCGATGCGACGGAGGCGCCAGCCAGAGCGAGCCGGGGGCACAGAGGTCAACCACGTCGGTAATGAAGCGGCCGTCGGTCTTGAGGATGACCTCACACTTGCCGTAGCCCGGACTCTTCTCGAACACGTACACCGCATCCTGCCCGTAGATCTGCCGGGCCGATGGATTGCGGGTCGCGAAGTCGGTCACGGTGTGGCCCACCCAGCCGGGCGAAGGCTGCGGGTTGTCGCGGCCGACCCGGAAGCCGTCACAGGCGGTGAGAAGAGCGAGGGGCAGGAGGATGCTGGCGACACGGAGCATGCTGCGACGGTGCCGCGTAAAAGCGCGGCGCGCAACATCGAACCTCGACCGCCCGCCAGCGCCCGAGGGCGCGCCTAGTCGCGGAAGCCGACGAACACCGTGGCTTCACCGACGGGCTTGCGTTCGGACACGACCGCGTTTGCCGGGAAGGTCTCGTCCGGCCAGCCGAGCGCGATGCTCTTCATGATCACCTGGTCGTCGGCAATGCCGGCATGCTCGCGCACCACGGGCGACTGCATGATGCCCTGGCTGTTGATCACGGCCCCGAGCCCGCGCGACCAGGCGGCATTGACCAGCGCCGTCGTGACGGCGCCGCAATCGAACGGCGTGTCGTCGCTCCCGTCCAGCACGCGGTCGTAGGTCACGATGATACAGACCGGCGCGTCGAACTGGCGGAAGCCCCGCAGCACCCAGTCCTGGCGCATCTCCTTGTCGTCGCGCGCGATCCCCATGGCAGCGAACAACTGCTTGGCGACGCCGACCTGGCGGTCCCGGTGCGGACCGGCGAAGGGCTGTCCCGTACGGAATTCGCGCGACTGCGGCACCCCCGCCACCATCCGCTCGGTGTTGCCCGCGCGGATGCGGTCCAGCGGTTCGCCGGTGATGACGTAGAAGTTCCAGGGCTGGGTGTTCATCGACGATGGCGCACGCATGGCCAGAGCGATGATCTCCTCGATCAGCGCGCGGGGCACCGGATCGGGCTTGTAACCGCGGATGCTCCGGCGACCGAGAATCACGTCATCGAACTGCATTTGTCTCAGGTTCCTTCGGACACCGGTTGAATGGTCCGCGATTCTTCCGTGATCGAGGTCTGCGCGCAAGGCCGGCCGCCCACGGACATTGACCTGTATCAATTACCGACGAGCCTGCCTCGTCTAATCGCTATCGAGAAGACCGGCGAGAAACGCCGGCGGGCTCGCTGCCGAATTCAAGGATGGAGGATCACCCGGTTTGAAGGAGTGAGCGATGTCTAAGTCGAGGCGTTCGTGGCTGTTGATGGGCGTAGCGATCGCCGCGGCGGCGCTCGGGTTCTGGGCCTGGCAGCGATACGCCGTCTCCGATCTGCCCGCCGGGATCGTGAGCGGCAACGGCCGGATCGAAGCCACCGAGATCGACATCGCCGCCAAGATTCCGGGGCGCATCAAGGAAATCCTTGTCCGCGAGGGCGACTTCGTCAAAGCCGGCGAAGTGCTCGTCCGCATGAACACAGATCAGCTTGAGGCCCGCCGCCGACAGGCGGAAGCCGAACTCAAGCGCGCGGTCATCGGCGTCGAGACCGCGAACAGCCTGGTCACCCAGCGCGAGGCGGACCGCAAGGCCGCCCTCGCCATCATCGCCCAGCGCGAGGCCGAGCTCGACGCCGCGACCCGGCGCCTGCAACGGTCGGAAAAGCTGGTCATGACCAACACGATCTCGCAGCAGGTGCTGGACGACCATCGCGCGAGCGCCGGAGGTGCCGACGCGGCCGTCAATGCCGCCAAGGCGCAGTTCGCCGCCGCCGAAGCCGGCCTGAGCGCGGCCCGAGCCCATGTGGTCGACGCCGAGGCGGCGGTCGACGCGGCGCGCGCGGCGATCGACACGATCAAGGCGGATATCGAAGACAGCACGCTCACCTCGCCGCGCGACGGGCGCGTACAGTATCGCGTCGCCCAGCCGGGCGAGGTGCTGGCCGCCGGCGGCCGCGTGCTCAACCTCGTCGACCTGGGCGACGTCTACATGACGTTCTTCCTGCCCACGGCCCAGGCCGGCCGGCTGGCAATCGGGGCCGAGGCACGGCTCGTGCTCGATGCCTGGCCGCAATATGTCATTCCCGCCCGCATCAGCTTCGTGTCCAACGTCGCCCAGTTCACGCCGAAAACGGTCGAGACGACTGAAGAACGGCAGAAGCTGATGTTCCGCGTCAAGGCCCAGATCGCGGAAGACCTGCTCCGCAAATACATCGAACAGGTCAAGACGGGCCTTCCCGGCCTCGCCTATGTGCGTCTCGACCCCGCCGCGGAATGGCCGACCCGGCTGCAACTGGTGACCCAATGACGGCTGCGCCGGTCGCACAGCTCGAGAAGGTCAGCCACGCCTATGGCGCCACCCGCGCGCTCGACTCGGTCTCGCTGGAGATCGCCTCCAACCGCATCATCGGATTGATCGGGCCCGATGGGGTGGGCAAGTCCAGCCTGATGTCTCTGATCGCCGGCGTCCGCATCATCCAGGAGGGCAAGGTCACGGTGCTGGGTGGCGACATGGCGAGCGCCGCCCATCGCCGCGCGGTCGGCCCCCGCATTGCCTACATGCCGCAAGGTCTCGGCCGGAACCTCTATCCGACCCTGTCGGTGTTCGAGAACATCGATTTCTTCGGCCGCCTGTTCGGCAGTTCGCGGGCGGAGCGCGAGCGCCGTATCGCCGCCCTGCTCGCGAGCACCGGCCTCGAAGCCTTCGCCGGCCGGCCGGCGGCCAAGCTGTCCGGCGGCATGAAGCAGAAGCTCAGCCTGTGCTGCGCCCTGATCCACGATCCGGACCTACTGATCCTGGACGAGCCCACGACCGGCGTGGACCCGCTGTCGCGCCAGCAGTTCTGGGAGCTGATCGACCGCATCCGCGGTGAGCGCGCCGGCATGAGCGTACTGGTGGCCACCGCCTACATGGAAGAGGCGGCCCGCTTCGACGGGCTGATCGCGATGGATGCGGGGCGGATTCTGGCCACGGGCACGCCCGCTGAACTGCGCGCCCGCACCGGCACCGCCACGCTCGACGAGGCCTTCATCGCCCTGCTGCCGGAGGAGAAGAGGCGTGACCACCGGGCCGTCGTCATTCCGCCCCTGGCCGACGGCAAGAATACGGAAATCGCGATCGAGGCGGAAAACCTCACCGTCCGGTTCGGCGACTTCACCGCCGTCGACAACGTGAACTTCCGCATCCGCCGCGGCGAGATTTTCGGCTTCCTGGGCTCAAACGGCTGCGGCAAGACCACCACCATGAAGGTGCTCACCGGCCTCCTGCCGGCGACCGAGGGCACCGCGCGGCTGTTCGGGCAAGTAGTCGACGCGAACGACACCGAAGTCCGACGCCGCGTCGGCTACATGAGCCAGTCCTTCTCGCTCTATTCCGAGCTCACCGTCCGGCAGAACCTCGAGCTCCATGCGCGCCTGTTCGCCCTCGATCCGAAGCTCATCCCGCAGCGCGTCGAGGAGATGGCGGACCGTTTCGAACTCGCCCAGTCCATGGATGCCTGGCCCGACGACCTGCCGCTCGGCATGCGCCAGCGCCTGTCGCTGGCCGTGGCCATGGTGCACGCGCCCGAGATCCTGATCCTCGATGAACCGACCTCGGGCGTCGATCCGGTTGCCAGAGACGCCTTCTGGCAGATTCTGGTCGATCTCTCGCGGCGCGACGGCGTCACCATTTTCGTTTCGACGCATTTCATGAACGAGGCCGAGCGCTGCGACCGCATCTCGCTGATGCATGCAGGCCGCGTCCTGACCAGCGACACGCCCGCGCTCATCGTCGCCCGGCGCAAGGCCCAGAGCCTCGACGAGGCGTTCACGGGGTATCTCGAGGAAGCGGCTGGAAAATCGCAGCCCCCGGCCGCAGCACCCACAACACCCGCTGCACCCGAGCCCGCGGCCGCGGCCGCCGTGCGCTCCTCGCCATACTTCGACATCAGGCGGCTGCTGGCCTATGCGCGCCTGGAGTCGCTCGAACTGCGACGCGACCCGATCCGCCTGACGCTGGCGCTGGCCGGCAGCATCATCCTGATGTTCGTCATCGGCTACGGCGTCAATCTCGACGTCGAGAACCTGTCCTTCGCGGTGCTCGATCGCGATGACACCGGGCTCAGCCGGGACTATGCGCTGCAGATCGCGGGATCTCGCTATTTCACCGAGGAGCCGCCCGTCGCCAATCATGCCGAGCTCGACCGCCGCATGCGCGAGGGCAAGCTCAGCCTCGTCATCGAGATTCCGCCGGGCTTCGCACGCGACGTGGCGCACGGGCGACCGGTCGAAGTCGGCGCCTGGATCGACGGCGCCATGCCGACCCGGGCCGAGACGGTGAGGGGCTACGTCCAGGGCATGCACGCCGCCTGGCTGGCGGAGAAGTCGCGTCAGCTCTACGGCCGCGCCGCAGCAACCGGCGATTTCCAGCTGGTCATCCGCTATCGCTACAATCCCGATGTACGCAGCCTGGTGGCCATCGTACCGGCGATCATCCCGCTGCTCCTGATGATGATTCCGTCGATGCTCACCGTGCTGAGCGTCGTGCGCGAGAAGGAGCTGGGCTCGATCGTGAACTTCTACGTCACGCCCACCACGCGCACCGAATTCCTGCTGGGCAAGCAGCTGCCCTACATCGTTCTTGCGATGGCGAACTTCCTGCTCCTCGCCGCCTTCGCGGTGTTCGTGTTCGGTGTGCCCTTCAAGGGCAGCTTCCTCACCCTCTCGGCCGCCGCCCTGCTCTACGTCACCATAACGACGGCCCTGGGGCTCGTCGTCTCGACCTTCATGAAGAGCCAAATCGCCGCGCTGTTCGGCACGACCCTGCTTACCCTCATTCCTGCCGTGCAGTATTCCGGCCTGATCGACCCGGTCTCCTCGTTGCAGGGAGCCGGCGCGGTCATCGGCCGGATCTATCCCGCCACCTACTTCATGACGATCGCGCGCGGCACCTTCTCGAAGGGGCTGGGCTTCGAGCAGCTGGGCGGCGCCTTCTGGCCGCTGCTGATCGCCGTGCCCGTGCTGCTCCTCCTCGGAATCGCTTTGCTGAAGAAGCAGGAGGCCTGAGATGCGCGTCGCGAACGTCCTGCAGCTCGGCGTCAAGGAGCTGCGCAGCGTCGCGCGCGATCCGATGCTGATCGCGCTCATCCTCTATGCCTTCACCGTATCGATCTATACCGCGTCGCGGGCCATGCCCGAGACGCTGAACCGCGCCGTGCTGGCGGTCGTCGATGAGGACCGCTCGCCGGTG
The DNA here is from genome assembly GCF_965227665.1 of Reyranella sp. Lineage (GTDB taxonomy): Bacteria > Pseudomonadota > Alphaproteobacteria > Reyranellales > Reyranellaceae > Reyranella. The sequence goes on from NZ_OZ245767.1 coordinate 2,461,113, forward strand.
GCCGCGCGCATCATCGGTGCGTTCTATCCGCCGTATTTCATGCCGCCCGCGCTCATCTCCCACGCCGAGATGGACCGCCGCATGGATGCCGGCATCGACACCTTCGCCCTCGACATCCCGCCGCGCTTCCAGCAGGACCTGCTCGCCGGCCGTTCGCCGGAGATCCAGCTCAACGTCGATGCGACGCGCGTCTCCCAGGCTTTCACCGGCAGCGGCTACATCCAGTCGATCGTGTCGGCCGAAGTCGCGGAGTTCCTGAAGCGGTATCGTGGGAAGACCATCCTGCCTGTCGAATTGACGCTCAGGACCCGCTTCAACCAGCAGCTCAACAAGAGCTGGTTCGGCTCGGTGACCAACGTCATCTCGATGATCACCATGTTGTCGATCATCCTGACCGGCACCGCCCTGATCCGCGAACGAGAGCATGGCACCGTCGAGCACCTGCTGGTCATGCCGGTGACGCCGGCCGAACTGATGCTGAGCAAGATCTGGTCGATGGGTCTGATCGTGCTGGTGGCGTCGGGCCTGTCGCTGGTCGCCGTCGTGCAGGGCCTGCTCGGCGTCCCGATCGAGGGATCGATCGCGCTGTTCATGGCTGGCGCGGCGTTGCAGCTTCTGGCGACGACCTGCATGGGCATCTTCCTCGCGACCCTGGCGGGATCGATGCCCCAGTTCGGCATGCTGCTGATGCTCGTGCTGATCCCGCTGCAGATCCTCTCCGGCGCCACGACGCCGCGCGAGAGCATGCCACCGCTCATCCAGGACCTGATGCTCGCGGCGCCCAACACCCACTTCGTCATCCTGGCGCAGTCCATCCTGTTCCGCGGCGCCGGGATCGAGGTGGCCTGGCCGCAATTCGCGGCCCTGCTCGCCATTGGCGGCGTGTTCTTCTACCTGTCGCTGCTGCGCTTCAGGAAGTTCCTGCGTTGAACGCGAGGGCCGGGCATGCATTCGCGGCGGGCGCCCGTTTTGGCTCCGGCATCTCCGGTCTCGCGTGATCCAACCCGATCCCTCCGTGACGCTCCGTCCCCAATGGTGTAGGAAGACGCACCATTGTTCGAGTATCCGGCGCGCAGTGGCTGAGAGAGGCATGTGCTCCCGCCCTCACCGAGGAGCACTCATGAGTCACTGGTACGATTCGCCTTTTCTTCTTCCCGCGACCATCGCTGTCCTCGTCATCTCGTACGCGTTGCCGCGTACGCACCCGACCTGACATTCGCAGACCGTCGCGGCACTGCGATCACCGGCAAGGAGGAACCTGCGCCATGGCAAGCATCCCAAGGCCGCCCAACAAGGCTCCGCCCGAACCTCCGCCCGGTTCGACGCGACAGCCACCGCCTCCCATGCCGCCCCCGCACCAGCCCCCTCCCGGTCCACCGCCGGGGTGAGGCTTCTGTCCAGGGTTCGCCGCTCCGCTGAAACCACCATCGAGGTCACCCCATGAACCCCGCCACCGAAACCGCCTCTCCCCGTTCGCCCGGACTCGACATCCTCCCGGCGCAGGTGCGCGACATCGTCGGCTCGATCCTGGGTATCCCGCCCGACCGGGCCACCGGCAGCGCCGCCCTGGTAGCCGACCTCGGCGCGACAAGCCTCGATTTCGTCGAGCTTGTGATGGCGGTTGAGGATTTGTTTGGCATCGAGATCGCCGACGCCGATGCCGACAGGCTCGTGACCGTCGACGACCTGGTCTCGCTCATCTCAAGAGCAAGCGCCAAGCAGTGAACTGTGCTCCTTGGTGCTGAGCCCCCGGCCCTCCCGGCTATCGGGGCCGCTGATCAGCGGCGCGCACGGGTGACGCGGGAAGATTCCCCTTCAACCACTTCCTCGCCTCATGGAGGCTCCTAAAGAGTCGTATGGGCCGATCTGTCCCGGTCGCTTCGGCGAAGCTGTCGGCGAATCCGTTGCGTGAGGGATCCACGACGAAGGCGACCGGTCCCCGCGCGCCTGTATCCGGCCCGCCCCGGAGCTTCGCGGCCATGGCATTCACCTGATCCCGGGTCAGGTTCGAGGCCGAGCCCGTAACGTCGATGATCTTCGCGTATCCCGGCACGTTCGCGTCGACGATCTTGCGGGTGGTATCGGCGATTTCGTCGGCGCTCACCAAGCCACGGGCGACGATGACCACGACCCGCTCTAGCGGGACGATGTCTGTATAGATCGGCATTGAACTCCGCTGGCGCCCCTCCCGGCACCGTTGTTAACGCGCGAGTCGAGGCAAAGGTTCCCTTCCGATCAGAGCAGCGCGTCGAGCATCCAGGGCGGGGCCTCGGCGAGGAGCCGATAGAGGTCGGTCCTTATGTCGGCCAGTGTCACCGCCGAGCCGCCGCCCAGGGCGACCATCGTCGACCTGCCCCGGGACAACGAGCGGCGGCAGGCCTGGAATGCGGCGTCCTGGGCCCGGGAATGGTCTCCCGCCCGGAGATGGGCGACCGCCTGCAAGAGCAGGTCGGACTGCCGTCCATCCGGTTTCTCGGCAACGGCCTCGACATGATTCAGCGCGTCCTGGATCTGCTGGGCAACGGCGAAGAAGGTCGGAGTTTCCTGTTTGTCAGGCATGGCCCTTCCTAGCATGAAGCGGGACCACGCCGGAGGGGCCGGTCATCGAAATGACATGCCGGCCTCACGAGACGGCAACGAGACTGTTGCACTGGAAAGGGAGTGTCCGCCTCCCGTCCCCCGGTCGCATCAGGGCAGAACCATCAGGCGTTGGCCCATCCGGATCTTCGTGCCGTCGGCGATGCCGTCGCACAGGCGAAAGCCGCGCGGCGCGAACACGATGATCGTGGACCCGTGCTCGAACCAGCCCAGCTCGTCGCCGCGTCGAACGCGCGTCGAACAGGCGATGTCGGCCGCGCCGCGATAGTTCATGTTCATCACGACATCGAGGAAGTGCAGGCGGATGCTGGCGACCAGGATCGCCGCGACCGGCACCAGCGTCACGGGATGGCCGCCCGAGGCGAGGCGAAGCCGCAGTACGGCGCGCTCGTTGCGGCAGAACAGGCGCTCGACGCGCTTCAGAGCGATCGGGTTCACGTTCCAGGTGTCGCCCGACACGTAGGTCACGCGCTCGACCGTGGCGTCGTGCGGCGCATGGAAGCGATGGTACATGCTCGAGGTGAGCCGCAGCGTGACATAGGTGCCGTCGCGGTAGGTCTCGACCAGCTGCGGATCGATCAGCAGATCCTCCAGCCGGTAGGGGAAGCCCTTGGCCTGGAACAGTTCGGTCCCCCGAACGGTGCCGCATGCGCCCACGATCCCGTCGCACGGACTGACCAGCGTTGCGGGATCGTCGTCGAGCGGCCGGGCGCCGGCGCGCAGCGCGCGCGTGAAGCAGTCGCGCAGGCTCCTGAACGACGCCTTCTTCGACTCGGTGAGATCGAGATCGGCAAACAGGCGCCAGACCGCGATCGAAGCACGGGTCAGGGCCGGGCTCTCGATGCGGCTGAACCAGCCCATCCAGCGCGTCGCGAGCCTTCGCGGGATGCGGTTGGTCAGCAGGAAATTGATGTCCTCCTGCTGGAGGATTTTCAGCAGTTGCGAATGAACGCTTTTGGCCACGTCGAGAACCCCGGGGAAGCTGGATGATGAACCTGATGGATGGCGAGACCGTCGCGGCGCTGGTGGCCGGAGGACTGGCGCTGGGACTGCTGGCTCCCCGGTTGCGCGACCGCCTGCAGCTCTCGCGGGCCAAGCACCGCTCCCTCGCCGGCCATGCGCGCCTCTCGCGGCGCATCGCCGGTCTGGTGCCGCGTTATGTCTATGGGGACGACCTGTTCTTCCGCGCCGACGAGGCCAGCGAGGCCGTCGCCGCCCGCCGGCGCGCAGGCTTCGAGGTTCTGGCAGAGACTCTGCGCTCGGGACCCGGCCGCACGCTGCGGGTGACCTCGGAGGCGACGCGCCACATCTCCGACCTGCAGTTCACCGAAAGCTACCGCGTCCCCTTCCAGTTCAGCCCGCGGGTGCGCGCGGCGCTGCCGGCGGGCGCCTTCGTGGCCTCCTCCGAGGGCGTTCAGGTCACCGACCTCGACGGCACGGCGCGCTACGACCTCAGCGGCTCCTACGGCGTCAACCTGCTGGGCTACGATTTCTACAAGGGCTGCATGGAACGCGGCGCGCGACGCGTCGCGGACCTTGGCCCCGTTCTCGGGGCCTATCCCGATCTCGTGGCCGACAACGCCCGGCGGCTCGCCCTGATTTCCGGCAAGCCGGAAGTGTCGTTCCACATGTCGGGCACGGAAGCGGTGATGCAGGCCGTGCGGCTGGCGCGCTACCACACCGGCCGCTCCCACCTCGTGCGCTTCTGCGGCGCCTACAATGGCTGGTGGGGCGACGTGCAGCCCGGCGTCGGCAATCCGGTCGCCGCGCATGATACCTACACCTTGGCGGATCTCTCGGAGAAGAGCCTCGCCGTGCTGCGCCGCCGCGCCGACATCGCCTGCGTGCTGGTCAACCCGATCCAGGCGATGCACCCCAATCAGGGCGCGCCGGCGGATTCCACGCTGATCGCCAGCCGGCCGGACCGCGGCGTCAGCCGCGAAACCTATGCTGCCTGGCTGAAGGCCCTGCGCCAGGTCTGCACCGAGCGCGGCATCGTTCTCATCCTCGACGAAGTGTTCGTGGGCTTCCGGCTCGCAGCCGGTGGCGCGCAGGAGTATTTCGGCGTGGAAGCCGACCTCGTGACCTATGGCAAGACGGTGGGCGGCGGCTTTCCGATCGGCGTCGTGTGCGGCGATCACCGGCTGATGAAGCGGTTCCGGGACGATCGCCCGGCCGACATCTGCTTTGCACGCGGCACCTTCAATGCCCATCCCTACGTGATGGGCGCGATGAACGAGTTCCTGCTCCATCTCGACTCGCCCGCGATGAAGCAGGTCTATCGCGACCTCGACGAGACCTGGGACCGGCGCGCCGCCGATCTCAACCGCCGGCTGGCCGACCGAGAGCTGCCGGTGCGCATCGGGCACCTCTCGTCGATCTGGACGGTCTGCTATCCCACGGCCTCGCGCTACCACTGGATGTTCCAGTACTACCTCAAGGCCCATGGGCTTGCGCTGAGCTGGGTGGGCACGGGGCGCCTGATCTTCAGCCTCAACTTCACCGAGGAGCAGTTCCAGGCGGTGGCCGACCGCTTCGTCGCGGCGGCCGAAGCGATGCAGCGCGACGGCTGGTGGGAGCCGGGGGCGCTGGCCACCGACCGGGCGATCAAGCGGCGCATCCTGCGCGAGATGGCGTCGCACCTGCTGGGCTTACCGGGTCGGAGGCGCAAGGAGTCGCTGGTCGGGCCGCAGCCCCTAGACGCCGCCCTTTGAGGCGGGCACCACGGCGTCCTCGGCAACGGCCGTGGGCAGCTCGGGAATGACCTCGGGCAGAAGTTCATCCGGCAGGATGGGCGCCGCGACGGTCTCCGGCGTGTGGCGGCTGTGGCGGCCAGTCAGCACCTCCCACGGCGCACGGTGATAGAGCTTGATGTCATGGAACGGATCGGTGGCGATCTTGGTCACCCAGACCACGCCAGTCCGGAGGTCCTTGGTCACGAACAGCTGCAGCGCGCGAAAGGCGATGCCGGACAGTCCGACGACCAGCCAGAGCTCGCCGACATGCGTCATGAATTCGGTCCAGTCGGCGTGCGGCGTGAAGACGCCCAGCAGGGTGGGATCGACAACCAGCAGGAGCGGCGACGCTGCCCAGATCGCGAGCAGGACCAGCTTGCGCCTGATGTTGTAGCCGACCTTGATCTCCTCCTTGTATTCGTCGGTCGCCTGGTTGACGGCGTCGTAGCCGCGCGGCTCGAAGAACAGGTGGCCGATCTGGCGTGTCGTCATCGCGACCAGCCAGCCGATCAGCGCCGCCATCGCGGGATCGGTGAAGGCCACGACATAGGCGAACAGGAAGCTGGTCGCGCTCAACAGGTGCAGCGACTGGTTGACCTTGCTGTGATGGTAGTAGCGATGATCGTCCCATCGCTGGACCTTCAACTCGTCCCAGAATCCGGTCATGGCGTTTTCCTTCGCATCAGAGGGGGCGCTAGAGGTTGACGACGAAATGGACGAGGCCGGCGACGCCCATCGCTACCGCGGCAATCGCCGCAAGCGGCACCAGCGGATGCACGATGTTGAGGCGACGGAACAGGTTGCAGAGATGGCCCACGACCTTCTGCGCCGGCGTGCGCGGGCTCTTCGAATATTCCATGGCCGCCTTGACGAGGTAGAAGACGGCCGTGTTGGCCGCGAGCGCGAACCGGCCGCGGGCGGCAGCGCCCGGGGCTGTCACGAGGTAGTTGCACTTGAGCAGGATGCGCTGCGGCCCGCCCGGCGTGTAATTGCCCTCGACCCAATGCAGCTCGCGATGGAAGTCGAGCAGGCCGAATTCATAGGTGGTGAAGGCTTTCTCGACCCGGCTGTCGCCGAACACCACCTTGTAGCTCGCATCGGACTGGAGATAGATCAGCGCCCGCACGACCATGCTCGACGACAAAAATCGCAGGTTGCCGTCATAGTGCCTGTCGAACAGGCCCTGGTCGCCGCCGCGGTCCTTGTTGTAGTGCGAGATGTAGAGTTCGTCGGTGTGCTTCATCGGCTCGAAGCCGCTGCCGGCCGGAACCTGCCGCACGATCAGCTCGCGGATGACCGGGCTGTCGCGCAGCCGATCGATCAAGGCGACGATCTCGGCGGGAAGCGTCTCGATGTAGACGTGGCAGGAGGGCCGCTGGGCGAGTTGCTCGCGGAAATGATCCTCGACCCAGCGCGATAGGCCGTCGATCAGGGCGCGGTCTTCGGCGGTCTCGAAGCGGCCGATCGTGGCGGGAAACAGGGACGAGACCGCGCCCCGCGTCGTGCCGGCGGCGGTGGAGTCGAGAATGTCGGTCACGAGGTTCCCTGGCTGAGGCGCCGCGAATCGATGTCGTGGCCCGCGGCGACCGTCGCGGCCGCCGCCGTGACCGCGAGGATGAGGAGTCCTGCCAGCCGGATCGCCGGCCGGCGGCCCGGTCCCGCCCGCTCCATCGCGAGCAAAGCGAGGTTCAAGACGACGTGCAGGGTGGCGAGTGGCCACCAGTCGGCACGGAAGGCCGGGTTGAGCAAGGTGCCGCCGAACGCCATCACGTTTCCGACGATCATCGGATGGGACATCAGCGAATAGGGAAACGCCGTAACCCGCCACGCGGCCAGGCCGGCCAGCTCGTGGCCATAATAGGTCCGGTCGATCCCCAGCACCGCGGCGGCGCGGGCGTTGAGAAGAATGCCGAGGGTGATCGTGCCGAGCGAGAGCATGTCGGGCGGCGCCTGCAGGTAGACGAAGGCGAGCGCGGCGACCGACACGGCCTTGAGCAGCATCGCGTCGCGCTTGAAGACATCGAACGAGTGAACGCCCCAGGAGAAGGCGTACCAGTAGAGGCCGTAATAGACGAAGCTCGCGAGGTAGATCGCCAAGGCCGGCTCACGGCCGATCGCGGCCACGGCCAGCACGGCGGCGACGATCGTCCAGCAGGCGAGAGACGGCCAGCGCTGGTCGAGGATGCTACGACTCCGGGACACCACGCGAAAACCCATATGCCGGGCGTGTTGCCGGCCCATGAAGGATCCGCGTCGGTTCGTTGACCGGTGTCAGGGCGGTGCGGGACGGTGCGAGACTTCGGTGGGTTGATCGCTGCAGGCGCATGGCTGAACCAGTCCGGAGGCGTTACCGTCACCCCCTTTCACCCTGGCTCTTCCAGGGATTCATCGGGGAACTGTCGACAACGCATGTTTGCCAACCTCGCGCTCGCGACCTTCATGGTCAGCCTTACCGTCGCCATCCATCTCGGCGGCCTGCTCGGCCTCTTGTGGGTGCTGCGGGACAGGGCGCATCGCATCCGGGCCCACGAAAACCGCCTCGTCCCGCTCGGCGTCATCCTGTTCGTGGTCCTGGGGCTGGTGGCCATCCATTCGGTCGAGATCTGGCTTTATGGGGCCGCTTTCTGGGCGATCGGCGCCGTGGGAGACTTCGAAACGGCACTCTATTTTTCGACCGTGACCTTCACGACCCTGGGCTATGGGGACGTCGTGCTCGAGGGCAACTGGCGGCTGTTTGGTGCGATCGAGGCGGGCAACGGGCTGATCCTGTTCGGCTGGTCGACAGCCTTCCTGCTTTCCGTCACCAGCCGGCTGAGATTGCTGGAGCATGACTGGCTGGAGAAAAGCGACGCGGATTGAGGCTTTCGCCGACGCAGCAGAAACGCGCGCCCAACCGCCTGATCAATATGGATCAATGAAGGAAATGGTGCCCCGAGACGGAATCGAACCGCCGACCCCATCATTACGAATGACGTGCTCTACCAGCTGAGCTATCGGGGCAGTGGCGGCGGGTTTAAGCGAAAGGGCGCGCGGGCGCAAGGCGCTGTTTTTGCCCGTTCTGGCGCCACCTTTCGGCCCCGACCGAAGCCTGCGGCGCGCGGGAAGGTTATAGAACCCCCGCCATGACCACGCTGCTCTCGCTCCTGCCCCTTCTCCTGGTGCTCGGCCTGCTGGCCTCGGGCCGCGCCAGCGCGCTGGTCGCGGGCCTGGCGGGGCTGGCGGCCACCCTCGCCGCCTCGGCGACGCTCGTCCTTCAGGCGGAGGGCCCGGCCGCCGTGGCGCTGCTGTTCCGCCGCGAGGTGCCGGCCGGCCTGTGGCTGTCGTGGCACGTCATCGCCATCATCGTCACCGGCGTCTTCTTCCACCGCGCCACCCTGGCGCGCAGCGGCGCCGGTGGCGGAACCTTGGGCGCCGGGACGCTCGAGGCCTCGCCGCGCCGCCTGTTCTCGGTCTGCTTCCTGCTGGCGCCCTTCGCCGAATCGGTCACCGGCTTCGGCGTGGGCTACATCATCGCGCTGGCGGCGCTGCGGCGGCTGGGGACCGGCGGGATGCCGGCCCTGCTGCTCGGCCTCTACAGCCAGTCGCTGGTGCCGTGGGGGGCGCTGGCCATCGGCACCACCGTCGGCGCCACCCTGGCCGGCCTGACGCCCGGCCAGCTCGGTCTCAGCTCGGCGGTGCTGCAGGTCCCGATCCACGCGCTGTACCTCCTGCTCTACTGGCGCTTCGCCCGCGAGGCCGGGGTCGCGGTACCGGCACTGCAGAAGCTCGACGACCTCCTGTGGACGGCGGCGCTGCTTGCCCTGGTGTGGCTCGCCAACCGCTTCAGCGACGTCGAGATCGCCGCCGCCGCACCGACCGCCCTGCTGCTGGCCGTGCGGTTCTGGCGGGACGAGCGGCCCGATGCCGCCCGCCTGCGCACCACGCTGCGCACCGCCGCCCCCTATGTGGCGCTGACCCTGGCGCTCTGCGCCACCCGCCTGGTGACGCCGCTGCGTGACCTGCTGAAGCCTTTGTGGGCGCTGCGCCCGTTCGACAACCAGCCGGCCTTCGCGCCCTTCTACGCCCCGGGCTTCTGGTTGCTGGCGATCGGCCTCGCCGTGGTGCTGCTGGCGCGCGCCCCGCTGGGCAAGGTCGCCGCCGAAGCGGCGCGCGGCGCCTGGCGCGCCTGCGCCGTGACCTTGGCCTTCGTGGTGATGGCGGAATTCTATGTCGGTTCCGGCATGGCGACCTCGATCGCCGAGGCGCTGCGGGCGGTCGCGGGACGCGGCGCGGCGCTGGGCGTGCCGCTGTTCGCCGCGGTCGGCGGTTTCCTGACCGGCAGCGGCGCCGCGGCCAACGCCATGCTGATGCCGATGGAGACCGCACTCGCCCGCGCCCTCGCCCTCGATCCGGCGTGGATCGCCGCGGTCCAGAACAGCGTCACCGCCAACCTCACCATGCTGTCGCCGATCCGCGTCTCGATGGGCGCCGCCATCCTGGCGCTCTCGACCTCCGACGCCGCCCTCTACCGTCGCGCCTGGCCGCTCGCCCTGCCGCCGCTGCTGACCGGTGTCGCGGCGGTGCTGGCACTGCTGGCCCTCGGGAATTGACCGAATCCGGGTGTCGGCACAGGGGTGCGACATTCGTTTCAGTTGTTTCGTTTATTTCGTTTATTTCGATTATGCAGCTCAAGACGCCCTTGACCGGCCGCGCGGCCGCCGCCCATCCTGTGTTCGATACATGACTGTCACGCGCCGTCCCCTGCTCGCCGCCGGCCTCGCCGGACTCGCCGCCCTACCCGTCGCGCGACCCGCCGGCGCCGTCATCGTGCTGGACCGCACCTGGCGCGCCGAGGGCGGAAGGCCGGGCCGCGAGAGCGAAGGCTTCCGCGCCCACGAGGCGCTGGCCGAGCAGAGCCCGTTCGCTCCCGTCATCCCGCTCTCGACCGATGGCGGCGAGGACTGGGGCATCGGCTCGGCGACCTGGCTCGGCAATTTCGGTGGCAATGCCTGGGTGCTCAGCGCCTCGCATCTGTTCACGCGGGACGATTCGGTCTTCGACTTCACCTTCCGCGCGCCCGACGGCACCCTGTGCAAGGGCGACCGCCAGATCCGCCATCCGCTGTTCAACGGCAACAACGACGAGACCACCGGCTACGACGTCGTCCTGCTGCGCATCACGGGGCCGATGAACGGCGGCGGCCCGGCGCCGCTGCTCTATGGCGGCACGCGCGAGCAGGGTGCCGACGTGGTGATGGTCGGCTACGGCGCGCGCGGCATCGGTTCGATCGGCGAGAACGAGGCCTATGACGGACCCTCGGGCGCCAAGGCCGCCGCCACCAACGTCGTCCACGAGACGATGGACCGGGTGCAGCCGCCGCCGTGCACCGGCGACCGCGGCAACTGGTTGTCCGTCACCCTGCGCCGCGAGACCGAAGGCGCCGGCCGGCTCGACGGGCTGCTGGGCTCGGGCGACAGCGGCGGCTCGCTGTGGATGCAGACGCCGGCCGGCTGGGCGGTCGTCGGCGTGAACGCAAATGGCGGCGACCGCTACGGCGACTCCTCGTATTTCGCGCGAGTGTCGGGCCTGCGCCCCTGGCTCACCTCGCACGTGCCGGGGTTGCGGTTCGTCGGCTGAGCCGCAGGCGCGACCCGCGGCCTCACCACCTCATCCGGAGTCCGCCGCTGAGGCCATGGTTGTCGGTGCCCGTCCCGACATCGCCGTCGTATCGCAGGTAAAGGCTGGTCGACTGGGCGATGGCGGTGCTGGCGGCGAGGCCGAGAACGGCGGCATTGCGCTGCGGGGCGGCGCCATAGACCGTGAAAGCAGCGCCTGGGGCGCCCGCGAAGGTCGCGGTCACCGGCCGCGCGGTGTCGGCAAATTCATGCGCCCAGCCCAGCCGCAGCTGCAGCGCCAGCGCGTCGCGCCAACCGAGATCGAAGGCGCCCTCGAGATCGACCCCGATCGTGCTGCGCAGCGAGCCGGTCGTCTGCTGCGCCACGTTGAGGTTCAGCGAACTGGCGCCCCACTCACCGAAGCCCGCCTGGTTGTTGGTGATGCCCTGCAGACGGGCGAACGGCGTGGCGCGGGCTCGGGAAGGCTCGTGCAGGCCGAGCGCATAGCCCGCCTCGACCTGGCCCAGAAACTGGTTGGCCGAGGTCTGGCCAAAGGCGGTTCGCGAGAGCAGGCCGGCAATCGGGATCTGGCGCGTCATGTAGTTGTTGCTGAAGCCCAAGCCCGCGAGCGCATCGAGGTAGAAACCCGACTGCGTGAAGGAGGCGTAGAGCGTGCCCTGGTAGGAGTCGGTGGTGGCGCGGCCGCTGAACCCGCTCAGCCACTGGTTGCCGCTGGCAAAGCCCACGCCCAGGCCCAGCAGCAGGTTCGGCGCGACGCGGTAGTCGATGCCGGCCGCGGCGCCGCCGCTGTTGTAGGTGAGCGTCGCCGCGCCGCCGGTGCCGGCGACGCTGCCCGTGCCCCCCACGACGCTGCCCCAGAGGCTCCACGGGCTCGCGGCATCGTCGTCGCAGGCGACGTCGCAGGCCTGTGCCAGCGCCATGCGCGTGCCGGCGCCGGCGCCGCCCCGCGCGAGGCTCATCTGCTGGCCCAGCACGTTCATGAAGCCGAGGCTGTTGCCGATTCCCGCCGTTGCGAAGCCGGAATAGTTCTGGCCGCTGATCGCATCCAGGGCGGCCTGGCCCTGTTGCAGGCTGACGCCCGCGAGCGTGCCGATCACCGTGGCGAAGTCCCCCGTTGCCCCGGCCACGCTGCGATCCAGCACGGCGCCGGTGGCGGCTTGGTTGGCGGTCGCAGCGCCGCGGGCGAAGCCGCCCGGCGCCAAAGTGAGGAAGACATTGCCCGGATCGTAGCTCAAAGAGACCTGCAGGAAGGGCAGGTTGACGGACGCACCGGCAAACGAGCCGGCAACGCCACCCGCCGCGTTCAGGATGGTGTAGGTCGTGGAGGGTGCATAGACGCCTGGCACCGCCACCACGCTCACCGCCCCGCCGTTGAGCGTGGCCGTGCCGGGCGCACCCGTGACGTTGACGCGATCGGCTTGGGCCAGGCTGTTGGCCTCGACCTGGTAGGTGCTGCCGGTGCTCACGACGAGCGCGCCGTTGACCGTCAGCGTGCCGATCGAGTTGCCGGGCGCGAGCACCCCGCCGTTGGTCACCGAGCCGAAGACGGTCCCGGCGCCACCCAGCGTTCCGCCGGCGCCCACGGTGACGTCGCTGGTGATGCTGCCGTTCACCGCGAGGCGGCCGTTGGTGACGCGGGTGGGGCCGGTATAGGTGTTGATGCCGGTGAGGTTCAGCGAGCCCGCACCCGATTTGGTGAGGCCGCCGGCGCCGGTGATGACCGAGGCCAGCACGGTCGCGGCGTCATCGTCTGAGATCAGCGTGCCGCTGCCCAGTGCGATGGTGCCGCCGGCGCCCGAGAGCGCGCCCACCGTGATGCTGTTGCCGTTGAGGTCGAAGACACCGCCATTCACGGTCAGCGCGCCGGTCGAGGGCAGCGACGCGCCGGCGCCCAGCCGCAGGACGCCCTCGTTGACCGTCGTGCCGCCGAGATAGTCGTGCATGCCGGAGAGGACGAGCAGGCCCGCGCCCTGCTTGTAGAGGCCGCCCGCCCCCGATACGCGGCCCGTCAGCGTGAGCGTGTTGCCGCGCGTGTCGATCGCGCCGCCCTTGGCGCCGAGCTCCACCGCTCGCGACGATGTGAGCGACGCCATCGCCGCCAGCGTGCCGCCGTCGAGAGTCAGGCGGCCGCCCGTGCCCAGGCTGGTGTCGTGGAAGATGCCGAGCGTCGCCCCGCCCGTCACGGTCGTGCCGCCGGTGTAGGTGTTGGCGCCGCTCAGGATCTGGACACCGCCGGCCACGGTCACGCTGCCGCCGCTGGCAGGATAGGCGAAGAGGGCATTGTCGTTGCGGTCGGAGATGATGCCCGAGAAGAGGCTGCTGCCGTTGGTGATCCGCAGGTTCTGGCCGCCCAGGCTCACCTGCCCCGCCCCGCTCAGGGTCTGGATCGCCACCGGGGCCCAGGCGCGCGAGATGTCGAAGATGCCGTCGTTCGCCACGCCGGAGGAAAGCGCGATGCTGCCCGGCCCCGTGACGTAGAGCTGGCCGTTGGAAGCGATCGTCGTCGGCCCGGTATAGGTGTTGGTGGCGCTCAGTTGCACGCCACCGCCGGCATTGATGGTGACGCCGCCGGTGCCGGAGACGGCACCGGCCAGTCCCAGCAGGACGTTCGAACCGTCGACGATGAGCGGGCCGCCGGTCGTGTCGAGCATCTGGTTGGTGACGAAGAACGGCGTGTAGCCCGTGAGGCGGTCCGAAAGATCGAACAGCACCGAATTGGCCAGGAAGAAGGACAGGCCGAAGGTGTTCGTGTCTTTCTTGCCGATCGAGGCGTTGTAGGTGTTGAAGCTCTCCGCGCCCGGCGCGGTCAGGATCGACGAGGTCGTCGGCAGGCCGGTGATGGCGGCGCCGTTCGCGCCGGTGACGTCGAGTTTGACGCCGGCGTTCACGTAATAGGCGCCCAGATTGTCATAGTAGGTCTTGAGACCGTCGTCGGGCTGCTTGGTGTTCAGCGTGAGATCCTGGGTCCCGGTGTCGAGCAGCCCGGGCTTGGTCTCCACCACCGAAGGCCGGGAGTCGCCGGGCTTCGTCAGCGTCATCGTGAAGTTCGCGCCGAACTCCGTCGAGGCGTTGGTCTGGGGCGCGCCGCCATAGGGATTGGGGAACAGCCGGCCCACCGGATCCGTCCACGGCACCACGCCGGAGCCCGTCGGATTGTTGGCAGGCAGCCCGATCGGCATGAACTGGCCCAGCATCTGCGGCGTCAGTCCCACCGTCACGCAGGGGCTGCAGCCCGTGATCGCAACCCGGTCGGGCTTGCCGCCGATCAGTACACTCTGACCATTGGCCTGCTGCGGGCCGTTATCCGACGAGGTCGGGTTCTTCTGCCCGTTCGCCGCCACTACGTAGCCTTGGGCGACGACGCCGCCCGCGACGATCGTCTGGCCGAGCACGCCGCCCGTCGTGTAGCTCGTGCCGGGTTCCACCTTGCTGGTCTTGGTGCTGACGAAGTTGCCCGCGCCGAAGGTGCCGAACAGGGTGCTTTCGATCGGCGGCGTGCCATCCTGCGTCCACGCGGGCGTCGACCAGTATTCCGGAAAGTAGGTCGTGCTCGAATCCGTATGCTCGTAGACGGCATTGATCTGGTAGCCGGGCGTGGCGGCCAGCGTCGCCGCGACCGGCGTCCCCTTTTCGGAATTCGCATAGAAGTTGAGGACGGGGACCGCGACGATGTTGCCGGTGTAGCCGCGGCACTCCTTGGAGGTGCCGTAGCAGTACTGGATGCCCTGCGGCAGGCCGGGCGTAGTCGCGACGTTGTGCGCCGAGGGATCGGGCGCGAGGCCCGGCCACCAGTCCTTGTTGTAGACGCTGTTGAACAGCGCCGATCCGGTATCGAAGAGGTAGGGCTTGGGAGCGCCGCCGTTGATGCCGACATTGATGACCAGGCGCTGCGTGCCGCCGCTCTGCGTCAGGAAGCTCAGGGGAATGTTGGTGGGCTCGCCGGCCTGGGCCAGGGCCGGACCGGCCGGGCAGCAGACGACACAAGTGGCGATGACCCATCCCACTGGCTTCAGCATTTTTCTTATCGACAGCATCCACTCTCCCCCAAGCTTCGGATTTCTCCGATGTCGAGGGAGCGTGCGCAAGGAGTCGTTGCACCTTCCGTTCAATTACATTTCGAGGCTCGACAGGGCGCCGAACCGCCTCGACGGCCCCCCGGAATCGCCAGCGGGGACTTTTTTCTTTTCGCTCGTTTCGTTTATTTCGTTTGTTTCGGTTATGACGCCCCTTGACGACATTCCCGGCCGGCGGGCGCCCCATTTTACCCGGGCTGTTTGGGGGGAACGGGGACCCGGAAAGCTACGACGCCCATTGCGCGGACAATGCTTCGGCCTGCCGTAGGACTGTCTGCACGGCGGCGTCCTGAAGGTCGGGCGGATAGCCGTGCTTGCGCAGGATACGCTTCACGAGGACGCGCATCCGCGCCCGGGCGCTTTCCCGGTGCGACCAGTCCACCGACGCGCTGCCTTTGAGGCTCACCAGCAGTTCGTGGGCAATCACCTTGAGCGCGTCATTGCCCATCGCTTCGACGGCGCTCTGGTTCTCGGCCAGGGCGTCGTAGAAGGCGACCTCGTCCTGCGACAGGCCTTCGTCCTCGCCGCGTTTGCGGGCGGCGCGTATATCCTTCGCGAGCTCGATCAGTTCCTGCAGCACCTCGACGGTGCTGATCGCATTCATATGGTAGCGCGCAATCGCGGCTTCGAGGCGTTCTGAAAATCGCTTCGTCTCGACGACGTTCGTACGGGTGCGCGAGCGGATTTCGTCGTTCAGCAACTTGCGCAACGCCTCGAGGGCGAGGTTCTTCTTCTCGAGCTGCTGGACCTCGGCGAGAAACTCATCCGAGAGGATCGAGATGTCCGGCGTCGTGATGCCGGCGGCAGCGAGGATGTCGACGATTTCCGTCGAGACCACCGCACGATCCAGTATCTGCTGAATCGCGAACTCCCGTTCGGCCGCGCTCCTTCCCGAACCGGCCGCCGATTTCACGAGCGCGGCGCGAACGGTCTGGAAGAAGCCGACCGCGTCCCGAATGGCCCGGGCCTCGTCGCTCGCCGATGCCAGCGCGAACGCCTTGGAGAGCGCGAGCACGGCGTCCTGATAACGGCGATTCTCGCGCCGCTTGCCATCCTCGGTGGTTTCGCGAGCGGCGGCTTCGTGCTGGCGGGAAAGGATCCATTCGATTGCCTCGGCGAGAACGACGAGCCGCTCATGCGGTGTGCCCGCCAGGCCGCGCGCATAGTCGAAGCCGTGGTACATCACCTGCACGACCTCGAAGGTCTTGAGCAGCGCCTCGACGGCTTCGGCTTCATTCACCCCAGCCTGACGCTGGTCTGAAGCGGAATACTGGCCAAGCGCGTTCTTGAGATTCTGGGCGATCCCGATGTAGTCGACGACCAGACCGGCGGGCTTGTCGCGGAACACACGGTTGACGCGGGCGATTGCCTGCATGAGCCCGTGGCCCTTCATCGGCTTGTCGACATACATCGTGTGCATCGACGGCGCATCGAACCCGGTGAGCCACATGTCGCGGACGATCACAAGCTTGAGCGCGTCCTTCGGGTCCTTCGCGCGCTTTGCCAGAAGGTCGCGCCGCGCCTTGGTGCCGATATGGGGCTGCCAGCCCGGCGGATCGGCCGCCGACCCTGTCATCACAACCTTGATAGCTCCACCCGCATCGTCGTCGCTGTGCCAGTCGGGACGAAGTAATTTGATCTGGTCATAGAGCGCCACGCAGATACGGCGGCTCATGCACACAACCATCGCCTTGCCGTCCATGGCGGCGATGCGATCCTCGAAGTGTCGCACCAGATCAGCCGCGACCATAGCGAGCCGCTTCTTGGACCCGACCAGCGCCTCGACGGTCGCCCATCTTTGCTTGATCTTCTCCTGCTCGGTGATGGCCTCGTCTTCGGTCAGTTCCTCGATTTCGGCATCGATCCTCGGCTTCTCTTCCTCGGGGAGCTCGACGCGCGCAAGCCGGCTCTCGTAGTAGATCGGCACCGTGGCGCCGTCTTCCACCGCGCGGCTGATGTCATAGACGTCGATGTAGTCGCCGAAGATGGCCGGTGTGCTCACATCGTCTTTCTCGATCGGCGTTCCCGTGAACCCGATGAAGGATGCATTCGGCAGGGCGTCGCGCAGATACTTCGCGAACCCATAGGCCATCTCGCCGGTCTTCCGGTCGATCCGCGCGCGAAAACCGTACTGGCTGCGATGCGCTTCGTCGGCAATCACGACGATGTTCCGGCGGTCCGACAGCATCGGATAGGCCGCTTCGCCGGTCGCCGGAGAGAACTTCTGGATGGTGGTGAAGATCACGCCGCCCGAGGCACGGCTGAGCGCCGACTGTAGGTCCTCCCGGCTGTCGGCCTGGATCGGCGTCTGCCGGATCAGGTCGCGGCACATCGAAAAGGTAGCGAAGAGCTGGTCATCCAGATCGTTGCGGTCGGTGACGACGACGATGGTCGGATTTTCCATGTCCGGATGCCGCACCAACTGACCAGCATAGAACGCCATCAGGAGGCTCTTGCCCGAGCCTTGCGTGTGCCAAATCACGCCGATGCGCTTGTCTCCTCTCGGATACTCGGCGACGCTGGGAAGCCCGAAGGAGGAAGGCTCTTCCCGCAGGCCCGCCATACGAGACGCCGTACCGGATTTGCCCGTATTGAGAGCCAAAGCTCGCAAGGTCGACTCGACGGCGCGTTTGACCGCGTGGAACTGGTGATAGCCTGCGATGATCTTCGCGAGGCCCGAGCCTGTCTCGCCGAACACCGTGAAATCCCGGAGGAGATCGAGCAGGCGGCGACGGTCGAACACGCCTTCGATCAGGACGTTGAGTTCCGGCTGGCCCTTAGCGGCGATGTCCTTGCCGTCCGTGGTGCGCCAGGGCATGAACCGCTCCTGATCTGCTGTCAGCGAGCCGACGCGCGCGGTGATGCCATCGGACGTGACGAGGACGGTGTTCGTGCGGAAGAGCGACGGGATCTGCGCCTTGTAGGTCTGAAGCTGGTTGTGCGCCCCGGCGAGCGTGGCGTTCTCCGCGCCGGGCGCCTTGAGTTCGATGACGCCGAGCGGCAGGCCGTTGATGAAGACGACGATGTCCGGCCGACGGTTGACGCTGCCTTCGATCACGGGGAACTGGCTCGTCGCCAGCCAGTCGTTGGCGGCAGGATCGCCGAAATCGATCAGGCGAACCTTGTCTCCGCGAATCGTGCCGTCCTCGCTGTAGTATTCGACATCGACGCCCTCCACCATCAGCCTGTGCAGGCGGCGGTTCTCTTCGACCAGTGACGGCATTTCGGTTGCCAGCAACTTGCGCAAGGCGTCGGCTCGCGCTTCCGCCGGGATGGCCGGATTGAGCTTCTCGATCGCCGCAGTCAGCCGCTTGACTAGCACCACGTCGGCATAGGCTTCTCGCTCAGGCGTCTTTCCGTCCGGGCCGATCTCCGAGTCGGTGGCGACAGCGTAGCCAAGCTTGCCGAGTTGAGACAGCACAACCTGCTCGATGGCGGCCTCGGAAAGATAGGCCACTACTCGACCTCCGCCGTTTGAGACGCCGCTGCCTTGGCATCGCGGCACGCATTGAGGACGAGCTTGTAGGCTTCACGGTCCACACCGAAGAGGAGGCGAGACGTCTCGATTGCCAGTGGCACCTCCTCGCCGTCGGGAAGGACGACAATTGCCCGGATAAAGCCTTCCTCATCGAGATCCGTCCGCAATGTGGCAAACTCATCGATAATGGCATTCGACGTTTGAAACCGCTCGTAGGGCTCGAACGTACGCAACGGATCGGGCTCGCGTTCGAGATAAGCCTCATGAAGGAAGGTGACGATGGCATCCGCTGCGAGTAGGGCCGAGCGTCGATGATGAGAGGAAAGCTTCTTGCTCAAGCCTTCCTTCCCATGACTGACGGTACCGGCAACGTCACGGAACTTGCCGAGCGCCTCGGTCAGATTGTAGTGCTGGGATATCACTTTGCTGAAAGGATCATCGCGACGTTCGACGATCGCCATCAATCGAAATGCTGCGGAGACCCAATTGTTGAGGCTTGGATGCGCGCTCCGAATAGGGCTGTCCGGCCATTTAGCGATAGGGTTCAGCGGATTATCCAACTCCTGAATCAGTAGTCGGCAGGCGCATTCGACGAACCCCTTGGCCGCATCGATGCAAGCGTCATTCTCGTCGGCGAATTCTCGCTCAAGCGTCTCAAACGTCTGCTGCAGCATAGGCGCATGGCGCCAGTGTGCGCAGAACGCCTTAATGCCAGGATACCAGTCGGCGCTCATGTAGCCTCACTCACAAGCCGTTCGGCATCTTTGAGACGGACCTCACCTGACATGAGCTTCGGAAGCAGAAAATCGCGGGTGTCACCGACGACTTTCGTTTCGAGCCTGTTATTCTCCTGAAGCCGGAGTAGCGGCATAACCGTCTCGTCAAATTTCTTCACCAAACTGTCTGGCGGCAATACCGTCGAAAGCCCGTGCACATGATTGCGATTAAGCGTTGGGACTGCTGAGCCTGCATTGAATGCAGCGAAATCAATGCCGCAAAGATAGAAATACGCAAAGCTTGGCGTAGCTCTTCGAAATTCTCTGACCCACAATGATGTATTAAGAGGCCAGAAGTCTTCATGAACAAAAAAGACGTTTCCGAGGACGCCACTTCGCCCAGTTACGACACCAGGCCCCTTCACCATGTAGCTATTGTGGCAGCCGCTCGGGCCACTGGCCGCGATGATTGGGTATTGTCCATCGGTTCGCGCTTGCGAAGGAAGATCGAAGCCCCTCTGCAACATTATCAAGTCGGTCATTGCACCAAGTACCCACCCCTCCGGTTTACCGTCATCGTCGAGGCGATCGGGGAAGAGTGACCAGATGTCTGGCGTCAGATAGGGCGCGCGGCGCTCAATTTTTGCACGAGTCGGACCGAAATCGACGAACCAATCCTTAAAGACCGCTCGTGCCATCGCCTCCAGCGTCTCGTTCATCTGCCGGTTCAGCTCGATCTTTTCATCAAGCGCGGACATGAGCGCACCAATAGGTCGCTGTAGTTCTATCGGTGGGATAGAAAGCACAAGACATCGCTGAGACGTCAAGCTGACATACCCCGCCATGTCCGTTTCCCCCGACCTAACGAGAAACTCTTGAGAGAACTTTGGTGAGCGCACGTAAGAGTAGAGAAAATCTTGACTTAGAATCTCTTCATTCGTACTTCGCCAGAACGTTGTCTGTGGGCTGCATACGAAATCCGGAGCGTTGATGGGAGCTCGCGCAATTCTCCCGACGGTGCCTTTGTGAGAGATCAAAATATCACCAGGCTTGCCGATACCTTTGGTAATGCGTTCGCGCGCTTTGCGGTTTATCTTCGATGCGCTGTCAAATAGTATGGAGCCGTTGGCCATGTCGGCTGCTCTGATATAGGCCACGCCGACATCCACAAACTCGTCAGGCCGAGGCCTTGCCTCCCCATGGTTCCCATCTTCGACGCGCAATATGCCGCGCGATTGAAGATTGATAACCGTATCGGTGACCCATTCACCCATTGACGAAACCCTCAGACAGCGTTTGCCGGATAACCTCGGCGAGTCGATCAGACTCTCGGAAATGGCCATCTAGCTTCTGCCGAAAGCTAGATAGCTTCTCGACAAATGGCATATCGTCCGCTTCAGGCTCCGCCGCCCCAACATAGCGCCCGGGCGTCAGTACGTAGCCATGGGCCTTAATCTGTTCAAGCGTGGCTGCCTTGCAGAAACCCGGCACATCTTCGTAGACACCCGCTTCACCTTCGCCTCGCCACGCGTGATAAGCGCGGGTGATTTTCTCGATATCCGCATCGGAGAATTCCTTGCGCGTACGGTCGATCATATGTCCAAGCTTACGCGCATCGATGAACAAGATTTCGCTGCGGCGGTCCCGCAGCTTGGCATTGCGCGCGATACCGTTCGACCTGTCGCGCGCGAGGAACCAGAGACAGACCGGAATTTGCGTCGAATAAAAGAGCTGCCCGGGCAGCGCGACCATGCAATCGACGACACCGGGTGCCCCGTTCACGCCTTCGACCAGCGCCTGCCGGATCGCGCCCTCGTTGTTCTGTGTGGACGACATCGAGCCATTCGCCAGCACCACGCCTGCCACACTGACAGGCGACATGTGATGCACGATATGCTGCACCCAGGCGAAGTTGGCGTTGCTGGCGGGCGGGACGCCGTACGTCCAGCGTATGTCCTCGCGTAGCCGGTCACCGCCCCAATCGGAGATGTTGAAGGGCGGGTTAGCGAGAATGAAATCGGCCCTCAGGTCGCGTAGCTCGTCCTTGTGGAAACTGCCTTCGCTGTTCCAGCGAATGTCCGCATCGATGCCGCGAACGGCAAGGTTCATCTTGCAGAGCCGCCACGTCGTGTAGTTCGATTCCTGGCCATAGACAGCCATTTCCCCGATGCGGCCGCCGTGGAGTTCCGCGAACTTCTCCGACTGCACGAACATACCGCCCGATCCGCAGCACGGATCGTAGACGCGACCCTTGAACGGCTCGATCATCTCGACCATCACGCGGACGACCGAACGCGGGGTATAGAACTCGCCGCCGCGCTTGCCTTCCGATCCGGCGAACTGGCCGAGGAAATACTCGTAGACGCGGCCCAGCAGGTCGCGCGCCTCCCCCCTGCCTTGGCCGAGTGCAATGCTGGAAATGAGGTCGATCAGCTCGCCCAGCATCACAGCGTTGAGCGCGGGTCGGGCGTAGTCCTTGGGCAGGACGCCCTTCAGATTCTCGTTGTCTTTCTCGATGGCGATCATAGCCTCGTCGATGATCTTGCCAATCGACGGCTGCTTCGCGTTCGCCTGGAGATGGGACCAGCGGGCCGTGGGCGGCACCCAGAACACGTTGTCGGCCGCGTATTCGTCGCGGTCCTCGGCGCCGTCCGGATAGTCGGCCAGCAGTTCGGAGCGCTTGGCTTCGAAGGAATCCGAAATGTGCTTGAGGAAGATCAGGCCCAGTGCGACGTGCTTGTAGTCGGACGGCTCCATGTTGCCGCGAAGCTTGTCGGCGGTCTTGAACAGCTCCGCCTCGATGCCGAGGTCGCCGCCATTCCCGTTGGCGCGAGCAGGCTTTGCGGCAGTGACTGGCGGAGGCGAGGCCAATCCCTCTTTTTGCGTCTTTCGCGCCATATTTTTTTCCCTAGTGTGCGGTGCGTATGGGAGGCAGCAGCATGCTATAGAGCCGCGCCGTATAGAGCACCGGCCCAAAATGCTCCGAACAAGCGGCGCGCTCGCTGAGGCTACGTATATCCATCGTTCAGTGTCGCCCCCGTCCCCGGCTCGACATTAAGGCATCGTTTCCGATAGGCCAACGTGCAGCTATCGCTAACGTCCAACCGGCGGTAGAGATTCGAGCAGAGCCCGAGCATCCAGACCTCACCCGCCCCACTTCACCCCCTCTGGCACAGACCCATTTTGCCTCTATGATCGCCGCCGCCCCGCGGACGGGGCGGATTTCGCGGGAGGGAACGATGGCCAAGGTGGCATTTCTGGGACTGGGCGTGATGGGCTTTCCGATGGCGGGGCATCTCGCCGCCAAGGGCCACGAGGTCACGGTCTACAATCGCACCTTCGCCAAGGCCGAGGCCTGGACGCAGAAGCACAAGGGCAAGGCCGCCAAGACGCCGCGCGAGGCCGCTGTCGGCCAGGAAATCGTGTTCTGCTGCGTCGGCAACGACGACGATCTGCGCTCGGTCGTGCTGGGGCCCGACGGCGCGTTCGCCGGCATGGCTGAGGGCACCATCTTCTTCGACAACACCACCGCCTCGGCCGACATCGCGCGCGAACTCCACGCCGCGGGCCGGAAGCTGGGCATCGACTTCATCGACGCGCCGGTCTCGGGCGGCCAGGCGGGCGCCGAGAACGGCCAGCTCACCGTGATGTGCGGCGGCGATGAAGCGCCGTTCGAGCGGGCGAAGCCGGTGGCCGACGCCTTCTCCAAGGCGGTCACGCTGATCGGCCCGTCGGGCTCGGGCCAGATCACCAAGATGATGAACCAGATGTGCATCGCCGGCATCGTGCAGGGCCTGGCCGAAGCGCTGAACCTCGGCCAGCGCGCCGGGCTCGACATGGAGAAGGCGCTGGGCGCCATCTCCAAGGGCGCGGCGCAGAGCTGGCAGATGGAGAATCGCTGGCAGAACATGATCGCCGGCAAGTTCGACTACGGCTTCGCCGTCGACTGGATGCGCAAGGACCTCGGCATCGCGCTGGCCGAGGGCAAGCGCCAGAAGGCCGGCATGCCGCTGGTGGCACTTGTCGACCAGTTCTACGAGCGGGTGCAGGCGCGCGGCGGCGGCCGCTGGGACACCTCGTCCCTGATCCAGCCGCTGCAGAAGCCGTAGGGCCGGCTCGGTGAGCGGCGGCTACACGCTGTGGGGCCGGCCGGGCTGGGGCTCGGCCCTCGTCGAGGCGCAGCTCGACTGGTACGGGCTGCCCTTCGCCTACGAGACGGTCGGGGATCTGTTCAAGGACCCCGACGCCAGGGCCAAGCTCGAGAAGGTCAATCCGCTGGCCCAGGTGCCGACGCTGGTGATGCAAGACGGCAGCGTGATGAGCGAGAGCGCGGCCATCACGCTCCTGCTGGCCGACGTGACCGGCAGCGATTCGCTCGTGCCCGCACCGGGCGCGCCGGAGCGCGCAAAATTCCTGCGCTGGCTGGTGTTCCTGGTGGCCAACATCTATCCCACCTTCACCTATGCCGACGATCCGGCGCGCTTCGTCTCGGTGAACAACGCGCGCGACCCGTTCCGCGCCGCCGCCGACGCCTATGCCCAGCGCCTGTGGCGCCAGGTCGAGAGCGAGGCCGGCGCGCCCTGGTTCCTGGGCGAGCGCTTCTCCGCCCTCGACATCTATATCGGCGTCATGACCCGCTGGCGCCCGCGGCGCGGCTGGTTCGAGACCGAGACGCCCAAACTCTTCGCCATCGCGCGCAAGGCCGATGCACGGCCGGAACTGAAAGAAACCTGGAGGAGGAACTTCCCATGAGACGCCCCCTGAAACGCCGCAGCTTCGTCGCCCTGGCGACCGCCGGCCTTGCCACGACCGCGACCGCCACCCACGCCGGCACCGCCCGCGCGCAAGGTACCTATCCCGACAAGCCAATCACCATGGTGGTGCCCGCCCCGCCAGGCGGCGGCACCGATCTGGTGGCGCGACTCTATTCCGACCTGCTGAGCCAGGAGCTGGGCGTGCAGGTCCTCGTCGACAACAGGGGCGGCGGCAACGACAATATCGGCACCGCCATCGTCGCCCGCGCCAAGCCCGACGGCTACACGATCCTGATGCAGTACTCGGCCTACCATTCGGCCAACCCGGCGCTGATCAAGGACCTCAACTGGAAGCCCGACGATTTCGTGGGCGTGGCCATGGGCGCGATGGCGCCGCACGTCATCGTGGTCGCCAAGAAGGTGCCGGTCGACGACCTCAAGAGCTTCATCGCCTACGCCAAGGCCAATCCCGGCAAGCTGAACTACGCCTCGGTAGGCGCGGGCTCGGTGCCGCATCTCGGCGGCGTGCTGCTGAACAAGGCGGCCGGGCTCGACATGGTGCATGTGCCCTACAAGGGGTCGGGGCCGGCGACGGCCGACATCGTGGCCGGCCAGGTCGAGGTCCTGATCGTGACCCCGCCCGCCGTGTCCGGCCACATCCGCAACGGCAACGTGAAGGCCCTGGCGCTGGCGAGCGACAACCGCCTGCCGTCCTTCCCCGAAATCCCGACCACGGCCGAAGCGGGCCTGCCGGGCTTCACCCTCGACGGCTGGTTCGCGCTGTTCGCGCCGGCCGGCACGCCGCAGCCGATCGTCGACAAGCTCAACGCCGCGATGCGCAAGGTCGGCAAGATGGAAGCCGTCGTCGCCCGCGCCAACCAGCTCGGCACCGTCCTGAAGGACTGGACGCCTGCCCAGATGGACAGCTTCGCCAAGGGCGAGGTCGAGACCTGGGGCAAGGTGATCCGCGACAACAAGATCACCATCGCGGAGTAGGCGTCATGGCCTGCGTCGGCATCGTGGGCGGCCTGGGCGTCGGTGCCACCGTCCACTACTACGAACGGATCGCCGCGGCGTGCAAAGCGCGCGGCGTGTCGCCCGACCTGGTCATCACCCATGCCGATGTCGATCATGGGCAGGGCCTCGTGCGCGCGGGCAAGCTCGACGCGCTGGCGGCCTATCTCTGCGGCTTCCTCGACCGCATGGCGCGGGCCGGTGCCGACTTCATGGTGCTGCCCGCGGTCACGCCGCACATCGCCATCGACCGGCTGAAGACGATGAGCCCACGTCCGCTGATCGACATCGTCGAGACGCTGGGCGCCGAGCTGCGCGCCCG
The DNA here is from genome assembly GCF_965227665.1 of Reyranella sp. Lineage (GTDB taxonomy): Bacteria > Pseudomonadota > Alphaproteobacteria > Reyranellales > Reyranellaceae > Reyranella. The sequence continues at coordinate 2,486,418 of NZ_OZ245767.1, forward strand.
CAAGCTCCGGCGCGTCGCCCTGCTGGGTACGGTCTTCACCATGCAAGGCAGCCTGTGGGGCCAGCTCCAGCGCTATGCGCCCGACGTCGAGATCGTGAAGCCGCAGCCCGACGAGATCGCCTTCGCCGGCGCTGCCTATCAGCGCATCCTCGACACCCAGCGCGCCGATCCCGCCGATGCGGAGGCCTATCGCCGGCTCGCGGCCGAGCTGCAGCGCCGCGACGGCGTCGAGGCGATCCTGCTGGTCGGCACCGACCTCGCCCTCATGTTCGACGAGGCGACGGCGGGCTTCCCCGCGATCGACGTCGCCCGCCTCCACATCGACGCGATCGTCGAGCGGCTGGCTTCTTAAGCCTTTCCCTAAACCACCACCTCATCCTGAGGAGCACGCCGAAGGCGTGCGTCTCGAAGGATGGGCACAAGCACCATGCCTGTAGCCCATCCTTCGAGACGGCCCTTCGGGCCTCCTCAGGATGAGGTCGTTACTGATCAGAACACGTGCCGCACGCCGACGATCTGGCCGAGCGAGCGGCCGACATGTTCGGCCACCGCCGGCTCCAGCCCTTCCACCTCGATCTCGACACTCAACGCATCGCCGTCGGCCTGGGCGAAGACGCGGGCCGGGACGAGGCCGCGCTTGGCGATCAGTTCGAGCGCGCGCGGCAGCACGCCGGGCTCGGCGTCGGCCTCGAAACAGTAACGGACGGCGGAATTGCTACGCTTGAGGGAGAGAACGGCAGACATCGGACGATTCCTTGGACGAAAGACAGGCGAACGCGGCAACGCAACGGTTTGCAGTGCAAACCGTGGTGCTAATTCGCCGTGCCTTCACGACAAGGAGGAGGTCCGTGCGGGCCATGGCGCCAGTGTAGCGCGGGAGCCCGCGGGCGCGCTAGGGTCCGGCAACGAATCCGCCGGGAAGGAAACAAAGATGCGTTCGACGCCGATCTACGAGGTGCATGCGGTCAAGTATGCCCACCTGCCGCGCAAGGCATGGGAAGTACAGATCAACCCCGACCCGCACGATGCCGACTTCCCGATGGACTATTTCGTCTGGGTCGCCATCCCGCTCGACGAGAGCGGCCACCGCACCATCGGCGGCAAGCCGATCGTGATCGACACCGGCTTCAACGCCACGGTGGGCAAGCAGCGCGGCCGCGAGGTGAAGAAGAATCCCGCCGATCTTCTGAGCGAGATCGGCATCGACGCGAAGGAGGTCGAGGACGTCATCGTCACGCATCTCCACTACGACCATATCGGCAATTGGGACCGCTTCCCCAAGGCGCGCTTCCATCTCCAGGACAAGGAGATGAACTTCGCGACCGGCCGGCACATGTGCAAGGGACCGTTCCGCCACGCCTATGAGTGCGAGGACATCGTGGGCATGGTGCGCGCGCTGTACGGCGGCCGGCTGGTGTTCCACGACGGCGACGAGGAGCTGCAGCCCGGCATCTCGCTGCACCTGATCGGCGGCCACACCGCCGGCATCCAGTCGGTGCGCATCAACACGCGCAACGGCTGGCTCGTGCTGGCCTCCGACGCCAGCCACTATTTCTGGGGCGTCAACAACGACAAGCTGTTCTCGATCGTCTACTCGGTCGCCGACATGCTGGCCGGCTACGACAAGTTGAAGAAGCTGGCCGAGGGCCGGGTCGAGATGGTGATCCCCGGCCACGACGCCGAGGTGATGGTGCGCTATCCGGCCTCGGGCAAGGGACTGGAAGGCATCAGCGTCCGGCTCGACTGATCGCCTCGCGCGCCAGGAAAGGAAACCGCGGTGGCCAGGCTCGTCTTCGGCATGAACCAGTCGCTCGACGGCTATGTCGATCACATGGCGTTCGGGCCGAGCCCCGCGCTCTTCCGCCACTTCATCAAGGAGGCCGAGGCGCAGGCCGGCAGTCTCTACGGCCGCCACGTGTACGAGCTGATGCGCTACTGGGACGACGATCAGCCCGACTGGGACGCAGACCGCCATGCCTTCGCGGCGGCGTGGCGTAAGCAGCCGAAATGGGTCGTCTCGCGCTCGCTGGACTCGGTCGGGCCCAACGCCACGCTCATCCGGGACGATGTGGAGCGTACGGTCCGCGCGCTGAAGGCCGGGCGCGACGGCGAGATCGAAGTCGCCGGCCCGACCCTGGCGCAGAGCCTGACCGAGCTGGGCCTGATCGACGAGTACCGGATCTACCTGCACCCCGTCGTGCTGGGCCACGGGACGCCCTACTTCGCCGGCCCCCGCCCGCCGCTCCGTCTCATGACCCACGACCGGATCGGCGAGGACGTCGTCAGGTTGACCTACGTCCCCGCTTGATCGCGGGCCCGCCTGATCCCGGAACGCCGCCCGTCAGCCCTTGATCTCGACGCCGGCCCACTCCTCGAGGACCTTCGCCACCATGGTGAAGTCGGAGTCGGGACCGAACCGCGCCTTGGTGACGGCGAGCATTTCGAGCACCGCCGCGCCCACCAGCATGGGCACGCCCATGTTCTGCGCCTCATCGAGGCAGAGGCGCACGTCCTTATGCGACAGCGCGGTGGCGAAGCCGAAGTCGAAGGTGCGCGGCAGCACAGCACGCGGGAACTTGTCCTGGCTGGCACTGTTGCGGCCGCTCGACACGTTGATGATGTCGATCAGCACCTTCGCATCGAGGCCCGCCTTCACCCCCATCGCCATCGCCTCGGACGTGGCGACCAGCGCGGTCGCCGCCAGCATGTTGTTGGCAAGCTTGGCGGTCTGCGCGAGGCCGGGCTTCTCACCTGTATGGAAGAGCTTGCCGAACGTCTTCAGCACCGGCTGCAGCGCCTGATAGGTCGGCGTCGGACACGACACCATGACCGCGAGCGTTCCCGCCTGGGCGCCGGTCACGCCGCCGCTCACCGGTGAATCGACCCAGCCGATGTCGCGCTCGGCCAGCCTGGCCGCGACTTCGGAGGCGACACCGGGGCCGGTCGTCGACAGATCGATCAGCGTGCGGATCGACGAGCCGTTGATGATGCCCGCGTTCCCGCCCAGCACGACCTCGCGCACGATGGCGGGCGTCGGCAGGCTGATCAGCACGGTCTCGGCGGTCGAGGCCACATCGGCTGGCGACTGGGCGAGCTGCGCGCCGCGCGCCACCAGCGGCTTCGTCGCCGCCTCCGACACGTCGTAGACGCAGAGCCGGTAGCCCGCATCGAGCAGGCGGTGCGCCATCGGCCCGCCCATCCGGCCGACACCCACGAAGCCAAGCAATTGACCCGTCATGCTTATTTCCTCCGGCTTTGCGCCACTCTCTCGTTTTTCTGGTATCGCTACCAGCATATGATCGCGGCGCATGAGCATCAACGGCGGGCATCAAACGGCGGGCGGAATGAGCGGCAAGGCACGGCGGAGCGAGGGCGGAACACTCAAGATGCGCGACATCGCCCGCCATGCCGGCGTGTCGCCGATGACGGTGTCGCGGGCGCTGCGCCAGCCCTCGGCAGTATCAGAGGAGATGCGGCGCAAGGTGGACGCCGCGGTGCGCGAGTTCGGCTACGTGCCCAACCGCATCGCCGGCAGCCTGTCGTCGAACCGCTCCAACGTCGTCGGGCTGGTCGTGCCCAGCATCCGCAACTCGCTCTACGCCAGCATGATCCAGTCGGCGTCCGACGTGCTGCGCGCCAACGGGCTGCACCTGATGATCGCCGACAGCGGCCATCGGCTGGAGGACGAGGAGGCGCTGGTCGCGGCCTTCCTGGCCCAACGTGTCTGCGGCCTGATCCTGCACAACACGATCCACAGCAAGCGGGTGCGCAAGCTCGTCGAGGCGAGCGGCGTGCCGGTGATCGAGACCGGCAACCTGCCCGCCGATCCGCTCGACATGGCCGTCAGCTATTCCAACTTCGAAGCCGCCCGCGCCATGACGCTGCACCTGGCGCGGCTCGGCTACCGCAAGATCGGCTTCGTCACGCTGCCGGTGCGCAACAACGACCGTTCCGAGGAGCGCCGCCGCGGCTACTTCGCGGCGCTGGCCGAACTCGGCCGGCCGGCCGACGAGAGCCTCGTGCTCGAAGCGGCTGGCGGCTTCAGCGAGGGCGCCGATGCGCTGGTGCGGCTGGCGAAGGCCCATCCCGATCTCGATGCCGGTTTCTTCGCGGGCGAGGTGCTGGCGGTGGGCGCGCTGTTCGAGTGCCAGCGCCGCGGCTGGGCGGTGCCGGGACGCATCGCCATTGCGAGCTTCGACGACGTGGATCTGCTGCGCCACGCGGTGCCGAGCGTGACGACGCTGCGCATTCCGCGGCAGGAGATCGGCAGGCGCAGCGCCGAGCTGCTGGTCCGCCGCCTGCAAGGGGCGCCGGCCGAACGCACCAAGGTCGATCTCGGATTCGAGATCGTGCAACGCGAGAGCAGCTGAGGACTAAGGCATGCTGAAGGGCAGATGCGCGCTCATCACCGGCTCGACACAGGGGCTGGGCCAGGCGATGGCGCGGCGGCTCGCCGCCGAGGGCTGCAACATCGTGTTGAACGGGTTCGGCGAGGTGGCAGAGATCGAGGCGGGACGCCGCGCGCTCGAGGAGGAGCATGGCGTCCGCGCGCTGCATCATGGCGCCGACCTCGCGGAGCCGCGGCAGATCGACGACCTGATCGCAACCGCCACCCGGGAATTCGGCGGCGTCGACATCCTGATCAACAACGCCGTCGTCCGTCACTTCGCGCCGGTCGAGACGTTCCGGCCAGAGGACTGGGACCGGGCGCTGGCCGTGAACCTGTCGGCCGCGTTCCACACGACGCGCCTCGTGCTCGCGGGCATGCGCGAACGCGGCTTCGGCCGCCTTCTCAACATCTCCTCGGTCTATGGCCTGTTCGGCGGCGTGAACCGGGTCGACTACATCACCACCAAGACGGCATTGATCGGCTTCACGCGCGCCGTGGCGCTGGAGACGGCACGCGACAACATCACCTGCAACGCCATCTGCCCCGGCTCCTCGCCCAGCCCGGCGATCGAGCAGCGGCTGGCGGCGTTCATGGCGGCCGAAGGGCTGGCGCACGACGCGGCGGTGGAGAAGTTCATGGCCGGGCGCCAGCCCTCGGGCCGCTTCGTGGCGATGGAGAGCGTGGCTGCGCTGGCCGCCTTCCTGTGCGGCCCCGGCGCCGCCGACATCACCGGGGCGGCCCTGCCGGTCGATGGCGGCTGGAGCGCGAGCTGATCGTCTTCCGGCTTTTTGTGGTAGCGATACCAGAGACTCCCTCCTAGAATTTGCACAACAAGGCAAAAACAGGAGGAAACCCATGAGCGTCACGCGTCGACAGTTCGGCCCCGTCGCAGCCTCCCTGGCAGCGGTTGCGGCTGCTTCACCGGCCTTCGGGCAACAGACCAGCGAGGTGGTGAAATGGCGCCTCACCTCGAGCTTTCCCAAGAGCCTCGACACTCTCTACGGCGCCTCGGCCACGATCGCGCGGGTCGTGGGCGAGATGACCGACGGCAAGTTCACGCTGACGCCCTTCGCCGCCGGCGAGATCGTGCCCGGCCTGCAGGTCCTGGACGCGGTGTCGAACGGCACGGTCGAATGCGGCCACACCTACACCGGCTACTACATCGGCAAGAATCCAAGCTTCATCTTCGACGGCTCGGTGCCGTTCGGCCTGACGCCGCGCATGCACAATGCCTGGATGATGTTCGGCGACGGCCGCAAGCTGATGGACGAGGTCTATGACGGCTTCAACGTCGTGGCCCTGCCGGCCGGGCAGACCGGCGGCCAGATGTTCGGCTGGTTCCGCAAGGAGCTGAAGACGCCGGCCGATTTCGCCGGCCTCAAGATCCGCACCGCCGGCTTCGGCGGCAAGGTCTTCGCCAAGCTCGGCGCCGTGCCGCAGCAGATCGCCGGTGGCGACATCTATCCGGCGATGGAACGCGGCACGCTCGACGCCTGCGAATGGGTCGGCCCCTACGACGACGAGAAACTCGGCTTCAACAAGGTCGCCAAGTACTACTACACGCCGGGCGTCATGGAGCTCGAGGCGGTCAACCAGCTGATGATCGGCAAGGCCGCCTGGGCGTCCCTGCCGCCGCGCTACCAGGCGATCCTGAAATACGCCTGCGACTACTCGATGACCGAGATGCTGGCCTCCTACGACGCCAAGAACGCCGTGGCGATCGCCCGCCTGGTCGCCGCCGGCACCCAGCTCTCGGTGCTGCCCGACGAGGTGATCAAGGCGCTGCGCGTCGCGCTGGAATCGGTGCTCGACGAGGAGGCGGCGCAGAACGAGCAGTTCAAGAAGATCCTGGCCAACTGGCGCTCGTTCCGCGCCAACCAGCATCGCTGGTTCTCGATCGCCGACACCCGCGCCGAGTTCGCGGTCTATCGCAGCGACCGCTGACGCGCACTTTATCGTCCCGAACGAAGCGAGGGACCTTTTGCGATGCCCGCAAAGGTCCCTCGCTCACGCTCGGGATGACAATGATCGCCTACGCCGCGAGGGCGGCGCGGGCCTTGCCGATCATCAGGGCGGCGCGAGCGGCTTCGCGCCCCTTCTCGACGAAGTGCGCGCGGAAGATGCCGTTGTGGTGGTCGGTCTCCTGATAGTGATGCGGCGTCAGCGACACCGACAGGACCGGCACGCCGGTGTCCATTCCGGCGCGCATCAGCCCGTCCACGACGGCCTGGGCCACGAAGTCGTGGCGGTAGATTCCGCCATCGACCACGAAGGCCGCGGCCGCAACGGCGGCATACCTGCCGGTTGCCGCGAGGTCGCGCGAGAACAGCGGCAGCTCGAAGGCGCCCGGCACGTCGAACACGTCGACCTGCTCGGCGGGAATGAGTTCGAGGAAGCCGTCGAGCGCACGGTCGACGATGTCGGCGTGCCACCTGGCTTTGACGAAGGCGTAGCGGGCTTGTGTGTGGCGGGCTTGTGTCACGGCAATCTCCTTTGGCGAACAGACACATCACCCAAGGCGATCACGCGCGGGCCTGCCGCTCCGCACGAGCAGCAGGACACACGTTCTCTTTCATCCGGACTATGACCGTCGGCTCAGGCCTCGCACCTGATCTGCTGACCCTTCCTTGCGGAAGGCGCTCGCGGGCTCGCGGCTCGCGCCGCATACCGCCGGTAGGGAGTTTCACCCTGCCCTGAGAACGCAGAAACCATAAGGGCAGGGTCGAGAGCTTGCAACGATCCGAACGGATCGCGCTATTTCTTCTCCAGGCCCCACATCGCGAGCGTCGGGGCATAGACCATGCCGGTCACGTTCGAGCGCACGGCGGTGGGAGACGTGAACTGGCCGAGCGGCGCATGCGTCGGATATTCGAGCACGCGCAGCTGGACCTGCTCGGCGATCTGCTTCTGCTTCGCCGGATCGGATTCGGCGGCGTAGGCGTCGCGCAGCCTCTCCAGCTCGGCGTCGCACGGCCAGCCGAAGGTCGCCTTCTCGCAGGAGGCGTTGAGGAACGCCGCGGCAGCCGGGTTGATCACGTCGACCGCGCCCCACGAGGTGAAGAACAGGTTCCAGCCGCCGGCGCTCGGCGCATCCTTCTTGGCGCGGCGGGCTACCAGCGTCTGCCAATCCATCGGCTGCAGGTCGACCTTGAAGCCGGCCTTCTCGAGCTGCTGCTTGGCCACGGTCGCCAGGTTGTTGTGGCCGGCCACGTCGGTCTGGTGGAGCATCACCACCGGCGTGCCGTCATAGCCCGCCTCCTGCAGCAGCTGTTTGGCCTTCGCCGCGTTGCCGGAGAGCTTGTCCTCCCAGCCCTTGGTCGATTCGAGCGGCGAGCCGCAGGGGAACAGCGAATTGCAGACCTTGTAGAACTCCGGATTGCCGACATTGGCGTCGAGGAATTCCTTCTGGTCGAGTGCATAGAGCGCGGCGAGACGGATCTTGGGATTGTCGAACGGCTTGTGCAGCACATTGAAGCGCATCGTGTACTGGCGGCCGGCCTTGTTGCCGACATAGACGACGACGTTCTTGTCCGACTTCAGCAGCGGCAGCAGGTCGGCCGGCACGATCTCCACCAGGTCGATCTCGCCGCCCAGCAGCGCGTTGACCTGGGTCTGCGTGTCGGGGATCCACAGCCACTCGATGCGATCGACCTTCGGCACCTTGCCGCCGGCGAAGCCCGACGCCGGCTCAGGCCGCGGCTTGTACTTCGGGTTCTTGACGTAGACCGCCTTCTCGCCGGGCTTCCATTCGTCCTTCTTGAAGATGAACGGCCCGGAGCCGGTGGCGTCGGTGATCTGGCTGTTGGGATCGGTCGAGGCGACCGACTTCGGCATCATGAACGGCACGTTCGAGCCCGGCTTGCCCAGCGAGTAGAGCAGCAGGCCGTAGGGCTGCTTCAGCACGAACTTGATGGTCTTGTCGTCCGGCGCCGTGAGCTCCGACGTCACCGCCATCAGCTTCTGGCCCATCGCGTCGCGCGCGCCCCAGCGCTTGATCGAGGCGACGCAATCCTCCGCCGTGACCGGCTTGCCGTCATGCCATTCGAGCCCGTCGCGCAGCGTCAGCGTGTAGGTCAGCTTGTCGGGCGAGACCTCCCACTTGTCGACCATCTGCGGCTTGACCTCGAGCTTGTCGTCGACCGCGAACAGCGTGTCGTAGACCATGTAGCCGTGGTTGGTGGTGATCAGCGCCGAGGTCCAGATCGGATCGATGATCTTGAGGTCCGAATGCAACGCCGCCTTGAGCGTGGTCGGCTTGGATTGAGCCGAGGCGGGCGCGGGCGCGGCCAGCGGCATGACCGCCGCGGCGGCGGCGAGCGCGCCCATGAAACGACGACGTAACTTCATCATGGAAACTCCTGAACTCTTTGGCCTTCCCCGTAAGGGGCAAGGTATAGAGCCGCCGGCGCTGGAGCGCGACAGGCGAAATGCCCGCGCCCCGCGACGAACGATCAGTCGCCCTGCGCGATGTCGAGCAGCGCCTGCCACTCCACGAGCTTGATCCGCGGCCGTCCCTGCGCGGCGCCGGCAGCGATTTCCGCCTTGTCGATGCGGCGCCAGCCCTCGGCGTCGACGCAGAGCGGCAGGATGTCGGGGCCGCTCTTGGGATCGCGGTCCTCGAGGAAGTCGATCACCTGCTTGGCCACGGCATGACTGTCGGCGCGATTGGTCGGGATGGTGCCGCTGGGGCCGCGGCGCGCCCAGCCCACCGGGAACACGCTCTCGGCCTGCGGGAACGGCTCGCCGGTATAGCCGATGCAGGTCACGACCAGGTCGGCGGCAAGGGGTCCCGTCGAGAGTTCGAGCGTACCTGGCCGGATCGCCGTCGGCGTCTCATGGAAACGGAAATGCACCGTCACCGGCTTCTCGCCCGGCGTCTGCGCGGCGAAGCGCTTCAGGGTCTCGATGTTCTTGGCCTTGCGCAGCCGTTCCGGCGTCGGATCGGCGGCCGGCGCCTCGGCGGTCAGCACGCTGGCATCGGCAACCGACACGGCGCGCGCCAGCCGGCCCATCTCGGCCAGCTCGTTGGTGGTGAAGGAGGCCTCCGCGGCGCCGCGCCGGCCGATCACGTGGATGTCGGCGATCGGCGCCGCCGCGATCGCCGCCCCCGCCTCGGGCACGATGTCGGACTTGGTCATTTCCTCAGGCGCCTTGGCCAGCAGGCGCGCGACGTCGAGCGCCACGTTGCCGTTGCCGATCACCGCCACGGACTTCACGCCCGAGAGGTCGGGACCGCCCCGGAAGTCAGGATGGCCGTTCAGCCAGGCGACGAAGCGCCACGAGCCCCAGACATGCGGCAGATCCTCGCCGGGAATGCCCAGCTTGCGGTCGACCACCATGCCGGTGGCGACCACGACCGCGTCGTAGGACTGGATGACCTCGTCCCAGGTCAGGTCGCGGCCGATCTCGATGTTGCCGGCGAAGCGCAGGTCGGGCTGGGCGAGTAGCCGGTCGAACTGGCGGACCACGGCCTTGGTGCCCTGGTGATCGGGCGCGACACCCGCCCGCACCAGCCCGAACGGCGTCGGCAGGCGATCGATGATGTCGATGCGAAGGTCCGGACGGCCGCGCAACAGCCCGTCCGCAGCGTAGAAGCCGGACGGGCCGGCGCCGACGATAGCAACCCTGTGAGTCATGGCGGCCCGCTTAGCATATGATGGGCGCATGGCTAAATACGCAAAACTCCGTCAGCTCGGACAGGCGACCGCCCTGCCCGCCTCGCCCGACCAGGCCGTCCTCGAGACGGTGCCCAACCCGCATCCGGGCACGCTCTATCTCGCCCGCTTCACGCAGCCGGAATTCACCTCGCTCTGCCCGGTGACCGGCCAGCCCGATTTCGCGCATCTGGTGATCGACTATGTCCCGCGCGCAAAACTGGTCGAGAGCAAGTCGCTGAAGCTCTACCTCAACAGCTTCCGCAACGAGGCCGCCTTCCACGAGGATTGCACCGTGGGCATCGGCAAGCGCCTGGTGAAGGTGCTGGCGCCGCGCTGGCTGCGCATCGCAGGCTACTGGTATCCGCGCGGCGGCATGCCGATCGACGTGTTCTGGCAGACCGCCGCGCCGCCCAAGGGTCTTTGGCTTCCCGAGACCGGCGTGGCGCCCTATCGCGGCCGGGGTTGATGGCGAAGCTGCCGCCCCGTCCCAAGCGGCCTCCTAAGCCCGCGACGCCGCGCGAGCTGCGCGACGCGATTGCCGCCAAGGCGCTGGAGCTGGGCTTCGACGCCGTGGCCTTCGCGCCGGCGCAGCTCTCGCCCGAGGCGCGGCAGTTGCGACGGGAGCGCATGGAAGCGTTCCTGGCGCGCGGCTTCCAGGGCGACATGGGATGGCTGGTCGACCGCGCCGAGCAACGCATCGATCCGTCCGCCCTGTGGCCCGAAGCGCGCACGGTCGTGTCGGTCGCGCTCAACTACGGGCCGGCCGGCGACCCGCGCTTTGCGCTCGAGGAGCGCGAGCGCGGTGCGGTCTCGGTCTATGCGCAGGGCCGCGACTATCACGACGTGATGAAGAGCCGGCTGAAGCAGCTCGGCCGCTTCATCTGGGACACCTATCACGAGAGTCTTAAGGTCTTCGTCGACACCGCGCCGCTGATGGAGAAGCTCGCCGCGCAGCAGGCCGGCCATGGCTGGCAGGGCAAGCACACCAACCTCGTGTCGCGCCGCTTCGGCTCCTGGCTGTTCCTGGGCGAACTGCTGCTGTCGATCGAACTGCCGCCCGACGCGCCCGAGACCGATCATTGCGGCCAGTGCCGCGCCTGCCTCGATTCCTGCCCGACCAATGCGTTCCCCGCGCCCTATCAGCTCGATGCCCGGCGCTGCATCTCCTATCTCACCATCGAACATGCCGGCCCGATCGATCGCGAATTCCGGACGGCGCTGGGCAATCGCATCTATGGCTGCGACGACTGCCTGGCCGCCTGCCCGTGGAACAAGTTCGCCCAATACGCGCGCGAGGCCGCCTTCACGCCGCGCGCCGAACTGCAGGCGCCGCTGCTGGCCGAACTCGCCACCCTCGACGATCCGACCTTCCGCACCCGCTTCTCGGGAACGGCGGTGAAACGTATCGGCCGCGACCGCTTCCTGCGCAACGTCGCCTATGCGCTGGGCAACAGCGGCGCGCCCGTCACCGCCCTGCCCGCCGTCGAACGCCTGCTGGCCGACGCTTCGCCCCTGGTGCGCGGCGCTGCCGTCTGGGCCCTGTCGCAACTCGTGCCGGCCGAATTCGCGCGACGCGGCCGGAGTGTCGATGATCCCGACCCGCACGTCCGCAGCGAATGGCAGGCAGCGCTGAGAACTACCGCCGCTCCCTGAAGAAGGCCCGCAGCAGCTCACCCGCCTCGCGTTCGCCGACGCCGGGATAGAGCTCGGGGCGGTGGTGGCAGGTCGGCTGGTCGAAGATGCGCGGGCCCTGCTCGATGCCGCCACCCTTGGGATCGGCGGCACCCCAGTAGACACGGCGCAGACGGGCGAAGGAAATCGCCTGGGCGCACATCGGACAGGGCTCCAGCGTGACGTAGAGGTCGCAGCCGACCAGCCGCGGCGAGCCAAGCGCGGCGGCGGCGGCGCGGATCGCCAGCAGCTCGGCATGGGCAGTCGGGTCCTTCAACTCCTCGGTGCGGTTGCCGGCCTCGGCCAGCACCGCGCCATCGGGGCCTACGATCACGCAGCCGATCGGCACCTCGCCGCGCGCGCCGGCCGCGCGGGCGGCGGCGAGGGCCTTGTCCATCGGCGTCGACTTGTGTGAGTCCGGCATCGCGGGCGCACTATAGCGCGCGGCGACGCGCGCGCGTATCTTGGCGCACATGCCCCGTCCCCTGATCGGAGTCACCCTGGATGCTGAAAAGCCAGGCGGATACTCCAAGTTTCCCTGGTATGCGCTGCGCCAGAACTACCTCGACGCGATCGACGCGGCGGGTGGTCTGGCCATTGCGCTACCGCACGAGCCCGACCGGGTCGCCGACTATCTGGAGCGCATCGACGCGCTGGTGGTGACCGGCGGCGCCTTCGACGTCGACCCGTCCTACTATGGCGGCGGCGCGAAGCATTCGACGGTGGTCACCAAGGACCGCCGTACCGCCTTCGAGTTCGGCGTCACCAAGGGCGCGCTCGCGCAGAACAAGCCGGTGCTGGGCATCTGCGGCGGCCAGCAACTGCTGCATGTCGTGCTGGGCGGCAAGCTGATCCAGCACATTCCCGACGCGATCGCCGATGCGCTGGCGCACGAGCAGCCCAACCCGCGCGACGAGCCCGGCCACGTCGTGAAGGTGGCCAAGGGCACGCAGCTGCACGGCATCGTCGGCACCGAGGAGCTGCAGGTGAACAGCGCCCATCACCAGGCCGCCGCCGATTCGCCGGAGGGTATCGTGGTGAACGCCACCGCGCCGGACGGCGTGATCGAGGGCATCGAGGCGCCGGCCTACCGTTTCTGCATCGGCGTGCAGTGGCATCCTGAATTCCATATCTCCGAAGGCGACGCGAAATTGTTCCGCGCCTTCCTGGGAGCGGCGGGCACAAAGTGAACGAACAACCTGTCAAGGAAGGCGAGCGCATCGCCAAGCGCCTGGCGCGCGCGGGCCTGTGCTCGCGCCGCGATGCCGAACGCTGGATCGAGGAAGGCCGCGTCAAGGTCGATGGCAAGGTGCTGGAGACGCCGGCCTGCGTCGTCACCGACAAGAGCGTGATCGAGGTCGACGGCAAGCCCTTGCCCACCGCCGACCGGGCGCGCATGTGGCGCTATCACAAGCCGCCGAGCGAGATGGTGACCGCCCGCGACCCCGAGGGACGCCGCACCATCTTCGACTCGCTGCCCAAGGGCATGCCGAGGGTCGTCACGATCGGCCGCCTCGATTACTTCTCGGAAGGGCTGCTGCTGCTGACCAACGATGGCGGGCTGGCGCGCCAGCTCGAACTGCCGGCCAATGGCTGGACGCGCCGCTATCGCGCCCGCGTCCACGGCGCCGTTGACGAGGCGAAGCTGGCGGAACTGGCCAACGGCATCACCATCGAGGGCGTGCGCTACGGTCCCATCCAGGCCAGCCTCGACCGCCAGCAGCGCTCCAATGCCTGGATCGACATCGCGCTGGCCGAGGGCAAGAACCGCGAAGTCCGCCGCGTGCTGGCCCATCTCGACCTGCCGGTGGTGCGCCTGATCCGCGTGGCCTTCGGGCCGTTCCATCTCGGCGAAGTCGAACGCGGCCATGTCGACGAGATTCCGCCGCAGGCGCTCGAAAACCTGCTGGGCGTGAAGCGCCCGCCGCGCAAGGAAGGCTGGGCCAAGCCCAAACACAAGCCTGCCCCGCCCCACGCCAAGCGCCGGCGGCACTGATGATCAGGATCATCGGCGGCAAGCATCGCGGCCGCATGCTCGCGACCCCGGAGGGCGAGGCCACGCGCCCCACCTCCAATCGCGCGCGCGAGTCGCTGTTCAATATCCTGCTGCACGCGAACTGGCGCGAGGACGAGGAGGACGGCACCTCGCCGCTGATCGACGCGCGCGTGCTCGACGCCTATGCCGGCTCCGGCGCGCTGGGGCTGGAGGCGCTGTCGCGCGGCGCGGCCCACGCCACCTTCCTCGACAACGATGCCGCCGCGATCAAGGCGATCGGCGAGAACCTGCGCAAGCTCGGCGAGACCGGCGCGGCCAAGGTGGTGCGGGCCGATGCAACGCGGCCGCCACCGTCGCGCGAGGCCTGCGATCTCGTCCTGCTCGATCCGCCCTATCGGTCGGGCCAGGCCCGCGCCGCGATGACGGCCCTCGCGGCTGCCGGCTGGATGACGCCGGGCTGCATCGTCACCGTCGAGTGCGCGCACAACGAGGATCTGCTGCCGCCGCCCGGCTTCGCGGCGATCGACGAACGTCGCTATGGCGCCGCCAAGATCGTGATCCTCAAGCGGACGGCATGAAGCTCGGCGCGCCTCTCTACATGCTGCGGCACGGCGAGACCGCCTGGAACACCGAGCGGCGCATGCAGGGCAGCAAGAACTCCGACCTGACCGCGCGCGGGCGCGTCCAGGCGCTGGCGATGGGGCGCACGCTCAAGCGCGAACTCGAGCGCGAACCGGGACCGACGATCTTCCTGCGCAGTCCCTTGGGGCGCACGCGCGAGACCTCCGACATCATCGGCCAGGAGCTGGGGCTTTCCGCCGCCGACTGGCGCGAGGATATCAGGCTGGCCGAACTCTCATACGGCACGTGGGAAGGCTTCTCGTGGGCCGAGATCGAGATGACGCACCCCACGGCGCTGGCCGACTGGCGCGCCGATCCGCACGGCTACTGCCCGCCGGGCGGCGAAACCCATGCCGATCTTCGCCGGCGCTGCGAGACCATGCTGGCGGAGATCGCCGCATCCGGCACGCGCACCGTGGTGGTGAGCCACGGCGTCAGCGGCGCGGTCATGCGCGGCCTCAATCTCGGACTCGATGCCCGCGCCATGTTCGTTCTGGAGAAACCTCAGGACGCCTTCTTCCGCCTGCTCGCCGGAAGCGAAGAGCGCATCGCCTGCGACCTGTGATCGTAACGGGGTGCCGGCTATAAGCGCCGGCATGAACGAGGACGCGCAGAGCAGGACGCCGGAACAAGCCAGCAGGCCGACATGGGCAGGGGAAGCCCGCGCGACCCTGCTGCTCGCCTGGCCGCTCATCCTCACCAATGTCGCGCAGACGCTGATGACGGCGACCGACGTGGTGATGATGGGCTGGCTGGGCCCCGATGCGCTGGCCGCCGGCGCGCTGGGCGCCAACCTCTACTTCGCGACCATGATCTTCGGGCTCGGCCTCACCACGGCGACCGCGCCGATGATCGCGCGCGAGCTGGGCCGCAAGGGCCACTCGGTGCGCGACGTGCGCCGCACGGTGCGCCAGGGCATGTGGATGGCGGCCGTCGTCACCGTGCCGATCTGGATCGTGCTGTGGCAGAGCGAGGCGATCCTGCTGGCGATGGGCCAGGAGCCGGCGCTCGCCAAGTCCGCCGCGGACTATGTGCGTGCCCTGCAATGGTCGCTGCTGCCGTTCTTCCTCTTCCTCGTGCTGCGCTCCTTCGTCTCGGCCCTGGAGCGGCCCTTGTGGGCGCTCGCCGCGGGCATCGTCGGCGTGATCGCGAACGCCGGGTTGGCCTGGGTGCTGATCTTCGGCCATTTCGGCTTTCCGCAGCTCGGGCTGGTCGGTGCCGGCTATGCCACGACCTTCGCCGACACGCTGATGTTCCTTCTGCTCGCGGCCGTCATCCTCACCGACCGCAAGTTCCGCCGCTATCACCTGTTCGGCCGGTTCTGGCGCGCGGACTGGCCGCGCTTCCGCGAACTTTGGCATCTCGGCCTGCCGATCGGCGCGACCCTGGTGTTCGAGGTCGCCGTCTTCAATGGCGCGACATTCCTGATGGGCCTGATCGGCGCCGCCTCGCTGGCGGCTCACTCGGTCGCCATGCAGCTGGCCTCGCTCTCGTTCATGGTTCCGCTGGGGCTGGCCCAGGCCGCAACCGTGCGCGTCGGCCGGGCCTTCGGGGCGCACGACAGGGAGGGCATCCGCCGCGCCGGCTGGACGGCCTACGTCATGGGCGTGGGATTCATGGCGCTGACGGGGCTGGCGATGGTCCTGGCGCCGCGCCCGCTGGTCGGCCTGTTCCTCGATCTCGACGCGCCGGCCAATCTGCCCGTGATCGAGCTGGCGGTGAGCTTCCTCATGGTCGCAGCGCTGTTCCAGGTGGCCGATGGCGGCCAGGCGGTCGCGGCCGGCATGCTGCGCGGCCTGCACGATACGCGCGTGCCCATGGTCTATGCCGGCATTGGCTACTGGGGCATCGGCCTGCTGCTGGGCGTCGGGCTCGCCTTCCAGGGCGGGATGGCCGGCTTCGGCCTGTGGATCGGACTGGCCACCGGCCTCACCGTCGTGGCGATCCTGCTGCTTGTCCGCTGGCTGCGGCGCGAACGGCTGGGGTTGATGGCGCCCGGCTGCTAGTGCCTGCGCCCGCGCGCGCGCTGCCTATCGGCAGCCACGATCTGGGCGAAATGCGCCCGGATGACCTCCTGGAAGCCAAGCGCCGCCTCCGACATGGGCCTGCCCTTCAGCCGCATCAGCGCGAGCGTGCCGCTGAACTGGCGGGGATCGATGGGCAGCGAGCGCAGCAGCGGATCGTTGGGCAGAGACGTGTTCACGAGGATGGTCACGCCCATCTTGCGGCGGACGAACTGGGCGATCGCGCTGTAGGTGTTGAGGGTGATCGTATAGTCGAGGCGGAAGCCCGCCTTCGCCGCCGCGCCATCCATGATCCGTCGCATGTTGGAGGCCGGTGGCATCGACACCAGCGGCTCGCCGCGCAGGTCCGCGAGGTGCAGCCGGTCGCGCGTGGCAAAGCGATGATCCTTGTGAAAGACCGCGTGATAGGTGGTCTTGCACAATTCCTCGATCACCAGGTCGTCGTGCGGCTCGGTGGGCGCGCCAATGCCGAAATCGACATGGCCCGAGCGGACCAGGCCGATCGAACTGCTCTGGATGCCCTCGTGGACGTTGACCACGACATTGGGCCGCGAGCGCTTGTACTTGATGATCAGGGCGGCGAGCATGTTGGTCGCGAAGGCCATCGGGCAGGAGATGGAGAGATGGCCGCGCGCCTGCTGCTTCAGCTCGCGCAGGACGCCCGAGCTCAGTTCCAGATCGTGGAGGATGCGCTCTGCCAGCGGCACGAACTCCACTCCGGCACTCGTCAGGGTGACGTGCCGGGTCGTGCGTTCGAACAGCGGCGTTCCCAACTCCTCCTCCGCCGAACGGATCATGCGCGAGAGGCCGGGCTGCGAGAGCTCGAGCTCGGCAGCGGCGGCAATGAAGCTCGAATAGCGCGCGACCGCCGCCACGGCCCTGAGCTGCCGGACCGAGAGATTGGGAATCTGGGAAGGCGGGCGCTTCATATGCTTCACGAACTTGTAAAATATATATGCGAAACTCGCATCAATTGCTCTTATCAGAACCTTATTGATATGAGAAAGGCCCACTCCTAGCGTTGTTTCCGAATTCGGGACGGTTCGGAGGCACGGCGAATGGGCAAGGTACTCGGCGCCATCGGCACCTTTCTCATGGTGCTTCTGACGGGACTCGGCGCCGGGGCGCAGCCCTATCCCGACAAACCGATCAAGCTCGTGGTCCCCTTCGCGCCCGGCGGCAGCGTCGACATCGTCGGCCGCATCCTCGCCCAGGCATTGGGCGAGGAGCTGAAGCAGTCGATCGTCGTCGAGAACCGCGCCGGTGCGGGCGGCAATATCGGCTTCGAGGCCGTCGCTCACGCAAAGCCGGACGGCTACACGCTGCTGATGGCCAGTTCGAACCTCGCGGTGAATGTCAGCCTGTACCGCACCATCGGCTACGACCCGCTGAAGGACTTCGCGCCGATCTCGCTGGTCGCGATCCAGCCCAACGTCCTGATGGTCCATCCCTCGCTGCCGGTGAAGACCGTTCCCGAACTGATCGCCTATGCCAAGGCCAATCCCGGTAAGCTCAACTTCGGCTCGTCCGGCATCGGCGCCTCCCAGCATCTCGCCGGTGAGCTGTTCAAGAGCCGCGCCGGGGTCGACATGGTCCATGTTCCCTACAAGGGCGGCGGGCCGGCCATGGCCGATCTGGTCGGCGGCCGCATCCAGCTGATGTTCGAAACCATCCCGAGCTCGATGTCCTATGTCCGGTCGGGCCAGCTGCGCGCCATCGCGGTGACGACCGAGGAGCGTTCCGCGCAATTGCCCGACGTGCCGACCGTTCAGGAAACCGTGACGGGCGTCGTCTCGCGCGGCTGGCTGGGCGTTGCGGCGCCCGCCGGCACGCCGCAGCCGATCGTCGACAGGCTGAATGGCGCGATCCACAAGGTGATCGCCCTTCCGGACGTCACGAAGCGGCTGACCGACCTCGGGCTGCAGGTGAAGGTTTCCACACCCGCAGCGTTCTCGAGCTTCATCGCCAGCGAGGTGAAGGACTTTCACACGCTGATCACCGACGCGAAGATTCCCGTGGAATAGAACGCGCCGGACGTTTGCCCGGACGTTTGCATCACCAAGAGACAGCAAGAAAAGCAGAGGTAACGCCGTGACTGTGATGGGCTATGAACTGCTGGCGCGTGCGCTCCAGCAGCAGGGTGTCGACACGTTCTTCTTCATCATGGGCGCGCCCATGTCTTCGGCCGAGAAGGCCGCGATCGATCTCGGCATCCGCGGGATCGACGTTCGCCACGAGCAGGCCGCGGCCATGATGGCCCATGCCTATGCCCGCCTGCGCAACTGCCCCGGCGTCTGCATGGCCTGTTCTGGCCCGGGGACGCTGAACTTCGGCACCGGCCTCGCCAATGCGCTGATGGATTGCGTACCGGTGGTGGCGCTGGGCGGCGCGAGCCCGATCGGCGAGTTCGGCCGCGGCGCCTTCCAGGAATTCGACCAGCTCGCCGCGATGAAGCCGCTCACCAAGTGGGCCGACCGCATCCTCGAGGCGCGGCGCATTCCCGAGATGGTCAACCTGGCCTTCCGCCAGGCCCTCGCGGGCAAGCCCGGGCCTGTCTATCTCGATTGCCCCAGCGACGTGCTCTATGCCGAGATCGACGAGGCCACGGTGGTGTGGCCGACCGAACCGGCCGAAGCCTTGCGCGGCCGACCGGCCGGCGATCCGGCGGCCATCGAGAAGGCGCTGGACCTGCTCTCCGGGGCCGAGCGGCCCGTGGCCATCTCGGGCAGCGGCGTGCTGTGGTCCGGCGCAGCCGAGGCGCTGGCGCGCTGGGTCGAACAGGCCGGCATGCCGCTCTACACCACGCCGCAGGGACGTGGCGTGGTGCCGGAGGACGGCCCGCACACCTTCCCCAATGCGCGCTCGACCGCGCTGCGCGAAGCCGACGTGGTCCTCGTGGTCGGCACGCGGCTGAACTACGTGTTCGGTCACGGTCAGGCGCCGCGCTTCGCAAAGGACGCCCGGCTGATCCGCATCGACATCGATCCGGCCGAAATCGCCGCAACACCGCAGGTCGAGATCGGGATCGTGGGCGACGCCCGCACGGTGCTGGAACAGATGAGCGCGGCCGCCGGCGAGCGCGTGATCGCCAAGCGCTACGGTGCCTGGCGCGAGCGGCTCGCGGCGATCGAGACCGACAAGGCGGCCAAGTTCGAAGCGCAGATCTCGACCGACCAGACGCCGATCCATCCGTTGCGCCTGTGCAAGGAGATCCGCGATTTCCTGCCGCGCGACGCCATCCTGTCCGTCGACGGGCAGGAGATCCTGAACTTCGGACGCCAGACGATTCCCACCCACGTGTTCGGCCATCGCCTCAATTCCGGCACCTTCGGCACGATGGGCGTGGGCCTGCCATTCGGCCTCGGCGCCAAGGCCGCCCGGCCCGATGCCTTCGTGATGGTGCTGCACGGCGACGGATCGTTTGGCCTCAATGGCATGGAACTCGACACCGCGGTCCGTCACAAGCTGCCGGTGCTGGTCGTCATCAGCCTCAACGGCGGCTGGACGGCCGATCCCAAGCGCATGAAGCCCGGCCGCGATCTCGGTTACACGCGCTTCCACGATCTCGCGGAATCGCTGGGCTGCGTCGGCGAATATGTCGAGAAGCCCGAGGACATCCGGCCGGCCCTGGAGCGCGCCGCAGCCGCGGTCAAGGCCGGCCGCACAGCGCTGGTCAACGTGCGCACCGATGCCGATGCCCAGGCGCAGACCGTGCGCTTCACCAAGACCATGACCTGAGCAGAGACCATGACTTCCTCGATGGACTTCCTGAAGCCGCGCTCGGTCGCGGTCATCGGCGCCTCGCGCGATCCCGTGAAGCGCGGACACCGCGCGATCAAGACCCTGCTCGGCGACGGCTACCAGGGCCGCATCCTGCCGATCAACCCCAAGGAAAGCGAAATCCTGGGCCTCGCCTGCTACCCCGACCTCGCCTCGGCGCCGGGCGAGATCGATCTCGCGCTGGTGTGCACGCCGGCGGCCGCCCTGCCCGACGTGATCCGCCTGTGCGGCCAGCGCGGTGTGCGCGCGGCCCTCGTGCTGGCCGGTGGCTTCAGTGAAGCCGGACCGGACGGCGCGGCTCTCGAAGCCCGCAGCATGGAGGCCGCCCGCGAAGGTTCCGTGCGCGTGATCGGTCCGAACACCGCCGGCATCTTCGATGCCTATACCGGCTGCAACCTGGTTGGCTGGCCCGGCGTCTATGCCGGCAAGCTGGGTGCGCTCTGCCAGTCTGGCAACGTCGCCATCGCCCTGCTGGCGCAGAGCCACAAGAATGGCCATGCCGGCTTCACGACCTTCGTCGGCGTCGGCAACGAAGGCGACATCCGCTTTCACGAATATCTCCGCTTCTACGGCGACGATCCCAACACCGGGGCGGTCATCGTCTATGTCGAAGGCTTCAAGGACGGCCCGGCCTTCCTCGATGCCTTGCGCGACGTCTCCGCGCGCAAGCCGGTCGTCCTCTACAAGGCCGGCCGCACCGACAAGGGTGAGGGCGCGGCCCGCTCGCATTCGGGATCGCTGGCCGGCAACTACGCCGTTGCGCGCGCGGCGCTGCGCCAGGCCGGCGCAATCCTCGTTGAGCGCTCGGACGAGATGTTCGCCGTCGCGGACATGGTCTCGCGCACCGCCGGCCGTCCGACGCGCCGCGTGGCGATCCTGTCGGAAGGCGGCGGCCCGATCTCGCAGGCCGTCGATGCGCTGGCCGAGCGCGGTCTCGACCTGCCCGTCCTGTCCGCCGAGACCGAGACGCGCCTCAAGAAGATCACGCCCAACGCCACGCAGTTGAACAACCCGGTCGATGCCGGCGGCGGCACCGATCCGCATCCGCGCTACATGCCGGCCTGCGGCGAGGCGATCCTGGCCGATCCCGCCGTCGATGCGCTGCTGATCGTGGGCTATTTCGGCGGCTATCAGGTCCGCTACGGCACGCCGCTCGCCGAGGCCGAGAACGAGGCCGCGCTCAAACTCGCCGCCTTCGCCAAACAGGCCGGCAAGCCGGTGATCGTCCAGTGCCACTATGCCGAGTTCCAGACCGAGGCGATTGACATCCTGCGCGCCGCCGACATCACGGTCGTGCGCTCGATCGAGATTGCCGCGGCGTGCCTTGCCGGCGCCGAGGAATTCCATCGCATCGCGACCGCAGCCCGCGAAACGAAGCCGGCCACGGTCGCGCCGCATGCCAACGAAGCATCGGCCCGGCTGGTTGCCGCCGCCCGCGCCGAGGGCCGCCAGAGCCTGCTCGAACCCGAAGCGCTCGAACTACTGGCGTCCGAGGGAATCGCGGTGCCGCCCTTTGCCGTGTTGCGCGCACCGGCTGACGTGAACAGCTTGCCGGCAGCACTCGCCGCGGCGCCGGTGGCGCTCAAGATCGTGTCGAAGGACATCCTGCACAAATCCGACGTCGGCGGCGTGAAGCTCGGCATCGCGGGCACGGCGGAGATCGAGACCCAGAGCGCGGCGCTCCGCGCCCATATCGCCAAGACCGCGCCGTCCGCCGACATTGCCGGCGTGCTGGTCGCGCCGATGGCCGCGAAGGGCGTCGAAGTGATCATCGGCGTGACCAGCGACCCGCAATTCGGACGGGTGCTGATGTTCGGCCTCGGCGGCGTCTTCGTCGAGGTGTTGAAGGACGTAGTCTTCCGCACCCTGCCGATCGACCGGCGCGAGGCCGGCCTGATGCTGGACGAGATCCGCGGCAAGGCCCTGCTCGACGGCGTCCGCGGCAACGCTCCGGTCGATCGCGAGAAGCTCGTCTCGCTGCTCCTCGACGTCTCGCGCCTTGCCCTGGCGCACCCGGAGATCGGTGAGATCGACCTCAACCCCGTGATCGTGAACGCCGACGGCTACACCATCGTCGACGCGCGCATGCTGTTGGGCTGATCGAGCCTAACGCGATAGGCGGGCGGTCCGCCGGCAGCCGCCGTTCTCGGTGACGACCAAGCCCGACGCGTCGCCACGGGCGGTGAGCTGGATGCGGCGGTGTTCGGGGCCCTTCACCGAGGCGAGACTCAGGAGATTGAACGGCGCGCCCACCTTGGCCACGCCGTGGATCTGCCACAGGCCGGGGCCCGGCGGCGGCGGCGCCGACTTGTTGGGATTGGGCACCGGCCCGCGCGCCGTGGTGTCGTAGGCCGAGCCGTCGACGAAGCCCGATTCGATGGTGAGCAGGTAGTCGAGCGGCGCATTGCACGAGCCGCCATCGCTGGTGCCGCGCCAGGTGCCGTCGAGCGGCGAGGCCGGCGCGGGTGTCGGCGTCACTCCGGGCGGCGGGGCAATGGAAGGCGCCGGCGCACGCGTCTGGGCCGAGACGCCCGACGCGGCAGCACAAGCGATCAGGAGCAGCGCGAGAAACTTCTTCATCGTCTTCCGAACAGCCGCTCGATGTCGGCCAGTTTGAGTTCGACATAGGTCGGACGGCCATGATTGCACTGGCCGGAGTGCGGTGTCGCCTCCATCTGCCGCAGCAGCGCGTTCATTTCCTCGACGGTCAGCCGCCGGCCGGCCCGCACCGAGGTATGGCAGGCAAGCGTGCCGCAGACTTCCTCGACCTTCTCCTTGAGCGACAGGTGATCGCCCATCTCGGACAGCTCGTCGGCCAGGTCGCGCACCAGGCCCTGGATATCGAGTTCGCCCAGCACGGCGGGCGTCTCGCGCACCACCACGGCGCCGAGACCAAACGGCTCCAGCACCAGGCCCATGTCGGCCAGCTCGGCGGCGCGTTGCGTGAGGCGCCGCGCGCCGTCCTCGCCGATCTCCACGACCTCCGGCAGCAGCAGCGCCTGACGCTTCACGCCCTCGGCCTCGAGCTGGGTCTTCAGCCGCTCATGCACCAGCCGCTCATGCGCGGCATGCTGATCGACGATCACAACGCCCTGGTCGGTCTGGGCCACGATGTAGGTCTCGTGCAGCTGCGCGCGCGCCACGCCCAGCGGATAGTTGCCAGGCGCGATGTTAGTTGGTTGCTCTTCGACCCGCGCTGACAAGCCATCGAGCGGCGCCATGAACTGCATCGCCGCCTCGGCAAGGCCGCGCGGCACCGACGCATAGCCGCCGCCATTGCCGTATCCGCCGCCTCCCCCACCCATCGGCAGCGGAGTCGCGAAACCCGTATGCGGACGGAAGGCGCCGAGCGCGGCATCGGACACGGTCGTGCTGGCGCGATGGCCGGCCGCCGACAGCGCGGTGCGCAGCGCGCCGACGATCATGCCGCGCACGATGCCGGCATCGCGGAAGCGGACCTCGGTCTTGGCCGGGTGGACGTTGACATCGACCATCTCGGTCGGCGCTTCGAGGAACAGCGCCACCATGGGATGGCGGTCGCGCGCCAGGAAATCCTGGTAGGCGCCGCGCACCGCCCCGGCCAGCAGCTTGTCGCGCACCGGGCGGCCGTTGACGAACAGATACTGATGCTGGCCGGTGGGTCGGTTGAGGGTCGGCAGGCCGGCAAAGCCGGTGAGGCGAAAGCCCTCGCGATTGGCGTCGATGGCCACGGCATTTTCCGCAAACTCGCGGCCCATGATGGCAGCGAGCCGCTCCAGCCGCGCGGCATCGCCCGACAGCAGCGATGGCTTGGCCGCCGCGAGGTCGATCAGGGCGCGCTCCTCGCTCTCCAGCCGGAAGGCGACCTCGGGATGGGCCATGGCGAGCCGGCGCATCGCATCGGCGACATGGCTCGATTCGGTGCGCGGCTCCTTCAGGAACTTGAGTCGCGCCGGCGTGGCGAAGAACAGCTCGCGGACTTCCACGCGGGTGCCCTGCGGATGCGCCGCGGGCCTGGGCTCGCCCTTGGCGCCGCCGTCGATCTCGAGGCTCCAGGCGGTATCGGCGCCGGCGGGCCGCGAGGTGATGGTGAAGCGGCTGACCGAGGCGATCGAGGGCAGCGCCTCGCCGCGGAAGCCGAGCGTGCGGATGTCGGTCAGGTCGTCGTCGGGCAGCTTCGAGGTGCAGTGCCGCTCGACCGCGAGCCGCAGCTCGTCGGGTGACATGCCCACGCCATCGTCGACCACGGAGAGGAAGGTGCGGCCGCCCTCCTTCAGGGTGACCGCGATGCGTCGGGCGCCTGCATCGAGCGCGTTCTCGACCAGTTCCTTCACGGCGCTGGCCGGACGCTCGACCACCTCGCCGGCGGCGATGCGGTTGACGAGCGTCGAGGGCAGGCGACGTAGGGTTCTGAGGGCGCTCATGGCGCCGTCATTTTAGGGCCGATGGCCTGTGGAAGATACGCGGGCGGCGAGATACTGGCGGGTCAGGATCTTGCCCTCCTCGACCGCCGGCTGATCGAAGGCATCGACGCCCAGAAGCTGCGCGGCGAACATCGTCTCCAGCATATAGTGCATCATCAGCGCGCCCATCACCCTTTCGTCGAGTGTGGCGATGCGCATGACGCGAGTCGGCCGGCCGTTCTTGGCGAGCGTGGCGGCGGTCGCATCGGCCTCGGCCAGCAGCAGGTCTCCCAGCGAGCGGTTCTCGAGATAGGACAGGCTCTTGTCGCCGCCCAGCGCCGCCGGAGCGATCGGCGTGCCCGTGCCCGCGGTGTCGAGGATCAGCACCGTGAACATCTTGTCCGCCGGGCCGCCGAGATAGAGCTGCAGCTGGCTGTGCTGGTCGACCGTGCCCATGGCGCGCACCGGCGTCGTGCCGTTGCCGCCCTTGCCCAGGCTCTCGGCCCAGAGCTGGCGATACCAGAAGCCGAAATAGCCCAGCCGGTCGCAATAGGGCATCAGCACCGTGGTACCGATGCCGCGCTCCCGGGCGAGCCCGACCGAGAGCGCCGCGCCGACGGCCGGGGCCAAGTCGCCGGCGTCGCTGGCCTCCAGCACCGGATCGAGCACGCTGGCCGCGCCCTCGCGCACCGCGCCGACATCGAGGCCGGCGATCATGGCCGGCAGCAGGCCGACCAGCGACAGGACGGAGAAGCGCCCGCCCACCCTGGAATCGTGATCGAGGATCGGGCAACCGATGCGGCCGGCCAGGCGGCTGAGCGCATTGTCGCTCGGCTCGGTGATGGCGATGACATGCTCGGCGAGCCTGTCCTTGCCCACCTTGGCCTCGAATTCCGGCAACAGCGTCAGGAACTGGGTCAACGTCTCGGCCGTGGTGCCGGACTTGGAGATGACGATCAGGCCGGTTCGGGCGAGCGGCAGGCGGGCCGCCAGTTCGGTGAAGGTCGCGGGATCGACATTGTCCATGAACCAGAGTTTCGGCCGCCCGTTCTGGGGCCCGAATCCCTGGTCCTTCAGCGCGACCAGGGTCTGGCCGCCGAGACTCGAACCGCCGGTGCCGAGCACGATGACATGCTCGAACTTCGCGAACCGCTCGGCATACGGCTTGAGCGGTGTCAGGTCGTCCCGCGCCCCCGGCAGGCTGAGCAGCGGCAGGGTGCCGTCGGCCTTCCATTGCCGGAACTTGTCGAGCGCCTTGCTGGCGTTCGCGAGTTCGCGGTCGAGCGCGGCGCGATGCAGACCCTGCTTGCCGACCTTGCTTTCGAGCGCGTCGTCGATCACGTGGCTGTAGAACATCGGGAAACGACTCTCCTCAGGGTTCCTGTGTGACGCCGACCGGCTTGCCGACCACCACGGTGGTCAACGCCTCGTCGCGCAGGAGGTGCCGCGCAACCTTGCGCACGTCGTCGAGCGTGACCGCGGCGATCAGCGCCGCGCGCCGCGTCAGGTGATCGGGTGACAGGCCATCGATCTGCATGGAATGCAGCAGCCCCGCGATCGAGGCCGAGGAATCGAGCGACAGCGCCAGCGCCCCCGTGAGATAGGTTTTGGCGTCGGTCAGCTCGGCCTCTGTGACGCCGTCGTTGCGCATCCGGCCCATCTCGGCGCGGATCACCTCGAGCGCCTGGGCGATGCGCTCGTTGGCGCTGCCCGTCGACATCACCAGCAGCGCGGCGCGCTTGTAGGTGCGCAGGCCGCTCGACACGCTATAGGCCAGTCCTCGCTTCTCGCGCACCTCGTTGAACAGCCGCGACTGCTGGCCGCCGCCGCCCAGCACGTGGTTCATGACCAGCGCGGCATACCAGAGCGGATCGTCGCGCTCGATGCCGGGGAGCGCCATCAACGCCGAGCTCTGCGGCACCGGGCGTTCGACGACCACGACGCGCGGCTTGGTCGGCGCCACCCATTGCGGCGGCAGCGCCGGCGGGTTGCCCGTGGGCAGCAGGCCGAAGGAACGGTCGATCTGGCGCGCGAGTTCTGCCTCGCCGATGTCGCCGACCGCGGAGACGATCAGGCCGTTGCGCAGCAGCAGCTCCGCCGCCCGCTTCTTCAACAGGTCCGGCGTGGCGGCCGCCAGTCCCTCGGGCGTGCCGTCGGGATCGGCGGCATAGGCATGGCCGGCGAACAGCGCTTCCATAAGCGTCCGGCCCGCCACCGAACCGGGACGCTGGGCGGCCTGGTTGATGCTCGCGATGGTCTGCGCACGGCGCTGGTTCAGCATGTCGGGAGCGAAGCGCGGTTCGGTGAGCGCCAGACGCAGCAGCTCGAAGCCCTCGTCGCGATTGGCCGACAGGACGCGCAGCGAACCGGTCAGCCGGTCGAGCGAAGCGTTGAAACCGAGCGAGGCGGCGGCATCTTCCTGGCGCTGGCGGAAAGCCTGCGCATCCATCGATCCCGCGCCATCGGTCAGCAGGCCCGCCATGAGATCGGTGATGCCGACCTGCCCGGCCGGGTCGGTGGCGGTGCCGCCGGAGAACGAAAAGGACAGCGCCACGATGGGCGTGCTCTTGTCCTCGACCAGCCAGGCCTTGATGCCGAGCGGCGTCGTGATTTCCTTGATCTCGATCGCGCCTGCCACGGCCGGCAGCAGTACGAAGAGGCCGGCGAGCGCCGCCGCGAAGGCGCGCAGCGGCTTCATCCGCCCCTCGCCGCCGGCGTCAACAGGGCGGTGACGGCGCCGTCGTCGCGCCAGACATGCCGGGCGGCCGCCAGCACCTCGTCGCGCGTCACGGCGGAAATGCGCTGCGGCCAGGCATCGACGTCGGCCACGGTATTGCCGGTGCTGAGCGCCGTGCCGTAGATGCGCGGGCCGCTCGCCAGCGAATCCTGCGAATAGATCGCGGCGGCCAGCAACTGGTTCTGCGCGCGCCCGACCTCCTCGGCCGTGACGCCGCCGTCGAGCAGTTTCTTCATCTCGCCGGTCACTGCCTCCTCGACTTCCTCGATGCTGCGCGACTTGGCGGGATGGACGCCGATGTCGAAGGAGGTGAGGCCGAGGCTGGAGGCGCCGTAGGAAGCCCAGGCCGAGAGACCGATCCTGCGCTCCTCCACCAGGACCCGCGACAGGCGACTGGTCTCGCTGCCGCCGAACAGGCGCGCCAGGACCTGGAGGGCATAGGCATACTTCGTCTCGCCCACGCGATAGGACGGCGCCAGCCACAGCCGCGACCAGCGCGGCTCGGCGACGCGGGGATCGGCGCGCACCACCTTCTGCGGCAGGTCGGTGCCGCCCTGCGCGGGGCGCAGACGCGGTCCGATCTCGCGACGAGCGATCGGCCCGTAATACCGTTCGCCCAGTTCGCGTACCTTTTCCGTCGTGGTGTCGCCCGCTACGATCAGGATCGCGTTGTTGGGCGCATAGTGCCGCCGATGGAAGCTCGCCAGATCCTCGACGCCAAGGTTCCGGATGTCCTCGGGGTAGCCGATGACCGGCATGGCATAGGGTTTGTGCAGTCCGTAGAGTCGCTCGCGCACCGCCTCGTCGAGCAGCGACGCCGGCACGTTGTCGGTGCGCATGCGGCGTTCCTCGAGGATGACCTGTCGCTCCGGCACGATCTCCTGCTCGGTGAGCCGCACGTTGGTCATGCGGTCGGCTTCCATGCGCATCACCAGCTCGAGCTGTTCGGCCGCGATGGTCTGGTGATAGCCGGTGGAATCGAAGGTCGTGTAGGCGTTGTCACGGCCGCCGTTACGCGAGACGATTCGCGAGAATTCGCCGGCCGGCACCTGATCGGTGCCCTTGAACATCATGTGCTCGAGGAAATGGGCGGCGCCGGTATTGCCGAACGTCTCATCGGCGCTGCCGACCTTGTAGACGACGACCTGGGTCACGATCGGCGCCCGCCGCGACGGCAGCACGATGACCTGGAGCCCGTTGGCGAGGGTGAAGGTCTCGGCATTTCGCCGGCCGACGGCAAACAGCTTGGCGAGCGCCGGGCCGGACGGCGTGAGGGCCGCGCCCGCGAGCAGGCCGCCGAGGAGTGCGCGGCGGCCGGGGAGCGGCCCGGAACTCAGAAGATGCCTTCGAGCAGGCCGCGCTTGCGACGGGTGATGGTGGGCGTCGGGCCGGCGGCCGGCTGCCCGGAGGCCTGGGCATCGCGGATGCGCTGCTGCTCCTTGGCCGGATCGACCAGCACGCCCGGC
This sequence comes from Reyranella sp., assembly GCF_965227665.1. Lineage (GTDB taxonomy): Bacteria > Pseudomonadota > Alphaproteobacteria > Reyranellales > Reyranellaceae > Reyranella. The sequence continues at coordinate 2,515,142 of NZ_OZ245767.1, forward strand.
GGCGGCGAATCCTGCCAGAAGATCAGACCGTCGATGAACGACTTGTCGCTCTCGGCCAAGGTCTTGGTGTCGGTGTTGACCTGTCCGCGGATGTTGGGATCGATGCCGCCCTTGCCAGCGCGGGCGACCAGCGACTGCTCGGCGCTGCTGCCCGATCGCGGTGCATCCGGTCCGGCATTGACACGCGCCTGGGTGCGGCCGGCCAGTGCGGGCGACAGCGCCTCCTTGGCCTGATCGGCGGGCGTGACTTCCTGCGGACGCGGCTCACCCGGCCGCGGCGGCCGAAGCTCCGCATTGGGCGGCATGGTCAGCGGCGAATGCGAGACGATCTTGAACTCGTCCGGCGACGTTTTCTTTCCGCCCCCGAGACTCGAGAACGCCGAGCAGCCCCCGAGCGCGAGGGTGCCGCAGGCCAGAAGAGCCAATGGAACTGGGAGGAGAGTCGATTTCATCATCCGTCCTTGGTCGTAAACTTTTGTCCGCCGATCATGGCCGCTTCAGGGCGCCGGTTTCTTTTCGCCCTGCAGCGAGTCGATCAGCATGAGGCCGACACCGACCACGATGGCCGCATCCGCGACATTGAATGCGGGCCAATGCCAATGTCCTATGTGGAAATCGGCGAAATCGAACACCGCCCCCCAACGGGCGCGGTCGATAACATTGCCGATGGCTCCCCCCATGACAAGGCCGATGCCCCATCCGGTGAGGGGGCGGTCGGTTCGCCGCAGCCAAAGGAAGAGCCCGATGCAAACGGCGATCGCCACCCCCGAGAGCACCCAGGGCGGCAAAGCCTGATCGCCCCCCAGCAGGCCGAAGCTCACGCCGCGGTTCCAGACGACGACCAGCCGGAAGAATCCGTCGATCACCGTCACGATGTAGCCAGCCTTCAGCAGGAACCCGAGCAGGAGCTGCTTGGAGACCTGGTCGGCCACCAGGGTGACGACGAGCAGGGCCATCGCCTGGCGGTCGATCCGTCTCATGCAGCCACCGCCTCTTCGCAGCGCAGGCAGAGCAGCGGATGGGCCGGCGACTTGCCGACCTCCTCCAGCACCTGCCAGCAGCGCGCGCACTTGGTGCCCTCGGCGAGCGCCGGCACCACGGCGACACCGGGCACGTCAGGCAGGGTGAAAGCGCCGGCCGGCGCCTCGCCTGACACCAGCGTGCCGCCGGAGGTGATGCAATAGTCGCGCAGGTCGAGACCCTCGAACGCCTTCAGATAGTCCGGCGTGGCATAGACGACGGGGGCGGCCTGCAGGCTCGACCCGATGCGCTTCTCGGCGCGCTCCAGTTCGAGGGCGCCGGTCACGACACGGCGCAACGCCCGCACGGCCTTCCACTTCTCGCCCAGCGCGGCATCGAGCCAGGCCGAGGGGATGATGGGATAGAGGCGCAGGTGAACGCTCTCGGCCTTGCCGTCCGGCATGTCGCCCGGCCGCGCCAGCCAGGCCTCCTCGGCCGTGAAGCAGGTGATGGGCGCCAGCCAGGCCGTGAGGAACGAGAAGAGTTCGGCCATGACGGTACGGGCCGCACGCCGGCGCGGCGTGTCGGCGGCATCGCAGTAGATCGAGTCCTTGCGGATATCGAAATAGAAGGCCGAGAGATCGACGGCGCAGAAATTGTGCAGCTCGGTCGCGATCGTATGGAAGTCGTAATCGTCGACCGCGCGGCGCATCACCCCGTCCAGCTCGGCCAGGCGATGCAGCACCCAGCGCTCGAGCTCGGGCATCTCGTCGAAGCTCACCGTCTCGTCCGACGAGTAGCCTTCGAGGCTGCCCAGCAGATAGCGCAGCGTGTTGCGCAGGCGGCGATAGGCTTCCGCCTGGTGCTTCAGGATCTCCGGCCCGATGCGCTGGTCCTCGGTGTAGTCGGTCCCGACCACCCAGAGACGCAGGATGTCCGCGCCATACTGGTCGCAGACCGTCTGGGGCGCCGTGATGTTGCCCAGCGACTTCGACATCTTGCGGCCCTGCTCGTCGAGCGTGAAGCCGTGCGTCAGCACGCCGTCATAGGGCGCGCGGCCGCGCGTGCCGCAACTTTCGAGCAGCGAGGAATGGAACCAGCCGCGATGCTGGTCGGAGCCTTCGAGATAGAGGTCGGCCGGCCACTTCAGCCGCTCGTTGCCTTCCAGCGTGAAGGCGTGCGTGCAGCCGGAGTCGAACCAGACGTCGAGGATGTCGGTCACCTGCTCGAAATCGGCGGGGTCGTAGTTGTTGCCCAGGAAGCGCTCCGGCGGGCTCTCGAACCAGGCATCCGCGCCCTCGGCGCGGAAGGCCTCGACGATGCGCGCCATGACCTGTGCGTCGCGCAGCGGCTCGCCGGTCTTCTTGTCGACGAACACCGCGATCGGCACGCCCCAGGCACGCTGGCGCGAGACGTTCCAGTCGGGGCGCGTCTCGATCATCGAGCGCAGGCGGTTGTAGCCGGCGCGCGGCACGAAGCGCGTCGCGTCGATCGCCGCCAGCGCCTTTTCGCGCAGGGTGCCGCCGATCTCGGGGATCGGCCGGTCCATGGAGATGAACCATTGCGGCGCGTTGCGGAAGATGACCGGCGCCTTGGACCGCCAGGAATGCGGATAGGAATGGGTGATACGTCCGGAGGCCAGCAACTTGCCGGCCTCGTCGAGCAGGGCGATGGCGGTGCGGTTGGCGTCGCCCTTCTTGCCCTCCTGCGTGTAGACGCGCTTGCCGGTGAACAGCGGGACGTGCGGATAGTAGGTGCCATCCTCGGCCACCGTGTCCGGCACCTCGACGCCGTTGGCGACGCCGAGTTCATAGTCGTCCGCGCCATGGCCCGGCGCGATGTGCACGAAGCCGGTACCGGCATCGGCGGTCACGAAGCCGCCGGGCAGCAGGCGCACGTCGAACTCGTAGCCCTGCCCGCGGAACGGATGGGCGGCGATCAGCCCCTCGAGATCCTCGGCCGCGACCTCGGCCGCGATCTTCGGCGTGAACTTCGCTTCCTCGGCAACGGCATCGACCAGGTCGCGCGCCAGCACCAGTTTCTCGCCGACTCGGGCCTTGCTGCCCTCGCCGACGGCAGCGACCTCGACCAGCGCGTAGGCGATGTCCTCGCCGTAGGCCAGCGCGCGGTTGCCCGGCATGGTCCAGGGCGTGGTCGTCCAGATCACGATCGAGGCGCCGTCGAGCTTGCCGCCCTTCGAGTGCACGACCGGGAAGCGCACGTGGATCGTGTCCGACGTATGGTCGTGATACTCGATCTCCGCCTCGGCCAGCGCGGTCTTCTCGACCACCGACCAGAGCACCGCCTTCGAGCCCTTGTAGAGGCCGCCGTTCAGCAGGAACTTGCCAAGCTCCTGGACGATCACCGCCTCGGACTCGTACTTCATCGTCGAGTAGTAGTTGTCCCAGTCGCCGTCGACGCCGAGACGCTTGAACTCCTCGCGCTGCACGGTGATCCAGTGATCGGCGAAAGCGCGGCACTCGCGCCGGAACTCGACGATCGGGACCTGGTCCTTGTCCTGCTTCTTGGCGCGATACTGCTCCTCGATCTTCCACTCGATCGGGAGCCCGTGGCAGTCCCAGCCCGGCACGTAGTGGCTGTCCTTGCCCATCATCTGCTGGGTGCGGCTGACGAGGTCCTTCAGGATCTTGTTCAGCGCGTGGCCGATATGCAGGTTGCCGTTGGCGTAGGGAGGGCCGTCGTGAAGCACGAACTTGGGCCGCCCCCGGCTCTCCTTGCGGATACGCTCCCACAGCTTCATGTCGGCCCAGCGCTTCAGGAGCTCGGGCTCCTTCTTCGGCAGGCCGCCACGCATGGGGAAGTCGGTCTTGGGCAGGAAAACGCTGGATTTATAATCAGTTGTCACAAGAAACTCGGCGCAGGAGGGAGCAAATTCCAGCCACCCGTCGGGTGGCCGCTGGCAGGCAAGACGACCCGGCCGCGGTCAGCGGACCGGGCGGGTAATTCGCTCCTGGAAAGCCCTGGTGAACATAGGGCGCGCAATCTAGGGATGGGGGTCCGGGGGGTCAAGGAGCGCCCGAGGATGCTGCGGGCCGCCGGGCCCGTACGATCAGCGCCTGGGGGACCACCCGCGTATCGGCGACCACCGGCTGGGCCGCCGCCAGCTCCGGGCTGGCGCAAGGCTCGACCATGCGTTCCAGAACGAAACCGGCGCCCACCACGAAATCGACCCATTGCGACAGCGTGCGGTGAAAGCGCGGCACCTCGAACAGCGGGCTCACCGCTTTTTCCGAAGCCGGCGCGCTTCCGAAGCCCCAGCGCTCCACTTCGCCATCGCGGCCGTTGAAGTAATCGGCGACCTCGACGGCGCGCGGGTTCCCCAGGGCATCGCGCAGCACCTTGCGATGGGGTGGCGAGAAGCAGGGATGCACGATGGTGAATTGCAGGAATCCGCCGGGCCGGACGACGCGCCACGCCTCCCCCAGGACGGCCGCCGTGTCGGGCATGTCCATGAGCGACATGAAGGCCGCGGCGAAATCGAAGGTCGCCTCGGCAAAGGGCAGCGCCATGCCATCAGCCACGGCATAAGAGATGCCGAGCGGCGCAGCGGATTCGGCCGCCTGCGCATGGCGGATGAACGTCGGCGCGATGTCGATGCCATCCATGCGCGCGCCGCGCCGCGCGAGATGCCGCGTGTTGGCGCCCTCGCCGCAGCCGATGTCGAGACCACGCCGTCCCTCGATGGCCGGCAATGCGTCGAGGAAGGCTGGAGAGTTGAGCGCGTCGCGGTAGATGTCGTAGCCGGCGCGCACATGGCGCGTCCAAGTCTCGGCGTTGCGCTCCCAGAATGCTCCCGCTTCCGACGCCTTCATCCGCCTTCTCCTCGTCAGAGGACGGCATCAATAGCTCAGGAGCGACCGCCCGTCTGCGTTCCGCATGCTGTCAGGCCGGACGCGGCAGCATCCTCGTTCGCCGCCGCGCGGCAATCCTCAATGCCAGCAGGACCAGCATCAGGACGACCGGCAGCGCGTAGAGCGGGCTCTGACCGATGCGCTTGCCGTTGGTCACGATGAACGACACCCAGAGATAGTAGCCACCCCACCAGTGGAGCGTCCGCCAGACTGCCGGTCCGATCCAGGCGGCCGTTCGGTCGAACGAGGTCAGTGCCATGGCCACGATGACAACATAGGCCAGGCCGCCGCTCACCAGCGTTCCCGTCGTCACATGCTGGAGGAAGCCCTGCGGATCCATACGGGCGAAGGCGAGGATCGCGGCCGCATGGATCGCATGCGAAACGGCGAAGGCCAGTCCGAGCTGGCGGCGGTTGCGGCGCTGCCATCGCGTCAGCGCACACGGCCACAGCGTCAGCACCGCCTGCGCGCCGAACGCCAGAGCGAACAGGACGAGCGACGTGCGCGCGGTCGCGCGGATCACCGTGCGCACGCCCGCGACCTCGTATGAGTGGGCCGCGAGGCAGACCGCAGCCATCACCAGCAGGAGCAGGGACAACAGACCCAGCAGAGGCCAGCCTTCCAGCGATCGCGTCCTCGTCATGGCATCCTCCATATGTAAGCGACGCTTACTTTACGATGCGAATAGCCGTCAATGAAGTGTATGCAGTGCTTACATTCACATGCGCGTGATGCTAGCCTGGGCGGATGGCCAGACGCCCGGTTGCCAAAGCGAAGAAGAAGCCCAGCCGCACCTATCACCACGGCAAGCTGCGCGAGGCGTTGATCGAAGCGACGCTGCGGCTGGTCGAAGAGGGCGGGCCGGAGGCCGTCACCGTGCGCGAAGCGGCACGACGCTCCGGCGTTTCATCAGGCGCGCCGTTCCGCCATTTCCCCAACCGGACCGTCCTCATGACAGCGGTGGCCGAGGAAGCGACTCGCCGCCTGCATGCCGCAGTCGTGGCAGCGGTCGAGCTGGTCGCCAACCAGCCGCCACTCGTGCAGCTCAGGGCGATCGGTCGCGCCTATCTCCAGTGGGCCTCCGACAATCCGACCCATTTCGCCGTCGTCTCCAATCGCGGGCTGATCGACTATGAGAGCTCGTCCTCGATGAAGCGCGACAACGAGGACATCCAGGCGCTGATGGGCCGCCTGCTCGATGCAACGGGAGCACCTGCAGGCGCAACGCTCGCCGCGCGCGCGCTCGTCTACGGACTGGCCCGCATGCGCATCGACGGACACCTGCCGCAATGGGGGGTATCGTCGTCGGGTGAAGCGCTCGCGGCGATGGACGCCGCGCTCGATCTCTTTCTCGAAGGTCTGCTCAGGCCGCGAGGATAGCGCGGGCGCGCTCGCCGTCGGCCGCGATCTGGGCCTTGAGCTGGTCGAGGCCGGTGAATTTCATCTCCGGCCGGATGAAGTCGATCAGCGCGACCCGCAGCACCTTGCCGTAGAGGTCGCCCGCGAAGTCGAACAGATGGACCTCGAAATTCTCCTGCAGCTTGCCGAAGGTCGGTCGCTTGCCGAGGTTGGCGACACCGTCGCGCCATTCGCCGTCGACCAGGGCGCGGACGGCATAGACGCCAAAGCGCGGACGCAGATGCTCGCCCAGCGCCACGTTGGCCGTCGGAAATCCAATGGTGCGGCCGCGCTGGTCGCCCAGTTCGACCCTGCCCTCGATCTCCCATTGATGCCCCAGCAGACCGGCCGCCTCGCGCGCCCAGCCGTGGCGCAGCGCCTCGCGGATGCGGGTCGAGGAATAGATCTCGCCTTCGTGCGTCACCGGATCGAGCACCGAGACGTCGAAGCCGCGCGCCTTGCCTTCGGCCCGCAACATCTCGACGTTGCCGCTGCGCCGGGCGCCGAAGGTGAAGTCGTAACCGCAGACGACATGTCGGGCGCGCAACCCCTCCACGAGGACGTCCCCGATGAACGAGGCCGCCGGCAGGGCCGCGAACGCTGCATCGAAATGCTGGGCCAGCACCGCCTTCACCCCATGCTCGGCGAGCAGCCGCGTCTTGGCCGGTGCGAGCGTCAGCCGGAACGGTCCCGTGTCGGGCACGAAGAAGCCGCGTGGATGCGGCTCGAAGGTGAAGGCGAGCAGCGGCGCGCCGAGTTCAGCGGCCTTCGCCCGCGCATGCGCGAGCAGGGCCTGGTGACCGCAATGCACGCCGTCGAAATTGCCGAGCGCCACCACGCCGCCCGTCCACTCGGTCGGTACCGAATGCCAGTCGTCGAACACCGGAACCATGGATCGCTCAGGCCGCGTCGCGCCGCGGCACCAGCACGACGGCCTCGCCGTCGATCACCACCTTGTCGCCGTTCAGGCACTGGGTCTTCAGCGTGACGCGGCGGCGCTTGTCGTCGATGGCGGTGATGGTGGCCACGGCCGTGATGGTCTCGCCGACCAGGACCGGCGCCATGAAGTTCATCGTCTGTGAAATGTAGACCGCGCCCGGTCCCGGCAGCTTGGTGCCGATCACGGTCGAGATGAAGGAGCCGCTCAGCATGCCGTGCGCGATGCGCTGGCCGAACCGCGTGGTGCGCGCGAAGCCATCGTGCAGATGGATCGGGTTGGTATCGCCGGACACCCCGGCGAAGGCCACGATGTCGGCGTCGGTGACGGTCTTGCCGAACATCGCCGACATGCCGGGCTTGAGGTCTTCCAGGAACAGGCCGTTCATCGCGGCGAAGGCACTCGACACTTTGCTGATCTCCCCAGTTGGCGCGGTCCTCTTACCATGCGGCGGAGGCTGTGCCACAGTGCCGGTAAATGAACGTTCACATGCCATCCGAAGCAGAAACTGTCGCCCGCATCCTCGCCGAAGCGGCCCGTCGCCATTTCGGCGCCCCCGCCACCATCGAAGCCCTGTCCCGTCAGTCCGGCGGCGCCTCCCGCCAGACCTGGAGCTTCGACGCCGTCGTGAGCGGCGAGCGCCACGCGTTGATCCTGCGCCGCGACCCGCCGGCCCAGGGCAAGACCGAGCGGGAACGCGCCGTCACCATTGACCGCGCGACCGAATTCCGCGTGCTGCGCGCCGCCCATGAGGCCGGCGTGCGTTCGCCCGAGCCGCTGTTCGAACTCACGCCACAGGACGGGCTGGGCGAGGCCTACGTGATGCGCCGGGTCGGCGGCATCGCGATTGCCCGCAAGCTGCTGCGCGATGCGCCCTACGCGGCCGCGCGCGGGAAGATCGCGGGCCAGCTCGGCGAGATCCTCGCCCGCATTCACGCGACCGATCCGGCCGCCCTGCCGCCCCTCCCCCGCCGCGAGGCCGCCGACCATATCGCCGAGCTCCGCCGCTCGCTCGATGCGTTGGGACAACCGCAACCGGTGTTCGAACTGGCCCTCACCTGGCTCGACCGCCGCAAGCCCGCGCCGCTCGAGCGGCCGGTGCTGGTGCATGGCGACTACCGCACCGGCAACTACCTGGTCGACGAGACCGGCGTGACCACGATCCTCGACTGGGAGCTCGCCCATCTCGGCGACCCGGTGGAGGATCTCGGCTGGCTCTGCGTGAAGAGCTGGCGCTTCGGGGCGATCGACAGGCCGGCCGGCGGCTTCGGCAGCCGCGAGGAATTGTGGGCCGCCTACGAGCGCGCCGGGGGCGGCCAGGTCGATCCGGTGCGCGCGCACTGGTGGGAAGTCTTCGGCACCGTCCACTGGGGCATCATCTGCCTCAATCAGGCCTGGAAGCATCTCTCGGGGTCCATAAAGTCGATGGAGCATGCCTCGATCGGCCGCCGCGCCGTCGAGACCGAAGTCGACCTGTTGCAACTGCTGAAGCAGGGAGTCTGATCGTGGCCCAGGACCGCCCCACCGCCGCCGAACTTCTGGCGGCCATCGCCGACTTCCTGCGCGAGGAAGCGACGCCTGCCCTCGACCGCACCGAGCCGCGGCTGGGTTTCCAGATGCGGGTCGCCGTGAACTCGCTCGCCATCCTGGAACGCGAGGTACACCTCGGACCGGTCGCCGATGCGCGCGAGCATGAGCGTCTCGTCGCGCTGCTCGGCCGCGAGGCCACGCTCGAGGAGCTGAACCGCGAACTGGCCCGCCAGCTGCGCACCGGCGAGCGCGACGAGAGAGACGCGGCATTGATGGCCCATCTCGACGCCACCATCGCCGACAAGATCGCCATCGCCAATCCGAAGTGGCGTTGATGTCAGGTCATGATGGGCGGAGCAAACTCCCCCATTCAAACTTCACGGCAGGACCTCCTAGATAATCGCTGTGGCCGTCGGCGTCATTCAGCCATACGGCGGAATCCAAGAGAACTCGGAATTTGATGCCCTTGCGACGCAAGGGTCGCTTACTCCTATGGCCGCCGCAGGGAAAGTTGTTCAGTCCCAAGTGGTTGTATATGCGCCATGTCGACCGTTACCTCTGTTAGAAAATTGAGGTTTGCCTGCAAACGATTTTCGTCCATGGTTCCCATGGGGGCAATGGATGGAGAACAGGCGAGACAAGGAAATTATGGATCTGTCTCTTCTGAACGAAGGGCAGCTCGATGAGATGTTCCAGCAGAGGAGCAGCGACGTCGAGTTTCTCGGCGCGATCAATGAAGAGCTCAAGCGAAGAAATAGCGACGCTGCGAATGATCTGCATGTAAGAGTATTGATAGCTCGCCGCACCCTCATGAAGGCGGCGTCACCGACTGGACTCAAACGCGCAGCCCCGCCATTGGAATCGGCTGTTGATTGGCTACATGCCTTTCTCGCCGCTCGGAAGCTCACACGCCCAGATGAACGGCCTCTTCACCGCTACAGAATGGCGGATAGCGAATATGATCAGGCGAAGCGGATACTGGGGCGCTTGGCCAGCACCGGTCGTCTGCTTGAGCCAGACCGCCGCTCTGGTGCGTTGTTCGTCGCGTACTGCGCTGAGTGGTTCCGTCGTGAGTCAGACTCAACGCTTCTTCGCTGGGACGACTTGGCACCTGATCACTTTCCTTCCGTACCTTATGGCAGCAAGCAGGCGGCGACGAGCGCCGGTCTGGAGTACTGGCGGCGGCCTCTGCGAAAGAGCGGCAATGTCCGCGAGTTTCTTCTCACTGTCGCGCTGGAGGGCGGCTTTCCGGTCCGGGTCCTGGCAGAAGGCGCGCGCGGCTGGCTGAAGGAGTATCTGCGCGCGATCATGCGCCGGGCCGTCGCTTGGCGGGTCGACGCCGCCGAAGAAATTCTTGCGATCGCCGAAGAAGAGCGCGGTCGAATGCGCAAGAGTTATCAGCACGACGATTTCGTCGCGTTATGCTCGGAGCTTGCAACGAGCCTCCTCGCGCTGCGGCGCAAGGCGGAAGCCGAAAGTACAGCAGGCGTCCGCAACTCCGCTCTTCTGGACGCCAAGCATCCGGGCTGGCGGGATGAACTGCCGATCTATGTTCCGGCAGCGGATGAAGCCCTTGTTGCCGAGCTGCTAACCGGATTGCTCGATGAGAAGATGACCGGCCTCACCACCGAAGGTGTCGAGATCCGGCGCTATCTGGTCAAACGCGACGGCGAATGGCGGTCTGCAATTCAGCTGCTGGCAAACGGCGAAGTACCGCTGGCAAAGTTGCCCGGGCTGCCTGCCACGAGCCGCGCTCGTGCAACAGCAACAGGTGAGCTCGCCAATCATCTTGCCGGCGAGGTCGCACTATTCGAACCACCCTTTGGCGAGCAGCGGCGCTGGCGGGTGCGCCCCTATACGCGCACTGCCAAGCTCATGACCAACTTCCCGTTCACGGCGCCTGTCACGACGACGCTAAGCTCGCCTGACTGTGCTCCTTGTTCCTGGGTATGGCCGCGAGGTGATGCGCTGCGGTCAGACGTCTTGGTGTTCGCGCTCGATGAAGGTTCAACGCCGAACGAACCGCTGCTTCGCTTCTTGCGCGCAGGGTCGGTAAACGCTCCTGCCAAGACCCTCTACGTTCTCGTCCCGCACGATTGGACGATTGATCCTGCTGCCGATGGGGCCGTGGTTGAAGTCGAACACATTCCATCGCTGGGCCGCAACCTCGCTCACGTGATCGCGACCACGTATTTCCGCAGCGGTGAGGATGAAGCGGTGCGATTCAGGGTCGAGCCGGCTTCCGACGAACGCGAGCACGAACTGCAGCTAAGCTCACTCGTTCCGGCCGGCTTCCTGCTGGCGAATGATGACTGGGAGCTAGTGGCATCGCCAGTACGACCTTTGATCAACGAGGGCAAGAAACAGCGGCCGCCGCGAGCTGGCGAGTTGTTTGTACGGCGGCCAGGAGGCAAGTGGAATGCGCTCTCCGGGCCACTTGTCGGCGCCGGATTGATGGAATTGTCCTGGCGCGATCCGCTCTCATACATACAGATCGAGAAGCGGCAGTTGGCGCTTGTGCCGAGTGAGGCTGGCATCGTCGGCACCATGAAGAGTGCGCTGAGTGGCATCATCAGCCTTCAGGGACTGCCCGGATGGACCGCCGCCGTCCGTGAGACCGCCTGCGCGGTGGATGCGACCGACGCCGAAAATCTTGCGATCCGGTTTACCGAACGCCCCATCTATCGCCTGCCAATGACCCTGCGGCCGCCCGTCGGGCATCCCTTTGATGTGATTGTTCGGTTGGTCGGCCGCGACGCCGTGATCGCGCTGGCGGACGGTACGATCCTCACGCCTGGCCGCCAGATCGATATTGGCATGCTGCGCGGCGCAGTCGCCGTGTCCCCCCGCGAGTCGGTCCTTCAACTCGGCGCCAGGGGTTCCAGATCAGGCAGCATCAAAACCATCGTCGATGGCGAACTCCCGCTCGGCATTCTGCGCGGAGCGATCGAAGAGACGCTCGCGACGATGCCGAACCAGGATGACCAGGTGGAGATCGATTTCGTTGGGGACACGCGGCCACCGATCCGCATAAGCCGCTACCGCCACGGGCCGCTTGCCCACCACCACGGCATGGTGCATTGGCTTCCGGCTTCGACCCGCACCGACGCCATGCCAGTGGCGCGAATGGTCCTGGATCCGCGACATGAGCACGCATTGGAGCCGCAGGAAGGAGGAGTCTGGCAGCTCCCCGAGCGATGCAAAGGACTCTGCCTCGTCTACCTGAGAGACGGCGTCGATGTTGTTTCACGGCCCGTCCCGGTTCTGCAGCCCGGCGCTCCCGATGCCTACCGCGGGGTTCTGGTTTCGGCCTTGACGATGGCGGACTACGAGCAGCGTCAGCGCGCCATCGTGGACGCCCTAAACTGCATCGGACGCGGCCAGTGCGGACCGGATGAGATTGAGTGGCTACGGGCCGCTGCCACCAATCTCAACGGCCTTCCGGCAAGCGCCTTCGATGCCCTGAAGCTGCTGCCCTCAAGCGCCGAAGCCCTCATCCATCTGCTGCTCACCGCTCGCGATAAAGACGAGCGCAGGATCATATGGGCTTTGCAGAGTGAACTGCCGTTCCTATGGCTGGCCTTGCCCCTCCGCTTTTGGCAGGCGGTGGCAAACCATCAATACGCAGCATTGATGGCCGCGCTGGAAGGCGCTCTTGGCAAGGAGAAAGCCATGAGCGAGGCGATGGGGTGGTTGCGTAAAGCGTGTGACGAACTCACTGAACTAGAGCCTGCACTTGGAGCAATTCTTCAGATGGCCGGACTGCCGATGGCGCAGACGGGCGACATTCCGTCATTTGTCGAATTGACGAATGCCTACATCCGAGAACAAGACAGGCGGGGCGGTGATGCGCGCAACGATCTCGGGGCGCACCTCGCATCAACGGGTGTAAGGCTTCCCCCCGAAGTCGAAACGAGATCGCACACAGATTTTGCGGGCCTTTTTGCTCCCGTTCTGCTCGCCGCAAGCGCCCGCGAGAAGCTTGTGCTCAAACCCGGGCTGGCGCGGGTTGCACGCCGGACACTCCGCGAGGATCCGGCATACATATCGGGCGCTTGGCCTCATCTCCTAATATTCTACGGTTGAGCGTGACATGACACCGTTTGAGGTACTGAACGAAGTAAAGCGGCGGAGCGCCGAGGCAGTGATTGCGCAGTCGGGACTTGCGCATGAAGGACTCCGGAAGCATTTGCGAACTTTGCTTGGCGGCGACGATCCGACGATAGGCGCCATGCTGCAGCAGCCAGTACTCGAGGGTGCACATCCTTTCGTGACCGCCGATGCGACAATGGACGCCTTGGCCGATTCACTGTTGCACCCCGGTTTCGTGGCGGCTCTGGACGAGCTGCCTGCCGGCCATGACTATCGCTTTCCTCGCGGACGCAAACCGTTCCTGCACCAAGCTGAAGCCTGGCGCCTGCTTGGGGAGCCCAGTCCACAGTCAGTGCTGGTCACTTCCGGCACGGGATCGGGAAAGACCGAGTGCTTCCTCTTTCCAATCTTGAGCGATCTCATCAAGCAAGCGCAAGGTCAACGCGAGCCGCTCGAAGGCGTGCAGGCGATCATGCTTTATCCTCTCAATGCCTTGATCGAGAGCCAGCGCGAGCGCCTCTCCGCGTGGACGCAGCCCTTTGGCGGAAGGGTTCGCTACTGTCTCTACAACGGAGATCTGCAACCCGCCGCCAGAGAGTCCGAACGTCGCCGCACGCCGGAAGAGGTCATTGACCGGGAACGGCTGCGGGGCAGTCCGGCGCCGCTGCTCGTCACCAACATCACCATGCTCGAATACATGCTTGCGCGGGCGGAGGACCGACCGATCATCGACGCCTCGCAGGGCAAGCTGAAATGGATTGTGCTCGATGAGGCCCATTCGCTAGTCGGTGCGGCTGCGGCGGAGATTGCGTTGCTCCTGCGCCGGGTCCTACTCGCCTTTTCCGTGAAACCCGAGGACGTCCGGTTCGTCGCCACCTCAGCGACCATCGGCTCGGGCCCGGATGTGCGTCAGCAGCTTCAGCGCTTCCTGGCCGACGTCGCCGGCATTCCGGACGATCGCGTTCACGTCATCGAGGGACGCCGCCAGATGCCGCTCCGACCCGACGGCGCTGCCGGCCGGCCCTCCGTCGACATTCGCGCCGCCACCCCCGAACAGCTCTACGAGATGCTCGGCCGGGACCCGGCCACGTGGCGGCTTGTCGAGCGATTGTTTGAAGGGAGCGTGCAGCTCGCCGACTTCGACGCACCTGCGAAAGCATACGGTGTCGATGCCGCCGATCTCATCTCAGCAATGTCCCGCGCGACGCGGAGGTCGGGCGATGTGGAGGAAGAACGCCTCGCGCCGATCCGCCTTCATGCCTTCGAGCGCGCCGTGCCCGGCATCTGGAGCTGCATTAATCCGGCGTGCCTTCAAAAGCCTGTGGACTGGCCCTTTGGCCGAATTCTCTCGGAGCGTGCCGACGAGTGCCCATCCTGTACGGCTCCAGTCCTGGAGGTCGTGAGCTGCTTTGAGTGCGGCGAAGCGTTCCTGGAGGGGGTTGAGGCAGGTCCGCGCCTGTCAGCGCCGTTGCGCAATCCTCCAAAGGACGAGTTCGCATTCGACAGCGCACGCGATGCTGTCGATGTGCCGGAGGACGCAGACGGCGACGGGGACGATGCAGCGAGGAAGGAAGACATCCCTGCATGGGATCGGCTCTTTGCAGCCAATCCAACCGCTACCGCTCGAAACTTCTGGCTCGACCGAAAAGGTGGCTGGCGCGTTGCCGACGGACCAGCTGATGGCGGACTGACGCTCCGGTATGAGGAGCATCATGGACCTCACGTCTGTCCTCACTGCAGTCCAAAAGGACGCAAAGGTCCCGAGTTGATCCGGCCGCTCCGCTTCGGCGCGCCGTTCATTCTCGGCAATGCTGCCCCGGTCCTTCTTGAGGGCGTTGAACCCGCGAAGGTTGAGGCGGGCGAGAAGCTTCCCTCCAGAGGGCGCCGGCTGCTCTCCTTCACTGACAGCCGCCAAGGCACGGCGCGCATGGCAGCCAAGCTCCAAATTGAATCGGAGCGGAATTTCGTGCGTTCCTTCGTTTATCATCAAGTGCAAGCTTCAATACGTCCGGCAGCGGGGGCGGACCAGGATGCCGAGAAGCTCAAGACCGACATCCAAGAGTTCGAAGCGGCCTTTAGGAAAACTAAGCTTCCGGCTCTCGAAAGCATGGCGGCCGCGAAACGACAGGAGCTGACACGCCTCACGTCGGGTAGCCCCGACGGCATCGCCTGGTCTGAGCTCGTGAATCGTCTTGCGGGACGCATCGAGGTCGCCGAGTGGATCAAGGGCGTGTGGCAGGCCCGCGACGAGGAGCTATTTGCGGACGATTCCAGGATCGCTGAATTCTTGCTGCTACGGGAATTCGCCCGCCGGCCGAAGCGCGCGAACTCAGCCGAGACGTTGGGAATCGCGCGCCTACGCAACCCCGGGATCTGCAGGCTCACTGACTCTGAGATTCCCGACGCCTTCCGTCGCAGAGGTAAGACTGCTGACGACTGGCGAGCCTATCTTGACGCCGTGCTGACATGGTTCATTCGAGCGAACGGCGCCGTCGCTATCTCCTGGCAAATGCAGCATTGGGTGCTATCCAAAGCGAAATTGACATCGCTGGTCGGCCCTGACAGCCAGACCGACAATGATCCAAAACTGCGCGCGTGGCCGAACGGACATTTTCGTGCGCACCCGCGTTCGCGCCCTGTTGCGTTCCTCGTTCAGGGTCTTGGGCTCAACCTGACTGACAAGAGCGACCGGTCTGATCTTGACGAATGCCTGCACGCGGCATGGACGCAGGTGCAGTCTACCTTCTCTGTCGATCCGGAACGGCGTGCGTTTGATTTCGGTAGGACCTTCGTCGCCCCTGTCATCGATGCGTTTTATTGCCCGGTCACTCGCCGCCTTCTGGATCGGGCGCCGTTCGGCCTCACCCCCTACGGGCTCGAGGAGCAATCCGAGGCGCGCCGGCGCACCATGCCCATCGTCATGCCGCGGCATCCGGCTCCGATGCTCGGGCTTGCCGATATGACCCACGCACGGGAGGCCGCACGCGACTGGATCGATGCTGACCCCGCGATCGAAGCGCTACGGGGCTTGGGGGCATGGACCAACATCTCGGACCGAATCGCGTTGTTCGCCGATTATGCGCGCTCGGCCGAGCACTCGGCGCAGCAGGACAGCGGACGGCTGCGCCGCTACGAGCGCGAATTCAAGGCCGGCAGGATCAACATCCTGAATTGCTCGACCACGATGGAGATGGGCGTCGACATCGGCGCGGTTTCTTCCGTGATGATGACCAATGTGCCGCCATCGATCGCCAACTACCGGCAGCGCGTCGGCCGGGCCGGCCGTCGTGGACAAGCCGTGGCTTTGGCCTTTACCTTCTGTAAGGACAGGCCACTCGACAGCGACGCGTTTCGCGATCCGCGAGCTTACCTGCAGCGGACGCTCGCCGCTCCAAAGGTGACGCTTAGCAGCCGCCCAATCGTGCAACGTCACGTCAACGCTTTCCTGCTCGGCAATTTCATGCGCGAACACGCCGGTGATGCGCTAAGAATGCAGATCGGCGCCTTCCTCGGCTGTCCTTTGGACCTGAAGGAAGCTCGCCCGCCCAAGGCTGAGCGGCCTGTAGAGGGCTTCATCGAATGGCTTCAGCGCCCCACGACCGTGAGCGCCTTCAACGACGGCCTCGCAATACTGACACAGCGCTCAATTTTGGAGGGCGACCAAGACCTCGTTGCGGATGCAAGGGCCGCCATCGCTGCGCTCTCGAATGAGTTTGTTGCGGAATGGGAAGGGTTAGTCACCCTTGCGAAGGACGAAGGTCTCCAGAATGCCGGCAGGTCCAGGATGGGGGTTGAGCTGCGGCGCATGTGCGGAGAATTCTTGCTTGGCAGCCTTGCGGACCGAGGCTTCCTTCCTGGGCACGGTTTCCCGACCGATGTGGTCTCGTTCATGCCCGGAAGGGAATTCAAGTCTCAACAAGAAGGCCCACAGGAAGGCGCACGGCAATTCCGCACCGTCGGGCCGCAGCGGTCGCTCGATCTCGCGATCCGTGACTATGCGCCCGGATCCGAAGTCGTACTGGACGGCCTCGTTTACAAGTCAGCCGGTGTGACGCTGAACTGGAAACGTCCAGCGAACGAAGAGAATCTCGCAGAGATTCAGAGTCTGCGCTATCTCTGGCGCTGCACGACGTGCGGTGCCAGCGATATCAGGCGTGGCGGACGTCTCGACTGCTGCCCGGTATGCGGTACCGAGCGGCCCACCAGTGAGGAGTTTCTCCGCCCGGCCGGATTCTCGGTCGACCCGCGAGTGCGTGCGCATGCCGAGACCGACAACCTCTCCTATGTTCCACCGGAGGATCCGACTGTCTCGGTGCGTGATGCGGCATGGCAGAGCCTGCCGCTGCCCGAGCTGGGGCGGTACCGCTCTAGCCGCGAGGGCCTTGTTTACTATTCCAATCGCGGTGGGCCACGTGGCTCCGGTTACGCGATCTGCCTGCAGTGTGGCCGGGCGGAAGCGGATAGCGATAATCTTGGGCTATCGTCACCTTCTCCAGCGCTCGTCGGCCACAAGCCGCTGCGCTACCGGAAGGGGCAAGACGTTTGTCCGGGCAACGACAAGCCTTTCAGCATCAAGCGCAACGTCGCGCTTGGCCTGGAAATTACAACCGATGTCTTCGAACTTCAGCCGCAGCATGCGCTTCGGCGGGCTGGCGCCAATGCGCTGGTGATCGCGTTGCGAGAGGCGCTCGCCCAGGAATTGGGGGTGGACGCGGACGAAATGGGGTTCGCCGTCAGTCAAAGCCGTAATGCGCTCGGCGCGCAGGTCGTATCCCTGTTCTTGTTCGATCGGGCGTCCGGCGGTGCTGGATTCGCGGTTTCGTTCGAACATCTGATGCGCCCGGTCATTCACCGCGCTGAGCTGATTCTCGACTGTGAAACGCCCGGCTGCGAGAAGGCGTGCGCGGCCTGTGTGCTGACCTCCGATGCGCCTGGCGGCAAAGACGAACTCGACCGGACCGGGGCGCTGGCATTTCTTCGGGCACATCTAAAAATCCCGAATGAACTCGACCCCGACGAGCGCTTCGTCGACAAAGCGGTTCTATCGCTCACACCGCTAGATGAGATCGACCGCGACCTCCGCCGGTCAGCGCAGGCCTCTCTCACCGTCTTTCTGCCTGACCGGAGTAACCTTGCGACCCTGCCGGATTGGCCGCTCGCCGCACAACTTCTGGATTGGAGAAAGCGGGGTCATGCTACACGGCTCGCCATAGCGCCAGTCCTGGTCAACAAGCTAAGCCCTGCGGAAAAGCTCAGCCTTCGTGATTTTGCGCTACGGCACAATGTCGATCTTATCGTCTCTGAGGCGCCCACCTTTTCAAACGGGGCGCATGTCTTTGCTATCGCCCATGGAGAACAGAGCGACAGCCGGATCTGGGCGACACGCGAGGCCGAGCCTCGCTTACCCGGGTCTGCTTGGGGACGTCCTGTCGAACATCCGATGGCCAGAGGAAGCGCTCCCATTACCGTGCAGTCTACGGCGATCGACCTCGACACGCTTCTTCCTCCGCCGGGAGCCCAGCTCATCCAGATCGGTTCGGAACTTGATTGCGACATTGCGACGTTTGGAGTCCGTGCTTCTAAGCTCATCGTCGAGCTGCTGAAGAAATGCGGCAGCTGGCCAAAGGCAGGCATTTCCCGAATGGTCTACCGCGACTCTTATGTGGCCTCGCCACTCATGGCACGCCTGTTAATCGACACGATTAAGCACATTGTTACGCAGTCGGATGTCTCGGAGGCTACGCTCATCATCGAGACTCGTCCGCCGCGTCCCAATGACCTTCGGGGAGACCCTTGGCAAATCTGGCACGATTGGCGCGACGGCATGCAACAGAAGGCGGTTATCGAACTGCTTGGTAAGCAGCGTGGCCTTCGGACTTCCTTGTTTCAGAAGGATGTGCCGCACGGCCGCTACCTCAATGTCGATTTCGCCGATGGAACCGCCGCAACGGTGGTGTTGGATCAAGGGTTTGGCGCTTGGGCGACGCCTCGGCAGATCACCGTTCGCTATGACTTCGCTGCTGACGCCGCCTCTCAGGCAAGACGCCTTACAACCCTGAATGCCGTCCTTCAGCGACGCGGAATCGGGAAGACCTACCTCGTCGCTACATCTGGCAAGACGTAAGTTCACGCGGTTAGAATGGCGCGGCGAGGAATGCCTCGTTGCGCCTAGGATCGTGATTACTTCGGCACCCGCCGAACCATTGACCGTGGCGAGCACGAACGGCCGGGCCTAGAGTCCTGTCATGACCACCGTGAACGCCCTCTCCGAGATCGCCGCCCTGATGGGCGATCCGGCGCGTGCCTCGATGCTGTCGCTGCTGATGGACGGCCGCGCGCACACCGCGTCGGACCTCGCTCATACGGCCGGCATCACCGCCCAGACCGCGAGCGGCCATCTCGCGCGCATGGTCGAGGCGGACCTGCTGGCCGCCCGTGCCCAGGGGCGCAACCGCTTTTATCGTCTCGCCTCACCCGAGGTGGCGCACGCCATCGAATCGCTGATGGCACTGGCCGGTGCACGGGCGGCTCCGGCGTCGAAGAGCGCGGCGTGGCGGCGCGATCCCGATCTCCGCTTCTGCCGCACCTGCTACGACCACCTCGCCGGACAGGTGGGCATAGCCGTCACCGATTCGCTGACCCGGCAGGGGCATCTCGAACCCAAGGGGCCACGCGACTGGCAGCTCACACCGTCTGGCGAATCGTTCTGCGGCAAACTGGGCGTCGATCTCGGCACGGCGCGCCAGGCGAGCACGCGCCACTTCGCGCGCCAGTGCCTCGACTGGAGCGAGCGCCGGCCGCACATCTCGGGCGCGCTGGGCGCCGCCATCGCCGACACATTCTTCAAGCGCGGGTGGGCCGAGCGCCTGCGCCGCAGCCG
Organism: Reyranella sp.; assembly: GCF_965227665.1. Lineage (GTDB taxonomy): Bacteria > Pseudomonadota > Alphaproteobacteria > Reyranellales > Reyranellaceae > Reyranella. The sequence goes on from NZ_OZ245767.1 coordinate 2,534,811, forward strand.
CACCGTGCGCCTCACGGATTCCGGCCGCCGCGCCTTGGGCAGCCATTTCGGCGCGACGGTCTAGCTACCACCCCTGGAAGCGCGGCCAGGTCGCGGCGTCGCCGGCCGGCGTCACGGCGAGGTAGGACGGATACTGCGCGCCGGTGGCGCAGGCGTGGTTGGGCAGGATGCGCAACCGCGCACCGATGGGAAAGCGCTCGACCAGGCCCGCATCGGCCGTGCCGTCGCGACGCGCGACGATGCCGTGCTCCTGATTGGCACCCGAGACGATCAGCCCGTCGATCACGTTGCCCTCAACGTCGCACACGGCGCCGTAGCCATAGTCGATCTTCTGGCGCTGGGTGCCGCGGTCGCGGCTCATCGCCATCCAGCCGGCATCGACGATCACCCAGCCCTTCTCGGGCTGATGGCCGATCACGGTGGTCAGCACGGAGAGCGCGACGTCCTCGGGTTTGCAGACGCCGACGTTGGACATCACGAGATCGAAGAAGACGTAGACGCCGGCCCGCACTTCGGTGACGCCTTCGAGATGCTGTGCGGCAATCGCGGTCGGGGTCGAGCCGATGCTGACCTCGGGACAGGCGAGGCCGGCGGCACGCAGACGCTCGGCGGCACGCACGCACAGCGCCCTCTCCTGTTCCGCCAGCGCCTGCAGCGCCGCCGGCGTGTCGAGATCGTAGGAGCTGCCGGCATGGGTGAGCACGCCTTTCACCCTCGCGCCGCCGGCCTGCAGCACCTGGCCGATCGCGATCAGCTCCGGCGCCTCGGGCTGGACGCCCGAACGATGGCCGTCGGAATCGATCTCGATCATGAGGTCGAAGCGCTGGTTCGTTTCACGGCCCTTCGCCACGACGGCCTCGGCCGCCGCCACCGAATCGACGAGCAGCGTCAGCGCGCAGCCCTTACGGATGAGGGCCAGTGCGCGGTCGAGCTTGTCCGGCACGATGCAGACCGCATAGAGCACGTCGGAAAAGCCCGCGGCGAAGAACTGTTCGGCCTCCTTCAGGGTCGAGACCGTAATGCCCACGGCGCCCGCTTCCTGCTGGGCACGCGCGACCTCGATGCATTTCGAGGTCTTCACGTGCGGCCGCAGGCGCACGCCCAGCGCCGACAGATGGCCCTGCATGCGCGCGATGTTGCCTGCCATGCGGCGCTCGTCGATCAGCGCCGCCGGGGTCTCGATATCCATCAGCTTCAAGTGTCCACCCTTCAGTCGAGATACTCGCCGCGCGCCCTGAGCGCCGGCACGTCCTTTTCCAGCCCCCGCGCGATCAGCGCCGTCACGGTAGCGGGCTGCAGCGCCTCCGGCGACGGCAGATCGACGCCCACGGCATTCATCTGCTTCACCAGCGCCGGGTCGGCCACGGCTGCCCGCAGCGCCTCGTTCAGCCGCGCCATGACCGGTTGCGGCGTGCCCTTGGGCGCGAACAGCGCGTTCCACGAGCGCAGGTTCACGTCGTAGCCCTGGCTCGCGGCCGTGGCCACACCCGGCAGCTGCGGCAGAGGCTGGTCGCTCAGCACGGCAAGCGCTTTGATCTTGCCGCCCGCGATCTGCGGCAGCGCCGTCGTCGTCTGGTCGCACATGAAATCGATGTGGCCGCCCATCAGGTCGTTCATCGCCGGCGCCACGCCGCGATAGGGCACATGAGTGATGTTGAGCTTGAGCGCCGACAACAGCACGACGCAGGCATAGTGGGAGATCGAACCGACGCCCGCACTGCCATAGGTCATGCCTGCCTTGTTCTTCTCGGCATAGGCGATGAACTCCTTGAGGTTCGAGACCGGCAGGCTGGCCTTGGCGACCAGCAGCAGCGGCGCCGTGCCGGCGAGGCCGATCGGCTCGAAGCCGGTCAGCGGATCGTAGGGCAGCTTCTTGAACAGGGCGGCGTTGGCGACGTGCGTGCCGATCGTGCCGAAGCCGATCGTGTAGCCGTCGGGCGCAGCGATCGCGAGCTTCGTCAATCCGATCGTGCCGCTGGCGCCGCCGATATTCTCGACCACGACGGTTTGCTTGAGGTCCGCCGCCATGCCCTGCGCGAGCGCGCGGGCCAGCGCATCGCTGGGACCGCCCGCGGGGAACGGCACGATCAGCGTCAGCGGCTTGATCGGGAAGCTCTGGGCGGTGGCCGTACCGGCCGCCAGCAGCAGCGGCGCGAGGGTGAGCAGAAGTCGGCGTAACATCATGACAAACGTCCTTCCAGCCAGGGGAGAAGATCGTCGAGCGTCGGCCGCTCGAGAGCAGCGGGCGGCGCCCCCTCGGGGCGCGCCAGGCCGACGCGGTTGTGCCAGTAGGTCCTGAGGCCGACAGTGGAGGTGCCGAACAGGTCGTAGCCGGAGCCCGCGACGAAGGCCGCCTCGCCGGGCGCGACGCCCAGCGCGGCAAGCGCCTGCCGATAGGGGCGCGGGTCGGGCTTGTAGCAACCGGCCTCCTCGGCCGTGACGACACAGTCCCAGCGCGTCCGAAGCCGCTCTGCCGCCTGCCGGCCCAGCCGGATCGAGCAGTTGGTCACCACGCCGAGCTTCGTGCGGCCGGCCAGCGCGTCGAGAGCTGCCTGCGCGCCACTCCAGGGCGGCAGTTCGAGCCAGCGCGCCTCCAGCGTATCCGCCGCGCCTTCGGCCAGGCCGGTCGTTACAGCCGCCTCGCGCACAAGCTGTTCGTAGGGCACGTAGCTGCCGCAGCCATAGGTGAGCCGCAGATATTCGGCCCGCCAGGCGCGGCCGCGCTCTTCCGAGCCGGCCACGTCGTTCCACAGGGTCCAGGAGTCGAGGAGCGCCGTCAGCAGGTCGAACAGGACGGCTTTGGGAAAGGTCGTCGTCATGCGCCCAACGTAGCAAGTCGCAGGCCGTTGGTGCTTAAATCGGACGAACAGTTCAGTTAAGGAAAACTGAATGATCACGCTCGCCGACCTGCAATTCATGGAAGCGCTGGCGCGTACCGGCTCGCTGAGCGGCGCCGCCCGGTCGCTCAACGTCACCCCGCCAGCCCTGTCGCTGCGCCTCAAGAAGCTCGAACGGACGCTGGGCGTCAGCCTCGTGGTGCGCAGTTCGCGGCGCCTGCGCTTCACCGGCGAGGGCGAGCATCTGGTGAGCGAAGCGCAGGCGATGCTGGCGCGGATGGGCGCACTCACCGACCTGCTGGGAAAGGAGGGTGGCGCCCTCTCGGGGCCCTTGCGGGTGGTCGCACCCTTCGGCTTCGGCCGCCTGCACGTGGCCCCCCTCGTCGCCCGCTTCGCCCAACGGCACGAGGCGATCCGCGTGACGCTCGACCTCTCCGAACGCCCGTGGACCGACAGCGAGGACGCCGATGTCGTGGTCCATATCGGCGCGGTTCGCGATTCGACCTGGGTGGCGCACGTGCTGGCGCGCAACGACCGCTGGGTCTGCGCCGCGCCAACCTATCTCGATCGCCGCGGCACGCCGGACGATCCGCGCGACCTGCTGCAGCACGATTGCCTCTGCGTACGCGAGAACAACGAGGACGTGACGCTATGGCGCCATCGCCGCGGCAGCCGCAGCGGCGCCGTGCGCGTGACGCCGACCCTGACCAGCAACGACGGCGAGGTGGTGCGCAACTGGGCGCTCGCGGGGCTCGGCCTCATGCTGCGCTCGCAGTGGGACGCCGGCCCCTTCGTGAAGCGCGGCGAGCTCAGGCGCGTGCTGGCGCCCTGGTCGTTCGAGGGCGCCGACATTCTCGCGCTGGTGCCTGCGAGACGCGGCATCTCGGCCCGCGTCACCTCCTTCGTCGACTTCCTGAAATCGTCCCTCAGATCTCGCCCGCCGGGCCGCTAGCCTCTTTCCGAGGGAGACAGGTCACACACCAACCTCATGCTGAGGAGGCTGCGGAGCAGCCGTCTCGAAGCATGGGCACGAGCACCACGTTTGCAGCTCACCCTTCGAGACGCCGCGCCGTGCGCGGCTCCTCAGGGCGAGGGTGGTTGGCTGGCTGGAGTCGATGGAACTCCAGCCTCGGCCTTCGTGTAGCCGGTGCCGTCGCCCGACGAGATCTTGGCGATCGAGGAGGCGCGCAGGATCTTCTGGTCGCCCACGGTCAGATAAATGTTGGTGAACAGCAGGCTGCGCGTCTGGCGGATCAGTTCGGCGCGGCCCTCGACCCAGTCGCCGACCCGCGCGGGCGCCACGAAATCGAAGGTCATGCTGACGGTCGGCAGGAACTTGCGCAGGCCGGCGAGATAGCCGCCGCCCATCGTGCCCACGAGGTCGGCCACCGTCATCATCATGCCGCCATGCAGGCCGCCCGCCGGGTTGCACATATTCTGTTGCACGCGGATCGCCAGCACGAACTCGTCGCGCGTGCCCTTCTCGCCGCGCTTCACATACATGTTGCCGACATGCATGTTGAAGTTCGGCTCGGGCCGGCCGCGGGCGAAATCGACGAGAGTGAAACCTTCGGGTGGATCGTCGGGTATTTCGTAGGAAGTCACTCTAGCTCCGGACTCTCAAGGGGCGTCCCGGCCGCAGCAGCGCGAAGTCGCCCAGCCCGGCCAGCACATCGTGGCGCGGACCATAGAGACGGCCCCTCACCTGCGCCACATGCTCGTCATGGCCCAGCAGCTCGCCCGTGGCCTCGATCCAGTCGCCGACCCGCGCCGGAGTCAGATAGTCGAGCGTCAGCTTCAGGGTGACACAGCGCCGGTCGATGGCGTGGTAGACCACCGAGCCAAGGGCCGCATCGATGAAGGCGGCCAGCATGCCGCCATGCACGATGCCCAGCGCATTGGCATGTTGCGGGCCGGGCCGGAAGCCGCGCCAGACCCTGTTTCCCTCGACCTTCTCGAACCACGGGCCGTTGGCCGCGGTGAATCCGGTCGCTTCAGTGAGTTCTCGAAAGCCAGCAGGAATGTCCACGCGCCATCTTAGGCAATCCCGGCCAGCAGCACCAAGCCATAGCCGACATAGTAGAGACCCAGCACGGTGATGAGCCGTCCCGCCCAGGTGCGGAACTGAGCGTCGGACAGGCGCTCGAGGATCTGCTTGCCGAGCGACGTGCCCAGCATGGAGGCAGCCACCGCCATCACGAGCACCCAGGGTTCGACCGAACCGGCCTGCTCGATGAGAGCGCCGAAATAGAGGAGCTTCGAACCATGGCCGAACACCTGGCACGAGGCCTTGGTGGCGACGATCTGCTGGCGATTCATCGGCGAGCGCAGGAAGAGCTGGTCGACCAGCGGGCCGGTCACGCCGGTCAGCAACATGAGCGCCATGCAGGCGATGCCGCCGCCCAGCGCCTGCAGTGGGCCGAGCGTCGCCGGCATCCACCGCGTCGGCACGACCCGCAGCACGAAGGGCGAGAGCCCCAGCATCAGCAAGGCGACGGCTTTCTCCGGCACGTAGAGCGTGAGCGACCAGAGGCCAACCGCGATGAAGCAGCCCAGCACGTAGAAGGCCGTGATGCGCCACTGGATGTGCCGCCGCCACAGCAGCGCGCGCCAGCCGTTCGACGCCATCTGCGTCACCGCATGCAGCACCATGGCCATCGGCAGCGGCAGCAGGAAGAGCAGCACGCCGATCAGCACCATCCCGCCTGCCATCCCGAAGATGCCGGACAGGAAGGCGGTGAACACCATCAGGATGCCGAGCCCCAGAGCCATCGATATCGCCATCTTGCCCCCGCCGATCCCAGAGCTCCTCAGAATGAGGACAAGGGCTTGTCTAGGGCCGGACTATGCAGTGTTCAAATATATGATAACTTCTATTTCCATACTTTATGGATATGCCATGGAACTGCGACACCTTCGTTATTTCGTCGCCGTGGCGCATGAGGGCCATGTCACCCGCGCAGCCGAGAAGCTGCACATGCAGCAGCCGCCGCTCAGCCAGCAGATTCGCGCGCTCGAGCAGGAGATCGGCGCGGCCCTTCTGCTGCGCCATCCGCGCGGCGTCAGCCTGACCGATGCCGGCCGCTCCTTCCTGGCCGATGCCGAGGCGATCCTGGCCGCCGTCGAACGCGCGACGGTGAAGGCGCGGCGCACGGCGCGCGGCGAGACCGGCCGCATCGCCGTGGGCTTCACCACCTCGGCGCCCTTCCACCCGCTGGTGGCGCGCGCCATCCGCGAGTTCCGCCGCGAGCGCCCCGATATTTCCTTCGTACTCGAGGAGAACAGTTCCGGCGACCTGCTGGCCGCGCTGCGCGACGAGCGGCTCGACATCGCCTTCATCCGCTCCGGCCTCGTCGAGCCGCAGGGGCTTCAGCTGTACGAGCTGCTGCACGAGGAAATGTCGGCCGCCCTGCCGGCGCGCCACAGGCTCGCACGCCGGCCGAAACTCGCGCTGAAGGATCTCGCGACCGAGGACTTCATCCTCTACCGCCGGGCCGACGGGCGCGGGCTCTACGACGTCATCATCGCGGCCTGCAGCGCTGCCGGATTCAGCCCCCATGTCAGCCAGGAAGCGCCGCGCATCGTCTCGACCCTCAACCTCGTGGCCGCCGGTCTCGGCATCACCATCGTACCCGCGTCGCTCAGCAGGTTGCCGCTGGAGGGTGTAACGTATCGCCCCCTCACCGGGCGGCCCGCGATCAAGGTGCCGCTCAACCTCGCCTGCCGGCGCGACGATCCCTCGGCCGCGACCCAGGCCTTCATCGACAAGGTGCGCCGCCTCGCATGAAACCGGTCAAGACCATCGGCCACTCCAACCATCCGATCGAACGCTTCGTGGCGCTCCTGAAGGCGGGCGGTGTGGAACGCCTGGTCGACGTGCGCTCCACGCCGTGGTCGCGCCGCCATCCGCAGTTCGGCCAGACGAACCTCGCGCGCTCGCTGGCCGAGGCCGGCATCGCCTATGTTCATGAAGGTCCTGCACTTGGCGGCAAACCGCAGGCTGGTGGCAGCTACGACCAGCTGGCGGCGCGGCCGGAGTTCAGGTCCGCCCTCGACCGCGTGATCGAAGACGCGCAGCACACGGTGCTCTGCCTGATGTGCGCCGAGAAGGAACCGCTCGACTGCCATCGCACGGTTCTGGTGTCGCGCCGTCTCGCAGAGCGCGGCGTGGCGGTGGAGCACCTGTTGGCCGATGGCGGCACGCGGCCCCATCATGAGGTCGAGGAAACAGTGCTGGGCAAGGACGTCGCCCCCGACCTGTTCGAGGACCGTGCCGCGCGGCTTGCCCGCGCCTGGCGTCGTCTCGAAGCGAAGTGGGGCCGCGCCGGGACCGGCGAGGGAGAATGACCGAGATGGAAGTCCGCAACATAGAGACCGCGCCCGGCCTGGTGTTCGATGCCTCCGTGGCCGGCGACGGGTCGTCACCACTGGTGCTGATGCTGCACGGGTTCGGCGTGTCGCGGCACTTCTGGACGGCGCAGGTGCCGGTGCTGGGCGATGCCGGCTACTTCGCGGTGGCGCCCAACCAGCGCGGCTATTCGGCGGGCGCGCGACCCGATCCGGCCAACCTCGATTCCTACCGGTTCGACAAACTCACCGGCGACGCGCTCGACCTCGTCTCCGCGGTGGGCCATGGCGACAAGCGTTTCCATCTCGTCGGCCACGACTGGGGCGCGAGCCTCGCCTGGGCCATCGCTTTCAAGCATTCCGAGCGGCTTCGGTCGCTCACCATCCTGTCGCGCCCGCATCCGATGTCGTTTGCGCGGGCACTGGCCATGCCGGACGGCGAGCAGAAGCGGCGCTCCGGCCATCATCAGGCATTCCTCGAACCCGATGCTGTCCCGAAGCTGCTGGCGGACGACTGCGCCTGGCTGCGCGCGCGGCACACCAAGGAGGGCGTGCCGCCGGAGGCGATCGATCGCCATCTCTCCGTACTGGGAAGCGCGCCGGCGATGGAGGCGGCGCTGGCCTGGTACCGGGCTCGCGGCGAACGCATGCCGCTCGGCCCGATCAAGGTGCCGACCCTCTATGTCTGGGGAGACGCCGACGACACGGTGGGCCGCGCCGCGGCCGAGGGCACGGGCGAATTCATCGACGCGCCCTACCGTTTCGAGGTGCTGCCTGGCGTCGGTCATTATGCTGCCGACCAGATGCCGGAGAGGGTTAACGAACTGCTGCTGGATCATCTCCGCCGCTACGCGGCTTAGGATCGCGCACCTCCCCATCTGAATGGGGAAGAACTCAGGGCGCTTTACACTCGAGCTTGGTGAGCCGCGGCGAGAAGGTGGGAAGCGCCGTCGACGCGCCGGCCGGCCAGGGGCGCGGCCAGGCCTTGTCGGCCAGCTTCTTCTCGACCAGCGGCACCAGCAGGTTGAAGGCCGCCCAGCCGCGGATCCGGGTGCCGGCATAGGACGTGTGCACGGCATCGACGAACAGGTCCGGGTCGAACGGCGTGTTGCCGACCAGATCGAGAAAGGCGATGCCGTGGACCGCGGCGTACTTGGCGAACAGCCGGTTCTGGAAGTTCGCCAGCCGCTCGAGGTCGCGATAGCGGTAGGGCCAGTTGGCCGCGTTGAGCTGCTCGATGATGAACCGGTGCCGAACCGGATCGACGACCATCCCGTCTTTCACCATCCAGAAGAACGAGGTGAGCGCCATGTCGGCGCCGACCGTGGCGAGGTCGGCCCGGATCTGGTCGAGGTCCTTCTGGATGAGGTTCAGGTTCACCGGCAGGTTGGCGAAGTCGAGATCCGGATTCATCTCGTCGAGCCCTTCCGGCCAGATGACCTTGTAGTCGGGCTTGGGCCACTCGGCGCCGCTGTTGTTGCCGGTCGAGGCCCCGGCCATGGCGAACCCGGCCTGCACGCGGCCGATCAGGGCGGAATAGCGCGCGGTTTCCTTCAGCCACTTCACGGCCGCCGGCTCCTGCGCATTCGACGGGCGGGTGACGGGGACGTCCGGCACCTTGTCGACGATCGAGGCCGGCCGGAACTGATTGCCGCCCTCGTGATAAACGACGAGATCGGGCCGCAGTGGGAGCACCTCGGTGCGCACGACAGCGGCGATGTCGCTGGACTTGATGCTTTCGCGGCCGGCGTTCAGGACCTCGAACCTGATGCCGAGCCCTTTGGCCCTGGACCAGACGTTCATCCAGTGGCCGACATATTCCGGCCAGGAGTAGGGCAGATGGTGAGACTCCACGACGGTGGAGGAGCCGACGAAGACGATGCGGACCGTCCTCTCGGGCCGCGGATTCTCGATCGGAGGTCCACGCCAGCCGATCTGGTTGGTCGTGAGGCCGCTCGGGATGGTGACGTCGGGCAGGAACCGATAGGGCGGCCGCGGCTGGCCGTCCGGCGCGTCGTAGAGGAAGAGCTGGCCCGGCGCATGACGCAGGAACCAGTGATGGCACGGATCGCCGGAGAAACTGGTGTTCCATACCTTGAAGGCATCCGAGGGCCGGAACCACATGCCACCGACGGGATTGGCCTCGACGAAGCGATAGAGGCGCTCCCAGTCTTCAGGGACGGCACGCTTGTTGGGCAGCGGCGCCGGGTCGTCGAAGAACCAGGCGCGCTCGACGCCGGCCGCCCGCGGGACCTTGTCGACCGACTCCTGTTTCACGCTGGCGAGCCCCATCGGCTCGCCAAGCGGCGTGAGCAGGATGGGGTAGCCGTCGATGTAGCGGACGACCCCTTCGGCAATGACGACGCTCAGTGCGAGCGAAATCAGGACAAGCAGCGCGTCCTTGAGGATCCGCATTCTACTTGCAGCCTTTGCCTTCGTCCCGGCACAGGCCGTCCAGCAGGGTGTTGAGCTCGGGCACGATCATGGTGGTGAAGGCTGCCATGGCGGCGCCGTTCGGATGCGGGTCCGGAACCGTCACCCACAGGCTCGCGGGATCGAGATTCTCGACCGTCGGCAGCATGTCGAAGAACGGCACGCCCAACCCCTCGACGTCGGCCTTCACCTTGGCGGTGACATCGGCGAAGGGATAGGGCTTCAACTCGCGCAACTCGGGCAGGTTGAATACGACCAGCTTGGCGCCCATTTCGCGCGCCGTGACGGCGAAGCCCTGCAGCGCCTTGCGGGTCTGCTGCCAGCCGGCGGCATCGTCCTTGTAAAGCTCGCGATAGTAGCGCTTCCAATCGGGCGCCTCGCCGAACTGGCGCATCAGTGAATCGAGGCGATATTTGAACACCACCCAGGCGGCCGAGTGCTCGTCGAGCCACGAGGTCTGCCCGTAGGTCGGCACCGGTTCGGCGTCGTTGATGAAGTAGGTCAGCACGATGATGTCGGGCTTGAGCTTCGCGGCCGTCTCACGGAACAGCGTGAGTTCCTGCAGCGTGTTGTGGTTGCCCACGCCCGTATTGTAGCTGTCGACCTTGCGACCCTCGGCGACCAGCGCGGAGGTCACGCGGGCGGCCGCGGTCTCGTTCTGCGCCACGCCCCAGCCCAGGGTCGTCGAATCGCCGACGAAGGCGATACGCGCCACGCCCACCGGTGCCTTCTCGGGAATTTCCGACGACCGGAAGCCGTGGCTGTCGGTCGTCACCTTGACGCCCATGAGGTCGGCTGCGGCATTGGGACGGTGGCGATGACCGAGGTCGGGGCGCATGTCCCTAACCTTCACGTCGCGTGCATAGCGCCACATTTCAAGTTCGTAGAGCATGCCGGTGTCGAGGAAGAGCCGGGTCATGCCCTCGAGGCAAAGCGCGCAAACGGCGGTGAGAACGACGACCAGAAGCGTATTTTTCAGGAAATTCATCGACCTTGTCGCTCGAGCGGTTCATCCAGAAGACAGACGGACGTCGAAGCCCTCGAAGAGGGCGCGATGGCTGGGGCGCCAGGATTCGAACCTGGGAATGGAGGAATCAAAATCCTCTGCCTTACCGCTTGGCGACGCCCCAGCAGGTGCCCTTTCGGGCGGGCGCGAACATAGTGGGTTGGTGCCGGGGCGCAACCCCGCTCGTTCAGGCTGCCTGGGCGGCCTTCTTCAGGGCCTCGCCATGCACGAAGGTGCCGTCCGCATAGAGGAGCGGCAGGGCGGTTTCGTGCAATGCGACATCGACGATCTCGCCGATGTAGATCGTGTGCGTACCGGCCGAGAGCTCGGTGACCAGCTTGCAGTCGAAGGACACGGGACATCCTTTCAGCACCGGTGCGCCGGTGGTGAGCGTCGTCCATTCGCCCATGTCCCGGAACCGCTCGTCGCCCTCGGTCCCGTCCATGCCGGCGAACCGCTCGGCAAGCTTGCGATGCTCCGGGCAGAGAATGTTGACGCAGAAGAAGCCGGCTTCCCCGATCGGGTCGTGGGCGCTGGCTGTCTTGTTGACGCAGACCAGGATCTGCGGCGGTTCGGCTGAAACCGAACAGACCGCCGTGGCGGTCAGCCCGCCGCGCTGGTCCCCCACTCTGGTGGTGATCAGGGTTACGCTCGCCGCCAGGTGGCGCATGCCCTTCTTGAAGGCCGCCGCATCGATACTCATGAGAATGACTCTAGGCCACGCCGGGGCGCCGCCGCCACTGCAAAGACAGCGTAACAGGCGCCGCCAAACGAGGGGCGGGAGGGGGAATCCGACCAAACCGGACGCCGCCACCGTCGCCGGGATGACACAAAACCTTCACCGGACTGTCGTTCTTTAAGGTTGCCCCCTCGTCCGGCGCCGCTACGGTCGAAACGCAATGTCAGCGTCCGGGCATAAGCTTACCCCTGAAACCCCTCCCGAGGCGGCGCTTCGCACGATCGCGGCCTCGTGCCGGGCCGATCTCGCCAAATATCGGGAGATCGTCCTGCAGAGCCGCCGTCCCATCGGGATCCACCAGGCGCGGGTGGCGCTGCGCCGCCTGCGGGCCGCCTTCAGTGTGTTCCGCCCTGCGGTAGACAGCCCGGAGGTGCGCGCCCTCTCGGCAGAGGCCAAGTGGCTGGCCGGCGAATGCGGACCCGCACGCGACCTGCACGTATTCTTGACCGAAAGCGTGATCGACGTTCCGCCGGTCGTGAAGCGGGTCGGCTCGCGCCTCGCCGCGAGCCACCTCGAACGCGCCCGGGCCGCCCTGGGCAGTGCCCGCTACGAAGCCTTCGACCAGCGGCTCGCAGCCTACGCCGCGGAGCCGGCTCCGGAGGTCCGCGGCGGGCTGCACCTCGACGAATTCGGCCGTCATGTCCTCGATTCCCGCCACGCCAAGGTGGTCCGTCGCGGCCGCCTGCTGGACAAACTGAGCGAAGAGCAACTTCACCAACTGCGCATCGGCATCAAGAAACTGCGCTATGCCGCGACCTATCTCAGTCCCGCCTTTGCCTCGCCCCTGGCCAAGCCCTATATCGAGGCAACGGTGCGCCTTCAGGGCGCGCTCGGCGCCTTGAACGATCGCGCGACGGCGGCCCGCATGCTGGCCGATATCGCGACGGCCTCCCGTCCCTCCGAGGACACGGCCTCGTCCCTCAAGGTCCTCGCGAGGCAGGCGTCCGGCGGCGAGAAGCGCCGCCGTCGCAAGCTGGAGCGGGCCTGGAAGGAGTTCAGGAAGGTCGAGCGCTTCTGGCGGGCGTGATCCCCGAACACAGGATGTTTCGATGAGCGACCCGCAGAACGCTGCCGAGCAGCGCATTCCCGTCACCGTGCTGACGGGGTTCCTCGGCAGCGGCAAGACCACCCTGCTGAACAAGTTGCTGCGCCGGCCCGAGCTGGCGGATACGGCCGTCATCATCAACGAGTTCGGCGAGATCGGCCTCGACCATCTGCTGGTCGAGAAGTCCGACGACGAGGGCATGGTGACGCTGAACTCCGGCTGCCTGTGCTGCACGGTGCGCGGCGACCTGGTGCGCACCATGAGCGAGCTGTTCCTCAAGCGCGCGCGCGGCGAGGTTTCGCCGTTCAAGCGCATGGTGGTCGAGACCACGGGCCTGGCCGACCCCGCGCCCATCCTGCACACGCTGATGACCGATCCGCTGCTCGCCTCGCGCTACCGCCTCGACGGCGTGGTGACGACGGTCGACGGCGTGAACGGCGCGAGCACGCTCGACAATCACGAGGAGGCCGTGAAGCAGGCCGCCGTGGCCGACCGCATCCTGCTGACCAAGGTCGACATCGCCGACGCGCCCAAGCTCGCCGACCTCAAGCACCGGCTGCAGCATCTCAATCCGGGCGCTCCATTCCACGAGGTCGCGACGGGCGAGATCGACCCCAACCAGATCCTCAATGCCGGCCTCTACAATCCCGAGACCAAGAGCGCCGACGTGAAGAAGTGGCTGCAAGCCGAGGCCTATGAGGGCAGCCACGACCATGGCCACGGGCACCATCACCATGGACATGACCATGGTCACGATCACGGCCATTCCCACGGCCACGGCGAGCAGGATCCGCACGACGTGAACCGCCACGACGACCGCATCCGCTCCTTCTGCATGACCTTCGACGAGCCGATGAGCTGGTCCACGGTGGCCGCGGCCTTTGACGCGCTGGTGACCTATCGCGGCCCCGACCTGCTGCGCATGAAGGGCATCCTGAACGTGAAGGACACCGACAAGCCCGTGGTGATCCATGGCGTGCAGCACGTCTTCCATCCGCCGGCCACGCTCGACGCCTGGCCGGAAGGCGACGACCGCAAGAGCCGCGTCGTGTTCATCACGCGCGACATCGGCGAGAGCACCATCCGCAAGGTCTTCGCCTCTTTCTTCGATGCCGAGAAGAAGGGCTGGGGCAACGCCGCCGAGCAGGCGAAGCCGCAATGAAGCTCGCCACGATCACGCACGCCGGCACCAGCAAGGCCGCGCTCGCTAGCCCGGACGGCAAGACCTTCTGGCCGCTCGAGGCGATGCTGGGGCGTGCCGTTCCGACCCTGGGCGCCATTGTCGGCGAACTCGATGCGATCAAGTCGATGATCAAGCCGACCGGCGCGGGGCTTGCGCTTCCGCAGGTGAAGATCGAGGCGCCGATCCCGCGGCCCGCGCGCAACGTGATGTGCGTCGGCAAGAACTATCACGAGCATGCGAAGGAGTTCGCGCGCAGCGGCTTCGACAGCAGCGCCAGCTCCGCGGCCGACGCCATTCCGACCGCGCCGATCATCTTCACCAAGGCGCCCGAGTGCGTGATCGCCGATGGCGCCGACATCCGCTATCCTGAGGGCGTCAGCGACTCGGTGGACTACGAGGCCGAGCTGGGCCTGGTCATCGGCAAGGGCGGCCGCGGCATCTCCAAGGACGATGCCTACGGCCATATCTGCGGCTACACGATCATTAACGATGTGACGGCGCGCGATCTGCAGGGCAAGCACAAGCAGTGGTTCCTCGGCAAGTCGCTCGACACGTTCTGCCCGATGGGCCCTTGGCTGGTGACCGCCGACGAGGTCGATCCGGAGAATCTCGGCGTGAAGTGCTGGGTGAACGACGAGCTGCGCCAGGACGCCAATACGCGCGACCTCATCTTCGACATCCCGACCCTGATCGCCACGATCTCCGCCGGCATCACGCTCCAGCCGGGCGACGTGATCGCAACCGGTACGCCGGTCGGCGTCGGCATCGGCTTCACGCCGCCGAAGTTCCTGAAGCGCGGCGACCGCGTGACGATCGAGATCGACGGACTGGGCCGGCTGTCGAACACGGTGGCTTAGATCATTCCCCTCTCCATTCACATGGGGAGGTGTCACCGTCTCACGGCGACGGAGGGGTCATGACCCCATCGCCTTCGTAAGACGAAGGCACTTCCCCTTTGCGGACTCCGCAAAGGGGAAGCATTCGATCAGGTCGGCTGCGTCGACACGTGAGTCGGTTCCTTGGCCGCCTCGACCTTCTTCTCGCGATCGCGCGCGAGCACGCGCTGCACCACGACGAAGAAGACCGGCACCATCAGCAGGGCGAGGATGACGACGGCGATCATGCCGCCCATGACGCCGGTGCCCAAAGCCTGCTGGCTCTTGGCGCCCGCGCCGACGGCGATGGCCATCGGCAGCACGCCGCAGACGAAGGCGAAGCCGGTCATCAGGATTGGCCGGAAGCGCAGCTTGCAGGCTTCCAGCGTCGCTTCGACCAGCGGCTTGCCCTGCGAGCGCAGCTCCTTCGCGAACTCGATGATCAGGATGGCGTCCTTGGCGGCGAGGCCGATGATCGTGACCAGGCCCACCGTGAAGTAGACGTCGTTGGGCAGCCCGCGCAGATAGGCCGCGATCACCGCGCCGCAGATGCCGAGAGGCACCGTGAGCAGCACGGCGAGCGGAATCGTCCAGCTCTCGTAGAGCGCCGCCAAGCAGAGGAAGACCAGCAGCGCCGACAGTGCGAGCAGGAGCGGCGCCATAGAGCCCGCGAGCTTCTCCTGCAGCGACTGGCCCGTCCACTCGTAGCCGAAGCCGCGCGGCAGCCGGTCGGCGAGCTTCTCCATCTCGGCGATGGCGTCGCCGCTGGTATAGCCGGGCTTTGCTTCGCCACTGATGCGGACCGAGGGATAGTAGTTGAAGCCCACGATCTGCGTCGGGCCCTTCGACCATTCCACGGTGGCGAAGGCCGAGAAGGGCACCAGCCCTCCCTGCGCATTCTTGACGTTGTAGGCCAGGACTTCGTCGGCGGTCATGCGGCCGGCGGAATCGCTCTGCACGATCACGCGCTGCATGCGCCCGCGATTGGGGAAGTCGTTGACGTAGGCCGAGCCGAGGTTGGTCGAGATGGTGTTGTTGATGTCCTCGAAGGTCACGCCGAAGGCGCTCGCTTTCTCGCGATCGATGACCAGGTTGACGACCGGGGCCTCCGGCAGTCCCTCGACATAGACGTTGCGCAGCACCGGGCTCGCATTCGCCGCCGCGATCAGCTGCTGGGTGGCGGCCATCAGCGCGGCATAGCCCTTCTGTCCGCGATCCTGCAGGCGGAAGCTGAAGCCCGCCGAGTTGCCGAGATTGTCGACCGGCGGCGGCTGCAGCGCCGAAATCTCGGCGTCACGAACCGAAGCCATGGTGCGGTTGATGTCGTCGACGATCGCCGCGGCCGACTCGTTGGGTCCGCGCTCGGACCAGTCCTTCAGGGTGATGAAGGCCTGCGCCGTGTTCATGCCCTGGCCGAGGAAGCTGTAGCCGGTCAGGAAGGTCACGTTGTCGACGCCTTCCCGTCCCGCCAGGTAGCGCTCGACCGCTTCCACCGCCGCCTTGGTGCGATTGTAGGAGGAATCGGCCGGCGTCTGCACGTCGGTCGTGATGAAGCCCTGGTCGTCGATCGGCAGGAAGCCGCCGGGCAGCCGCACGAAGGCCCAGGACAGGCAGATGAGCAGCGCCGCATAGATCGCCATCATCCGTCCCGTCCGCTTCAGCGACCAGCCGACCGTGCCGACATAGCGGTCGCGCACGCCGTCGAGCCGGCGGTTGAACCAGCCGAAGAAACCGCGCTTGGCATGCCCATGGCCGGCGGGGATCGGCTTGAGCAGGGTCGCGCACAGAGCCGGCGTCAGCGAGAGCGCCAGTAGCGCGGAGAAGCCGATCGCCGCCACCATCGTCACCGAGAACTGGCGATAGATGATGCCGACCGAGCCCGGGAAGAAGGCCATCGGCAGGAACACCGCGATCAGGACCAGCGTGATGCCGATGATGGCGCTGGTGATCTGCTTCATCGCCTTGCGCGTCGCATCCTTGGGCGACAGCCCCTCCTCCGCCATGATGCGCTCGACGTTCTCGACGACGACGATCGCGTCGTCGACCAGGATTCCGATCGCCAGCACCATGCTGAACAAGGTGAGCATGTTGATGGAGTAGCCGACGGCCAGCAGCGTCGCGCAGGTGCCGAGCAGCGCCACCGGCACCACGATGGTAGGGATGATCGTGTAGCGGATGTTCTGCAGGAACAGGAACATCACGACGAAGACCAGCACGACGGCCTCGGCCAGGGTCATGAGGACCTTCTGGATCGAGGCCTCGACGACCGGCGTGATGTTGTAGGGGATCGAATAGGTGATGTTGGCCGGGAAGAAGCGCGAGAGCTCCTTCATCTTCGCCTCGACGGCGCTGGCCGTCGCCAGCGCATTGCCGGTCGGCGCCAGCAACACGGAGAGGCCGGCGGTCGGCTTGCCGTTCAGCCGCGTGTTGAACTGGTAGCCCATGCCGCCGACCTCGATGCGCGCCACGTCGCGCAGCCGCACGGTCGACCCGTCGGGATTGGCGCGCAGCACGATCGCGCCGAATTCATCCGGCGAGGAGAGTTGGCCCTTGACCAGGACGAGCGCGGAAATCTTCTGATGGGCCGGGCTCGGCTCGGCGCCGAGGCTGCCTGATGCGACCTGCGCGTTCTGCGCGTTGATGGCGCGCGTGACGTCGTCCGAGGTCAGGTTGTAGCCGACCAGCTTCGCCGGATCGATCCAGATGCGCAGCGATCGCTCGGTCGAATAGAGGGTTGCGCGACCGACGCCGGGGATGCGTCGAATCTCGCCCAGCACGTTGCGGACCATGAAGTCGCCCAGCCCGACCTCGTCGAGGCTGCCGTCGGTCGAATTGAGCGTGATGATCTGGAGCACCGCGCTCGAGGCTTCCTCGATCAGGATGCCCTGCTGGATCACCGCCCGGGGCAGACGCGCTTCGACCCGCTTGATGCGGTTCTGCACCTCGACCGAGGCCATGCCCGGATCGGTGCCTGGCTGGAAGTTCGCGATGATCTCGACCTGTCCGAGCGAATCGCTGGCGGATTCGAAGTTCAGGATGCCCGAGGCGCCGTTCAGCTCCTCCTCGATCAGCCGCGTGACGCTGTTGTAGAGATTCTCAGGCGATGCGCCGGGATAGCTCGTGCTGATCGAGATCGAAGGGGGCGCGATGATCGGATACTGGGCGATCGCCAGCAGCGGGATCGAGATCGTGCCGATCAGGCAGACGAAGAGCGCGATGACCCAGGCAAAGATCGGGCGATCGATGAAGAAGCTCGGCATGTGTCGCGGCTCAACGCGTGGAGGTCGTGGCCGAGCCTTCGGGTTTAGCTTCCGCGCTGACGACCCTTGGATTGACGGTGTCGCCGGCAGCGAACTTCTGGAAGCCGTCGACCACGACCCGGTCACCCGCCTTCAAGCCATCGAGCACCAGCCACTGGCCGCCCTGCACCGGACCGAGCCGAACCGGCTGCACGGCGACGCGGTTGTCTTCCTTGACGACGAACACCTCGCTGCCGCCGCCGCCGTTGCGCTGGATCGCCTGTTCGGGAAGGCTGATCGCATCGGTGTCGACGCCCTGCTCGATCAGGACGCGCACGTACATGCCCGACAGCAGCTCGCGATTGGGATTGAGGAACGTGCCGCGCAAGGTCACCTGGCCGGTGGAGGCATCGACCCGGGCCTCGGAAAACAGCAGCTTTCCAGCATAGGGGTAGATGGTGCCGTCATCCAGCAGCAGGCGGACCTTGGTCGCGTCGGGCTCGATGCGCTCCAGTTCGCCGGATTCGAGGGCCCGGCGCAGCTTGTTGAGCTCGCCCACCGACTGCGTGAAATCGGCGTAGATCGGGTCGAGCTGCTGGATGGTGGCGAGGCTGGTCGCGTCGTTCTGGACGACGAGCGCGCCCTCGCTGACCCGCGCGGCGCCGATGCGCCCGTTGATTGGCGCACGGACCGTCGCATAGTCGAGGCTGAGGCGCGCACGCGCCACGTCGGCTTCCCGGGCCGCAACCTCGGCCCTCGCCTGCTCGACCGTTGCCACGGCGATCTCGTGCTGGGCGGTGGAGATGGCCTGCGTCCTGGTCAGCGCCGCGGAGCGGCTGGCCTGCGGGATCGCGAGATCGAGCGCCGCCCTTGCCTTGTCGAGCGCTGCCTGCGCGGCCTGCAGTTCCACTTCGAACGGCTTGGGATCGATCTGATAGAGGGCCTCTCCCACCTTCACGTCGCTGCCCTGGTTGAACAGCCGCTCGACGATGATGCCGGAGACACGCGGCCGGACGTCGGCAACGCGCGTGGGCGCAATCCGCCCCGGCAGCTCGCGAACGATCGTGCGCGGCTGCGGCGTCACCGTGACGACGCCGACTTCCGGCGGGGGCGCCTCGGGCTCTGCCGTTGCCGAGGATTCCTTGCAACCTGCGAGAACCGGTGCCAGCAGCACCAGGAAGAGGGCCAGTTTCCAAGGATTGGCAGCAGGCATCGACAATCTCTCCATACGTCTGTGCGCCGAGGGCGCAGAATTTCACCTCCGCGCCGTGTGTTTCCGGCGCAGATGCTTTTCTCGAACGTTTCGGATCCCTGCACGACTTCGGCGCTGCTTGTTCAGTCTCTCGGGGCTGCCGTTCGGTCGATTCGCAGGGTGTGAAGTTTGGTCAGGAGTATGGCATTACAAGGACGACGCCCTGGCCGGGCGTCATCACGTTCATGCGAGGTGAAGTCCAACCTCGACCGGCGGTCAGCCGCCCATCAGCCCCATGTCCAGCTTGAACAGGGCGAGCAGCCCCAGCACCACGAAGGCTGCCGCCGCGAGCGAGCGCACGAGCGTGAGGGACACCTTGCGCGACAGCACGTCGCCGAACAGCACCGCCGGCACATTGGCGATCATCATGCCGAACGTGGTGCCGGCGGTCACCGCGAACAGATCGTTGAAGCGTGCCGACAGCGCCACGGTCGCAATCTGGGTCTTGTCGCCGATCTCGACCAGGAAGAAGGCGATCGCGGTCGCCACGAACGCACCGGCCGCGCCCGCGACCTTCGGGCCTTCGTCGGCCTTGTCGGGGATCAGGCACCACACGGCCATCGCCAGAAAGAGGATACCCAGGATCCAGCGCATCGCGTCGGGCCCCAGCCAGGCGGCGACGGCGGCACCGGCCCAGGCGGCCAGCGCGTGGTTGGCCAGGGTGGCGACCAGGATACCCAGGATGATGGGGATTGGGCGGCGGTACCGGGTGGCGAGAATCATGGCCAGGAGTTGCGTCTTGTCTCCGATCTCGGCGACGGCAACGATTCCTGTAGAGACGAGAAAGGCTTCCACGGCGAATCACACAGCGGGACCGAGCACGAACCTATGGCTCCCGGTGCCGCCCGATCCCGCGGGTAAAGGCACTGGAAAGCCAAAGGTCTCGCCAAGCGCGGTCCGTTGGACCGTCGGTCGCCGGATGGGCCATGGATCCCGAAGGATCCAAGTCTGTTGACACATCCGCCTCTGGGGTGAGGCCGGCTACTCCCCGATGACGGGACGCTGATAGTCCTCTGCCCCGCCCGCTGCAAGCCCCGGAACGTCGCGGGTTTCGCGAACGCCCCACAGCCGGTCGCTCAGGGGTGCGGCCCCCATGGCGCCGCGTTCAATAGCTTCACCTCCTGGCTCATCACGAGGGGGCGGAACTTCACCGCGAAGCCGTCCATGAAGGCGGGGTCGGCGAAGACGGCGGCCCAGTGACTGCGCCGGTGGGCGTCGTCGTCGAATTTCCAGAGATGGACGATCTGGTTGATCGTGCCGGTGTCGCCCTGGAAGTAACCGACGAGGTTCTTCGCATGGCCGCCCTTGTCGAGCGCCGGAAAGCCGAACTCCTGGTAGAGCTTCACGGCTTCGCCCATCTTGCCGACATAGAGCGTGTAGGTCCTGAGCTCGTAGAGCGCCATGTCGATCTCCCCTCTCGAATTGCCGATTGGCTTCAGCCGATCGCGCGCGTGGCCAGCTTCGTGTCGACGACATCCTCGAAGGCGATGTCGCGCGACAGGATTCCCGACGAGCGCATGGCCGCGTGCAGCCGATCATAGCCTTCGCGCCGGATGACCGGATCGCGGCCCCACAGCTCGAGGGCGCGATAACGGTCGATGCAGGCGGCGAACAGGTCGCGCGGCACATCGGGAAAGAACGACTGCACGACGTCCACGATTTCGAGCGACGGGGTGACGGCGAACCATTTCAGGGTCGCATCCATGCCGCGGATCATGCAGGCCAGCTCCTCGGCGCGACCTTCGAGCACGCCGCGCCGCGTCACCAGGGTCGTATAGGCGGTAAGGCCGCGGCCGGCGGCGGCGTTCCAGATATGACCGGCCCCCGTGGACACGAGATTCTCGGCATAGGGCTGGAAGACCTGCACGGCATCGACCCTTCCTTCGCGCAGGGCGGCCTCGTTCTCGGCCATGCTCTTGTCGTCGATCCGGTCGACCTTCGCGGGATCGACGCCGGCGCGGCGCAGGTCGTCGTGCAGGCAGACCCAGGGCGTCGGCACTTCCGAGACCGTCGCCAGCTTCACCGACAGGAGATCGGCGAACTTGAAATCCGGGCGCGGCGTCGCGCCCACCACGAAGAACGGGTCGCGCGCCACCACGTCGCAGAAGCAGACGAGGTCCGAGCCCGGGTCCTTGTCGCGCGCGATCAGGACACGCAGCGGCCCGCCCCACATCACGTCGACCTCCCCGGCGCGCAGCGCCCGCGCGGCCTCCAGCGGGTCGGACGAGGGCCGCAACTCGACCTCGACACCGGCCCGCTTGAAAGCACCGCTGGCATGGGCGGCATAGAAGGGAGCGTAGAACAGCGCGCGGAAATTCTCGGACAGGATGATGGTCATGCACCGATCGTAACACAGCCATCTCCCGCCGCATGGCCCAGCGTGCTAGGCCTTGGACATGGCGAAATCCAAGGCTCCCGCGACGACCCCGGCGGACGGCGACAAGCCGCTCCGCCACCTCTACCTGATCGACGGCTCGGGCTATCTGTTCCGCGCCTATCACGCCCTGCCGCCGATGAACCGGCCCGACGGGACGCCGATCAACGCCGTGTTCGGCTTCTGCCGCATGCTGGTGGCCGACCTGCTGGACAATCCCGAGATCGACCATATCGCGATGATCCTCGACGCCGGCAGCGTCACCTTCCGCAACCAGATCTACGACAAGTACAAGGCCAACCGGCCCGACCCGCCGGAAGACCTGATCCCGCAATTCCCGCTGATCCGCGAGGCTGCGCGCGCCTTCAACGTCACGGTGTGCGAACTCGAGGGCTACGAGGCCGACGACCTGATCGCCACCTACGCACGCATGGCCGTCGAGGCCGGCGGCACCTGCACGATCGTCTCGTCCGACAAGGACCTGATGCAGCTCGTGCGGCCCGGCGTCGAGCTGATGGACCCGATCAAGAAGATCAAGCTCGGGCCCGAGGCGGTGTTCGAGAAGTTCGGCGTGACGCCCGACAAGGTCGTCGACGTGCAGGCGCTGGCCGGCGATTCGACCGACAACGTGCCGGGCGCCCCGGGTATCGGCATCAAGACCGCCGCCCAACTCATTAACGAATACGGTTCCCTCGAGTCGCTGCTGGAGCGCACCAAGGAGATCAAGCAGCCCAAGCGGCGCGAATCGCTGGAGAACAATGCCGAGCTGATCCGCATCTCCAAGCAGCTCGTCACCTTGCGCGACGACGTGCCGACACCCGCGGAGCCCGAGGCCTTCGACAAGCGCAGGCCAGATCCCAACGTGCTGCTGCCCTGGCTCGAACAGCAGGGCTTCAGGACCCTGCTGCAGCGATTCACGAGCGAGCTGGGCGAGGCGAGTGCGCCGGTTGCGCCCTCCTCCGCGTCCGCGCCGGTGAAGAAGGCCGACCCCACGCCCGCCCCCACCGCTTCTTCCTCGAAGAAACCCAACCGCGACTTCACGGCGGCCGACTACGAGATGATCCAGGACGAGAAGCTGCTCGACGAATGGATCGCCGAGGCGACACGGGCCGGCACGGTGGCGTTCGATTGCGAGACCGACGGGCTCGATTCAAACAATGCCGGCCTGGTCGGCGTCTCGCTGGCCCTGCTCGAAGGCCCGTGGGGCGACGTCAACTCGACGCGCCGGCGCGCCGCCTACCTGCCGCTGATGCATCGCACCCCCGGCGGTGCCGTGCAGGGCGCGCTCGATCTGCTGGGCGACGGCGGCGACAAGGATGCCGGCAAGCTGCTCGAGGGGCAGATCCCCTTCAAGACCGCGATCGAAAAGCTGAAGCCGTTGCTGGAAGATCCGGCGGTGCTGAAGGTCGGCCAGAACATCAAGTACGACATGGCGGTGTTCCGCCGGCATGGCGTCGAGATCGGCCCGGTCGACGACACGATGCTGATCTCGTTCGTCCTCGACGCCGGCAGGAACAACCACGGCATGGACGAACTGGCCGAACTGCATCTCGGCCAGAAGACGATAAAATTCTCCGACGTGGCCGGCAGCGGTTCCAAGCAGGTGACCTTCGACAAGGTGCCGCTCGACAAGGCGCGCGACTATGCCGCCGAGGACGCCGACGTCACCATGCAGCTCTGGGCGCGCCTCAAGCCGCGCCTCGTCCCTGAGCGCGTCACCTCGATGTACGAGACCATCGAGCGGCCGCTGATCCCGGTTCTGCTCTCGATGGAGAGCGCGGGCATCAAGGTCGACGCGCTGAAGCTCAAGGGGCTGAGCGCCGACTTCGAGAAGCGGCTGGCCGAACTCGAAGGCGAGATCCACAAGATCGCCGGCCGCGAGTTCAATGTCGGCTCGCCCAAGCAGCTGGGCGAAATCCTGTTCGACGAACAGAAGCTGCCCGGCGGCAAGCGCAACAAGAATGGCTCGTGGGCCACCGACGCCTCGGTGCTGGACGACCTCGCGGCGCAGGGGCATCCGCTGCCGGTGAAGATCCTGGAGCACCGCCAGCTCGCCAAGCTCAAGGGCACCTACACCGACGCGCTGGTGCGCCAGGTCGATGCGAAGACGGGTCGCGTCCACACCTCGTATCACATGACCGGCGCCGCCACGGGACGACTCGCCTCGACCGATCCCAACCTGCAGAACATTCCGGTGCGCAGCGAGGAAGGCCGCAAGATCCGCCAGGCCTTCATTGCCGAGACGGGCTACAAGCTGCTCAGCGCCGATTATTCGCAGATCGAGCTGCGCCTGCTGGCGCATGTCGCCGACATTCCGTCCCTGAAGGAGGCCTTCGCGCGCGGCGATGACATCCACGCCATCACCGCCTCCGACATGTTCGGCGTGCCGGTGAAGGGCATGGACCCGCTGGTGCGACGGCGCGCCAAGGCGATCAACTTCGGCATCATCTACGGCATCTCGGCCTTCGGCCTCGCCAACCAGCTCGGCATCGGCCAGCAGGAGGCCAAGGATTACATCGCCAAATACTTCCAGCGCTATCCCGGCATCCGCGACTACATGGAGCGGACCAAGGACTTCGCGCGCAAGCACGGCTATGTGCTGACGCCGTTCGGCCGTAAGATCCACCTGCGCTTCATCCACGACAAGAGCCAGGGCATGCGGGCCTTCGCCGAGCGCGCGGCGATCAACGCCCCGCTGCAGGGCGGCGGCGCCGACATCATCAAGCGCGCCATGATCCGCCTCCCCGGCGCCCTCACGGCCGCCAAGCTCAAGGCGAGGATGCTCCTGCAGGTGCACGACGAACTCCTGTTCGAAGTGCCCGAGAAGGAACTCGACAAGACGAAGGACGTGACCCGCAAGATCATGGAAAGCGCCGCCTCCCTCACCGTTCCGCTGGTCGTCGACACCGGCGTCGGCGACAACTGGGCGGCGGCGCACTAGGAGCGAGCGATGCGCGCGAAGCTTACGGCCCTGGCTTTTTTTCTTGCGATGCCAGCCCACGCGGAGTCTGACATTGTGATCGAGGACAGGCCTTGTTGCGAAGAGCAACGCGCGATCACGTCCCGTTCGCCTGAGGCGGAAGTAATCGCCTCGATACCGGAGCAAGCTTTTCGCTCAGGCAGCGTCCTGTGGCTGAAGCTCGAGGGCAATCGATTGGCGCGGATCATCGATTGCATTGCCTATGCCTGCTATGTTGATAGTTCGCGTCGGCACGAGCTGGTGGCATGGTGGCCGAAGCACCGCCAATACGTGATCGATGTTGGACTCTACGAAGGACGACAAGCTTTTCTGATCTCAGAGCGAGACGGCCGCCGGACGTCGGTGTTCGCACCACCTATTCTATCGCCCTCCGGTCGCTACGCCGTCGCGGCCGACCTGTCGCCAGGCCACGGCAATGGCTTGCAGATCATCGACATGGACACAAATCCTCCAACCGTCGTTGCCGTAGAATCGAAGCCCGCGTGTCCCGGGGTCAAGCCGCAATTATGGTTACGACCGGATCCACGTTGGCTCGATGATACACGCATTATTTTTGAAGGGTCCCTCGATCCGGTCCAGTTCGACCCTGACATCAAACACATCCTGCGCATCGTCGACGGGAAGCCGGAATGGGAATGCTGAATTCAAGGAGAGTGATTCGATGAAAATCTGGGGCCGCGCCAATTCGATCAACGTGATGAAGGTGCTGTGGTGCGCCGACGAGTGCGGGCTGAGCTACGAGCGCGAGGATGTCGGCGGGGCGTTCGGCGGCAACGACCAGAAATGGTACCTCGACATGAACCCGAACGGCGTCGTGCCGACCATCGACGTGGGCGGGCGCATCATCTGGGAAAGCAATTCGGCGGTGCGCTATCTCGCCGCCCGGCATGCCGCGGGCACGCTGTGGCCCACTGATCCCGGCCTGCGCAGCGAGGCCGACCGCTGGATGGACTGGCAGCTCAGCACCATCGCCGAGCCGATGCGCCTTGCCTTCTGGGGCCTGATCCGCACGCCGCCGGAGAAGCGCGACATGGCGGCGATCGGGAAGGCCGCCGCGGAGGCCGGCAAGCTGTTCGGCCGGCTGGATGGCTGGCTTGAGGGCCGGCGCTACGTCGCGGGCGACCAGTTCACGATGGGCGACATCCCGGTCGGCTGCTTCGTCCACCGCTGGTATGCGCTGGAAATCGAACGCCCGGACCTGAAGAATGTCCGGGCGTGGTACGAGCGCCTCATGAAGCGCCCGGCCTATGCCAGGCACATCATGATCAAGCTGACCTGACGGTCGCTACTTGCGCTTCGGCAGCTTCGAGCTCTCGGCCACGATGGCGCGGTCGACCACCGTGAACAGGTAGGCGTCGGGCGACAGGGTGCAGCCGCCGCGCACGAGATGGGCGAGCTGGGCGCCCTGCTCGCCGTCGGGAATCAGGACACCGCGCACCCGCGCCGAATGCTCCGCGAGGAAGACGGCCAGCGCCTTGCGGGCTTCCGGGTTCATCGCATGGGCCTCGCGGCAGGTGATGTAGGCCGCCTGGTCGAAATTGAGCGGCGGGTTCTGCGCCTGGGCGGACGCCGAGATGGCGATGGTGGCCGCCAGCGCGAGAAGAATCCTGGAGGTCATCTGGATCTCCCTTACTTGCTGTTGCCGATGGCGGTGCCGCCAATATAGCCGACCGCGCCGCCGATCAGGCCGGCGCCGACCACCGCGCCGAAGCTGCCGCCGGTCGCGAGTCCGATACCGGTGCCGGCCGCGGCGCCAACGAGCGCGCCGGTTTGCCCGTCCGACAGGTTGCTGGTGTTGCAACCGCAAAGGAAGCCCGCCGCGACGACCAGCGTCAGGATCTTCGTCTTCATCATACCTCTCCCCTTCACGACGACGCTTCCGTTACGGAGGCGTCATGTCCGCCTTCACCCAACCCTTATCAGGATTGAAGGTGTTCATCATGCCGGCCTTCTGCGCCGTCTCGGGCCCCAGGTCCTGCTGGTAGACCTCGCCCTTGTAGTCGACGATGAAGGTCATGACCCCGGTCACGCCGTAGCGCACCGGCCACGCGATGGCACCGAAACCACCCATCATGCGGCCATTGACGATGTAGTCGCGCGCGCCGCCCGGGGCCGCCGGGCCCTGGCCATAAAGCAGACGGAAATAGTAGCCGTAATGGCCGTCCGGAGAATTGCCGTCGGCCTGGGCACGGGCGACCGCCGGCCCGAGCGGGCTCTGCGGTTCGCCCGGCTTGGTCTCCCAGTAGAGACCGTCCTTGCGGCCCGGGGAGCTGAGCAGGCGCCGCGCATAGACCGGCGAGCCGGTCTTCATCGGATCCATCGCCGAGTAGTCGCGCTGGGCGTCGACGATGGCCAGCATCGTCTGCACCACCGCGGCTTCGTCATGGCCGATCTGGCGCAGGCGCATCTCGCGCCAGCCGGCGACCGGATCGAAGCGCCACTCCGCACCGTCTTTCACGAGGGGGATCGGCAAGGTCCAACCGGCCTTGCCGGCCATTATGGTCGCCTTGTCGCCCGAGACCTTGACCTCGTGGCTTTCGTCCCAGGCGGCGAGGTAGGCCTTCCGACGCTCCTCACGCTGCTCGGACGTCGTCGGAACGAACTCGTTCCATTGGGGTCCCAAGAGGGCGCCCAGAGCCTTCTGGTCGCCCTTGCGGACCGCGTCGGTGAAGGCACTCGCGGCCGCGTCGGCCGTCGGGAACGCCTGAAGCTTGGCTGCCTGCTGGGCGACCGCGCCACCGGCCAGGCCCCCTGCAAGACCAACGAATACCGCCAGCGCAAGGAGGCCGCGCCGGAACATCGTGCCGCTCATCGCCGTCCTCCTCCCCCGAACCTTTCGCCCCCGCCGCCAAAGCGCTCGCCGCCGCCGCCCCAGCTGCGGTTACCCCAGGACTGGCTGCCGCGGTTGAAATCGCGGCTGGCGCCGCTGCCGCCGCGGTTGATGTCACCGAAGGCGCCGCGGTCACCGGCCGTCCGGTTCTCGAAGCTGCGATTCTCCGCCGGCCTATTCTCGGCAGGACGGGCCTCGGCACCGCGATTCTGCACGCCCTCCGCACCGCGCCCGTCGAGCTGACCGCGGAACTGTTCTCGCTGAGCCGCCGAATCGGGGCGATGCTGGCCGAACTCCTGCCGCTCGGCGGGCGTCCGGTACGGCACGCCGTCGCGATGCGCCGGATCGTGGCTCCACTGGCCGTTGCGATAACGGTCGGCGTTGAAATTGTTGGTGATGTTGGTCGCGCGGTTGACGTTCACCGTCGTGTAGCTGTTGCCCCAGCCGCCACCGCCATAACCCCAGTGCCAGCCGCCGAACATCGCGGCGCCGGCGGCCACGCCCAGCCCGAACATCATGCCGCTCATCAGCGCCGCGCCATAGTTGGGCGGCGGCGGATAATAGGGTGGCGGATAGGCGGGATAGGGCCAGGCGCCGTAGGCCCAGGCCGGATTGTAATAGGGAACGTAAAGCAGCTCGGGATTGGCCGGCTCGATGACGATCGCGCTGGCGCCGCCGCTCGACTGCGTCGTCACCGTCTGCTGCGGGGTCGACTTCAGATTGCCGGCGGCCTGAGCCTTGGCGCGCAGGCGCTGGACCGCCGTCGCGACGTCCTTCTGTTGGCCGATCATCGCGTCGCCCAGCTTCTGGGTCCAGTCGAGCTGGTTGCTCATCATCTGCAGCGTCTGCGGAAACGCCACCAGCGACTTCACGCTGACGTCCCAGCTCTTGTCCTTCACCGCCGCGACGGCGGCGTCGCCCTTGAGGTTGGGATTGGCCTGCGACCAGCGCGCCGCCTCGACGACCTCCAGCGGATAGGTCGCGGCCATCAGGACCTGCGACAGAAGCGCGTCGGGATAGAGGGCAATCGGGGCCAGCATCTGGTCAAGCTGTTCCATCGTGAACGGCTTGTTGGAGTCCTGCGCACGCAGTCCATGGAAGGGGGCGAGAGCGAGTGCGGCCGTCGACAATGCAAGAAGTTTGCGTCGTTCCATGTCCTGCTCGTTTCCTCTCGAATACTGGCAAATAAGCCATCGGCACACTACTGGCGAAGACCATATCGCGTCCAGCGCAGCACCTCGTCACATCAGGCGCGCCCTACATCAGGCGATACACCTGCTCCGGCTCGTCCCGGCCCTTCACGTGCCGCAGCTCCGGCTTGGGCAGTTGGCCCAGCGCTTCGGGGTGTTTCATCGCCGCGATCGTGTCGCCGCTCACCAGGACGATCACGTCCTCGTCGTCTTTCATGAACTCCTTGCCCATCTGCTCGAAGCGCTGGGCCACGTTCACCGTGTCGCCGACCACGGTGTAGTTGACCCGCCCCGGGGCGCCGATGTTGCCCACGATCACCGGACCCGAATGAATGCCGACGCGCAAGCGGACGGCGGTCTGGCCGGCGGCGACGCGCTGCAGATTGTCCTCGTGCACCACGCGCCCCATTTCGAGCGCGGCATGGACGGCGTGGTCGGCATGGTCCTCCATGGTCGACAGGCCGCCCCACACCGCCATCACACAGTCGCCGATATACTTGTCGATCACGCCCTGGTCGTTCTCGATGCAGCTGCCCAACAACGCGAAATGATGGTTGAGCATGTCGGCCGTTTCCTGCTCCGGCAGCTCCTCGGCCTGCGGCGTGAAGCCCACGATGTCGGTGAACATCACGGTGACGACCCGTCGGCGCGACGCCACCGCGTCTTCGCCCAGTTCCATCAACCCGAAGACGAGACGGCGCGGTACATAGGCGCCGAACCATTTCAGCGCCCCGCGCGCCTTGTCGAGGCTGTGGCCGGCATCGTCGATCTCGCGCAGCCGCGATTTGCGGTGGAACGGCTCGTCGAACTTGAGCTGCTCGATCAGCTCGGCCGCCGAGGTCAGGGTGCGGATGGAGCGCGCCATGCTCAGCCCCATCACCAGCGCCAGCAGCGCGGCGACGGCCAGCGTGATGCCGCCGACGATCGCCCCGTTCATCAGCCGATCGAGGTCGCCGGTCGCGTCCTCGATCGGGAAATACTGGCCGACCAGCCAGGGCTCCGGTCCGAACCGCCTGAGCTCGCGATAGACGAACACCCATTGCCGCCCGCCCTGCTCGACGACATGGCCGAGCGAGCCCAGCGCCCGGTCGATCTGCGGCGACCGCACGGGCGTATCCCAGATCCTGGCCAGGACCGGGTCGTCCACCTCCTTGATGGTGGGCAGGGGCCGCTTTTCGGAGAGGCCGAGGCCGCGCGGGTCGATCAGCCGGCGCGAGGCGAGCACATGGTCGCGGCCGACGAGGATGAAGTAGCGCCCATCGCCGCCCCGCACGGGATCGCCGATGAGATAGGAGAGATCGCCGACGGCCACCGTGGCGATCAGGCCGCCGATGAAGGCATTGTCGATGCGCCGCACCGGCGTGCGCACATTGACTACCGGCTGCTTGATCGTCTCGCTCCAGAACAGGGCGCCCCAGAACGTGCTTTGCGCGGTCTGAAGCTGACGGAAGCGCTCCATGCCCTGCGGCTGGTCGACCAGCGAGAGCGTCTCGCGCTCGATCGTGCCGTCGGGCTCGCGCACGGCGCGATGCAGCTTGAGATCGAGCGTGGCGAAGCCGACCGCCGAGACGGCGGGGACCTGCTGCATCATGACCGCCAGCAGTTCGCGCACGGCGACCGGCGATTCGATGTCGATGCGGCCGCCCGCGGCGAGGGCAGCGATCAGCTCGAGCTGTTCGCTCACCGGATCGAGGCGGCTGCGGACCAGCGATACCTGGGCGTCGACCACGCGGGCGGCCCGGTCGACCAGCAGCCGTTCGGCGGTGCCGGTCGCGCCGGCGAGCACCACGATGTAGGCGATGCCGGAAATGAGCGAGAGCGAAACGAAGGCAAGTGCCAGCGCGGCGACCATCGGCAACCGCCAGGGGCGGCGCATGGCGGCTTTCGCAGGGGACGTTTCGGTAATCTGGCTCACGCGGCGGACATCATAGGATGTCCGCCGCGCGGAAGCGATGTCCCGTCAGACGTCAGGCGGCGGCGCGGATGGCCGACTTGTTGACCTTGTCGTCGACGTGGCTCTCGAACTGCTGGAAGTTCTTCTCGAAGCGCTGGGCGACGTCGCGCGCGGCGCTGTCGTAGGCCTTCTTGTCCTTCCAGGTGTTCTTCGGATTCAGCACCTCCCCCGGCACGTCCGGGCAGGCGCTCGGCACCTGCATGCCGAAGTGCGGATCGGGCGAGGAGGAGACGGAGGCCAGCGTGCCGTCGAGCGCGGCCCGCACCATCGCGCGGGTGTGGCGGATCGACATACGCTCGCCGACGCCGAAGCCGCCGCCCGACCAGCCGGTGTTGACCAGCCAGCACTTGACGTTCTGGCGGGCCATCTTCTCGCCCAGCATCTTGGCGTAGACGGTCGGGTGACGCGGCATGAACGGCGCACCGAAGCAGGTCGAGAAGGTCGCCTGCGGCTCGGTCACGCCCTTCTCGGTGCCGGCGACGCGCGCCGTGTAGCCCGAGAGGAAATGATACATCGCCTGCTCCGGGGACAGCCGCGAAATCGGCGGCAGCACGCCGAACGCGTCGGCGGTCAGCATCACGATGTTCTCGGGCGTGCCGGCGATTCCGGTCGCCGAGGTGTTCGGGATGAAGTCGAGCGGATAGCAGGCGCGGGTGTTCTCGGTGTGGGCGCCGTCGTCGAGGTCGAGGCGGCCGGTCGCCGGATCGATCACCACGTTCTCGAGCACCGTGCCGAAGCGGCCGGTGGTGGCATAGATCTCGGGCTCGGCCTCGCGGCTGAGCTTGATCACCTTGGCGTAGCAGCCGCCCTCGAAGTTGAAGAGGCTGTCCTCGGCCCAGCCATGCTCGTCATCGCCGATCAGCGTGCGGGTCGGATCGGCCGACAGCGTGGTCTTTCCGGTGCCCGACAGGCCGAAGAAGACCGCGACGTCACCGTTCGGGCCGATGTTGGCGGAAGCGTGCATCGGCAGGACGTTCTTGTCCGGCAGCAGGTAGTTGAGGATCGTGAAAACCGACTTCTTGATCTCACCGGCATACCAGGTGCCGCAGATCGCCACGACGCGCTCGGTGAAGTTCACCAGGATGGCGCAATCGGAGGCCGTACCGTCGAGCTTCGGGTCGGCCTGGAAGCCCGGCAGGTTCAGGATGGTGAATTCCGGCTTGAAGCCCTCGAGTTCCTCGGGCTTCGGGCGCAGGAACATGTTGCGGGCGAACAGATTGTGCCACGCCGTCTCGTTGACCACGCGCACGCCGATGCGATGCGCGGGATCGGCGCCGGCCCAGCAGTCGCGCACGAACAGGTCGCGGCGCTGCGCATAGGCGATCATGCGGTTGTAGAGCGCGCGATAGCGGTCGGGCGTGATCGGCTTGTTGGTCTTGCCCCAGTCGATGCGGCCCTTGCTCTCGGAGTCCTCGACGATGAACTTGTCGTTGGGCGAGCGACCAGTATGGATGCCGGTCCGCACCACCAGGGCGCCGCCATCGGCCACCACGCCTTCATGCCGCCGGATCGCTTCTTGGTAGAGCGCGGGAACCTGGAGGTTCCAGTAGACATTGCTCAGGTTCTTGAGTCCGAGCGCTTCCAGTCCAAACTTGGGTACGATGAAGCCCGCCTGATGCACAGCGTTTCTCCTGCTTTCCGGCCGATCCGAATGGCTAAGGTTTACTGTACCTAGCGCTACTGGCAGGGCTGCAGGGAGGCAAGTCCCTTGCGACAAGTTAGTGTCGGGATGCGTGTGAATCGACCTTCGCACTCGCGAGAAGAATGCTGCGACGCGAAACCAATAGCCCGATCGTGGTGAGATCAGGGCACGGCGCGGGCTCTTCCCACCAGGGCGACCAGCGCCTTGCGCGCCTCACCGGCGGCCCGCAGGGGCTCATCGAAAGCGAGGCGGGCAACTTCGCCGGCGCGCCGCAGGTCGATGCCCTCGGGATCGATACCCGTCATCGTCCAGCCGTGGCCGGCCCGTCCGATCAACTTTGCGGCATAGAGTTGCAGGGCGTCGGCATGATCGGCGTTCATGTGCTCGACGATGCCCGCCTCGGACTCCGCCAACCCCTCGGCCTGCGGTGGGACAAGTTCGGCAGCCTCGATCCAGCGAATCTTGCCGAAGCCACCCACCAGATGAGCCCGCTCTACCGCTATCCGATAGAAGCCGAAATCCTTGAATCCCGCATAGAGCGCAGCATCCGGGTGGCGCGCCAGAAAGCGCGCCTTCAGCCGGTCATCCGTGATGCGCTCTGCCCGTCCCAGCACGGTTGCCCGCGGCCCGGTCAGGGGCTGGTCGAGCCCTCCGGTGCCGTCGAACAGCAGGGAGACGCGGCCGTCCGCCTTGATCGCCTTGGTATGTTCGGCCATATCGCTCAGCAGAAGGATCGGCGACAGGTCGTGATCGACCGCCACGAGAACCAGGGAGGCATAGGGCCAACCGGTCGATTCTCTGGGCAGGATGGTGGCAAGAGAAGCCCGGTCGAGTTCGCGCAACAGGGTGCGCACGGTGCGGGGCATGTCGTCCTGGGTCATGTTCGGATCAAAAAAGCCGCAATTGTTCGTTGAATATCGTGGACCGGAAGGCGGCGGCGACGGTCCGGTGTATGATAGCATGATAAAAAAGCCGTTGTCCGCTGCAGGAGAAGCCAAGCCGTGCGCAAGACCATCGCCCTCGTCGACGACGACCGCAACATCCTCACCTCAGTGTCGATGCTGCTCGAAGCCGAAGGGTTTCAGATCAAGACTTACAACGACGGTGCGTCGGCTCTGGAAGGCCTCAACCAGTCGCCGCCCGATCTCGGCATCTTCGACATCAAGATGCCGCGCATGGACGGGATGGAGCTCCTAAACCGCATCCGCAAGACGCAGCAATTCCCGGTCATCTTCCTCACCTCGAAGGACGAAGAGATCGACGAGGTGCTGGGCCTGCGCATGGGCGCCGATGACTTCATCCGCAAGCCGTTCTCGCAGCGCCTTTTGCTGGAGCGGATCCGCGCCGTGCTACGCCGCGCCGATGTCGGTGGCGCCAAGGGCGAGACCGCCGCCGAGCGCATCGTGCGCGGCGAGCTGATCCTCGACCCGAGCCGCCATCAATGCACATGGAAGGGAAAGGAAGTGCACCTCACGGTCACCGAATTCCTGCTCCTTAAGTCGCTCGCGGAACGGCCCGGCCACGTGAAGAACCGCGACCAGCTCATGGATGCGGCTTACGGCGAGACGATCTACGTCGACGACCGCACCATCGACAGCCACATCAAGCGCGTCCGCCGCAAGTTCCGCGAGGTCGATGGCGAATTCGAGCAGATCGAAACGCTGTATGGCATCGGATATCGATATCGCGACTCCTGAGCCCGGAGCGCGTCCGCCCGGGCATCAGACCCTAAGCTCACGGATCGCCACGGCACTCGGCCGCCTGTTCCCGCGCTCGGTGCGCAAGGGAGCGGGCGTGCCCGCTGCTGCCGACTCTCCCTCGCTTCTGCGCCGGCGCCGCAGCGTGAGCCGTGGCTACTCGCCGCTGACGCGACGCATCCTGCTGCTCAATCTCATTCCGGTGGCGCTGCTGACCCTGGGCGCAGTCTATCTCAGCGACTACGAGGAGGAGCTGATCGACAGCGAGCTCGCCTCGTTGCTGGTTCAGGGCGAGATGGTGGCCGCGGGCATCGGCGAGGTCGCGGTGGTCGGCGGCGAGTCGACGGTCAATCGCATGGACGCCGACGCCGCGCGCCAGCTGCTGACGCGGCTCGTGCGGCCGACCGGCGTACGCGCGCGCCTGTTCAGCGAAACCGGCGAGCTGCTGGCCGATTCGGCGATGTTGAACGAGGTGGGCCGAATCCACGTCGTGCCGCTGCCGCCGCCCGAAGTGCCCATGGAGGCCGAACCCGAGTACAGCATCGGAGAGCGGATCAGCGACTGGATCGCCCGACAGCTGTCGCGCGTCGATCACTATCCCGAATATGTCGAGAAGCCGGTCCCGACCCTGCGCGATTTTCCGGAGGCGGCCAGCGCTCTGCGCGGCTTCAACGCGTCCGCCGTGCGCAGCGCCGGACAGGGACGGCTGCTGCTCAGCGCCGCGGTGCCGGTCCAGCGCTACAAGCAGGTGTTGGGCGCGCTCCTGCTGACACGCGACAACCGGGCCATCGCCGCCTCCCTGCGCGAGGTCCGCTACGACATGCTGACCATCGCCGCCGCGGCGCTCGGCATCACCGTATTGCTCTCGCTCTATCTCGCCGGGACCATCACCCAGCCGATCGTGCGCCTGGCGCGCGCCGCCGACGAAGTCCGGCTGGCGCGCGAGAGCCGGCCGGAGATCCCCGATCTCGGCAAGCGCGGCGACGAGATCGGCGACCTGAACGATGCGCTGCGCTCGATGACCGAGGCCCTTTGGCTGCGCATCAACACGATCGAGAGTTTCGCCGCCGACGTCGCGCATGAGCTCAAGAACCCGCTGACGTCGCTGCGCTCGGCCATCGAGATGGCGGGGCATCCCAACCTCGATGGCGAACGCCGCGCCAAGCTGATGGCCATCGTCATGGACGACATCAACCGGCTCAACCGGCTGATCTCGGACATCTCCGATGCGTCGCGTCTCGATGCCGAACTGATGCGCGGCGAGGTGAAGCCGGTCGACCTCGACAAGCTGCTGCGGGACATGGTCCACCACTATGCCGTGACCGCGAACCAGAAGTCCGGCGTCGAGGTCGAGTTCCGGGTCGCGGCGAACCCGCCCTTCATGGCGCATGGTCATGATGGCCGCTACGGGCAGGTGTTCCGCAACGTCATCGACAATGCCCTGTCCTTCGCGCCGCGGGGCTCGCGCATCCTCGTCGAGCTCGGCCGCGATTCGCGCAACGGCCCCTTCGTCGTCACCATCGACGACGAGGGACAGGGCATCCCCGAGGACAATCTCGAATCGATCTTCCAGCGCTTCTACTCGGAGCGTCCGACCGAGCATTTCGGCCAGCATTCCGGCCTCGGCCTGTCGATCTGCCGGCAGATCGTCGAAACCTATGGCGGCACGATCGCGGCCACCAACCGGCGCGGCCCCGACGGCAAGGTGCTGGGCGCCCGCTTCACGGTGCGGCTCCCGGCCGCCACCGGCCGCAAGTGACGTTCTGAGTGGCGATCCGGGTCACGACCTACGTCCACGCGACCTGCGTCGCCTTGCAGATCGGGGGCCGCTGGCGGGGCATCCTGCTGCGCGGGCCGTCGGGTGCCGGCAAGTCCGACCTCGCCCTTCGGCTCGTCGAGGGCGGTGCGCGGCTGGTGTCCGACGATCAGACGGCGCTCGCCCGGCAGGGCCGCGGCCTGGTCGCCACGCCGCCGGGCACGCTCGCGGGCCTGCTCGAAGTTCGGGGCATCGGCATCGTGAAGCTCGGCCGCGCCCAGCTTCTCGCACGGGCGACGGTCGCCCTTCTGGTGGACCTCGTGCCGCCCGATCGTATCGAACGCCTGCCCGATCCCGTCCGCGAGACGCTGTTCGATGTCGAGCTGCCGGTCCTGGCGCTCACGCCCTTCGAGGCCTCGGCGCCGGTCAAGTTGCGCCTTGCCCTCGGCCGAACCGCGGCGGCATGATCCGGCCCGCGCCGCTCATGCCAGACAGCCCCACTCCTTCTGCTTCCCACGCCCCGGATGAAACGCGCCGACCGTTCGTCGTCGTCACCGGCCTGTCCGGCGCCGGCCGTGGAACCGCCCTGAACGTCCTCGACGATCTGGGTTATGTCGCGGTCGACAACGTGCCGCTGGCGTTGCTCGACGATCTCATGCGCTCGACCGGCGGCGACGCCGGCGCAGGCGCCCAACCGCTGGCGCTGGGCATCGACACCCGCACCTTCGGCTTCGACGCGCGCGACCTGGCCGCCCGCATCCATGAGCTGCGGAACCGTCCCGATCTCGCCGCCCGGCTCCTGTTCCTCGAGGCCGATACCGAGACGCTGCAACGCCGCTACACCGAGACCCGCCGGCCCCATCCGCTGGCGCCGGACCGCCCCGTGGCCGACGGCATCAGCGAGGAGCGGCGGCAGATCGGCTGGATGGCCGACGTGGCCGATCTCACCATCGACACGACCTCGCTGTCGCCGCACCGGCTGAAGCAGATCCTGACCGGGCATTTCGGGCTGGGCCGTGCGGCCGGCACGCGCATATCGGTGATGTCGTTCTCGTTCCGCCGCGGGCTGCCGCGCGAGGCCGATCTGGTCTTCGATGTGCGGTTCCTGAAGAACCCCCACTACGATCCCGCGCTGAGACCCCTGACGGGGCGAAACCCCGAAGTCGCGGCCTTCATCGCAACCGATCCCGACTACCGCCCGTTCGTGGACAGGCTGAAGGCCCTGATCGGGCCGCTGCTGCCCCGGTTCGATGCCGAGGGAAAGAGCTATCTGACCATTGCCGTGGGATGCACCGGCGGCAAGCACAGGTCGGTGGCCCTCGCGGAGGAGCTTGCAGACTGGTTGCGAAGCGCCGGCCGGTCCGTCACTCTCTCCCACCGGGACGTCGGGGCGGCCGGGGAGGCCGGTGGCGCAGGGTAGAGCAAACGCATGATTGGTATCGTACTCGTGACTCACGGCAATCTGGCGCAGGAGTTCAAGGCCGCGTTGGAGCATGTCGTCGGGCCGCAGCAATGCATGTCCACCGTCTGCATCGGCGCCGACGACGACATGGAAAAGCGTCGCAGCGAAATCCTGGAAAGGGTTAGGGCCTGTGAAACCGGCGAGGGCGTCATCGTGCTGACCGACATGTTCGGCGGCACGCCCTCCAATCTCGCGATCTCGATCATGGAGCAGGCGCGGGTCGAGGTTCTGGCGGGCGTCAACCTGCCGATGCTGGTGAAGCTCGCCAGCGTCCGTACACGCCCCATCGCCGAAGCCGTGCGCATGGCGCAGGAGGCCGGCCGCAAGTACATCACCGTGGCCTCGCGCATCCTCGCCAAGGAAGCTTCGTGACCGACGCTCTTGCGAATTCGAGCGCCGAGGCCGGCATCGGCACGCTGAAGCGCAGTCTCGCGATCGCCAACAAGCGCGGACTGCATGCCCGCGCGGCCGCCAAGTTCGTCCGGACGGCGGGCCAGTTCGACGCCATCGTGCGTGTTTCCTTCAAGGGTCAGGAAGTCTCGGGCCTGTCGATCATGGGCCTCATGATGCTGGCCGCCGGCATCGGTAGCACCGTCGAGGTCGTCTGCTCGGGCCGGCAGGGCGCCGACGCGATGGCCGCAATTTCAGCGCTGGTCGAGGGCAAGTTCGGCGAGGAGTGACGGGTCTGCGCGCGCGGGCATAAAGCAGCGCGCATATCGACATAAATTCTTGCTTATATGTTGATCCGACGCGTTGAGGCGGTCCTGCACCGCTGTTATGACACGCCCGCTTTCCACAATTTTCCGCCTGCCGACGCCGGCACACCAAGGAGCGCCACATGGCCGACTACATCGTCAAGGATATCGGGCTCGCCGACTGGGGTCGCAAGGAACTCGACATGGCCGAGACCGAGATGCCGGGCCTGATGTCGATCCGCAAGGAATACGGCCCCAAGAAGCCGCTTAAGGGCGCGCGCATCGCCGGCTCGCTGCACATGACCATCCAGACGGGCGTGCTGATCGAGACGCTGAAGGCGCTGGGTGCCGACGTGCGCTGGGCTTCGTGCAACATCTACTCGACGCAGGACCATGCCGCCGCGGCGATCGCCAAGGCCGGCACCCCGGTCTTCGCCATCAAGGGCGAGAGCCTCGAGGAATACTGGGACTACACCCACAAGATCTTCGAATGGCATGACGGCGGCGAGCCGAACATGATCCTCGACGACGGCGGCGACGCCACCCTGCTGGTCCATCTCGGCGCCCGCGCGGAGAAGGATCCGTCGCTGGTCGCCAACCCGACCAACGAGGAAGAGGAAGTCCTCTACAAGGCCATCCTCAAGACCAACAAGGACAAGCCCGGCTGGTACGCCAAGCTCGGCGCCTCGATCAAGGGCGTCACCGAGGAGACGACCACGGGTGTCCATCGCCTCTACAACATGGCGAAGGAAGGCAAGCTGCTGTGGCCGGCCATCAACGTGAACGACTCGGTGACCAAGTCGAAGTTCGACAATCTGTACGGCTGCCGTGAATCGCTGGTCGACGGCATCCGCCGCGGCACCGACGTCATGATGTCGGGCAAGGTGGCGATGGTCGCGGGCTTCGGCGACGTGGGCAAGGGCTCGGCCGCCTCGCTGCGCCAGGCCGGCTGCCGCGTCATGGTCTCCGAAGTCGATCCGATCTGCGCGCTGCAGGCGGCGATGGAAGGCTACGAGGTCGTCACGATGGAAGAAGCGGCCCCCAAGGCCGACATCTTCGTCACCGCCACCGGCAACGTCGACGTGCTGACGCTCGAGCACATGAAGGCGATGAAGCATCGCGCCATCATCTGCAACATCGGCCACTTCGACAGCGAGATCCAGATCGCCTCCCTGCGTAACTTCAAGTGGCACAACGTGAAGCCGCAGGTCGACGAGGTCGAGTTCGCCGACGGCAAGCGCATCATCGTTCTGTCGGAAGGCCGCCTGGTGAACCTGGGCAACGCGACCGGCCATCCGAGCTTCGTGATGTCGGCGTCCTTCTCGAACCAGACGCTGGCCCAGATCGAGCTGTGGACCAATCCCGGCAAGTACGAGAAGCAGGTCTACACGCTGCCCAAGTTCCTCGACGAGAAGGTCGCGGCATTGCACCTCGAGAAGGTCGGCGCCAAGCTGACGAAGCTGCGTCCCGACCAGGCCAAGTATATCGGCGTGCCCGAGACCGGCCCGTTCAAGGGCGACCTCTACCGGTACTAATCGCCCACAGGCGTGCATGCTAAAAGTCGGCATCGAAAGATGCCGACTTTTTCTTTGCCCCTTCCCGATGAGGCCGCGACCGAGCGGCTGGGCGCAGCATTGGCTGCCCGCCTGCGGCCGCGCGACGTCGTGGCGCTGGAAGGCGGCCTGGGCGCCGGCAAGACGACGCTCGCACGCGCCCTGTTGCGTGCCGCCGCCGGCGACCCGGCCCTGATCGTCCCCAGCCCCACCTTCACCCTGGTCGAGGTCTACGACACCCCGCGCGGCAGCTTCTGGCATTTCGACCTCTATCGCCTGGAAGAGCCCGAACAGGTCTTCGAACTGGGCTGGGAAGAGGCGCGCATCGACGGCGTGATCCTGGTCGAATGGGCCGAGCGGCTGGGCCCCCTGCTGCCGCGCGAGCGGCTCACCGTCAGCCTGTCGGTCGAGGGCGAGGGCCGGCGCGCGATCCTGGAAGGAGATTCCCGTTTTGGCGAAATCTGAACGCGACCGGCTGCGCGCCGAGTTCGTGAATCGCGCCGGCTGGGGCGATGCCGGCGAGCGCCTGCTGGCGGGCGATGCCTCGTTCCGCAAATATTTCCGCCTGAGCCGGCCGCGCGGTTCGGCGGTCGTGATGGACGCCCCGCCGCCGCAGGAGGATGTGCGGCCGTTCGTGCAGATCGGCAAACACCTGATCGCGCTCGGCCTCAGTGCACCCGAGATCCTCGCCGAGGACGCCGGGCACGGCTTCCTGCTGCTGGAGGATTTCGGCGACGACACCTATGCCCGCGTGCTGGCGGCGGGCGGCGACGAGGGCGAACTCTATGCCCGGGCGACCGACGTGCTGATCGAGATCTACCGCGCCGGCGAGCGCAGCCTGTTGCCCGGCCTCGGCGCCTATGCCGGCGATGCGCTGATCGAGGCCGCGATGCTGCTACCGGAATGGTATCTGCCGGAAGCAACCGGCAAGCCGACGCCCCCCGAGGAAACCGAGAGATACGTCGCCGCGTGGCGCGAATGCCTCGCGGCCCTGCCGGCAATGGGCGAGACGCTACTGCTGCGCGACTATCACAAGGACAATCTCCTGTGGCTGCCCTCGCGACCCGGTGTGAAGGCCTGCGGCCTGCTCGACTTCCAGGATGCCCAGCGCGGCCATCCTTCCTACGATCTCGTGTCGCTGATCGAGGATGCGCGCCGCGACGTGGCGCCCGCCGTCCATGCCGCCTGCCTCGACCGCTATGTCGCGGAGGCGGCAATCGCCGACGCCGCCGGCTTCCGCACCGGCTTCGCCCTGATGGCCGCGCAACGCCACGCGCGTATCATCGGACTTTTCGTTCGCCTGCTCCGGCGCGATGGCAAGCCCGACTATCTGCGCCACCTGCCGCGCGTCTGGCGCATGTTCGAGCGCGCCCTGCAGCACGAGGCGCTGTCGCCGCTGTGCGCCTGGGTCGACCGTACCCTGCCGCCGGACTTGCGCCGCATCGGAGCCGCCGCATGATCCGCAGCGCGATGATCCTGGCGGCGGGCCGCGGCGAGCGCATGCGGCCCCTCACCGATTCGACGCCCAAGCCGCTGATCCCCGTCGCCGGTCGTTCGATGCTCGAACGCTCCCTGGATCGCCTGCAACGCACCGGCATCCAGAACATCGTCGTGAACGTTCATCACCTGGGCAGCCAGATCGCCGACCGGCTGGGCGGCCGCGTGCGCATCATCCGCGAGGATCATCTTCTTGAAACCGGCGGCAGCGTCCGCAACGCCCTCCCCCTGCTGGGCAACGCGCCCTTCTTCGTGCTGAACGGCGACGGGCTGTGGCGCGACGGACCGGACTCGATGATGGGACGTCTCGCGGCCGCCTGGAATCCTGACCGCATGGACGCGTTGCTGCTGCTGCATCCGCGCGCCACCGCGTACGGTTGCGAGGAGAAGGATCGCGGCGACTACTATCTCGAGCCCGATGGTCGCGTCCGCCATCGCGGCATGGCCGAGACGGCGCCCTACATGTTCGCCAGCGTCTCCGTCTGCGATTCGCGCCTGTTCAACGGCTCGCCCGAAGGCCCCTTCTCGCTCCTGAAGCTGTGGAACCGTGCCGAGCAGGCCGGTCGGCTGCATGGCCTCGTGCACGACGGCGACTGGTTTCACATCGGCACGCCCTCGGCGCTTGCCGAGGCGGAACGCGTGCTGGGGTGAAGGGCCTCTTCACCATCGGCACGGAACGCCGATTCGCCGACGAGTTGGCGCGCGTGGTGCTGGCCGAACATGACGGCGATCCGCTGGCCCTGGCCGACGTACTGATCCTCCTGCCGACGCGGCGCTCCGTGCGCGCCCTGCGCGAAGCCTTCCTGCGCGCCGCCGGCGGCACGCCCACGATCCTGCCGCGCATGGCGCCACTGGGCGATGTCGACGACGGCGAATGGGAGATCGCCTCGGGCGAGGGCGATGCGCTCACCCTGCCGCCCGCCATCGATCCCGCGGAGCGCGACGCGCTTCTGACGCAGCTCGTGGCCGCCTTCACCGACGACCAGGGCCATCCCATCGCGCAGTCGGCCGCGCAGGCACTGAAGCTCGCGCGCGAACTCGGCCGCCTGCTCGACGAACTGGCCATCGAGGGCGTGTCGTTCTCTCAACTCGAAGGGCTGGTCGAAGGCAACTTCGCGAGCCACTGGCAGCGCACGCTGAAGTTCCTCGCCATCGTGGGCGAACACTGGCCGCAGATGCTCACGGCGCGCGGGCAGATCGACGCCATCGAGCGGCGCACGCGCGCGATCCGCAACCAGGCCGACCGCTGGCGGGCGCGACCGCCGCAGACCCAGGTGATCGCGGCCGGCTCGACCGGCTCGCAGCCCGCGACGCGCGACCTGCTCGCGGCGATCGCCGGCTTGCCGCAAGGCGCCGTCGTCCTGCCGGGTCTCGATCGCGACATGGACGAGGCGAGTTGGGCGGCTCTCGATCCATCGCATCCGCAATACGGCCTGCGTGAACTCCTGGGCGCGCTGGGCGTCGTGCGCGCGGATGTCGAGG
The DNA here is from genome assembly GCF_965227665.1 of Reyranella sp. GTDB lineage: Bacteria > Pseudomonadota > Alphaproteobacteria > Reyranellales > Reyranellaceae > Reyranella. The sequence continues at coordinate 2,576,879 of NZ_OZ245767.1, forward strand.
AATGGCCTGGCGCCGCGAGTGCCTCTGCCCGTCACTTCCTCATCACCGAGCTGATGCGGCCGGCGGAGACCAGCGAGTCGTGGAACCGGCCGGAACCCGCGTCGCTGGAACATGTGACCCGCGCCGACTGCGCCACGCCGCATCAGGAGGCGCTGGTGGTCGCGCTGGCGCTGCGCAGCGTGCTCGACACGCCGGGACGCACGGCCGCGCTCGTGACGCCCGACCGTGCGCTGGCGCGCCGCGTGTCGGCCGAACTGAAGCGATGGCAGATCGACATCGACGATTCGGCCGGCACGCCGCTGGTGGACACGCCGTCCGCCGCGCTGCTGCACGCGCTGATCGCCGCGGTCGATGCGGGCTTTGCGCCGGTCGAGCTGCTGGCGCTCCTCAAGCATCCACTCTGCATCCTGGGCCTCGACCGCGCCTTCGTGCTCGCCGCGACGCGACGACTCGACCGCAAGTGTCTGCGCGGCCTCAAGCCGACGCCGGGATTGCCATCGATCCGCGCCCGCGTCGACGAAGCGAAATTCGGCGATCCCGGCGACCGCGCCGCCGTGAAGATGCTGCTCGATCGGCTCGACGAAGCGACGCGGCCCCTCGTCGAGCTGATGCAGGGCGACGCCGAGCCCGATTCGCTACTTGCCGCCACGATCGCCGCCGCCGAAAGAATCTCACCGCCCGAGACGCTGTGGTCGGGCGATGCGGGCAGTGCGCTGGCAGACGCGCTGGGGCGCCTGCGCACCGCCTGGGACAACCGTCCCGCGATCGCATCCGGCGAATGGCCCGGCCTGTTCGCGGCGATGCTGGAGCCGGAAACGATCCGCCCGGCCTTCGGACGCCACCCGCGCCTGTCGATCTGGGGACCGCTCGAAGCCCGCCTGCAGCGCGCCGACCTTCTGGTGCTGGGCGGCCTCAACGAAGGCACCTGGCCGCCCGCCGTGGAGACCGGCCCGTGGATCAATCGCCCGATGCGCGCCGAACTCGGACTGCAGCAGCCCGAACGGCGGATCGGCCTCTCGGCGCATGATTTCGTGGCGGCCCTCGGCGCCGAACGGGTGCTACTGACGCGGGCCGAACGCGAAGGCGGCGCGCCCACCGTGCCGTCGCGCTGGCTGGCGCGCCTCGATGCGCTGTTCGGCTATGAGCCCGGCGGCAGCGCACCGGTGCCGGAATACATCCAGCGCGGCCGTCACAGCTTCCTCGCCTGGGCCGAGGCGATCGACCGGCCGGATACCTACGCGCCGTGGCCGCGACCCGAACCGCGGCCGCCGGTCGAAGCGCGGCCAACAAAGCTCTCGGTTTCGAGCGTCGAGCAATGGCGGCGCGATCCCTACGGTCTCTATGCGCGGCGCATCCTCGATCTCAAGGCACTGAAAGCGCTGGAAGAGGAGCTGGGCGCGGCCGATCGCGGCAACGCCCTGCACGACGCGCTCGACGAGTTCCTGAAAAGGCATCCCTCGGGCGTGCTGCCCTCCGATGCCGTGCGTGAATTCGAAGCGCTCGGCGAAAAGCATCTCGCCGAGCTACTGACGGCGCCGGCGGAACGCGCCTTCTGGTGGCCGCGCTTCCAGCGCCTCGCGCGCTGGTTCGTCACTGAGGAAAATGCACGTCGCGCCACCGGCACGAGACTGCTGGCCAGCGAGAGCACGGCCGCGCTGACGGTCGGTCCGGCCGCGCATCCGCTGCGCATCGAGGCGCGCGCCGACCGGGTCGACGAGCTGGAAAGCGCGATCTGGGAAATCATCGACTACAAGACCGGCCGCGTCCCGAGCAAGGACGAACTCGAAGCCCTGTTCGCGCCGCAGCTTCTGCTCGAGGCGGCGATGGCCGAGCGCGGCGGTTTCGAGAAGATCGACGGCAAGGCGAAGGCGGTGCGCCTCTCCTACTGGCAGGCCAACGGCCTCGGCGACGGCGGCAAGGTCACGGAGATCGAGGGCAGCGACACGCTGGTGACGGAGATGATGGCGCTGGTCGAGAAGATGGCCGATCACTTCGCCAAGCCGGGCACCGCCTACCCTGCGCTGCCCTGGCCGGCCTACGGTCCCTACTTCAACGACTACGCCCATCTCGAGCGGATCGCGGAATGGTCGACGGCGGGAGGCGGCGAGGAATGAGCGACGTGCTCGATGCCATTGCGCTCGCGACCGACGCGCAGCGGCGCGCCACCACGCCCGATCATTCCGCCTGGGTCGTGGCCAATGCCGGCACGGGCAAGACGAAGGTCCTCACCGACCGCGTGACGCGGCTGCTGCTCGAAGGCGTCAAGCCCGAGCGCATCCTCTGCCTCACCTTTACCAAGGCGGCGGCCGCCGAAATGCGCAACCGCCTCGCCCATCAGCTCGGCCGCTGGGCGCTGGCCGACGAGGCGACGCTCGACACCGGCATTGCCAAGCTGATCGACCGGGCGCCCGATCCGGCGCAGCGCGTCGTGGCCCGTCGCCTCTTCGCGCGTGTGCTCGACGCGCCGGGCGGCATCAACATCCTGACTATCCACGCCTTCTGCCAGGCGTTGCTGAAACGCTTCCCGCTCGAAGCGGGCGTCGCACCCGGCTTCGATATCCTCGACGAGGCCGAGGCGCAGACGATCCTGCGCCGTGTTCAGAACGAGCAGATGGAAGCCCTGGCGCGCACCGACGCACCGCCGGCGCTCGCGGCGGCCCTGGCCCTCGTCGCCGCCAAGGTCTCGATTGCCGAATACGCCGAGCTGATGACGCGGCTGCTGAGCGAGCGGGCGTGGCTGCTCACCCGTGTCGTCGACGAGGGCGGACTCGCGAAACTGGGCGCGCGACTGCGCCGGCAGCTGGAGTGCGAGGGCGCGGCACCGCTCGACGAAGCCGCACTGCGCGAAGCGGCGCGGGCCTTGATCGAAGCCGGCGGCAAGACCGACGGGCCGAACGGCCAGAGGATCGCTGCCTGGCTGGACGACGGCCTCGACGATCTCAGTCCCGCCTACCGAAGCGTTTTCTTCACCGACAAGGGCCAGGTGCGAAAGACGCTGGCGACCAAGGCAGCGCAGAAGCGTCTGCCCGGCATCGTCGAAATCCTCCAGGCTGAGGCCGCGCGTCTAGAATGCGCCCGCGGGCAGGCCCTCATCGAACTGACCCTGGCCCTGCTGCGGCTGGGCCTCGACATCGCCGACCGCTACACGCGCGCCAAGCGCCGCCGCGCCGTGCTCGACTACGACGACCTGATCGTGGCGACGCGCCGTCTGCTGGAGACGGCGGAATCGGCCGCCTGGGTGCTCTTCAAGCTCGACGGTGGCATCGATCACGTGCTGGTCGACGAGGCGCAGGACACCAATCCCGACCAGTGGGAAGTGATCCGCCGCCTCACCGAGGAGTTCTTCGTGGGCGAAGGCGCGGTCGGGCGCAGCCGCACCATCTTCGCCGTCGGCGACACCAAGCAGTCGATCTTCGGCTTCCAGCGTGCCGATCCGCGCAAGCTCGAGGAGATGCGCCTCTGGTTCGACGAGCGCAGCCGCATCGCCGACCGAATGTTCGTGCCGGTCGGCCTCAACGTCTCGTTCCGCTCGACACCTGCCGTGCTCGATGCCGTCGACTGGGTGTTCGGCGAGGCCGATACGGCGCGCGGTGTCGGTGAGGCCGGGACGGTGCGGCACGTGCCCAGCCGCAAGAATGAGCCGGGGCGGGTTGAACTCTGGCCCCTGGTCGTCGGCAGCGACGACGAGGCCGATACGGCGGACATCGAAGCCATGGGAAGCGGCACGGCACAGGGCCTGCCGCACGAGCGGCTTGCACGATTGATCGCCGCGCACGCCAGGCAGCTGATCGGCACCGAGCGTCGCGCACGCGACGGCGAGACGCTGCATGCCGGCCACTTCATGGTGCTGGTGAGGCGGCGCAACGAGTTCGTCAATGCGCTGGTGAGGGCGCTGAAGCGCGAGGGCGTCGAGGTCGCGGGCGTCGACCGGCTGAACCTCGGCCAGGAACTCGCGATCCAGGATCTGCTGGCGATGGCGCGCTTCGTTCTCCTGCCGCAGGACGATCTCAATCTCGCGGCCCTGCTGAAGTCGCCGCTGATCGGGCTCGACGAGGACCAGCTCTTCAGCCTGGCCTGGAAGCGCCCCGGCCACCTGTGGCGTGCGTTGCGCGAGCGCGCGGCCACGGCGCCCTTCGCTGCAGCTTACGCGATCCTCGCCGACTGGCTGAAGCGCGCCGACTACGACACGCCCTTCGACTTCTTCGCCCGCGCGCTCGGCCCGCAGGGCGGCCGGCGGCGACTGATGGAGCGGCTGGGCCGCGAGGCCTCCGATCCGATCGACGAGTTGCTGGCGCGCGCGCTGCAATACCAGGGGATCGAGGGTGGCTCGCTGCAGGGCTTCCTGCGGTGGTTCGAGACGGGGGGCGGCGAGATCAAGCGCGACCTCGACCAGAACCGGCGGCGCGAGTTGCGCATCCTGACGGTGCACGCCTCGAAGGGCCTGCAGGCGCCGATCGTCTACCTACCCGACACGACGCGGGTGCCGCAGAACCGTGAGCGTCTGCTGGCCGGCACCGACGACGAAGCCCGGCTCTGGCTGCCGCGCACCGACGACGCCAACGAGGCGGCGCGCAGCTGGCGCAGCGAGATCCACGGCCGCACCCTGGAGGAGCAGAATCGCCTGCTGTACGTCGCCATGACGCGCGCCGAGGACCGGCTCTATGTCGGCGGCTGGACGGGCACCCGCAAGGCCGATCGCGGTTGCTGGTACGAGCGCATCGAGGCCGGCCTTCGCGCCAGCACCGAGGCCGCGATGCCGGACGACTCGCCGGCCCGCGTGCGCGCCGTGGCGAAGACCTTCGACTTTACGTCGCTTCTGCCGGATGAGGGCTGGGCGGGCGACGGCTTCGAACTCGCGAACGAAGGCCATATCGTCGAAGCCGAGCAGCCCGAGTTGCCGATCGCCGACGAGGCGCCGCTGCCGGACTGGTGGAGCGAGCCCGCGCCCGGCGAGCCCGATCCGCCGACGCCGCTCGCACCCTCGCAGCCCCTTCCCGACGAGGCTGCCGGTGGGCCGCGCGCCTACAGCCCGCTGATCGCCGACGATCCCAGGCGCTGGCAGCGCGGTGTGCTCTTGCACGATCTGCTGCGCCACCTCCCCGGCCTGCCGCCAGCGGAGCGCGCCGACGCCGCCCGCCGGTTCCTGGCGCAGCCGGCGCACGGGCTTTCGGCCGAGGACATCGAGCAGTGGGCGGGCGAAGCGCTCGCCGTGACCGAGGCTTCGGCGCACGCCGCCCTGTTCGCTCCGGACTCGCGGGCCGAGGTGCCGTTGATCGGCACCCTGCAGACGCCGCGCGGCACCTTCACGGTGAGCGGCCAGGTCGACCGGCTGGCCGTGTCGGAGACGGAAGTCCTGATCGTCGACTACAAGACCAACCGCCCGCCGCCGGACTCGGCCGAAGGCGTGGCACTGGTCTATCGCCGCCAGCTCGCGCTCTATCGCGCCCTGCTGCAGCGGATCTATCCCGGCCGGACGGTGAGAGCCTTCCTGCTCTGGACGGCAGCCCCGCGCCTCATGGAGATCGCAGAAGAAACCCTAGACAAATCAATGCCTTATGCCACCACATCTTGACTCGGGGGGCGTGCGTTCCTAGCTTCTGGGCCAAGGGCGGCGCCGGTCCATCGACCGGCCTGTAGTGTTTTTGGGAGAACCCGCGATGACCGTCAAAGCAACCGATGCTTCCTTCGAAGAGGAAGTCCTGAAGTCCGACACGCCCGTCCTCGTCGACTTCTGGGCCGAGTGGTGCGGCCCCTGCCGCATGATCGGCCCGTCGCTGGAGGATATCTCCAAGGAGATGGACGGCAAGCTCAAGGTCGTGAAGATCAACATCGACGAGAACCCGATGGCGCCGACTCGCTACGGCGTCAGGTCGATCCCGACCCTGCTGCTGTTCAAGAACGGCCAGGTCGCGGCGACCAAGATCGGTGCCGAGCCGAAGCAGAAGCTGGTGAGCTGGATCAACACCGTCGTCTGATCCGGTCGCGGTTCAGCCGTTGCGGACGAGGACCTCGCCCGCGAGATAGAGCGAGCCGCAGATGAGAATGCGCATCGGCGCGGGCTGGGTGGCCAACAGGTCTTCCAGTGCCGCGCCGATGTCGTTTGCGGGCGCGCAATCGAGCCCGACATCGGCCGCACGGGCGCAGGCTTCCTGCGGCGTATAGGCGGCATGACCTTCGGGGAACGGCACAGCACGGGCGGAGCGGGCGGAGCGCGCCAGCGGCCGCAGGAAGCCCGACGCGTCCTTGGTCGTCTGCATGGCGAAGACGAGATAGAGCGGCAGCGGCGCCGGCTCCTTGGCCCACTCAGCCGCCATACGGCCGAGCACGATGCCGCAATCCTCGTTGTGGCCGCCATCGAGCCACAGCTCGCATCCGGGTGGCAGCGAGCCCGGCAGCGGCCCCTTGGTGAGGCGCTGCAGCCGCGCCGGCCACTCGACCGACGCGAGACCCTTGCGGATCGCCGTGTCGTCGACTTCGAAACGCGCCGCCCGCAGACGCTCGATGCAGGCGACGGCGGTCGCGGCGTTGTCGATCTGGTGTGCCCCCGCCAGCGCAGGATTGGGCAGGTCGAGCGTCAGGAGATCGCTTTCGTAGCGAAAGCCCGAGTCCTTCGGCATGACCTGCCACTCTCGGCCCATACGGAACAACGGCGCGGCGAGCTTGGCCGCCTTGGTCTCGATCACCTGCGCACTGACGTCGCGCTGGCGGCCGATCACGGCGGGTGTCGCGCGCTTCAGGATGCCCGCCTTCTCCCAGGCGATGCCTTCGAGCTTGTCGCCTAGGAAGCCCGTATGGTCGTAGCCGACCGGTGTGATGGCGGACAAAGCGGGCTCGATCACGTTGGTGCTGTCGAAGCGCCCGCCCATGCCGACCTCGATGATGCCGAGGTCGGCCGGCACCCGCGAGAAAGCCAGGAAGGCGAGAGCGGTGGTGATGTCGAAGAAGGAGATCGGCGTGTCGCCATTCGCCTCCTCGCATTCGGTCAGCATCTCGTCGAGTTCGTGATCGTCGATCAGCCGGCCGGCGATCCGGATCCGCTCGTTGAAGTGCACGAGATGAGGCGAGGTATAGACGTGCACGCGATAGCCGGCGGCTTCGGCGATGGCGCGCAGATAGGCGACCAGCGAGCCCTTGCCGTTGGTGCCGGCGACATGGATCAGCGGCGGCAGTTTCCGCTCTGGCGATCCCAGCCGCACGAGCAGCCGCTCGATGCGCTCCAGCCCGAGGGTGATGACCCTCGGGTGATGGCTCATCAGGCGTTGAACGATCGGATCGTTCGCGGTCACGTCAGCGACCGGTCTCCGCGAGGGCGCGGCTCTCGACGACCAGCGGATCCATGAACAGCGAGACCATGCGGATCAGGGTCTCGCGCAACTGGTGGCGGTGCACGACGGCATCGACCATGCCGTGCTCGAGCAGATACTCCGAACGCTGGAAGCCGGGTGGCAGCTCCTGGCGGATCGTGTCCTGGATCACCCGCGGGCCGGCGAAGCCGATGATCGCGTCGGGCTCGGCGATATGTACGTCGCCCAGCATGGCGAACGAGGCCGAGACGCCGCCGGTCGTCGGATCGGTCAGCACAACGATATAGGGCAGCCCCGCCTGCTTGACCTTGCGCACCGCGATCGTCGTGCGCGTGAGCTGCATCAGCGAGAGGATGCCCTCCTGCATGCGCGCGCCGCCCGAGGCCGAGAAGACGAACAGCGGCGCTCCGCGCGCGACGGCGAGGTCGGCGGCCATCACCAGCCCCTCGCCCACCGCGGTACCCATCGAGCCGCCCATGAAGCCGAAGTCGAGCAGCGCCACCACGGAGAGGCGATTGCCCATCAGGCCACTCGCCACGACCAGGGCGTCGGTCGTGCCCTCGGCCTTGGCCTGGGCCTCCTTCAGGCGCGCGTCATAGCGCTTGGTGTCGCGAAACTTGAGCGGATCGGCATTCACCCGCGGCAGCGGATGAAGCTCGTACTTGCCCTCGTCGAACAGGAACGGCAGCCGCTTCATCGGGCGCAATCGCATGTGATGGCCGCAGTGACTGCAGACCTCCTGGTTGGCCTCCCAGTCGCGCGTGAACAGCATCTGCTCGCACTTGGGGCACTTCACCCAGAGATTGTCCGGCACTTCCTTGCGGGCGACCAGCGCACGCAGCTTGGGGCGGACGAAATTGGTCAGCCAGTTCATGGGCGCGGTATCGCACGAATGAGGGGACGGGCCAAGGTCAGCGCCAGAACCCGCTATAGGGCGCCGAGAAGTCCGAAGGTTTCTTCACGACACAGAAAGATTTCCGGGCCTGGTATTCGGCGCACAGTCTCTGCGCCGACGCCGGCTCGAGGTCGGCGATGATAGCGGCCTGTTTCGTCACCTTGTTGGAAGTAACAGGGAGGATGTACTCCCGGCCAGGGTGCCTCACGCCCATGGCCATGAGGCTCGCCTGTCCGGCATCGAACGCGTTCTTCGCCGTCCGCCAGTCGCCGAACGTGCCGAGCCAGACGGCATCGCCCGGCATGTCGTAGCGAATGCCGCCGCATTCGCCGTAGGGCAGCACCGTCACCGGGCCGCCCTCGCCGTTGCGCAGCTGCCAGATCTTCTGCCGGTTGCCGCCGGTCTTGAGCGCATAGGCCTCGTCGAACAGGCGGACGAGGAATTCGTCGCGCAGGTCGGCGCGGCGGAACCCGAAAGCGACGGCGACCAGCCGCCTGCCGTCGCGCACCGCGCTGCCCACGATGTTGAATCCCGAGGCGCAGATGAAGCCAGTCTTGAAGCCGTCGGCATAGGGCGAATAGAGATCGAGGAACTTGATGCCCGGCCCGATCCGCTGGCTGCCCAGCATGAACTCCTTGGTGCGGAAGTAGCCGTAATACTGCGGGAAGTCCTTGATGATCGCGAGGGCCAGGATGGCCATGTCGCGCGCGGTCGTGGTCTGTGCCGGATCCGGCAGGCCGTTGGCGTTGCGGAAGGTCGTGGCCGTCATCCCCAGCCGCTGCGCCGTCTCCGTCATACGCTGGCCGAAGGCCGGCTCCGAGCCCGAGAGGCGCTCGCCAAAAGCCGTCGCCACGTCGTTTGCCGACCGTGCGACCAGCGCCTGTATGCCCTGCTCGACCGTGATGGTCCGGCCCTGCGCCAGGCCCAGATGGGAAGACGGCTTGGTGCGGGCATTCTCCGTGAACGAAAGCGTTGCGTTGAGTTGGAGGCGCCCGGCCTTGAGCTCCTCGAAGACGATATAGAGCGTCATCATCTTGGTGAGCGACGCGGGATACCAGAGCGTGCCGGCATTGCGGTCCAGCAGCGCCTCGCCCGTGGCCGCATCGACGACGACATAAGGGCCTGCGGGAACGGGGCCCGAGGGCGAGGCCACGGGGGCGATCTGGGCCCGCGCCGGGGCCAACGACAGGGCAATCAGGCCCAAAATGCACAGCAGAAGACGCACGTTCATGGCCATCGATGCCGGAGGGGCCGGCAGCATACGCCCTTCCAACCGCCCACGGGAGGCATTAGATCGGAAGGATGCTCAAGGTCATGATCGCTCCCGTCACCCCGTTCCAGCAGAACTGCTCCATCGTCTGGTGCGACGAGACCATGGAGGGCACCGCTGTCGATCCGGGCGGCGACTTCGACATGCTCAAACAGGCGATCGACCAGCAGGGCATCAAGGTCACGAAGGTCCTGCTGACCCACGGCCATGTCGACCATGCCTCGGCCGCCGGTACCATGGCCGAGCACTATGGCGTCAAGATCGAGGGACCGCACGAGGACGACCTGTTCCTGATCGAGGGGCTGCCAGAGTCGGGCGCCAAGTACAATTTCCCCGTCTACAAGCCGTTCGTCCCCGACCGCTGGCTGACCCATGGCGAGACGGTGAGCCTCGGCAACGTAACCTTCGACGTGGTGCATTGCCCGGGCCACACGCCGGGCCACGTCGTGTTCGTGAACCGATCAGCGAAGGTCGCCTTCGTGGGCGACGTGCTGTTCCGGGGCTCGATCGGCCGCACGGATTTCCCGCGCGGCAATCACGACCAGCTCCTTGATTCGATCCGCCACCGCCTGTGGCCGTTCGGCGACGACATCACCTTCGTCCCCGGCCACGGCCAGACCTCGACCTTCGGCTGGGAACGCAAGACCAACCCCTACGTCGCCGATCTCAACTTCGAGGATTAGGACAGGTTGGCACTCAGCTGTCGTCCTGAGCGCAGCGAAGGGCCTGGCAGAACGACCGAAGGACTCCGTCGCTGCCGTGAGATCCTTCGCTTCGCTCAGGATGACAAGAACAACTAAGCCTTGCGCACGCCCCTGACGCCGTCGGCGAGGGCCTTGATGTAGGCGAAGACGCCCGGGATGAGGTCGGGCTTGGCCTTGCCGTGGTCGTCGAGCCCGGCCTTCACGCGCTCGACGATGGCGGAGCCCACGACCGCGGCATCGGCGTGACGCGCGATGGCCGCAGCCTGATCGGGCGTGCGGATGCCGAAGCCCACGCCGATCGGCAATTCGGTGTGACGCTTGATGCGCTCGACATGGGTGCGCACGGCTTCCTCGGTCGCCGAACTGGTGCCGGTGATGCCGAGCACCGAGACGAAATAGACGAAGCCCGAGGAATATTTCAGCACCGCCGGGAGGCGCTCGTCGTCGGTGGTGGGGGCCGTCAACAGCACGGTATCGATGCCGGCTGCGACCGCGTAGGGCTTGAGCTCATCGGCCTCTTCCGGCGGCAGGTCGACCAGGATGAAACCGTCGACACCGGCGGCGGCGGCATCCTTGCAGAAGCGCTCGGGGCCGCGCTGGTAGACGAGATTGTAGTAGCCCATCAGCAGGATCGGCGTGTCGTTGTCGCCGGTTTCCTTGCGAAAGCGACGCACCATGTCGAAGGTCGCATCGACGGTGATGCCGGCCTTCAGCGCACGTTGACCGGCGAGCTGGATCGACGGGCCGTCGGCCATCGGGTCGGTGAAGGGCATGCCGAGTTCGATGAGATCGGCGCCGGCGGCCGGCAGGCCTTTCAGGATCTGGTAGCTGACGTCGAGGTTGGGATCGCCGGCCGTGACGTAGGTGACGAGACCGGCCCGTTTGTCGGCCTTGAGTCGGGCGAAGCGCTTGGCGATGCGGCTCATGGTCAGATCTTCATCCCGAGGCGTTCGGCTACGGCAAAGACATCCTTGTCGCCGCGTCCGCAGAGATTCATCACAAGCAGATTGTCCTTCGGCAAGGTCGGCGCGAGCTTGATCACATGCCCCAGAGCATGGGCAGGCTCGAGCGCCGGTATGATGCCCTCGAGCTTGCACAGCATCTGGAAGGCCGCGAGCGCCTCGGCGTCGGTGGCCGATACGTATTCGATGCGGCCCATCTCCTTCAGCCAGGAATGCTCGGGCCCGATGCCCGGGTAATCGAGGCCGGCGGAGATCGAATGCGCCTCGGTGATCTGGCCTTCCTCGTCCTGCAGGAGGTAGGTGCGGTTGCCGTGCAGAACGCCCGGGCGGCCCCCTGTGAGCGACGCGGCATGCTCGCCGGTCTCCACACCCTTGCCGCCCGCCTCGACACCGACGAGGCGCACGCCCTTGTCGTCGAGGAAGGGATGGAACAGGCCCATCGCATTCGAGCCGCCGCCGATGCACGCCACCAGCGTGTCGGGCAGACGGCCCTCGGCCTTCATCATCTGCACGCGCGTCTCGTTGCCAATGACGCACTGGAAGTCGCGCACCATCGCCGGATAAGGATGCGGGCCCGCCACGGTGCCGATGCAGTAGAACGTGTTCTCGCAGGTCGCGACCCAGTCGCGCAGCGCCTCGTTCATGGCGTCCTTGAGCGTGGCCGAGCCCGCCGTCACGGCGCGCACTTCGGCCCCCAGCATGTTCATGCGCACGACGTTGGGCGCCTGACGTTCGACGTCGACGGCCCCCATGAAGACCACGCAGGGAATGTCGAACAGCGCGCAGGCGGTGGCGGTGGCGACGCCATGCTGGCCAGCGCCGGTCTCGGCGATGACCCGCGTCTTGCCCATGCGCTTGGCCATCAGAACCTGGCCCAGCACGTTGTTGATCTTGTGGCTGCCCGTATGGTTCAGCTCGTCGCGCTTGAAGTAGATCTTCGCGCCGCCCAGCTTCTCGGTCAGACGCTTGGCGAAATAGAGCGGGCTGGGGCGACCGGCATAGTGCTCCAGCAGATAGTCGAGCTCGTTCTGGAACGACGGATCGGCCTTGGCCTCGTTGTAGGCCTTCTCCAGGTCGAGGATCAGCGGCATCAGCGTCTCGGCGACGTAGCGACCGCCGAAAATGCCGAAATGCCCCCGCTCGTCGGGGCCGGTGCGGAAACTGTTGGGTGCGCTGGGCATTGTTCTTCCTGTCGGGACGGGCCGGATTAGCAGTCCCGGCGGGGGTCGGTCAAAAGCCCTAGTTTTTCTTCTTCTTGGCCGCTTTCGCCTTGGGGGCGGCCTTCACCTTGGGGGCGGGCGCAGCCTTGCGCCTGGCGACGGCCGGCTTGGCCGTAACGGCGGGCGCCGGCGGCGGCGCATCGTCCTCGAGTTCGACGATCACCTCGATCTCGACCGGGATGCCGCGCGGCAGCGAGCCCATGCCGACCGCGGAGCGGGCATGGCGGCCCTTCTCGCCGAACACCTCGACGAAGAGATCCGAGCAGCCGTTGATCACTTCCGGATGGCTGCCGTATTCCGACGTGGCATTGACCATGCCCAGCACCTTGACGATGCGCTTCACGCGATCGAGGTCGCCCAGCTCGGCCTTGAGGGCGCCAAGAATGCTGAGACCCGTGTCGCGGGCGAGGCGATTGGCCTGTTCGAGGGAGAAATCACGCCCCACCTTGCCCACCGGCAGCGGCTTGCCGGGCAGGCCCGGCCCCTTGCCGGCCATGTAGAGCAGGTTGCCGGTCCGCACGGCATTGACGTAGCTGCCCATCGGCGTGGTGGCCTCGGGCAGCTCGATGCCAAGCTCCTTCAGCCGCTCTTCGACTTTCATGCCCTCAGCTCCTCAAAGCACTCGTACGGCGCCCAAAAAGGCGCGGATCAATTCAGTGGATTTCACACCGCGTGCCGCTTCTACACCAGAAGAGACGTCGACGGCGCGCGCGCCGGTGACGCGGACCGCCTCGGCGACATTCCCGGGGTTGAGTCCGCCGGCGAGGAACCACGGCACCGGCACGGTCCGGCCCGACAGGAAGGTCCAGTCGAAGGCCTTGGCGTTACCGCCCGGCAAGGTGCCGTCGGCGGCATCGAACATCAGCCGGTCGGCAACGCCGGCATAGGCCGCAATGCCGCCCTCGATGTCCGCGGGATCGGCGACCTTGATGGCCTTGATCACCGGCTTTCCGGTGCGGGCCTTCAGCGCAGCCACACGCTCCGCCGTTTCGGCACCATGAAGCTGCAGCATGTCGATCGCGCCGGTCGCCAGACGTGCGTCGATCAGCGCATCGTCGGCATCGACGAACAGTCCGACCCGGATCACGTTCGTCGGGACGCGCGCGCCCAAGGCCTTCAGCAGATCGAGCGACTCGACGTGACGCGGCGAGCGCGGAAAGGTGACGAAGCCCACGAAGCCGGCGCCGGCCTCGACCGCCGCATCGACCGTCTCCGGCGTCGACAGCCCGCAGATCTTCGCCTGGACGCTCATAGGTCGTTGACGCCGGCCTCGCGCGCGATCGCCTCGGCGGCGGCGCGCGGATCGGCCGCCTGATAGATCGGCCGCCCGACGACCAGGTTGGTGGCGCCGAGATCGACCGCCTGGCGCGGCGTCATCGCGCGCTTCTGATCATTGGCGGCGCTGCCGACGGGGCGGATGCCCGGCACCATCAGCACGAAGTCGGGACCACATTGCTTGCGCAGAGCCGCGATCTCGTGGGGCGAGCAGATCACGCCATCGAGGCCGCTTTCATGCGCCAATGCGGCGAGCCGCAGCACCTGGTCCGACGGGTCGGCGTTGACGCCGGTCGATTCGAGATCGGATCGGTCGAGCGAGGTGAGCACGGTGACGCCGAGCAGCTTCGGCCGCGCGACGTTCAGCTTCGCCGCCTGCGAACCGCCCTCCTCGACCGCCGCCTTCATCATCTCGCGGCCACCGCTCGCATGGATCGTGATGAAGGTGGGCGCGAGGTCGACCACCGCGCGGATGCCGCCGGCCACCGTGTTGGGAATGTCGTGCAGCTTGAGATCGAGGAAGAAGCCCACGCCCGTCGCGCGCACCGGGGTCGGAAAGGCGTAACGCACGCCCGGTGCGCCATGGGCCAGGAAGAACTCCAGCCCGAGCTTGATGCCACCGACAGCCGGCTTCGGCCCTCCGGCGACGCTCTGGATCAGCTTGGTGGCGTGGGCGAGATCGATCGTGTCGATGCTGCAATAGACGGGATTGGCGCGGGCTTTCATGGCGGGCGCAACCTAAAGGCCGCGCCCCCTACCAGCAATCAGGAACTGCGCACGCGGCGGACCGCGTCCTGCCAGCCGGCATAGCGGCGATCGCGCGAGGCGCTGTCCTCGGCCGGCTTGAAAGCCCGGTCGAGCACCCATGTCTTCGACAGGGCATCGAGCGACGGCCACAGGCCCGCCTTGAGGCCGGCCAGGAAGGCGGCGCCCAGCGCGGTCGTCTCGGTCACCTCCGGCCGCTCGACCGGCGTGCCGGCCGTGTCGGCCAGCCGCTGCATCAGCGGGTCGTTCACCACCATCCCGCCGTCGACCCGCAGCTCGTCGATCTGGGCACCGTCGCCGCGCATCGCCTCGAGCAGGTCGCGCGTCTGGTAGCAAACCGAGTCGAGCGTGGCGGCGGCGATCTCGCCGGGCCCCGAGTCGCGCGTCAGGCCGAGAATGGCCGCGCGGGCCTCGGGATCCCAATGCGGCGCGCCCAGGCCCACGAAGGCCGGCACCATGTAGACGCCGTGCCCGTCCTTTGCGCCGGCGGCGACTTTCTCGACGTCGGAGGATTTTTCGATCAGCTTCAGCCCGTCGCGCAGCCATTGCACGGCGGCGCCGGCGATGAAGATGCTGCCCTCCAGCGCATAGGTGCGCCGCCCGTCGAACTGGTAGGCAATCGTCGTCAGCAGTCGATGACGCGAATGCACGGCGATGCTGCCGGTATTGAGCAGCGCGAAGCAGCCGGTGCCGTAGGTCGCCTTCACCATGCCGGGCTTGATGCAGGCCTGGCCCACGGTGGCCGCCTGCTGGTCGCCGGCCATGCCAAGGATGGGAACGGGCACGCCCAGTATGTCCTTGGTGGCGACGCCCAGTTCGCCGGAACAATCGACGACCTTGGGCAGCATCGAGGCCGGCACCCCCAGGATCATCATCAGCTCGGGATCCCAGCGACCCGTGCGGATGTCGAGCAGCAACGAGCGGCTGGCGTTGGTGGCGTCGCTCGCATGCACGGTGCCGCCGGTCAGCCGCCACAGCAGAAAGCATTCGATCGTGCCGGCCGCGAGGGCGCCCTTGTCCGCGGCGGCGCGGGCACCAGCGACATGGTCGAGGATCCACGCGATCTTGGTGCCCGAGAAATACGGATCGAGCAGCAGGCCGGTGCGATCGGTGAAGAGCTTCTCGTGGCCTTCCTTCTTCAATTCGGCGCAGCGATCGGCGGTGCGCCGATCCTGCCAGACGATGGCGTTGTGGATCGGCTTGCCGGTGGCACGATCCCACACCACCGTGGTCTCGCGCTGGTTGGTGATGCCGATGCCGGCCAGATCTCTGGCATCGAGCTTCGCCCTGGCGAGCGCGCCGCGGCAGACTTCGACCGTGGCCGACCAGATTTCTTCCGGATCATGCTCGACCCAGCCGGGCCTGGGGAAGATCTGCGGCAGTTCCTTCTGCGCCGAGGCGACCGGCCGCCCGCTCGCGTCGAAGACGATGGCGCGGGTGCTGGTCGTGCCCTGGTCGATGGCGAGGACGTACTGGGCAGCCATTGCGCGACGCTGTCTTAGTGAGCGCGGTCGATGGCGAAGTCGACCGCCTCGAGCAGCGCCGCCTTGAGCGGCGTGCTCGGGAACAGGCCCAGCGCGTCGCGCGCCATGGCGCCATAGTGGCGCGCACGCTCCAGCGTATCGGACAGGGCGCCGTGCCGCTCGATCAGGCTATGCGCCTGTTCGAGATCCTCGGGACGCTGGTCGAGCTTCTCGATGGTGCGCTTCCAGAATTCACGGTCGACGGCGCCACCGCGCAGGAAGGCGAGAATCACCGGCAGGGTGATCTTGCCCTCGCGAAAATCGTCGCCGACCGTCTTGCCGAGCTTGGCCTCGCGGCCGGAATAGTCGAGCGCATCGTCGACCAGTTGGAAGGCAATGCCGAGGTTCATGCCGAAGCTCTGCAGCGCCACGCGTTCCGGGCCGTTGCGGCCGGCCACCATCGCGCCGACCTCGGCTGACGCGGCGAACAGCTTGGCGGTCTTCGACTTGATGATATCGAGATAGGTCGCCTCGGGCGTGCTGATGTCGCGCTGGCTGACCAGCTGCAGCACCTCGCCTTCGGCGATCGTCGAGGAGGCGTTCGAGAGCACGCCGAGAATGTCGAGCGAACCGACCTCGACCATCAGCTCGAACGCGCGCGTGAACAGGAAATCGCCGACCAGCACCGAGGCCTTGTCGCCATACACGGTGTTGGCGGTCGGCTTGCCGCGGCGCAGGGCGCTCACGTCGACGACGTCGTCATGCAGCAGCGTGGCGGAATGGATGAACTCGACGCAGGTCGCGAGCTTGATGTGGCGGTCGCTGCCCTCGCTGTAACCGCACAGCCGTGCCGCTGCGACCGTGAGCAGCGGACGCATGCGCTTGCCGCCGGCACCCACGAGGTGATTTGCAAGTTCGGGGATCAGCGCGACCGGCGAGCGCATGCGGACCACGATCTCGCGATCGACCCGCCCCATGTCGTCGGTGCAAAGCGCCAGAAGGGGTTCGAGGCTGGGCGACTTGCGCTTGCCTTCGAGAGAGACGACGGTTGCCATGACGGAAGGCCAACTCTCCGTGAAGCCTGTTGCTGCGAGATGATTTCGTTCGAGATGACTAGCATGGATTGCGCGCCGACCGAAAATGCCGTGATGGGCGGTCGCGTGAAGCTTTTGCAGCCGAAACGCGGATATCGAATCGCGGTCGACGCCGTGTTGCTGGCCGCCGCCGTCGATGCGCGGCCCGGCGAGCGCGTGCTCGATCTGGGCGCGGGTGTCGGCGCCGTCGGCCTGTGCGTCGCCGCGCGCGTGCCCGGCTGCGACGTTACCGGCATCGAACTGCAACCGGCGCTGGCGGCACTGGCGGAGCGCAATGCCCGCCTGAACGACGCCGCCGATCGTGTCCGCACGCTGGTTCACGATCTGGCGCAGCCCCTGCCCGCTGCTCTCGGCCCGTTCGACCATGTCGCGACCAATCCGCCCTACCTCCCGGCGGCGGTCGCCGATCCCTCGCCCGACCCCAGCAAGGCGCTGGCCACCGTCGAATCGAGCGCAGATCTCGCGCGGTGGCTGACCGTGGCAACGGGCGCTCTGGAACCTGCAGGCGACCTGCTGCTGATCCATCGCAGCGATCGCCTCGACGAGATCGTTGCCATCCTGGCCCGTCTTGGCTGGGGCGACGTCACCGTGAAGCGCCTGCCGCCGGCCGCGCGCGTGCTGGTTCGCGCGCGCCCTGCACGCGAATTGCGCCGCCGGGACGCAGCGCCCCTGATACTGCATCGGCCCGGCGGCGGTTACACCGACGAGGCTGAAGCCATCCTGCGCCACGGCCAGCCGCTTGCCTTCTAGGGGCACGCCCGCGACAGTGCGCGGCATGCTGAATTGGATCAGGGATCGTTTTCACCGCGGGCCGGTCGTGCCCGTCGTTCGCCTCTCCGGCGTCATCGCCTCGGGCGGCTTGCTGGGCGGCCGCAGCCTGTCGATGGAGTCCGTTGCCCCCCTGTTGAAGCGGGCATTCGAGACGCGCGGGGCCAAGGCCGTCGCGCTGTCGCTCAACTCGCCCGGCGGCTCTCCGGTGCAATCCGCGCTGATCGCCCAGCGCATCCGCCTGCACGCGGCCGAGAAGGGCCTGCCGGTCGTCGCCTTCATAGAGGACGTGGCCGCCTCGGGCGGCTACTGGCTGGCCTGTGCTGCCGACGAGATCATTGCCGATCCGAGTTCGATCGTGGGCTCGATCGGGGTCATCAGCTCGGGCTTCGGCTTCCAGGACCTGATCGCCCGCATCGGCGTGGAACGCCGCGTCCATACGTCGGGCGAGAACAAGTCGATGCTCGATCCCTTTCGGCCCGAGCAGCCCGAAGACGTCGAGCGGCTGAAGCGGCTGCAGGCGGAGATCCATGACGGCTTCAAGGACTGGATCCGCCAGCGGCGCGGCAAGCTTCTGAAGGGCGACGAGTCCGTCCTGTTCAGCGGCGAGTTCTGGACGGCGCGGCGCGGCATCGACTTCGGCCTGGTCGACGGGTTCGGCGAATTGCGCGCCACCCTGCAGGGCCGCTATGGCGACAAGGTTCGCCTGCCCGTCATCGGCCCGCGTCGACGTCTGCTGTCGCGCTTCGGCCTGCAGACCGGGATCGGCGGTGGGATCGACAATATCGGCCCCGCCACCCTGGCCGCGCTCGAGGAGCGCGCACTCTGGCAGCGTTTCGGACTCTAGGAGAGGCTTGCGATGAACCTTAGGACTCCCGTCACCGCCGACGACCTTGCCGCCGTGCGCCAGTGGTTCGACACGCTGTCGAAGCATTGCCGCGCCGTCGATTACGAAGGCGCGCGGCCGATCTTCGCCGACGACATGATCGCCTTCGGCACCTTCACTGACTTCATGATCGGTCGCGATCTGGCCGAGCAGAAGCAATGGCGCAACGTCTGGGGCACGATCCGCGACTTCCGCTACGACCTCTCGAAGATCGAGGCCATCGTCTCGGCCGACCGGCTGACCGCCGTCGGCATGGGCGTGTGGCAATCCCACGGCTTCCATCCCAACGGCGACCGCTTCGACCGGCCGGGCCGCACGACGGTCGTGCTGGGGCGCAAGGCGGTCGGCGACCCGTTCGTGGCCACCCACACGCACATGTCGCTGTTCCGCGGCACGCCGGAGCGCTCCTACGGCAACTTCGCGAAGAGCGAAGTCGTCTGAGCGTCAGGCCGGATCGATCGCGCCCTTGCGTTCGACGATCATGCGGTACTGGTCGGGCTGGCGGTGGACCGCGAAGTTGAAGGTCGTCGTCTTGTAGCTCTTCCCGGCGTCGAGATCGCAGCGATGGACGATCAGCTCGTCGCCGTCGCCGCCAGCGCGCGCCACGACCTTGCCCGACGGCGCCACGATCATGCTGTCGGCCAGCGACGGCACGCCCTCCTCGGTGCCGCCCTTGGCGACGCCGACCACCCACGTCCCGTTCTGGTAGGCACCGGCCTGCATCGAGAGCTGGTTGTGGAACCAGGAATGCTCGTCATGGTCGGGCGACGGCGCATTGTGCAGCGGCGTGTTGTAACCCAGCAGCACCATCTCGACATTCTGCAGGCCCATCACGCGATAGGTCTCGGGCCAGCGGCGGTCGTTGCAGATGCACATGCCCATGTTGCCGCCGAATGCCTTCACGACCGGGAAGCCGAGATTGCCGACCTCGAAATAGCGCTTCTCGAGATGCTGGAACGGCCGCTCGGGCTCATGCTCCGCATGTCCCGGCAGATGGACCTTGCGGTACTTGCCCACGATGCTGCCGTCGCGCTCGACCAGGATGGAGGTGTTGAAACGCCGGACGCGCCCCTCCTCGTTGGCCAGCTCCGCATAGCCGAGGCAGAAGCCCATCGAGAGCCGCTTGGCCTCGGTGAACAGCGCCGCCGTCTCGTTGGACGGCATCTCCTGCTCGAAGAAGGAGTCGACCTCGGCCTGGTCCTGCATCCACCAGCGCGGAAAGAACGTCGTGAGCGTGAGCTCGGGAAACACCACGAGCTCGCAGCCCATGCGCTTCGCTTCGCGCAGATGGGCGATCAGCCGCTCCACGACGTCACGACGGGTATGGCTGCGCTGGATGGGACCCATCTGCGCCGCACCGACAGTCAGAAAACGCGTCATCGTCACCTCTTGCCGCCGAGTATAGCGCCTAGGGCCCGGCGCGCTTCATGTCGTTGGTGAACTCTGCCGAGCAAAAACTGCCGCCCTGGAAGAGATCCCCGACCGGATCTGGTCCGATCTTTGCCTGCTCCGCCTCGGCATGGGCGCGATGATCCTCGGCCTTGTCCTGCGGACGATAGCCGAACCGATTCGCCCGCGAATTGTCCCACCAGCCCGCCGCATTGTCGGAGGCCCCGTAGAAGATCTCGTAGCGAAGATCGGAATGGTCGAGGCCGATCTGGAAGAGCTGCACGAGATCGCGCGGCGAGATCCAGATGGAGAGGCGCCGCACGTCGAGCGGCCGCGGCCCGACATTGCCGAGGCGGAGGCAGGTCACCGCGATGCCGTGCTTGTCGGAATAGAGCGCCCCCAGCGCTTCGCCGAACACCTTGCTGACGCCGTAGCGGCTGTCGGGGCGGACGGTGACGTCCGTGCCGATGCGCTTCTTGCGCGGATAGAAGCCGATCGCATGGTTGGACGAGGCGAAGATCACGCGCTTCACGCCGGCTTCACGCGCCGCCTCGAAGACATTGTAACAGCCGACGATGTTGGCCTGCAGGATCTGGTCCCACGTGCCCTCGACCGAGTGGCCGCCGAGATGGATGACGCTGTCGGCGCCCGCGAGCAGCGCGGCGACCTCGTCGGGCCGGGTCAGATCGGCGGCCACGAAGGTCTCACCCGATTGCAGGCCCGCCGGCTCGATCCGGTCGCTCAGCACCAGCCCAGGATAGAGCCCCGCCAGCAAAGGCCGCGTCATGGTGCCGATTCCGCCGGCGGCGCCGGTGAAGACGATGCGGCGCGTGTGCTTAGCGTCGGCCATTCCTGTTTCCTCCTGCCAGAGTTCGATAGCGGTCGAGAGAACGCGTGAGATGGTCGCGCATGGCGCGTCGCGCTTCGCCCGGCTCCCTGTCGGCGATGGCCGTCACGATGCGCGTGTGCTCGGCCTGGATGCGCTCGAGATAGAGACGGCGTTCGGCCGGCGTATCGATGTCCAGCCGCACGCTCTGGCGCGGGATCACGTGACTGCCGAGATAGGCCAGGAAGCCCGGGAACTGGTCGTTGCCGGTCGCCTCGGCGATGGCGCGATGGAAGGCGAAATCCTCGACCACGGCCCCTTCGCCGCGCTTCAGGGCGGCATCGATCGCACGCCATGCCGCCCGGATCGATCCGAGCTGCTTTCGGTCCGCGCGCTCGGCGGCCAGACCCGCCGCCTGCACCTCGACCGCCAGACGCAATTCCATGACATTCAGGATATCGGACAGCGAGGTCGCCCGCGGCGGCACGATGCGAAACGGCCCGGCCGACGGGTCGGCCACATACGCGCCGGAACCCCGGCGCGTCACGATCAGCCCGTCGGCGCGCAGCGCCGCCACGGCTTCGCGCACCACGGTGCGGCTCACGCCCAGCTCCGCCCTGAGCATCTGTTCGGTCGGCAGGCGCGTGCCCGGCGCGAGGCGGCCGCCGCGAATGTCGGCACTCAGCCGCGCCATGACCTGCTCGGCGAGATTGTTCTCGGGCTGCTTCACCCGGCCAGCTCAAGCATCATGTTCAGCAGCACCTGCGCGCCGGCCACAAGGTCCGCCGCTTCCGTGTGTTCCTTCACATTGTGGCTGAGCCCCGCCACCGACGGCACGAAGATCATCGCCGTCGGGCAGAGGCGCTGCATCATCTGGGCGTCGTGACCGGCGCCTGACGGCATGCGCCGCGTGGTGAGCGACATCGCTTTGGCATGATGCTCGACCCGGTCGACCAGGGCGGCGTCGAAGATCACCGGCTCGAAGCGCGCCAGCACTTTCGCCTCGACCTCGACCCGCTCGGCCTTTGCGACCTCGGCGATGTGAGCGGCGACCCGCGCCTCGGCTTCCCAAAGCTTCGACTCGTCGGTGTTGCGCAGGTCGACCGAGAAGATCGCGCGATTGGGCACGACGTTGATGAGGTTGGGCCGCAGCGCCAGCGACCCCACCGTCGCCACCTGGTTGCCGCCCATCTCCCAGGCGAGCTTGCGGGCGAACAGGTTGACCGAGGCGGCGAGATAGCCCGCGTCACGGCGCAGGCGCATCGGCGTGGTGCCGGCATGGTTGGAGACGCCGGTCACCGTGTACTCCGTCCACGAAATGCCCTGCACACTTTCGACCACGCCGATCTGAGTCTTTTCCTCGTCGAGGATCGGTCCTTGCTCGATGTGCAGCTCGACGAAGGCGTGCGGCTTCAGGGCGCCGGGCTTGGCGGGGCCGAGATAGCCGATGCGCCGCAGCTCGTCGCCGACCGAGACGCCGTCCTTGTCGGAAGCGGCATAGGCCTCGTTGAGCCCGAGGCCACCGACATAGACCAGGCTGCCCATCATGTCGGGCTGGAAGCGCGCGCCTTCCTCGTTGGTGAAGACGGCGACCGCGATCGGCCTGCGCGTCGTCACGCCGGCCTCGTTCAGCGCACGAACGACCTCAAGACCTGCCAGCACGCCGTAATTGCCGTCGTAGCGACCGCCGGTGCGCACCGTGTCGATATGACTGCCGGTCATGACCGGTGCGACATCCTCGGTGCCCGCCCGCACGCCGATCACATTGCCGATCGCGTCGACCGTCACGACGAGGCCAAGTGCCCTCATCCAGCCCACCACCAGGTCTCGGCCGGCCTTGTCCTCGTCGGTGAGCGCGAGGCGCGCGCAGCCGCCACCCTCGATGGCGCCGAGGGACGCCAGCTCGTCTAGGGCGCCGAGCAGGCGCCGGTCATCCAGTCGCAACATGAATTCTCCAGTCGGACCAAGACCTTAGTCGTTCACGGGATGCCGGGCAAAATATCACGGCGGCTTGATCCGGATTGCCTTGCAAGCGCCACGACCGGAGGTCACTTAGAAAAGCGATGGCACGTTTCCTCGCCCTTCTTTTCGTGCTTCTGGCCGGTCCGGCCTTCGCGCAGGCGGTCGTGACGACCGAAAACGTGCGGTCCGAGCTCGTCTCCGAGGTCGCGACGGTCAAGCCCGGCGAGCCGTTCTGGGTCGGGCTCCGCCAGACGATGCGCCCCAAGTGGCACACCTACTGGAAGAATCCGGGCGAATCCGGCCTGCCGACCGAAATCGCGTGGAAGCTGCCCGAAGGCGCCAAGGCCGATCCGATCGTCTGGCCGGCTCCGACCCTGTTCGATATCGGCGGCGTCATCAATTACGGCTTCAAGGACGAGTCGGTGCTGCTGGTGCGCATCACGCCGCCCGCCGACCTCACAGGACCGCTCACGCTGGCGGCCGAGGCCAACTGGCTGGTCTGCGAGGATGTCTGCATCCCCGAAGAGGGCAAATTCGAGCTGGTGCTGCCCTCGGGGGCGGCCGCAACGCCGGCACCGCCCGTCACGCGCACCCTGTTCGAGCAGGCGCGTCGCGCGGTGCCCACGCCAAGCCCGTGGCCCGCCCGCTATGGGCTGTCCAAGGCCGGAGACCCGACCCTGCTGGTCGAGGCCAAGGGCCTGAAACCCGACTCGGTGAGCGACATCTATTTCTTCCCGGCCGAGTGGGGCCCCGTGGCCACGATGGCCAAGCAGACCGCCACGGTGACGCCCGAGGGCATCCGCATTCCCCTGAAGAAGGGCGACGCCAAGACCGCGCTGGCCGCCGACCTCGCCGGCACGCTGGTGCTCACCGAGAAGACGGCCGACGGCAACGTGAAGCAGGCCTTCGACGTCTCGGCGAAGCTCGATCCGGCGTTCGTGCCGGCCGCCACCGCATCGCTCGCGAACGCGGTCGGCGCAGAGGATCTTTCGCTGGTGCAGGCTCTGCTGTTCGCGCTGCTGGGCGGCCTGATCCTGAACCTGATGCCCTGCGTCTTCCCGGTGCTGGCCATGAAGGCCGCGGCCTTCGCGCGCCTCGCCGGACATGAGCGCAGCGAGATGCGCCGCGATGGGCTCGCCTATACGGCCGGCGTCCTCGCCTCCTTTGCCGCCATGGCGGGCATCGTGATCGCGATCCGCTCGACCGCAGGCGAGGTGAACTGGGGCTTCCAGTTCCAGTCGCCGGTCTTCTCGCTCCTGATCGCCTATCTGTTCTTCGTGGTCGGGCTCAACCTCTCGGGCGTATTCGAGGTTGGCAACCGCCTTGCCGGCGTCGGCCAGGGCCTGGTCTCCCGCGGCGGCACCACCGGCGCCTTCTTCACCGGCGTGCTGGCGGTCATCGTGGCGACGCCCTGCACCGCGCCGTTCATGGCCGCGGCGCTGGGCTTTGCGCTCAGCCAGCCGGCGCCCGCCACCGTCGCGGTGCTGCTGGCGATGGGCCTCGGCCTCGCCCTTCCCTACCTCGCTTTGGCGATGACGCCCGCGCTGCAGCGGTTGATGCCGCGGCCCGGCCCGTGGATGGACCGGCTGCGCCAGTTCCTCGCTTTCCCCATGTATGCCTCCGCCGTCTGGATGATCTGGGTGCTGACCCAGCAGACCGGCGCCGACGGCGTGCTCTACGCGCTGGGCGGCATGATCCTGATCGCCTTCGCCATCTGGCTGCTGCGGATCGGGAGCGGTGCCTCGGCGGGCACCTGGGCGCGCCGAGGCCTTGCGGCCGGCGCCGTGCTGCTGGCCTTTGCCGCGACCCTCAAGCTCGACGACAGTCCCGCAACGGCCGCTTCGGCGTCCGGCGGTCCGAATGCCGGTGTCAGCTTCGAAGGCTGGGAACGCTTCTCGCGCGCCCGCATGGCCGAGGCCGTCGCCGCCGGCAAGCCGGTCTTCGTCGACTTCACTGCCGCCTGGTGCATTACTTGCTTGGTGAACGAGCGGGTCGCGCTCGAAACGCCGGCGTCCCGGAGGGCGTTCGAGCAGGCCGGTGTCGTCAAGCTCAAGGGCGACTGGACCAATCGCGATGCCGAAATAACCGGGGTGCTGAAGGAACTCGGCCGCGCTGGCGTTCCCCTCTACCTGTTCTGGGCGCCGGGCGCGGATCGGCCGAAGATCCTGCCGCAGGTCCTCACCGAGTCGCTGATCCTGTCGGAGTTGTCGTCAATCCAGCAAGCCAAGCGTTAGGAGGCAGTCATGTCGAAGCTGAATGTTCCCCGTCGTTCCCTGATGATCGGTGGCGCTGCGCTCGCCTTCGCCCCCGCCGCCGCTTTTGCCAGCTCGAGCCCCGATGTCGGCAAGCCGGCGCCGCAGTTCACCGCCGTCGACAGCAACGGCAAGAGCTGGTCGCTGGCCGACCTCAAGGGCAAGGTCGTCGTCCTCGAGACAACGAATCACGACTGCCCCTACGTGCGCAAGCACTACACCTCCAACAACATGCAGGATCAGCAGCGCGAAGCCGCCGCCAAGGGCGTCGTCTGGCTGACCGTCGCCTCCTCCGCCACCGGCGAGCAGGGCCATGTGACGGCCACGCAGGCCAACGACCTCACCAAGAGCCGCAATGCCGCGCCCGCAGCCGTGCTGCTCGACCCGCAGAGCAAGGTCGCGCGCGCCTATGGCGCCACGGTGACGCCCCACATGTACATCATCGATGCCAACGGCATCCTGGTCTACAAGGGCGGCATCGACTCGATCCCTTCGTCGAGCGCCGCCGACATTCCGAAGGCCACGCAATATGTCCGCGTGGCGCTGGACCAGGTTCTGTCCGGCAAGCCGGTCGCCGACGCCTCGACCCGCGCCTATGGCTGCACGCTGAAATATCCCAAGACCTCGACCTGACGGGCCGGCCATGCCGCACGACGGCTGGCATCCGCACGACGAGTCTCACGGCCATCCCCATCCTCACCACGGCCCGCCGACCCGGCGGACCATGCTGGCGGCGGCGGCCTTGTTGCCGTTCGGCAGCGCAAGCGCCCAGACGGTCGATGCCGCCCAGCGCATCGCCGACGCCGCCAATCGCTTCCTGGTAATGCTCGACGACGGCCAGCGCCGGAAGGCGATGATCGCGTTCGAATCGACTAATCGCCGCGACTGGCACTACATCCCGCGCAGCCGCTCGGGCCTCGCCTTGGGAGAGATGCGCGCCGACCAGGCCGACGCCGCCCGCGCCCTGTTCGCCACGGTATTGAACCAGCGCGGCCTCGACCTGCTCGACGGCGTGCGCCTGCTCGAGGGCGTGCTGCGTGAGCAGCAGGGTAGCTTCCGCGATCCCGCCCGCTACTACGTCTCGGTGTTCGGCACGCCCGGCCGCTTTCCCTGGGGGTGGCGGTTCGAGGGCCATCACCTGTCACTGAATGTGGCATTGCCGGCGCCGGGACATGTCGCGGTGACGCCCTTCTTCACCGGCGCCCATCCCGCCACGGTGCGCGACGGCCCCCATCGCGGCTTCCGCCTGCTCGGCGCCTCAGAAGACCTTGCCCGCCAGATCATGGCGGGCCTCAACGACCGGCAGCGCCAGACCGCGACCATCTCCGACCGCTCGTTCGGTGAGATCGTGACCAGTCCGCAGCGGGAGGCCGATCTCGGTACCCCGAAGGGCCTGCTGCTGGGCGAGATGGCCGGTGCGCAGCGCACGCTGGTGGAAGCCTTGATGGACCGCTTCCTCGGCACCCTCGCGGCCGACCTGCTCGCTCAGCAGAAACAGCGGGTTCTGGAACAGGGTCTCGCGACCTTCCGATTTGCGTGGGCCGGATCGCTCACGCCAGGGGAGGCGCACTACTTCAGGGTCCACGGCCCGGTGACGCTGATCGAGCACGACAACACCCAGAACGGCGCCAACCATATCCACGCGGTGTGGCGTGATCTCGCCGCCGATTTCGGGGGCGATGCGCTGGCCGATCACTACCGCCAGCAGAAGCACCGTTGAGGGCGGCTCAGGTCGGGTGAACGAGCCGGTGGATGAAGCCCAGCTTCTCGATCGCCGGCGGTGAGAGCACGAAAGGATAGAGATCGTTCTGACCCATTGCCCGATTGAGGCTGTTGAGGGCGAGCGACAAGGGCAGCCAGCTATCGATGAGTTGGCCGACTTCGCCGGCCCGATACGGGTCGAAGTCAACGGTCGCGTCCAGCTCGTCCCCCTTGGCCAGACGTGGCTGCGTCGACAGGCCGAACGCCCGCGCGATTTCGAGCGTATCGACGATGTGCAGATAGTGCGCCCACGTTTCGGCAAAGTCCTCCCACGGATGCGACGTCGCGTACTGGCTCACGAAGTTGGACTGCCAGTCGGCCGGAGCACCATTGGCGTAGTAGGTCTGCAGGGCCTGTCCGTAGTCCTGGCTGTCGTCGCCGAAGAGCTGCCGGCACGCGTCGAGCTGGTCGCCGTCGCGGACCAGCCGATCCCAGAAATAGTGACCGATCTCGTGCCGGAAATGGCCGAGCAGCGTGCGGTAGGGCTCGTGCATCGCCACCCGGTTCTGCTCCCGGTAGGCATCGTCGGCCTCGGCCAGCGCAATCGTGATCAAGCCATTGTCATGACCCGTCATGACGCGGGGCGCATCTGGCACCGACAGGTCGGCCAGAAAGTCGAAGGCAAGGCCCTCGTTCGGCGATTCGAATTGGGTCGGCATTTTCAACTTGAGGCGCAGCAGCGAATAGAACATCCGGTGCTTGGCAATTTCCATCTTCTGCCAGTTGGCCAGGTTGTCGACGATCGTGAGGTCGGGGATCGTCCGATTGTGCCGGCACGACAGGCAGAAGGTCTCGGACGAAGTCGAATCGACGAGCCAGTTGCAGGCAGCATGCTGGGCGTTGGCACAGAAGCGGTAGAGCACGTCCTTCGAGGCCAGCGCGCGCCACAACTCGCCCTCGGGCTCGAGAGCCGACAGGGTCGCGACTTCGGGCACGTATCCGAGCTTGTGTCCGCATTTCACACAGACATCGTTCTCGAAATACAGGATCTGCTGGCAGCTCTGGCATTTGAAGAGTTTCATCGCGCGGGTTAACGCACGGCCCGTCCCGATGTTGCCATGCCGTCCTGCCGCAGCCGGTATCCCGCGCGAAGATGTCGAGGAACTTTATCCCATGGCCGGCCGTTCTTGAGGCCTTACAGGGGGAGATGCGCATGAGCGCCCGTACCGGTACCGAAACTGCGGCATCTGCCGATGAGCCCGTTCAGGCTCCCTCCGTCTTCGTGCACGGCGGCCGGGTGCTGCCCGCCGTTAGCGTGGATACCTACAATGAGGAATTGCGCGACGACGAAGGCTTCATCGGCGATCGCGCCAGTCGCCGGGCCTTTCACGCCATCCTGGCCGACTGGCGGGACCGCCTGAAGGAGCGTGGCGAGGACCCGTTCGGCGACGTGCCGATGGAGGAGATCTCGAAGTCGAAGCTCGACAAGATGCTGTCCAGTGGCGACCCGGTGTCGGCGGGCCTGGTCCACACTGTCGTCGAGGAGTTCGCCGGCGAGCTGACGACGGTCATACGCCGGTTCCTCCGCCTGGATACGTGGAAGGACACGCAACGAATCGTGATTGGCGGCGGCATGATCGGCAGCCGGATCGGCGAACTGGCCATGGGACGCACCAGCATCATGCTGGCAGCGGACGGAATCAGCATCGAACTCGCGGCCATCCAGAACGATCCCGACGAAGCCGGGTTGATTGGCGCCGTGCACCTGGCGCCGAGTTGGGTGATGGCAGGACACGATGCCATCCTCGCCGTCGACATCGGCGGCACCAACGTGCGGGTGGGCGTGGTCGAGCTCAATTCCGGCAAGCGTGGCGACGTAGAGGAAGCGGATGTGTGGAAGCGTCAGGTCTGGCGACATTCAGACGACGAACCCGATCGCGACGAGGCCATCGAGAAAATCGCCGCGATGCTGAACAAGCTGATCGACCGCGCGAAACAGGAAAAGATAAAGCTCGCGCCCTTCATGGGAATCGGTTGCCCCGGCCTGATCGACGAGCAGGGCTTCATCCTGAAGGGCGGTCAGAACCTGCCGGGCAACTGGGAAGGCAAGTCGTTCAACCTCGCCGCCGCTCTGTCCGCCCATCTGCCCAAGATCGGCGGCCACGACATCTTCATCCAGGTCCACAACGACGCCGTCGTTCAGGGGCTGAGCGAAGTGCCAAACATGAAGGACGTCGAGCACTGGGGCGTCATGACGATCGGCACCGGCCTGGGCAACGCCCGGTTCACCAATCGCGAGTGACTCGGCCCCAACCGAAAGAGCCGAAAGGTCCTTCGCTTCGCTCTAGATGACAAGAGTTCCGGCGTCGACGCACTGCGCCGGTGCAACGGATGTCATCCCGAGCGTGAGCGAGGGACCTTTGTCGTTGTCGCTACCCCATCTGGTAACCGGGCGTGGACTTCGAGATGGCGATCTCCGCCTCGTCCATATCGTCGATGATGCCTTCGAACAACGGCGTGGTGAGATAGCGTTCGCCGGTATCGGGCAACATGCAGAGGATGACCGAACCGGGCGCAGCCTTGGCCGCTACCTGCAGCGCGATGGCAAAGGTCGAGCCGCCGGAGATGCCGGTGAAGATGCCTTCCTTCTGCGCCAGCGCCTTGGCGCATTTGATGCCTTCAGCCCCGACGATCGGCAGCAGCTCGTCGTAATACTTCTTGTCGATCGACTCCTGCAGCACGAGCGGGATGAAATCCGGCGTCCAGCCCTGGATCGGATGCGGCTCGAAGGCGGGATGACTGACCGCGGGTGAGCCGTCCGCCGCGCGCTCCTGGGGCTTGCCGCTTCCGAGGAGCTGGGCATTGGCCGGCTCGGTGAGAACGATCTTCGTCTCCGGTCGCTCCTTGCGCAGCACCCGCGCCACACCGGTCACGGTGCCGCCGGTGCCATAGCCGCTCACGAAATAGTCGAGCCGGTGTCCCGCGAAGTCGGCGAGGATTTCGCGCGCCGTCGTGGCCTCGTGGATCTCGGCGTTGGCATCCGTCTCGAACTGGTGGGCCAGGAACCAGCCGTTGGCCTTCGCGAGTTCGACCGCCTTCTGGTACATGCCGAAGCCCTTTTGTGCGCGCGGCGTCAGCACGACCTTGGCGCCCAGCATGCGCATCAGCTTGCGCCGCTCGATCGAGAAACTGTCGGCCATGGTGACCACCAGCGGATAGCCCTTCTGGGCGCAGACCATGGCCAGGCCGATGCCGGTATTGCCGCTGGTCGCCTCGACCACGGTCTGACCGGGCTTCAGCGTGCCCTTGCGCTCGGCCGCCTCGATGATGTTGACGGCCAGGCGATCCTTCACCGAGCCGCCGGGATTGAAGGCCTCGACCTTGACGTAGATCGTGACGCCCTTGGGCGCCAGGGCGTTGATGCGGATGCAGGGTGTGTCGCCGATCGTGTCGAGAACGCTGTCGTAAAGCCGCCCGCGTCCCGCCGTGGTCCGGATCTTGGTGCCCATCTTCATCTCCCTGTGCGTAGAGACAAATTCTACGCCGGTTCAGCGGCAACGCGAAACCGGAGTAGGATGACGCGGATCGGGGGGGAGGAAGCGATGAGACGCCGGATATTCTTGACGGGCATGGGTGCGGCCGCGCTTGCGGCGAGGGCGAGGCCGGGCCTTGCCCAGGCTGACGCGCTCCCATCCTGGAACGACGGGCCGGTGAAGCGCTCGATCCTCGACTTCATCGCGCGCACGACGACCCCGGGCGCGCCCGACTGGGTCCCGGTGCCGGAGCGCATCGCCTGCTTCGACAACGACGGCACGCTGTGGACGGAACAACCCATCTACGTTCAGATCGCCTTCGCCGTCGATCGCGTGAAGGCGATGGCGCCCCAGCATCCCGAATGGCGGACGCAGGAGCCGTTCCGGTCGGTGCTGTCCGATGACCGCGCCGCCCTGGCGGCGTTGGGCGAAAAGGGCTTCCTGGAAATCATCGCGGCGACGCATACCGGCCTTACGACGGAGGCCTTTGCGAAGGCGGTGGCCGACTGGTTGGCAACCGCTCGTCATCCGCGCTTCAATCGTCCCTACACCGACCTCGTCTACCAGCCGATGCTCGAGCTGCTGGCGCTGCTGCGCGCCAATCAGTTCAAGACCTTCATCGTCTCCGGCGGCGGCATCGACTTCATGCGACCGTGGACGGAGCGCGTCTACGGCATCCCGCCGGAGCAGGTCGTGGGGTCGTCGGGTGTCACCCGCTACCAGCTGAGGCCAGACGGTACGCCGGTTCTGGTGAAGGAACCCAGGATCCAGTTCATCGACGACGGCCCCGGCAAGCCCGAAGGCATCAACCAGTTCATCGGCCGGCGCCCCGTGTTCGCCTTCGGCAACTCCGATGGCGACCAGCAGATGCTCGAATGGACTGCGGCCGGCACCGGCGCGCGCTTCATGGGCCTCGTGCATCACACCGATGCCGTCCGTGAATATGCCTACGATCGCCCCTCCCCGATCGGCCAGCTCGACAAGGCCTGGGACGAGGCGCTGCGCCGCCACTGGACCATCGTCGATATGAAGAACGACTGGAAGGTGATCTACCCGTTCGAGCTGCGCTGACGTCCGCGCGACCGGCTAGAGATCGAACTCGACGAAGACGGGCCAGTGGTCGGACGCGACGATGCCGTAGCCGATCCAGGCCTTCTTCACCCTAGGCGACAGGTCGTGTGTCACGAAGACATGGTCGATGCGTCCCTCGCGCGGGAACGAATCGACCTCCTCCTCGCTGTTGCCGGCGGCGGCCCAGGCATCGGCGAGATGCATGGTGGTGCCGAGGCGGCCGTAGTAGCTGGTCTCGCCGCAGACCAGCGGATATTCCGGATGCGCCGGCGTGAAGTTGAAGTCGCCGGCAAGAATGGCGGACCGCGAGACGTCGGGCCGGCGCTCCTGGAACATGAAGGTCGAACCGGCGGCGCTGTCCCACGTCGCGCCGACGCGCTCGGCGTTGAGCACCGTATCCATCAACGCACGGACCTGCGGCAGGCGCTGCTGCGGGCCGACATGGCTGAGATGCACGCTGTAGACGCGCAGAGGCCCTGCTGGCGTCTCTATCGACGCCTCGACGAAGCCGCGCTGCAGGTCGAAGCGGTCGACCAGCGCTGTCTTGGGCAGGAGATGGCCGCGCGCCCAGATGATCGGCCAGCGCGAGATCACGGCATTGCCGAAACTGCGGCGCCGATTGACGATCCGCCCGTCGGCCCCGACCTCGCTGGCGTCGGACTCCATGGCGCCGTGATACCAGTGATAGCGGTTGAGCCGGGAGGCGATCTCGGCGGTCTGGTCGGCGAAGCCGTTCTGCGGCCAGCCAGAAACAGCTTCCTGGAGGCAGACGATGTCGGCTTCGGCCACCGTGTCGGCGATGCGGGCGACGTCATATTTGCCGTCGGAACCGACGCCGTAGTGGATGTTGTAGGTACAGAACAGCATGACACTCTACGCAGTTGATTGCAGGGAATTACACCGAACGACGAGATTTGTATCCTCGGCGTGACGGAGAGGGTCCTACCCGGTCCCCACTTCGCGGATGCGGCAGCCGAACCGACCTGTCACAGTAAGCGGATGCTCAACTCCGCCGCGTCGCTCGCCCGCAAGATCGTCCAGGACATGCATATCTATACCCGTGGACGTCCCATGCACTGGGTGCCCATGGATACGGTCATGCGCCGTCTGGACCTTAAGGAAGACGCGGCCACCGAGGCCGCGTTCAGCCATGCGACGTCGAACGGCTGGCTGGAACTCAAGGAGCTTCGCGGCGCCTGCCTGACCAACGCCGGTCGCCGCCTCACCAAAGCCTGAACACGCGGCCTGACCACCCTGCGGCCGTAGCGGTTGCGCAGGGGACCTACTCGTTGACGCCCTTGCCCGTGGACCTCGATTGACGCAGGTGCTCCGGGCGCGGTCCGCCTGACTACCAGGTCATGCGGAATCCGGCGGTGAGGGCCTGGTTGGAATCCTGGCTGGAGATGTTGCCTTCGTACCGGAAGTAGAGGGAGGTGGCGTCGGCGATGGCGGTGCTGGCGGAGAGGCCCAGCACGACGCTGTCGCGTTGCGGCGCGGCGCCGTAGGTGGTGAAGGCGAAGGCGGGCGCGCCGACGAAGGAGGCGGTGACGGGCCGCGCCGTGTCGGCATATTCGTGGCCCCAACCGAGCTTGACCGTCATCGCGAGCTTGTCGCGCCAGCCGAGATCCAGGGCGCCGCCGAGCTGGGCGCCGAGCACGCTGCGCAGCGAGTTGGTGGTCTGCGCGGCGACGGAGAGGTCGAGCGCGCCCGCGCCCGATTCGCTGAAGGCGCTCTGCGTGGCCGTTGCGCCCTGCAGGCGCGCGAACGGCGTGATGTAGGCATCCGCGCGTCCGCCGATGTCGAAGCGGTAGCCCGCCTCGAGCTGGCCGAAGAACAGGTTGGCGCCGGTGCGGCCGTTGGCGGTGCGCGACAGGCCGGGGATGGTGATCTGCCGCTGCATCTGATTGTCGGAATAGGCGTAGGCCGCCAGAGCGTCGACATAGACGGCGTTCTTGGCGTAGCTGGCATAGAGGCCGGCCTGGAAGGTGTCGGAGAGGCCGCGGCCGGAGAAGCCGCCGACCCACTGGCTGCCGCTGGTGAAGCCGGCGGTGACGCCGACCAGCAGCTCGTCCGTGACGCGGCGGTCGAGGCCGGCGGCGAAGCCGCCGAGATTGTAGGTGAGCGTGCCGGCATTGGCGTTGCCGCCGACGACGCCGAAGCCGCCCAGCGCGCCGCCCCAGGCGCCCCAGCGCGCCGGCTCGCTCGTGTCGCAGGCAACGTCGCAGGCCTCGGCCAGCGCCACGCGATTGCCGCCGCCCGACGTGCCGCCCACCGTGTTGGCGAAGTTGGTCATGAAGATCTGGGTGGTGGCGATGCCGGCCGAGGAGAAGGCGGAATAGTTCTGCCCGCTGATCGTGTTCATGGCCGCGACGCCCTGCTGGGCATTCATCGTCGAGAAGGCGCCCAGCACCGTGGCGAAGTCGCCGGCGGCGCCGATGGCGCCGGCATCCAGCGCCGCGCCGACGGCAGCCTGGTTGGGCGTCTGGGCCTGGCGGGCGAAGCCGCCGATCTGAAGCGCGAGATAGACGTTGTTGGCGTCGTAGCTCAGACTCGGCAGGAGGAACGGCAGGCTGCTGGCAACCGAGGAATAGGTGCCGGTGACGCCGCCGGTGGCGCTCAGGATCGTATAGGTGGTGCGGGGCGCATAGGGGCCGCTGGAGGACGGGGCCACGAAGACATTGCTGCCGGCCGCGATCGTAGCGGTGCCCGGGGCGCCGGTCACCGCGATGAGGTCGCTCTGACCCTGAGCATTGGTCTCGACCGCATAGGAGCTGCCCGCAGCCTGCGTGTAGCTGCCGTTGACCGTGAGAGTGCCGATGGAGTTGCCGGGCGCCAGGGCGCCGTTGTTGACGACGTTGCCGAAGATTGTGCCTGCACCGCCAAGATTGCCGCCGGGTCCCACGGTGACGTCGCTGGTGATGCTGCCGTTCACCGCGAGCCGGCCGCCCGTGATCGAGGTGGGCCCCGTGTAGGTATTCGCGCCCGTCAGGTTGAGGAGACCGTTGCCGGACTTGTTGAGGCCGCCGGCCCCGGTGATGGTGCCGGCGAAACTCGTGCTACCGCTCCCGGCGACGGTCAGCGTGCTGGCGCCGAGTGCGATGGTGCCGCCCACGCCGCCCAGAGACCCGACGGTCACATCGTTGCCGTTGACGTCGAGCGTGCCGGCATTGACGGTCAAGCCGCCGGTGGTCGGCAGCGATGCGCCGGTGGCCAGGCGCAACGTGCCGGCGTTGATCGTGGTGCCCCCCAGATAGCTGTTTGCCTCGGACAGGGTGAGAATGCCGCTGCCCGTCTTGGTCAGCCCGCCATTTCCCCCGATCGCCTTCTTGACCAGCAACTCGTTGCCGTTGGTATCGATGGTGCCGCCACCGGACCCCATCGAGACCGAGCGGTCGATGGCGAAGCCCGCGGTGGCCTGCAGCGTGCCGCCTGTGAAAGTGAGGCCACCCTTGGCGGCGCCCATGACGGCATCGCTGCCGGCCCGCAACGTACCGCCCGAGGCTAGCCACAGGCCGCCCGTGAAGGTGTTGCTGCCCAGGAGGTTGACGGCGCCGCCTGAGATGGTGAGGCCACCCGGGCCAGAGATGGTGCCGGAGAAGGTGCCCGTACCCGCCTGGCTGAACGTCGTGTTGCCCATCAGATAGGCGTCGAAATCAGTGGTGAAGTTGTTGCGCAGCGCCAGTGTGCCGGTCAGCGCCAGCGTGGGATTCAGCGTCGCGGTGGTCGTCAGCCCGGAAGTGGACAGTCCGTAGCCCGCGAAACCGTTTGCCGGATCAAAGAGGTAGTTCAGGCCGGCATAGAACTGCCGGCCCGTGTTGAGGAACGGCTCGCTCGAGGGGGAACCCTTGACGAGGCATGGAGTCATCGAGTTGCTGGCAGTCGTCGCGCAGCCCGAACCGGAGTGGTCGATCACGAAACTGTAGAAGGCACCCGCCGCCGAGGCACCCGGCATGAAGACCGAGACGGTCTCATTGTCCTGACCGTAGGGCTTGAGGAAAGCATAGCCGATGCCGGTGTCGTGCAGGATCGCGCCACGGCCGGGGGCGCCGGACCCGACGGCAAGCGAGACCGGAATGCCGTTCCAGAGGTTGGGCCCGTTCGCCGGGTCCGGCGTGAGCTGGACGAAGGAATAGCCGTTGTTGGCCGACGTCAGGCCGACAAAAATACGGTCGTTCATGACGACGTAGCCCTGATGAGGCAGCGCGACGCCGTTCACTGAAACGTCGATCAGGGGATTCATCCCTACGGCCGAAATCTGCTTGAGATTCCCCTGAGCCACGTTCTGGGCGAAGGTGAGAGAGGGGTTGGTGGGGCCGCTGTAGACGTTGTTCCTGTTGTTGCCGATGCCGAAGTATTTCGTGTTTTCGTCGTTCATGACGACGAGAACCTTGACGGTGGTCGACCCTGTCTCGTCCTTTCCGCCCAAGGTGCGGCCGAAAATGCTGACAGGCAGTTCGTAAAAATACCCGGAGGGCGTGTGGCCGCTGCTATCGTAGTTGATGGCGCCCGGACCGAGCGGCTTGTAAGCCGCCAGCGATGGCAGATAATTGTGCGAGATCGCGATCCCGGTGGAGCCGGTGTCGATGGTCATCCCCTTGACGGGAACACCAGCAATAGCAATGTCGATCAGTGCGGGACGATTGTGGGGCACCCCGCCGCTAACATCGTTCAGTGCGCCCGCCGTGTAGCGAATCTCCAGGCTCGTTCCGCCGTCGTACATGTTCCAGCTCTGGGCACGGGCCGGCGCGCCGAACGAAAAGACCGGCACTCCTGCCGAGATGATGAGACAGAGAGCGAGCTTGCGCCCAGTCAGGCGCTTGCAGGTCGCCGGCGAAAGTTCAACATCGTGAAACATGAGGAAGACCGATCAGTTCCAGGGAGCCGCGAGGATCGGTCAGAGGATAGGCGAGCGTCCAACTGCGCTCCAGCAAGTCACTACTCAGAATGGGTCAGGCGGCCGCACGATTCATATGCCGGCGTCATCGGCGAGGCCTGGCGCCAACCGAACGAAACGATCGATCCCGTTGGCTGCCGGGTGTTTCAGCCGTACCGGTTGCGCAGGGTGCCGATGCCGTCGATGTCGATCTCGACGACGGTGCCCGCCTTCATCGGCAGCACGCCCAGCGACGTGCCGCAGGCGATGATGTCGCCTGCTACGAGCGTCATGTCCTGCGAGAGGCGGCTGACCAGCTCGGCCGGCGGGAAGATCATGTCGTCGACCCGGTAGTTCTGGCGCTCCCGGCCGTTGACCAGGGTGCGGACCGTGAGCGACGCGGGGTCGAGGTCGGTCGCGACCACCGGGCCGAACACGCCGAAGCCGTCGAAGTTCTTGGCGCGGGTCCATTGCGCGAAGGACGGGTCGCGCAGCAGCAGCTCCATCGCCGTGACGTCGTTCACGCAGGTGTAGCCGAGGATATGGTCCGCCGCCTCCTCCACCGAGACGCCCGAGCAGGTCCTGCCGATCACGATGCCCAGCTCGCCCTCGTAGGCCACGCGCCCGTCGTAGGATTTCGGCACGGGGATCGCCTGACCATGGGCGGCGAAACTGTTCGGCGCTTTCAGGAAGGTGAGCGGCTCGGCCGGGATCGCCCAGCCATTCTTCTCAGCCGCAGCGCGGAAGTTGTTCCACAGCGCCACCATCTTGCTGGGCTCGGTCGGGGTCAGCCAGCGCGCGTCGGCGGCCGCCACGACCTCACCCGTCGCCGGGCCGGGATCGAAGATCGTGCCTTCGTGCAGGCGAATGCGTTCGCCCTCAAGGATGCCGACGCGCGGACGCCCGGCATGTTCGATTCGGGCCAGCAGCGTCATGGCGCGTCGGGGATGCGCTTGCCGGTCTGCGAATCGAACAGATGGAGATGTCCGGGATCGGCCTTGAAGCGCAATTTCTCGCCGGGCTTGGCGAGGATGTGACCGCTCTGGCGGACGGTGACGACCTCACGCGCCTCGCCGAAACGGCCGTGCAGCAGGGTGTCGGCACCCAGCGGCTCGGCCAGCTCGATCTCGAATTCCAACGGGCCATCGGCCGCGGGATGCAAATGCTCGGGGCGGATCCCGACGGCGACGGGGGTGCCGCCGGCGGCCGTGGTGGCCAGGCCGATCGGCAGGACGATCCGGACCGCGCCGGTGCCGGCCAGCTCGATCGACCGGCTGCCTTCGACCACCTTGCCCGCCAGGAAGTTCATCGCCGGCGATCCAATGAAGCCCGCCACGAAGACGGAGGCCGGCCGCTCGTAGACGTCCATCGGCGTGCCGATCTGGTCGGCGACGCCAGCGTTCATGACGATCAGCCGGTCGGCGAGCGTCATCGCCTCGACCTGGTCGTGGGTGACGTAGATCGAGGTTACGTCGAGCTCGCGCTGCAGGCGCTTGATCTCGAGCCGCATCTGCACGCGCAGCTTGGCGTCGAGGTTGGACAGCGGCTCGTCGAACAGGAACACCGCCGGCTCGCGCACGATGGCGCGGCCCATGGCGACCCGCTGGCGCTGGCCGCCCGAAAGCTGGCGCGGCTTGCGCTGCAGAAACGTGCCCAGTTCGAGGATCTTCGCCGCCTTCTGGACGCGCACGTCGATCTCGGCCTTGGAGAGGCCGCGGATCTTGAGGCCATAGGCCATGTTCTCGTAGACGCTGAAATGCGGGTAGAGCGCGTAGTTCTGGAACACCATCGCGATGTCGCGATCCTTGGGCTCCAGCTCGTTGACCACGCGGTCGCCGATCGCGATCGTGCCGCCGGTGATGCGTTCCAGCCCCGCCACCATGCGCAGCAGGGTGGACTTGCCGCAGCCCGAGGGGCCGACGATCACGACGAATTCGCCGTCGGCAATCTCGATGTCCACGCCGTGAATAACCTCGAGCTTGTCGTAGCTCTTCTTCACACCGCGGAGGTGCACTTGCGCCATGGCCCTGCTTCTCCGTCTCGCCTACTTCTCGGTTTCGACCAGGCCGCGCACGAACTGGCGCTGCATGAACACGACCACCAGCACCGGCGGCAGCATGGCGAGCATCGCCATGGCCATCAGCAGGTTCCAGCTCGGCACCGAATCGACCACATTGGCCTGGCGCGAGACCGTCATGACGACGGTGTAATAGCTTTCCTTGGTCGTGATCAGTAGCGGCCAGAGATACTGGTTCCAGCCATAGATGAACTGGATCACGAACAGCGCCGCGATCGAGGTCCGGCTCATCGGCAGCAGAATGTCCCAGAAGAAGCGCATCGGACTCGCCCCATCGACGCGCGCCGCCTCGGTAAGCTCGTCGGGCACGCTGAGGAAGAACTGGCGGAACAGGAACGTCGCCGTGGCCGAGGCGATCAGCGGAATGATGAGGCCCGCATAGGAATCGAGCATGCCGAGCGAGGCGACGACCCCATAGGTCGGCACGATGCGCACCTCGACCGGCAGCATGAGCGTGACGAAGATCGCCCAGAAGAAATACATCCGGCCGGGGAAGCGGAAATAGACGATGGCGAAGGCGGAGACGATCGAGATCGCGATCTTCCCGATGGCCACGCCCAACGCCATGATCAGGCTGTTGGTCAGCGTCATCATGACCGGTGTGCTGCCGACGCGACCGTAACCCTCGGTCAGCACTTTCGTGTAGTTCTCGATCAGATGCGGGCCTGGCAGCACCGGGATCGGCGACTGCAGCATGGTCTGCTGGTCGTGCGTCGAGGCGACGAACGTCATCCAAACGGGAAAGGCGATGATGACCACGCCGAGCAACACGACGAGGTGGCTCAGCACCGTCAGAAAGGGCCGGTTCTCGACCATCAGTAGTGCACCCGGCGCTCGATGAAGCGGAACTGCACGAAGGTCAGCGCGATCACCACGACCATCAGGATCACCGACTGCGCCGAGGAGCCGCCGAGATCCTGGCCGCGGAAGCCGTCGTTGAAGACCTTGAACACCAGAATTTCCGTGGACTTGCCCGGCCCGCCCTTGGTCAGCGAATCGACCACGCCGAAGGTACCGAAGAAAGCATAGATGATGTTGACGACGAGCAGGAAGAAGCCGACGGGCGAGAGCAATGGGAAGATGATGTCCCAGAAGCGGCGGCCGGGGCCCGCGCCGTCGATCGCCGCCGCCTCGATCAGCGATTTCGGGATCGACTGCAGGCCCGCCAGGAAGAACAGGAAATTGTAGCTGATCTGGTTCCAGACCGCAGCGATGACCACCAGCAGCAGGGCCTGGTTTCCGTTGATCACATAGTTGAATTCGATGCCGATGCCCTGAAGCATCCAGGCAATGATGCCCACCGAGGGGTTGAACAGAAAGCCCCACAGAACGCCGGCAACGGCCGGCGCCACGGCATAGGGCCACACGAGGAAGGTCTTGTAGGCGGTGGCGCCGCGGATGACGCGATCGGCCATGACCGCCAGCAGCAGAGAGACACCGAGCCCGATGGCGGCCACCAGGAAACTGAAGACCACGGTGATCTGCGCCGAATGGGCGTAGCTGTTGTCCCTGAAGAGCTGGGCGAAATTCTCGAACCAGACGAACTTGGAATTGCCGCCGAAGACGTCCTCGATCAGCACCGACTGGTAGATCGCCTGGCCCGAGGGCCAGAAGAAGAACACCAGCGTGATGATCATCTGCGGCCCCAACAGAAGGTAGGGCAGCCAGCGT
Organism: Reyranella sp.; assembly: GCF_965227665.1. Taxonomy (GTDB): domain Bacteria; phylum Pseudomonadota; class Alphaproteobacteria; order Reyranellales; family Reyranellaceae; genus Reyranella. The sequence goes on from NZ_OZ245767.1 coordinate 2,616,840, forward strand.
GAGTTGAAGGTGACGCGTTTTTCCATCGAGCTAGACCGTGGCCCTCCCCCTCCCAGCCTCCCCCGCCGCGCGGGGGAGGTGGTCCGAAGGACCGGAGGGGGAAAGCAACGGCAAGGCCTTACTTGTTCGCGGCTTCGAAGCGCTTGAGCTGCTCGTTGCCCGCCTTCACGGCGTCGTCGAGCGCGGTCTTCGCGTCCTTCTTACCCGACCAGACGTTCTCGAGTTCGCCGTCGACGATGTCGCGGATCTGCACGAAGTTGCCGATGCGCAGGCCCTTGGAATTGGCCGTCGGCGGGTTGAGCGTCAGCTCCTGGACGGCCACTTCGCGGCCCGGGAACTTCTTGTAGAAGCCTTCCTTCTCGGTCGCCTCGGCGGCGGCGAGCGTGATCGGCACGTAGCCCGTCTCCTGGTGCCACTTGGCCTGCACCGGCGTGCTGGCGAGGTAGCTCATGAACTTGGCGACGCCCTTGTACTCGGCGGCCGGACGGCCCTGCAGCACCCACAGGGTGGCGCCGCCGATGATCGAGTTCTGCGGTTTGGCGATGACGTCGGGCGAATAGGGCATCATGCCGATGCCGTACTTCGACGTACCGCCCAGCGCCTTGTCGATGCCCGCGGCCGAACCGGAGGAAGCGATGTGGAACACGCAGTCCCCGGCCGTGAACAGCGCCGTCGACTTGCCCTCGCGTCCGCCGTAGACGAACGTCTTGTCCTTGGTCCAGTCGGCCAGCATCTGGATGAACTTCACGCGGGCCGGATCGTTGAACTTCAGCTCGATGTCGATGCCGCCGAAGCCGTTGTCCTTCGTGGCGTACGGCAGATTGTGCCAGGCGCCGTAATTCTCGATCATCGTCCAGGTCTGCCACTGCGGCGTGAATCCGCACTTGGCGCCGGCGGCGACGGCCTTCTTGGCCATCTCGCCGAGTTCCGGCCAAGTCTTCGGCGGCGTGTTCGGGTCGAGGCCCGCCTTCTGCATCAGCTCCTTGTTCCAGTACAGAACCGGCGTCGAGGAGTTGAACGGCATCGACAGCAGCTTGCCGTCCGGCGTCGAGTAGTAGCCGTAGACCGGGCCGATATAGGCCTTCGGATCGAACGGCTCCTTGGCATCGGCCATGAGCTGGTAGACCGGATAGACGGCGCCCTTGGCCGCCATCATGTTGGCCGTACCGACCTCGAAGACCTGCACGATGTGCGGCGCCTGCTTGGCACGGAAGGCGGCGATCGCGGCCGTCAGGGTCTCGGTATAGGAACCCTTGTAGACCGGGTTCACCTTGTATTCGGTTTGCGACTTGTTGAAGCCCTCGGCCAGGGCATTGACCGTGTCACCCAGATTGCCGCCCATGGCGTGCCAGAACTGGATCTCGGTCTGGGCGAACGCGGTAGACGCGCTCGCCAGCACCGCCGCGGCGGCGACGGAAGACAGTAGAATCCGTGTCATGTCGATCAATTCTCCCAGAATGAATCCCCGGCGATGTATCGTCGGGCCGCAAGACTGCGATGTGTCTCTTTTGTTGCGGTCTGATGACAGAACACCAAGACTGCGCAGCGAGCGCAACCCCCAAATGGTCGAACCTACTGGAGGGCGGCCAGGATCACGTCCGGGGCGTCGCTGATGACGCACTGCACGCCCATGCCGACCAGCGCGCGGGCCACGTCCCCGTCGTTGATCGTATAGACGCTGAGGACATAGCCGGCCTTGCGGATTTCGACCGCGCGGACCGCCGTCAGGCGCTTGCCGTTGGTGTTGATGCCGGCAGCCGATACTGCCTCGGCGCGCGTCCGCCAGTCGTCCTTGATCTCGTCGATCAGCAGCGCTCGCGCAAATTCCGGCGCCGCCTCGCGGGCGGCGACGAGCGACGAATCCTTGAAACTCGATAGAAGCGGTGCCGGAAGCGCGGCCGGCCACACGCGGCGCAAGGTCTCGACAGTCACCCGCGCGGTTTCCGCTTCACGGCCCTCGCAGGGCTTGATCTCGACATTGCAGCCCAGGCCCAGCTCGCCAAAGCAGGCGATCGCCTGCTCGAAGGTCGGCACCGAGGACGGCAGCTCGGACGCGCGCACCTCGGACGCCAGCCGGTCGACCCCGGTCGTCCGCTTCAGCGACGAATCGTGCATCACGATGGGCACGCCGTCGGCCGTCAGCTTGACGTCGATCTCGACCCAGGCGGCGCCCCGGCGATGGGCTTCGCGGAACGAGTCCAGCGTGTTTTCCGGCGCATAGGCCATGGCGCCGCGATGGCCGATCACTTTAGGCAGTTGCAGCATATGCGAATCCAAAGCTAAGTCGGCTGTCGCAATAGCCGAATGTCCCGATACATGTCGACCTTTCCCGAGAAGTTCCGCCTCGACGGCCGCACCGCGCTGATCACCGGATCGGCCCGTGGCCTGGGCTGGGAGATGGCCAAGGGCCTGGCCGAGGCCGGCGCCCGGGTGCTCCTGCATGGCCGCTCGCATGAGAGGCTGGCGCCGCGGCTGGCCGAATTGCGCGCCGCCGGCCGGGCGACCGATGGGGTGGTGTTCGGGATGGCCGACCGCACCGCCATGAAGCTGGCCCTGGCCGATGCCGGGCCGATCGACATCCTGATCCACAATGTCGGCGAGCGCGACCGCCGCCCCTTCACCGAGATCGAGTCCGACGATTTCACCCAGCTGGTCGATACCGACCTTTCGGCGGGCCAGGCACTGATCCGTCAGCTCGTGCCGGGCATGGTCGAACGCGGCTGGGGACGGCTCATTCTCGTGACTTCGATCGCCGCGACGCTCGCCGCGCCCGGCGCGTCGTCCTACATCGCCGCCAAGGCGGGCCTCGAAGCCCTCGCCCGCGCGCTGGCCTCGGAGCTCGGCGCCACCGGCGTCACCTCCAATGCCCTCTCGCCCGGTTTCTTCGCGACCGAGACCAACGAGGCGCTGATCGATTCGGCAGCCGGGGAACGGATGCGGCTGCGCTGCCCGGCCAAACGCTGGGCCGACCCTTCGGAAATCGCCGGCGCGGCGATCTTCCTTGCCTCTCCTGCCGCAAGCTATGTCAACGGTCATACCCTCACCGTCGACGGCGGTGTCACGGCAACCTACGTGGGCTGATGAAACTCCGACACCTCCTCCCAGGCCTGCTCACCTTTGCCTTCGCGCTGCCAGCCCTGGCGGCAGGGGCCGATGCCCCGGCGATCGAGGGACGCCAGCTCGGCCTCGCCTGGATGATTCCCTTTGCTGGAATTCTCCTGTCGATCGCGATCATGCCGCTCGCCGCTCCGAGCTTCTGGCATCACCATTTCGGCAAGGTTTCCGCCGCCTGGGCGGCACTGATCGTCATTCCGTTCGCGCTGATTCACGGTGTCCCGACCGCCGTTTACGAGGTCGTCCACCTGCTGCTGCTCGACTACATCCCCTTCATCGTCCTGCTGACGGCGCTGTTCACCGTGACCGGAGGCATCCACATCAAGGGCAACCTTCACGGCTCGCCGTCGATGAACACGGCCCTGCTGGCGATCGGCACGGTGCTGGCGGGCTGGATGGGCACGACCGGGGCATCGATGCTGCTGATCCGGCCCGTGATCCGCGCCAACGACGATCGCCGGCACAAGATCCACGTCTTCGTGTTCTTCATCTTCCTGGTCTCGAACATCGGCGGTGCGCTGACGCCGCTGGGCGACCCGCCGCTTTTCCTGGGTTTCCTCAAGGGCGTCAGCTTCTTCTGGACGACGACGCACCTGTTCTCGGAGATGCTGGTCTGCGCCATCGTGCTGCTGGCATTGTTCTACGCACTCGACAGCTACTGGTACCGCAAGGAGGGCCGGCCCAAGCGCGACCCGACGCCGGAAACGCCGGTGCGGATCGAGGGCGGCGTCAACATCATCCTGCTGGCTGTCATCGTCGGGGCGGTGCTGGCAAGCGGCACCTGGAAGCCCGACATTCATTTCACGGTCTTCCACGTCACGCTCGAGCTGCAGAACGTCCTGCGCGACCTGATTCTGGTGGCCATCTGCTTCCTGTCGCTGCGACTGACGTCGCGGGCATCCCGTCTCGACAACGGGTTCAGCTGGGCTCCCATGCTCGAAGTCGCCAAGCTGTTTGCTGGCATCTTCATCACCATCGCCCCGGCGCTGGCCATCCTGCGGGCCGGCAAGGACGGCGTGCTGGCGCCGCTGGTCGCCCTGGTGACGGGCCCCGATGGCCAGCCCAACGACGTCTGGTACTTCTGGCTGACCGGCGTCCTGTCGAGCTTCCTCGATAATGCGCCGACCTATCTTGTCTTCTTCAACCTGGCCGGCGGCGATCCCACCGTGCTGATGGGGGCCCTTGCCAGCACCCTGGCTGCCATTTCCTGCGGCGCGGTGTTCATGGGCGCCAACAGCTACATCGGCAACGCCCCGAACTTCATGGTCAAGGCGGTGGTCGAGGAGGCCGGCATCCGGATGCCGAGCTTCTTCGGCTACATGGCGTGGTCGTGCGGCATTCTCGTGCCGTTGTTCGTGGTGCTGACTCTCATTTTCTTTCGCTGAAGCGTCGCCCCCCGCAAAATCGCCCGTATTCGCCAGGATAAAATGGACAAGACATCGCAGGACCGGCTTGGCGCCTTTCCTGCAGGTTCACGTCTGCTCCGGCCTCAGGTAAACCCCCAAGGCTCGCCCTCCCGCTCCGAGGACGCCAAGCATCGGGGCGAAAAGCTGTAGAATCGCCTCGTGGCCCACGCCGTCAGCGCCTTCTCCTACCGGTCAGACCGAATCTCACCCGTCGCGCTCGCGTTGGCGATCCTTCTGCATGCGCTCGTGGCGGCGGCCCTCTGGTGGCTCGCCCATCAGAAGCCGCCGGTGCCGCCGGTCGAGGAAGCCATCACCGTCTCGTTCGAACAGCCCAAGGCTCCAGAACCGCCCCCGCCGGAGCCCCCTCGGCTGCCACCCGCCGCTCAGCCCCGTCCGGTTCCAGTCCCCCAGGCCCAGCCGCCGGTCATTCCCGGCGTGCGCCCTCCCGCGCCCGTCACCGCAGACCGGCCGACCCAGACACCGCCCACCAGCGAGGCATCTAAGCAACCGCCCGCGCCCCCGCCGCCGCCCGAGAGCAAGGCGGAGCCGAAGCTCCCCGCCGAACCCGAGGTCGCGCCGCCACCCCCCGCGCCGCCCGTCGAGGCACGTGCGGAACCGCCGACTGAACAGGGGCTCAAAGTGGCACCGACACCGCCGCCCCGGCCCGCGGATCCCTCGCCGCCAGCCAAGCCTGCCGAGGCCGTCCCGACGCCGAAGCCCGTGCCGCAGCAGCAGGCGCTCGCGACGCCGCCCCGGCCGCCACCGCCTGCTCCTAAACCCGAGCTAAAACCCTCGCCGCTCTCGACGCTGCCCTCGCAGCGGGCGCCCTCTGCCTCCTCCGCCGAGCCGCCGACGCAGCATCGATTCGTCAATCCCTCTGACACCTATGCGCGCGCCAAGGTCGCGGACAATTATCTCTCCGAGGTTCTGCGCAAGATCGTGGGTTACCGCTACACCTCGAATGCCCAGATGCGGCGGGGCGTTACGGTCGTGCGGATCGTCATCGCCCGCGATGGCCGCCTGCTCGGCGCCACCGTCATCAGTTCGAGCGGCGAACCGGAGTTCGACGAGGGCGTGCTGGCCGGTGTCCGCGCCGGCTCGCCCTACTCGCCGCTGCCCGACAATATCAAGGGCGCCAGCGCCCCCTTCGACCTGCCGCTGGTCTCGGTCAGGCGTTGACTACGCGCTTCGGCTAAAAGTCCGCGCTGAGCGACAGCAGGAACGTGCGGGGCGCTCCCATCGACAGGCCGTAGGTGGAGTTGGCCGACGCCCAGTAGTTCAGGTCGAAGAGATTCTCGACATTGAAGCGCAGCGACAGTGGCTTGCCGTCCGCGCGGTCGAAGGTGTAGCGCACGCCCGCATCGAAGCGCGTCCAGGCCGGCACGCTCTGCGTATTGGCCGGGTCGAGATACTGAGCACTGGTGTAGATCGCGCGGCCCGAGAAGGTGAGTCCGCGCAGGAACGAGGCGTCCCATTCGGCGCCGAGATTGAGCTGCACGCCAGGCACGCCCGTCGCCGTCTTGCCGCTGGTCAGCGCCGAGCCGGTATTGACCAGCACGCCATTGGTGAGCGCCAGTCCGCCCAGCACCCGCAAGCCGGAGAGAGGCTCGCCGAACACGTTGAACTCGATGCCCTGGTTGCGCTGCAGACCGTCGACGCTGAACGCGGCCGTCGTCGGGTTGGTGATGCCGACGGGCTGCTCGATCTGGAACAAGGCCAGCGTCGTGGTCAGGCGACCGAAGTCGACCTTCACACCCAACTCGAACTGCGTCGACTTGACGGGCGCGAACACCTGACCGGCATTGGCGGTGCCGGCCGGCGCCGTGGGTCCCTGCTGCAGTCCCTGCATGTAGTTGCCGTACACGGATACGTTCTGCCAGGGCTTTGCGATGAAGCCGACGCCCGGTGTTACCGCGCTCTGGTCGTAGCTCGTGGTCACTGCGCCGGCGGCATTGAAGTTGTCGATCCGCACGCGCTGGTAGCGGCCACCGAGGATGAGCTGGATCCGTTCGTCGGCGGCCGAGACCACGTCGGCAAAGGCCAGACTCGTCAGTTCCCGGTCATTGACCTTCGGCGGTGACGGCAGGGTGACATTGGGATTGTTGACGAAGGTCGGCAGGTAGAGATTGGACCGCGTGTTGAGGATGGGCGAGTAGAGCGAATAGCCCGTTCCTGCCAGCCGGGTGCCGGTCAGCGACAGGGAATGATCGAGCAATCCCGTGCGCAGCCGGCCGCGAATCCCGAGTTCCTGCGTGTTCAGGTCGGTCCGCGACGGGAACGTCGCCACCGTGTCGACCAGGTTCCCGTTCGCGTTGTTGACGTTGGCGAAGCCCGTCAGGCCTTCGAACCGGTTGGTCCGCGCTCCCGCGCCGCCGAACACCGTCCAGTCCGCCGAGATGTCGAACTCGGCCCGCGCGACGCCGAAGATGTCCTCCGTGTTGACGAAGGTCCAGGGCTGGAACCAGTTGGCGCGTCCGCCTGGCGCCAGCGGCACGGCGATCCCAGCCGCGACATAGGTTGGACGTTGCGGCGCGTTGAAGTTCTGCTTCTGGTAGCCGAAGTCGAGCGAGGCGCGGAAGCGCTCGCCGCGGAAGTCCGCGCCGAATACCGACGCGATGATCTCCTGGGTCTGGCGATCGACGGGCGTGTTGCCCGCGCGAAAGACGCCGTTGTAGCGAAGCCCGAACACCTTGTCGTCGCCGTAGCGCCGGCCGAAGTCGAAGTTGCCGCCGAACTGGCCGCTGGAGAAGTAGCTGGCAGTAAGCCGCGTGAGATCCTCGTTCCCGGCACGCTTCGGCACGAGGTTGACCGCACCGCCGATGCTGCCGAACGGGGCCATGCCGTTCAGCATCGCACTGGTGCCCTTCAACACTTCGACACGTTCGAGATATTCCGGCGTCACCGTCAGCGCCGGCGCCGCACCGAACATGCCGTTGAACGCGAAATCCTGGTTGGAGAGTGGAAAGCCGCGCACGACGAGCGGCGTGGTGTAGCTGACTGCGGGCCAGGAAATGCGCACCGATGGATCGTTGGCGACGACGTCGGCGATGCTGCGCGCCTGCTGGTCGCGGATCAGCTGCGCGGTATAGCTGGTCTGGTTGAACGGCGTGTCCATCACGTCCCGCTCGCCGAGCAGACCGACCTGCGATCCCTTGCCGACCTGCCCGCCGGCATAGGGAGGCGGAAGGTTGTCGATCAGGGCCTGCGGCGGGGCGGAGTAGCCCTGCACCTGCACGGGATCGAGTTGCAGCGCGCCCGACGACATGTTCGGCTTCTGCAGCGTCAACGTGCTGCCCATGATTCGCGGGACCAACCCGGTGCCGCTCAACAGTCGCTCAAGCGCGACGTCGATGGCGAGAGACCCGGTGACACCCGCCGTCGTGAGACCCTGTATGATCGCCGAATCGACCGAGACCTGAAGCCCGGCCTGCCGGCCGAACAGCGTGAGCGCGTTGCCGAGCGGGCCTGCGGGAACGGCGAACGCGCGCTGTTCTCTCGCTTGCGCCGCGTCTATGGCCGGAACGCCCTGTGCCCAAACATCCTTGGACGACAGAGCCACGGCCGGCAAAGCCGCAAGTCCCAGAAGCAACGCCAGCCTCGATACCATCATGATCCCCCGCTTCGGGATCACTCGTGCCTGCGCCGCGAAGCGCGATCCCGTGCGAGGAGAACGTCGGCGGTCTTCGACTTTTCACGGGAAAAGCGATGTCGGCGAATTTCTTCAGTTGGCCGAGACGATGACGAGCCACGGCGACACCTGCGTCACGGCGATGTCGCCGTGAGCGCGACCCAGGGCACGCAGGGCCTCGACGGGTTCATGCAACCGATAGACGCCGGTCACGCGCCGCCGGGCAACCGAGTCGCTGGCGATGACGATGATGCCGTTGAAGTAGGGACGAAGCTCCTTCACCACATTGGCAATGGGTTGATCGTGGGCAACGATCTCGCCGTGTCGCCACAGGCCGATCTCGCTCTCGGCTCGAATGCCGTCGCGCAGCCCGCCCGTGGCCTCGACCTGGAGCCATCGCCCGGCGACCAGGACGCGTGAAAGAGCGCCATGATCGACGCGAACACGGCCTTCCGCGACCGCGACGGCAGTCTCCGTCCCGTCCAGCCGAACCTCGAACGCCGTGCCGAGAACGGTGGCGCGCACGTCCTTGGCTTCCACCTGGAACGGACGCTCGGGGTCGGGAGTCACTCGAAAGAACGCCTGCCCCGCCAGCAGGCGCACCTCACGCCGTCCTTCCTTCAGCGACACGTCGATACCGCTCAGGGGCGCGAGTTCGACGGAGCTTCCGTCCGCCAGTTTCACTTCGCGCCATTCGCCGGCCGCGGTCGCGAAGTCCGCCTCCAGCCTGAGCATCCATCCCGGCAGGAAGAGCGCCGCAGCGAAGGCGGCCAGCGCGATCCCGGCACCGGCGACGAACAGGCCGGCCACGCGTTTCCGCCGGAGTCGGGGGACCGGCTTGGCGGCCGCCTGCGGACGCCGCGCGAGCGGTTCGCCGATCAGGTCGAAGGTCTGCGAGACTTCCGCCCAGGCGGTTTCGTGGGCCGGCGCGGCGGCCCGCCAGGCCGCAAAACGAGCCTCGATGTCCCGATCGTCCGGCGCCTCGCGCAAACGGACCAGCCACTCGGCCGCTTCGTCGGACGCACGTTCGCGATCAGCCTGGGATGTCACCGCCATGTACTTCTAAACGCCCGGCACTCGAAATTTTCAAGGATTACTCGGAGCGTCAATTTCTGCGGTCGAGACGCTTCTGACAATGTCGGACGCCCTGCACGACCAGCTTGTGGGCGAGACCGATCGAGATGCCGAGATGGGCCGCGATGTCCTTCAGTCTCGCATCCTCGAGCCGGTACATCCGCAGCGCGATCCGCGTGCGCTCCGGCAGTTCCGCCAGCGCTTCGTTGAGGATCGCGAGTTGCTCGCGGTGCAGGGAATACGCCTCGGGTGACGGGCCGGTCGACGGACGCTCCTCGAGCGTCGCCCGATCGGCCTGCGGGGCGAAGACACGGCTCTCGCGGGCCGCCTTCCGTCTTCCGTCGAGCGCCAGGTTGCGGACGATCCGGTAGAGATAGCTCACCGGATCGTGCAGGAAGCGCCCGCTCCAGGCGCCATTGAAACGAAGCCACGCCTCCTGGACGACATCCTCGGCAAGCGCCTTGGAGCCCACGATCGCCGCCGCGTATTCGATCAGCGCACCGCGATGCTCGACATAAAGATCAGTCGTTTCAGAAGACACCAGCGCACTCGAAGGACCGACGAGCGAACAGATGTATCGCAATTGCGAACTATTCGCAAATACCGGCGGCGGTCGACCTTGTCCGATCGATACAGTGCGCTTCACCCCCCGAACGCTCGACGATCGTTGCCCGCGCGAGTTCGTACCGCCATCCTCAACCGATCGAGACGTGGAGGCGACGCCCGTTCTTTAACGAGGGGGCGCGACAAGCTTGATTCTCGGATCGAACCAGCATGAATTCAGAGCCTGACCTACGGATTGAAGAGTGCCTGCCAACGACATTGTTCCGATTCCCGCTCCGCAACGAGCGGATCCCGATGCTGTGGCGAGGGACCAGCAATCCTCGACCATCAACCCGCTGGCCCTGCTGCGTGCCAACCCGATCTTCGACGGTATTGCGTCGGCGCGCTTGGCTCGTTTGCTGGGCACCTTGGAGCCATTGAGCTATCGCGCCGGTGAGAGGGTTGCACAGGCGGGAGACCCGGCCGTCGACCTGTTCCTGGCGACGCAGGAAGACTTCCGGCTCGTCACGCCCGGCGGGCGTGAAATTTCCGCGGCAGCCCCCTCGTGTGGCGAGGAAATCGCCGCCGGCATGGACCGCTACACCCTCTCGGCATTGGCAACCCGGGACGGAGTCGGCTGGACCGTGCCCGCCGCCGCGCTCAAGACATTCGTCCAGGAAAATCCTGACTGTGTCGGCCGGGCCGTCAGCATCCTTGCCTCTCGCCTCGCCATGGAGCCGATCGCTCCGCCATCGAGGACGCCGCCGTCACCGTCGCGTCGCGTCGGCCCGCTCGAGATCATCGGCTGGGCGATGGCCCTTCTCCTGCCTCCGCTCGTCTACTTCTTTGCAAGCCGCGGCGGCTGGCCCCCCCCAGACCGCCATGACAGTGGCCATAGGAACCGCGATGGTCGTGCTGTGGATGTTCGGCTTGGTCGACGAATTCATCCCGCCTCTGTTGGCCATTGTCGCCATGCTTCTCGTGGGCCTGGCCCCGCCGACGGTCGCGCTGGCCGGCTTCTCTTCGGCCAGCTTCGTGATGCTGCTCGGCGTGTTCGCGTTCGCGGCGATCATCACCGCCTCCGGGCTGAGCTATCGGGCGATGCTGTGGCTGCTGCTGGTCCTTCCGGACCGGCCGATCTTCCACCGACTGATCCTGCTCTTGGGCGGCTACGTCCTGTCACCCGTCGTGCCCGCGAGCAACAACCGCCTTGCGCTGGTCCTGCCGCTCTACCGCGACATGATGGAAGGGCTGAAGGTGCCCCCCGGAAGCCGGGCGGCCACTGCCCTGGTGGCAGCAACCCTCTCGGGGGCGACGCTGATGTCGTCCATGCTATCGACCGCCAAGTCGGCCAACATCGTCGCCATCACCCTGCTCCCCGCACAGATCCAGGCCGAGTTCCTGGGCCTGTTCTGGGCCGTGGCCGCCGGCGTCGCGGCGATCGGCATGACCGTGTCCCACGGCATCCTATCCGCCGGCCTTTTCAGGGCGCCGGCGACGCGCCCTCTGCCCAAGGAACGGATCGTCGAGCAGCTCGCACTGCTCGGCCCCCTGGCGCCGGCCGAGCGACTTGCCGCGCTCGGCTTCCTCTTCTTCCTGGTCGCCGCCGGCACCTTCGCCTGGCACCAGGTTCCCATGGCCTGGCTCGCGGGCACCATGCTCGTCATCCTGCTGCTCTCCGGCCAATTCTCGAAGCAGGATTTCCGCCGCCAGATCGACTGGCCGATGCTGTTCTTCCTGATTGGCCTGGATAGCATCACGCGTATCATGAACCATCACGGCCTGCAGGCCGTCATCGCCCGGACATTCTGGCCCTGGTTCCAGTTCGTCGATGGGCAGCTCGAGATTTTCATCCTGGCAGTACTGGCCGTCACACTCATCGTGCGCGTCGTCCTGCCGGTCACGGCCGGCATGCTGACGACCGTCGTGATCCTGCTGCCCATCGCCGAGGCGAATGGAATCCACCCCTGGGTCTGCGTCTTTCTGGCGACCCTGTTCATCGACATCTGGTTCCTGCCGTACCAGAGCTCGGGGTACCTGCAGTTGACGTCCCAGGTCTCACCGCAAAGCTTCGATCGAAAACGCTTCCTCCTCTACAATAACGGCCTCAACCTCGCGAGAATCGTCGTAGCCTACGCCTCGATCCCCTGGTGGCGCTGGCTGGGCCTGGCATGATGCGTCCGCTTCGCACCCTGATGATTGTCGGCTTCATCGTGGGCGGCCTGTTGGCGCTGGCCGGGTTCAGGGCCTCGTTACCCCGCATACTGATCCTTCACTCGGGCAACGAAGGGAGCGCGTGGGTGCGGGGCGTCGATCTCGCCTTCGACCGCGAACTCGAGGGCAGCCGCCGTCCAATCCATGTCGACCGGCACTACCTTCGCCTCGACGAGCCCGGCACCAGCCCGGAGACGGTTCGGATCCGGGTCCAGGACGCGCGCCGCGCAATAGCCCGGTCGAAGCCCGACATACTGATTGCGGTGGATGACGAGGCGAACGAACTGGTCGGCCGTGACCTCGCCGACCGGCCCGATCTCCGGCTACTCTACGTGTCGATCAACCAGTCACCGTCCCGCTACGGGTATGGGGGACGCGTGTCCATCACCGGATTGGCGGAGACCCTGCCGCTGGTGGCGGTCCGGGACGCGATCGAGGCCCTGCGCGGACCTCCCCCGTTCACGCGCGGAAGTGAAGAGCGACGCCCGTTGAGGGTCGCCGCGCTGGCGCGCGACAGCAGCACGGGCCGGGCCGAGCTCGAGCAGGTCCGGCAGTTCGCCTGGGCGCCACTGCAACTGGTGGGCACGGCGGCGGTTACCGACTTTGCCAACTGGAAGCGCGTTTGCGAGTCATGGTCCGGCAAGGCCGACGTCGTCCTGGTCCTGAGCTACCGCGGCCTGCCGCTCGAGGCCGACTCGAAGAAGCCGGTATCGGGGGCTGAACTTGCGGACTGGATGGAACGGGAATGCCAACCCGTCCCCATTGGGATGCTTTCGGGTTATGTCACCGATGGCGGTGGCCTGAGCATTGCCCCTTCACCGCAAGAATACGGAAAGTTGGCGATGGGCATGGCCCTGGAGTGGATTGGGTCGGATCTGACCCCCAAGCCACCCGCTGCCAGACAGGTCTCGCATTTCGACGTGGCGCTGCGCGCCGGGCTCCTCGGTCGCCGCGGCCTGCAGTTGCCGCCTCTGTACATCGAGGCGGCCCGAGCGCGGCACGCGTCCTTCGACTGAGTCGCCTACACCGGCAGACGGTACGCTCGGCTGCCCACACGCCCGTTCAGCGCCGCCGGTTCCCCGACTCCGTGGAGCGTGAGAGCATCGCAGCACCGCCGTCCAGATGATGCCCGAGAGCATCGGCGCCCCGACATGGATCGAGGTCTCGGCGTTGCAAGGCGCGAGCTCGTGCGCCTCGTGCTCAGGGATGAGATGGGATGATCGAAGTTAAGACGGAACGTCTCTGGGCAGTCATGTCGTTGGCGGATCAAGCAAGACCCAAAGTCGAGAGATCTTGCCATTCTCGACTTCTGCAACGTCCGTTCCTGTCACAGTAACAGGACCATCCTTGGGCCCGGCTTGCCAGCGCAGGCTTCCCATTCCGTGATGTCCAACGGCCGGCGCACAAGCCGCGAAGCTGAACGAGGGCCCGAATTGCTCCAACAGCTTGCCCGCAACATCGGAGATCGCCGCGCGGCCCGTCACCACGTTATCGGGTTCGTACATCACAGGCTCCGCCACGAAGAGCTCGGCGACGGCAGCCGCGCGCTTCGAAGCGTCACGCTCGCTGAAAACGCGCTCAAGATTGGAACGCAGCAGGAATTCGTAGTCGACTTTTTGCGCGTCGCTCATTGTCTCCCGCCCTCGCATCTCGGTCCGCAGGCCCTGTCGGATACATCGAGCAAGATAGGTGCCCCACGTAACGACACGACCAGAAAGTTCGTCCTGGCAGGCGCGTTGGCGAGCCGCCTCGTCGCCCAGACTCGAGCGCCGATGAAACGCTCGGTCACACCACCCGGAAGTTCTTGAACTGCCAGGGATCGGACTTGTCGAGGTCCTCGGGGAAGAGATCGCCACGGCCTTGCAGCGGGGTCCAGTCGCTGTACTTGCCGACGACCGGGCCGAGATAGGGCATGCAGATCTCGAGGTTGCGCTGGAAGTCCATCTCATCGGCCTCGACGATGCCCTCGTTCGGGTTCTCGAGCGCCCAGATGATGCCCGAGAGCACCGGCGCCACGACCTGGATCGAGGTCGCGTTGTTGTAGGGCGCGAGCTTGCGCGCCTCGTTGATGTCGATCTGCGAGCCGTACCAGTAGGCGCCCTTCTTGTGGCCCATCAGCAGCACGCCGAGCTCGTCGCGGCCCGAGGTCACCTCGTCGACGATCAGGCGCTGGCGCTTCTGCTGCTTCAGGTTCTTGCCCGCCAGTTCGTGCATCGACATGATCGCCTGGTCGCACGGGTGATAGGCGTAGTGCACGGTCGGGCGATAGACGGCCTTCTTGCCGTCATGCACCGTCAGGTAGTCGGCGATCGAAATCGATTCGTTGTGCGTGATGATGTAGCCGTGGAACGGCCCCTCGATCGGCGTCCAGGTGCGCACCTGGGTGAGCAGGCCCGGACGGTTCAGGTAGATCGCAGCGTCGCAGCCGAAGGTGTGGCGCTTGCCGTCGGGCGGCAGTGTCTTCTCGTGCGTGCCCCAACCCATCTCGGCGGGCTGGCCGCCCTCGGACACGAAGCCGTCGATCGACCAGGTGTTGACGAACTCGCCCACTTCCTTCGGCTTGGGCGAGACCTGCGTGTCGCGCTCGGCGATGTGGATCACCTTGACACCCAGGCGCTGGGCGAGCTTGCCCCAGCCCTCGCGCGTGGTCGGCACCGCGGCCTTCACGCCGGTGTCGCGCGCCACGTTCATCAGGGCCTGCTTGGTGAAGTGCGAGACCAGGCCCGGATTGGCGCCATGGGCGACCACCGCCGTCGAGCCGCCCTTGTGACGGGCCTTGAGCTTCATCATCGTGTCGCGCAACGCGTAGTTCGAGCGGCGCGAGACCGAGAGGTTGGGATCGGAATAGCCACCCGGCCACGGCTCGATGCAGGTGTCGAGGTAGAGGACGCCCTTCTTCTGGCAGAGCTCGATCAGCGCGGTCGACGCGACCTCGACCGAGAGATTGACCAGGAAATCGCCCTGGCCCAGCCGGTTGTCGAGCGTCGAGCGGACATTGGACTCGGTCAGGCGCTTCTCGACGAACTCGACACCGAAGCGCTCGGCCTCGTCCTCGCCGCCGCGCATGTCGTCGGTGATGATCGTGATCTGCTCGGGCTTGATGCCGATATGGCGGAGGATCAGCGGCAGCACGCCCTGGCCGATCGAGCCGAAGCCCACCATGACCATGCGGCCATGGAAATCGAGGTACTTCTTCGTCGAGGGCTTGCGCGCAGTCTTCTTCGCCATTTCAGCGTCCCCGTTCCTTGTTGAGCAGTCAGTAAAAACAGCAACGGGGCCTTTCTCAAGGCCCCGTCGTTCCGTACGCCCGAATTGTGTCAGTTCAGATGCAGACCGCCTTGAGCGGCGCGAAGCCGTTGAACGCGACCGAGGAGTAGGTCGTCGTGTAGGCGCCGGTCGAGAGGATCTCGACCTTGTCGCCCGGCTTCAGGGACAGAGGCATTTTGTACTCCGTCTTTTCATAGAGGATATCGGCGGAGTCGCAGGTCGGGCCGGCCAGCACCACCGGGCCCATGCGCGTGCCCTCGCCGGGCGTGCGCAGCCGGTACTTGATGCTCTCGTCCATCGTCTCGGCCAGGCCCGAGAACTTGCCGATGTCGAGGTAGACCCAGCGCTTGCGGTCGCCGGCTGCCTTGCGCGAGACCAGCACGACCTCGCTCTGGATCACGCCGGCATCGCCCACCATGGAACGGCCCGGCTCGATGATGACCTCGGGCATGCGGTTGCCGAAGTGGCGCACCAGCGCGCGGGTCACCGCGTCGCAATAAGCCTCGATGCCGCTCACCTCGGAGCGATAGCGCGCCGGGAACCCGCCGCCCAGATTGACCATGCGCAGGTCGACGCCCGCTTCGGCCAGCGCGAAGAACATCTGCGAGACCTGGCCCAGCGCCTTGTCCCATTGGTCGAGGTCGGTCTGCTGGCTGCCGACATGGAAGGAGATTCCATAGGCGTCGAGGCCCCAGTCCTTGGCCTTGCGCAGCAGGTCCTTCGCCATCTCCGGCGCGCAGCCGAACTTCTTGCTGAGCGGCCATTCGGCGCCGCCGCAATCGACCAGCACGCGGCAGAACACGCGGGCGCCCGGCGCCACGCGGGCGAGCTTCTGCAGCTCCGCCTCGCTGTCGAAGGCGAACAGGCGCACGCCCTGCTGGTAAGCCCAGGCGATGTCCTTTTCCTTCTTGATCGTGTTGCCGAAGGAGACGCGGTCCATCGCGACGCCGGTCGCCTGGATCATCTCGATCTCGCCGCGACTCGCCGTGTCGAACTTGGAACCCGCCGAGGCCAGACGAGCCAGCACCTGTGCGGCCGGGTTGGCTTTCACGGCGTAGAAGATGTGCGCCGTCGGCAGCAGCTCGCGCATGCGGCGGAAGTTGTTCTCGACCACGTCGAGGTCGATCACGAGGCAGGGGGTCTCGGGCTGCTGCTCGCGGAGATAACGGAAAATACGCTCGGTCATCGCTGGGGGGTTCCCCGTCTGGATTGTCAGCTTGTCGGAAGAGATCGAACGACGACGTACGGCGCCAAGCGTGGCGCGATACGTCAGCCGATACTCGACTGAGCTAAGATCCGTTTATGCGGCTGAGCGAGGAAGGAGGCCCGAGCGAGGGTCGGGCAAATGACATAATAGCGGGGAACGCGCCCCGCGCGGTATGCAACCATCTCAGAAGCTCCTTCCCGGACCCGGCTCGAAACCGGCACTGCCAAAAAGAACACTTTCCGTCGTTGCGTAACCACAGAGGGCCAGCGGCACGTGCGTTGGGCGTCTTGTATGGGTGCTATCTACAACTAATCGACCTGGTTACAAGCGGAATCTGCCTCGCCCCGGAAATTTCGATGCACGCGTGACGCTGGCAAGACGCGTGTGCGTCAGACGCGTGGCACCGAGGAGCCCGGCAGCTTGATCGACGCGGCCAGCACGGTGAGCGGGACCAGCATCACCGACGAGCAGACGAGCGCGGTGCGGACGTCGAAGAAGTTGGCGATCTTCCCCCACAGCAGCGCGCCCAGCACCATGGCGCCGAAGAAGACCATCTGATGGACCGCCATGCCGCGCGCGCGCATGTAGTTCGGCAGGATCATCTGCACGGAAGCGCCATTGTTGGCGATGACGGTGATCCAGCAGGCGCCGTTGATGGCAACGACGGCGCCGACCACGATCGGCGTCATGGCGAGCGCCGCGACCAGCGTGGCGGCCGCCGAAACGCCCATCGCCCAGATGTTGGCACGGTCGGGACCGAGCAGGCGGTTGACCGTCGGCAGCGAGAAGGCCGCGACGACGGCACCGGTGCCAAACACGCCGTAGAGGATCCCGAACGTGAACTCGTCGAGGCCCAGCTCGAAACGTCCGATCACCGGCAGCAAGGTGCCCATGGCGATACCCGGCACGAAGAAGCAGAGACCCCGCGCGAAGATCGCCCGGAGCTCCGCCGAGCCGCGGACAAAGGCGATGCCGGCACGCGCCGCTTCGGCAAGGGTTTCGCGGCGCTGGGCGGCGCGCGCCTCGGCCGGCCGCTTCCAGGCCCGCATGGCGAGGATCACCCCCACATAGGTGAAGGCGTTGATGGCGAAGAGCAGGAAGACGCCGACCAGGCCGAGCAGAAGCTGGCCGATGACCGGGCCGATGGTGCGGGCGAGATTGAAGCCGGCGCTGTTCAGGGCGATGGCCGGGCGCAGCTGCGGTCCGGTCACGATCTCCGGCACCACGGCATGCCAGGCCGGCGCGTTCATCGCGTTGCCCAGCCCCATGCAGAAGGACAGCGCCAGCAGGTTCCAGTGGTTGAGCTGCCCGAGGAAGGCCAGCACCGCCAGGGTCGCGGCCACGCCCATCATCCAGACCTGGCAGCCCATGATGTAGCGGCGGCGGTCGAAGCGGTCGGCCAGGATCCCGGCGAAGAAGCAGAACAGGAACATCGGCAGCGTGCCGGCAGCGGCAAGCAGGGCCACGAAGATCGGCTCCTGCGTCAGGCTGGTCATCTCCCAGGCCGCGCCCGTGGTCTGCATCCAGCCGCCGACGTTGGACATCAGGTTGGCGATCCACATCGCCAGGAACGACCGGTTGGCGAGAGGGGCGAAGGCCGAGGGCGGCTTCGGCGGCCGCGCGGGCGCCGGCGCGTTCACCCGTGCAGCGCCTTCTCGTAGATGCGGTGGGTCTTGTAGTGCACCCCGCCGACCGAGCGGATGATGTTGTTGGTCGCCTTGTTGTCCTCGAGGATCCAGCCCAGTTCCGCCGAGGTCTTGCCCAGCCGCTTGCCGTTCGCCCGCAGCGCATCGATGGCGATCATGGCGAGGCCGGCGCCCAGCAGCGGATGGTTGCGGAACTTCTTCTTCACGCCCATCAGCGGCACCCGCGTGCTGCCGACACCGGCGATCTTGAGGCGCCACAGCAGCTTGGCGAGATTGATGGGCCCCAGCTTGCCGTCGAATTCCGCGACCGCCTCGTAGACGTTGGTGAGCGCCACGATGAACGCCACGCTCTCGTCGTCGACATCCACGAACACCGCGAGCTCGGGCACGATCACCGGTCCGAAAGCCTTGGAGGCATGGTCGATCTCGGCCTGGGTGAAGGGCACGAAGCCCCAGTTGTCGCTCCAGGCGTCATTGAAGATGGAAACCAGGGTGCGCACCTCGGCGTCGAACATCTTCATGTTGGCCGTGCGCACCTTTACGCGGCCTTCCAGCCCGCCACGCTTCAGCAGCTTGGCGCCGATCGTCTCCGGCGCGTTCTGAACGTCGTAATCGTAGGAGAAGACGTCCTTGGCCTTCCCATAGCCGCAGGCTTCGACCCGGGGCCCGGCATAGGGCGGATCGTAGGGCACCAGCAGGACGGGCCGGCTGTCGAAGCCGTGGATCAGCAGCCCCACCTCCTCGTTCACCGAGAGGCTGAACGGGCCGGTCACGTGCTGCATGCCCCTGGCCCGCAGCCAGCCCTCGGCCGCCGCGAACAGGGCGGCGAAGATCGCCGGATCGTCCTCGGCCGCCAGGCAGCCGAAATGGCCAGTGCTGTCGTTGTATCGCTCGAGATGCGCGCGATCGATCTGGGCCGAGATCCGGCCGACAACCGTGCCGGCCCGCCGCGCCAGGAAGAAACGCACCTCGACATGCTCGAACAGCGGGTTCTTGCCGGGCGTGAAGGCTTCCCGCCGCTCGACGTCGAGCGGCGCGACGTAGCCCTTGTGGCCGGCATAGAGACGCTTGGGGAGTGCGATGAAGGCGTTCAGGTCGGCCTTGGACTCGACCGGGGAGACCGTGATGTCGGACGAAGCCATTGACGCCTCAGGCTGCCAGAGCGGACGGCGCGCCGCCGTTGAACACGATGCGGCCGTCGGGTTCGCAGCCCGTGCCGTCGGCTTTGAGCGCGCGGATGTCGAGGGTGATCCGCCAGCCCGCGGTCTCGCGCGCGATCCGGATCAGGTGATAGCGCGCGCGGCCGTACTTGCTGTCCGGCGCCGCCGACGCCGAGGTGACGCCGACCACCGGGATCTCTTTCTGCGGACCCGCGATGCGAGCGACTTCGCTGCGATGGTTGTGACCGTGCAGCACGATCTCGCAGCCGACCCGCCGGATCATCGCCTGGAAGGCGGCGGCGTCGGTCAGCCGCTTGAAGCGCGATTCTGTGGTGAGCGGCGGATGATGGATCATCACAACGCGGCAGAGCCCTTCGCGGCCGAGTTCCTCGAGCAGCTTCCCGGCGGCCGCAATCTGCGCTTCGCCCAGGGTGCCGGTCGCGAAGAACGGCGGCTTCGGCGCGCCGCTGTTCAGCCCGACCAGGGCCACCGGCCCGCGCCGGCGCACGGTGGGAAACACCGTGAAGTCGGTGGCCGGCGGCTGCCCGTCGCCCGCCATGTAGGCGCCCCAGCGCCCGAGCCCCTCGCGCCACAACGTGGCGACGTAGACGTCGTGGTTCCCGGGAACGATCGTGACGCGGTCCGGCCCGCCGAGCGTGGCGAGCCACGTCGAGGCGCGGGCGAATTCGTCGGGCAGCGAGATGTTCACGAGATCGCCGGTCAGCGCGATATGGTCGGGCTTCTGCGCCGCGATATCGGCCACGATGCCGGCCAGCGCCTCGGGGCGATGGAGCTGCACGCGATTGCGCCACCAGTTGAAGTAGCCGGTGGCGCGCTTGCCCAGGAGATCGACGACGCGCGCCTGCGGCATCGGCAGATGCGGATCGGACAGATGCGCGAGGGTGAACATGGCAGATGCGCCCCTAGCGGGCGCCGCCCACCACGCGGAGCGTGCGGTCGTCGAGGACGCCGAGCTGGCGGCCGATGCCGGTCATGACCTCGATCATGTGCTCAAGCTGCTCCTTGGTGTGCACGGCGCAGACCGAGCAGCGCAGCAGCGACACGCCGTTGGGCGTCGCCGGCGGCACGGCCACGTTCACATAGATGCCGGCATCGAGCATCGCCCGCCAGAAGCCGATGGCGGTCATGCGGTCGGGCAGATGCACGCCGACCACCGGCCCGTGCTCGGGGCCGAGCTTGAAGCCCTTGGCTGCCAGGCCTTCGTACAGCGTGGCGACGTTGGACCAGAGCTGGGTGCGCAGCTCCGGCTTGGCCTTCACCACCTTCAAGGCCTGGCGCACCGACGCCACGATCGACGGCGGCAGCGATGCCGTGAACATGTAGGAGCGCACCGTGACGCGCAGGATGTCGAAGTCCGGATCGTCCGAGACGCAGTAGCCGCCGATCGCACCCAGGGTCTTGGAGAAGGTGCCGACGATGAAGTGGCAATCGTCGATCACGCCCGTCGATTCGCAGAGACCGCGGCCATTGTCGCCCAGCGCGCCCAGCGAATGGGCCTCGTCGACGATCACGTAGGCGCCGTACTTCTTGCAGACGTCGATGAACTCGCGCAGCGGCGCGCTGTCGCCCAGCATCGAATAGATGCCTTCCAGCACGACCACGCGGTTGCCCGGACGGTCGCCCAGCCGGCGCAGCCGCGCCTCGAGGCTGGACGGGTCGTTGTGCTTGAAGCGCACGACCTCGGCCTGCGTCATCTTGCAGGCGTCGTAGATCGAGGCATGGCTGTCGGCGTCGATCAGAAGCTGGTCGCCCTCGCCGGCAAGGGTCGAGATCAGGCCGAGATTGGCCTGGTAGCCGGTCGTGAAGACCATGCAGTGCTTCTTGCCGTAGAACTCGGCGATTTCCTGCTCGAGCGCCACATGCTCGGTGTAGCTGCCGTTGGCGATGCGCGAGCCCGTCGTACCGGTGCCCTCGGCGCGGATCGCCTCGATGGCGGCTTCCATGCAGCTCGGGTCGAAGGTCAGGCCGAAATAGTTGTTGGTGCCGACCAGCAGCATCTTGCGGCCGTTGATGATCGCCTCGGTCGGCGACAGCACCCGCTCCATACGGATCTGGAACGGGTCGTAGCCGGTGGTCCGAACGTCCCGATAGGCCTCGAGCAGGCCCGCATGCCGATCGAACAGGCCCATGGCTAACGCCGGGCGCAGAGCTTCTGGATGGTGTCCGCGAGCTGGTCGACGGTGTGAATCTCGGCCACCACGTTCATGGGGATCGAGATGTCGAAGTGATCCTCGAGCTCCATCACCATGTCCATGATGGCGAGCGAATCGATGGTCAGATCCTTGGCGATCACGGTGTCGCCCGTGATGGGGCGCTCGCCGGTCTGGAAGGGCGCCAGGTGACGACAGATTTCGCGGATGACCTCCCCGCGCGACTGGCCGCTGACGCGGGCGCGTTCGAGGGTGTCGGTCATGCCGTCGGTTTCGACGATCATTTGATGGGCAGTGCGCAAAACGCTCTCCAGTGCCCGGGGGTGGGCGGTCACCTTGTGCCAGAAACAGCGATTTCTAGTGAAATGACAAATTGTTACGCCGTGTTTCACACGTCCTATAGCCAGTGCTTCGCGCGATACCACAAGATCGTGTCCCGGAAGCCGGACGTGAGGTCATAACGGGGCTGGAAGCCGATCGCTGCGGCCAGCCGCCGGTCGGCGGCCGACCAGTCCGGGTGAAAGATCTCGCTCACCTTCCCGCGGGTCAGGATCTGCGCCCCCGCCCCCAGCGCCTGCCGCAGTTCGTTCCAGCGGGCGATGCCGGCCATGACACCCCGGGGCACGGAGAGGCGAAACGGGCGTCGCCCCAGCGCCGTGCCGGCCGCCGCAGCCATGTCGGCATAGGTATAGGTCCGGCCATCATCGATCTCGTAGGTCGAGTTCGCCGGCGGTCGCTCCAGGGTCAACGCCAGTACCTCGGCCAGGTCCGCAACATGGATGAGCGACAGGCGCGCGTCCGGCACTCGAGGCTGCGGCGCAATGCCAGAGTTCACCGCTCGGAAATAGGCCAGGGTCTCCCTGTCGCCGGGTCCGTAGACTGCCGGAGCCCGCACGATCGTCCAGGGGCCACTGCGGGTCGCCACCACTGCCTCTCCCGCGCGCTTGCTTGCGCCGTAGGCAGAAAGCTGCGGCGCGCGGGCGGCCAGCGAGGACAGCAGGACCAGGTGGGCGTCGGGCGCCAGGGCGGACAGCAGCGCCGCGCTGTCGCGGTTGACCGGCAGGAAGTCCCGCTCCGCCTTGGCCTTGATCAGCCCGGCGGCGTGGACGACCGCATCCGCCCCCTCGACCAGCTGGCGCAGGGCCTGTTCGGAGGAGACGTCGCCCAGCACGAGATCGGCATCGACGCCGGCCAGCGACGGCAGCGGCGACCAGCGGCGAACCAGCAGGCGCAATCGCCAGCCGCGGCGCGCGAGGGCGGCCACGAGATGGGGGCCGACAAAGCCGGTGGCCCCGGTGACGGCGACCAGCCTGCCCATGGCGAGCGGTCAGGCCGCCTCGGGTTTCGGCGCGTAGAGGCCGGCGAGGTAGTTGGCCTTGGTCCGGGCGCGCGACAGCTTGCCGGACGAGGTGGTCGGCAGGCCCATGGTCGGCGGCACCAGCGCCACGTCGCAATCGACGGCGATCGCCTCGCGCACGGCGCCGGCCACGTCGCGGGCCAGATCGCTCCGGCCCTGCTCGCCCGAGACCCGCGCCAGCACGGCCACGACCACCCGTTCGCCCTCGCCGGTATCGATCGAAAAGGCCGCCGCGTCGCCGTTCTTGACGACACGCTTGGCTTCGATCGCCCACTCGATGTCCTGCGGCCAGACATTGCGGCCGTTGACGATGATCAGGTCCTTGGCGCGGCCGGTGACGACGATCTCGCCGTCGAGCAGGTATCCGAGATCGCCGGTGTCGAGCCAGCCATCCACCAGGACCTCCCGGCTGGCATCCGGCTCGCCGAAATAGCCCGGCATGATGGAGGGGCCGGAGACGAAGATGCGGCCCACTTCGCGATCGGCCAGCACGGCGCCGTCGGGACCGCGCACCTCGAGGCGATGGCCCGGCAGGACTCGGCCGCAGATCACGAAGCGGCGCGCCCGGCCATGGTCGTTCGGGTCCGCCGCCGGCACGGCGCGCTGGGTTTCCGCCAGCGCCGTGCGGTCGACCGCATCGGTGCGCACACCCGTGTCGTGGGGGCAGAAGGTGATGGCGAGGCAGACCTCGGCCATGCCGTAGCTCGGAATGAAGGCGGTCGCGTCGAAGCCGAACGGCTGGAAGGTCGCCGCGAAACGCTCCAGCACGTCGGCCCGCACCATGTCGCCGCCGATGCCGGCATGACGCCAGCAGCGCAGGTCGAGATCGGGCGGCACCTGCGCCGCCCCGCGCCGCACGGCGAGGTCGTAGCCGAAGCTGGGACTGTAGGAGATGGTGTTCCGGTTGCGCGAGATCAGATTCAGCCACTGCATCGGCCGGCGGGCAAAATCGCGCGGCGTCAGGTAGTCGATCGAGAGCTGGCTGGCCAGAGGGCCCATCAGGAACCCGATCAGCCCCATGTCGTGATACAGCGGCAGCCAGCTGATGGCGCGATCACCCTCGACGACGTCGAGCCCGGCCGGCCCCACCATGCCGGCGAGATTGGCCATCAGGGCACGCTGGGTGATCTGCACGCCGTGCGGGTGACGCGTGCTGCCCGACGAAAACTGGATGTAGCAGAGATCGTCGGCACCGAGCGGCCGCAGGTCGACCGGCTTCTCGGGGAGCGAATGGAGCACGTCCATGCCGCCGTGGAGGCGGATGGCGGGGAATTCCCGCGCCGCATCGGCCAGATATCCCGCGAGATCGTCGAGCCCCACCGCGGCCACGGCACCCGATGCCGCGAACTGGCGGCGCAGCTGGTCGAGATAGGCGTCCTTGCCGCCGATCCCGACGGGAATGGAAACCGGGACAGGCAGCAGGCCGGCATACTGGGCGCCGAAGAAGGAATCGAAAAAGCCCGGCCAGGTGTCGGCCGTGATCAGGATGCGTTCGCCGCGCGCAAAACCGGCGCCGATCAGCTTGCGGGCAACGACCTGTGCCCGGTCACGGATCTCGCGCCACGGGAGGGCCGAGAGCTGCTCGCCCTTGGCATTATAAAAGGTCACCCCCGTCTCGCCCTTCGCCGCATAGTCGAGCATCGCCGGCACCGAGGCGAAGCCGGCGCGATGAAGGGGCAGCGTGGAATTGCGAGTGGGCAGCAGTTTCATCGGAAGGCGGGTCTCCTAGCAGAGGGGTCGAGGCCCCTCAAGACGGCCGCCGCCGCCGGAGGCCACAAGTTGACACACCCGGACCCCGGTAAGATAGTGCCCGCCCCTCGCCAAAACCCGGAGTTTCCAGCCCGGAATCGTCGGATCGGCGGGGGTTTTTGATTTTTGAGGGAGGCTCGCTGTGATTACGGCTGTGATGCCGACGTACGGTCGCAAGGACGTCGTGTTCGAACGCGGAGAGGGCAACTATCTCTACGCGGTGGACGGCCGACGTTACCTGGACTTCACGTCCGGCATTGCCGTGAACGCGCTGGGCCACTGCCACCCCTATCTGGTGAAGGCGCTGACCGAGCAGGGCTCCAAGCTCTGGCACACGTCGAACCTGTTCCGGGTCGGCAACGGCGAGAAGCTGGCCAAGCGGCTGGTCGAGAACTCGTTCGCCGACACGATGTTCTTCTGCAACTCGGGTGCGGAAGCCATCGAGGGTGGCATCAAGCTGATCCGCAAGTATCAGTACATGAACGGCCAGCCGCAGCGGTACAAGATCGTCTGCTTCCAGGCGGCGTTCCACGGCCGCCTGCTGAACGCGCTCGCCGCCACCGGCAACGAGAAGTATCTCGAAGGCTTCGGCCCGCCGGCCCCCGGCTACCGCCACGCGCCGCTGAACAACACCAACGTCGTCCGCGACATGATCGACGACGAGACCGCCGGCATCCTGGTCGAGCCGATCCAGGGCGAGGGCGGCATCCGCGCCACCACCCCGCAGTTCCTCAAGGATCTGCGCGCCATCTGCGACGAGTTCGGCCTGCTGCTGTTCTACGACGAGATCCACACGGGTTTCGGCCGGACCGGCAAGCTGTGGGGCTATGACTGGTCGGGCGTGAAGCCCGATGTCGCCGCGATCGCCAAGGGCATGGGCGGCGGCTTCCCGATCGGCGCCTTCATGGCGACCGAGAAGGCGGCGGTCGGCATGGTCCCCGGCACGCACGGCTCGACCTATGGCGGCAACCCGCTGGCCACCGGCGTCGCCAACGCCGTGCTCGACGTCCTGCTGGCGCCCGGCTTCATCGAGGACGTGCGCGAAAAGGGCGAGTACCTGAAGGGCAAGCTCGAGGAACTCTGCAGGAAGCATCCCTCGGTGTTCGTCGAACAGCGCGGCATGGGATTCCTGCAGGGCATTCAGTGCGCCCCGTCGGTGCCGGTCGGCGACATGGTCAACAAGCTGCAGTCGCTGGGACTCCTGGTCCCGCCGGCCGGCGAGAACGTGATCCGCATCTTCCCGGCCCTGATCGCCGACAAGGCCGCGCTCGACGAGGGCATCGCCATTCTCGGCCAGGCGGCGGAGTCGTTCGAGGCGGCGGCGAAGGCCGCCGAGTAGCCATGTCGACTCCCAAACACTTCCTCGACCTGGACCAGGTCGATCCCAAGACGCTTCGCCAGATCCTGGATCGCGGCAAGGCGATGAAGAAGGCGCGGGCCAACGGCGGGCACGACCAGCCGCTGGCCGGCAAGACGCTCGCCATGATCTTCGAGAAGCCCTCGACCCGCACCCGCGTGTCGTTCGAGGTCGGCATGCGCGAGCTCGGCGGCCAGACGATCATGCTGGGCCGCACCGACACGCAGCTCGGCCGCGGCGAGACCATCGCCGACACGGCGCGCGTGCTCAGCCGCTACGTCGACATCATCATGATGCGCACCACCGTCGAGGAGAAGCTCCTCGAGATGGCGAAGTATGCGACCGTGCCGGTGATCAACGGACTCACCGACAAGACCCATCCCTGCCAGCTGATGGCCGACGTCATGACCTACGAGGAGCATCGCGGCTCCATCGAAGGCAAGTCGGTTGTCTGGTCCGGCGACGGCAACAACATGGCGACGTCGTGGATCCATGCCGCGGTCCAGTTCGACTTCGAACTGCGCATCGCCTGCCCGCCCGAACTGACGCCGCCGGCCGACGTGGTGCAGTGGGCCGAGAAGTCCAAGGGCCGCATCTCGATCGGCCACGATCCCGAGTCGATGGTGAAGGACGCGGATTGCGTCGTCACCGACACCTGGGTGTCGATGGGCGACGAGGATCCCGACAGCCCGAGCGCCGCGCGCCGGCATAATCTGCTGCGAGCCTATCAGGTCGACGAGCGCCTGATGAAGCAGGCCAAGAAGGATGCAATCTTCATGCATTGCCTGCCGGCGCATCGCGGCGAGGAAGTGACCGCCGAGGTGATCGACGGTCCGCAGTCGGTCGTGTTCGACGAGGCCGAGAACCGCCTGCACGCCCAGAAGAGCATCCTGGCCTGGTGCCTGTCTTGAGTTCGCCATCGGGAGGACCTCCTTCCGATGACTGGGACCGCGTCCTTCCTTTCCAGCTGGACGCGCTGGGCGTTCGCGGCCGGCTGGTCCGGCTGGGCCCTGCCCTCGACGAGGTGATCGAGCGTCACGGCTATCCGCTCGCCGTGGCGCGGCCGCTCGCCGAATCGATGGTGCTGTGCGCCACGCTCGCCACCTCGCTGAAATACGACGGCATCTTCACCCTGCAGATCAGCGGCGACGGGCCGATCCGCCTGCTCGTCACCGACCTCACCAGCGACGGTGCGCTGCGCGGCTACGCGCAGTTCGATTCGTGGAAGCTCGCCATTGCGCTGGGCAGCGGCAACGAGGATGTTCCGGCCGGCTACATACCGAAGCTGTTCGGCCAAGGTCGCCTCACCTTCACCGTCGACCAGGGCCAGTATACGGAGCGTTATCAGGGCGTCGTGCCGCTCGAAGGCGCAACCCTGGCCGACTGCGCCCATACCTACTTCCGCCAATCCGAGCAGCTGCCGACCGGTATCAAGATCACGGCGCGTCGCAGCGAGACGGCCGGCCAACATCACTGGCACGCCGCTTCGCTGATGGTGCAGCAGATGCCCGAGTTCGACGCCGGCCGCATGGGCGTCGATGCCGAGCAGCGCGAGGACGACTGGCGCAAGGCCGTGATCCTGATGGCCTCGGCCACCGAGAAGGAAATGCTCGATCCGGCGCTGCCCGGAACCACCCTGCTGCACCGCCTGTTCCATCAGGAACAGCCCCGCGTTTTCGAGCGCCGCCCCTTCGCGGCCCGCTGCCGCTGCAGCCGCGAGCGCATCGACAACGTCCTGCGCTCCATCCGGCGCGAAGAGCTCGGCGATCTGCGCGACACGACCGGCCGCGTCTCGGTGAAGTGCGAGTTCTGCTCGACCGAATACACTTACGACGACAGCGACCTCGACCGCGTCTATGCGCCGGCCGCCGAGGAAGCCGATCCGTCGAAGAGCGGCTTGTCGTAGAACACCGACCACTTGACGTCGGCGTAATCGAGAACCGGGCCGCAACGTGTGAAGCCGGAACGCTCATAGACTTTCCAGGCCGCATAGTGACGGTCGCCGGTCTCCAGCACGAGACGCTTCAGCCCCTCGGCGCGCGCCATCGCCTCGACACGCGCCACGATCTGCTCACCGATCCGGCGGCCACGATGGCTCGGCCGCGTGTACATGCGCTTGACCTCGCCGATGCCGTCGCCGTGCCGCTTCAGCGCCCCGCAGGCCACCGCCACCCCACCCTCGCGCGCGATGAAGACGGTAGTGTCTTCATCGGCCATCTGCTCGACGGTCAGATGGTGGCAGTGCTCGGGCGGCGTCAGCTCCAGCAGGACGGCGTTCAGCTCGGCGACGAGCGTTCGGACTTCATCCTGTAGCGGCGTCTCGACGGCGATCGTGAGGGACATCGAAGATCGGCTCCATCACCATCAAAGACAGTCAGCCGTTCGGCATCAGCACCTGCCGGACCGTGGCGACATCCTGCAGGCGGTCGAAGCCTTCGTTGAGCTGGTCGAAGCCGATGCGCTGGCTGACCATGCGATCGACCGGCAGCTTGCCCTGCTGGTAGAGCGCGATGAAGCGCGGGATGTCGCGCACCGGCACACAGCTGCCCATGTACGAGCCCTTGATGGTTTTCTCCTCGCTGACGAGGCCGCTCTGCCTGAAAGAGAAGTCGGCGGCGATCGGCGAGAGGCCGGCGGTCACCGTCGTGCCGCCCCAGCGCGTGACGAGATAGGCCGTCTCCATCGCCTTGATGGTGCCGGCGAGATCGAAGGCATAGTCGACGCCGCCGTTGGTCAGATCGCGCACCTGCTGCACGTGATCCACGTCCTTGGCATTCACCGTGTCCGTCGCGCCGAGCTGCCGGGCGAGGCCGAGCTTCTCGTCGGAAAGGTCGATGGCCACGATGCGGCCGGCGCCTGCGAGCACCGCGCCCATCAGGCCGCTCAAGCCCACGCCGCCCAGGCCGACGATGGCCACCGAGCTGCCCGGCTCGATCTTGCCGGTGTTCACGACCGCGCCTACGCCCGTGACCACGGCACACCCGAACAAGGCCGCCACGTCGAGCGGCAGGCTGCGGTCGATGACCACGATCGAGCCGCGATCGACCACGGCATATTCGGCGTAGCAGGAAACGCCGGAATGATGGTTCACCGGCTTGCCGTCCATGTGCAGACGGTGATGGCCCGAGAGCAGCTGCCCCGCCGCGCGCGGACTGATCGAGCGCTCGCAGATATAGGGACGGCCCTCGAGGCAGCGCCGGCAGCGGCCGCAGCTCACGTTGAAGGTGAAGCAGACATGGTCGCCCACCTTCACGTCGTGCACGCCGGCGCCGACCTCGACGATCTCGCCCGAGCCTTCGTGGCCCAGCACGATCGGCACGGGGCGCGGCCGGTCGCCGTTGATCAGCGACAGGTCGGAATGGCAGAGGCCGCCGCCGCCCACCTTGACCAGGACTTCACCCTCGCCCGGCGGATCGAGATCGACTTCGACGACCTGAATGGGCTTGGACTTGGCGAAGGGGCGGGGCGCGCCGCAGACCGTGAGAACGCCGGCTTTCATCTTCATGCGATTCCTCCATCGACCCGGACCAGCGATCCGGTGGTGAAACTCGACTTGCTCGACGCGAGATAGAGCGCGGCCGTCACGATTTCCTCCGGCTGGCCGCTGCGCTTCAGCGCCGCCGTCGGGTTGGCCTTGTGCTCCTCCGGCCAGGCCTTGGACACGTCGGTCAGGAAACGGCCCGGCGAGATGGTGTTCACCCTCACCTTCGGCCCGTATTCGAAGGCGAAGGCCTCGGTGAGCGCGTTGAGCGCGGCCTTGGCGCCGGCATAAGGCGCGATCTGCGGCCGCGGGCGCAGGGCGCCGGCGCTGGAGACGTTGATGATCGAGCCTCCCTCGCCCGCCGCCATGCGGCTGCCGACCAGGGACATCAGGCGGAACGGCGCCTTGAAGTTCAGCGACACGATACGGTCGAAGAGCTGCTCCGAGGTTTCCAGCGACGAGGGGGCGAGCGGCGAGGAGCCGGCATTGTTGACCAGGATGTCGACCTTGCCGAACGCCGCGTAGGCAGCCTCGACCATGCCGTCGAGTTCCTGCCAGTTGGCGACGTTACAGGCATAGGTTGCCGCATTGCGGCCCATCGCCTGCACCTCGGCCGCGACCTTGTCGCAGGTCTCCAGCTTGCGGCTGGTGATGAAGACGTCGGCACCGTGCTCGGCGAAGGCCTTCACCATCTGGTAGCCCAGCCCGCGGCTGCCGCCGGTGACGAGGGCAACCTTGCCCGTGAGATCGAAGTGGTTGGTCATGATGAGCGCCCAGTCAAAAAAGGATCATGACAGAAGCATAGCGCCACTTCCTTGCTTAGTGGCATGTCACTTGCTTAGTCTATCTTCGGAGCGAAACAGCAGGCCGTCATGAGCATCCACGTCGCGCTGCATCATCGGACGACCTATCGGTACGACCGAGCCATCGAACTGGGGCCGCAGATCGTGCGTCTGCGTCCGGCCCCCCACAGCCGGACCCCCGTCATTTCCTATTCGCTGAAGGTCACCCCGGCCCAGCATTTCATCAACTGGCAGCAGGATCCGCAGGGAAATCACCTTGCCCGGCTGGTCTTTCCCGAGAAGACCGACCTTTTCGAGGTCACGGTCGACCTGGTGGCCGACATGTCGGTCATCAATCCGTTCGATTTCTTCCTCGAACCCTCGGCCGAGACATGGCCCTTCGCCTACGACGCCTCGCTGGCCGAGGAGATCGCGCCGTTCCGCAAGCTGGAACCGCTGGGGCCGAAATTGTCGGCCTGGCTCGCCACGGTCGACCGCAAGAAACAGCGCACCATCGACTTCATCGTCGGCCTGAACGCCCGCCTGCAAAGCGAGATCGGCTACATCGTCCGGATGGAGCCGGGCGTGCAGAGCTGCGAGGAGACGCTCGCCCGCGCCAAGGGATCGTGCCGCGACACCGGCTGGCTGCTGGTCATGATCCTCCGCCATCTGGGCTTCGCCGCGCGTTTCGCCTCGGGTTACCTGATCCAACTCGTGGCCGACGAGAAGCCGCTCGAAGGCCCCGAAGGCCCGACGCACGATTTCACCGACCTCCACGCCTGGTGCGAAGTCTATCTGCCGGGAGCCGGCTGGATCGGCCTCGACCCGACTTCCGGCCTGCTGACCGGCGAAGGTCATATCCCGCTCGCCTGCACGCCAGAGCCGTCGAGTGCAGCACCGATCGAAGGCGCGCTCGAGAAGGCCGAGGTCGAGTTCGAGCACGCGATGACCGTGACGCGCGTCCGCGAAACGCCGCGCACCACCAAGCCCTACACCGAAGAACAATGGGCGACCCTGCTCAAGGTCGGTGAGGCGATCGAGCGCGACATCGGCAAGCATGACGTGCGCCTCACCATGGGCGGCGAGCCGACGTTCGTGTCGGTCGACGACATGGACGGACCGGAATGGAACACGCTGGCACTGGGCCCCGAGAAGCGGCGGCTGGCGGGCGTGCTGTTCCGCAAGCTCGCGCACCGCTTCGCGGCGGGACCGCTGCTGCATTTCGGTCAGGGCAAATGGTATCCCGGCGAGCAGCTGCCGCGCTGGGCGCTCGGCTGCTACTGGCGCAAGGACGGCGAGCCGATCTGGCGCAACCCGCAGCTCTACGCGCTCGAGTCCAAGCCGGTCGGCGCCACCGTAGAGGCCGCACACCGGTTCGCTCTCGCCTTCGCGCAACGCCTCCAGCTCGACCCCGACTATCTTTTCCCGGCCTACGAGGACACCTGGTACTATCTGTGGCGCGAACGGCGCCTGCCCAGCAACGTCGTGGTCGACGAAGCCAAGGTGAAGGATCCGCTGGAACGCGAGCGCCTGGCACGCGTCTTCGAGAAGGGGCTCGAAAGCTCGGTCGGCTACGTGCTGCCGGTCATTCGGGATCACAATGGGCGCGACCATAACGGGCGCGGCAACGGGCATGGTCATGCCCCTCGCTGGAAGAGCGGTCCGTGGTTCCTGCGGTCCGAGAAGTGCTACCTGATCCCCGGCGATTCGCCGATTGGCTACCGCCTGCCGCTCGATTCGCTGCCCTGGGCGGCGCCGGGCGACACCGACATCATCGTCCAGCCCGATCCCATGGCGCCGCATCCCGACCTGCCGCCGCTCGATGCGTTCCGGCGTGCGCCGGTTCTGCGCCGGCAGGAACCGGGATTTGCGGGCGATACGGCCGGCGATGCCGAAGCACGCCGGGAGGCCTGGCGGCGCGCGCTGGCTCCGAACACGGGCCTGGGGCCCGCGATCGGCTCATCGGCCGCCGGCA
Organism: Reyranella sp.; assembly: GCF_965227665.1. Classification (GTDB taxonomy): domain Bacteria; phylum Pseudomonadota; class Alphaproteobacteria; order Reyranellales; family Reyranellaceae; genus Reyranella. The sequence goes on from NZ_OZ245767.1 coordinate 2,648,971, forward strand.
TCGTGCGCACCGCGATGGCCTTCGAGCCGCGCGACGGCCATCTCCACGTCTTCATGCCGCCGACCGAACGCATGGAAGACTATCTCGATCTCGTGACGGCGCTCGAGGACACCGCCGAGGAACAGGGCCAGCCGATCTTCATCGAGGGCTACACACCGCCCGGCGATTCGCGGGTACTGCACTTCAGCGTCACGCCCGATCCCGGGGTGATCGAGGTCAACATACATCCCTCCGCGACATGGACCGAGATCGTCGAGCGCACCGAGATCGTCTACGAGGAAGCGCGCACGACCCGGCTCGGCGCCCAGAAGTTCATGATCGACGGCCGCCATACCGGCACCGGCGGCGGCAACCATGTGGTACTGGGCGGCCCTTCCGCCGCCGACTCGCCGATCCTGCGACGCCCCGACCTGCTGAAGAGCCTGCTGGGCTACTGGCTGAACCATCCGTCGCTCTCGTATCTCTTCTCCGGCCTGTTCATCGGCCCGACCAGCCAGCATCCGCGCGTGGACGAAGCGCGCAACGATGCGCTGCATGAGCTCGAGATCGCCTTCCGGCAGATCGCTCCTGGACGACAGACCCCGCCCTGGCTGGTCGATCGCGTGTTCCGCAACCTGCTGGTCGACGCGACTGGCAATGCGCATCGCACGGAATTCTGCATCGACAAGCTGTTCACGCCGGACGCCGCCGCCGGACGCCGCGGGCTGCTTGAACTGCGCGCCTTCGAGATGCCGCCGCACTGGCGCATGAGCGTGGCGCAGCAAGCGCTCCTGCGCGGCCTCGTCGCCAAGTTCTGGGACCATCCCTACGAGCGGCCGCTCAGCCGCTGGGGCACACGCCTCCATGACGATTTCATGCTGCCGCATTTCGTTTGGCAGGACTTCACCGACGTGCTGTCCGACCTCGGCGAGGCAGGTTACGATTTCTTACCGGAGTGGTTCGCACCGCATTTCGAGTTCCGCTTCCCAAGACTGGGCGAAGTGGCGCAGCGCGGGCTCGAACTCGGGCTTCGCCACGCACTGGAACCGTGGCATGTGCTGGGCGAGGAGCCGGGCGGCGGCGGCACGGTGCGCTACGTCGATTCCACGGTCGAACGGCTGCAGGTCAAGGTCGCCGGCCTGAACGAGCAGCGCCATGTCATCGCCTGCAACGGCTGGAAATTGCCGTTGCGTGCCACCGGCACGGCCGGCGAATACGTTGCGGGCGTGCGTTATCGCGCGTGGGCGGCGGCGAACTCGCTGCACCCGACCATCGGCGTGCATGCACCCCTCACCTTCGACATCCACGATACGTGGAGCGGCCGCTCGATCGGCGGCTGCACCTATCACGTGGCCCATCCGGGCGGCCGCAACTACGATCGCGTGCCTGTCAATGCCAACGAGGCCGAAGCGCGCCGCCGGGCCCGCTTCTTCGCCATCGGACATACCGGCGGCCCCTCGCCGGAACCGCGGCCGCTCGACAATCCCGAGCATCCGCTGACGCTCGACCTGCGGCGGGCCCAGGGCCTATAGTCGCCCGCCTCACAGGCAGTCCATCGTTCGCTTCCTCAATTGTTTCCGGGCCCATGGAGTCGTTGCGCGGCCTCTCTTCCTCGCCGGCGAGCGCGTACGACGAACTGGTCACCGGCCAGAAGTCGATCCGCTATCACTGGCAAGGCATCCTGAGCGTCATCCGCTCGCTGCCCAATGGGCTCGGCGAGCGGGTCGAAAGCGCACGCCGGCAGCTCGAGGAATCGGGAGCGACCGTAAACCTGCTCGACGATCGCGGCGCGGCACGCTGGACCTTCGACCCCCTGCCCATGGTCATCACGCCCGACGAATGGGCGGGCATCGAAGCGGGCCTGATCCAGCGCGCCAAACTGCTCGATCGTGTGCTGGCCGATGTCTACGGCCCGCAGACACTGCTGAAAGAGCAGCTGCTGCCGCCGATGCTGGTTCACGCCAATCGGCATTTCCTGCGGCCTGCCCGGGTCACTGACGGCGCCGCGCCAAGGCGATTCCTCGGCAACTATGCGGTCGACCTGGTGCGCCTGAGCAGCGGCCGCTGGCACGTCCTGGCCGACCATACCGAGCTGCCGGCGGGCGTGGGTTACGCTCTCGAAATGCGGCGCGTGCTGGCGCGCAGCCTGCCCGAGGCCTTCCGTTCCATTCCCGTCCGCCACCTCCGGCCCTTCGTCGATCGCTGGCACGAATCGCTGCGATCGATGGCGCCGGCCGCCGTGTCGCAGCCCAACATGGCGGTCCTCACGCCGGGCTCGCTGTCAGCCACCTATTTCGAGCACGTCTATCTGTCGCGCGTGCTCGGCGTCCCTCTGGTCGAGGGCGGCGACATGGTCGCGCGCGACGGCCAGGTCTCGATCAAGACGCTGGCCGGCCTGCGGCCCGTTCACGTGCTGCTGCGGCGCCTCGACAGCGCCTTCACCGACCCGCTGGAAATGCGTGCCGATTCCGCGCTGGGCGTCACCGGCCTGGTGGAAGCCACACGCAACGGCAAAATCTCGCTCGCCAATGCACTGGGATCGGGAGTGGTCGAGACTCCGGCCCTCATGCCGTTCCTGGAGCGGCTGAGCGAACACCTTCTGGGCGAAAAGCTGCGGATGCCGTCGCTCGACGTCTGGTGGCTGGGCGAGTCGGCGGCGCTGAGCTTCGCCCTGGCCAATCTCGACCTCATGATCGTGCGCCCCTGCCTCGGCCAGGACCGCGAGCCCATCGTCGTGGGGATGCTCGAGCCGGCCGAGCGCGCGGCACTGGTCGAGCGCATCCGTGCCCAGCCCGGTCAGTTCGTCGCCCAGTATCCCATGACGCCGTCGCTCACGCCGAAGTGGGACGGGCAGTCGCTGGTGCCTTCGGCCGTCGTGCTGCGTGCCTTCGTCGTCGCCGACCACGACACCTATCACGTGCTGCCGGGCGGCCTCGCGCGCGAGCCCGATGGCGACACCGCTTTGCGTTCGTTGAACCGCCTGCACGGCACGCTGAAGGACGTCTGGGTGCTGGCCGAGGACGCGGCCGACGTACAGCTGCCGACCACCCGGCGCTTTCACCAGTTGGCCGTCGAACGCGGCACCGCCGACCTCCAGAGCCGGGTCGCGGACAATCTCTTCTGGCTCGGCCGCTACATCGAACGCCTCGACAACGATGCGCGTCTCCTGCGCACCACGGCCGCGCGCGTCGCGCAGGGCGCCGTGGGCCCGCGCGACGCCATCGAGCTCAGGTTGCTCGGCCGGTTGCTCGACGCGGCAAACCTGATGGATCACACGTCGGCCCTGGCTCCGCCCGAGAGCGCCCTGTTCCAGCAAGGCCTGGCGGCCGTCGCCGCCGACGATCGCGGCCTCGCCACCGTGCTGGACGGCATCCAGCGGCTCACCGCCACCATGCGCGACCGCTTCTCGGTCGACATGACGACGGCCGCCGGCCCGGAGATGGTAGAGGTCCGCAAGCGCCTGCTGGCGGCGCGCGGCAACCTCGACCCGCTGCTCGCCGCCCTGGACGAGATCGTGCGCTTCGTCGCCACCCTCTCGGGTCTGGCGCAGGAAAACATGACGCGCGGCACCGGCTGGCGATTCCTCGATCTCGGGCGCCGCATCGAACGCGGGCTGCATGTGTTGACCGCCGCGCTCGGCCCCTTCACCCAGTCTCCGATCGACTGGTACGCCGCGATGCGGCTGGCGCTCGAACTGTGCGACAGCACCATCACCTATCGCACACGCTATCTCGGGCAGCTGCAGCCGGCACCCGTGCTCGACCTCGTCATCCTCGACGACGCCAATCCGCGAGGCCTGATTTTCCAGATGCGCACCATCAAGGGCCATCTCGACTACCTGGCACGCGCGTCAGGCGTCCGGGTGGCTGCGCTGCCCGATTCCCTGGAAGCCGACCTGGAAGCCGTCGTCCGCCAGTTCGGCGGCGACGAACAGGCGTGGCGCCACGAGGGGTTGGCGCTGGCCATGCTGCGCGACGTCGCGTCGGACATGGAACAGCAGCTCGACAAACTCTCGGAGGCGATCACGCGCGCCTACTTCTCCCACGTTCCGGCAGCCCAGGCCGTCGGCTCCTCGGGCGGAGACTGAGATGCAGTACCTGCTCTCGCATCGCACGACCTACACCTACGCCAGCACGGTTGATTCGGCGCACCACATCGCGCACCTGCGCGCCCGCAACTTTCCCGGCCAGAAAGTCTCCGCGATCAGCATCGACACCAACCCCGCGCCGGCCCTTGCGGTCCAGCATGTCGACCATTTCGGCAACCTCATCGACATCTACCGCATCGAGAAGCCGCACACGCGCTTCGACATCGAGGTGCGGGCCGAAGTCGACGTGCGCTTTCCCGATCCGCCAGCGGCCGGCTCGACACCGGCCTGGGAAGACATCAGGACCGCGCTTCTCGGGAACGGATTTCCCAAGCCCGTCGAGGCCAGCGAGTTCATCTACGATTCACCGCTGGTGCCGAGCGTCGAGGCGTTGCGGGCCTATGGCGCACAGTCCTTCACGCCCGGACGTCCCATCCTCGAGGCCGCGCGCGAGCTGACGTCGCGCATCAAGGCCGACTTCGAATATCATCCCGGCGCCACCGACATATCGACGCCGCTCGCCGATGTCTTCGCCGGCAAGGCCGGCGTCTGCCAGGATTTCGCCCATGTGCAGATCGCGGCCCTGCGCGCCCATGGCCTCGCGGCAGGCTACGTCTCGGGATACATCCGCACGATCCATTCGAGGGACGAACTCGCCCTGCGCGGCGCCGATGCCAGCCACGCCTGGGTGGCCGTCTGGTGCGGCGGGGAGACAGGTTGGATCCATCTCGACCCCACGAACGACCTGATCGCGCATGAGGATCACGTCGCCGTGGCCTGGGGTCGCGACTTCTCCGACGTCAGTCCGCTGCGCGGCGTCATCCTGGGCGGCGACTCCCACTCCTACGGGGTCGCCGTCACGCTCGTTCCCACGGGCTGACCCGCGCGTCCTAGCCGGCTTTAGCCCAGGAAGTCCTTCGTCCAGCGCGCATAGTCGGCGTCGCGCGTGACCTTCTTCATCAGTTCCGGACTGGCCACGCCCTGCAGCTTCGACGGCTGCGTGCCGTCGCGCAGCGCCTTCAGCGTGTCGTATACGGCCTTCACGGCCGCGGCGAACGGCTGGTGGCCCTGCAGGGCGATGCGGACGCGGCGCGCACCGAGATAGGCGAGATCGGTGAGATCGCCCGACACGCCACCGAGAATAATCGGCAGAGTCGTCGCCTCCGAGATCGCGTCGAGTTCGGCGCGGGTGCGGACGCCGACGAAGAACAGGGCATCGACGCCCGCGGCCTCGTAGGCCTTGCCGCGGGCGATCGCATCCTCGAGCCCGGTGATCGTGATCGCGCTGGTGCGGCCGGCGATGCAGAGTGCCGGGTCCTGCCGCCCGCCGAGCGCCGCCTTCATCTTGGCGACACCTTCGTCGATCGAGATCAGCCGCGGCGCGGTGGCGCCGTAGGGCGTCGGCAGATCGGTATCTTCGAGGCTGAGGCCGCAGACGCCTGCGGTCTCGAGTTCCTCGACGGTGCGGCGGGCATTCAATGCGTTGCCGTAGCCATGGTCGGCATCGACCATGAGCGGCAGGCCACCCGCCCGGTTGATGCGGTAGGCCTGGCCTGCGAACTCGCTCAAGGTGAGCACGATGAGGTCGGGTGCGCCCAGTACGGTCATGGAGGCCACGGACCCCGCGAACATGCCGATCTCGAAGCCCAGGTCCTCGGCGATGCGGGCGGAGATCGGGTCGAACACCGAGCCCGGATGGATGCAGCGCTCGCCCGCGAGCAGCGCCCGGAAACGTGTCCGGCGGTCGGTCCAATGCATGACGATCTCCCCCAATGTCCCCTTCTCTTTAGCAAAGGAGGAGGCTGCCATGCAGCGATGCATTTCGACGGGCAAACAGGACAGAGGCCGCCGCCTTGCCGGTCGCGCGGACCGGGGCGTAGCGTCCCGGCAGGGACGCACTGAAGAGTGCGCGACAGGCGCCCCAAACAAAAGCGCACGGGGGAAATGCCATGTTCGACGTTCTCGACCGGCAGACCAGACTGACCGGCAACCAGAAGAAGATCATCGCCGCGGCGGTGATCGGCGATGCGCTCGAATTCTTCGACTACTTTCTCATCGGCTTCGTTCTCGCCTTCCTGATCGGGCCGTGGAAGCTCACCTTCGGACAGTCGGCCATCGTGCTGCTGTCGTCGGGCGTCGGCGCCATTCTCGGCGCCTACATCTGGGGCTGGCTCGCCGACCGCATCGGCCGCCGCAAGGTCTTCATCGGCACCGTGCTGAACTTCTCGATCGCCACCGGCCTGCTCTACTTCACGCCGGAGAACGGCTGGATCTACATCACCATCATGCGCTTCTTCGTGGGCTTCGGCGTCGGCGGCCTCTACTGCGTCGACCTCCCGCTGGTCCAGGAATTCGTGCCGGCGCGCAAGCGCGGCTGGGTCGGCGGTCTCGTTACCTGCGTGATCCCGCTCGGCGTCGGCCTCGGTGCGGTGCTGGGCGCGTTCATGGGTGCCGATCAATGGCGCCTGCTGTTCGCCATCGGTGTGCTGCCGTCGCTCGTGGTCCTGCTGGTTCGCCTGTGGGTGCCGGAATCGCCGGTCTGGCTGGTACGCCAGGGCCGCTACGAGGAGGCACGCAAGTCGCTGGCGTGGGCGCTGCAAATGAAGCCCGAGGAGCTGCCCCTCCCGAGGGCGCCGATCGTCGAACCACCCAAGGCCAACTGGTTCGAACTCTTCAAGTATCCGCGCAGTCTGCTGGTTTCGTGGCTCGGCAATGCCGGGGCGCAGACGGGCGTTTACGGCGTCACCTTGTGGGCGCCCTCGCTGTTCGTGCTGCTCCTGAAGGTGACGCCGCAGGAAGCCGCCAAGATGATGATCCTGCTCACCGTCATGGGCTTCCTCGGCCGCCTGTCCTTCTCCTACCTGTCGGACAAGATCGGCCGGCGGGCCGGCGGCGGACTGATCGGGCTGGGCGCCGGCGTGCTCATCATCGTCGCCGGACACAACTACGACGCCACCATCATGGGCCTGTCGGCCCTGTGGCTGCTGCTGGCGCTGGCCTTCTTCTTTGCCGACGGCGGCTTCGCCATCGTCGGTCCCTACGCGGCCGAAGTCTGGCCCTCGCATCTGCGGACCACCGGCATGGGCTCGGCCTACGGGTTCGGCGGCATCGGAAAGATCATCGGGCCGCTCGGCCTCGCGCTGATCGTCGGGTCGAACAACTACCTGAAGCCCGACGTGCCGCTGCCCGAGATTCCGACCGCCTTTCTCTATCTCGGCTGCTGGTTCCTGATGGCCGGGGTGGTCTATTATTTCTTCGGGATGGAAACCAAGGGCAAGTCGATCGCGCAGATCGACAGGGAACTGGCTCCCGCCTGATGCACACGCATTTTCGAAGAGGATGATCGTGGATACGCTAATCCCGTCCACCGCCGATCTCGCCGGCGACCCCGCCGTGATCTCCCGTGCCGAGGCGGTTCGCCCGGCCGTCGAGGCCGCTTCCAACGAGATCGAGGAAACGCGCCGGCTGCCGCCGGCGCTGCTCGACACGCTCCACGAGGCGCGGCTGTTCCGCCTCCTGCTGCCCAGAACGTCGAACGGGATCGAGACCGATCCCGTGACTTTCTTCCATGTGATCGAGACGATCGCCCGAGGTGACGCTTCCACCGCCTGGTGCCTGAGCCAGGCCGGCGGCTGCGCCATGTCGGCCGCCTATCTCGACCTGCCGGTCGCGCGCGCGATCTTCGGCGAAGACCCGCGTGCCGTGCTGGCATGGGGCCCCGGCCCCAGGGTCAAGGCCATCGAGTGCGAAGGCGGATACCGCGTCACCGGCGTGTGGGCCTTCGCGTCCGGCGGCCGGCACGCCACCTGGCTGGGCGCCCACTGCCCGATCTTCAAGGCCGACGGCTCGCCTCGCCTGGACGAGACCGGCCGGCAGCAGGAGCGCACCATGCTGGTGCGCACCGGCGACGTTCAGTGGACCGACATCTGGAATACGGTGGGCTTGCGCGGCACGGCGAGCGACCAGTTCGCGCTCACCGACTTCTTCGTGCGCGCCGACCATTCGATCACGCGCGACTTCGAGTTCGAATGCCGCGAAACCGGGCCGCTCTACAGGATGGGCGCCGGCACCTGCTACCAGGTCGGCTTTGCCGCCGTGGCCTGCGGCATCGCCCGTGGCGCACTCGACTGCTTCCTCGACGTCGCGCGCAACAAGGTCCCGCGCGGCCTCAAGAGCCCGCTGCGCGACAATGCCGTGGTGCAATCGAACCTGGCTCAGGCCGAGGTCAATCTCCGGGCCGCCCGCGCCTTCGTGCTGCAGTCTATGGCCGGCATCTGGAAAGACCTCTCGGCCGGCGACAAGATCACCGTCGAGCAGCGCATCACCATCCGCATGGCCGCGACGAACGCGATCCACAAGGCCAAGGACGCCGTCGACTTCGCCTACAATGCGGCGGGCGCCACGGCGATCTTCGAGAACCATCCGCTGGAGCGGCGGTTCCGCGACATCCATACCGTGACCCAGCAATTGCAGGGCCGGCTTTCCCATTTCGAGACCGTGGGCGCCTGGATGATGGGCGCCGACGCCGACCTCACCTTCGTCTGACCCGACCACGGAGACCGACCATGCCGCTTGGCCCCCTTCAGCACTACACGATCGAGCCGTCCAACCTCGAGGCCACGAAGGATTTCTATTGCGACGTCCTGGGCCTCGAGAACGGCGACCGCCCGCCGCTCGGCTTCCCCGGCTACTGGCTCTATTCCGGCGGCGTGGCCACCGTGCACCTGCTGGGCGAGCGCACGCCGCGCGAGGGCATCGTCGTACGCGGGACGGAGAAGAAGTTCGCGGATACCGGTCGCTTCGATCACATCGCCTTCGCCGCCAGCGACCTGCCCGGCGTGCGCAAGCGCCTGCAGTCGAAGAACGTGAAGTTCCGCGAACAGATCGTGCCGCGCACCGGCGCCGCGCAGATCTTCCTCTACGATCCCGACGGCGTCGGCGTGGAGCTGAACTTCCCGGCCGAAGAGGTCCAGGCGGAAGCCAGGGCCTAGTGCTTCTCTCGCTCGAGATCGAGAAGGTCGAACCGCTCGCCGACGGCGCCGCGTTCGGCGAGGCCGGCGCCTATGAGCGCGTCATCGCCGTCGCGCGCGGCGAGGTCGATCCGATGTCGCCCGCCAACCGCGGCGTCGCCCTGATCGACAAGGCGCCGCGCAACGCCGCCGGCAAGGTCGAGTACGCGACCAGCGTCTTCATCCTGCGGCCCAAGGACTCGACACGCGGCAATGGGCGCATCCTCTACGAAGTGAACAATCGCGGCCGAAAGATGCTGTTCGGCAACATCGCCGACGGCCCGCAGGGCGTGAACGATCCGAAGACCTTGGCCGATCTCGGCAACGCCTTCCCGCTGCGCCTGGGTTACACGATCGTCTGGTCGGGCTGGGATCCCGATGCGCCGCGCGCCAACATGGGCCTCGCTTTGACGGCGCCGGTCGCGACCGACAACGGCCAGCCGATCGTGCAGACGGTCCGCGAGGAATGGGTTTCGGGCACGCGCGTCGGCGTGCTGGAGACGTTCAAGCTCTCGCATGAGGCCGCGACGCTCGAACAGCCCCGGGCACGCCTCACCGTGCGCGAGCGCGCCGATGACGAACCGCGCGAACTGCCGCTGAACCAATGGTCGTTCGTCGACGCCCGTTCGATCAGGCTGCGCGAGGGCACGCAGGCCAAGCCCGGCTTCCTCTACGAATTCCACTACGAAGCGAAGAACCCCAAGGTCCAGGGCCTGGGCTTCGCGGCGACGCGCGACGTGGTGAGCTGGCTGCGACACTCGCCCGATTCGATGAAGGCCACGGGCCGGCCCATGACGCATGCGCTGGCCATCGGCTTCTCCCAGGCCGGCCGCTACCTGCGCAATCACATCTCGGAAGGCTTCAACCGCGACGAACAGGGACGCCGCGTGTTCGACGGCATCCATAGCCACATCGCGGGCGTCGGCCGCGTGTTCTTCAACACGCCGTTCGCCCAGCCGGCACGCACCAACACCCAGCACGAGGATCACGGCTTCCCGGAGAACGAGTTTCCGTTCTCGACGGCTGCGCTCGACGATCCGCTGACCGGCAAGAGCGGCTCGCTGTTCCGCGGCGACGACAGCGATCCGCTGCTGATCGAGACCAACACCTCGACCGAATACTGGCAGAAGGGCGCGTCCCTGCTGCACACCGATCCGCTGGGCACGAAAGACGTGACCCTGCCGCAGAACGCCCGCGTCTACATGATCGCAGGGACACAGCATGGCGGCCGTGCCGGCGCCACGACCGATCCTGGTCCGAACCTCAATCCGCGCAACCCGCACAATCCGATGCCGGCGGTCCGCGCCCTGCTGGTCGCGCTCGACGAATGGGTCGTTTCGGGCAAGGAACCGCCGCCCAGCCGCGTTCCGACGCTGGCTGCCGGCACACTGGTCGAGCCCGACAAGACCGGCTTTCCTGCCGTGCCGGGCGCCGCGATCGTCCGTGCCACCAACATCGTGTCGCCGCCCGGCGACTGGGTGAAGCCCGTCGCTCCCGACAAGACCTATCGCACGCTGGTGAGCAAGGTCGATGCCGACGGCAACGAGGTCTCCGGCATCCGCCTGCCCGACATCGCCGTACCGCTCGCCACATACACCGGCTGGAACGAGTACAAGCCGCCCTACCCCGCCGGCGAGATCGCCGATCGCGACGGCAGCTGCCTGCCGCTGCCGATCGACAAGGCCGCGCGCGAGTCCGCGGGCGATCCGCGGCCCTCGATCGCCGAGCGCTACAGGAGCGGTGCCGAGTATGTGGCCAGGGTCCAGGCGGTCGTCACGCAACTGATGGCCGACCGGCTGCTGCTGGCCGAGGACGCCGAACGCTATCTCGACCGCGCGCGCAAAGAGCCGCGCGTCGCACCTTAACGAACAGCTTCAAGGGAGATCAGGATGGGCAAGAGAATCGCAGTCGTCGGCACGGGAGCTCTGGGCGGCTATGTCGGGGGCTATCTCGCGCAAGCGGGTCTCGACGTCACCCTGATCGATTTCTGGCCGCAGAACATCGAGACCATCCGCAAGAACGGGCTCGAACTCGACGGCGTGACACCGGAAGAGAAGTTCACGGTCACCAAGGCCAAGACCATGCACCTCACCGAAATGCAGGACCTGTCGCGCCAGAAGCCGATCGACATCGCCTTCGTGTCGATGAAGTCCTACGACACCGAATGGGCGACGGCGCTGATCAAGCAGTACCTGGCGCCGGACGGCTACGTCGTTTCGCTGCAGAACTGCCTGAACGAGGAGCGCATCGCGGGCGTCGTCGGCTGGGGCAAGACGGTCGGCATGGTCGCTTCGCTGATCTCGGTCGACATGTACGAAGCCGGCAAGATCCGCCGCACCGTCTCCAAGGGCGGCGACAAGCACACCGTCTTCCGCGTCGGCGAGGTCCATGGCCGCATCACCAAGCGGGTCGAGGAACTGCGCGAGATGGTCGGCATGATCGACAGCGCCAAGACCACGACCAACCTGTGGGGCGAGCGCTGGTCCAAGCTCTGCCAGAACGGCATGAAGAACGGCGTCTCGGCCGCCACCGGCATGACCGGCACCGACTGCGACCGCAACGATGCGGTGCGCCGCTTCTCGATCAAGCTGGGCGGCGAGGCGGTGAGGGTCGGCCAGGCGCTGGGCTACCACATCGAGAAGATCGGCAAGTTCGAACCGGAGTTGCTGGCGCGGGCCTCCGAGGGCGACACGGCGGCCCTCGACGAGGTCGAGACGATCCTGCGGCCGGGTTCCAACACCAATCCGAACCCGCGCGCCGACATCCAGCGCCCCTCGATGGCGCAGGACATCATCAAGGGTCGCCGCACCGAGATCGAGTTCATGAACGGCTACATCGCCGAGCGCGGCAACTATATCGGCGTCAAGGCGCCGACCCATGCCAGGCTCACCGAGATCGTGAAGAAGGTGGAGCGCAAGGAGCTGGCGCCGTCCGCCGCTCTGCTCGGCGGATAATTTTCCTCCTCCCGACGGGGCAGGCAGCAAGTCCTGCTCCGTCGCGCCGCCCATTTTGACAATCTGCTCTGTGTAATGGCCGGAGTCTCACGGCCATATATCCGCCTCGCACGGCGAGATTCGGCCTAAATTCTGCATGGCGATTCCCGTGCCCTAAAGGCTCCAGGGGGTTGTCGTGATTCAGATGAAGTACCAGCGGTTTCTCGCCGGCGCGTTCGCGTCGCTCGCGTCCATCGCCGTCCTCGCGGGAAGTGCAGCGGCCCAAACCGCGGTCACCAAGGGCGGGACGCTGATCTATCTGGAGCAGCAGCCGCACACCAACCTCTATCCGCCGGCCGGGGGCTTCTATCCCAACGGCGGCGTGCTGAACCAGATCACCGACAAGCTCACCTACCAGAATCCGAAGACGCTCGAGATCGAGCCGTGGATCGCCGAGAGCTGGACGGTCAATGCCGATGCCACCGAGTACACCTTCAAGATACGGCCGGGCGTCACCTTCTCCGACGGCACGCCGCTCGACGCCGCAGCCGTCGCCAAGAACTTCGATACCTACGGGCTCGGCAACAAGGAGCTGAAGCAGCCGGTCTCCGAGGTCATCACCAACTACAAGGGCAGCGAGGTCATCGATCCACTGACAGTGAAGTTCTTCTTCACCAAGCCTTCCGTCGGCTTCCTGCAGGGCACCTCGGTGATCGGCTCCGGCCTCGTTTCGCTGAAGACGCTGGCCCTGCCGTTCGATGCGCTGGGCGACGCCACCAAGATCATCGGCTCGGGCCCGTTCGTTGTTAAGAGCGAGGTGCTCGGCCGCGAACTCGTGATGGAGGCCCGCAAGGACTACAAGTGGGGTCCGGCCAAGCTCGCCCATCAGGGCCGCGCCAACCTCGACGGCATCAAGTATGTCGTGACGCCCGAGGACAGCGTGCGCATCGGCGCCCTGCTGGCCGGCCAGGCCAACGTCATCCGCCAGGTCCAGGCCTATGACGAGAAGCAGGTCCAGTCGAAGGGCTACATCATCTACGCGGCGTCCACCCGCGGCGTGAACAACACGGTCGTGTTCCGGCCCGACAATCCCCTGGTCTCCGACATCCGCGTACGCAAGGCGCTGCTGCACGCGACCAACGCCAAGGAGATCGTGGCGACACTGTTCTCGGCCAACTACCCGCAGGCCAAGTCGATCATCGCCTCGACGGCGCAGGGCTATGTCGACCAGTCGGCCAAGCTCGCCTATGACCCGGCGCTCGCGGCCAAGCTGCTCGACGAGGCCGGCTGGACGATCGGCCCGAAGGGCCTGCGCCAGAAGGACGGCAAGGAGTTGGTGCTCCAGGCCTATGAATCCCCGCCGCAGCCGCAGAACAAGGAGACGCTGCAGCTCGTTGCCCAGCAATGGGCCAAGGTCGGCGTGAAGCTGAACGTGCTGGCGGGCGATGCCGGCAGCCGCGTCGCCGACAGCCTCGACCCGCTGAAGACGCCCGTCGCCCCGGCCATGGTCGGCCGTGCCGATCCCGACGTGATCCGCAGCCAGTACTATCCGACGACGCGCAACGCGCTTCTGCAAAAGGGGGGCGTCAGCAACAAGGTCCAGACCTTCGTCGACGAGAAGCTCAACACGCTGCTCGAGGACATCGCCGCCGCGACCGATCCGGTGAAACGCATTGCCCTGGTGGGCGAGGTGCAGGCCTATGTGATCGACCAGGGATATGTGATCCCGATCTTCGAGGAGCCGCAGGCCTTTGCGGCGTCACCGAAGGTCAAGGACTTCACCTTCGAGGCCGTGGGTCGCCCAAGCTTCTACGCGACCTGGATCGCGAAGTAGGCGCAGGGCACGACATGGCGCGCTATCTATTCGGCCGGGTCGGGCAGGCGCTGGCGGTGCTGGCGCTCACCTTCACGGCGGCCTTCCTGCTGCTGCAGGTGCTGCCGGGCGATGCGATCATGATTAAATTCATGAGCCCCGACATGGGTCTCTCGGCCGATCAGATCGCCGAGATCCGCGCCTCCTACGGCGCGGACCGGCCGCTTTGGGAGCGCTATTTCACGACTGTCGGCAACTTCCTCACCGGCAATTTCGGCATCTCGATCCAGGCCGGCGTGCCGGTGAGCCAACAGCTCGCGACCAACCTGCCGCCGACCCTGCTGCTTGCGTCGCTTGCCTTCGTCGCAGCCCTGATCCTGACCATCATCCTCGCCACCGTCTCGAACATGGTGGGCATGGAGTGGCTGCGCGCCGGGCTGCAGGCCCTGCCGTCGCTGTTCATCTCCGTGCCGGTGTTCTGGCTCGGTATCATGCTGATCCAGATCTTCTCGTTCCAGCTCGGCCTCGTCTCGGTCATCAGTCCCGGCCCGGTCGAGCGGCTGGTCCTGCCCGTCCTGACGCTCGCCATCCCGATTTCCGCCCCGCTGGCGCAGATCCTGATGCGCAACATCGACCAGGTGCTGGCGCAGCCGTTCGTGGCCGTCGCCCGCGCCAAGGGCGCCTCGCGCAACTGGGTCCTGTGGCGGCACGTGGCGCGCAACGCCATCATGCCGACGCTCACAATCGCTGGCGTCCTGTTCGGCGAGCTGTTGGCCGGTGCCGTCGTCACCGAAGCAGTGTTCGGCCTCAGCGGCCTCGGCGGGCTCACCTACCAGGCCGTGGGCAATCACGACACGGCGGTGCTGCAGGCCATCGTCGTGATCTCCGCCCTCGCGTTCGTCACCATCAATCTGATCGTCGACCTGCTCTATCCGGTGCTCGACCCCCGGCTTGGCACCAAGGTGGGAGCCGCGACATGACCGCAGAAACCGCGAGCGGCTCGATGGCCGACGCTCCCGCCCGCTGGACCACACGGTTCAAGCGCGTGCCGGTGACATTGGCCCTCGCCTGGGCCGTCGTGTTCATCGTGCTCACGTGGGCGGCCCTGCCGTCCCTTTTCACCGGCTACAGCGGCACCGAAGGCGTACCGGGCGAGCAGCTCCGGCCGCCCAGCGCCGAGCATGTGCTGGGGACCGACGGGCTGGGTCGTGACGTCTATGCCCGCATCGTCTATGGCGCGCGCCACTCGCTGTCCGGCGCCTTCGTCGCCGTCACCGTGGGATTGATCCTCGGCACCCTGCTTGGCCTGATTGCCGGCGCGCGGGGCGGCTGGATCGACGCGGTGATCATGCGGCTGGTCGATTCGATGCTCGCCGTGCCCTCGCTGCTCCTGTCGCTCAGCATCATCGTGCTGCTGGGCTTCGGTACGATCAACGTTGCCGTCGCGGTCGGCGCGGTGGCGATCGCCCGCTTCGCCCGGCTGGCGCGCTCCGAGGTCATGCGCGTGCGGCGCAGCGAGTATGTCGAGGCGGCGTACGGCAGCGGCGGCACCTTCTGGGCCGTGCTCTACCGCCATGTCCTGCCCAATTCGCTGACCTCGGTGATCGCTTTGGCCGCCCTGCAGCTCGGCTCGGCCATCCTCGCCATCTCGACGCTGGGCTTCCTGGGCTACGGCGCACCGCCGCCGACGCCCGAATGGGGCCTGCTGATCGCCGAGGGCCGCAATTACCTGTCGCGCGCTTGGTGGCTCACTGCGGCACCCGGCCTCGTCGTCGTGCTGGTCGTGCTGTCCGCCGACCGCATCAGCAAGGCGCTGGGCAGGACCGCGCCATGACCGTCACGCCCCTCCTCCAGGTCGAAGACTTGGCGATTGCCTACAAGACGGGCGACCGCGAACAACGCGTCGTGCACGGCGTCTCCTTCAGCGTCGCGCCGGGCGAGGTCGTGGCGCTGGTGGGTGAATCCGGCTCCGGCAAGACCACGACGGCCCAGGCAACGCTCGGGCTGCTGGCCGGCAACGGCCGGGTCGAGAGCGGCACCATCCGCCTGAACGGCACCGACATCACGCACTGGTCGCAGAAGCGGCTGGATTCCATCCGCGGCGCCGTCGTCAGCCTGATCCCGCAGGATCCCGGCAGCTCGCTCAACCCGGTGCGCACTATCGGCTCGCAACTCGCCGAGGTGCTGCAGATCCACAAGCGCGGCGATCGCAAGGCAATCCACGCGCGAGTGATCGAGTTGCTGGAGCGGGTCGGCCTGACGCCGGCCGAGATGCGTGCGCGTCAGTACCCGCACGAACTCTCCGGCGGCATGAAGCAGCGCGTGCTGATCGCCATCGCCGTCGCCCTCAATCCGGCGCTGATCGTGGCCGACGAGCCGACCAGCGCGCTCGATGTCACGGTGCAACGGCGCATCCTCGACCTGATCGACGAATTGCGCCGCGAGAGCGGCACGGCCGTGCTGCTGGTGACGCACGATCTCGGCGTCGCCGCCGATCGCGCCGACCGTCTCGTGGTGCTGCAGAACGGGCGCATCCAGGAACAGGGACCCGTGAAGGACATGCTCGCAGCCCCGCGCAGCGCCTATACGCGCCGCCTGCTGGCCGATGCGCCGTCGCTCGGCAAACCGCGCCCGGCGCGGCCCGGGATCGAGAGCCAGGCCTTCGCCATCGAGGTGACGGGCCTCACGCACGATTTCCCGGTGAGCGGCGGCGAGGCCACGTCCTTCCGCGCGGTCGATGACCTGTCCTTCAAGGTCCGGCGCGGCACCACCCACGCCATCGTGGGTGAATCGGGCTCGGGCAAGACGACGGCCATCCGCAGCGTCGTCGGCTTCATCAAGCCGACGACCGGGCGTATCCTGGTCGACGGGGTCGATCTCACCACCCTGAAGGGCGAGAAGCTGCGGCAGTTCCGCAAGCACATCCAGCTCGTCTACCAGAACCCCTTCGGTTCGCTCGATCCACGCCAGACCATCGCCCGCATCGTCGAGGAGCCGCTGCTCAACTTCGAGCCGATCCCCGCTGCCGACCGCGCCCGCAAGGTGCGCGACATGCTGGCCCGGGTCGGCCTCTCCGAGAATTTCCTCGACCGCCATCCGCGCGCTCTGTCGGGCGGCCAGCGGCAACGCGTGGCGATCGCTCGGGCGCTGGTTCTCGACCCGCGCGTGCTGGTGCTCGACGAGGCAGTCTCCGCCCTCGACGTCACGGTGCAGGCGCAGATCCTGTCGCTGCTCGACGAACTGCAGAAGACCCTGGGCCTCACCTACCTGTTCGTCTCCCACGACCTCGCCGTGGTCCGGCAGATCTCGGACACCGTGTCGGTCATGCACAAGGGACGGCAGGTGGATGGCGGTCCGATCGAGACCGTCTTCGGCCGGCCCGACAGCGCCTATACGCGTGAGCTGATCGATGCCATCCCGGGCCGCGGCCTGCCGGTCCTGGATGGGCCCATCCTTGCCGGGCCGCCCGAACTTCCGCCAAGGTTGAGCCCATGACCACGTTCCCGATCAAGCGCCTCGGCTTCTTCACCCGCCTGCTCGACCAGGTGGACGCGGCCGAGCGCTACCGGCTGGCCACCCAGCAGATCGTGCAGGCCGAGAAATGCGGCTTCGATTCGGCGTGGATCGCCCAGCACCATTTCCACGAAGGCGAAGGCGGTCTTCCTGCGCCGTTCGTTTTCCTGTCCCATGTCGCGGCCCATACCTCGCGCATCCGGCTCGGCACCGGCATCGTCACCCTGCCGCTGGAACTGCCGATCCGCGTCGCCGAGGATGCTGCCGTCACCGACCTGATGAGCGGGGGCCGCCTCGAAGTCGGCGTCGGACCGGGCGGCAACCTCTCGGCCTTCACCGCCTTCGGCCTCGAAAGCGACCAGCGGCACGCGCTGTTCGACAACAATCTCGCCCTGCTCAAGACCGCGTGGTCGGGCGGCACGCTGCCCGGCGGCGACAAGCTCTATCCGTCGAGCCCGACCCTGGTCGACCGCATCTGGCAGGCGACCTTCACCGTGTCGGGCGCGCGCCGCGCCGGCCTGGCGGGCGACGGGCTGATGCTGTCGCGCACCCAGCCGCGCGCTCCCGAAGCACCGCAGGCCTCGCTGGCCGACATCCAGAACCCGATGCTGGACGCCTATCTCGAGGCGCTTCCCAAGGGGGTCGAGCCGCGCATCCTGGCCTCGCGCACCATCTTCGTGGCCGACGACCGCAACGAGGCGATGCGCCTGGCGGAGGCCGGCCTGTCGCGCATGCGCCATCGGCTGGCAGCCACCGGCAACTTCAGCTCGGGCAGCCTGGTCGGCGACCTGATCAGGGCCATGGACGTTCATATCGGCACGCCCGACGAGGTGATCGCCTCGTTGAAGGCCGACACCACCCTGCAGCGTTCGACCGATCTCACGATGCAGGTTCACTCGATCGATCCGCCGCACCCGTATATCCTGCGCTCGATCGAGCTGTTCGCCGGAAAGGTGGCGCCCGCATTGGGCTGGGCGCCGGAAGTCAAAGCGGGGACGAGACAAGTCGCATGACCGATGTGATCGACAGCCTGGTGGGAATCGCGCCGGGCTCCAAGCTGGACGCGATCCGCGCCCAGCGCTCCGAGGCGCGCAAGCACGCGCAGGCGAGTTACACCTCCCTCTTCGAGCCCAAGGAACTGGGCGGCGTCAGCGGCGACGAGCGCCATGCCATCGCGTCCTTCGTGGCTAGCCTTCACGGCGAGCCCAAGACGGATGCCTTCTATGCCGCCAAGCTGCCGGCTGCCTTGCACAGCGCCATCGCCGCTGAAGCAGCAGCCGCGAAGACCAAGGGACCTTACGGTCATTTTCCCAAGGGCCCGCTTTCGGTCGAGGATGCGCCGGGTCCGACCTGGAAGGTGAGCGATGCCGGGCGTGCGAGCCTGGGACCGCGCCTCGCCGCCGCCTTCGAGCACACGCACATGCTGGTGTTCCATCCGCGCGATGCATCGGCGGCATCGCTGCAGTCGCTGCTCGACGCCGGCTGGTCGACCGACGACATCGTGACGGTCTCCCAGCTCGTCTCCTTCCTGTCCTACCAGATCCGGGTCGTGTCCGGCCTGGGCGTCCTCGCGAGCACCCTATGAGCACCGACAAGACCCTGACGCCGCCGCCGCACACCGAGCCGGTGGTCTTCACCCGCGACATGCTCGACTGGCTGCCCTGGCTCGAGCCGATGGCCGAAGCCGACATGACCGAGCACCACATAAAGAGCCTGGTCGATGCGGCGCGCGTGAAGTCGCCCTACTTCCGGCTGCTGGCACGCGATCCCGACGTGCTGGAGGCCCGCACGCGGACCGACAAAGACATCTTCTACAATCCCGAGGCCGGGCTGCCGCGCGCCGAGCGCGAGTTGGCGGCGGCGGCGACGTCGCGCCTGAACGGCTGCATCTACTGCGCCTCCGTCCATGCCCGCTTCGCCGCGACCTATTCCAAGCGCGTGGACGACGTGCAGCGCCTGCTCGACGAAGGCGTCGAGGCCAAGCTCGACGAACGCTGGGAGGCCATCGTCGCCGCCTCGGTGGCGCTGACCGCCCTGCCGCTGACCTTCGGCAAGGAGCATGTCGAGCGGCTGCGCACGGTCGGCCTCGACGATGCCGCCATCGCCGACCTGATCGGCGCGGCCTCGTTCTTCAACTGGGCCAACCGCCTGATGCTCTCGCTGGGTGTGCCGGCGACGCAGCCGAAGTAAGGCGAGACCTCCGTCGTCTCGACCGGAGCGCGCGGCGCGGAGCGAAGAGATCCTGTCCCTCCAGGAGCCGGAAAATCGTGGAGATGAAATCTCTCCGCTCCGCCTCGCTGCGCTCGGCTTCGGTCGCGACGACGGGGCTCTTTTGAGTTCCAGGTTCTGTTGCGGGCGCGCCTTCAGATCATCCGCTCAAGACCGGCTCATAGCCCTCCAGGAAATCGATCACCTCGGAGACCGGCAGCACATCGGCATATTTGGCGGCCATGTCGTAGAGGTTGGCGAAGTGCGGGCTCTCGTGCTTGTCGGCGACGCACTCCTCCGGAACGATCGTGCGGAAACTGCGCGAGAGACTGTCAACCACCGTGGCGCGCACGCAGCCTGAGGTCGAGCCGCCGGTGACGATCACCGTATCGACCTTGTGGAAGGTGAACAGCGATCCAAGGTTGGTTTCGAAGAACGCCGACGCCATGCGCTTGTTCATGACGATGTCGTAGTCACGGTCGACGTCGCAGCGGTCGTCGAGCTGGGCGTGCCGGGTCTCGGCCGTGATGCTTCGCAACGAAGCCGACATGTCGGCACGCGTTCCCCAGACACCGCAATCCTCGCCCGACTCGAGATAGGCGACGTAAGTCCAGATCACCGGGCAACCCCGGGCGCGTACCAGCCGCGCCAGACTGTTCACGTGCTCGATCTGGCGCGGATCGGTCTCGTAGGCCGTCGCGAACTCGGACGGCCGCGTGTAGGCGTTCTGGAGATCGACGTTCACCAGAGCGGGCTTGCGGCCAAAGCCGAAGCGACGCCGCTGCGGATCGGCTTTCAGCGCCTCGTAGAGCTGGCGCGCCGTCTTGGTCGAGGTTTCCACGCAAAGCCCTCCTCAGTGAAAGCGCTGGATCGAATAGGGCGCCACCGACAGGCTCGTGCTGCGGCCGGCCAGCATCTCGGCCGTCAGGCGCGCCAGCACGGGCGCCAGCGTATAGCCGTTCGAGCCAACGCAGTTGTAGAAGCCGGGCAGGCCCGGCACTTCGCCCAGGATCGGCGCGCCGTCGATATTGACGTTCATGCCGGCCCAGATGCGCACGACGTGGAGATTGGCGAGCGCCGGAATGACCCGGCTGGCGATCCAGAGATTGCCCTCCACGCTCGACCGCAACGCGCGCGACAGGCGCTGTTGATCGTCGTGGCCCGCCGTCCAGCCACCGCCGATCAGGAAGGCGCCCGACGCCATCTGCTTCAGGGTGAGGTGGCGGTCGGCATGGGCGATCAGCTTCTCGATCGCGGGCGGCGCCGGCTCGGTCACGATCATCTGCAAGGGCGCGCCCTTGACCGGGACCGTCAGGCCGAGATGCGCGGCGACCTGCGGCGTCCAGGCGCCGGCAGCGTTCACGATGCGCCGGCAGGCGATCTCGCCGCGGCTGGTGACGACCCGATAACCGCGCTCCATCCGCTCGATCGACTGCACGTCGCTGCCGCGGCGGAAGCGGGCGCCCAGGGCACGCGCCCGCTCGGCCACGGCATAGGTGGCCAGCAGCGGATTGATCTTGCCCTCGCCGGGGCACCATTCCGCGGCGATCGCCACGTCGCTCACACCCGGCTCGAGACGGCGCAGCTCGTTGGCCCCGATCAACTCGGCCTCGACGCCATGCTGCCGCTCGATCGCGATCTTGGCCTTGAGGAATTCCACGTCGCGCGCGGTCTCGGCCAGCATCAGCCCGCCCATGACCTTCATCTCGAGATCCTGGCCGGTATCGGTCGCGATCTCGCGCCATAGCGCTACGGAGGCGGGGCCCAAAGGCAAGGTGGCCGCCGCGGGACCGCCGCCCTCTTGTGCCTTGGCGCCGAAGTCGAACGACAGGAGCTGGACATGCAGGCTGCCGGCATTGGCGCCCGAGGCCTGGAGATTCACCTCGTCGCGCTCGACGACCAGCGTCTCGATACCCTCGCGCGCCAGCCAATAGGCGGCGCAGGAGCCCATGATGCCGCCGCCGATCACCAGCGTGTCGACCGTCTGGGTCGCCAGAGGCTCGCTGTCGCGCGGTCGCGACATATCCGGCGGTACGAACTCCTTGTGTCCGCCCCACTCGCCCTGCTCCACCGTCAGCGCGCGGATCGGCACGGGCTTGACCGGCGGCCGCGGCGCGAACAGATCGAACTCGCCGACCTCGCTCGTCGTCAGGCGGGCCACCAGCGAAGCGCAATAGCGCCCCTGGCAGCGGCCCATGCCGACGCGGCATTTGCGTTTCAGCACAGCCGGCGAATCGTGGCCGGCCGCGATCAGGGTCCTCAGATCGCCCGCCGTCACCTCTTCGCAGCGACAGATGATGGCGGCGTCCTCGATCGCTGCGGGATCAAGCGGCGGCGTATCGAACAGCTGCCACAAGGCCGCTTGAAAGCGACGAGACCGGTTCAACGTCCGCCGGGCTTCGTCTCTCTTGATGCCTGCGAGGCCCAGATCATTGGCAATGGCCGCAGCGGCAATGGTTCCCTGCGCCATCGCCGCCTGCGCACCGCCGAACCGTGCGCCGTCGCCGATGGCGAACACCTCCGGCAGGCTAGAACGGCCCTCCCCGTCCGTCAGCGTTTCCATCGACCCGGTGCCTCGCGCCACGAAGCGATGGGCACAGCCCAGCGAACGCGCAATCTCCGAAGAGGAGGCAAAGCCGTAACCCAGCGCCACGATGTCTGCGTCGATCGCGAACGCGCCGGCTTCGACGCGACGCACCCGATCCTCGCCGACCAGCCGCGTCACCGTGCAATCCCAGTGGAGGAGAGTGCCCAGCCGCGCCGCAAGGCGCGCGCCCTGCGCGATGAGAAAGGGATCGGCCGCGGCGGCTCGCGCCACCGCGCGCCACTGCGCGAGACCAGGCCGCCGCGCCGCCTCGAGCACCGCAACGACATTGGCGCCGCCGTCGATCAGCTCGGCCGCGGTCTGCAGGCAAAGCGGGCCATTGCCGGCAATCACGATGCGTTGGCCCGGCGCCACGCGATAGGAGCGCGCGAGCGTCTGCAAGCCACCGACCGTCATCACGCCCGGCAAGGTCCATCCCGGAACCGGCAGCGACTGTTCGTAGGCGCCCGTCGCCAGCACCAGGCGTTTGGGCTGAAACAACATCGCCTGGCCCGCCACGACGGCGGCGATTTCCCCGGCCGAGAAGGCTGACCAGACCGTGGCCTCGTTCAGGATGCGAACACCCGCCGCCAGCGTCGACTGCCGCAGGACCGCGCCATCCCGGAACTGGCGATCGAGGGTTTCGAGATCAGCCTCGTGCGATGGCGCCAGCGGCTTGAAGTACTGCCCGCCCGGATGAAGGCGCTCGTCGAGAACCACGACAGAGGCCCCCGCCACGGCCAACGCGCGGGCCGCGACCAGCCCGGCTGGGCCGGCGCCGACCACCAGCACATCGCAGGTCACCTCTTCGGCCGCTGCGGCTTCCGTCCTCGTCTCCGTCGGCAAATCCGCCACCGGCGAGGAGCACACCGCCATGCCGGGCTCGACCTTGGTGAGGCACGCCCGCTGGCTCGGGCGGCCATCCACCGTGACGAGGCAATCGAAGCAGACGCCCATGCCGCAGAAGGGACCGCGCGGCGCACCGGAGCGGGCCTCCCGCACGGCGACGATGCCCGACGCCGCCAGCGCCGCGGCGATCGTCTCACCTTGCATCGCCTCGATATCGCGCCCGTCGAAGGAGATTCGAATGGGCGCGCCCGTGGGCCGCATGTCGGGATGTTTCAGGCGCATGCAAAAGGTCTACAATGTTGCCGGAGGCACAGCATGAAGAAGTTCCGCGGCACCTACACCGTCATGATCACGCCCTTCACCGCCGACGGCCGGAAGGTCGACGAGGCGGCGCTGCGCCGGCTGGTCGACTTCCAGATCGCCGAGGGCATCCACGGCCTCATCCCGTTGGGCAGTACCGGCGAGTTCCTGAGCGTAACGCCGGACGAGCGCCGCCAGATCGTGGAGATCGTGGTGAAGCAGGCGGCCGGGCGGGTCCCGGTGCTGATTGGCACGGGCGCGGAATGGACCGACGAGGTCATCCGCACCAGCCGCGAGGCTGAATCCATGGGCGCCGACGGCGTGATGATCATCCCGCCCTTCTACAGCGTGCCGACCGACGACGAACTCTTCACCCACTACAAGAAGGTCGCGGACGCGATCTCGCTCCCGATCATGGTCTACAACAATCCGGCGACGGCGAACGTCGACATGCAGCCGGAGCTGATCGCGCGCATCGCCCAGATCCCGAACTGCCTCTACGTCAAGGAGTCGACCCTCGATCCGACGCGCGTGCGCGACATCATCCGCCTCGCCGGCGACAAGATGACGGTCTTCGCGGGCGTGCTGGGTTACGAATCCTTCTGGCTGGGCGCGGAAGGCTGGGTCGCGGTCTGCTCCAACGTGATTCCGCGCTGGTCGGCCGAATTGTTCGAGCTGGTCGCCGACAAGCGCGACATGGATGCGGCCCTCGCGCTCTACATGAAGATGACGCCGCTGCTCTGGTGGGTCGGCGGCCCGCGCTACGTCTCCGGCACCAAGGCCGCCTTCGAGATGATGGGCATGCCCATGGGCCCGCCGCGCGCGCCGCGCCTGCCGCTGCCCGAAGCGCAACTCCCGGCCCTGCGGGACGTGCTGCGCCAGATGGGCGTTCTGACCGACGAGAAGGCGCGCGCCCGCGCCTAGCGCCCTTCCGGACGAAGTAGAATCACCGTCCTCCCCGTTCAAATGGGGAGGTGGCGGCTCGCGGCTTGCAACCAAGCCGCCAGCCGACGGAGGGGTCATAGGCTTGGCGACACCCATGACCCCATCGCCCCGTATGACGGGGCACTTCCCCATCTGAATGGGGAAGAGACTGAAGTCAGCGATCGTCACGCGCCAGCTGGCCATCGACAGCGGACCCGTAGGCTTTGCCGTAATAGGCCTCGATGCGGCGCTGCACGAAGTCCCAGCAGGTGGTCATCGCCAGGTAGATGATGGCCACCACGATGAAGACCTCGAGCACCTGGAATTTCTGCTGCATCAGGATTTGACCGCGCCGCAGAACCTCCTCCATCGAGATCACCGAAGCGATCGACGTGGTCTTGAGCAGGCCGTTCACCGAATTGCCGAGCGGCGGGATGATGACGCGCAAGGCCTGCGGCAGCACGACCAGCCGGAAGATCTGGTGCGGCTTCAACCCCATTGCCCGGGCGGCCTCGGTCTGCCCCTTGGCGACGGACAGGATGCCGCCGCGCAGGATTTCCGAGAGATAGGCCGCCTCGTTCAGCGCCAGACCGAGGATCGCCGATTCGAGCACCGAGAAGCGCACCAGCCCGAGCTGCGGCAGGCCGGTGTAGATGATGATGAGCTGCACCAGCAGCGGCGTGCCGCGGAAGACCCAGATATAAGTCTGC
This sequence comes from Reyranella sp., assembly GCF_965227665.1. GTDB lineage: Bacteria > Pseudomonadota > Alphaproteobacteria > Reyranellales > Reyranellaceae > Reyranella. The sequence goes on from NZ_OZ245767.1 coordinate 2,673,880, forward strand.
GCCGCCCGGGCCAGCCCCTTGTGCTTGCTGAGGCGCATTACGGCGAGCAGGAGGCCCAGCATACCGCCCAGGATGAGCGTGCTGATCGTGAGCCCGATCGTCCACAGCGCACCCTCCAGAAGGTAGAGGTTGGTGAAGTACCCCCAGAAACCTTCCCAGTTCCAGACTTTCACGCAGGCACCGGTACGCTAGGCCGGGCCTGGGCCCTTGATGGCGAAGGCCGGCTCGTCGATCTGCAGGACGCCATACTGGTCGAGCAGCTTGGCATACGTGCCATCCTTCTTGAGATCGTTCAGGGCGCCGACGACGGCATCCGCCAGCGCCTTGTTGGCGAAGGCAAAGCAGGCAATCTGGGGAAACACGCCGCTGATCGCGCGCGTGAAGTCGCCTCTCTGCTGCATGAACATGGCCGTGGCATCGATGCTGGTGGCGGCGTCGGACTGACCGGCCTTGAGCGCCTGGAAGGCCTCGGCGAAGTTGTTGAAGGTCATGACGGTGATGGGCTTCAGGCCCTTCTTGGCCACCATGTCGGCGACTTCGCGGGTGCGCCGCTCCTCGATGCCGCCCAGCTCGACCGAGATGCGCTTGCCGGCCAGATCGTCCACCGTCTTCAGGCCCAGCGGATTGCCCTTGGCGGCGAGGAAGCTGATGGCCGCCTGCTCGGTCGGCACCATGTACATCAGCTTGGAACGCTCTTCGGTCCAGAAGATGCCGGTGTTGATCATGTCCCAGCGCTTGGCGGCGAGGCCGGGGATCATGGTGGCGAATTCGGTGCGGATATATTCCGGCGCAAGCCCCAGCCGCTTGCAGCATGCGTCGGCGAGTTCGACCCGCATGCCCTTGAGCTGGCCCTTGTCGTCGACAAACTGCAGCGGCGGCAATGTCGGATTGATCGACATGATCAGCGTACCGGCCTTGATGAGGGTGGGCGGCGCGATCTTCGGCTGGGCGCGGAGCACGCCCGGAACCAGCGTCATTGCAGATGCGGCGGCAGCGGCGCCGAGAAGGCTGCGGCGCTGCAGCTTGATGTCATTGAAATTGTTCATGATTTCCCCCGGAATACGGTCCCCACGACCGCATGCAATTTTGACGCCGAAGTCCGCCTTGCCCGGGGATGTTTCAGACCGTGCCGCACCAGCCGATGATGATGTCCGACACGACCTCGACCGCCCGCCGATAATCTTCGACGTCGACCCATTCATCGTGCAGGCCGTTCTGCGTTAGATCGCCACCGAGGGGCCCCAGCCCGATCGTCGGGATGCCAGCCTGGACGATCGGATTGCGGATGTCGCTCGCGGTGTGCAGCGGATTGACATGCGGCCGTTCGCCGGTGGTCGCCACGATGGCGTCGGCGACGATGCGGTAGAGCGGGCTTTCCGTCGGAACTTCGGCGCCCGATATGCCCGACACCCAATCGATGCGCGCCAGGCCATTTACGGCCTCTTCGACGGACGCCTGGACACGGTTCATGTCCTCGCCCGGCAGCAATGAGAGCGCCCCCTCGATGAGGCCGTGCGAAGCGATCCGCGTGTGCGTGCCGGGCGTGCCGACATTCATGTGAGAGATGAGCAGATTGGACGAGCGGCCGACTGCCTGTTCCAGCAGCGGGTGGCGAGCGGCCTCTGCCCGTCGGTCCGCCAGCGCCTTCAGGCGGGCATGGATTTCCATCAGCGTGTCGGCCGGGTTCTCGGCCTGATGGGCGAAGGCGAGATGGCTGATCTCGTTGGTCGAAGGCGGCCTTCCCGCGACGAGGATGCGGAAGTCGAGCTGCCCCAGGCAGAAGGCCTTGATCTCCCGCATACCCAGACCCGATTCGGCGGGATGACAGTAGACGGCCGCATCCGCTCTCAGTCCGCCATGGAGCAACGCCGACACACCGCGCGCGTGACGCTTGCTGGGCGTACTGGCCAGGATCACATCTCCGGCTGGCCGGCGACCGGAGGCGAGCAGTGCCCGCAACCCGTCGACCATCATCGCCACGCCGGACAGATCGTCCGCCACGCCCCAGCCGTGGATACGGCCGCCGTCGACGACACCCCCGAAGGGATCGCGGCGCCACGCGTCGAGCCCGGCAAGGGGCTCGCCATCGGGATGGGCAAAGAAGATGACGCTTCGACCCTCTCCCCCACCCTTGAAGGTCGCGACGACACTCTCGCGCTCACCCTCGACCATGGCGCGACTCGCCGCGAATTCACCCACCATGGGCACGTCGCCCGGCTTGTAGCGCACGGTCTCGACGGCGCAGCCCAGAGCGCGCGCCGCGTCGGCAACGACGTTCTGTACGGCCGCTTCACCGCCCGTCTGGGCGCGAATGAGCTGCCGCAGGAAGGAAACGGAGTCTTCCATCAGATCGCCATCCGCGCTTCCCGGCGTTTCAGCAGCCTCATCAGGCTGAATGTCGTGTAGTCGATCGGGTCGCCATCGGGCGGCACCTCGCGTCCCCCGACTGTCAGAACGACATTGCCCGGTGCCGCGTGAATCTCGAGTTCATGGCCGGTCTCGCTGATCGCCGGGTCGGCCACCAGCTCGGCTTCCGTTCGATCGAGCCCGAGCCCGGCCAGCGCGACGCCGACCGATGTGTTCAAGTTGTTGGGGAAGTGACGCGCGACCTCGCGCACGCTGCCCTTGAAGAAGACACGGCGCGTCTCGATCGACGCCAGATCGGCGAGCCGGTCGGCCGGCGTCAATCGCCACATGGAAGGTGACTTGAGCTGACGATAGATCACGCGGTTCAACCCCTCCTCGCGTGCCGTCGCCAGCAGGTCGAGCGTCCCGATCGCACCGGGCGCGATCTCCAGGCGGCCCGGCCCCGCTTCCGCAGCATCGATCAGGCGGCGCTCGATCCGCGGATCGGCGAAGGCCGTGAGCGAAAGGGGGATCAGGTCGATGCCCTGGGCCAGCAATAGAGCCCCCGTCTCGGCCAGCATCGATGCGGAGGCACACTCGAGCGCAACCGCGGGCCCGCGCGCGATGAATGCGTCGAGCGACGTGCAAACGGCCGCGCTGCCCACGATTGCCGAGGCATCCTCGACTTGCGCAGGCCGTACCAGAACCGCCGCGACGCCTGGCATGCGTACCGCCAGTCGTCGACCGATCCGTCCGAAGCCGACGATGCCGTATCGCATCACGAGGGAACGACGAAGCCGTAGCGCAGGTTCGACGGTTCGCGACCTGCACGCTCATAGTCCGACTTGATCGCGGCGAAGCGATCGTCGCGCCAGGCGGCTTTCTTGATGTCGTACTTGTACATCTTGGCCGAATTTTCGCCGAAGATGGCGCGCTTCACCGCGCCGTCGGCGCCGCCAAGCGGAGCGAAGCCAAACTTCTTCTGCATGTCCTCGGGAATCTCGAGGCGGCGCAGCGCCTCGATCTGCCATTGCGGCGCGCCGGTCCACACCGCGTCTGTGCCCCAGACGACATGATCCGCGCCCATGCCCTTGATCAGCATGCCCATCAGCGCCGCGCACAGGCGAGGCTCGGTCACCGTGGTCTGGGCAAAGATCTGGCCGAGGTCGGCATAGACGTTGCTGACGCCGTATTTCGCAGGAATCTCCGCAAGGTCGGAGGTCCAGTCGACCCGGCCGGTCTTCTCGAACTGATCGTAGCCGCCGGCCGAAGCGCCGGGCGCGCCGGTCCAGCGGAAGGCCGAGTGGTAGACGACGAAGCGGATCTGCGGCCAGTCCTTCGCCGCCTTCCCGACATCGTCGACCGCCGCGTACGGCGTCAGATGCGGCCAGCGCTGCGAGACCGACGGCGGATAGAGGCCCTTGTGCACGCAGACGATGTCGTGGCCTGCCTTCACGATCTTTTCGTAGAAGGGATAGACGAGCTTCTCGTCGTCCATGCGCCAGGGATGGCGCGCCAGGTCCTTGTTGGTATTGTCGCCGACCGTGTAGCCCTTCCACGAATCGGGCTTCAAGGTCGCGATGCACTTGTCGACTTCGTCCATCCAGCCGTCATAGCCCGGCGTGAAGATGGCGTGCGACAGGCAGCGCTTGGAGCCGGCCGCCTTGTTCACCTTCTCGCGCGCCTCTGCCTTCATCTCGTTGGTCAGGAACCAGTCGCGCGGATCCTCCGAGGCCGAGCCGCTGACCAGCGCCACCTTGGTGTCGCTGTCGAGATAGATCTCCTTGAACCAGTTCGGGTACTTGAGGTCATCGATGGTCTGCGGCCTGTCGACGAGTTCGGGATTCCAGCCGGCCTTGCCCACCGCCTCGCGGCCGCGCACGAAACCTTCGAGCCGTGTGTCGTCGCGCAGGAAGTGCGTGTGCACGTCCATGACGAACTGATCCTTCAGCCCGTCGGCCCGCGCCTGCGCGAGGTCGACACTCTTCGCCTCGGCCGGCGAGGCGCCGTAAAGCGGACCATGGATCTCGTTCATGGCGACGAAGGCCGTCGCCATGCCGGCGGCGGTCTGGAAAAAGCGCCGGCGCGAGAGGCCGTTCCTGGGCGCATACTCGTCGGCCAGCGCATTCATGCGCGCCTCGACTCTCTTCTGCGCCGGCGTCTGCGCAATCGGCAGGAACTCGTCGCTGGACACGACCCGGGTCGGGACGGGTGTGGTGCCGCCGGCCAACCGGGCCGGTGCCAGACGGCTGCGCTCGTCGTCGCTCAACAGGCCCATGGTGCCTCGCCAGGTGCTGGGGATGAGGGGCGTATCGCCCGCAAGCTTACCGGGCGCGCGGCGTCGCGGCGACTCCCGGAACGTGATTGAGGACCGAGTGGACGAGGCCGCCATCGACCAGCAGCGACTGGCCGGTAATGTAACTGGCCTGCGGTCCCAGCAGGAAGGCGATGGCGTCGGCGATGTCGCCCGGCTTGGCGACCCGGCCGAGCGGCACCATCCTGGCCCGCCCGCGGGCCAGCGCCGGCTTGCTGTAGATGGCGTCCGTCATCGACGTATGGACGAAGCCCGGACAGACGGCGTTGGCGCGGATGCCGTCGGGCGCCCATTCCTGCGCCATCATCTCGGTCAGCATGATCAGCGCCGCCTTGGTCGGGCTATACGCGCCGGTCGGAAGCTGCGGCACGACGCCGGCCATCGAGGCCAGCATCACGATGGCGCCCTTGGAGCGCTTGAGATGCGGATGGGCGGCCTTGGCCAGCAGCCAGTTGGCGCGCAGGTTGATGTCGAAGACGCGATTCCAGGTCGCGAGGTCGAGATCGACCAGCTTCGCGGGCGCGGTGATGCCGGCATTGCCCACCAGCGCATCGATGCCGCCCATCGCCTTGACGGCGGCGGCGATCACCTTGGCCGGCGCGGTGGGCTTGGCCATGTCGGCCTTGAGCGTGCGGACCGTGCAGCCCGAGGTGCGCAGATTGGTGGCCAGCGCCTCCAGTTCGTCGAGATAGGCGACGTCGCAGAGGGTCATCGCCTCCGCGCCGTCGGCGGCCAGTTTCAAGGCGGTCGCTCGACCGATGCCACGGCTCGCGCCGGTAATGACGACCCGCATCGTTTCTCCCCCTTTTCCCGTTTTATGGGGAGGAGGGTGGCACGGTTCCCGGCCTGGGGTCGATGGGGAGCAGTCGATCGAATCCGACCAATTTCTCGTAGAGCGCTGCCGCCTGCAGGAGCGCCGCCTCGCCGCGCGGCTTGCCAACGAGCTGCAGGCCCACCGGCCGGCCGAAACTGTCGAAGCCGCAGGGCACGGCGATCGCCGGGCTGCCGGTCACGGTGATCGCGGAGTTGAGCGTCGAGCCCGACATGTAGTTCTCGAGCTTCTTGCCGGCGATGGTCTCTGGTGCCCGCAGGTTGACGTCGAAGGCGGCCGTCGGCGCGCCCGGCGTCACCAGCAGGTCGTAGGTCTGGAAGAAGGTGAACATCCGCCGGTAGAGCGCCGCGCGCTCGCGTTCGGCCCAGGCGAGCTGGCTGGTCGTCTGCTTCTGGCCGAGTTCGGTGTTCCAGATGATGTCGGGCTTGAACTTGTCGCGATACTGCTGGATCTGCAGCTCGCGATCGACGAGGAACTGCTGGCTGCGGAAGGCCATGAACACTTCGTCGACCGGACCGAAATCGGGCGAGACCTCCTCGACGATGCAGCCCAGCTCCTCGAAGCGTTGCGCCATCCTCGTGCAGATCTCGCGGATCTCGCGGTCGACCTCGAACCGGCCGCCGAAGTCGATGGTGAAGGCGACGCGTTTGGGCAGCACGGGATTGGCGACCGCCGCGCTGAACGACACCGCCGGGGCATCGAAGGTCATGGCGTCCAGGGGGCAGAAGCCCGACATCGTGTCGAGGAACAGCGCCAAGTCGGCGACGTTGCGCGCCATCGGACCCTGCACCGACTGCGGCGAATAGAGATTGTTCGAGGTGCCGCGCGTGACCCGGCCTGCCGACGGGCGGAGGCCGACCGTCGAGCAGTAGGTGCCCGGCCGCCGCAGCGAGCCGCCATGGTCGGAACCGTGCGCCAGCCAGACCTCGCCGGTCGCCACCGAGACCGAGCCGCCTCCGGTGGACCCGCCGCAGGTGAGCGAGGTGTTCCAGGGATTGCGCGTGCGGCCGAAGACCTCGTTGAAGGTGCTGCCGCCGGCGCCGAATTCCGGCGTGTTCGACTTGCCCATCACGATGCCGCCCTTGCGCTCGATGCGCTCGACCAGCGGATTGGACTTTTCGGGCACATGGTCGGCGAAGATCGGCGATCCATAGGTGGTGCGCACGCCGGCCACATCGGTCAGGTCCTTGATCGAGACCGGAAGACCGGCCAGCCAGCCCGCCTCGCCTTCGGCCTCGTTGGCCTTGCCTTCCATGATCCGTTTCGCATGGTCGCGCGCGCGATCGAGGCAAAGCGTCGGCATGGCGTTAACCGCCGGCTCGACTTCGGCCATGCGCGCGGCCGAAGCCTCCACCAGGTCGAGGGGCGAAATCTCCTTCTTCTTGAGACGCGAGACGGCCTCGACTGCGGTAAGACGCCAAAGTTCGTTGCTCATGTATTGCCTCCAGTCATCACTGTGCCAGCCTTCACTGCGTCCTGTCTGCCTTCCCTGTCCCGCAAAGCCGGTTTAGCTGCCTTGCCCGCTCCGCATGCACATCGGCCCGATATTCGCCCACGAGGAAACGCCCCATGAAGACCGATCAAGCTGAAGCCGCCGGCCCCCTCAAGGGTCTGCGCATCCTCGACATCTCGACGGTCGTGGCCGGCCCCTTCGCGGCGGGTCTGCTGGGCGACTATGGCGCCGAGATCGTCAAGGTCGAGATGCCGGGCGTCGGCGATTCGCTGCGCGCGCTGGCGCCGCACAAGGACGGCGTGCCGCTGTGGTGGAAAGTCACCAACCGCAACAAGAAGGGCATCACGCTCGACCTTCGCCTGCCCGAGGGCCGCGATCTCTTCGCCAAGCTGGTGGCCGACGCCGATGTGCTGGTCGAGAATTTCCGTCCGGGTACGCTCGACGGCTGGGGCATCACGCGAACCTGGCTGCAGGGGCTCAATCCGCGCCTCACCATCCTGAGGGTCACCGGCTTCGGCCAGGACGGTCCCTATGCCGGACGGCCTGGTTTCGCCCGGATCTTCGAGGCGATGAGCGGCTTCACGCAGATCTGTGGCGAGGAGGACGGCCGGCCGCTGCATCTCGGCTATCCGATCTCCGATGCCGTCGCCGGCCTGTTCGGCGCGGTGGGAATCCTGGCCGCCCTGCACGATCTCGCGCAGCATCCCGAGCGGCGCGGCCAGGAGATCGATTGCTCGGCCACCGAGGCGATGATGCGCACGCTCGAATTCCTGGCGATCGAATACGACCAGCTCGGCGCCGTGCGCACGCGGTCGGGCAATCGCAGCCAGTATGCCGCGCCGGGCAACGTTTATCGCACCGCCGACGACAAGTGGGCGTCGATCGCGGCCTCGACCCAGAGCATCTTCGTGCGGCTCTGTGCGGCGCTGGACCTGAAGCACCTGCTGGAGGATCCGCGATTCGCGCTCAATCCGGCGCGGGTGAAGAACTATCGCGAGCTCGACGAGATCGTCGGCGCCGCCATTGGCAAACTTACCCTCGCCGAGTTGCGCGAGACGTTCACGCGCCACGAGGTCGGCTTCTCGCCGATCTACGACATCGCCGACGTCTTCGCCGACCCGCAGTTCGCGGCGCGCCAGGCGATCGTCAGCGTGCCCGACTCGGAGCTGGGTTCGGTGCGCATGCAGGGTGTCGTGCCGCGCTTCTCCGAAACGCCGGGCGCCGTGCGCCATGCCGGCCCGTCGATGGGTCAGCACAACGAGGAAGTCTATGGCGGCCTGGGCCTGACTCCTGCGCAGATCGAGGGCCTCAAGGCCCGCAAGGTCATCTAACTCTCTATTCCTCCCCCGTCTTACGGGGGAGGAGAAGAAAGCTAAGGCAAGCCCACAATGTGCCGCCTGCGCTGAGCCGTATAGAGGATGCCCAGCAGCATCAGGTTGAGCAGGTTGAAGGCGAGTGCCGACTGGAAGGCCGACGTGTAGGAGAGCGTCGCGTCGAAGATGAAGCCGCCCAGCCAGCCGCCGGCGGCCATGCCCGCCATCGCGAACAGCATCACCACGCCGAGGCGCCAGCCGGCGATCGTCGGGCCGTAGAGGAAGCGCAGATTCAGCGCATAGCCCTGCACGATAGCGATGAAGGGAATGCCGTGCAGCAGGGACAGCGCGTAGATTCCGTTGATGTCGCGCACGTAGAGGAAGCCGACCAGCGAGCCGATCTGGATCACCGAACAGAGAAGACTGACCGGCAGCGGCCCGATGCGTTGGGCGAGGCGCGCCATGACGAAGGTGGCGACGATGGCCGAGACCAGCACCAGCGACACCGCCTCGGTGCCGCGCGCCGCCGGGTAGCCCAGGTCGCCGCAAAAGGCGACCATGTGAACGAAGGGAATCGCCATGGCGGTGCAGCAGCAGAAGCCCGCCGCGGAGAGCAGCAACATGATCGCCGAAGAGGGCAATGGCAGGTGCACCTTCTCCTCGCGCCGCCGCCCGCCCGGACCGCGCAGGGTCGGCGCCACCCGAACGTAGAGCGCGCCCAGCAGCAACAGCCCGCCGGCCGACAGGCCGTAGACCAGCAACGTGTCGCGCCAGCCGATCTCCGGCAGCAGCAGGCGATAGACCTGCGGCCAGACCGAGCCGGCCACCGCGGGCCCGATCGAGATGAGCGCGATCGCCATGTTGCGCCGCTTCTCGAACCAGCCCTGCACGTTGTTCATCGCCGGCGTGAAGGTGCCGGCATTGCCCAGGAATCCCAGCAGGACGGCATAGCCTGCATAAAGCGCGATCTCGCCGCCGCGGGACGCCACCCAACCGCCCAGCGCGATACAGACGCCGGCAATCAGCAGCGGCACCCGCGGACTGGTGCGATCGGCCAGCCAGCCCATGAAGACGCCGCCCACGCCCATGCCGAAGAAGCCCACCATGTAGGCGAAGGACGGCACGGCGCGCTGGTCGCCGAAGTCGGCCGCCATTTCCTTGAGGCCGACCATGGGCAGATAGATGCCGCCGCCGCCCAGCGCGACGCAGGCCATCGAGACCAGCGCCAGCCGCCACGCATAGGCGCTGTCGACACCCCTCCCCGGCGGGGTGACGCTCACTCGCGCGCCAGCGCCGCCGCGGCTGCCTGCTCGGCGTCGAGCACCTGGTCGTCGTCCATCAGCACGGTGACCTTGCGCAGCTTGCCGGTGAAGGCGAACGGCGCCTCGTAGTGCGACACCGGGCTCGACCGGTCGCGGCCGATGTCGAGGCCCGACCAGGAGATGAAGCTGACGAAGCCGTTCTGGGTGTCGAAGCTGCCCGCCGGCTCGCCGTCGATCAGGATCGTGGCGAGGTTGCGCCCCTTGTTGCGCCGCATCCGGACCGCCAATTTGCGGTTGCCGGCCGGCACCGGCCGGTCGGAGACGATCAGGTGGTGCTCGCCGCCGATGTTCATGTCGTAGGCGAGCTTGCCGTCCTTCATGTAGAGCGAGTAGCCGGTGGTGGCGTCGCCATGGGCGATCAGCACGCCCTCGGTCATCGCCCCGTCAACATGGACGTCGGCCTCGATCGTGTAGGTGCGGTTGCGCACGTCGGGCGCCACGTCGGTCGGGACGTGGCCCATGCCGGCATGGAAGACGAAACGGTTGCGGGGCCCGTGAAAGCGCTTGGCATTGTCGGCGAAGCGCGGCGCGAAGCGGTCGTCGAGCGGCAGGACCTTGTGCGCCTCGGCCTGGCGCCACCATTCGTCGATCATGGCCTTCAGCCGCTCCGGCTCCTTCTCGGCGAGATCGTTGGTCTCGTTGAAGTCCTGGTCGAGGTGGTAGAGTTCCCACTTGTCGTTGGCGAAGTCGGCGCCCGGCGGATGGAACGACACGGCCTTCCAGCCATCCTGCACCAGGCCGCGATGGCCGAACATCTCGAAATATTGCGGCTTGGCCTTGGACTTGGCCTTCGCATTCTTGAGGCTCTTGGCAAAGCTGGTGCCTTCGAGCGGCATCTGCTTCACGCCGTTGATCGCCTTGGGCGGCTTGATGCCGACGACGTCGAGCAGGGTCGGGACCAGGTCGCTGGCATGGCAGAACTGGTGGCGCAGCTCGCCGCGCGCGGCGATGCCCTTGTCCCAGGCCATGACCAGCGGATCGCGGATGCCGCCGCCATGGGTGTTCTGCTTGTAGCGGCGCAGCGGCGTGTTGGCCGCCATCGCCCAGCCCCACGGGAAGTTGGAGTGAGTGTCGGGGCCGCCGATATCGTCGATGCGCGCGATCTTCTCCTCGAGCGATTCGCGACGGAGATTGTAGGGCCCCATGGCATTGATCATGCCGAAGGGTCCGCCTTCCTGGCTGGCGCCGTTGTCGGACATGACGATGACCAGCGTGTCGTCGAGCTGGCCGCTGCTCTCGAGGAAGGCCACCAGGCGGCCGATATGCTGGTCGGCATGGTCGAGCATGGCGGCGTAGGCGGCCTGCAGCCGGGTGAACAGGCGGCGTTCGGGCTCGTCAATCTCGGCCCAGGCGCGCACGGAATCGTTGCGCGGCGGCAGCTGCGTGCCCTTGGGCACGATGCCCATCTCGATCTGGCGCGCGAGGCGCTTTTCACGCTCGGCGTCCCAGCCTTCGGCAAAGACCGAATCGTACTTGGAGACGAGGTTGAACGGCGCCTGGTGGGGCGCATGGCAGGCGCCGAAGGCCAGCCAGGTGAGCCACGGCGTCTCGGCATTGTCGGCGGTATGGTCGGCGAGATAGCGGATCGCCTGGTCGACCAGGTCGGAGGTGAGATGATAGCCGGTGGCGAACGTGCCCGGCGGATCGACCGGTGTGTTGTCACGCACCAGCTCGGGCGCGAACTGATCGGTCTCGGCATCCATGAAGCCGTAGTAGCGGTCGAAGCCTCGGCCCAGCGGCCAGCCGTCGAACGGGCCGGTCGCGCCGGACTCGGTGAGCGGCGTCACGTGCCACTTGCCCAGCATGTAGTTGCGATAGCCGTGCGGCCGCAGCATCTCGGCGATGGTGCCCGCCTCGCGGCTGATCTTGCCGCGATAGCCGGGATAGCCCGAATCGAAATTGGCGAGGCAGCCGACACCCACCGAATGATGGTTGCGGCCGGTCAGAAGCGCGGCCCGCGTGGTCGAGCACATCGCCGTCGTGTGAAAGCCGGTGTAGCGCAGGCCGCGCTTGGCGAGGGCGTCGATGACGGGCGTGTCGATCGGCGAGCCGTAGCAGCCGAGGTCGGAGAAGCCGACATCGTCGAACAGGATGACCAGGATGTTCGGCGCGCCTTTCGGCCGCTTCGGGGCCTTCGGCCAGTGCGGCTGTGACTCCTGAACCGTCTTGCCGATCTTCCCCTGATGTCCCGTCATGCGTTTCCTCTTTCGTTGTCGCGGTTGTCCGACACTTGGGCAGCGCGATCAACCTTGTCGCAGTTCATGCCACTTGTTAGGGAAAGTCATGGCTCACTTCACCTCCGATGGGCTCGACCTCGCCTACGACGAATTCGGTCCCGCCGACGGCCGCAAGGCGATCGTGCTGGTGCACGGCTTCTCCGCGAACCGCACCGAGAACTGGAAGCGCATGGGCTGGTACGACGCCATCGCCGCCAAGGGACTTCGCGGCTTCGCGCTCGACAATCGCGGCCACGGCGAAAGCGCCAAGCCGCACGATCCGGCCAGCTACGATCGCGAGGCGATGGCCCGCGATGTTTTTGCATTGATGGACCATGCCGGCGTCGAGCGCGCGCACGTGCTGGGCTTCTCGATGGGCTCGCACATCGCGCTGACGGCGGCGCTGGTCGATCCCGGCCGCATCGATCATCTGGTGGTGGCGGGCGTCGGCGGCAAACTGTTCGATCCGCCGCGCGCGGAAGGCGCCATGGCCGAGGCCATGGAAGCCGCCAGCCCCGACGACATCGCCGATCCGATGCTCAAGAGCTTCCGCCATTTTGCCGACGAGCAGAAGGAAGACCGGCTGGCCCTGGCCGCCTGCTCGCGCGGACCGCGCCTGCCGCTCACGCGCGACTCGCTGATGGCGATCCGGCGTCCGACCCTGGTCGTCGCCGGCGCCCGCGACCAGCTCGCCGGTCCGCCGCAGGGACTGGCCGACGCCATCCCCGGCGCCAAGGCGGTGACCCTGCCGGGGTGCGATCACTTCTCCTGCATCGGCCATCCGATGTTCAAGGCCACCGTGTTCGACTTCTTCGACGGCTGGCTCGAGTAGGCTGGATGGCAAGGGTCAGCTTCAAGTCGATCCAGGCGCGCGCCGCCAGGCGCAAGGGCGGCGAGAAGGCGCTGGCGGCCCTGCTGCCGAAGAAACGCGACAACAAGGCCCTGGCGAAACTGACGGACGACCGCGTGCTGGCCGAGATGGCGCGCCGCGTGTTCTGCGCCGGCTTCGTGTGGAGCGTGATCGACAAGAAGTGGCCGGGCTTCGAGGAGGCCTTCCTTGGCTTCAATCCCAAGCGGCTCCTGTTCCAGCCCGCCGAGTTCTGGGAGGCCCTCACCCGGGACACGCGTATCGTGCGCAACCCGACAAGCATCCGGTCGGTGCGCGAGAATGCGAAGTTCGTCACCGACATCGCGGCGGAGCATGGCAGCTTCGGCAAGTTCCTCGCCGCCTGGCCGGTCGACGACCAGATCGGCCTGCTCGAAATCTTCGCCAAGCGCGGCTCCCGGCTCGGAGGCTTCTCTGGCCAGTACCTGCTGCGCTTCCTCGGGCGTGATTCCTTCATCCTGACCGGCGACCTGATGATGTGCCTGCGCGATGCCGGCGTGCCGATCAGCGAGAAGGGTACATCCAAGAAGGACCAGAAGCTCGCCCAGGCGCAGATCAATGCCTGGGCCGAAGAGAGCGGCCTGCCGCTCACCCACATCTCGCGCATCTGCGCCCTGTCGATCGGCGAGAACCACGATGCCGCGCGCCTCGCGGAAACCATGCGGACGTGACCATGACGAACATCCTGCTGATCAATCCCAACACCACGAAGTCGATCACCGACCTCGTCCTCAAGACGGCCAAGGGCTTTGCCTCCAAGGGCACCCGCCTGCGGGCGCTCACCGGCTCCTTCGGTCCGCGCTACATCGCCTCGCGCGCGGCCTATGCCATCGCGAGCCACGCCGCGCTCGACGCCTATGCCAACGATCGCGGCCCCAAGGACGTGGTCGTTCTGGCCTGCTTCGGCGATCCGGGCCTCGCGGCCCTGAAGGAGGTCAGTCCGGTCCCGGTCGTCGGCATGGCTGATGCGTCGATCCTGCAAGCCTGTGCCATGGGCAACCGCTTCTCGATCGTCACCGGCGGCGAGCGCTGGCAGTCGATGCTCGAGGAATTCGTGGCGGGCCATGGTCTCTCCTCGCGCCTCGCCTCGGTGCGCACGGTGGCGCCGACCGGTGCCGACATCGCGCGTGACCCCACGGCCGCCATGGAATTGCTGGCAAAAGGCTGCAGCGCCTGCGTCAAAGAGGATGGCGCCGACGTGGTGATCCTGGGCGGCGCGGGCCTGGCCGGGCTCGCCGCCAAGCTGAAGCACATGGTCGATGCCCCTCTCCTCGACGGCGTCGCCTGCGCCATCTCGATGGCCGAGGGACTCGCGCTGCAGAAGCTCGCGAAAGCCACCCATGGTGCACTTGCGAAGCCCGGCGCCGTGGACAGCATCAGACTCTCCAAAGGTCTTTCGAAGCTGCTGCAATCACCCTAGGGTCCGTCCCTATGCGGTTGGTCAGCTTTCGCCATGCGGGCGCGAACAAATTCGGCGCGGTCGTCGACGCCGGCATCGTCGATCTGTCGGCACGCACGAAGGGACGCTGGCCCGGCTTGCGCGATGTCATCGCGGCGAAGGCGCTCGATGAACTTCGCGCCGCACTAAAGGGAGCCGCGACCACTCTCGCGTTCGAGGACGTCGAGCTGCTGCCGGTCATTCCCGATCCCGGCAAGATCCTCTGCGTCGGCCTCAACTATGCCAGCCATGTCGGTGAGGTCGGACGCCAGATGCCGACCGTGCCCAGCGTCTTCACCCGGCTCCACGACACGCTGGTGCCCCACGGCGGCGACATCGTGCGGCCGCGCGCCTCGACTCAGTTCGACTATGAGGGCGAGCTGGCCATCGTGATCGGCGAGCGTTGCCGGCACGTGCCGCGCGCCAGCGCCCTGTCCGTGATCGCGGGCTACAGCTGCTTCATCGACGGCAGCATCCGGGACTTCCAGAAACACTCGGTCTTCGCCGGCAAGAACTTCCCCGCGACCGGACCGCTCGGACCGTGGATGGTTACGCCGGACGCGATCGGCGATCCGCAGCGGCTCGAACTCACGACACGGCTGAACGGCACCGTTGTGCAGCACGACACGACCGACCACATGATCTTCGATGTCGCGACCATCATCGAATATCTCTCGACCGTGACCTGGCTGGAGCCGGGCGACGTCATCGCGACCGGCACGCCCGACGGCGTCGGCACAGGCCGCAAGCCGCCGCTCTGGATGAAGGCCGGCGACAGGCTGGAGGTCGAGATCTCAGGCATAGGGACCTTGGGCGTCAATGTCATCGACGAGTAACTCATTCGACCTGCCGGCCAGCGAGGCCGGCACCGATGCGAAGAAGGTCCGCGAATACAAGGTGATCGCGCTGATCGCCCTGGCGCATTTCGTGAGCCATGTGCACATCATGCTGCTGCCGCCGCTGTTCGGCGAAGTCCGCGAGGCGTTCGGCGTCAGCTATGTCGAGATCGGCTTCGCGCTCACGGCCTTCAACGCCGCCTCCGCCCTGCTGCAGACGCCGGCCGGCTTCCTGGTCGACCGGGTCGGCCCGCGCGCCATGCTGACCGGAGGCCTCATCCTGGGCGGCATCGCCGTCGCGGCGGCCGCGCTGCTGCCCGGCTACTGGTTCTTCGTCATCGCCTACGGCTTCCTGGGACTCGCCAACACCGTCTATCATCCGGCCGACTATTCGATCCTGTCGGCCACCATCGATCACAAGCGCATCGGCAAGGCCTTCTCGATCCATACCTTCGCGGGCTATCTCGGCTCGGGCGTGACACCGGCGCTGGCGCTGGCCTGTGCGGCCCTGTGGGGCTGGCGCGGCGCCTTCCTGTTCGTCGGCGGCCTGTCGATCGCGACGGCGCTCGTGTTGATCGTTGCGGGCAGCATCCTGCCGCGCGTCGTACACAAGCCCGGACAGCAGCCGGCCAAGGACAGCGGCCAGAAGGTCGGGCTCGACCTCCTGCTGAGCGCGCCGATCCTGCGCAACCTGCTGTTCTTCTTCTGCCTCGCCATGGCCAACGGCGGCATCCAGACCTTCACCGTCGTCGGCATGGCGCAGATCCATGGCACGCCCTTCTCGGTGGCCAGCGTGGCGCTCTCGGGGTTCCTGCTGTGCAGCGCCGGCGGCGTGCTGCTGGGGGGCATCATCGCCGACCGCACGCCCCACCATGAGCGCGTGGCGGCCGTCGGCTTCGCCTGTACCTCGACCATGGCGATCCTGATGGCCTGGGTGAACATGCCGGGCTTCGCGCTGATCGCTCTGATGTCGGTCGGCGGCCTGCTGAACGGCATCATCCAGCCGTCGCGCGACATGATGGTGCGCGCCGTGACGCCGCCCGGCTCGTTCGGCAAGGTGTTCGGCTTCGTCAGCACCGGCTTCAACCTGGGCGGCATGGTCGCCCCGCTGCTCTATGGCGCCCTGATGGACCATGGCGAGCCGCGCGCCATCTTCATGATCGTCACCGGCTTCATCTTCCTGGCGCTGATCACCGCGATCACCCGCCGCAAACCCGAGAGCATTGCCTGATGGATTCCCTGACGCCTGCCACGCCTCCCAAGACGGAAGCCCTCGCCCGCCGCTATGGCGCCGATGTCCTGCCCGCGGCCGGACCGTGGAACGAGACGATCGCCACGATGCTCGATCATCGCTCGGTGCGCAGCTACAAGCCCGATCCCGTGCCGGCCGGCGCGCTCGAAAGCATGATCGCCGCCGCCCAGTCGGCCGCTACCAGTTCCAACATGCAGTGGTGGTCGGCGCTCGCCGTCACCGATCCCGCCAAGAAGAAGGTGCTTGCCGAGATCGCCGGCGGCCAGAAGCATATCGAGCAGTGCCCGCTGTTCATCGCCTGGATCGCCGACATGTCGCGCAACCAGCGCATCTCGAACGCGACGAAGACGCCGTTCGAGACCATGCCCTGGCTGGAGACCTTCATGGTCGCCTCGATCGACGCGGCGCTGGCGGCCCAGAACGCCGTGGTCGCCGCGGAGTCGATGGGCCTGCGCACGGTCTATATCGGCGCCATGCGCAACGACCCGATCCGCGTTGCCGAGCTGCTCGGCCTGCCGCCCCAGGCCGTCGTCGTGTTCGGCCTCTGCGTCGGCTACGCCACGGAGAAGGGCGAGGGCGAGGTGAAGCCGCGCCTGCCGCAGTCGGTCGTGCTCCACACCGAGCGCTACGACGCGAGCAAGGAAGAGGCGCTGCGCGCCGCCTATGATGCCGAAATGAGCAAGTTCTCGGCCCGCCACGAACTGCAGGCCGCGACCTGGACCCAGCGGGTCCTGAACCGGCTGGGACCGATCAAAGCCATGAACGGTCGCGAAACGCTGCGCGCCGCGCTGGCGAAGATGGGATTCGAGGTTCGGTAGGCCGAGCTTCGCCCGGCCTCATGGCACGGCGCGTGCTGGAGTCCGGAGACGGTCAGGACGGAGGCAACATGCGGCGGACGGCTCATCGTTTTCTCATGACAGTGGCGTTCTGCGCGGCGGCCGGTACGGCCTCGGCGCAGGGACATCTTCGGATCGGAATCGGCGACGATCCCGATGTGCTCGATCCCACCCTGTCGCGCACCTACACGGGGCGAATCGTCTTCGCCTCGATCTGCGACAAGCTGTTCGACATCGACGAGAAGCTCACGGTGGTGCCGCAGCTGGCACTCGGCCACGAGACCTCGGCCGACGGCAAGACGGTCCTCATCAAGCTGCGCCCCGGCGTGAAATTCCATGACGGCGAGCCGTTCGATGCCGCCGCGGCCAAGTACAGCCTCGAACGTCACCTCAACATGAAGGGCTCGTTCCGCAAGCCCGAGATCGGCATCGTCGAGAGCGTCGACGTGGTCGATCCGCTGACCGTCAAGCTGAACCTGAAGCAACCCTTCTCGCCGCTGCTGGCACAGCTCACCGACCGGGCGGGCATGATGGTCTCGCCCAAGGCGGCGGAGGCGGCGGGCGACAAGTTCGGCCTGAAGCCCGTATGCGCCGGCCCCTACAAGTTCGTCGAGCGGGTCCAGCAGGACCGCATCGTCGTCGAGAAGTTCGCCGACTATTGGAACAAGGACCAGGTGTTCATCGACAAGATCACCTACCTGCCCATCGTCGATACGACGGTGCGCCTGGCCAACCTGCGCTCGGGCGGCATCGACCTCACCGAGCGCATCCTGGCGACCGACATCCCGACCGTGCGGGCCGATCCCAAGCTGAAGCTCGCCAACTCGGTGTCCCTCGCCTGGTTCGGGCTGATGATCAACCAGGAGAACGGGCCCAAGTCGAACAATCCGCTGGGCAAGGATCCGAGGGTGCGCCGCGCCTTCGAACTGGCGCTCGACCGCGACGCCATCAACCAGGTCGTGTTCAACGGCGAGTTCGTGCCGGGCAACCAGTGGGTCAGCCCGCAGAGCCCGTACTATCAGAAGGACTTCCCGATCCCCAAGCGCGACATCGCCAAGGCCAAGGCGCTGATGAAGGAGGCCGGCATCACCGGCAAACTCACCCTCGACTACATGGTGAACAACGCGCCCGAGTCGCGCGCCATCGCCGAGGTCGTGCAGTCTCTGGTCGCGGAAGCGGGCTTCGACCTGAAGCTGCGCGTGGTCGAGGTGGCGACCGCGCTGAAGGCCGGTGAGGACGGCGACTTCCAGGTCTATGCGCTGACCTGGAGCGGCCGCAGCGACCCGGACGGCAATTCCGTGGTCTTCCAGACCTGCGGCGCGCCGCAGAACATGGGAAAGTACTGCGACAAGGAACTGGACGGCTGGCACCAGGAAGCGCGGGCCGCGACCGACCTGGAGGCGCGCAAGGCGATCTACCGCAAGATCACCGAGCGCTTCCTGGACAAGGGCTGGATCTTCTACCTCTACCACCCGCAGAATCTCGCGACCCATACGGTCCGGCTCGAAGGATTTCGTCCGGTGCCGGATGGGCTGCTGCGCGTGGTCGGCCTGAAACTGAAATAGCGCCCGGTCAGTCGAACTTGCCGCTCTTCAGCCGGTCGACCATCGGGTTCTGGGCCGGCGCCGAGACTCGGCGCAGCGTGTTTGTGTCGCGGTGGTTGAAGGCCGGCGTCTTGCCGCGGACCGCCAGATCCGTGCGCGTCACATAGGTCCAGCTGCCGTCATCGTTGAAGGTGATGTCGATGCGGTAATAGTCGGTGCGGAACGCCTGCTCGAGGAAGGTGGTCGAGCAGATGCCGAAGCGCGTGTCGCCGCGCTTTGCCTCGACCGAAATGGTCTTGTCGTCCGGCTTCGCGGTTCCGCCCGCCAGCACGACCTGGCCGCGCGGAATGGCGATCGACTGCATGATCAGGCCGGTGGCCGGCTCCCACAGCCAGTAGCCGACCTGGTCGTGGAAGGTGATGGCTTCCTCGTCCGTGTTGATGTGGATGTGATAGCGCAGCCCGTAGAGAAGCTGCGGCCCGTTGGGCTGCGGGTCGATCGGCTCCATCCGGATATGCTCGCGGAAGCCGCGCTGCTCCGGGCCAGGCGCCTTGGGCGCGATGTCGATCCCCTTGTCGGACTCCCAGTCGCCGGCCAGTCGGGCCAGCGGCCCCAGGTTGGCCAGCGTGTCGGCTGAAAAATCCTCGGGTTCGGTAAAGACGTCTTCGGGAAGGGTCGACATGGGGTCCTCGGGCTGCACTCGCGCGGAATGTGCAAGCCCGGCCCCGGGTTAACAAGCGCGCGGCTTGTCACGCATCGTGCCACTCGAAGGCGAGCGGTGCCTCGCGGAAGGCAAAGCGATCGAGGTGGCTCGCGACGGCCCCCTTGAGCGCGTCGCGCTGTCCCTCGGCACTGGCCTCGAGGCGGCATTCCAGCGCATCGGAATGCGCTGTCAGAAGGAGAGTGGCATCGCCCGGCCAGTCGGCCCCGCGGGCGTTGCGCGGAAAGACCACCCTGCCCGTCTCCGGCGTGAACTCGACCTCGAGATTATGGCTCCAGTGCTTGCAGAGCTGCTGGAGGTAGCGGCTGCCGTTGACCGTCGGCACGCGCGCGCTGCTGGTGGCGCTCATAGGCGTTCGATCCTCTGCGCGGCCTCGTCGATGATGGCGACCGCGTCGTGGACCGTCTGCTTCTGCACACCGTCGCGGCCGAGGCGTAGGATCAACGCCTCGCGCAGATTGCCCATGGCCCGGCGCACCGGCGCGGAGTCGGTGCGCTCCTGGAGGCCGGCAAGCTCGGCCAGTCGTGCGAACAGCGCGGCGACCTCCACCTTGCGCTCATCGAGATGGGCGGTGCCGTCCGGCGTGACCGCAAAGGACTTGCGCGCGCCTTCCGACTTCACCTCCGCGATGTGGCCCATCTCGTCGAGCATCGTCAGCGTCGGATAGATCATGCCGGGGCTCGGTACGTATCGGCCGCCGGTCAGCTCCTCGATGGCGCGAATGAGCTCGTAGCCGTGGCGCGGCTCATCGGCGATCAGCTTCAGCAGCACGAGCCGCAGCTCGCCCGAATCGAAGACGCGGCGGCGTCCCCGCCCGCCGTGGCCCTCGCCGGCATGCCCGTCCCAGCCATGGCCGGGCCGGCCAAAGCCGCGCCGACCGAAATGATACCGATGGGACTCGTCGTGCCCGTGATGATGATGAAAAGTTCGCATTGTTTCACTCTTGGTATGACTTAACATACTCAAGATATATCTTGAATATTCAAAAACACAAGAGGGACTTCTCGAGGTTTCTGATTTTTTGAGTTCAGCCTACTTGCAGGTAACGGGGCGGCCACCCTTCACAGGGTGGCCGGCCTCATCAGTGACGACCCACTCGATTGACCGGGCCGCCCCTGTTCACGTCGCCGTCCACCCCACGGCCCGGGGCTACGCCGACGCCGGGAGCGCCCACGCCAACACCGGGCGTGACACCCACGCCGGGAGCGCCGACGCCAACGCCCGGCGCAACGCCGACACCGGGCGCGCCCGCGCCGACGCCCGGGACCACGCCCACGCCCGGCGCCCCGGCGCCGCGAGGTGCCCAGACGCAGCCGTGCGGCACGCCTTCAGCGCGACAATAGACTTCCGCGTTGGCCGAGGTCGCCAGAAGCGCCAGACCCAGCGACAAACCTGCGATTGTGCGAACCATGATTTTCTCCAACACCCGTATGGGATGCGGCGAGTGTCTACCACGTCACCGACAGCGACGCGCGAGAATTGAGCCGCCCCGCCGATCGAACCTCACCGCGGTTCTCTACGGGCGCCACGCCGCCAGAATCGCGGCCGCCTTCACCTTCACCGCCGCCGCATCGTCGCCGGGTTTATAGAGCGACGAGCCGAGGCCGAAGCCGGCCGCACCGGCCGCTCGCCAGGCGACCATGTTGTCCGCGCCGATGCCGCCGACCGGGATCAAGGGCGTGCCCTTCGGCAACACCGCCAGCAGCGCCTTGATCACCGCCGGAGAGGCCAGCTCGGCGGGAAACAGCTTCAATCCGTGCGCGCCCGCCTTCAGGGCCGCGAAGGCTTCTGTCGGCGTCAGGATACCGGGCAGGCTCGCCAGACCGAGCCGCACCGTCTCTTCGACGACGTCGCGGTCGAAATTCGGCGCCACGACGAGTTCACCGCCGGCCGACGCCACGTCCCGCACCTCGGCAGACGTCAAAACCGTGCCGGCGCCGATCACGGCATCGGGAAAGCGCCGGCGCAGTGTGGCGATGCTGTCGAGGGGTTGCGGCGAGTTGAGCGGCACCTCGATGAGACGAAACCCTGCCTCGACCAGCACCTCGCCGATCGCCGGCGCCTCGGCGGGCTTCACCCCGCGCAGGATGGCGACGAGCGGCAGCGCGCGCATCGCAGCCCTGAACCTGTCGATGGTGGTCATCCCCTTAAAGCCCTCATGCCCGCCCAGGTCGCCTCGGCGCCGAAGCGGCGCACGATTACGCTGCTGTGGCCCAGCGCGAGAGCATAGCGTTCCGTGAGCGCGGGTGCGCCGATGACGGCGACCGCGCGACCGGGTGCCAGGTCCTGAGTGCGCAGCTCCTCGCCGATCAGCAGGCCGGAGAGGTAGCTTGCCGATTGGGCAGGCGACAGACGGTCGAACAAGGCAAGCGCTCGTACCCCGAAGGCATTGTGCAGGAGGCCTTCGCCCTCGGCGACGCGCGTCACGCCGCGCAGGAACATCGCATGGTCGAGCGGTGCGTCGGCGTCGAGCGTCCGGGCCAGGATGGAATGCTGGCCGAGCAGACCGTAGAACTCGCCGGTCATGTAGGTCCGGAAGCCGGTGACCTGCCCGTCCCGGACCGTGGCCCATTTGCTGTGCGTGCCCGGCAGCACGAACAGCCCGTCCGTCAGATCGGCCAGCCGCATGGCGCCGAAGATCTGCACTTCCTCGCCGCGCATCACGTCGGGCACCTCGCCCTGCTCGACGCTGAGGCCGGGCACCAGGGCGATCCGCTCCGGCTCGATCCAGTGCAGGTGTCGCTTGAGGTCTGCGGGTCCGGCGGGACAGGCGACATAGGGCGCCTCGGCCCAGCCCTGCCGGCTGCCGGCCATGCCGGAGATCAGGCAGACGCTGCCGGCCGGCTTCATCCAATCGGAGAACAGCGAGTCGAAGACGCCGGCGAAATCGCCGTTCGGGACATTGAGAATCCCGAGCGGCGCGCTCTTCTCCTCCAGCACGCGGCCCGCCTCGTCGAGACGGGCGCCGCGCAGCGAACTCGTACCCCAGTCGACGGCGATCAGGTGGGGCACTTCGACCACTCACCTGTTGGCGAACGAGGCGTAGCTTCTGACGGAAACCTGATGTCGCGGCGTCAGATAGGGATACCTGATCGCGACCATCCGCTTCACGATATCGTCCTCATTGCGAAGCCGCCCGCATTTCACGTCGTCATCCCATTGGACGACCGCCCACGTGATCTCATGGCACTTGGCCTCTAGAGCAGGATACTTCGAGGGATCCACATCGGGAATTACTTCCGGCCAGCGCTCCTCTATGGGAACAGACGCTCGGGGGCCCAACTGGCTGTATTCTTCGAAGGCCCGATCGAATTGCTCCGACGACACGATCGAAAGCTCATCCGGAGTCAGCCTGCCGGGATCGTCAACAATGCGCCGCGCCCGCAGCGTCGAAGGCCCTGCCCACGGACCGGTCAGGCTTTCCGCCTTCTCCCAGGAACCAGGAACCTTCGCCATCGCCCTTCTCTCAGGCTTGCAAGCCTAGTCCCGGCAGGACCATTCCAGCATGCGCTTCATGAAGGCCTCGCCGGCATCGATCTGCGAGGCCAGGATGAATTCGTTGGGCTGGTGCGCCTGGGCGATGTCGCCCGGGCCGCAGACCACCGTCGGCACGCCCAGCACCTTGCGGAAGATGCCGGCCTCGGTGGCATAGACCACCGCGCCGACCGTGTTGGACCCGGACCAGCTGCCTGCCAGGGTCTTGGCGTCGTCGTTGCCCTCGGGCGAGAAGGCGGGCGTCGAGGCGCGCAGCTCGGTGTCGATGGCGGCCGCCGGATGCTTGGCCTTCATCTTGGGCAGCAGCTCTTCCTTCAGCCACTTCTTGGCGCGCTCGCCCAGTTCCTCGATCGGGCGGGTCGGCAGCTCGCGATAGCCCCACAGGACCTCGCACTCGCGCGCCAGGATGTTGCCCGCCGTGCCGCCGATGATGGTGCCGACGTTGAAGGTCGCGGCGGCCGGCATGAACTCGCTGTCCTTGGGCGCGGCGGCCTCGAGCTCCTCCTGCACCGTGTTCAGGTAGTGGATGAACTCGCCCGCGAAATGGATGGCGCTGACGCCGAGATGGGTCATCGAGGAATGCGCCTCGAAGCCGGTGAACTTGGTGACGTAGCTCTGGCTGCCCTTGTGGGCATGCACCACGGTCATCATGGTCGGCTCGCCGATGATGATGACGCGCGGCTTCGGCACCTCGGTCGCCATGCGGGCGGCCAGCGAATGCGCGCCGAAACAGCCGATCTCCTCGTCGTAGGACAGCGCGAAGTGGATCGGCTTCTTGAGGGGGGCTTTCAGGAACTCCGGCAGCATGGCGAGGCCGATCGCGTAGAAGGCCTTCATGTCGCAGGTGCCGCGGCCGTAGTACTTGCCGTCCTTCAGCGTGAGCGTCCACGGATCGGTGACCCAGGGCTGGCCGTCGACCGGCACGACGTCGGTATGGCCCGACAGCACGACGCCGCCCGGTACGTTGGGTCCGACGGTGGCGAAGAGATTGGCCTTCGACCCGTCCTCGTTGGGGACCAGCTTGGACTCGACGCCATGGCCCTTGAGGTACCCCTGCACATACTCGATCAGGGCGAGGTTGGAATTGCGCGAGGTGGTGTCGAACGCCACGAGCTTTCGCAGCATGTCGATGGAATTGACGGTCTCTCCGGCCATGATGTCCCTTGTTCACTCTGTTCCGACCTCACCCTGAACGGCGAGGCAGAAGCTAAATCGACGAGCGGCCGATCATGCTCAGGAATTCGCGCCGTGTCTCGCCATTGTCGCGGAAGGCCCCCAGCATTCGGCTGGTCACCATGGTCACGTCCGACTTGTGGACGCCGCGCGTGGTCATGCACTGGTGCGCCGCCTCGATCACGACGGCGACGCCGCGCGGCTGGAGGACCTCCTGCAGCGTGTTGGCGATCTGCGCCGTCAGCTTCTCCTGGATCTGCAGGCGATGGGCATAGGCGTCGACCACGCGGGCGAGCTTGCTGATGCCGACGACCCGCTTGTCCGGGAGATAGCCGACATGGACCTTGCCGATGATCGGGACCATGTGGTGCTCGCAATGCGATTCCAGCCGGATGTCGCGCAGCGCCACGACCTCGTCGTAGCCCTCGACCTCCTCGAAAGTCCGCTGCAGCATGTCGCGCGGATCCTGGTCGTAGCCCGCGAAGAATTCCTCGTAGGAGCGCACGACGCGGTCCGGAGTGCCCGCCAGGCCCTCGCGGCCGGGATCGTCGCCGGCCCAGCGGATCAGCGTGCGGACGGCCGTCTCGGCCTCCTCGCGCGTGGGCCGGGACTGGCCGGTGGCGAGCGAAACGACCTCGCGCGGCTTCGCCATCTTGTTCATCGTCTTACTCCCCTTATCCGGGCGGCCTAGTTGAGGCTGCGCTGCGCCGTCGGCGTGTCGAGCGAAAAGGTCGGAATCTCGATGTCGAACTTCACGCCCGCCTCGTCCACCATCTGATACGTGCCGCTCATGATGCCGGATGCCGTGGAAAGTGGCGTCCCGGAAGTGTACTCGAAGACCTCGCCCGGGCGCAGCAACGGCGTCTTGCCGACGACACCGGGCCCTTTGACCTCCTGAAGGCGGCCGAGCCCGTCGGTGATCTTCCAATGCCGGCTGCGCAACTGCACCGCGACATCGCCCTTGTTCTCGATGCGCACCGTATAGGCCCACACGAATTGTGACTTCTCGGGTTCCGACTGGTCGGACAGATATTGCGGCTCGACAGTCACCTGAACGGAACGGGTTGTGGCTTTGTACATGCGCGGGCGAATTCCTTCTGGCCTCTGACATGGGAGTTTCCGGCCGAAAGGTCAAACCCGTCTACAGCCACCTGGGATCGGCGGTGAAGTCGATCGTGAGCCAGCGGTTCGGACCTTCGCCGCCGATCGCCTCGGCAATCTCGCGCCGGATGGCGTCGGCCTTTCCCACACTGTCGATCGGGGATTGTGGCGGGACGGCGATGTGGATTTCGATGAACTGGGCGCGTCCCACCTTGGCGACGTAGGAGGTATAGGTCTTGAAGCCATGGCGCGCGACCATCTCGTCCATGACCTGGCGGACACGCGCGTCGAGGTCGGGCGGCGTGATCAGCAGGATTTCCTGCAGCGCCTTGCGCACCGTGGCGATCGGCACGAAGACGAGGAGCAGCGTCAGAAGGGCCAGCACTGCCGGGTCGGCATACGGCGCCAGCGCCTCGTAAGCCGTGCCCTTCAGCGTGGACGCGATCGCAAAGGCCAAGAGCAGGGCCGAGGTGATGGCTCCGCTCATCAGCCAGCTCTGCGTATCGAGCCGCACGAAATCGGAACCGATCCGGCGATTGAGATGGCGCTCGTAGAAGAACATGCCGAAGCACGCGACGCAGACCAGGACGGCATAGGCCATGGCCCAGTCGAAATCGAGATGTCGGCCGCCGGCCAGCAGGCTGTCGACCGCATTGAGGAGGGCATAGAAGCAGAGCAGCATCAGGGTGCCGCCGTTGAAGGCCAGCACCATCGGCTCGATATGCCAGTAGCCGAACTGAAAGCGGCGATTCTCGGCGACGCGGGTGACGAGGCGCGACACGAACAGCGCCAGCCCCGACATCGCCGCATCGATAGCCGAAAACACGCCGTCGAACAGGATCGACATCGACCCCGAGAGCAGGCCGAACAGGACGCCGAAGGCCGACACCACGATGGTGACGGCGATGGAGAGTTTCAGGAGTCTTTGTTCGGCGGCGGCATTCTGCATGCCACCAGAATAGTCTAGATCGGGAAGATGAGGCAGGTGGTCGTGCCGTGGGCCAGCAGCTTGCCGGCGGCGTCGGTCAGGCGGCCTTCAGACGTGGCGATGCGCGATCCGACGTTGATCACCTTGCCCTCGGCGCGGACGGGGCCGGTCCCGTCGGTCATGGCACGCACGTAGTTCACCTTGATCTCGACGGTCGTGTAGCCGCTGCCGGCCTTCAGCATCGTGTGGATGCAGCAGCCCATCACCGAATCGAGCAGGGTGGCGGCGATGCCGCCATGGACGGTGCCCAGCGGGTTGTAGTGGTCGAAGACCGGCGTATAGCCGAACAGCACGCGCCCGGCTTCGACTTCCAGCAGGTTGAATCCCAGCGTCCGGGAGATCGGCGGCGCGGGATAACGCCCCTCCAGCAGGCCCTTGAACAGGTCCAGCCCGTCCAGGGTGCGCGCCTGCTCGATCGGCACCACGCCAAATCCCGCCTCTGCCGCCATGTCCGTCTCCGTCACGATTTTAAGTGCATATACACATTAAGACTTTGCCGGCGCAAGAAGCGGCGATACTCTCGATTGCATGACAGCCGATTCTGCCCCCGTCCGCCTGTCGCCCGCCGAGTGCACCTGCTTTCGCGTGCGCAGCGCGGCGCGGCGCGTGACCCAGATCTACAGCCGGCACCTGGCGCCGACCGGCCTGCGCATCTCCCAGTTCTCGCTGCTGGGGTACGTGATCGCGCGCGGTCCGGTCAGCATCACCGAACTGTCCGACCTCGTCGCGACCGATCGCACCACCCTGACTCGCAACCTGCGGCCGCTGCTGGCCTCGGGCGTGATCGAACGGGCGGCCGCGGGCGACAAGCGCCGGCACGAGCTGGTCGCGACGCCGGCCGGTCGCGCCCTGTTCAAGCGCGCGCTGCCGCTGTGGGCGGAGGCCGAGCAGGAGGTCCGGACAGCGATGGGCACGAAGCTGACCGCCGACCTGCACGGCGCCCTCGACCGCTCGATGGAGAGGCTGGCGCCGCTCTGACAGGCCGTCGAAAAAGCCGGATTCCGGCCAATAAACGAAACAATCGAAACGAGAGTCGCACCCCTTCTCACAGGTACCCTGGTACCGCGGATACTTCCCGGCGGGTCTTGCCAACGCCCGCTAGACGTGGGCGGCGAAGAAGCCGAGTTCGAGTTCCATGGCGCGGCGGTAGTGGGCGCGCACGGCCTCGGTGTCTTGCGCATGCAGATCGAGCAGGGCTTCGAGCTGGGCGGCCAGCGCCTCGAAACCCGGATCGGCATAGGTCTTCACCCATTCCGAATAGAGCTTGGCCACGCTGTTTGCCGCGAGCGAACGGCCGAGGAAGGCGTAGAGCCGCATGCAGGGCGTCATCGCCGCGATCGTCTCGCCCAGATTGCCGCGCCGCGCCGTCTCGAGAAGAAAGTCGACATAGGCGCGCGTGGCCTCGATGGGCGCGACACCGTCGAGATCGACCTGCCAGCGTTCGGCATAACCTTTATGGAGCTTGAGCTCCTGCAGCACGCCGGCGATCAGGCCGGCGAACCCGTACAGATCCTCGCGCGAGCGCGAATTGGCGAGGCAGAAGGCGTAGGCGCGGGCAAAGGCTTCGAGGAAATAGGCGTCCTGGGCGACATAGCCCTTGAAGCATTCGATGGGCAGCGAGCCGTCCCGCAGCCCGCGCACGAAACCGTGCGACAGGATGCGAGACGCCAGGTCGGCATTCGCCGTCCAAAGGTCGGCCGAAAGCGACATTCCTTGCCCCGACTGCGGCGTCAGGCGCCCAGGGCCTGCACGAGGTCGGCGACGATGTCCTCGACATCCTCGAGGCCGACCGAGAGGCGGACCGTGCCGTCGGTGATGCCGAGCTTCGCGCGCTCCTCGGCGCCGATGCGCATGTGAGTCGTGGTCGCCGGATGGGTGATCAGGCTCTTGGCGTCGCCGAGATTGTTCGAGATATCGACGATCTGCAGACGGTTGAGCGCGGCGAAAGCCGCCGGCTTGCCCGCCTTGACGTCGAAGGTCACCACGCCGCCGAAGTCGGACATCTGCTTGGCGGCCAGCGCATGCTGCGGATGGTCGGGACGGCCGGGGTAGAGCACGCGGCCGATCGCCGGATGCGCGGCCAGCGCGTCGGCGACGCGGCGGGCATTGGCGCAATGGCGCTCGACGCGCAGGCCGAGCGTCTCCAGGCCCTTCACCAGCACCCAGGCATTGAACGGGCTGAGCGACGGGCCGGTGTTGCGGATGATCGGCTGCAGCTTCTCGATGATGAACTCCTTCGAGCCCAGCACAGCGCCGCCCAGGGTGCGGCCCTGGCCGTCGATGTACTTGGTCGCCGAGTGGACCACGACGTCGGCGCCAAATTCGAGCGGCCGCTGCAGGATCGGCGTGGCGAAGGCATTGTCGAGCACGACCTTGGCACCGGCCTTGTGCGCGAGGTCGCACACCGCCTTCACGTCCACGATGTCGAGCATCGGATTTGACGGCGATTCGAACAGCACCGCCTGCGCAGGCTTGGCCAGCGCCTTTTCCCACTGGGCGAGATCGCCGCCATCGACCAGCTCGCTCTGGATGCCGTATTTCGGCAGCAGGTCAGCCACGATGTAGTGGCAGGAGCCGAACAGCTGGCGGGCCGCAACGATGCGGTCGCCCGCCTTGAGCAGCGCCAGCAGCGCGAAGAACACCGCCGACATACCGGTCGAGGTGGCGCGACAGGCCTCGGCGCCTTCCAGCGC
Organism: Reyranella sp.; assembly: GCF_965227665.1. GTDB lineage: Bacteria > Pseudomonadota > Alphaproteobacteria > Reyranellales > Reyranellaceae > Reyranella. The sequence goes on from NZ_OZ245767.1 coordinate 2,702,639, forward strand.
GGCCAGCCGGTTCTCGAACATGGTGACGGTCGGATTGCCGAAGCGCGAATACTGATAGTGCTCGGCCTCGCCCTTGAAGGTGGCCTCCGCCTCCTCGGCGCTCGAATAGGCATAGCCCGAGGTCAGGAACAGCGCTTCGGACGTCTCATCGAAGTTGCTGCGAATCTGTCCCCCGCGCACGGCGCGGGTCTGGGTGCGCCACTTCGAAACGTCGGCTTGCGCCTTCTTCACGGGAATCGAACCGTCCATCTCACTCTCCTGTCTCGCCGCGCGCCCTTCCGGCAACGCAAACGAAAAGCCCCCGACCTGGAAGGACGGGGGCTTTGCGAGCACCTCCGACCTTTTAGCGATGTTTAACGTGGTCGCAAGCCGGTCGGCTCAAATCTCCACGGCCGCCTCTATAAGGGCGGCAACGGCCGGACGCAAGCCCGTCGATCGGGCCTCGCGCCGGCCGCTTCGTTTGCCTAGTGCTTATGCTTCGCCAGCGCCTGCTCTCGCAGCTTGCTCATGGTGATGCGCGAGGTGATCGCCTCGGCATCGGTCTTCACATGTATGATCGAGGGCTTGCCGGCGGCGAGCGCGCGCTCGAACGCCGCCTCGAAGTCCGCCGTGCGCTCGACCGTCTCGCCATGGCCGCCGAAGGCGCGGGCATAGGCCGCGAAGTCCGGGTTCTTCAACTCGGTGCCGTGGACGCGCGTCGGATACTCACGCTCCTGATGCATGCGGATCGTGCCGTACATGCCATTGTCGACCACGATGAACACCACGTTCGCGCCGTGCTGGACGGCGGTCGCGAACTCCTGCCCATTCATCAGGAAGCAGCCGTCGCCGCTGAACGACACGACGGTGCGGCCGGGCGCGGCGATCTTCGCCGCCACCGCCGACGGCACGCCATAGCCCATCGAGCCGTTGGTCGGCGCGAGCTGGGTGCGGAAGCCGCGATACTGGAAGAAGCGGTGCACGAAGCCGGCATAGTTGCCCGCGCCGTTGGTGACGATGACGTCGTCGGGCAGACGCTTGTTCAGCCAGCCCACGATCTCCGCGAGGTTGGCCGAGCCGGGCTGCGGCGTCGGCTCGATGTTCTTGAGATAATCGGCCCGCGCTTCGGCGACGCCCGCCTTCCAGGCCGAGGCATCGACCGGCTTCATCGCCTTGGCGGCCGCCGCGAACTGCGCCATGCCCGAGTTGATCGGCAGGGTCGCCTGATAGACGCGGCCCAGTTCCTCGGCACCGGCATGCACGTGCACCATCTTCTGCGCCGGCACCGGCACGTCGAACATGGTGTAGCCGCCGGTGGTGGCCTCGCCGAGACGCGGACCGATCGCGATGATGAGGTCGCTCTCCTTGATGCGCTTGCCGAGCGGCGGGTTCACGCCGAGGCCGAGATCGCCGACGAAATTGTCGTGGCGGTTGTCGATCAGGTCCTGGTTGCGGAAGGCGGTCGTCACCGGCAGGTGGTTGGCCTCGACGAACGCCTTGATGTCGTCGCAGGCCTTGGCGTCCCAGCCGCCGCCGCCCAGGATGACCAGCGGCTGCTTCGCCGCGGCCAGCAGTTCGCGGAACGTCGCCATGTCTTCCGGCGCGGGCGCGCCGCGCGCGACCTTGTAGGGACCTGTGTCGGCGACTTCGACCTCGTCGACCAGCATGTCTTCGGGCAGCGCGATGACGACCGGCCCGGGCCGGCCGTTCATGGCGCGATGGAAAGCCTGGCTCACGATCTCGGGGATGCGGCGGGCATCCTCGATCTGGGTTACCCACTTGGCCATCTGGCCGTACATGCGGCGATAGTCGATTTCCTGGAAGGCTTCGCGCTCCGCCTGCTCGCGGGCGACCTGTCCGACCAGCAGAATCATGGGCGTCGAATCCTGGAAGCCGGTATGCATTCCGACGCTGGCATTGGTGGCGCCGGGCCCGCGCGTGACGAAACAGACGCCAGGCTTGCCGGTCAGCTTGCCGTAGGCCTCGGCCATGTAGGAGGCGCCGCCTTCCTGGCGGCAGATGACATAGCGAATGGAATTGCGCTGGGCGTAGAGGGCGTCGAGCGCGGCCAGATAGCTCTCGCCGGGCACGCCGAAGATCGTATCGGTGCCGTGGATGCGGAGTTGGTCGATCAGAACCTGCGCGCCGCTGCGGCGCGGGTATGCGGTAGCCATGTTGGAGATCTTTCCCTTACTTCGTGGGTGAAAAGGTGGTGGGCACCAATATCTTGTTGTTCATCGTCTTCATAAATTCTCGACTCTTCTGCAAATAAGCCTGCCAGGCGGGATCGGCAGCCATCGCCGCGCGACGCTTCGTGCGGTCGGCAAGGTCGGTGTAGCCCCACATGTGAACGATCTCGTTCACGTTGCCGACCTCCGTCGTGTAGTAGCCGACGAGGTTGCCGAGATGCTTGAGCTGGACAGGCAGACCTTCCTTTTCATAGAGCGCGAGAAAGTCGCGCAGGCGGCCGGGCTGTAGCTCGTAGGTTCGATGGTCGACGATCACTTTCAAATCCCTCCCGAAATCCTGTCGATTGTGTGCCTTGCTTCCTTGTGCCTCAACTCCGCGACGCGGTGGACTCAAAGCTTGAATAGGCGCATAAGTGCTGCATTGCGACACTCGCCGACGAGCATCATCATGAGTCTCGGCACACAGTCGCGGAGCGCGATACCGGTCAACGTCTTCCCGTGAGCTACTTGGTCATCTGTCAAAGGTCATCGAAACGCTTGGACGCATCCGTCCAGCAAGCGCGCGCCGGACTCCGCTCGATCCTTCCTCTAGCCCAGAGCCTTGAATGAGTCGCAAATTGTTTGTGGGCAACCTGCCCTATTCGGTCACGTCTGAGCGTCTGTCTGAAGCCTTCTCTCAGTTCGGCACCGTTACATCCTCGAAAGTGATCGTGGATCGCGAGACCGGCCGCAGCCGCGGCTTTGCGTTCCTCGAGATGGAAACTGATGACCAAGGCGCTTCGGCCATGCAGGCCATGAACGGCGCGTTGCTGGATGGCCGCTCGATCGCGGTCCGTGAAGCCGTCGAACGTCAGCCCGGTGGCGGCGGCGGCGGTGGTGGATATGGCGGCGGTGGCGGTGGCGGCGGTCGTGACGGCGGCGGCTTCCGTCCGCGCGGCCCGCGCCCGCCCTATGGTGGCGGTGGCGGCGGCTACGGTGGTGGCGGTGGTGGCGGCTACGGTGGTGGCGGCGGCCGTGACGGCGGTGGCGGTGGCTATCGTGGCGGTGGTGGCGGCGGCTACGGTGGTGGCGGTCCCGGCGGCGCCAGTGGCGGCGGCTATGGTGGCGGCGGTCGCGAGGGCGGCGGCGGTTACCGTGGCGCAGGCCCCGGTGGCGATGGTGGTCCGATGCGGGATCGCCGCGCCGATTTCTCCAGCGCTCCTCCTGCTCCTCCGGCCGAAGGCGGCGATTTCGGCAAGCCAGCCCGTCGTTTCGGCGGCGGCGCTCCGGACAAGCCGCGCCGCGAGCGCGACTACGAACCGCGCAAGCGCGGCTTCGACGACGATCAATAGGCCATACTGGCAATAGGCCGTCCTGACGGCCGACCTGAACGCCGGAGGATTTCCTCCGGCGTTTTCGTTTGCGCCGGCGGTTCCGGTGCTATGCTTCGCTCCTTCGACGGAGGTGGGCATGAGGCGACGGTCGGCGCTCGTAGGCTCCATGGCAGCGCTGGCGACGGCGACGTCGGCTCGCGCCCAGACACCGGTCGATCTGCAGCTCGTGCTGGCCGTCGACGTCTCGCGATCGATCGACGAGGTCGAGGCCGATCTCCAGCGGCGCGGCTATATCGAGGCGCTGACCAACGACCGGGTGGTCGACGCCATCCTGTCGGGCGAAAACCGGCGGATCGCGGTCTGCTACACGGAATGGGCGGGCGCCCACTTCCAGGCCGTCGTGATCGACTGGACGGTGATCGACAGTCCGGGTGCGGCCCGGCGCCTCGCCGATAAGCTCGCCGAGGCACCGCGCACCTCGCAGAGCTGGACCGCCGTCGGAGCGGCCCTTGCCCACGCCGGCCAGCGCTTCGAGAATTCGCCTTTTGCCGCGAAGCGGCGCGTCATCGACGTTTCGGGTGACGGCCGCACCAACGACGGGCCGCCGGCCGAGATCGTGCGCGACAAGCTCGTGTCGCAGGGCATCGTGGTCAACGGACTGCCGGTCATGATGAACCGCAGCAATTTCGGCCGCCCGCCCGACCTCACGCTCGACAAGTACTACGAGGAGAGCGTCATCGGCGGACCGGGCTCATTCCTTGTCGTGGCCGACAATTTCGATCATTTCGGCCGGGCCGTACGCACCAAGCTGGTGCGCGAAATATCCGAAAGCGCCCCTACCCTTCCTCCAGCACCTGCCTGAGCCTCCGGAAGGCGGCCCCGTCGCGCGTGAGCTGGACCGGCATGCCGAGATGGCCGAGCCGGTACTGGAACACGTTCGCCTCGGGCAACCGCCAGCGTCGCGCAAGCGCGAGACCGTCATCGTAAGGCACCCAGCGATCGGTCTCCCCGAGCACCGATACGATACGCGACGGCGGCAGCGCCGGGCTTTCCGCCGGATCGATGGCGCGCGACAGGCGCGCCAGGCTCTCGCGCGACCAGCCCGCGGCGATCAACGCGCGGTCGAGACCCAGCATCTCGGCGAGCGCGCCGCCGAACGTGACGTCCTCGACCCGACCCGAATGGCTGATCAGCATGGCCGCATCGGGCCGCGCTTGCGCCGGCCAGAGATCGCAATGGCTGGCGGCTACCTGGGCGACGAAAGACGTCATCGACACGCCGGCCAGCGCCACCTTGCCGCCGAACTGCGTGCGCGCCCACGCGATCAGCAGAGCCGACTCGATCGCCTGGCCGAGGATGAGGTCCATCGAACTGGTCGGGCCGGCCGCGAAGAACGGCTCACCGCCGTAGAAGCCCGGCATCGCGCGCAGGCCGTGATAGGCCGAGACGGGTTCGATGACCCGCCAGCCCATGGCTGCCAGATGCAGACCAGGATCACGCGCCAGCGACAGCAGGTCGAGCTCGACGCACAGGCCGCTGCCGGAAACCAGAGTGTGCGTCGCCCCATCCACCGGTTCGACGACACGGGCATAAAGCGTTTCGCTGCCAGCCCGGCGCCGCAGCCGAGGCGACGGTGTCGCCGCGCGAAGCCAGTATTCGCGCATGCCGTCCTTCAAGGAGGCCCGCGAGACCGTGACCGCAGCGGTGTCGATCGACGCGACGTACAGGGAGCGCGGATCGTCCAGCAGCGGGCCGAGCTCGCGTTCGACCTGCTGCGGATCCTCGATCGCCCAGCGCGCGATCGGCGGTCTTTTCGGGAACAGAAGCGGCGAGAACAGGGGGCGCGTCGAGAGATGCGCCGTTGCCGCGCTGCGTCTCAGGCGATCGAGCTGCCCCGGATCTCCCGCCGATGCCGGATCGAAGAGCGCTCGCTCCCACGCGTCCCGCGTGACTTCGGCCCGGGCACGGGCGCGCTCATGGCGCGCCAGCAGGCGTTGCAGGCGCGGGCGGGACCACAGGGCCGGCAGCGCGATACCGACCTCGTCGCGAAAACGCTCCGTGTCCAGACGGGCCAGATTGGCCGACGCCCAGAGGCGCGATAGCGGCAGGTACCAGCGCCGCAGGCCATGCAGGGCCACCGGATCGACCCACGGCCGCGCGAGCAGGGCGCCCAGCGGCGATGCGAACAAGGCGTTCACGAAACACGCTCCAGACCGCGGCGATTTTACTTGGCCGCACCATAGGCTTGGCCGCATCATCGCCCGCCGCGGAGCCTTATTTCAACGGAGCCCTTGGATGCTTGCCAACGACCCGATCACCCAGGCGCGGATCGACCTGACGACTGCGCTGCGAGCGGCCGCACGGCATGGGCTGAACGAGGGCGTCTGCAACCATTTCAGCATGGCGGTGCCCGGCCGCGACGATCTCTTCCTGGTCAACCCCCAGGGCCTGCACTGGTCGGAAATCACGCCCTCCGACATCGTCATGGCCGATGGCGACGGCAACATCATCGAGGGCAAGTATCCGGTCGAGCCGACCGCCTTTTACATCCATGCCCGGATCCACGCCGGCAACCCGCGCGCCAAGGTCGTGCTGCACACCCACATGCCCTACGCCACGGCGCTGACCTCGATCCGCGACGGCCGTATCGAGATGTGCACCCAGAATGCCTTCCGCTACTGGGGACGCATCGCCTACGACGAGGCCTATGGCGGCGTCGCGCTGTCCAATGACGAGGGCGAGCGCATGTGCCGGGCCATGGGGGACAAGGACATCCTGTTCCTGCGAAACCACGGCGTCATCGTCTCCGGCCCGACCGTTGCCCAAGCCTACGATGACCTCTATTACCTCGAACGTGCGGCGATGGTGCAGGTGCTGGCCATGCAGACAGGGCGGGAACTGCACAATATCGACGAGGCGATGGCCGAGCATACGGCCAGACAGATCGCGGGGGAGGCCCAACAGGCCTTCCTGCATTTCGAATCGCTGAAGCGCATGCTCGACCGGGACGAGGCCGGCTGGAGCAGGCTGACGGCGGTCGAGGGACGTTGAGGGGAAAGACGAATGCGTATCGCCGCCACCTTTGTCGCGCTCTCGGCGCTCTTCTTCGCGGCGCCTGCCTCCGCCCAGGGATACGGCGTGGGCAGCGGGCCGAAGCTGGGTGAGATCGAGATCAAGGCCTACCAGAAGATTCCCAAGGTCAAGATCGCCGTCCAGCTCACCTCCGACACCCATCTCGCCCGCGAGCTGCGCCGTCAGGTCATGGTCCGCCTGACCCAGCGCGGCAACCAGGTCGGGTTCAGCGGCGGCAGCATCATGCGCATGGACGTGAGCTATTTCGACCTGTCCGGCGGCATGGATCGCGAGATGCCGATGATGCAGAGCCAGGACTATGAAACCGGCGCCAATCCGCGTCTCGCGCTGCCGGCCAATCCGATCGGCCGGCGCGACACGGTTCCGTCCGCGCGCTCCGGCTCGACCCTGCGCGTGTCGCTCACGCTCTACGATTCGGCCAGCGGCAAGGTACTGTGGACGGCCACCGGATCCTGCAGCGTGCGCTCAAGCGCGGCGATGGACGCCGGCCTGTCGATCGTGAACCACATCTTCGATGCCGCCGATGCCAACCGCGTCGCCGACGCCGGCTGCCCGCTCTAGACTTTCGAAAACACAGAACAGAGGAAACGCAATGCCGCGTCTGGCGCCGCTCGACCTGAACAAGCTCGACCCCGAACAGAAGAAGGTCGCCGACGCGATCCTGTCGGGTCCCCGTGGCGGCCTGCGCGGCCCCTTCGAGCCCTGGCTGCGCAGCCCCGTGCTGGCCGACCGCGCCCAGAAGCTCGGCGAATACTGCCGCTTCGACAATTCGCTGCCGCGCGACCTGTCCGAGCTGGCGATCTGCCTGGTCGGCCGTCATTTCAAGGCGCAGTTCGAATTCTACGCGCATGCGCGCCTCGCCAAGGAAGCCGGCCTCGCGGAAGACATCATCGAAGCCGTCCGCCTGCGGGCCACGCCGCCCTTCAAGCGCGACGTCGAGAAGGTGGTCTACGATTTCGTCACCGAATATCTCGAGACCAACCGCGTCGCGCCGACCAACTACAAGCGCGCCATCGATGCGTTCGGCGAGAAGGGTGTCGTCGATCTCGTCGGCGTCTGCGGCTACTACATGCTGGTGTCGATGACCCTCAACGTCTTCGAGATGCCGCTGCCGCCGGGCGAGCCCGACCCGCTGCCGTAGGCGGCGGGCAGCGCCAAGCTACTGGACTTCCTCACCAGAGCTCGGAATGACGCGCTCGGCGCGTCATTCCTCGAAGATCGCGACCGCGCGGGTCCAGCCCGCCGAGGCGCCGCGGATCTTGTGCGGGAAGCAGGCGATGGTGAAGCCGTCGCCCGGCAGCGCTTCGAGATTGTGCAGCTTTTCGAGATGGCAGTAGCCGATGTCGCGGCCGGCCTTGTGGCCTTCCCAGATGATCGACGGGTCGTGATCCTTCGCCCATTTCTGGGCGGTGAAGTAAAACGGCGCATCCCAGCTCCAGGCATCGGTGCCGGTGAGACGCACGCCCTTCTCCAGCAGGAAGATCGTGGCGTCGTAGCCCATGCCGCAACCGGAGTTGACGTAGTCGTCATTGCCGTAGCGCGAGCCCGCGCGCGTGTTCACGACGACGATCTCGAGCGGCTTCAGCTCGTGGCCGATCCGCTGCAGCTCCTGCTCGACCTCGGCGGCCGTGATCACGTGTCCATCCGGCTTGTCGCGGAAGTCGAGCTTCACGCCGGGCTGGAAGCACCACTCGAGCGGCACCTCGTCGATGGTGATTGCGCGCTCGCCCTTGTTCATCGTCGGGTGGAAGTGATAGGGCGCATCGAGATGCGTGCCATTGTGGGTCGAGAGATTGACGTTCTCGACCGCCCAGCCGGCGCCGTCGGGAAGGTCTTCCTTCCTGAGGCCGGGAAAGAAGCCGGCGATCTGGCCGGCGGTGTCGGCATGCTTGTGATACTGGATCTTCGGCCCGAACGGCGGCGGATCGGAGATCACGTCGTTCTCGAGGTAGATCGAAAGATCGACGAAGCGACGAGGCATCTTGCGTCCTCTTCTACGGAGCCTTCAGCGCGTCCAGGATCGAACGGGTCAGCAGCCTGCCGATGCACTTCTGGCCGAAATCGTTCAGATGGAGCCCATCGAGCTGCACGAACTGGGCGTAGGGCATGCCGTCATCGTACCAGCCGCGCATGATGTCGTAGCGGCGAAACAGGCCGGCGGAATAGTCCCTGGCCGCATCGGCCATGATCTTCTCGTAGGCTTCCTTGTCGGGCGCGGCGACGACGGCCGGCACGTACTGCAGGTTCATCAGGACGAAGTCCGCGCCCAGCGACTTGCCGAGCTTCAGGCCGCCGCGCAGCGTGCTGTCGAATTTGTCGAGCGGCATGTGCCGGATGGCGGCGTTGGTGCCGGTCTGCCAGATGACCAGCGCGGCCGGGTTTTCCTGCATCTCGACCTGCATGCGGGCGGCCATCTCCTCGACGTCCTGGCCGCCGATCCCGCGGTTGATCACCTCGATGTCGATGCCGGGCAGCGCCTTCTCCAGGCCGATGCGGAGCTGCGTGGGATAGGCGAAGGCGGGATTTGAAACTCCGTATCCCGCGGTCGTGGACGAGCCCAAGGCAATAATTCGAAGCTGTTTGCGCTCGGCGATCGCCTTGCGCGCGACCGGCAGGTTCGTCCCAAGCGTGAGCAGGTCAGGCTTCGCCCGGCACAGGGTCATGGATTTCGCGTGGACCGTTCCACCCAACGCGAACAGGAGGATCGCGACAGTAAAGGCGATCGTCCGCTTCACCGGGACGCCCCGGCCGCAGCCCGCACACGGCCCGGCGCACGCGTATCTCCGCGCTTGAACCAGGCCGCGATATAGGCGGCCCCGCACATGATGGCGATGCCGACGAGGCTCACGACAATCTGCGACAAGATCGAATCTTCATAGTGGCTCACGATGACCTGGCCGCTCAGCGCCAGGAAGGTCCCGATGCAGAATATAAGCAAGGAGGCTTCACCGCATCTGCGAAGTGGCTCCCAGATTCGCCATTTCAGGGCGGGGGCGTCAATCGGCACGGCGATCCGGACCAGCCAGGCGATGGCCAGGAAATGCAGGAACCGCAGGACGTCGATGTTGGTCTTGTCGATCGGATAGATGATCCGGGCCACCCAGACCGGCACCAGCTGTTCCAGCGGATTGTACTGCCAGGACAGGGCTATGAAGGCCGCGAACAGCAGGAAGGCGACCGCCAGTGTGGTCAGCGTGCCGCGGAATCGGTCGAGCCAGGAGAGACCGGAGCCGAACACCGCGCAGGCTGCCCCGACATGAAAGACGACCTGCCAGGCCATGGGGTTGAAGTACCAGACCTTCTCGTCGGGATAGGCCGGCAGACTCCAGTTCAGCTGGCAGGTCGCGGCATACAAGGCGATCGAAATCGCGATCACGCCCCATGGCCAGCGCACCACCGCGGGCAGGACCAGCGGGAAGGCGGCCAGTAGCACGATATAGAGCGGCAGCACGTCGAGATTGACCGGCCGGAACTTGAGCAGGGCCGCCTCGAGAATCGCCCGATAGGGATTATCGCCGAGGCCCATCAACTGCATCTCCTCGATCAGGGCCGGCGTGTCGCGGGCGATCGAGACCCAGGCGATCTGCGCGGAGAAGGCCACGAACAGCAGGATATGGGCGACGTAGAGCTGCCAGACGCGGCGATAGATGCGCGCGGCGGTGCGCGGCCAGCCTTCCTCCTCCAGCATGCGGCTGTAGGCGATGACGGCGGTGTAGCCGGAGATGAAGACGAAGATCTCGGTCGCGTCGCTGAAGCCGTAGTTGCGGACGGTCAGCCAGCTCACGATGTTGGTCGGAATGTGGTCGAGGAAGATGAACCACAGTGCGAGCCCGCGGAACAGGTCGAGACGGATGTCGCGAACGGAGGCGGCGGCCATGGCCTATTGGTACCGCAGACGAATCGTCTGCGCTACGCTTCGCGCCGGAGGAAAGAGATGACCAAGACACCCTTGCTGCTTGTTCCCGGCGTGCTGTGCTCGCCGCGCCTGTTCGCCGCGCAGGTCGCCGCCCTTGCGGGCAAGGCCGAGATCGTCGTGCCGGACTGGCGCACGGCGCCGCTCTCCATCTGGGACAGTTGGGAGAGCGCCGCCCGCTGGGTGGTCGACCAGATGCCGGCGGAGAAGTTCGCGCTGGCCGGCCTGTCGCTGGGCGGCATGCTGGCGGTCGAGATCATGCAGTTCGCCGCCGAACGCGTGACCAGGCTCGCGCTGCTCGATACCGGCATGAGGAGCCAGAGCGAGGCGGAACGTGCGATCCGGCGCGCCCGCATCCGCTTGGTGAACGAAGGTCATTTCGAACTGGTTCTCGGCATGCAGATGACGCGCTTCATCCCGGCCTATCGCCTGCCCGACAAGCCGCTGGTCGACGAGGTGATGACGATGTGCGGCGAAATCGGCGTCGAGATCTACAAGCGGCAGGAAGAGCTGGCAGCGATCCGTACCGACAGGCGGCCAGACCTGCCGCGCATCAGGTGCCCGACCATCGTCGTCTGCGGCCGCGACGATGCGGCGACGCCATTGTTTCTGTCCGAGGAGATGGCAAAGGCCATTCCGGCGGCCGCGCTGGTGGTCGTCGACCAGTGCGGCCATCTCGTCACGATGGAAAAGCCCGAGGAGACCAACCTGATCCTGAAGACATGGCTGGACAGGTGAGGATTCCCGTCATCCTGATTTGAAGGCGAAGGATCTCACGCCAGCAGGGAGGCATCGGTCGTTCGGTGAGGTCCTTCACTCCGTTCAGGGCGACGTGAAAGAGAAAGTCCTCAGCCGACGATCTTCTTCTCGCGCAACGCCGCAATCTCCGCGGCCCCGAGACCCGCCAATTCCTTGAGCACTTGATCGGTGTGTTCGCCCAGCGCCGGCGGCGGTCGCGTGTCGTCGACCGGCGTGTCGGAGAAGTGGAAGTTCGAGCCGATCAGCGGCACATCGCCCACCCGGCTATGCTTGTAGGTCTTCAGCATCCCGCGGCGTTTTACTTCCGGCTCGTCGAGCGCCTCCTTCATGGTGCGGATCGGGCCGGCCGGCAGGTGGCGCAGTTTCTGCGCCCAGTTCTCCTTGGTGTCGGTCGTCAGCACCTCTTCCATGAGGCGCGTCAGCTCGGGCTTGTTGGCCACGCGGTTGGCCACCGTATCGAAGCGCGGATCGGTCACCCATTCGGGATGGCCGAGCGCCTTGGCCGTGTCGGCGAAGAGCTTCTGGTTCGCGACCGCCATGTAGATCTTGCCGTTCGCCGTCTCGAACGAACTGTTGGGCGCCGAGGCGAAATGGCCGTTGCCGGCGCGGCGCGGCTGCTCGCCGCCGATCAGATAGTAGGCGCCCATGTTGCCCAGCGACACGAGCGCGGTGTCGTAGAGCGCGAGGTCGATCTGCTGGCCCTTGCCGGTATCGCGGCGCGCATAGAGCGCGGCATTGACCGCGGCGACAGAATGGATCGCCGTCATCGTGTCGACGATGGCGATGGCGTGGCGCAGTCCCTCGCCATTGGCCTCGCCATTCACGCTCATCATGCCCGACTCGGCCTGCAACACGGGATCGTAGCCCGGTCGGTCAGACAAAGGCCCGGTCTGTCCGTATGCCGAAATGGAAAGATAGATCAGCTTCGGATACTTCGCAGCGACGCTGGCATAGTCGAATCCATACTTCTTGAGCACGCCCGGCCGGAAGTTCTCGACCAGCACATCGGCATTGGCGAGCAGCTTGTGCACGATCGCCTGGCCGTCGGGCTTGGTGAAATCGAGCGCGACGCTCTTCTTTCCCCTGTTGAAGGCCATGAAGAAGTGGCTCTCGCCATCGGTCCCGCCGGCACGCGGGCCGGCGCCCTTGCGCGTGTCGTCGCCGCCGTCGGGGTTCTCGATCTTGATCACCTCGGCACCCATGTCCGAAAGCATCTGGGTGCACATGGGCCCCGCGATCACGCGGGAGAAATCGATGACGCGAATGCCGTCGAGCGGCGGCCGACCTGATTTTGACATGGGCGCAAGGTAGGGCTGCAAGCGCCGCGCTGTCCATCCGGCGCGCATGCGTTAGACTTCACTCCCATGGACACATTCCGCACATCGCTGTCTCGTCGCAGCCTCTTCGCCCTGCCGCTTCTCGCCGCCCTGCCCGCCGCTGCGCAGACCGAAACTTATCCGACCAAAGCCATCCGCATCATCGTGCCCTTCGCGCCCGGCGGCTCGGGCGACATCACCGCGCGCCTCGTCGGCAAGTACATCGAGGACAAGACCGGCCAGCCCTTCGTGGTCGAGAACAAGCCGGGCGCCAATGGAATCGTCGGCGCGATGTCGGTGAAGGTCGCGCCGCCGGACGGCTATACGCTGATGCTGGCCACCACCTCGACAAATGCCGCCAACGTCCACATGTACAAGAACCCGGGCTACGATCCGGAAAAGGACTTCTCGGTGGTGGGCATCATCGGCTCCTCCGGCACTTTCCTCGTCGTGCCGGCCGACGGCCCTTACAAGACCCTGGCCGAGCTGCTTGCCTATGCGAAGGCGAACCCGGGCAAGCTCAACTTCGGCTACTTCAATGCCAGTTCGCAGGTCCCGGCCGAGGTGCTGGGCAAGCGCGCCGGCGTCGACTGGCAGGGGGTCGGCTACAAGGCGATCGGCAATGCCTGGAACGACCTTTACGGCGGCGCCATCAACTTCATGTTCGTCGACCTCACCGCCGCGCGGGGCCAAGTCGTCGACAAGAAGGCACGGCCGCTCGCCATCTCGCTGCCCGAGCGCAGCCCACTCTATCCCGATGTGCCGACCCTCGCCGAAACCTTCCCCGGGTTCGTGAGCTCGGGCTTCCTGGCCATCGCCGTGCCGAAGGCGACGCCGCTGCCGATCCAGCAGCGGCTGAACACGCTCATCAACGAGGCCATCACCGCGCCCGCGAACAACAAGCGCCTCACCGAGGAATTCGCCCTCACCGCCAGGCCGCTGACGCTTGAGCAATGCGCCGCACAGGACCGCGAGGAACGGGCCAAGTGGGCCGAGTACGTGAAGATCGCGAAGATCGAGCCGCAGTAAGCAGGCCCTTACTCAGGTCGGGTCGGCGGATCGCGCCAGCGTGAAATCGGAAGCTCACTGAAACCGTCGCCGTTCGGGGCTGCCTGCCCGGCGGTCTGGTTCTCGCCGAGGGAAGACGCGGCGACGGCTTCTGCACGGGCCTTCAGAAAGACTTCCGCCGCCTTCTCGCCCTCGGCGATCAGGCGACCGATATTCTCCGAGCCGCGATCGATCTTGCCCTCGAAGTCGAGCATGTCCTGCAGCTCGGCCGGCATTTCGATACAGGGAATGTGGTAGGGCTTGGCGCCGTCCGTGTGGAACGACTTCGGAATGCGGACGGGCGCCTTGATGTCGAATCGCCTCAGGAACTCGGGCCGGAAGGCATCGGCGAGTATCAGGTCGTTCATGATTTCGAGGTGCCCGAGCTGTTGGAACAGCGAGATGTTGCCCTCGAGTTGATTGCGCCGGTCGACGATCTCGCCGGGCTTCAGAGGCACCCTCCGGCTGGCCGTCGGGTTGATCTTGATCAGCCAGATCTCGTCGGGAATGTTGGCCTCGCCGACCGAGCGCGGCCGGATCAGCTCCTCGACCGGCGGATTGTCGGAGAAGAGCCCGTCCCAGAAGGCGTCCTGTCCGATCTGCACGGCCGGAAAAATGTTTGGAACCGCGCAGGACGCCAGGATGTGCTCGACCCGGATGGGCTCGCGTGAAGACACGAACTTGGCCAGCGCGCCGCTGGTGACGTTGGCGGCGCCCAGCATGAGGATCGGTCGCTGTGGCCGCGGTCCCCACGAGGCAATCTCGGCGAAGTCGATGTGCTTCTCCAGAAGCCCACGGAAATCGGAGAAGCCCGTACGCTGTCCCGTCGTCATGAATCCCATCATCGACTGCATGAGCGGCGACGACGGGCTGAGTTGAAGAGTCGGCATCACGCCCGCATTCACCAGTCGGACAGATTCGACGATGAAGCTGTTGATGGCGTGCTCGACCGGGCCCTGGGCGGTGTTCTCCTCCCAGAAATCCATCATGCGCTTCCAGACCGGCCGCTCCCCCTTCATGAACGAGTACCAGAGCAGCGTGGCGCATACGGCGCCGCCCGAGGTGCCACTGATGCCGACGACCTCAAACTCGTCCTTCAGCCGGCCTTGTCCCTGAGCCTGGCAGAGCGCCTTCAACGCGCCTGCTGTAAAGGCGGTCTGGCTGCCGCCGCCCTGACAAGCGAGGGCAATCTTGGTCTTGGGCATGAACGTTCCTTCGGAGGGGACCGCACTCTAGCGCACCCGGAGGGAGTTCGCCCATGCGACCGGTCGGACTTCGCCCCTCGAACAAGCATCCGCGCGTTCGACAGGCGAAGCGGCTTGCAAATTGCATGGCGAGGCCCGCGCCAATGACGGCAGCAGAATTCGGGAGGAAGACGAAGTGCCGGTGTCCGATCCGATCGCTTTGGAGCTCTTCAAGAACGCCATTTTCTCGATCGCCGACGAGATGGCGCTCACGGTCTTCCGGACGACCTACTCCGGCGTGCTCAAGGACAACATGGATTATTCCACGGGTTTCGCCGACGCCAACGGCAAGCTCGCCGCCCAGGGACTGACCCTGCCGGGCCACCTCGGCTCGGTGCCGACCGCCATGGAATCGATCATGCGTCACTTCAAGGACGACATGGCCGAAGGCGACGTCTTCATCATGAACGATCCGTTCGACGGCGGCATGCACCTGCCCGATATCTTCGTGATCAAGCCGCTGTTCCACCAGGGCGAGCGACTGGCCTTCGCCTGCACGGTCTGCCACCACATCGACGTCGGCGGCAGGGTCGCCGGCTCGAACGCCTCGGATTCGACCGAGATCTACGCCGAAGGCCTCCGCATCGCCCCGATGAAGCTCTACGACAAGGGCGTGCTCAACAAGACCATCATGACGTTCATAGAGAAGAACGTCCGCCTGCCCGTCCAGCTGTTCGGCGACCTGCGCGCCCAGCTCGCGGCCTGCCATATCGGCGAGAAGCAGTTCGCCGAGCTTGTGGCGCGCCATGGGGCAGAAGAGACGAAGTTCTACCTCAACGAGGTCATCGACTATGCCGAGCGGCTGACGCGGGCGGCGATCCAGGAACTGCCAGACGGGCAGTGGAGCTTCGAGGATTGGATCGACGACGACGGCGTCGACTACGGCAAGCCGATCCGCCTGTTCGTCACCCTCACCAAGAAGGGCGGCCACATGGTGGTCGACTGGACCGGCACCAACCCGCAGGTCAAGGGCGCGATCAACAACACACTCTCCTTCACCAAGGCCGCCTCCTACACCGGGATCCGCTCGGTGCTGCCGCCGGGCATCCCCAACAACGAGGGCGTGTTCCGGGCAATCGAAGTGATCTGCCCGCCCGGCACCGTAGGCAACGGCGTGCTGCCGGCGGCCTGCGCGGCGCGCGGCCTGACCGGCTTCCGCATGACCGACTGCATGTTCGGCGCGCTGGCCATGATGCTGCCCGACCGCGTGAAGGCGGCGGGCGACGGCGGCAACACCGGCATCTCGATCGGCGGCTATGATGCGGCGCGCAAGCCCTTCGTCTATGTCGACTTCACCTGCGGCGCCTGGGGCGCCCGCCCCTTCGCCGACGGGCTCGACGGCAACTCGCACATGTTCGCCAACATGGCCTCGCACTCGATCGAGGTGACCGAGGCCGAGCAGCCGATCCAGCTGCTGGCCTACGAGTTCGTGGCCGACAAGGCGGGCGCCGGCAAATATCGCGGCGGCGTGCCCTTCCGGCGCGACTACAAGTTCCTCGAGGCCGAAGGCATGCTGCAGGTCCGCTCCGACCGGCGCGACCATCGCCCGTTCGGTCTCTATGGCGGCAGTCCCGGCGGACCGTCGGAGAACTATCTCAATCCCGACGGCGAGAACCGGCTGCTGCCTTCCAAGCTCACCATGACGGTCAACGGCGGCGACATCTTCCGCCACGTGCTGGCCGGCGCCGGCGGCTGGGGCGATCCGCTGGAGCGCGATCCGGCCGCCGTGCTGCGCGACGTGCGCAACGAATTGCTCTCGCCGGCAAAGGCGCTCGCCGACTACGGCGTCGTGATCGACACCAGCGCCTGGACGGTCGACACCGAAGCGACCGAGCGGCGCCGCGCCGAGATCGCCAAGGCGCGCGGCTGGACGGAGCCGCCCAAGGTGCAGTGGCACGACCCGGCACCGCTCGCCCGAGCGGCGGAGTAGCTCCCATGACCGTGACCTATCGCGTCGGCGTCGACATCGGCGGCACCTTCACCGACATCGTGCTACTGGGTTCCGACGGCACCATCCACACCAAGAAGATCTCGTCGAGCGTCGGCAACTATGCCCAGGCGATCGTCGACGGCTTGAGCGAGGTCTTCCGCGAGACCGGGCTCGACGGCGGTGCCATCGAGGAGATCCGCCACGGCACCACCGTGGCCTCGAACGCGATCCTCGAGCACAAGGGCGCCAGGGTCGGGCTGATCACCACCAAGGGCTTCCGCGACGTGCTGGAGATCCGCACCCTGCGCATGCCCAAGCTCTACGATCTCGCCTGGACCAAGCCCGAGCCGCTGGTCGAGCGCTATCTGCGCAAGGTGGTCGACGAGCGGGTCGACCATGCCGGCCGCGTCGACCGGGCACTCGATCCGGCTGACGCCGAGCGCGCGGTCGATGAATTGCTGGCCGAAAAGGTTGAGGCGATCGCCATCTGCCTGCTCAACTCCTTCACCAATCCGGCGCACGAGCTGATGCTGCGCGACATCGTCGCCCGCAAGGCGCCTCACCTGCCGCTCAGCGTGTCCTGCGAGGTCTTGCCCGAGATCAAGGAATACGAGCGCACCTCGACCACGGTCATCAACGCCTATGTGATGCCGATCGTGGCGACCTACCTGCATGCGCTGCGTCGCGGCCTGGACAGTGCCGGTATTCCCGCGCGCCTGCTACTGATGCAGTCGAACGGCGGCCTCACCACCGACACCGCCGCCGCCGAGCGGCCGATGAACATCATCGAATCGGGTCCGGCCGGCGGCGTGGTCGGCGCGCAGGCCCTGGCCCGCGCCAAGAAGCTCGAGAAGATCATCACCTTCGACATGGGCGGCACGACAGCCAAGGCCTCGATGGTCGAGGACGGCGAGGTCGCCCGCGCCCAGGAATATGCCGTGGGCGCCGGCATCATGATCGGCTCGCGCCTGCTCACCGGCGCGGGCTACACGCTGAAGGTCCCGGCCATCGACTTGGCCGAAGTGGGTGCGGGCGGCGGCAGCCATGTCTGGATCGATCCCGGCGGCGCGCTGCAGGCGGGACCGGAGAGCGCCGGCGCCTTCCCCGGTCCGGTCTGCTACGACAAGGGCGGCGAAGCGCCGACCATCACCGATGCCAACGTCCTGCTGGGCTACATCAATCCCGGCCATCTGGTGGGCGGCGCGGTGAAGCTCAATGCCGACAAGGCGCGCGCCGTGTTCGAGCAGAAGATCGCCAAGCCCCTCGGCATGACCGTCGAGCGCGCGGCCTACGGCGCCCACCTGATCGCGGCGTCAAACATGATCCGCGCCATCAAGGCGGTGTCGACCGAGCGCGGCCGCGACCCGCGCGAATTCTCGCTGTTCGCCTTCGGCGGCAACGGCCCCCTGTTCGCGGCCGGCATGGCGGCGGCGCTGGGCATCGGCCGCGTGATCGTGCCGCCCTCGGCCGGCCTCTTCTCGTCCTTCGGCCTGCTCTATGCCGATGTCGAGCACCACTATGCGCGGACCTTCCGCCGCCTGCTGCGCCAGGCCGATCTGGGCGAGATCGACCGTGCCTGGACGGCGATGGCGGAGCAGGCCGACGGGCAACTTGCCGTCGAAGGCTTCACGGGCACAGGCGCCCGGCTGAAGCGCTCCGCGGCACTCCACTACAAGGGCCAGAGCTACGAGCTCACCGTGCCGGTGCCGGACGGGCTGATCGACGCCCGCATGGTAACGCATCTCGAGGAAGCCTTCGGCCGGGAGCACGAGCGCACTTACGGCCACCGGGCCGGTCCCGACGAACCGGTCGAGCTGGTTTCCATCCAGCTCGTGGGCGCGGGCCTGCGCGAGGGCAGCGGCGTGCCGCAAAACGTGCGTCCAAGCCGGGCCGAAGCAAAGGGCCAGGCTTCGCGCCGCGCCTGGTTCGGCGATGCGCATGGCTGGATGGAGACGCCGGTGGTGAGCCGCGCCGACCTCGCGACGCCGATGATCGGACCGCTGATCGTCGACGAATACGACACGACCTGCGTCGTCCCGCCCGGCGCGCGAGCCGAGCGCGACAGCGCAGGAAATATCGTGATGACGCTGGCGGCGGCGGTGACTTAGGTCGCCGCCATTTGCGGCAGCCACAGCGCAATCTGCGGCCAGATCGAGAGGACCACCAGCATCAGCAGCATGGTGATCACGAAGGGTGACGTGCCGATGATCACGTCGTCGATCCGGCCCTTCTTGCGCAGGCCCTGGACGACGTAGAGGTTGATGCCGACCGGCGGCGTGATCATGGCCAGCTCCATCAGGATGATGATCATGATGCCGAACCAGATCGGATCGTAGCCGGCCCCGATCATGACCGGCGCGATGATCGGCACTGTCGCCACCATCATCGACAACGTCTCCATGAACATGCCGAGCACGAAGTAGAAGAGCACCACGACGATCAGGAGCTGGACCTTCGAGAGGCCGAGACTGGTGATGAACCGGTTCACCTGGCCGGTGAGGCCGATCGAGGTGATGACGAAGTTGAGAAAGTAGGCCGCGAGCAGGATCGCCATGATCATGGCGGTCGTGCGCATCGTTCCCTCGAAGGCGTTGAGGAGCGTGCGAAAGGTCAGACGCCGATAGGCCGCTGCAATACCGATCGAAGCGATCACGCCCAGCGCCGCCGACTCGGTGGCCGTCGCCCAGCCGGCGTAGATGGAGCCGATCACGGCAAGAAAGATGACCAGGGGCGGGATCAGGTCGGGCAACGCGGCGATGCGCTGAGCCCAGCTCGTCGAGGTCGGTTTGCCGCCCAGTGCGGGACGGACGAGGCAGATCACGAGCACCGTCAGGCTGAACAGGGCGGCCAGCACGAGACCCGGAATGAAGCCGGCGAGGTAGAGCTTCGGGATCGAGGTTTCGGTCAGGACGCCATAGACGATCATGTTGATCGAGGGCGGGATCAGGATTCCCAGCGTCCCGCCGGCTGCGATGGTGCCGAGAAAGAGGCGCTCCGAATAACCGCGCTTCTCGACCTCGCCCAGTGCCACCGTGCCGATGGTCGCCGCCGTTGCCACGCTCGAACCCGAGGTCGCCGCGAACATCGCACAGGCGGCGATGTTGGAGTGCATGAGGCCGCCCGGCAGCCAGGGCACCCAGAGCACGAGGGCGTTGTACATGCGTTCCGCCATGCCGGACCGCAGCAGGATCTCGCCCAGCAGCACGAAGAAGGGAATGGCGACGAGCAGGAAGTTGTTCGACGTGCCCCAGGCAATCTCACCCATCGCCAGCGACAGCGGCAGCTTCGAATAGAGGCCCGACAGCGACAGGCCGAGAATGCCGAGACCGGCGGCGACGGGGATGGCCAGCGCGAGCAGGCCGATGAGGATGAGCAGCGTGACGATCAGCACGTCAATTTCTCCCCTCGCGAACCTGGCGATCCTTGAGGTCTCGGATCTCCTCCTCCACCTCCTCCTCGGCCGAGCGCGTGCTGATCAGCCGGGCCATGCCGTTCAGGTCGCCCGCGGCGCCCAGCCGGAGGGCCTGCACCAGCAGGATCAACGCCACAGCGACGAAGGCCACCAGTCCGGCGAGCCAGAGGAACTGCGGGATGATGGTGGGCGTCTCGAGGGCGGACTGGCTGCGCGATTCCGACGTCCAGGACTGAGCCATGACCCCGTACCCGTGCCACAGGGTCAGCGCAAAGAACCCCGTGAACAGCACCAACGCCACGAGATCGAGCGCCAACCGCAGCTTCTGCGGGAACAGGACATACAAGGAGTCGATGCGGATGTGGGCCCGATCGAGCAGGGCGGCGCCCAGCCCCCACGTCGTCCCGATCGCGAGCGAGTAACCGGCCAGCTCGTCGGCCCCGCCGATCGACAGCGCGAGGAACTTGCGCATCAGAACGTCGATGCCGATCAGCACCGCGGCCAGGAGAACCAGCGCGCCGCCGAACCACAGGCCCCACTGGGCGAAGCGCCGGACCCCAATCATGCCCACGCCGCCGCCGGTCAGGGCGTCGGTGCCTTGAGGTCGAGCGTCTTGCCGACGGTCTCGTTCCACTCCTTGGCGCAGGCCGCCCCGCAGCGCTTGGCCCAGCCGGCGAGGACTGCACCCTCGACCAGCTTCTTATGCGCGGCCATTTCCTCGGGCTTGACCGGAACGATGGTCGTCTTGGCGAGCTTGCCCATGGTGCAGGGCTGTACGCCGGTATTGCAGTTGTCGGCCTCGGCGGTCGTGGTCTCGATCGTCTTCCACATCTTGTCTTCGTAGGCCTTGAACTGCTCGGTCAGGAAAGCCTGCGTCTTGGGATCGAGCCGCTTCCACGTATCGAGATTGACGGCCAGCACGTTGATGCTCCAGCCCAGCGACATCGGGTAGATCGACTTGGTGACTTCGGCCCAGCCGGCGGTGTTGCCCGACAGGCTGCCGGTCACGCCGCAATCGACCACGCCATTGTTGAGCGCCGGCACGACCTCGGCGAAGGCCATGCTGACGGCGGTCCCGCCAACGCCACTCAGGAAGTCGCGCATCGTGTTGTTGAAGACACGGATCTTCTTGCCCTTGAGGCCCTCAAGGCCGGCCAGCACGTCGCGGCACCAGAAGACCTGGGGCGTGTTGCCACCGAAGGCCAGCAGCTTGGCATTCCAGTTCTTCTGCATCTGGCGGTCGATCACGGCGCGATAGGCATCGCAGGCCGCGCGCGCCTTGGCCGGCGTGAGCGTCAGCCCGGCGAGATCGCACGCCTCGAAGCGCGGGTCGTCGCCGGCCATCTTGGAGATGTCCATGGCGGCGAAGTCCATGACGCCGAGCTTAAGCAGCCGCAGCATCGTCTTGTCGTCGATGCCCATCTGGTCGAGCGGCGTGACGTCGACAGTGATCGCGCCCTTTGACGCCTCGGGGATCGTCTTGCGCCAGAACGGCAGCTCGTCGTGGATCGAGACGGGTGTCGGACTGTTGAGCCCGATCACCTTGAACTGGCTCTTCGGAAGGTCCTGCGCCGCGGCGACGGAGACGAAAGACGCAGCCACGGCGAGACCGGACAGCATACGACGGAACATGCGAACCCCCTGGATCGTCCCCGAATACCCGGGAACGATGCAGCAATTTGCATGCCACGCGTTGTTGTCAGAACCAGACCTTCAGGCCCACGAGCGCCCGAACGAGCGAGGTCGGTTCGCCGGTTGCCGCGACGAAGTTCGCGGTGTTGCCGGTGAACTGCTCGAAGGCGACGCCGATGTAGGGTGCCACCTCCTTCGTGATCTCGTAGCGCAGCCGCAGCCCCAGCTCGAACCGCGCGAGTCCGCTGCCGAGCTGGATGGCCGGATCGTCCTTCGAGGCAACCATCGCCTCGAGGTAGGGCGTGGCGATCAGCTTCTGCGACAGCAGCGCATCGTAGGACGCTTCGAGCCGGGCACTCACCACACCGGTCTGGCTGACACCGGCCACCAGATCGACATGGATGCCAAAGGGCGCCAGCCCTTCGACGCCCGCGAGGAAGCCCGAGCGCGTGACCCCCTCGTCGAACACCGTGAACTGCACACCCGCCTTGGCGTCCCAGAAATCAGAGATCAGCCGGCTGTAGAAGAAGCGGCTGTCGATGCCCCTGGTCCCGCCTTCATTGTCGATGTGGCCGTTGTCTCCGACGATGCCGGTATTGGCCAGCCGTAGCTTGTTGCGATCCTCGCCGATCCAGGCGGACGCCGCCCATTCGGTCGCCGGCGCGATCGAGGAGATACGCTTCTCCGCACGGGCGTCGAAGCGCCAGAACAGTTCCTGGTCGTCCATCGCCCGGGCAGGCGCGGCCGCGAGGAACAACGCCGCGGCGCTCAGCAGCCTAGTGATGGTGCTGGCCATGGCCACCTCCCGTCGCGGGCGCGGGTGCCGGAGCGGGCGCGGGTGTCGCTGGTCGCGCCGCCGGTCTCGAGGGTCGCGCCACCGGTTCATCCGCGGGCACGACGTCGTCGACCACCGGCACCGCCGAGGGCGCCACGACGAACTCGCGGAACATGCCGGTCATCATGTGATAGAGAAAATGACAGTGGAACGGCCAGCGGCCGGCCTCCGTCATGCGCACCGTGACGCTCACCGTGCGACCGGGCGGAACGATCACGACATGCTTGCGTGGCCGCTCTTCGCCCGCGCCGTTCTCCAGGTCCATCCAGAGTCCGTGCAGATGGATCGGATGGTTCATCATCGTCTCGTTGCGGAAGACCAGACGCACCGTCTCGCCCTGCGTGAAGTTCATCACCGGGTCCTCGGAGTATTTCCGGTCGTCGAACGACCAGAAGAACTTCTCCATGTTGCCGGTAAGTCGGATGTCGATCGTGCGATCGGGCGGTCGCAGGCGATACGAGCGGTCGGCCCGCCGCAGGTCGGCATAGGACAGCACCCTCGATCCGGCCGGCGCGTCGACCGGCGGCACGTGCACGAGGCCCGACAGATCGGACGATGCCGATGCAGCATGGCCCATCTTTGCGTGGTCCATCTTCGAGTGGTCCATGCCAGGCATGCCACCATGTCCCATGTCGGCCTCGCCGAGCAGCGCGGGCGGCCGTGGCACCGGCGCCGGTCCGCTCATGCCTTCGCGCGGCGCGAGCGTGCCGCGGGCAAAGCCGCGCCGGTCGATCGACTGCGCCTCGATCGTGTAGGCGCGGTCGTCCTTCGGCTCGACGATGACGTCGTAGGTCTCGCCGACACCGATCCTGAACTCGTCGATCTCGACAGGCTTCACGTCCTGGCCATCGGCCTGGACCACCTTCATGCGCAAACCCGGGATGCGCGTGTCGAAGATCGTCATCGCCGAGCCATTGACGAAGCGCAGCCGCACCTTTTCGCCTGGCCTGAACAGGCCGGTCCAGTTGTCGGTCGGACCACGGCCGTTCACCAGGAAGGTATAGCCCGTCACATCGGCGAGGTCGGTCGGGTCCATGCGCATCTCGCCCCACATCAGGCGGCTCGAGATGACGGCCTGCTTCTCCTCCGTGGTCCTGGCCGCGGCGAGGTCACGCAACAGGCCGGGCAAGGTGCGCTTGCGGTCGTTGAAGTAGCCTGGCTCCTGCTTCAGCTTGCGCAGGATGGCGCCCGCCGACATCGCGTGATGGTCGGAGAGCATCACGACATGGTCGCGCGCCGCTTGTTCGCGCTCGCCCTTCGCCGGAGCGATCACGATGGGCGCATACAGGCCCTCCTGCTCCTGTCCGCCGGAATGGCTGTGATACCAGTAGGTACCGGCCTGGCGGACCTTGAAGCGATAGGTGAAAGTCTCGCCGGGCCGGATGCCGCGAAAGCTCACCATCGGCACGCCGTCCATCTGGAACGGCAGCAGGATGCCGTGCCAGTGGATCGACGTGTCCTCTTTCAGGCGATTCGTGACGTTCACCGTCACCTCCTCGCCCTCGGTCCAGCGGAGCGTCGGACCGGCGATCTCGCCATTGATGGAAAACACGCGGCGCGTCTGGCCGTCGATCGCGACAGTCGTGCGATCGATGATCAGATCATAGGTGCCGGCGAGAGCCGGCGGCGCAGACAACCCGAAGGCCAGCAGCGCGAGGCCGACGAACGAACGTCGAATCGACATGGAAATCTCCCGAAACTGAAAGGAAGCGAAGGGGGCTTCGGTTCAGGCTCGGGGTGGCGGCGGCTCCCTCGCAGGCGCGAGACCGGTCAGGTTGCGGATTGCCGCGGTGCGATGCAGTTCGGTCATCGGACCGACGGCCGCCGGCGCGTCCGCGGGCAACAGGGCGAAAACGCCGCCCATGGCCGGGCAGCAATCGCCGGTGACGTGCTTGGTCGTGCCCGCCGAGGGGCAATCGTCCGGTGGCGGTGGCTTGTGCTCGCGGCAATCGGTCATGGCCGCGTGGTCCGCTCCGTGCTCCGTGGCCGCCTGGACCGGCACCGCGCGCGTTCCCAATGAGGGAACGGCGAAGGCGACCAGCGCGAGCAACCAGAGGAAAGAGCGAAGCCCGGTCATGTCAGCGACGCCGGCTGTCCAGCACTTCGAGGATCTCGTCGATCTTGATCTGCCGGTCCTTCTCCGAGCCGGCATGGAAGGCATGCGCTACGCAATGCTGCAGGTGATCGCCCAGCGTCTCCTGCTCGACCTTGTCGAGCGCGGCCCGCACCGCGCGGATCTGCGTCAGCACGTCGATGCAATACCGCTCCTCCTCGATCATGCGCGCCACGCCGCGCACCTGGCCCTCGATCCGGCTGAGGCGCGCGAGCTGCGACTTCTTGAGCTTTTCGTCCATCCTTGAACCATACCCCCGTAGGGTATAGGTAGCAAGCATGACCCATGCCTGCTGCCACGCCTCCCACGGCACCGCGCCCGCCGCCGATCCCGGCATCGCCATCGATCCCGTCTGCGGCATGAAGGTGAAGGTCGAGGGGGCGAAGAACACCACCGTTCACGGGGGGCAGACCTACTACTTCTGCAATCCGAAGTGCCTGCAGAAGTTCACGGCCGATCCCGCCCGGTATCTCAAGCCCGAGGACGCACCGCCCGCGGCGCCGGTCGCCCCCGGCACGATCTTCACCTGCCCGATGCATCCCGAGATCCGGCAGGTCGGCCCCGGAAGCTGCCCGATCTGCGGCATGGCGCTGGAACCCGCGGAGATCTCGCTCGACGACGGGCCGAACGAAGAGCTCCTGGATATGCAGCGGCGCCTGTGGATCGGCGGTGCGCTGGCCGTTCCGCTGGTGGCACTCGACATGGGCGGCCATCTGTTCGGCCTGCACGGCCTGCTGCCGCACGGCGTCATGCCATGGCTGCTGATGGCACTCGCGACACCGGTGGTCCTGTGGGCAGGCTGGCCGTTCTTCGTGCGCGGCTGGCAGTCGGTGCGGACCGGCCATCTCAACATGTTCACGCTGATCGCGCTCGGCACCGGCGTCGCCTGGATCTACAGCGTCGTGGCGACCCTGGCGCCCGGCCTGTTCCCCTCGGCTGTGCGCGCCCCTGACGGGACGGTATCGGTCTATTTCGAACCGGCCGCTGTGATCGTCGTGCTGGTGCTGGTGGGACAGGTGCTCGAGCTGCGCGCGCGCGATGCGACCGGCGGCGCCATCAAGGCCCTGCTGGGACTGGCGCCCCGTACGGCATTGCGGATTGATGAACTCGGCAACGATGCCGAGGTGGCGATCGACCGGATCGCAGTGGGCGACCGGCTGCGCGTTCGCCCGGGCGAAAAAGTACCGGTCGATGGCACGGTCATCGAAGGGACGGGGTCGGTCGACGAATCGAGCATAACGGGCGAGCCCATGCCGGTCTCGAAGGCGATCGGCGCCAGGATCATCGGCGGCACGGTCAACGCCAGCGGCACCTTCGTCATGAAGGCCGAACTGGTCGGCAGCGACACGATGCTGTCGCGCATCGTCAAGATGGTGGCCGAGGCACAGCGCAGCCGCGCGCCGATCCAGCGCCTGGCCGACATCGTCGCAGGCTGGTTCGTGCCGACGGTGATCGCGGTCTCGGTGATCGCGTTCGCCGCCTGGTCGATCTGGGGCCCGGCGCCGGCCTTCTCCTATGCGCTGGTGGCGGCGGTCTCCGTCCTGATCATCGCCTGCCCCTGCGCGTTGGGCTTGGCCACGCCCATGTCGATCATGGTCGGCGTCGGCCGAGGCGCGGCCGCCGGCATCCTGATCCGCAACGCAGAGGCACTGGAGCGGCTGGAGAAGGTCGATACCCTGGTGATCGACAAGACTGGCACCTTGACGCTGGGCAAGCCGACCCTTGCCACGGTGGAGTCGCTCGGGACCGTGTCGGAAGACGAAATCCTGCGCCTGGCCGCCAGCCTCGAGCGCGGCAGCGAACATCCCATTGCGACCGCGATCCTGGCCGGCGCCCGGGTGCGCGGGCTGGAGGTATCCGAAGTCGAAGGGTTTGCCTCGCCCGCCGGCAAGGGCGTGTCGGGTACAGTCGGTAGCCGGCGTCTGTTGCTGGGCAACGCCGCCTTCCTGCGCGAAGCCGGTATCGATAGTGCCACCGCCGACGCGAAAGCCGATGCACTGCGCCAGGACGGAGCCACGGTCGTGCTCCTGGCTGTCGACGGCAGGGCCGAGGGGCTCCTTTCAGTGAGCGATCCGGTCAAGGAGACCACGCCGGAAGCCCTGAAGCACCTGCGCGAGGCCGGCCTGCACATCGTGATGCTGACCGGCGACAACCGGCGCACTGCCGCCTCGGTCGCCGCCCGGCTGGGCATCGATTTCGTCGAGGCCGAGGTGCTGCCGGAGGACAAGGCGCGGATCGTCCAGCGCCTCAAAGCGGAGGGCCGCGTGGTCGCCATGGCCGGAGACGGCATCAACGACGCGCCCGCCCTGGCCGCCGCCGATGTCGGCATCGCCATGGGCACCGGCACCGACATCGCCATCGAGAGTGCCGGCATCACCCTGGTGAAGGGCGACCTGCTGGGGATCGCCCGCGCCCGCCGCCTCTCGCAGGCAACCATGGCCAACATCCGCCAGAACCTGTTCTTTGCGTTCGTCTACAACGCCGCCGGCGTACCGGTTGCAGCAGGCGTTCTCTATCCGCTGCTCGGAATTACCCTCAGTCCCGTGTTCGCTGCCGCGGCCATGGCCTTGAGTTCGGTCAGTGTCATCGGAAATGCACTCCGACTGCGACGCCTGCGGATCTAACTTTCTGCGACATTTCGGGCCGGTGGTGTCGCTTTGCGCTTGATCCGCGGGCGGCCCCGCCGGAAATTGACCGGACCATGCGCCTGATCCATCGATCGCACCGCGCCGCCAACGCCGTCCGGACCGTGTCTCCGAGCGGCGAGCTGTTCGTTGCGTCGATCGTGATCTGCATGATCCTCTCCTCGTTCGGCGATGCGGTCGATCCGACCTGGTTCGGCGAGGCAGGCCTGGAGTTCGCCTTCTTCGATCTTGGCGGCGAGTTCTCGGTCCTGGCGATGCGCCACTGGCATCTGCTCGAGCTGCTGCTGGCCGGCAGCGTGATGGCCGCAGGGATCATGGTCCTGCGCATCGTGGTAGGCGCCTTCTTCCGGCCGCTCGATCCCGCCGATACCGGCGGCGTAGAGAAGGTGCCGATCAAGCTCTGACGACTGACTGAAACGGCCTCGACCGCCCTTCCCGGGAAGCGCGCGGCTTGGGCAAACATTCAATCGTTGTTGGAGACTTTCATGGAACTCGAACTGTTTTCGGGCGCATTCTTTTCCGCGCTTCTTGCCATCATCCTGATCGACCTCGTTCTGGCGGGCGACAACGCCCTCATCATCGGCCTGGTCGCACGCAATCTTCCCAAGGAGAGCCAGAACAAGGTCATCTTCTGGGGCACCTTCGGCGCCATCGCCATCCGCGCCCTGATGGCCGTTCTCGTCGTCTACATCCTGGCCGTCCCAGGCTTCATGCTGGTCGGCGGCCTCGCGCTGGTCTGGATTGCTCGCAAGCTGCTGACGCCCCAGGAGAATGCCGAGGAGAACCACCTCGTCAAAGCACCCGCAGCCAGTTTCGCCGCGGCGGTGCGCACGATCGTCATCGCCGATGCGGTGATGGGCATCGACAACGTGCTGGCCATCGGCGGCGCCTCGCACGGCTCGATCCTGCTGATCCTGCTGGGCCTCGCGATCAGCGTGCCGATCATCGTCTGGGGCAGCCAGCTCGTCATCAAGCTGGTCGACCGCTATCCGTCGGTCATCCTGGTGGGCGGCGCGGTGCTGTGCTGGACCGCCTACGGCATGATCACCCGCGAGCCGATGCTGGTGTCTTGGTTCGAGGCCCATCCGGCCGCCAAGCTGATCCTGGCCGTACTGGCCTTCTCGATCGCGCTGGCGCCCTGGTACAATGAGCGCCTCAGCGACCAGATGAAGCCGCTGACCCTGCTCCTGCCGGCGATCCTGATCTGGATGCTGGGCTTCGAAGTCGCCGCCAGCGTCTGGAAGGTCCAGGCCGACTATCTGATGGCCACCACCCAGGGCGAGTACCTGATGGAAGGCGTGCGCTGGATCGGCTGGCTGCCGTTCGCCGCGCTCCTCCTGTGGGTGCGCGAGCGGCTGGTCCTGCGCCGTGTGGGCGTCGCGCGCAGCTGACGGGCGGCCAACAATGAAAACCGGCGCCGTCTCGCGACGGCGCCGGTCATTGGCTTTTCAGGCTGAACCGATTACTCGGCGGCGGCCTCGACGACTTCGCCGGTGGTGATCTTGTTCAGGTCGGCGCCCCATAGCTTGCGGGTCGCCTTGAAGCGCGACATCAGGAATTCGCCCGACTGCACCGGCTCGTATTTCACTTCGGCATCGGGCACGCCGAGATCGCGCGGGTCCACCGTGGTCCGGAAGTTGGGATTGCAGAACAGCGGCATGGAATAGCGCGACATGTCGCGCAGGTGGACGACGCGATGGACGGTCGCCTGGAAGCGCCCGTTGGTCCACCGCTTCATCAGCTCGCCGATGTTGATGACGTAGCTGCCGCGCAGCGGCGTCGCCGAAATCCACTGGCCGTCCTTACCCATGACCTCGAGGCCGCCCAGGCTGTCCTGCCAGAGGATGGTGACGATGCCGTGGTCGGTATGCGGCCCGGAGGCCTGGTCGGAGACGTGCAGGCCGGCGTTGCCGAGGTAGTGGTTGATCACCATGTCGGCGACCGGCTTGGTGAAATGCCGGGTGAAGAAATCCTCGGGCTTGCCGAGATAGAGCGCGAAGCCTTCGAGAATCTTCATGCCGAGATGGTAGGTCGCCATGTAGTAGGGCTCGATGGCCTCGCGGAACCCGGGCAGGTCGGGCCACAGGTTCGGCGCGTAGAACGGCGTGCCGGCCTTCACCTCGGGATCGTCCTCCGTCACCGGGAAACCAAGGTCGAAGCTGTCCTTGGCGTTGGTCTTGCCGTTGCGGTGGACGCTGTCCCAGATGTCGCGATAGCCGCGGTTGTTGCTGTTGGCCTTGATCTTGAGCTTCTCCGCCTCGGGCAGGGCGAAGAAACGGTCGGCCGCCGCGACCGCGCGGTCGATCGTCTCGACCGGCACATTATGGTTCACGACATAGAAGAAGCCGATGTCGTCGCAGGCGGCGCCGATCTTGGCAGCCACAGCCTTGCGCGCGGCCGGGTCGTCCGAGTAGAGACCGCCGAGATCGATCACCGGGATGCTGGCCGGCATCGCCTGGGTTTGCGCCGAAAGACCTGCCGCCATAACCGCCTCCACCTTCCGAGAAACTATCCGCGTCGCTGCTCGCCGGCCGCGCGCCAGTCCAGCCTTTTTCCCAGCGCGTGCACGGACGAATATATCAGGAACGACAGGGCCGTCGCGATCAGCGCGACCGCATAGACCTTGTCGCCCCGATAGTTCTGCATGGCGTGATTGATGACGTAGCCCAGGCCGGTCGAGGAAATCATCCACTCCGCCGCAATGGCCACGATGATCGATCCGCTGCCGGTGATCTCCTGGGCCGCCACGATGGATGGCACCGCATAGGGCAAACGCACCTGGCTGAAGGTCTGCCACCAGCTCGCATTCAGGATGCGCATGCGGTCGAGTTGGACCTCGTCGGCGGCGCGCAGCCCGGCCATGGTGTTGACCAGGACGGGGAAGAAACCCGCTAGGGCGACGATCGAAGTCTTGCTCAGGATCGAATCGCCGAAGGCCAGCATCAGCACCGAGATCAGCGCGATGTAGGGCACATTGCGGAGGGTGATCGCAGCCGGCATCAGCATGTGCCGCGTGGGCGGCAGCAGATCGAACAGCACCGCCAGGCCGATCCCCGCCACGTTGGCCCACAGGAAACCGATGCCGGCCACCTGAAGCGTCGCAAGCAGATGCTCGAAGATGAAGGCGCGGTCCTGCCACAGGACCTCGAGCACACGCTCGGGCAGCGGGATCACGAAGGCCGGCAGGCCGGAAAACCAGATCGCGAGATACCAGAGCAGGATCACCGAAACGACCGGCGTGGCCACCCGCACCGCCCAGGTGAGCGCGCGCCGCGTCAATCTTCCGGCCAGACCCGGCCGGTCGTCGGTTGCGGGCAGGGCGACGTCGGCGGGCATCACGCCACCGCCCGGTGCATCAGCAGGCCGCGGACATGGGCCGTCAGGGCAACGAAGCGCGGATCCTGCCGGAACGACGGATCACGCGGGCGCGGCACCGGCACCGGGACAACCTCGAGCACGCGCCCGGGCGCCGGCGAGAAGACCAGGAGACGGTCGGCCAGCATGACCGCCTCGTCGATGTGATGGGTGACGAACAGCACGGTCTTGGGCCGCACACTGAGCTCGCGGTCGAACCACTCGCCGATCTCCTCGCGCTTCATCTCGTCGAGGGCGGCGAAGGGCTCGTCCATCAGCAGCACGGCGGGATCGTGCGCCATGGCGCTGGCGATGTTGACCCGCTGCAGCATGCCGCCGGACAGTTCGCGCGCGCGCTTGTTCTCGTGGCCGCCCAGGCCGAATTCGGCCAGCACCTTGGCCGGGTCGAAGCCGACGCGGCCGGCGATCTTCTGTGTGAAGCGCACGTCATCGATGGCGCGCTTCCACGGCAGCACGGCGGGACGCTGGGAAACGAGGCCGAGCTGGCGCTTGCGCCGCGCCTCGGCCGCGGACAGGTCGCCGATGCGCACCTCGCCGCTCGACGGGTCCTGCAGGTCGGCCACGATGCGCAGCAACGTGGTCTTGCCGCAGCCCGACGGGCCGACGAGGGCGATGAACTCGCCGGCGGCGATCTCCAGGTCGACCGGACGCAGCGCCCAGGTGTCGCCGAAACGCCGCGAGACGTTCCGAATGGAGATCGGCGCGGCCATTATTTCTTGGGCAGGAAGGCGTCGGTCATGACCTCGGCCACCGGGATCGCCCGCGGGATCTGCTCACCGTCCTTGAGGAATTCCACCATCTGCTCCCAGGTCGCGGGATTCATCCAGAGCAGGCCGTTCTTCTTCGTGTCCTCGCTCTCGAACAGCGGATTCTGCAGCTTGAAGCGCCAGGCGAGCTTCTTCGCGTCCTCGATCTGCCCCGGGAACTTGGCGAGGATCTCGACCGATTCGTCGGGATGATCGATCACGTACTGCATGCCGCGCTGCACCGCCTTGAGATAGCGCCGCACCAGCTCCGGATTCTTCTTCAGCGTATCGCCCGAGGTGAAGATCACGTCGGTGTAGGTGGGCACACCCCATTCGGCGAGCCGCAGTGCCCGCCAGCTCTTGCCCTTGACCGTGGCCGGCGCATCCGGCTTCGCGGCCTCGGTCTCGATCTGGAAGGTCTGGTTGATCACCCAACCCGAGAAATAGTCGATCTGGCCGGCCATCAGCGGTTCGACCGTTGCCTTGACGAAGGTGATCTTCACCTTCGACAGGTCGATATTGTTCTTCTTGGCGAAGGCCTTGAAGACGAACTCCGTCTCGGCCTGCACGCCCACGGTCTTGCCTTCGAGATCCTTGGGTTTCGACGGCGGAGCGTCGGCCTCGGTGATGCTGATGTAGGACGACGGCGCCTGCTGGAAGAGCGTGCCGATCGCCACGACGTCGACAGGATCGCGCGCGGCCCGCGCCGAGATGATCTGCATGCCCTGGGTGGCCAGCCCGAACTGCGCCTGGCCGACGGCGACGATGGGGATCGGGTTCTTGCCCGGGCCGCCGTCGACCGTCTTGTGGTCGATGCCCTCTTCCTTGAAGAAGCCCTTGGCCTCGGCGACCATGATCGGCGCGTACTCGCCGATACGCAGCCATCCCAGCTGGGTGACCGCGCTCATCTGTTGCGCCTCGGCAACCGAAGCCAGGCCAGCGAGGCCGGCCGCGACGATGGAAAGACGGATGCCCGACCGGCGGCTGATAATCTTCATGACTGTGTTACCCCAGACCCCATACTGCCGGTAAATCCCGCACCGCGCGCAGTGCAAATGTCATGCCTGCCGGAGTCCCGGCGCAACGATGCGGCCGGCATTCCGATCCTCGAACGGGCGCTCCTCGGCTCCGGCTTCACCGTACCCCGGCTGTCGTTACACGCTGAGCTCGGCCCCGGTCAGCCGCCGGTAGGCCTCGAGGTACCGCTTGCTGGTCGCCTCGACGACCTCCGCCGGCAGCCGGGGCGCGGGGGCCTCGCCGTTCCAGCGGCCCGCATGGCGCTCGACATCGAGCCAGTCGCGCAGCGGCTGCTTGTCGAAGCTGGGCTGCGGCCGCCCCTCGGCGTAGCCGTCGAGCGGCCAGAAGCGCGAGGAATCCGGCGTCATCACTTCGTCGATCAGCAGGATCTTGCCATCGGCGGTGCGGCCGAACTCGAACTTGGTGTCGGCGATGATGATGCCCTGCTTGAGGGCGACGTCGCGGCCGCGGGTGTAGACGAGGCGGGTCAGGCGTTCGAGTTCGGCGGTGACCTCGGCGCCCAGCACCTTCTTCATCTCGGCGACGGTGATGTTCTCGTCATGGCCGCTCTCGGCCTTGGTCGCCGGGCTGAAGATCGGCGGATCGAGACGGCCGCTCTCCTTCAGGCCCTTGGGCAGGGTTTCGCCGGCCAGGGTGCCCGCCTTGGCATATTCGCGCCAGGCCGAGCCGGTGATGTAGCCGCGGACCACGCATTCGATCGGGAACACCGTGCCGCGCCGGCAGAGCATCGCGCGGCCGGCGATTTCGGCACGATGGCCCTTCAGCGCGGGCACCGCGGCGGCGATCTCGTCGGCGTCGGCCGAGATCATGTGATGATCGACGAGGTCGCCCAGCTGACGAAACCACCAGGCGCTGACCTGGGTGAGCACGGCGCCCTTCTGCGGGATGGGCTCGGCCATCACAACGTCGTAGGCGCTCACCCTATCGGTCGCGACCAGCAGCAGCCGGTCTGCATCCACCGCATAGACATCGCGCACCTTGCCGCGCGCGATCCTCTCGAGCGGCAGGTCGCTCACCGTCATCAGCATCATCGGCCTCAGCCTTCCTTGCGCAATTCCTCGAACACTTCCTTGGCGGTGAGCAGCGCCTCGCGCACCGACGGGAGGCCGATATAGCCGCAAAGATGCATCAGCGCCTCGGACAATTCATCCTCCGTCCAGCCTTGGCGGCGGGCCATCCGCAGGTGGATGGCAAGTTCCGGCCAACGCGCCTGGGCCGTGTCCGAAATGACGCAGATCAGGGTCTTCGTCTTGAGGTCGAGGCCGGGGCGCGACCACAGCATGCCGAAGACCGCCTCGCGGGCGTAGTCGCCGAACTTCTGCATCATGGGATCGTCGTAGACCGACTTGTTCATGTCGGCGGCGAATTTCTCGCCCATCAGGCTGGCCCGCATCTCCGTGCCCTTCCTGTAATTGTCGCTCTCCGCCATCGTTTCCTCCTTTGTTACGATTTCTGGACTGCAGCGTCCCGGAATTCGCGGTTAGGATCAATTGTCCAAGGGGAGAGTTGACCGAACGATGGCCGCCAGCGGCACTGTAGTTGAACCCGCCGGCCGGGGGCGCCGGGCGGCGCTTACCCTGGCGGCTCTCGGAGTCGTCTTCGGCGACATCGGCACCAGCCCGCTCTACACGGTCAAGGAGTGCTTCAGCGAGTACACCGGCATCCAGCCCACGCACGACAACGTGCTGGGCATGCTCTCGCTCATCACCTGGGCGCTGATCGTCGTCGTGACGCTGAAATACGTGGCCGTCGTCATGCGCGCCGACAACAAGGGCGAGGGAGGCGTGCTGGCACTGATGGCGCTGGTCTCCAGCCAGGCGAACATTTCGTCGGAGTGGCGTCGCCGCTTCTATCTGATGCTGGGCGTGGCCGGCGCGGCGCTGTTCTACGGCGACTGCCTGCTGACGCCCGCCATTTCGGTTCTGAGCGCCGTCGAGGGCCTGACCGTCGCCACCCCGGCCTTCCAGCCGATGGTGATACCGATTGCAATTGGCGTCATCGTCGCGCTGTTCTCGGTCCAGCATTTCGGCACCAGCGGCATCGGCAAATGGTTCGGGCCGATAACACTCATCTGGTTCATCGTGCTGGCGGTGCTCGGCGCGCACCAGATCGTGCAACGCCCGGAAGTTCTGGCGGCGCTGTCGCCACACCACGCGGTGGGCTTCGCCCTGCGCGAGAAATTCGTCGCCTTCATCGCCCTGGGCGCGATCACGCTCGCCATCACCGGCGCCGAGGCGCTGTATGCCGACATGGGCCATTTCGGCGCCCGGCCCATCCGCCTCGCCTGGCTCGGTCTGGTGCTGCCGGCGCTGCTGCTCAACTATTATGGGCAGGGCGCCCTGATCCTGAGCGACCCGACCGCGCTCGCCAATCCGTTCTTCAATCTCGCCCCCGACTGGGCGCTCTATCCGCTGGTCGGCCTGGCCACCGCCGCCACCGTGATCGCTTCGCAGGCAACAATCTCGGGTGCCTTCTCGATGGCCAAGCAGGCCGCCCTGCTCGGTCTCAGCCCGAGGGTTCACATCCGGCACACCTCGGCCAGCGAATTCGGCCAGGTCTATCTGCCCGTGGTCAACTGGCTGCAGATGCTGGGCGTCGTCATCCTGATCATGGCCTTCAAGTCGTCGACCAATCTCGCCTCGGCCTACGGCATCGCCGTCACCGGAACGATGCTGATCACCAGCACGCTGGTGTTCGTGCTGGCCGTGCGCTGCTGGAACTGGGGCTGGCCGCTCAGCATCCTCGTCTTCTGCAGCTTCATGGCCCTCGACCTGGCGCTGCTCTCGTCCAACATGCTGAAGTTCCTCGACGGCGGCTGGGTGCCACTGGCGATCGCCGCGGTGATCTTCCTCTGCATGTGGACCTGGCGGACCGGCCGGGCGGCCGTGACCAAGCACGAGCAAGCGGAGGCGCTCCCTCTGGAAACGCTGCTCGAAAGCATCAATCCGGCCCGCGTACACCGGCCGCAAGGCACCGCCGTCTACCTGACCGCCACTTCCACCAACGCGCCGCGGTCGCTGATGCACAACCTGAAGCACAATGAGGTGCTGCACGAGCATGTCGTGCTGCTCAGCATCGAGGTCGCGGACATACCCTTCGTATCCGCGGAAGGCCGAAGCCAGGTCACGCATCTCGGCAAGGGCGTGCACCGGGTCGTGCTGCATTACGGTTTCATGGAGCAGCCCGACGTGCCGAGCGGCCTCACGCTGCTCGAGGACAAGGGCATACCGTTCGACCCGATGCGAACGTCCTACTTCATCGGCCGCAACACCTACATGGAGGCGAGCACGCCGCTGCTGCCGCGCTGGCAGGAGAAACTCTTCCTCGCCCTGTCGCGCGTTGCCGCCAGCGCCGGCGACTTCTTCGGCTTGCCGACCAATCGCGTGGTCGAGTTGGGCAGCCGAATCGAAATCTAACAGCCTGTTGGAACAGATTTTTGCAGGTACCGGCGGTCAACATCGACCCGTACGCGGTACCAGGATACCGGTTTCAGGGGTGCGACTCTCGATTCGACTGATTCGTTTATTTCGTTTGTTTCGTTTATTCGCCAGGATCCGGCTTTTTCAGCGGCCTGCCAGAGCCCGCCTGGACGAGATGGAATCGAAGCGAGCATCCCCACAAGACCTCCAGCCCTTCACCATTCGCCGCAACCGAACTTCAGCAAGTTGCCGTGCGGATCGTGAATGTAGAATTCCCTCATGTTCCACGGCCGCACCACGAAGGGGGACAGGTTGGGCACGCCGCGTGCCGAGTACTCCTCGTGGAGTGCGGCGACCTGACCGCCGCGGATGTAGCAGGACGTGTTCTCGGGAAACCGCCGATCGTCAGTCTTCCAGAAATGCAGTTCCATGTCGTCGCGTTTGACGATCAGGTAGCTGCCGTCCCGATAGCCGACCGCGAAGCCCAGCCAGTCGACATAGAAGGCGCTGGTCTCGGCGATGTCGAGGGAAGCGAGGATCGGTATCGTACGGGCGAAATCGACCGTCATGCATCGAAGCCGGACAGGGAGACCGCCTCCCGCGCCGGCGGCTGATGGCCGCGCGACAGGAGATCTCCCAGCCGGGCGAAGATGCGGCCTGCTTCGGTGCAGCCGACATCCTGGGCCACCGCCTCGGCGGCAACGTTGAGCAACGCGTTGCCGGCGAGGTCGCGACACTCCACGGGCAGGCCTTCGACCGCATCCGCGATCACGCGCATGGCGTGCTGCAGGTCGGAGAGGCGATCGGGCATCGGGGCGGTCATGGCAGGGGCTTTCAATTGAGGCGACCGGCGGCGGCACCGGCGGGCGGAGCGATGCGGAGGCCCGCAGCGGCAAGCGCGATGGCAAAGGCTTTCAGGCGAATGGCGGCCACGCGGGAGGCGGTGGGCGCCATCATGATGTCGAGCGATGCCAGGAGCGGACCGTCGTGATCGGCCTGGGCAAGCCCGCACAGCGCCACCAGCACCGCTTCGTCGTGGCTGACGCTCGAACAGGCCGGCACGTGAATGTCCATGGCGCGTCGGGCGCCGAACAGGAACGCGTCCATGGCGATCGCGAAGTCCGGCAGCGCCTCTAGGACGCCCGCGACCTTGAAGCCGCGATGGAGAGTCGAGCCCTCGCGCGGCAACGCGCGGTCCTGCTGCCACTGCCGCAGGGCCCACAGCACGAAGCGCTCGCTCAACGGCAGGGCGCAGGCACAGCCGGGCCTTCCGCAGCCCTTCCCGAGGTCACGCTGCGCGGTCTCAAGCCTCTGTTCCTGAACGATTTCCATGGCCTCACCAGGGTTGAACGATCTTGACTGTGTTTCCAGTCTATGCAATTAAGAGTCGTTCGCAAGATTAAAGCGGAAGCGAGAGCCGAGATGAACGAGATGACGCGTCCCCTTCGGGCGTCGGATGCGCAGAGCGACAGGCTGGAAGTCACGCTTCCCGCCATTGAGAGCGCGGCGCTTCTCCAGGGACGGCGCGAACTCATGATCCGCCACGGAGTCGAACTGTATCGGCTGCGCCTCACCGCCTCGAACAAACTCATTCTGACGAAGTAATTCCAAGACCCCGAGGGGCCATCCCTCCTCGGTCAAACTGCCCAGCCAGCCGGTCCCGCGAGGGTCCCGCACGCCAGGCGTCCTTTTTTTCCTGGGGACCTGGCTCAAATGAAGCTGCGCATCGTCTACACGCTGATGGCCACCACGGCCCTCTGCGCACCTCTTGCCACGCCCACCTGGGCACAGACGCCGGCTACGCCCCCTGTCGCGGATCCCACCCAGGCCCCGCCGGCCGCCCAGGCCGTACCCACGCAGCTCGACGCCGTGACGACGGCTGCCATGCGCAGCCGGCGGCCGCTCGACGACGTGCCGGCCACCGTCTCCGTGATCACGACCGAGAACATCGATCGCGAGAACATGCAGGACGTCCGCGATCTCGTTCGCAACGAGCCTGGCGTCACCGTCGGCAACAATCCGGGTCGTGCCGGGTTCCAGAACTTCGTGATCCGCGGCATCGGGGGCAATCGCGTGCTGCTCATGGTCGACGGCATGCGCACGCCCGACTTTCCCGACAGCAACCAGGGCGCCGCCACCTACTCGCGCGAGCAGCCCGACCTCGAGGACATCAAGCGGGTCGAGATCATCCGCGGCCCCGCCTCGGCGCTCTACGGGTCCGACGCGATCGGCGGCGTGGTGGCCTACACGACCAAGGATCCCGGCGACTACATGCGCGAGGGCAAGGACGTCTATGCCAGCGCCAAGGCCGCCTATAGCGGTGCGAACCAGCAGTTCTCCGAATCGTTCACCGGCGCGGTGCGCTCGGGCAACGTCGAGTTCATGGGCATCTACACGCGGCGCGACGGCCAGGAATTCCAGCCGGCGCAGACGACGGTCAGCCCCAATCCTACGACCTTTTACAACAACAACTTCTTCGCCAAGCTGGTGATCAAGCCGACCGAGGTCGACACGATCCGCCTGACCGGCTCCTACAATCAGAGCGGACAGAGCACCAACATGCTCAGCGCCGTCGGCACCTTCCCCAGCCTGTTCGCCCGGATCTACGACGAGTGGGGCCAGGACTATACCAACACCTACCGGATCAGCGCCCAGTGGGAGCACAATGCGCCGATCGGCTTCGTCGACCGGCTGAGCTTCCTCGCCTATTTCAACTCGGTCTATACCCAGGCCGATACCTATACTTTGCGCGGCGGGGTCACCAGCGTCGTCCCGAGCAATGCCCGCACCTCGCAGTTCTACTACACGCAGAACGTCACCGGCGCCGAGCTGCAGATGCACACCGATCGCGAGATCGGCGGCCTCGACAACTTCTTCACCTATGGCGCGAGCTTCTCCTGGACGACGACGACCCGGCCGCGCAACCGCACGCAGATCACCCTCGCGACCGGCGCAACCACGAACTCCGTCGGCGGCGAGCTGTATCCAAACAAGAACTTCCCCGACACCGACACGGTGCAGGCCGGCATCTACGTGCAGGATGAGATCAGCGCGCTGGGCGGCCGCCTGAAGATCACGCCGGCGGTGCGCCTCGACTACTACAATATGACGCCCAATCCCGATAAGTACTTCTGGAACTCGACGGGCGCTACGCTCAACGCCGTGCCCTCGGCCACCACCTACGTCTCGGCCTCGCCCAAGCTCGGCCTGCTGTATCACTTCAACGATACCTATTCGGGCTACTTCCAGTACGCGACGGGCTTCCGGGCGCCGCCCTACGACAACGCGAACTTCGGCTTCACCAATGCGGCGTCGTTCTACCAGATCCTGCCCAACGCCAACCTGAAGCCCGAGACGGCCAACTCCTTCGAAGTCGGCTTCCGCGGCAAGTACGAGAACGGATCGAGCTGGCAGCTCACCGGCTTCTACAACCTCTACAACAACTTCCTCGAAACCACCGTCGTCGGCATGGTCGGCCCGGTCACGCAGTATCAGTACGTCAACCTCACCAACGTGACGATCTGGGGCATCGAGGCGCGCGGCGAATACCGCTTCGCGCCGGAATGGGCGGTGGCCGGCTGGACGGCCTTCGCGCAGGGCACCGACACCAGAACCGGCCTGCCGGTCGATTCGGTGTCGCCGTGGACCACCCAGGCCCGCATCCGTTACGGCTTCGACAAGGGCGTCACGGCGCAGCTCATCGGCACGGTGGCGGCGGCTCACACCCAGGTCAGCAGCCCGACCTATTTCCAGGCGCCGGCCTATTTCAATCTCGACGCCACCGTCGGCTACGTCTTCAACGACCATTTCAAGATCAATGCCGGCGCGTTCAACATCACCAACGCCAAGTACTGGAATGCGCCGGACACGATCGGCCTCTCGCCGACCAATCCGCAGCTCGATCTCTACGCGCAGCCCGGCCGCTACTTCGGCGTCAACCTCCTGGCCAAATGGTAGTCCCGGCAGCCCTCTCTGCCGAGCGACTGCCGGCGCCACCGGCACGCGGTCCCCGCGTGCCGGTGGCGTTGTCGCTTGCACTGCATGGGCTGGCCATCGTTCCCCTTCTTCTCGCCGGCATGTCCGGCAGCAGCGCCAACGCCGACGAGCCGGCGCTGATGGTCGAGCTCTCGCTGGCAGCACCCACCGCCGGACCCGCGGTGGAAGCCGATCAGCCCGCGACCCCGCCCGAGGCGCAGCAGCATCCCGAAGCGCCGACGCCGCCGGTCGAGCAGACCGAGGCGACACCGGAGCCCGAGCCGGAGCCACTCCCGCCGCTGCAGGAGGTGGCCGCCGCGGAACCCGAGATCAAACTCGATCTGCCCCCGCCCGACGAGCCGCCACCACCGACCGCTGCCGAGCTGAAGCCCGTCCCCCCGTCCAAACCAAAGCCGCCACAGCCCAAGCCCGCGGCGGCGCCGCGTCCGACGGCACAGGCCGCGGTCACGAAGGCCCCCTCCCCCGACGTCGGCAATGCCAGCGTCACGCAGCAGCAGGCCGCCTCCTCCTCGTCGCTCGTCGTGTTCGAGGGCAAGCCGCGCTACCGGATTCCCCCCACGCCGGCCGTCTATCCGCCGCGCTCCATCGAGCTTGGCCAGCAGGGCGAGGTGCTGGTGCGGGTCCGCCTCGAACCCGACGGCGCCGCCGCCGAGATCGTGCTGTGGCGCAGCAGCAGTTTTCCCCTGCTCGATCGCGCCGCGCTGAGCGCCGTGCGCGGCTGGCATTTCCTTCCGGCCCTGCGCGACGGCCGCCCGGTCGCCGCCTGGGTGGAGATTCCGGTTCGATTTCATCTTCGTTGAAAGGACAGCCCATGCTCTCATCCACCAACTCAGACCTCGCGGCCCGCTGGAACGCCTTGCGCGGCGAGAAGCCTGCGCTGCGCATCCGCGATGCAGCCACGACCCTGGGCGTCAGCGAAGCCGAGCTGGTCGCGCTGGGCATGGGCAGGACCGCGACGCCGCTGAAGCCCGACTGGCGCGGCATCCTGAACGACATGCAAGAGGTCGGCCGCGTCATGTGTCTGACCCGCAACGACCATTGCGTGCACGAACGCCATGGCCGCTTCGAGGGCGTCGACGTCAAGGGCCATCATGGCATCGTGCTGGGACCGGATATCGACCTTCGCCTGTTCCTCGGCTCGTGGAAGCACGGCTTCGCCGTGCGCGAGCCACTGCAGCAGGGTGAACGGCTCAGCCTGCAGTTCTTCGACGGCGCCGGCGACGCCGTGCACAAGATCTACGCCACCGAGGAGACCGATCGCCCGGCCTTCGACGCCCTGATCGCACGCTACACGTCAGCACCGGGCGACCTGACGATCGTCGCGCGCAAGGCCTCTGCGACCGACCGTCCCGACCGCGAGATCGACGTCGAGGGCCTGCGTGCCGCCTGGCTCGGCATGAAGGACACCCACGAGTTCTTCGGCATGCTGGGCAGGTTCGGCGTCGGCCGCGTCCAGGCGCTGCGCCTGGTCGGGGAGGATCTCACCCGCGAACTGCCGGTGCGCGGGTTGCGCAGCGCTTTCGAAGCCGCGGCCGCAGACGGCACGCCGATCATGGTCTTCGTCGGCAGCCATGGCTGCATCCAGATCCATACCGGTCCGGTGAAGCGCCTGGTCGAGGCGCACGGCTGGTTCAACATCCTCGATCCCGACTTCAACATGCACCTGCGCGAAGACGGCATCGCCCGCGTCTTCTCGGTGCGCAAGCCCACCGAGGACGGCATCGTCACCTCGATCGAGGCCTTCGACGCCCACAACCGCAACATCCTGCTGATGTTCGGCGCCCGCAAGCCCGGCAATCCCGAGCTCGAGGGCTGGCGCGCTATCGTCGCGCGCGTCGAGAAGCAGGCGGCGTCGTGATGCGGCGCCGCACTGCTTTCGGGATGGTCCTGGGCGCGGCAGCCGCCGCCGCCCTGCCGGCCCACGCGCAGCAGCCGCCGCGCATCGTGGCGGTCGGCAGCTCCATCACCGAAATCGTCTATGCGCTCGGCGCGGAAAAACTGCTGGTCGGTGTCGATACGACCAGCCTGTACCCCGAGGCGGCGCGGAAGCTGCCGCAGGTCGGCTATATGCGCGCGCTGTCGGCCGAGGGCGTGCTCTCGCTGAAGCCGACCCTGATCATCGCGACGACCGCGGCCGGACCGGCCGGCGCGCTCGACCAGCTCAAGGCGACGGGCATCGAGATCATGATCCTGCCCGACCTCTACGACTATGACAGCGTGACCGCCAAGATCGCCGCCATCGGCAAGGTGACGGGCAAGATCGCCGAAGCCGATGCGATGATCGCCCGGGGACGCGCCGCGATGCAGGCGCTCGCGGGCAGGCTGGCCGCCGTGAAGAGCCATCCGCGCGTGCTGTTCCTGCTGTCGATGACCGGCGGCGCGCCTCAAGCCGCGGGCCGCGACACCGCCGCAGCCGGCATCATCAAGCTGGCGGGCGGCATCAATGCGGTCGATGGCTATTCCGGTTACCGGCCGCTGACGCCTGAGTCGGTCATCGCGTCGAAGGCCGACTTCGTGCTGGTGACGCGCCAGACCGTCGAGGCGATGGGCGGCAAGCAGGCCATCCTCGACCAGCCGTCACTCAATCGCACGCCGGCCGGCAAGGCCGGCAGGATCATCGAATTCGACACGCTGCTCCTGCTGGGCTTCGGTCCGCGCACGCCGGAGGCGGCCCAGGAACTGGCCATGGCGCTTCATCCAGACCTCGCCCGCGCACCGTGACGGCACTCGCCTTGCGCCGCCCGATCCCGCTGTTCGCGCTCGCCGCCCTGGCGAGCGTGATCGCCAGCCTCTGCATCGGCGCCTTCCCCGTGGGCTTCGACCAGATCCTGTCGGCCGTCGGCCTGTCGAACGCGCCGCTCGACGACACGACAGCTGCGGTCCTCTACGCGATCCGCGCCCCGCGCGTGGTCGCGGCCTTCGCGGTCGGCGCCGCGCTGGCGGCCGGCGGCGCCGCGATGCAGAGCCTGTTCCGCAACCCGCTGGCCGATCCCGGCCTGCTGGGCGTGTCGAGCGGCGCCGCACTTGCGGCTGTATCGACGATCGTGCTGGGCGAGAGGGTGATGCACATCGTGCCGCCGGACCTGCGCCCCTGGTGCCTGCCGATCGCGGCCTTCCTCGGGGGGCTCGCCGCCACGATCGTCGTCTATCGCATCGCTGCGCGCGAAGGCATCACGCTGGTCGGAACACTCCTGCTGGCGGGCATCGCCATCAATGCGCTCACCTCGGCGGGCATCGGCATGCTGGTCTTC
Organism: Reyranella sp.; assembly: GCF_965227665.1. Lineage (GTDB taxonomy): Bacteria > Pseudomonadota > Alphaproteobacteria > Reyranellales > Reyranellaceae > Reyranella. Next base: position 2,745,884 of record NZ_OZ245767.1, read on the forward strand.
GTCGCTGACGACCAACAGCTTCGCACGCTCATCTTCTGGACGATGGGCGGCTTCGGCTCCGCCACGTGGGTCGCCATCCTGCCCGCGCTGCTGATCCTCCTGGTCAGCGTGCCGACCCTATTGCCGACCGCTCATCTGCTGGACGCGCTGGCGCTGGGCGAACGCGAGGCCGGCCATGTCGGCGTCGATGTCGAGCGATTGAAGAAGCGGCTCGTGGCCCAGGTGGCGCTGGCCGTCGGCGCCGGCGTGGCAATCTCCGGCATCGTGGGCTTCGTCGGCCTGATCGCGCCGCACATCGTCCGGCTGCTGCTCGGTCCGTCGCATCGGACCCTGCTGCCGGCCGCCGCCCTGTTTGGAGGCGCCTTCCTCGTGCTGGCCGATGCACTGGCCCGCACGCTGGTATCGCCGGCCGAGCTGCCGATCGGCGTCCTCACCGCCCTGGTGGGCGGCCCGTTCTTCCTGTGGCTTCTCGCCAGCCGCGCCGCGCGAGGTGGATTGTGAAGCTCCTGCAGGCCATCGGCATCGAGGTCCGGGCGCGGAACCGCTCGCTTCTGCGCGACGTCTCGCTCGACGTCGCGCCGGGCGAATTCGTGGCGATCATCGGGCCAAACGGCGCGGGCAAGAGCACCTTGCTGAACGCGCTGGCGGGCGATCGGGTCCTGTCATCGGGCGAGATCCTGCTCGATGGGCGGCCGATGACCCATTGGAGCAAGCTGGAACTCGCGCGCCGTCGCGCCGTGCTGCCGCAGCATTCGGCCGTCGCCTTCGACTTCACCGGCCTGCAGATTGCGGTGCTGGGGTTGCTGGCCTTCCGTGGTGCCCTGTCGGAGGGGCGCATGCGGGCGCTGGCCGAGCAGGCGCTGGCCGAAACCGAGGCGCTCGCCTTTGCCGACCGTCCCTACACCGTTCTGTCCGGTGGCGAACGCCAGCGTGTCCAGCTCGCCCGCGTGCTGGCCCAGTGCGACGCAGATCCCGGCGCCGCGCCGTTCCTGCTGCTCGACGAGCCGATCACCGGCCTCGATCTTTCCCACCAGCACGCCGCCCTCGCCAGCGCCCGCCGACGGGCCGACCGCGGACTGGGCGTGCTGGCGGTCCTGCACGACCTCAACATGGCGGCGCGTTACGCCGACCGGGTAGGCATCGTCGAGAATGGCCGTGTGACCAATCTGGGGCCGACGCGCCAGACGCTTGATCCCGACCGGCTCTCGGCCGTTTTCGCGACACCAATCGTGCGAATCGAAGCCGCCGGCGGGACGGCCTTCCTCAGTCCGGGCTGATTCACCGCGGTTCGGTGTTCAATCCGACATAAACCCGCCGGATTCGAACGATGTTATGATGCTTCAGCCAGCCATCATAAGTCCGACCTCAGGCACCCATGGGCGAACGCCCCACTTTGTTGATGACGACCCGACTGGGTGTGCGCCCTCTGGGCGTGCGGGGCGAACCGCTGCATGCGGTCGCGGGCCAGTTGCTGTCCGTCATCCGCCGTCGCCTGGGCGACGGTGCGGCCGACCTCCTGGCCGATCCGCAGCTTCGCGAATCCGGTGACGGCATCGACTGGTACGCCGCACGCGGCGGGAGCGTGCAACGCCTCGCGGAACTCAGCGAAGACCAACGCGCAGAGGTCCTGCGGACCGTCGAGGAGCGGCTGTCCGCCATCCGGTCGCTCGGCGCGCAACTCATGGGGTCCCAGACCAGCGAAGAGGCCCGCCTGATCGGCCGCTCGCTGGAACTGTCGACGTCGCGCCCCTCGGACGATTTCGTCTTCGTCGTCGACGGACAGCCGGTGATCGTCGCCTGGGGCTACGAAGCCGATGCCGCTGCGAGCCTGCAGGCCTTCCAGCTGGCGACCGTTCCGCCGGCAGCCATTCCGCAGGCCGTGTTTGCCAGCGCCCCGGCGTCGGCGATGCTGCCGGCAGCGCAGATCGTGGGCTGGGCGCCCTGGGTCCGGGCCCTGCTGTTCGGCGTGCTCCTTCTGCTCCTGCTGCTCCTCACGTCGTGGCTGCTGCGGACCTGTGTGCCGGTCGATCCCTCCGTGAACGTGGCGACGCTCGAGACGCCGGCGCCCCCGGCCCCCGAAGCGCCGCCCGATCCGACACCGCTGCTGAAGGCAGCCCTCGACTCGGCCGCCGATGAGGAACGCAAGCTCAAGGCGGAGCTGGCCTCGCTCGAAGCCGAGCTGAAGGACAAGCTCGAACAGTGCAAGCCGATCGAACCGCCCAAGCCGCCGCCGCCTCCGCCGCCGGTCGCGAAGGTCGATCCGCCGAAGCCGCCGCCCCCGCCGCCCGCCCCCAAGCCGCAGCAGCAAGCCGCCGCGCCGCCGGTCAGCCGGCCGCCGCCCGGCCAGCTCCCCTGTGACTGGTCAGGCGATTCCGGCGGCGAAGGCGTGACGCGCAACAAGCACTATCTCGGCGACAAGCCGGGCTTCGTGGCGCTGAACTATCAGCTGTTCCAGCGGCCCGACGACATCAAGGTGATCTATCGCGGCCAGAACATCGCCGGAACCGGCGGCCCTCGCAGTGGCCGCGGCGGCTTCGGATTCGACTGGAATCCGGTGGCCGGGGATTATTCGGTCGATGTGATCGTAACGGGTGAGCAATGGGGTACGCGCTGGAATTATGCCATTTCCTGCCCCCGCGGCAGCAGACGGTAAGGAGCTGAGATGGCCGCAGGTCCGCTCCTTGTCAGTGAACCGCTGCAGCGCTTTCGCGCGCTGGGCCTTGCCGGCGATCCGGTCTGGCGCGCGGCGGGACAGCTGCGCGCCGCCATCGCCGCGCGTCTCTCGCGCGAGCATGCCGACCTGTTGGCTGTGCCGGAGGCCGAGCCGAGCGGCCGCACCATCAACTGGTATGCGCCATTCGACGGCGAGGTGAAGCGCCTCGGCGATCTCGGCGAAGTCGAGCGGCGCGAGATGCTCGACAGGGTGCAGCGTCTGCACGGTGAGATCGCGGGCCTCGCGACCCAGATGGAAGCGGCCGAACGGTCCAGTGCCGAACAGAACTTCGCGCGCCTGCTGCGCCACGCCCTGACCGCCCCCGGAGAGGAAACGCTCTACGTCGTCGACGGACGTCCGGTGATGGCCTTCTGGGGGTTCACCGCCGAAGCGGCCCTGCCCGGCGTGTTTTTCGCCAGCCCGCCGCCGGCGGTGGCGGTGGCGGGCGCGGGCTCGATGCGCGCCGCGGCGCCTGGCCTCGCCCGTCCCGACGCCGTGCTGGCCTCGGCACCCGCGGTTGCCGCCATCGCGGCGCCGCGGACCGTGTGGTGGCAGTGGCTCCTGCTGGGCGTGGTGCTGATGCTGATCCTGGCGCTGCTGGCCTGGCTCGTGCGGCCCTATCTGCCGCGCATCGAACCCTATCTCGAGGCCGAAGCGCGCGAGCGGGCACTGGGATTTGCCGTCCGCCAGCCGGCGGAACTGCAGCAGGTTCGCGCCGCGACTCTGGTGCAGGACAACGAGGAACTGCGTCTCGAACTGGCGCGCCTCACCGACGAGCTGTCACGGCGCGGCGGCGATTGCGCCGCCGGCGTGATCGGACCGGGCGGTGTGATCGTCGGCTCGCCCGGCGGCCCGCCGATCGAACGTGGCGCCGGCCCCGATCTCGGCATGGCCGCAAACGACGCGGCGAAGGATGCGAACAAGCCGGATGCCAAGAACGCTGACGCGAAGGGACCCGACGAGCAGAACAAGGACAAGAGCGCCGCGGCGCCCAACGATCCGAAGAATGATGCCGGCAATGGCAAGAAGGACGAGCCCAAGCCGATGGTGGTGCCGCCCGAGGCGAAGCAGAAGCAGGACCTCGCCTTCCTGAAGGGCGACTGGCGCTCGCGCACGGGGCTCGCCACCGCGACCGGCGAGAAGGATCTGCGCCCCAACTACACGCTCGATGACAAGGGCAAGGGCAAGGTGTCCTTCACGCAGAAGAACGGCGCCACCTGCGAGGCGCCGGCCGAGGCGCGCTGGGACGGCACCAAGCTGGTGATCGAGGAAAAGAGCAATCCGCGCTGCAGCGACGGCAAGACCTACGCCCGCAACACCGTGAACTGCGAAATCGGCGCCGACGGCGCGGCGCAATGCAAGGGTAGCCAGCCCGGCGACCCGCGCAGCTACAAGGTGCAGATCGGACGCTGAGCCCCTACATACATACGCATGAAGATGGCCGTACTGGATTGACATGAGCGACCTCGCCCGCCTGCCGAGCTATCCCAGCCCGACGACGCTGATTGCCCGCTCCGGCATCCAGTTCCTCGATTTCGGCTTCGATCCCGTTCGCCTCAAGGTGCGCGAATGGGGTTTTCATGACGCCGCGGCAACCAAAGCGGTCGACGACCTGGTTCAGCTCGACTTCGACGAGGGCCGCGGCCAGTACGAGGTGGTCGAGAACGGCCGCCGCCGCGCCGCCGATCCGAACCTGGTCATCACCGCGAAGGATGCGCTCGCGCCCTTTCTCGACAAGTGGGTCCCGGTGCCGTTCCTCCAGGTGCGGCCCAATAACCAGTTCCGCGAGGGTCCGGCCGACTGGGCGCGCGTACGCGTGGTCGACCTCGAGGCGCGCTACGGATCGGGGTATCGCGACGAACAGGGCAACCGGTACCGCGCGGTGCTGGCCTTCGACACCGGCCTGATCGCCGAAGCCGAAGGCCGGGCCTATCTCGCGCCGTCACCCAAGGATGTGACCGCCGGCGCGCTGTTTGCGCTGGCCCCGCAGCAGCGGGCCAATCACTGGCTGCTGCGCCAGAGCTGGATGGTCCAATGGCTCGAAGAGCTGTTCCATGAACTTCATCCACGCGCGACCGCGGAAGAGATCGACAGCGACATCAAGCAGAAGCCGCAGGAAGCCACGGCGCGCTATCTTGCCTTCCTGGGCCTGCTCGCCGCCGCCGCGCACTTCCCGCCGGTGAAGCTGGTGGGCGACGCCGAGCGGCCGGGCCGCGGCGCGATCGAAGTGGATCTCGTGCTCGACGTCGGCAACTCGCGGACCTGCGGCCTCTTGATCGAGGCGGCGGGCGAACTCGGCGTCAACCTCAACGATTCCTACGAGCTCGCGCTGCGCGACCTCTCGCATCCCGAGGTCGTCCACACGCGCCCCTTCGAATCGCGCGTCGAGTTCGCGCAGGCCTGGTTCGGCAAGAATCACCTCTCGCGTCTCGGCGGGCGCGCCGATGCCTTCGTCTGGCCGACCATGACACGTGTCGGTCCCGAGGCGACCCGGCTGGCGGCGCGCCGGCGCGGCACCGAGGGCAATACCGGCATGTCGAGCCCCAAGCGCTATCTGTGGGACGAGGAGCCGCAGACCCGCGAATGGCGCTTCAACGTCGCCTATGCCCAGGACCAGACGGCCATGCCGGCCGCGGCGGGACCGATGGCCCAGCTCGTGAACCAGAAGGGCGAGCCGCTGCACCTGGTCGATCCCGATGCCGATTCGGCGGACCACCTGCCGGTGTTCGAGCCGCTCTATTCGCGCTCCTCGGTGATGACCTTCGTGCTCACCGAAGTGCTGCTGCAGGCGCTGATGCTGATGAACTCGCCGCAGCAGCGCGGGCGGCGTGCCCACGCCGAGACGCCGCGCCGCCTGCGCCGCATCGTGCTCACTTTGCCGACCGGCATGCCGCTCGCCGAGCGCCTGATCTTCCGCAAGCGCGCAGAGGCGGCGCGCGATCTCGTCTGGATGATGATGGGCTGGAAGCTCGACGATCCGGCGGCGCCGGCGCCGCGCGTGCTGACCGACTGGGACGAGGCCAGCTGCACGCAGCTCGTCTACCTCTACACCGAAGTCGCGCGGAATTTTGGCGGCGACGCCCGGCGCTTCTTCCAGATCACGCGCAAGCCACGTGGCAAGCCGCCCGAGGACGTGCTCACCATCGCGAGCATCGATGTCGGCGGCGGCACGACCGACCTGATCATCAACGCCTACCGTCTGGAAGGTGCTGGCACGTCGGTCACCCTGTTCCCGGAGCAGAAGTTCCGCGAAGGCTTCAACGTCGCGGGCGACGACATCCTGCTGCGCGTGGTGCAGGCCCATGTGCTGCCGCCGATCGAGTCGGCGCTGCGCACCGCGGGCATCGCCAACCCGGCGGACCTGATGGCCGAGCTGGTGGGCGGCGACCGCGGCGGGGAGGACGTGATCCAGCGCAACCTCCGCCAGCAGTTCGCGCTGCAGATCGCCCATCCGCTGGCGCTGGAGTTCCTGCGAGCCGCCGAGACCTATGATCCGACGTCGGGCGTCGTCGCGGCCGAGCCGCGTCCCTACGAGACCTTCTTTCCCGGTGGCGCCAAGCCGTCGGAGGAGGTCGTCACCTTCGTGAACGAGGCGGCGCGCAAACGCGGCGCCCAGAACTTCGACCTGCGCGACGTCGTCTTCCCGGTCGACCTGCCGGGCCTCGACAAGACCGTTCGGGCCGAGATGGGACGTGTCCTGGCGCCGCTCGCGGAGATCGTGCACGCCTACGATTGCGACGTGCTGCTGCTCTCGGGCCGGCCGTCGCGCCTGCCGGGCATCCGCTCGCTGGTGATGGAGCTGCTGCCGCTGCCGCCGGAGCGGGTGATCTCGCTGCACGAGTACCGTGTCGGCGCCTGGTATCCGTTCCGCGATGCCCGACTGCGGGTGGAGGATCCGAAGACGACGGTTGCGGTGGGCGCGATGATCGCCGCACTCGCCCAGTCGCAGCTTCCGGATTTCTCCTTCCGCTCCGACCTTCTGCGCTCCAAGAGCATCGCCAAATTCATCGGCAAGCTCGACGGCGGCGGCCGCCTGCAGAAGGAAGACCTCGTCTTCCGCGACGTCGATCTCGACAATCGCGAATTCGAACTGCCGGAGGTCGCCTTCGAGTTCCGTGGCCCCATGTGGCTGGGCGCGCGACAGCTCGACCTGGCGCGCTGGCCGGCCGCGCGGCTCTACGCGCTCGAATTCGCCAAGCCGGAATATGCCGAACGCCATGCGCGCGAGACGCCGTTCCGGATCACGCTCGCTCGCGTGAAGCCCAAGGACAAGGATTCGGGCGACGTCGAACGGTTCCGCCTGCGCCAGGTGACCAACCGCGACGGCCGGGCCGTCGCGCTCGACCGCCTGACGCTCCGCCTCCAGACACTGCCGCGCCGTGAGGGCTACTGGCTCGACACCGGCATGCTCAAGACCGGTTAAAGGGACATGGACACAGTCGATCTCAAGCTTGCCCAGGACTGCGAGGCATTGGCCGTCGCCGCGAGCGAAGGCGTGGCCTGGCTGAAGGATGCGGCCGACCAATCGCCGACCGTGGCGCAACAGGCGCCGTCGCTGGTGAGCGAGCTGCAAAAGGTCCGCAATCAGAGCCGCAAGCTCGCGCGCGCCGCCCGCCGCCGCATGTGCGTGGGCGTGTTCGGCCCCAGCCAGGCCGGCAAGTCCTACCTCGTCTCCATCCTCGCGAGCCGCGACGGCCGCCCGCTGCAGGCGCGTTTCGCCGACAAGACCTACGACTTCCTGCGCGACATCAATCCGCCGGGCAATCGCGAGTCGACCGGCCTGGTCACGCGCTTCGGCCTCGGGCTCAGCGATGGCTCGCCCGACTTCCCGGTAAAGGTCCGTCTGCTCACGCAGACCGACATCGTGAAGATCCTGGGCAATTCCTTCCTGCTCGACTTCGATCACCAGAAGGCCGAGTTCGTGCGGCCCGACGGCGCCGCGATCCGCAAGCGCCTGGCCGACCTGCGCGCCAAGGCCCAGCCGGCGCCGGTCGGCGATCTCGAGTCAGACGACGTGCTCGACCTGATCGAGTATTTCGACACCTTCTTCGCCGGCGTCACCGCCGAGCTGCGCACCGATTTCTGGCGCGAGGCGATCGATCTCGCACCGCGCCTGTCGGGACAGGACCGTGCCCGCCTGTGGTCGGTGCTGTGGTACGACTTCCAGCCCTTCACCGAGCTTTACCTCACGCTCTACGAGGGACTGCAGAAGCTCGGCCATGCGCCCGAGGCTCTGCTGGGCATGGAGGCGCTGATCCCGCGCGAGAAGAGCATCGTCGACGTGCTGACTCTCGATCGGCTGGGCACCGATGCCGACGATCCGCTGCTGGTGCGTCCGCGCCGCGCCGACGGCCGTTCCGCGTCCGACGCGCGCCTGCCGCGCTCGCTGGTCTGCGCCCTCACCGCCGAGCTGAATGTCGCGATCGACGAGAAGCCGTGGGACTTCTTTGACCACACAGACCTGCTCGACTTCCCGGGGGCCCGGTCGCGGCTGAAGCTCGCCAATCTCGACGATGTCGCCAAGTCCAAGGGCGTGGCCGAGGGTGCGAACCCGCTGCGCGAGCTGCTGCTGCGCGGCAAGGTTGCCTACCTCTTCCAGCGCTACTCGGCCGAGCGCGAACTCAGCGCCATCCTGCTGTGCATTCCCGACGGCAATCAGGAGGTCCGCGACCTCTCCGACATGATGTCGGCGTGGATCGACCAGACGATCGGCGCCACGCCGGCGGATCGCGCCAAGCAGAAGAACGCGCTGTTCCTCGTGCTCACCAAGATGGACCGCGAGTTCGAGCAGAAGGCCGGTGAGACCGAGGAGTCGCGCCGCCTGCGCTGGAGCGCACGCCTCGGCAACTCGCTGGTCAACAATTTCCGCGGCGAGTGGCCGCTCGACTGGAACGGCAGGCCTTTCAACAACAGCTTCTGGCTGCGCAACCCGACCGTCATCGACGAGCGGCTGATGGACTATGACGGCGGCCGCGAGATCGGTATTGCCGAGTCCTTCGCCCAGCGCGCCGGCGAACTGCGCCGCCACTTCGTCGAGAACGAGGATGTGCGGCGCCACTTCGCCGATCCGGCGCTGGCCTGGGACGAGGCGTTTCGCGCCAACGATGGCGGCGTGGCGCATCTGGTGAAGAGCCTGATCCCGGTCTGCGACCCGGCGATCAAGCGTGCCCAGGTGCGCGGCCAGCTCGAGGTCCAGCTGCGCCGTCTGGTCGACCGGCTGGCCGGCTTCCACAGCGCCTCCGACGGCGATGCCCGCACCAAGAAGCGTGACCTCATCCATACGGTCCTACGCGGTCTCGCCAACGTCATTCAGCAGCAGCTGTTCGGCGAGCTGGTCGCCGCGCTGCAGGTCGCCGACACGGCCTTGCGCGAGATCTATTTCCGCATCGCCACCGCCCGTCCGTCGGACGAGGGCCTCGGCCGGAACGGCAAGCCCGCGGGCGCCACGGCGCAGTCGACCGGTGCCGCCGTCGATCTTGGCGCCATCTTCGCCGACGTGTTCGGCGAGGAGCCGGGCCGCTCCGCGCCGCCCTCCGGCGTACTCGAGGATCGTGCCGAGCGGTTTGCCCGGGAGGCCGCGGACTACTGGCTTGAGAACATGCGCCGCGTCGGATCCGACGAGAAGGCGCTGTCGCATTTCGGCGTGGACCGCCAGCATCTCGGCTGGCTGATCGACGAGTTGATCGTGGGCGCGCATCGGCTGAAGCTGATCGACCAGCTCTCCCACGAAGTGCGTGAGCTCGAGAACGCCGCCAACGCCAAGTGGGAGGAAATCGCCGAGCGCCAGGTGCGCACGGCCTCCTCGGCGCTGAACGGCTATGTGAGCGCACTGGGCTTCGACAAGCTGCCGCTCGACCAGCGCCCCGGCCTGCCGCCGAACGCACCGCTGCGCCGCGTGTTCGAGCAGCCGACGGTCATGATCGACGGCATTCCACAGCTCAGCGAGAATCCGGCGCCGATCTATGCCGATTACTGCAAGGACTGGATGCGTGCCTTCCTGCAGCTCGCGATGGACAATGTCGGTTACGAAGGCGGACGCGAGATCACGCCCGAGCAGAACGACCGGCTCGGCGCCATCCTGCGTACCGTGGCAGCGTAGAGCGTTTCAATGCCCGTTCGCGCGACCATCACCCCGCTGCCGGAACCCGGTCACGCGCTGTTGCGCGTGAGCGAACTCGACGCCGCCGCCGAAGGACTCACCCTCTCGATCCAGCGCCAGCAGGGGCCGGATACGCACCTGGCCGACGATGGCTGGCGCCGCACCGAGACCTGGTTGATGCCCGACGAGGTGCGGCGCAACGGCGAGGTCCTCGAATTCCATCTCGGCCCCGAGATCTGCGACCGTCTGGCCGGCATCGCGACCGTCCGCCTGCGCGTGCGCGAGCCCGACATCGGTGTCGTCGGCACCACGGTCGTGGCCTGGCCTGCGATGCTGACCTCGGGCGCCGCCGGCGCCTCCGGCAGCTACGACGACACCGTGCGGCTTCGCGGACGGCAGGCACCGCCCCCGGCGCCCGAGCCGGAACTGCCGCCCCCGCTCGAGGTCGCCCCCGAACCGCCACCCCCACCGCCGCCTCGTCCAGACCTGCGGGCGGCGCGCGATCCCATGGCCGATCTTCCGAAGCGCTCCGCCGCGACGGGCTGGATGATCGCCGCCGTGCTGATCCTCATCGCGGTGGGCGGCGGCTATTACTACTGGACCAACCATCTCCATCCGCCGGAGCCCGTCGTCGCCGCGGCACCGCCGCCTGCGCCCACCCCCCTTCAGCCGCCGGCCCCGCAACCACCCGCGAAGTCGGTGCGCGAGACGGTGGCCGAGTATCTGGCGACCAAGCCGGCGCCCGATGCAATGCTGGCCAAGGCGCGCGACTTCGCCAAGGCGGGCGACACGGGCGCCGCCTTCCTGGTCTTCCGCCAGGCTGCCGAACAGGGCAATGCCGCCGCCCAGGTCGAGCTGGCGTCGTTCTACGATCCGACGATCGCCGCCAAAAGCGGCTTCCCGCACGATGGCGCCCAGGCCGCGGACTGGTACGAGCGCGCCGCGCTGACGGGCCTCGCGGAAGCCCAGCGCAAACTCGGCCTCCTGTTGGCCAAGGGCGGCGCCGGCCTCACCGCCGATGTGACAAAGGCCAAGGTCTGGCTGCAACAGGCAGCGGCCCAGAACGATGCCGATGCGAAGAAGGCGCTGGACGGTCTCCCGAAATGAAGATGAGCCTGTTGCTGCCGGTGACGGCGGTGTTCCTTGCCGGACCTGCGCACGCACAAACGGCGAATAAACCTGCGAGCCCGCCGCCGCCGAGCAGTCTGACCTGTGGCGTCCTGAAAGCCGAAACCACGAAGACGGGCTCGACATCGAACTGGACCGTCTCCGGGCCTTCGGGAAAGAACACGGAGACCGGCGTGCTCAAGAGCGGCCCGCGCTTCGACTGTCTCGATGGCGCCGTGCTGACCGTCGAATTCACGTCGACGGCCGGGCACTCCTTCTTCGACGCGTATTTCCCCGACGGCACCAACATCGGCTACGGCCGCCAGCAGATCGACCGTCGCGGCAACCGCTTCGTCCTGCCGATCCAGGCCAAGGCCCGCATCGCCGCGCCGTATCGGACGGCCTTCGACTATCACTGCAAGCTGAGCATGCCGGCCGATCCGATCACGCCGGCCATGCGCGCGGAGTGCGCTCCCTGAATTCCCTTGTCAGCAGGCACGCATATTGCACCTACTGTGCGTCTGCCTAACTCGGGGGAAATGTGATGAAGAGCAAGATTGCCGCCGGGCTGACCGCCCTTGTCCTTGCAGGCTCCGCCCTGCTGGCCATTCAACCCGCCCTGGCACAGGGGGCGATCGACAACAGCTCGCTCGCCTCCGCTTCCTTCCGCGAGCACAAGCGCACCTTCGGGCTGGTCTACACGCTGCCGAAGGAAGTGAACGATCTCCTGTCCATCACGATCGGCGGGCTATTGCGCGAGAAGCTCCTGAACGCGAACCTCATCGACGAGGCGCTGCGCTTCAACATCCCGCACGTCACGGTGCTGCACATCCACAACGCCGATCCGACGACGCCGGACAAGATGCTGAAGGCCATGCCGAAGCTGCCGCCGGTCCTCAACGTCACGCTCAAGACCTTCTATACGACCGAAGCGGCCAAGGGCGCCGGCCATCCCTGGTGGCTCGACCTCGGCATCGTGAAGGAAGGCGCAAGCTTCGAGGCCATGATGGCCTTCAATACGCTCGCCACGTCGGCGCTGACGCCGCTGCGCGACGGTCCGCTGCCGCGCGTCACCGGGCCGGTCTATGCGGCAATGGGCGATGCCGGCAAGGAACTCGTCCAGACGGTCGGCGTGAGCGGCATCAATACCGTGAAGGACGGCAAGGAACTGCGTCCGCACAATCCGCACAACACGCTGGTCTACTCGATGGCGAAGTTCACGCCGGAGATCCAGGCGGCCTTCAACCAGACCGCCGCCGAGTTCAACCAGATCCTGCCCGACGGTATCCCGACCGCGTTCAAGACGGTATCGATCGTCGAGCTGGGCTTCGCCGGCAACGTCCTGCGCGAGATTTATCGCCTGAGCCTCGAGGACGGCTCCGTGATCAACGTCGCGACGGGCGCCAAGGTCGCGAAGTAGCTCCGGAGCGAACGCCCCGTCTTTATGGCGGGGCTATGCCGGCCGGCGTCCCGCCCTCTCGAATTCCTACGGGACCCTCCGCCATATCGGAGGCGTCCCGGAGGAACTTCAGATGCTCGACATCCCGTCTCTTGCGCCCGACGACCCGTCGGGCGCCCTCGTCGATCAGGTCATGGCGGTCGCTCACCTGCCGCCCACGGCGAACGTCGTCGTGATCGGCCACCACACCTTGCCTATTGTTCTCGCCCTGATGCATCGCGGCTGCGCGTGCGTACGCAGCTTGCGCCCAGACGTGGCATCGCCAGATGGCGAAGCCGCCGACCTGGCCTGGATCGTCGATGTCGCCAACGAAAACGAGCTTTGCGAAGCCTTGCAGGCCGCGCACCGCCGGACCGGCGCCAAAGGTCGCGTGATCATCACGGACCGGCTTGTCGTCAGACCAGCCGATACCCCACACCCGGCTCGGTGAGTACGTGCTGCGGCGAGGCCGGATCGGTCTCGATCTTCTGGCGAAGCTGGCGGATATAAACCCGCAGATATTGCGGATCGACCGCCTCGTCGCGCCACACTTCGCGCAGCAGGTGGCGATGCGTCAGCACCTTGCCGGCATGGATCGCGAGCTGTTCGAGGATGTCATATTCCTTGGGCGACAGCTTCACCGCCTCGCCGTCCCGCTCGACCAGGCGGCGCACCAGATCGACCTTGAGCGTGCCGCTGGAGAAAGACCGGTCCGCGCCCTGCTGTTGCAGCCGGTGACGCAACGCCGCGCGCAGGCGCGCCATCAGTTCCTCGGCGCCAAACGGCTTGGTGACATAGTCGTCGGCGCCGGAATCGAGGGCCGCCACCTTGGCCGACTCGTCTCCACGACCCGACAGCACCACGATCGGCACCGGCGCCAGCTTGCGGATGTCGGCGATCAGCTCGAGCCCGTCGCGATCAGGCAGGCCGAGATCGAGCAGGACCAGATCGGGCCGGTGGTGCCGCATCGCCTGCAGGGCCTCGGCGCCCGTTCCGGCTTCCAGGATTCGGTAGTCGTGCGCCACCAGGGTCGTGCGCAGCAGCCGGCGGATCGGCGGCTCGTCCTCGACGATCAGGATGGTGGCACCGTCAGCCGTCATTTTGAGGATACCGGAAAACTCACCACGAACTCCGCTCCGCTGCGATCCTCGCGATTGCGCGCCGTGAGCGTGCCGCCCATGGCTTCGACCAAACCGCGGGCGATGGCAAGCCCCAGTCCGGTGCCGGCGCGGCGCCGATCCCCCGACTCGGCGCGATAGAACTTCTCGAAGATGCGTTCGAGATCGGCCTCGGCGAGGCCCGGCCCCTCGTCGCGCACGATGATCTCAATCCTGGATCCGGCGAGCCTTGCCTCCACCGAGAGACGGCCGGCCGGCGGGGAATACTTGGCGGCATTGTCGAGCAGGTTGAACAGCGCCTGCTCGGCCAGCACGAAGTCGAGCGGCACGGAAGGCAGCGCCGGCGGCACGATGCTGGAGACCTCGTGGCCAGACAGCAGCGGCGCGGCGCGGCGCAAGGCGGTCGAGACCAGGTCGCCCACTTCCACGGCCTCGCGCTTGGGGACGATGGCACCGGCATCGAGGCGCGTCATGTCGAGCAGGTTGCCGACGAAGCGGTCGAGCCGTTCGGCCTCGCCCTGGGCCGTCGCCAGCAGTTCTTCGCGTGCCGCTGCATCGTAACGCGCGCCGAAGCTGCGCAGGCTGGAGAGTGCGCCAATGATCGAAGCGAGCGGCGTGCGCAGATCGTGCGACACCGAGGTGAGCATCGCCGAGCGCAGCCGCTCGCGCTCCGCGCCCAGCCGCGCCTGGTCGATATCCTCGGCCAGTGTCACGCGCTCGATGGCGACGGCCGCCTGGTTGCCGACGGCTTCGAGAAGCCGACGCTCGCCGGCCGAGAGCTCGTGACCTTCCTTGCTGGGCAGTACGCCGATGACCGCGATGGCGGAGCGGCTGGTGCGGATGGGCACGAACAGCCAGCGCCCGCCGGGCAGGGTGTCGGTGCCGCGCCCCGACGGTCGGTCGGCATCCCACGACCAGCGCGCGGCCGCGAGGTCGGCATCGCTCAGCGCGCCATCGGGCGGAAAGGCCGCCCGGGTGGTGAGCTGGCCCTCCTCCGGCATCAGCACCACGATCTCGGCCTGCAGCAGGCGCGCCAGGTGCGAGACCACGATCCACAGGAGATCGTAGAGTTCGACGACACCCGCGATCTTGCGGCTGAAAGCGTAGAGCCCGGCGGTGGTGCGCGCCTCGCGACGCGCCGACTCGGTCTGCGTGCGCGTCCGTGCCGCCAGCGCGCTCGCGATGACCGCGACGACGACGAACAGGAAGAGCGCCATCACGTTGGCCGGGTCGGCGATCGTGAATTGATACAGCGGCGGCAGGAAGAAGAAGTTGAAGCAGGCCACGCTCAGCGCCGAGACCCAGAGCGACGGCACCAGCCCGTGGCGTGCGGCGGAAAACAATACGGGCAGTACATAGACGAGCGAGATGTTGGGCAGCACGATCAGTCGATCGATCAGCACGCCGGCGACGGTCGCGACCGCCGTCGCCAGGCTACCCTCGAGATAGGGACCCGGCGTCAGCGGCACGTCGCGCAGCCAGTCGCGCGGGCCGCCCTTCTGCTCTCCCTCGGCCGAGGGCGCCACCTCGACGGCGAGGCCCGAGCCCGAGCGCACCAGCTCGTCGACCACCGAGCCGTGGCGCAGTTCGAACCAGCGCGACCGCCGCGACTTGCCGACCACCACGCGGGTCGCGTTACGCGAGCGCGCGAAGGCCACGATCTCCTCGACGACCGAGCGGCCCGGTACGGTCACGACCTCGGCGCCGAGGCGGGCCGCCAGACGCTGGGCCTCGGCGAGGCGCGCATGTTCGGCCTCAGAGAGCGTGGCGTGACGGTCGGTCTCGACATAGAGCGCGATCAGCTCGGCATCGAGCGCGTCGGCGCTGCGCTTGGCGGCGCGCACGGCGTTGGCCGCCCCCGGCCCGGGATCGAGGCAGACGATGACCCGCTCGCCCGCCGCCCAGGGTCCGGCGATGGCGTGCTCGCGCATGTAGCTGCGCATCTGCTCGTCGACGCGGACGGCGGTGCGCCGCAGCGCCAGTTCGCGCAGCGCCGTCAGGTTGCCGGGCGAGAAATAGTGGCGCAGCGCGCGCTGCGCCTGGTCGCGGACATAGACCTTCCCTTCGGCGAGGCGCGCGATCAGGTCGGCCGGGGTCAGGTCGATCAGCTCGACCTCGTCGGCGGCATCGACGACATGGTCCGGTACCGTCTCGCGCACGCGGATGCGCGTGATGCGGGCGACCACGTCGTTCAGGCTCTCGATATGCTGGACGTTCAGGGTCGAATAGACGTCGATGCCGGCCGCCAGGAGCTCCTCTACATCGAGGTAGCGCTTGGGATGGCGGCTGCCTTCGGCATTGGTGTGGGCGAGCTCGTCGACCAGGACCAGGGCCGGCCGCCGCTTCAGGATGGCGTCGAGGTCCATCTCCCCGATGGTGCGGCCGCGATAGTCGACGGAGCGGCGCGGCAGGATCTCGAGCCCCTTGAGCTGCGCCTCGGTCTCGACCCGGCCATGCGTCTCGACGACGCCGACCACCACGTCGCAACCCTCGCGCAGGCGGCGATGGGCGGCCGACAGCATCTCCCAGGTCTTGCCGACGCCGGGCGCGGCGCCGAGGAAGATCTTGTGCTTGCCGCGCGACTCCTTCTCCGCCGCCTTCAGGAGCGCGTCGGGCGAGGGCCGCAGATCGTCAACGGCGGTGGGCATTCTGCCGGATCATTGTCACCGCTTGGGCAGCGCGTCGAGGGCGAGGTTGAGCTGCAGCACGTTCACCCGCGGCTCGCCCAGCAGCCCGTACATGCGGCCCTCGGTCTGCTGCGCCACCAGCGCCTGCACCTGGGCCTCGGGCAGGCCCCGCGCCCTGGCGACGCGCGCCACCTGCCAGGCCGCAGCCTCCGGCGAGATGTGCGGATCGAGGCCGCTGCCCGAGGTCGTGACCAGATCGACCGGCACGCCCTTGCCGAGCTTGTCGGCATCCTCCCGGACCCGGTCGACCAGCCCCTTCGAGGTCGGCCCGAGATTGGAGCCCATGGAGTTGGCCGCGTTGTAAGGCGCCGCAACGGTCTTGGTCGAATCCGCCGGATCGGTATCGGTCGTCGCCGAGGGACGGCCGTGGAAATAGGTCTCGCCGGTGAAGGACTGGCCGATCAGGCTCGAGCCCACGACCTTGCCATCTTTCTGGAGGAGCGAGCCGCCGGCCTGGCCGGGAAAGGCCGCACCGGCAACGCCCACCATCGCGAGCGGATAGGCGATGCCCAGCAGGACGGTCATCAGGACCAGCATGACGAGCGACGCACGGAAATGACGAAGCATGACTGTCTCCTTCAGGCGAGGCCGGTGGCCGCGACCACCACGTCGATCAATTTGATGCCGACGAAGGGCACGACCAGGCCGCCTATTCCATAGATCAGCAGATTGCGCCGCAGCAGCGCGGCGGCCCCGCTTGGCCGGTACTGCACGCCGCGCAGCGCCAGCGGGATCAGTGCCACGATGATCAGCGCGTTGAAGATGATCGCCGACAGGATGGCGCTCTGCGGCGTCGCCAGTCCCATGACGTTCAGCACGCCGAGCTGCGGGTAGAAGGCGATGAACATCGCCGGGATGATGGCGAAGTACTTCGCCACGTCGTTGGCGATCGAGAAGGTGGTGAGCGCACCGCGGGTCATCAGCAGCTGCTTGCCGATGGCCACGATCTCGATGAGCTTGGTCGGATCGCTGTCGAGATCGACCATGTTGCCGGCCTCGCGCGCGGCATTGGTGCCGGTCTGCATGGCGACGCCGACATCGGCCTGGGCGAGCGCCGGAGCATCGTTGGTGCCGTCGCCGCACATCGCCACCAGCTTGCCCTTGGCCTGCTCCTCGCGGATCAGGCGCAGCTTGGCCTCGGGCGTGGCCTGCGCGAGGAAATCGTCGACGCCGGCCTCGGCGGCGATCGCCGCCGCCGTCTGCGGATTGTCGCCGGTGATCATCACGGTGCGGATGCCCATGGCGCGCAGCTCGGCGAAGCGCTCGCGGATGCCGCCCTTAACGATGTCCTTCAGGTAGACGACGCCCAGGATGCGGCCGTTGCGCGACACGCCGAGCGGCGTGCCGCCCTCCTTGGCGATGGTGGTGGCGATGCGGTTCACCTCCTCGACCGGTGGCGTGATGCCGAGCGAGCGCGCATGCTCGATCACCGAATCGACGGCGCCCTTGCGGATGACCGCGCCCTCGTGGTCGACGCCGCTCATGCGCGTCTGGGCGGTGAAGGGCACGAACTGCCCGTGCAACTCGGCCACGTCGACGCCGCGCAGGCCATACTTCTCCTTGGCCAGCACGACGATCGAGCGGCCCTCCGGAGTCTCGTCGGCCAGGCTGGCGAGCTGAGCCACCCGCGCCACCTCGTCCTCGGTCACGCCCGTCACCGGGATGAACTGCGTGGCATGGCGGTTGCCGAGCGTGATGGTGCCGGTCTTGTCGAGCAGCAGCGTGTCGACGTCGCCCGCGGCCTCGACGGCACGGCCGGAGGTCGCCAGCACGTTGAAGCGCACCAGCCGGTTCATGCCGGCGATGCCGATGGCCGACAACAAGGCACCGATGGTCGTGGGGATCAGCGTGACGAACAGCGCGATCAGCACGACGACAGAGACCGCGCCGCCGGCATAGGTCGCGAAGCTCGGGATGGTCACGACGGCCAGCACGAAGATCAGCGTGAGGCCGGCCAGCAGGACGCTGAGCGCCAGCTCGTTGGGCGTCTTCTGGCGCGCCGCGCCCTCCACCAGCGCGATCATGCGATCGAGAAAGCTCGATCCCTCCTCGGCGGTGATGCGCACCTTGATGCGGTCCGACAGGACACGCGTGCCGCCCGTGACGGCCGAGCGGTCGCCGCCGGCCTCGCGGATCACGGGCGCCGATTCGCCGGTGATGGCCGATTCGTCGATCGTCGCCACGCCCTCGATGATCTCACCGTCGCCCGGCACCAGGTCGCCGGCCTCGACCAGCACCTTCTCGCCAACCTTCAAGGTATGCGCGCGCCGCGGCTCGAACGTGTCGCCGACGCCCAGCAGCACCTTGGCCATGGTCTCGCTGCGCATGCGGCGCAGCGTGTCGGCCTGCGCCTTGCCGCGGCCTTCGGCGACCGCCTCGGCGAAGGTGGCGAACAGCACGGTGATCCACAGCCAGACCACGATCTGGATCTGGAAGCCGCTTCCGGCCACGCCGGTCGCCACATCGCGCACGGTGAGGACGGTGGCGACGAGCGCCACCATCTCGACGGTGAACATCACCGGGTTCTTCACCAGCTCGCGCGGATCGAGCTTGGCAAAGCTGTCCAGCAGCGCCGGTTTCAGGATCGCGGGGTCGAGGAGCGACTGCGACTTATCACGTTTACTCATGATGACGCCTCGTTAGAACAGCGAGCCGGCCAGCAGAGCGAAATGCTCCGCGATGGGGCCGAGGGCCAGCGCCGGCAGGAAGGTGAGACCGCCCACGATCAGCACGGCGCCGACCAGCAGGCCGACGAACAGACCGCCATGGGTGGGGAAGGTGCCGGCCGAGATCGCGGCCTTGCGCTTGGATGCGAGCGAGCCCGCGACGGCCAGCATCGGAATGATGATGGCGAAGCGGCCGACCATCATCGCGACGGCAAGCGTGCCGTTGTAGAAGACGGTATTGCCCGTCAGACCGCCGAAGGCGCTGCCGTTGTTGCCCGCCGCCGACGCGTAGGCATAGAAGATCTCGCTGAAGCCGTGCGGGCCCGCATTGGCCGGACCGGCGAGGCCGGCCGGTACGACCGCGGCCAGTGCCGTGAAGCCCAGGATGGCAAGCGGACAACAGAGGATCGCCAGCATGGTGAACTTCACCTCGCGTGCCTCGATCTTCTTGCCGACATATTCCGGCGTCCGGCCGACCATGAGACCGGCCAGGAAGATCGCCAGCACGGCGAACAGAAGCATGCCGTAGAGGCCCGCGCCGACGCCGCCGATGATGATCTCGCCCAGCAGGATGTTGACCAGCGGGATCAGGCCGCCCAGCGGCATGAAACTGTCGAGCATGGCATTCACCGCGCCGCACGAGGCCGCCGTGGTGACCACCGCGAACAGGGCGGAAAGCGTCGCGCCGAACCGCACCTCCTTGCCTTCCATGTTGCCGGCAGCATTGTCGACGCCGAGGGCTGCGATCAGCGGGTTGCCACCGGCCTCGGCCCAGTAGCAGACGACGACGCCGGCCAGGAACAGCACGCCCATCGCGGCCAGGATCGCCCAGCCTTGACGCTCGTCGCCCACGGCACGGCCGAACAGGTTGGTGAGCGCCGCACCGATCACGAAGATCGACAGCATCTGCACCAGGTTCGAGAGCGCCGTCGGATTCTCGTAAGGGTGGGCGGAGTTGGCATTGAAGAAGCCGCCGCCATTGGTGCCCAGCATCTTGATCGCGAGCTGCGACGCCACCGGCCCCTGCGCGATGGTCTGCTTGGCGCCCTCGAGCGTGGTCGCCTCGACATAGGAAGACAGGTTCTGCGGCACGCCCTGCCAGGCATAGAAGAACGTCAGCAGCAGGCAGAAGGGCAGCAGCACGTAGAGCGTGACCCGCACCATGTCGGCCCAGAAGTTGCCGATGCCCTTGGACTCGGCACGCGCGAAGCCGCGCACCAGGGCCACGGCCAGCGCGATGCCTGTAGCGGCGCTCAGGAAATTCTGAACCGAGAGGCCGGCCATCTGCGAGAGATAGCTCATCGTCGATTCGCCGCCGTAGTTCTGCCAGTTGGTGTTGGTCAGGAAGCTCACGGCGGTGTTGCCCGCGAGGTCCGGCGCAACGGCCGCCATGCCTTGCGGATTGAGCGGCAGCAGGTCCTGAAGACGCAGGAGCAAATACAGGAACGCGAAGCCAACGATGTGGAAGACCACCATGGCGCGCGCATAGACCCACCAGCTCTGTTCTTCCGCCGGGTCGATTCCGGCCAGACGATAGAAGCCGCGCTCGACCGGCAGCAGCACCGGCGACAGCAGGGTGCGTCGTCCCGCCATGACATTGTCGAGATAGCCGCCGAGCGGCCGCGTGAGCAGCAGCACGAGGCCGCAGAAGAGCGCGATCTGCGCCCAGCCGTTGAAAGTCATGACCGCCTCAGAACTTCTCCGGCCGCGCCAGCGCAGCGGTCAGATAGACGAGCAGAAGAGCGGCGAGCGCGCCGCCCAGGACATAGTCGAAGCTCATGGTCGCCTCACAGCCTGCTGCACAGGCGTTCGTAGGCGATCAGCAGACAGAACAGGACGAGTCCGCCGCCGAAGAACAGGATGTCGAGCATGGAAGTCTCCTTCGGCGGCATAAAAGGCGTTCCAGGCATAGGAATTCGAGCCGGCAGGCCTGTCGCCGGCATAGGAAAATCATAGGAATTTCCGCGTGAGCTGGCTGCCGAAATGGAGCGCGCCACTCCAGTGGCGCTCAAGCTTCGTCGATCGGCAAGACGAGCGCCACTGGAGTGGCGCGCTCCCATGAGGCGCTAGTGCCGGAACCTCAGGCTGACCGCCAGCATGCGCAGCGACAGGAGCCCGAGGCTGAGGCCCAGCATGCCGAACAGCAGGCTGGGCTCCGCCAGCTCCGCGCCGCGATAGGGAAAGACCTGGCCGCCGATCAGCATGAACAGCCAGATCACAGCCCAGCTCGCCATCTCGAAGAACGAGGCGGCACCGGGCACGTAGTTCGCGGGCTTCGCGTAGGGTGCAAAGCGCACCCTCCAGAACAGGTAGACGGACATCGCCACGAACCAGAGGAAGCTCAGGAACTGCGTGGCCGTCAGCAGGGTCGCGGGCTTGGCGAGGCGGCACCAGACGGCCGGCAGGCCCGCGGCGCAGAGGCCGTCGAGAGCCTTCTCCGTGAAGCCGACCGCGCCCTGCGCCAGCGCCGTGTTCGCCAGTACGACGTAGGCGAGCACCATCACCGGTATGGGCGAGAGGACCAGGATCCACTCCCACACCAGGATCGGCGTCATCTTCGATTTGACTGGCGCCATCCCTTGCGACCGCAGGCTAGATCAGCATGCGGCTGTGCAGGTCGAACATGATCCAGAAGCTGCCGCCCACCATGATGAACAGCAGGAGGCAGGTGAAGACCAGCGCCAGGATGTTCTCGCGCGGCGTGGTGGTGAAGTTGATGTGCAGGAAGAAGCGCAGATGGACCAGCACCTGCAGCACGGCGGCGATTCCGATGACGAGCAGCGTGCGCTGCGGCGGCAGAGCGTGGGTATAGACCAGCCAGAACGGAACAGCGCTCAGGATGACCGCCAGCACGAACCCGATCAGGTAGGAGCGAAGGGCGTGAGGGGGTTGGTGTTCCATCACAGCAATCCCGGCAGGTAGACGATGGAGAAGATGCCGACCCAGGCGATGTCGAGGAAGTGCCAGAAGAGGCCAAGCCGGTGCAGTCGCGAGGCGACCGGCATGGAGAGCCCCTTCAGCGCGACCTGGGCGCCCAGGACCACGATCCAGATCAGGCCCATCGTGACATGAACGCCGTGCGTGCCCACCAGGGTGAAGAAGGCCGAGAGGAAGCCGCTGCGGTCGGGACCGGCGCCCTTGGCGATCATGCCGGCGAACTCGCGCACCTCGAGGAACACGAATCCCGCGCCCAGCAGGAAGGTGATGGCGAGCCAGGCCAGGACGGCGCCGCGATTGCCGGCCTTCACCTGGAGACTGGCGAAGCCGAAGGTCATGCTGGAGATCAGCAGCAGGGCGGTCTCGATGGCGGCGTTGTCCAGCTCGAAGAGCTGCTTGCCCGTGGGACCGCCGGCGGTGCCGGGGATCATGATGGCATAGGTCGCGAACAGCAGGGCGAAGATCACGGCATCGCCCATCAGGTAGAGCCAGAAGCCCAGCGCGCGCTGCTCGTGGGTCTCGATCTCCTCGCGCTCGTGCGCGCTCATGGAGGACGTGCTCATGGGGGCGACGCTCATGAGCGCCTCCCCAGCTGCCGGAACCGCTGGTCCTCGATGCGCTTCACTTCGGCCGCGGACATCGTGAATTCCTGATCGTCATTGGAGGAGCGGACGATCACGGCGGCGAACATCACGAGGCCGGACGCAACGACCAGCCACCAGATGTGCCAGACCATGGCGAAGCCCAGGACGAAGCCGAAGGCGCCGAGGATCACGCCGATCGGCGTATTGGACGGAATGCGGATCGGCTCGTAGGCGGCCGGTCGCCGGTAGGCGATGCCCTTCTCCTTCATCTCGAGGAAGGCCTCGCGGTCGCCCACCGTCGGGATCACCGCGAAATTGTACGGCGGCGGCGGTGACGACGTGGACCATTCCAGGGTGCGGCCGTCGAACGGATCGCCGGTGAGGTCGCGCGTCTTGGCGCGGTCGCGGATCGAGACGTAGAGCTGCATCACCATGCAGCCGATGCCGCACAGCACGACCACCGCGCCCGAGGCAGCCACCAGCAGATAGGGCTGCCAGGTCGGATCGTTGTAGGTCTCCATGCGGCGCGGCATGCCCTTCAGGCCCAGCAGGTAGAGCGGCATGAAGGCTAGATAGAAGCCGATGATCCAGCACCAGAAGGCGCCGAGGCCCCAGCCGCGGTGGAAGGCGAAACCGAACACCTTGGGGAACCAGTACATGTAGCCGGCGAGGTAGCCGAACAGCACGCCCGGGATGATCATGTTGTGGAAGTGCGCGACCAGGAAGGTCGTGTTGTGCATCAGGAAGTCGGCCGGCGGGATGGCCAGCAGCACGCCGGTCATGCCGCCGATCACGAACGTCACCATGAAGCCGATGCTCCACATCATCGACGGGTGGAAGTCGATGCGGCCGCGATACATGGTCAGCAGCCAGTTGAACACCTTCACGCCGGTGGGCACGGCGATGATCATCGTCATGACGCCGAAGAAGGCGTTGACGCCGGCGCTGGATCCCATGGTGAAGAAATGGTGCAGCCAGACGGTGAAGGACAGGACGCCGATCGCCGCCGTCGCATAGACCAGCGATTCGTAGCCGAACAGGCGCTTGCGCGAGAAGGTCGACACGACCTCGGAGAAGATGCCGAAGGCCGGCAGGATCAGGATGTAGACCTCCGGATGGCCCCAGATCCAGAACAGGTTGACGTAGTTCATCATGTTGCCGCCATGCGCATTCGTGAAGAAGTGCATGCCGGCAAGGCGGTCGAGGGCGAGCAGGCCGCAGGCCACGGTGATGGCCGGGAAGGCGAAGGCCATCAGGACCGAGGCGACCAGCGCCGTCCAGACGAAGGGCGTCATGCGCATCAGGGTCATGCCCGGCGCACGGCGCTTCAGGATCGTCACGATGAAGTTGATGCCCGACATGGTCGAGCCGACGCCGCTGATCAGGATGGCCCAGATCCAGTAGTCGACGCCGACGCCCGGATTGTACTCGATGCCCGAATAGGGCGGATAGCCGGTCCAGCCCGCGGTCGAGAACTTGCCGATGACCAGCGAGACCATGACCAGTGCAGCACCAGCCGCGCTCAGCCATAGGCTGACCGCGTTCAGCCACGGGAAGGCCACGTCCCGCGTACCGATCTGCAGCGGCACGATGATGTTGATCAACCCCGTCATGAACGGCATCGCCATGAAGAAGATCATGATGGTGCCGTGCGAGCTGAAGATCTGGTCGAAATGTTCGGGTGGCAGGTAGCCGCCGCCGTTCAGCGCCATCGCCTGCTGGGCGCGCATCATGATGGCGTCGACGAAGCCGCGCAGCAGCATGATGAGCGCCAGCACGACGTACATGACGCCGATGCGCTTGTGATCGACGCTGGTCAGCCAGTCGGTCCACAGATACTTCCAGGCCCTGAGCCAGGTCAGCACGATGGCCACCAGCAGCGCGCCGCCCACGGTGACGAGGGCGCCGCCCGCGGCGATGGGGCTGTAGAACGGCAGGGCCTCGATCGTCAGTTTGCCGAGCATCGCCTATCTCCGGACCGGCGCGGAGTGCGCGTGGCCGCTGTGCCTGTACTTGTCGATGATCGTGTCGAACAGCTTGGGCTCGACCGTCGAATAGTAGGTGATGGGGTTGGCGCGGCTCTTGGCCGCCAGCGCCGGATAGGTCGTGGCGTCCAGCCGCGTGCCGCCCTGCTTGGCGCGGGCCACCCAAGCGTCGAAATCGGCCTGGCTCATGGCTTGGACCTCGAAATGCTGCTGCGAGTAACCGCCACCGCTGTACTGGCTGTTGCGGCCGACGAAGGTGCCGGGCTGGTCGGCCAGCATCTGCAGTCGGGTCTGCATGCCGGCCATGGCGTAGATCTGGCCGGCGAGCTGCGGCACGTAGAAGGAGTTCATGACCGTGTCGGAGGTGATGCGCAGGCTGACCGGACGGCCCGCGGGAAAGACGAGCTGGTTAACGACGGCGATGCCCTGCTCGGGGTAGATGAAAAGCCATTTCCAGTCCTGGGCCACGACCTGGACGTCGATCGGCGGTTCCTTGGACTCCAGCGGACGGTACGGATCCAGCCGGTGGGTGCTGCGCCACAGCAGGACCGCGACGGCGATGACGATGACCGCCGGGATCAGCCAGGTGAGCGCGTCGATCCTGACCGAATTGGCCCAGGTCGGCGTGTACCGGGCGTTGGTGTTGGAGGCGCGATACCGCCAGGCGAACCAGATGGTCAGCACGATGATCGGAACGATCACGACCATCATCACGCAGAAGGCGTCGAACAGGAGATTCCGCTCGGCGAGCGCGATCGGCCCCTTCGGATCGAGCACAGCCGCTTGTTTCAGGTCGCAGGCGGCCGTCAACAGGGCCAAGGTGGCCGCCGACGCCGCTCCCCGCCATCGAGTTACAGCCAGCCTCACGCTCTCCCGCCCTGATTCTTCATCTCTCAGGGCAGAGTGAGGCTAGCTCCTCTCATGAGCAACGATTCTTTTGTTACGTTGCAGTCACGATCAGGTCTTCTGGCCGGCCGGTGCAGGGGGCGAGGCCGGTGGCGCCTTGCCGGCCGGGTCCTTCGCGGTACAGACGTCAGCGCGCAGACGATCCTTCAGAGTGGCGATCTGATCCTCGATCTGCTTGTTCGCGAGCTTCTGCTTCTCGATCTGCTCCTCCAGCGCCTTGACCTGCGCGGCATCGGGACCGGCCGGTGCGGGGGGCGCCGGCGGGGCCGGCAACTGGACGGCCACGTTCACGATCGGACGGTAGAACAGGTACCAGCCCAGCCCCAGGCCGGCCGCGAGCAGGAAGAACCCGCCCAGCAACCCGCCCATGATCCAGGGCCAGCGCGGCGTGGATTCTGGCGGGGAGTTTCGCTCGGGCGGCGGAAGGTTGGCCATGTACCAGTGAGGCTCCGGTTGAGGGATGCAGTCAATACCCGCCGCGCGGCGGAATTTGGGCGCCGCGCTGACCGCGGCAAGGCCCTTGCGCCGCCCTCTTGCGCGATCGGGTCTGGTATATAAGTGTATATGCACATAATGGCACCCTCTCGACCGGCCCTACGGCCGCGTCTAGGGTCGCCGCCACGAACCAAGGAGACAATCCATGACCGCGTGCATCGTTGGCTGGTCCCACGGCAAATTCGGCAAACTCGACGGCGAGACCAGCGAGTCGCTGATCGTCAAGGCGGCGTCCGAGGCGATCGCCCATGCCGGCATCGAGCCGAAAGACGTCGACGTCATCTATGTCGGCAACATGAACGGCGGCTTCGTGCGGCAGGAGTTCCATTCCTCGCTGGCCCTGCAGACCCATCCCGACCTGCGCTTCAAGCCCTCGACCCGGGTCGAGAATGCCTGCGCAACCGGTTCGGCCGCGATCCACATGGGGCTCAACACCCTGGCCGCCGGCAAGGCGCGCTTCGTGCTGGTCGTCGGCGTCGAGAAGATGACCGAGCTCAATTCCACGCAAGCCGGCGAGGTGCTGATCAAGGCCTCCTATGTGGCCGAGGAAGCGACCATCGAGGCGGGCTTCGCCGGCATCTTCGGCAAGATCACCTCGGCCTACTTCCAGCGCTACGGCGACAAGTCCGATGCGCTCGCCAAGATCGCGGTCAAGGCCCACAAGAACGGCGCGAAGAACCCCTATGCGCACTTCCAGAAGGAGTTCGCCTACGAGTTCTGCCGCACGCCGTCGGACAAGAACCCGTTCGTCGCCGGCCCGCTGAAGCGCACCGACTGTTCGCCCGTCACCGACGGCGCGGCGGCGGTTATCCTGACCGATGTCGGCACGGCGCTCGGCATGAAGCAGGCGATCGCCTTCCGCGCCGCCGAGCACGTCAACGACTTCCTGCCGATGAGCCGGCGCGACATCATCAAGTTCGAGGGGCCGCAGCTCGCCTGGCAGCGGGCGCTGAAGTCGGCGCATCTCGACCTGCTCGATCTCTCCTTCGTCGAGAGCCATGACTGCTTCACCTCGGCCGAGCTGATCGAGTACGAGGCGATGGGCCTCACGGCGCCGGGCGAAGGCGAGCGCGCCATCCACGAAGGCTGGGTCGAGCGCGACGGCAAGCTGCCGGTCAACGTCTCGGGCGGCCTCAAGGCCAAGGGCCATCCGGTGGGCGCCACCGGCGTCAGCATGCACGTCATGTCGGCCATGCAGCTTTCGGGCACCGCGCCGGAAGGCCTGCAACTGCCCAAGGCGAAGCTGGGCGGCGTGTTCAACATGGGCGGCGCCGCCGTCGCCAACTATGTCAGCATCCTCGAGCCGCTGCGCTAAAGCGCGTGCGGGCGGTCGGCCATAGCGAGAGCGACGCCATCCTGGGGGCCATGCGCCAGGTGGCTCTGGCCGGCGGGCGCGCGCTTTCCTACGCCGACACGGCGAGCATCCTGGCGGCGGGGCATTATCTGCTGCGCCGCCGCGGCCTCACCGATCTCGGCACGCTTCCCGCGGTGGAGCCAGCCGACCTCGTCGCGGCGCTGCCGGACCGCACGCTCGCAGAAGAGGCGGTGAAGTATCTCGCCGTCATGGCCATGGTCGACGGCGCGCTCGATCGCGGCAAGCTCCGGCGCGTGCTGGACTATTCACGCGCCCTCGACATCGAGGCCGACTATCTCACCGATCTCGTCGAGGCGGCCTCGGGCCATCTCGCCTGGGCCGCCGCCGACATGTGGCGCAAGAACTTCGACAGCGTGCTCGGCCGTTCTTCGGAGGGCCTCGATCCGAACACCTGGATCCGGCCCTATGCCGGCGCCAATGCCGATCCGGCGCTCGTCGCGCGCTACGAGGCGCTGGGCCGTCTGCCGCAGAACAGCTTCGGCAAGGCGCTGTGGGACTTCGACAAAACGAACGGTTATCCCTTCCCCGGCGATCCGGCGGCGCTCAACGCCGCCTTCGGGACGGCGCACGATTCGACACATGTGATCTCGGGCTACGACACCAGCGCGCGCGGCGAGCTCCTCGTCTCGACCTTCACCGCCGGCATGCATCCCATCAATCCGATGAGCGGCCACATCCTGCCGGTGATCTTCTTCTTCCACTTCGGCGAGCAGATGAACGACGTGGGCCATGCCGGCAAGGGCGGCCTCGATCCCGACGAGTTCTGGCACGCCTGGGCGCGCGGCGCGGAGATGACGGCCGACCTGTTCGCCCCCGAGTGGAACGTCTGGGACTGGGTCGAGCACGACCTCGACGAGCTGCGCCGCCGCTGGAACGTGACGCCTGCGGGCAACCGGCGTTAAACTTTGCGCTGCGAGTTCACCCGCACCACCTCATCCTGAGAGTCTGGCCGGAAATGAACTGAAGCGATTCAAGCACTTACCTCATCCTGAGGAGCGCCGCGAAGCAGCGCGTCTCGAAGGATGGGCAACAGGCAAGGTGCTCGTGCCCATGCTTCGAGACGGCTGCTGCGCAGCCTCCTCAGCATGAGGTTGGTGCTGATTGTCGCTTCCTAGACAACCGGGCTTGCGCCGCCGTCGACGTTGATGGCGACGCCGGTAATGAAGGAGCCGGCATCGGAGCAAAGGAAGCAGGCCATGCGGGCGAATTCCTCGGCCTTGCCCATGCGGCCGAGCGGGATGCGGCCCTTGGCCATGCCGGCCAGGAACTCCTCGTAGGTCTTGCCCTCGCCGGCCGGCCCCTTGTGGCGGCGCGCCCACTGGTCGCTCTCGATCAGGCCCACCAGCATCGCGTTCACGAGGATGTTGTCTTTGGCCAGTTCCTGGCTCATCGCCTTGGTGAGCGCGAGGCCGGCCGCACGGCTGACGCTGGTCGGCGTCGAGTTGGCGGTCGGCGCCTTGGCGCCGATGTTCAGCACGTTGACGATACGGCCCCACTTGCGCTCGCGCATGCCGGGGATCGCCGCGCGGCTGAGACGGATGGCGGCGAACAGCTTGAGGTCGAGGTCGCCCTGCCAGTCCTCGTCGGTCACGGTCTCGAACGACTTGGCGTGGCTGATGCCCGCATTGTTGACGACGATGTCGACCTTGCCGAACTCGGCCTCGATCTTCTTGAAGGTGTCGGCGATGGGCTCGGCCTTCGCGACGTCGCAGGAATAGGCCTCGATCTTGATGTTGGCCTTGCCCGCGGCCTTCTGCACTTCGGCCTTGGCGGCCGTCAGCGCGTCCTGCTTGCGCGCCAGCAGCGCAACCGAGGCGCCCGACGCGGCGAACTCCTTGGCCATGGCGAGGCCCAGGCCCGTGCTCGCGCCGGTGATCACGGCCACGCGGCCATCCATACGTACGTCCATCTTGTCCTCCCGAAAGCTCAGAAATCGGGCGACACCATATCCATCGATCAGCGGGGCAGCGAGTCCGGCGCGTATTGCTGGGCGAACTCGGCGCTGGGCGGAATCGGCTTGATGACGTCGATGGCGATGCCGTTGGGATCCTCGGTGATGAAGTGCCGCTGGCCGAAAGGCTCGTCACGCAGCGGCAGGTGAATCCTGAGCCCCTCTGCCTGCGCCCTGGCGTAGAGCGCATCGACATCGTCGACCTCGACGTTGATCAGCACACCCGATGCCTTCTTGCGGAACGGCGCGGGGATCGTCTCGTGGCGATAGTCGAGGATGGCAAGGTTCGCCTTGTCCGAGTCCGTGCCGGTCAGATGGACGTACCAGTCGGCCTCGAAGGCGCGGCGGAAAGCGAAATGCTTCTCCCAGAAGGCGGCGGTGCCGGCGACGTCGTCGGTGCAGAGCACGGTGTAGAACTCCCTGAGCTGCATTGCCCTCTCCTCTGTGGCCATTTACCTACAATCGGTATGTTGGCGATTTAGATACAGGTTGTATGTATGTCAAGACCCCGGACCCAGGCAGAGCGGCTGGCCGTCACGCGCGCGACATTGATGCACGAGGCGCGGCTGATCTTCGCGGCCTCCGGCTACGACGCCGCGGCGACCGAGGAGATCGTGCAGCGGGCCAAGGTGACGCGCGGCGCGCTCTACTATCACTTCAAGGACAAGCGGGCCGTGTTCGAGGCCATCGTCGAGGAAGTGGCGAGCGAGATCGCAGCGGCGATCGACAAGAGGGCGGAGCCCGCCGGCGATCCCCTGCAGGCGCTGATCGAGGGCACGCGCGCCTTCATCGATGCCTGTCTCGATCCCGCCGTGCGCCGCATCTACCTGATCGATGCGCCTGCCGTGCTGGGCTGGCATCGCTGGCGCGAGATCGATGCGCCGCATGGACTGCGCTCGCTGCGCGAGGGCGTGGCCGCTGTCCTCGCTGCTCGCCCGGATCAGACCCTCAGCGTCGAGCCGATCACCTTCCTGCTGTCCGGCGCCTTCAACGAAGCCGCTCTGTGGGTCGCCGAAGCCAAGGATGAAAAGGCCGCGCGTCGCGAAATGGACCGCACCCTGGTCCAGCTCATGGAGCGGCTGTTCGGGTCTCCCGACGAACCTGCTCGACCGCCGCGAGCACGCGCTCGGGCCTCCTAGAGATTTTGGACGACCCGCAAGTAAGCACAACCGATTCGCCCCAAATAGCGTAGACTTTTTCTCGAGTTTCTTTCGGAGTGGAGGAGTCGTTGGCGCCCGAACCAATTTCAATTGGTGCAGCTCTAAGTGCACTTAAAAAGCCGCTGGACGACCTCTACGAACTCGCGAAAACGGAAGGCAAGCAACTCATTGCCAAAACGTCGAACAAACAGCGACTAGACAAGCTACGCGCCGAACTACAGCGAATCGAAATCGTGAAGACACTATGGAATATGGAGAGAGGCGTTTCTCTCTATGATTTCTACTATGAGAGATCGATTCAATGGGATGACAAGACGAAGGTAAGAATAACGAGCTTAGACGAAATTCCTTCGAGTGGGAGCTGTCTCATCGAAGGCCACGTTGGGCAAGGCAAGTCTATCTTTCTTCGATATCTGTGTTGCCAAGAAATTCGGAAGAAAACGAATGTACGTATTCCAATATTTATTGAGCTACGTTTCCTGAGCCCAAAGAATGACTTGAAGTCACTCATATTCGATGGATTTGAAAAGCTCGGATTTCAAATTTCCGATGATCTTCTAAAAACTTACGCCACGAGCGGACAATTTGTATTGCTGCTAGATGCATTTGATGAAGTTGATGAAAAGGAGATCGGCTCTTCTATAAAGTACCTCGACACGCTCTCAACAACGTTCCCGGCACTGCAAATTATTGTCACATCGCGGCCAGATTCCTCTCTTCGTGGATTGGCCCTGTTTCGAATCGTCAAGCTAGCTCCGCTGACGCCCGCAGAACATGAGCCGATTCTTCGAAAGATTGTAAAGGATGACAAACTCGCGAAGGAAATTCGACTCGCGATCCGCAAAAGCACATCCGGTGTCCGATCTCTTCTGACCACACCACTGCTGATCACGTTACTGGTGATCGTCTATCGGTCATCTCAAGCAATTCCTGACAATATTGCGGATTTCTACAACAAGCTCTTCGAAATCGTATTTCAAAGGCACGATCAGACCAAAGCTGGATTTCGCCGAAAGTTTGCGAGCCAACTAAGCGAGTCTAGCGCCCGAAAATTGTTCGAAGCATTCTGCTTCTGCTGTCTAGCTAAGAATGCCAGCGACCTCACCGCAGATGAGTTCAGGAACTGCACAAAAATCGCATCTCAATATACTGGTATAGAAACAGATTTTGAGGCGTTTAGGCACGACATCGTTTCTGTTGCTTCACTTCTTCACGAAGAAGGCATGCGCTACCACTTCATTCATCGCAGCGTAGTGGAGTTTTTTGCGGCTTCATTTGTTGCAAGCAGCGATGGCAATTTCGCGAGAGATTTCTACACAAAGCTCAACGATAGCTACCTTGAATGGCGGCAAGTCGCCGCCTTTCTCCAACAGATCGATCGATATAAATTTGCAAAATTCTTCGGCCTAGAAGCGATTGAAAACTGGGCTAATCATACGGGCATCACAGACGAAGTACTGCATCGTAAAGAAGCGAACCTATCTACGCTTGAGAAAGTCACGGGCGATTGGAGTGTTATGATCGAGGTTGATGCCCCCTCTGAAAGCCTGAAACTATCTGGAATAATGTTTGTCGATTTCACCAAGATAGATCACCCCCATGAAAATCACGGTGGGGGCTTGATCGACGAACTGGTGAAAGATCCGCTTTCCAGCAAGGTGATCTCACTGGTGAATACTGCTGGAAAGCGTCTTTATGAGAGAGTCACCGCGGGTGAGTTGCCGGTATTCAATCTGAAGCGAGAACCGGTCGAATTAGGTGCGACACGCGGATCAGATGTACATGTCTCTCTGTGCAGTATTCTGAGAACCCTTCTTGACGAGCCTGCCATTGTTCGATGGGCAAATAGCGGCCTCGAGAATATTCAGGAAAAGTATGTAGAGTTTCGAAACGCAGTGAATATTGAGGACCGCAAGTCAAACATGCTCGACCTCATAGTCGCGAGACATAAGGGAAAACCTCAACTACCCTCGTCGTAACTCATGGATTGCGTGCAACACGCGCTCGGGCGTAGCCGGCGCGTCGAGCCGTACCGGCACCCTCCCGTTGCCCACCGCGCCGATCGCGTCCTTGAGCGCCGTCCATACCGCGGTCGCCAGCATCAGGGGCGGCTCGCCCACTGCCTTGGAGCGGAAGATCGTGGCCTCGCGCGAGGGCGCGTTGTCGAGCAGCCTGACGTTGAACACCGGCGGTACATCGCGACTGCCGGGAATCTTGTAGGTCGACGGCCCGGCCGTGCGCAGCCGGCCCTTGGCGTCCCACCACAGTTCCTCGCAGGTGAGCCAGCCCTGGCCCTGCACGAAGGCGCCTTCGATCTGGCCGAGGTCGATGGCGGGATTGAGCGACTGCCCGCAATCCTGGACGAGGTCGGCGCGCAGCACGCGGCTCTCGCCGGTCAGCGTGTCGATCGCGACTTCCGCCATCGCCGCGCCGAAGGAGAAATAAAAGAACGGGCGGCCCTGCATGGCGACGGGATCCCAATGGATCTTCGGCGTCTTGTAGTAGCCGGTCGCGGAGAGCGAGACCCGCCCCAGCCAGCAGAGCTTGGCGAGCTCGCCGAAGCTCAGCACCTGGTTGCTGCCGGGTTTGGCGATGCGCACGTTGCCATCGGCGAATTCGATGTCGGCTTCGGCCACGCCGAAGTGGTCCGCGGCAAAGGCCACCATGCGGGTGCGGATCGTGTTCGCCGCGTCCCAGGCCGCCCAGCCGTTGAGGTCCGAGCCCGTCGAGGCCGCGGTCGGTGAAGTGTTAGGGACTTCGGCGGTCGAGGTGGCGGAGGGCCGGATGCGGTCGACATCGACCTTGAACACCTCGGCCACCACCTGGGCCACCTTGATGAACAGCCCCTGCCCCATCTCCGTGCCGCCATGGTTCAGGCGGATCGAGCCGTCGGTATAGACATGCACCAGCGCGCCCGCCTGGTTCATGTGCGGCAGGTTGAAGGAGATGCCGAACTTCAGCGGGAAGAGGCCCAGCCCGCGCTTCAGCACCGGGTTGGCCGCGTTGAAGGCATCGATCTCGGCGCGCCGCCGCTCCAGTTCGCCGCCGGCCTTCACTTCGGCCCAGCAGCGCTCCAGATGATTCTCGTCGACCGTCTGGCCGTAAGGCGTTTCGTCCCGGCCCGCGGCATAGAAGTTGAGCGCGCGCACCTCGACCGGATCGCGCCCGAGATGAAGCGCGATCCGGTCGAGCGCATCCTCCATCACCACGACGCCCTGCGGCCCGCCGAAGCCGCGGAACGCCGTGTTCGACTGCTTGTTGGTGCGGCAGGCGTAGCCCACGGCCCGGAAATGCGGGATCCAGTAGGCATTGTCCGTATGGGTGAGCGCCCGCGTCACGACACCGGGAGTCATGTCGAGACTCCAGCCGGCATCGGCCGCCAGTACGGCGTCGAGCGCCAGCACACGCCCCTTGCCGTCGAAGCCCACCGTGTAGCGATAGTCGAAGCCATGGCGCTTGCCGGTCGTCAGCATGTCGACCTCGCGCGGCAAGCGAAGCTTCACCGGCCGGCCGGTATGGTTGGCCGCGACCGCCGCTGCGGCCGCGACCCAGGAGGCATTGCTTTCCTTGCCACCGAAGCCGCCGCCCAGACGGCGCACCACCGCCGTCACGCGATTGAAGTCCCAGCCCAGCAGCCGGGCGCAGACATGCTGGACCTCTGTCGGATGCTGGGTCGAGGAATGGACGGTGATGTCACCGTCCTCCCCGGGGAGCGCAAAGGCGATCTGGCCCTCGAGATAGAAATGCTCCTGCCCGCCGACGCTGAATTCGGCGGTAAGGCGATGCGGTGCCGCCGCCAGAGCCGCCTCCGGATCGCCGCGCACGATCGTGGCCGGTGCCTGCACGTAGGATTCGCGGGCGAGCGCCGTCGCAATATCGAGGACCGGCTCCTCGGCCTCGATCTCCACGACGACCTTTTCGGCGGCCGCCCGCGCGGCATCGAGGCTCTCGGCGACGACCATCACCAGCGTCTGGCCCGCGAACTCGATCCGGTCGACGGCGAACAGCGGCTCGTTCTTGCCGATCGCCGCGATGTCGTTGCGGCCGGGAATGTCGTGGGGGCCGAGCACTGCCACCACGCCCGGCATTGCCGACGCCGCGGAGAAGTCGGTCTTCACGAGTCGTCCGCAAGCCACCCGGCTCAGCACCAGGGCGCCATGCAAGGTGCCCGGCGGTTCGGGCATGTCGTCGATATAGAGCGCCTGCCCGGTGACGTGCTTCAGCGCGCTGTCGTGGCGGCGCGCGACATGGACCTTGCCGCTCATAGCGCCTCGACCTCCAGCACCCGGCCGGGCTCGGCGAGGCGCAGCTCCAGCCGCCGCAGCAGGTTGGCCGCGACCTGCCGGCGATAGGTCGCCGAGCCGCGCCAGTCGTCGAGCGGCTTGAAGTCCGTCTCGATGGCTTCGATCGCGGCGGCAAACCCGTCCTTCAGCAGGGCCGCCTCGGCCGCCCGCGCCCGGCGCGGCGTCGCCGCCATGCCGCCGAAGGCCAGCCGCGCATCCTCGATCCTGCCGTTGCGGATGCGTACGCGGTAGGCGCCGGCGACGGTCGAGATGTCCTGGTCGCGGCGCTTGCTCACCTTGTCACAGTGGAAGGTCTCGCCCGCCCACAGGCGCGGCATCGAGAGGTTCAGGATGATCTCGTCGGGCGCCAGCGCGGTCTTGCGATAGTCGAGGAAGAAATCGTCCAGCAGGACTTCGCGGGTACCCCGCTTCGAGACGAGCGTCAGACTGGCTTCCAGCGCCAGCAGCACCGGCGGCATGTCGCCGATCGGCGAGGCGGTGCCGATATTGCCGCCGATCGTGCCCATGTTGCGGATCTGCCGCGACCCCAGCCGCGAGAGATAGGGTCGGAGGGCAGGAAAGGCCTCGATCAGGGTCGGCGCCGCGTCGGTGTAGGTCGCAGCGGCACCGATGGTGATCGTGTCCGCGGTCGCGGAGATCGCCGCCAGCTCGGGCACGTGCGCGAGGTGGATCACCGACTTCGGCGGCTTGCGCTCGCGGCTGGCCAGCAGGCCGAGATCGGTGCCGCCGGCCAGCAGCAGCGCCTCGGGATGCGCGGCGCGCAGGGCCAGCAATTCGTCGAGGCTGCGCGGGGCGAAGAAGGCGCCATCGAAGGCGGTCGACGTCGTTCTCGGCGACGGGAGAGGCGCGTGCGGCGGATCGAGGGCTAGGCCGGCGATCCGGGTCATCGCGTCGACGATCGGCCGGTAGCCGGTGCAGCGGCAGAGATTGCCCGCCAGGGCTTCGTGGATCGCTTCGGGGTCGGCCGTGCCGCCGTTGCTCGCATGGGCCAGCGCCGACATCACGAAGCCCGGCGTGCAGAAACCGCATTGGGTGGCATCGGCTTCGGCCATCGCCGTCTGGACCGGGTGCGGCCCGCCGTCGACCCCGCGCAGCCCTTCGACCGTGCGCACCGACTGGCCGTCGAGCTGGCCCAGCAGGACGATGCAGGAATTGACCGCGTCGCGCCGGCCGTCGCGTTCCAGCACCACGGTGCAGGCGCCGCAATCGCCTTCCGCGCAACCCTCCTTGGTGCCGCGCAGGCCGCGATGGTCGCGCAGCCAGTCGAGCAGGGTCGTCACCGGCGAAACGCCGACGATCTCCACATGCTTGTCATTGAGGGTGAACCGAACGTTATCCGCCATGCGAACAGGATGCTGGGCGTTGAAGTGCAACGCAACACGTGTTGCACTCGTCATGCCAACCCAAGAAAGAAAGTCCCCGGATGGACCCCTATCGATTCGGCTATTCCCCCATCGTCGAACGACCGAAGCTCTCCTGGCCCAACAATGCCCGCGTCGCGGTCTGGGTCTGCCCCAACATCGAGCATTACGAATATCTTCCAGCCGAGGTGCGCGTGCGCAACCCGTGGCCGCGCATGCCCCATCCCGACGTACTGGGCTATGGCGGCCGCGACTACGGCAACCGCGTCGGCCTGTGGCGCATGTTCGAGGTGCTGGACAAGCACAGCATCCGCTGCACCGTCTCGCTCTCGATGTCGGTGATCGAGATGTACCCGGAGATCCTCGAGGCGATGGAAGCACGCCGCTGGGAATATATGAGCCACGGCTATTTCAACACGCGCTATCACTGGGGCTACGAGGAGCAGGAAGAGCGCGAGGTCATCGAGCACAGCAAGGCGACGCACCTGCGGCTCACCGGCCGCAAGCTGCGCGGCTGGTTCTCGCCGGCCGTCTCCAACACGCTGAACACGCCCGACCTCGTGAAGGAGGCCGGCCTGGAGTATTTCTGCGACTTCTATCACGACGACCAGCCGACGCCGCTCGCCACCAAGCACGGCCCGCTGATCCACGTGCCCTATTCGATGGATCTCAACGACGCGATGATCTACCGCCAGCCGGTCGAGGCCGAGGAATTCGCCCAGATGATCATCGACCATTTCGACACGGTCTATCGCGAGGGCGGCGAGAACGGCCGCGTCATGTGCCTCGCGCTGCATCCCTACATGATGGGCGCGCCGCACCGGCTGAAACACCTCGATCGGGCGCTGTCCTATATCCGCCAGCACAAGGATGCCTGGGTCTGCACTGCCGAGGAGATCCTCGACTGGTATGTCGCCAACGGGCTGAAACCCTACCAGCAGCATCTCGGGAAGGAGGCGTGACATGAGCACCGTTCCCAAGAATCCGCCGCCGTTGCCCGCCGGGATGGACAATCCCTGGTACGACTATTCCCCCTATCCGAAGCGGCCGAAGCTCAACTGGCCGCGCAACGCCCGCGTCGCCTTCTACGTCGTGCTCCATCTCGAATATTACGAGCTGCTGCCGCCCGACGGCGTGGTGAGGGACAGCCGTTTCACCGGTGAGTTCGGCACCTACCATCCCGACTACCGCACCTGGACGCAGCGCGAATACGGCAACCGTACCGGCATCTTCCGCGTCCTCGACGTGCTCGATCGCTACCAGATCCGGGCCGGCGTGGCGGTCAATGCGATGGCGGCCGAACGCTATCCCTTCCTGATGGAGCAGTTCCGCAAGCGGAACTACGAGATCATCGGTCACGGCGTGTCGGCCAACCGCATGATCAGCTCCAAGATGAGCGAGGCCGAGGAGAAGCAGGAGATAGCGACCTCCATCGCCGCGATCGAGCAGGCGACCGGCGCGGCGCCCAAGGGCTGGCTCGGCCAGGAATTCGGCGAGAGCCAGCGCACGCCGAAGCTGCTGGCCGAGGCCGGCCTCGACTACGTTCTGGACTGGCCCAACGACGACCAGCCCTATGCCATGCATGTCGGCGACGGCCGGAAGTTCGTGTCGCTGCCCAACCAGCCGGAATGGGACGACGTGCAGCAGCTCTGGCTGCGGCGCATCAACACCACACGCTATCCCGATATCGTGGGCGATGCCTTCGAGCTGCTGCATCGCGAGGGCGGCCAGGTGTTCAACCTGTCGATCCATCCCTGGCTGATGGGCATGGCGCATCGCATAAAATATCTCGACGAGGCCCTGCGCCGCGTCGAGCGCTTCGGCAACGTCTGGCAGGCGACGCCCGGCGACGTGGCCAAGCACTATCGCGAAACGATGATGGGCTGATCGCGTGACCGACTTCTGGCTCGATACGCTCGCGGCGTTCATCGCGGACTTCCGCCTCGACACCCTGACGCCCGCCACCGTCGAACAGACGACCTACGTCATCCTCGACACGATCGGCGCCATCGTGGGCGGCGCGGCCGAGCCCGAGATGCAGGCGCTGACGGCCAGGCTCACGGTCAGCCCGGTCGGCGAGGCCTCGGTGATGGGCACCGGCAAGACAGCCGTGTCGGCCGCCGCCGCCTTCCTGAACGGCACCGCTGGCACCTTCCTCGAAATGGACGAGGGCAACCGCTTCGCCAAGGGCCATCCCTCGATCCATGCCTTGCCCGCCGTCTGGGCGATGGCCGAGATCAAGGGCCTCTCCGGCAAGGCGGCGATGGAGGCGCTGGTCCTGGGCTACGAGATCGGCGCGCGCATCGGCATCGCGGCCTCCCTGCGCCCCGACATGCACCCGCATGGCACCTGGGGCACGGTGGGCGCCGCGGCCGCTGTCGCCAAGCTGCTGGGCTACGACGCGGCGCGGATTCGCGAGACCATCAACGTCGCCTCCTCGCTGACGCTTGCCAGCTCCAAGCGCACGATGCTGGAGGGCGGCACGGTGCGGAACGCCTATGCCGGCATCTCGAACCGCATGGCGCTGATGGCGATCGATCTCGTCGAAACAGGCTTCATCGGCGAGCGCGACGGGCTGTCCAGCGTGTTCGGCAAGGTCGTGTCGGAGCGCTTCGACACGGCGCGCATGATCGACGGACTGGGCCGCGACTGGCAGATCGACCAGAATTATTTCAAGCTCCATTCCTGCTGCCGCTACAATCACGGCGCCCTCGATGCGCTCGACCTCCTGCTCGCCAAGGAAGCCGTCGCCGCGGACGCGGTCGAGCGCGTGGATGTGGCCAGCTACCTCTACGCCGCCGAGCTCAACGACCAGGCGCCGCGCAACACGCTGGCCGGCAAATTCTCCGTGCCGTTCGCGGTGGCCACGCGCCTCGTGCGCGGGTCGTCCCGCGTCGAGAATTTCACCTGGGACGCGTTGCGCGACGAGCGGGTGCTGGCGCTCGCCAAGCGCGTCTTCGTGACCGAGGACAAGGCGATGACGGCGAAGCTGCCGCAGTTCCGTCCGGCCAGGATCGAGGTCCACTTGCGCGACGGCCGCATGCTCTCGGCGTCCGTCGAGGCCAATCGCGGCGACGACCAGGATCCCTACTCGCGCGACGAGCTTACGGGAAAATACTTCTCGCTGACGGCACGGATGTTGCCTCACGAAGTCGCGGACGAAATGCGCAAGAAGATTCTGACTCTGGATGACATCGCCGACATACGCTCGATCTTCGCTCGTTGACCTGCCGGGAGGGTTTCATGACCAAGCAACGGACGTCTGGGGTTTCGCGCCGGACCTTCCTGGCCGGCAGTACGGTCCTGGCGGGTGCCATCGGCGCTCCCGGATTGGTCGGTGCCCAGCCCGCCGCCGTGAAGGTCGGCATGATCCATCCCGTCACCGGCTTCGTCGCCTATAACGGCCAGCAGAGCCGGCTGGGCGGCACCATGGCCATCGAGGACGTGAACAAGGCGGGCGGCATCAAGTCGATGGGCGGCGCCAAACTCGAAGCATTGCTGGGCGACAGCCAGTCCAAGGTCGAGGTCGGCGTCAGCGAAGTCGAGAAGATGAACGAGCAGGGCGTGGCGGCCTATATCGGCTGCTTCCAGAGCCCGGTCGGCATCGCCGCCAGCCAGGCTGCCGCGAAATACGGCACGCCCTTCCTGGTCGATGTCGGAGCCTCCGACCTGCTGATGAGCCGCGGCCTCAAGAACGTGTTCCGCCTGAAGCCGGGCTTCGGCGTCTGCGTCGACGACGGCATCGCCTCGCTGGGGGCGCTGAACAAGGCGGCCAACGGTGTCGCCAAGACGGCGGTCATCGTCCACGAATCGGGCGAATTCGGCACCGGCACGGCCAAGCTGCTGGCCGGCAAGCTGCCCTCGATCGGCATCGCGGCGAAGGAGCTGATCGCGCACGACAATCCGACGCGCAACTTCGACAATATTGCGCTGCGCATCCGCTCGCTGGCGCCCGACATCGTCATGATGTCGAACTACGGCAACGAATACATGCTGCTGGCGCGCACCCTCTACCAGCAGAAGGTGAACGTCGCGGGCTTCTTCTCGATCCTGGGCGGCGGCTTCAACTACAAGTTCGTCAAGGAGATGCCCGACGTCTCCCAGTACATGATGGACGTGAACCACTGGTACAACCCGAAGAGCCCGCAGGCCCAGGCGCTGAAGAAGCGCGTCGAGGCGACCGGCGCCCTGTTCACCTTCGAGGTCTACCTCACCTACACCAATGTCATGCTGCTGGCCGATGCGCTGGAGCATGCGGGTTCGGCCGACAAGGAGAAGCTCATCGCGGCGCTGGCCGCCTCGACCTTCAAGGCCGAGCTGATGCCTTATGGGCCGACGAAGTTCGTCAACGGCCAGAACCAGGGCGGGCGGCCGGCGACCATGCAGTCCCTCAAGGGCGACATCGAGGTGATCGCGCCCGAGGAATTCGCCTCGGCCAAGGCTGTGTTCCCCAAGCCTAAGCTCTGAGGGCTTGCGGGTGACATCCGATCACTTCCAGTTACCCAAAGACCTCACCCTGAGGAGCGAACGCAGTGAGCGTCTCGAAGGGTCGGCACGAGCACCGCGCCTGCCGCTCATCCTTCGAGACGGCCCTTCGGGTCTCCTCAGGATGAGGGGTACGGGACGCTGAAGGCGTGCTCGATCCCGCCTTTCTCTTCGCGGGCGTCCTGAACGGCCTTCTGGCCGGCGGCATCTATGTCCTCGTCGCCGTCGGCCTCACGCTGATCTACGGCGTGCTGCACATCATCAACTTCGCGCATGGCAGCCTGCTGATGCTGGCCATGTATGCCGTCTTCTATCTCTGGCGCCTGATCGGCATCGATCCCTATGCCGCCCTGCCGGTGGTGATCGCTGGCGCCTTCGGCTTCGGCTTCGTGCTCTACCGCCTGCTGATCGGCCGCTACAATCACGGCCGCGACGAGAACATCCTGCTGATCACGCTCGGCCTCTCGATCGTGATCGACAATGTCGCGCTGCTGTTCTTCGGCGGCGACACCCAGACAATCGACGTGCCCTACGCCGGCACCTTCGTGGAGATCGGGGCGGCCTTCCTGCCGCTGCCCAAGATCATCTCGTTCGGCGCCTCGCTGGTGATCTGCGCGGCGCTGGGTCTCTACATGGCAAAGAGCGACATGGGCAAGGCGATCCGCGCCGTCGCCCGGGAGAGGCAGGGCGCGCGCCTGGTCGGCATCGATGTCGAGAACGTCTTCGCCGTCTCCTACGGCATCGGCATCGCCTGCCTCGGTGCCGCGGCCTGCCTGCTGATGCCGACCTACTACGTGACGCCGTCGTCGGGCCACGCCTTCGTGCTCGTGGCCTTCACCATCGT
The DNA here is from genome assembly GCF_965227665.1 of Reyranella sp. Taxonomy (GTDB): domain Bacteria; phylum Pseudomonadota; class Alphaproteobacteria; order Reyranellales; family Reyranellaceae; genus Reyranella. The sequence goes on from NZ_OZ245767.1 coordinate 2,787,099, forward strand.
CGTGCTGGGCGGCATGGGCAGCTTCGCCGGCGCGGCCGTCGGCGGCTTCATCATCGGCATCACCGAATCGCTGGGCGGCCTGTTCCTGGGCGAGCAGCTCGGCCAGATCGGCATCTCGCTGATCTTCATCCTGATCCTGCTGCTGAAACCCACCGGCCTGTTCGGGAGCAAGGCATGAGTCGGCCCGCGCTCCTTTGCGTCGTCGGGCTCGCAGCGGCCCTGGCCTGGCCGCTGCTGGTGCCGAACTACCTCGTCACCGTCGGCATGCTGGTCTTCTTCACCGCCTTCATCGGCCAGTCGTGGAACATCGCGGGCGGCTTCGCCGGCCAGACCTCGTTCGGGCACGTCGTGTTCTTTGGCACCGGCGCCAATACCTCGACCATCCTGCAGGTGACCTACGGCTGGAACCCCTGGCTGGCCTGGCCCGTCGCGATGGCGGCCGGCGGGGCCGTCGGCTGGATGATCGCCGTGCTTTCCTTCAGGGCCGGGCTGCGCGGCTCCTACTTCGCGCTGATCACGCTGGCCTTCGCCGAAGTCTTCCGCATCCTCGCCAACTCGGTGCCCTTCACGAAGGGCGGGCTCGGCATGCTGATCAAGGCCGACCCGAGCCCGGCCAACTTCCAGTTCAAGGACCCGATCTGGATCTACTATCTCGCCCTGCTGCTCTGCATCGTCTCGCTGCTGATCGCCTGGCAGCTCACCCGCAGCCGCTTCGGCGCGCGGCTGGTGGCGATCCGCGAGAACGAGGACGCGGCGCGGGCGCTGGGCATCGACGTCTTCGCCGAGAAGGTGAAGGTGCTCACTCTGTCGGGCGCGATGTGCGCGGCGGGCGGCACCTTCTATGCGCAGAAGTATCTCTACATCGATCCCGGTATCGCCTTCGGCGTCGACAAGTCGGTCGAGATGCTGCTGGTCAGCATGGTGGGCGGCGCGGGCACGATCTTCGGGCCGCTGATCGGCTCCTTCACCCTGATGGGCATCAACGAGGTGACGCGCTGGCTGGCCAGCGTCGTGCCGGCCCTCAAGAACGTCCAGCCGCTCAGCCTCATCGTCTATGGCATCATGCTGATCCTGATCGTGGCGCGCCTACCCGACGGCTTGATGAGCCTGTTCCGGAGACGGCCGCGCCATGCTTGAGGTGCGCGACATCTCGAAGTCGTTCGGCGGCCTCAAGGCCGTGGACAGCGCCTCTCTCGACGTGGCCTCGGGCGAGATCGTTGGCCTGATCGGCCCCAATGGCGCCGGCAAGACGACCCTGTTCGCCACCATCGCCGGCTTCCATCGGCCCGATGCCGGCACGGTCTCCTTCGAAGGCAAGCCGATCACCGGCCTCGCGCCGCATCGCATCTGCGCGTCGGGCATGGTCCGGACCTTCCAGATCACGCAGCCCTTCGCCGGCATCAGCGTGCGCGAGAACATCATGGTCGGCGCCTATCTGCACACCGCCGACCGCCGCCTCGCCGCGCGCGAGGCCGAAGCGGTGGCCGGCCTGGTGGGCATGAAGGACCAGCTCGACCAGCGCGGTGCCGACCTCACCGTCGCCGGGCGCAAGCGCCTCGAACTCGCGCGCGCCCTGGCGACCGGACCGCGGCTCCTGCTGCTCGACGAGGTGATGGCGGGGCTCAACCCGACGGAGATCGTCGAGATCGTGAGTGTCATCAAAAACATCCGCGCCTCGGGGGTCACCATCCTGCTGATCGAGCATGTCATGCAGGCCGTGACCTCGCTGGCCGAGCGCGTCTACGTGCTGAACCAGGGCCGCATGATCGCCGAGGGCTCGCCGGCGGCCATCGCCGACAACGAAGCCGTCATCGAAGCCTATCTCGGCCACGGCGCCGCTAAAGTGCTGCGTGCTTGAAGTCTCGGCCCTGCGCGCCGGCTATGGCGCCATCGAGGTGCTGCGCGGCGTCGACCTCACGGTCGGCGCGGGCGAGATCGTGGCGCTCCTGGGCAGCAACGGCGCCGGCAAGTCGACGCTCAACAACAACGTGTCCGGCCTCTACCGGCCGCGCGGTGGCTCGATCCGCTTCGACGGCGAGGAGATCACGGGCGCTTCCTCCATGCGCATCGTCGAGGCGGGCCTCGTGCAGGTGCCGGAAGGTCGCCGCGTCTTCCCCACCCTGTCGGTGCGTGACAATCTCGAACTCGGCAGCTATCGCCGCGGCAAGCCCCACCGTGCCGCCAACCTGGAGCGGGTGCTGGAGACCTTTCCGCGCCTGCGCGAGCGACTGACCCAATCGGCCGGGACGCTGTCGGGCGGCGAACAGCAGATGCTGGCGATCGGCCGCGGCCTGATGAGCGAGCCCCGGCTGCTGATCCTCGACGAGCCGTCGCTGGGCCTGTCGCCGCTCCTGGTCGAGGAGATGTTCGGCCTGATCGGCCAGCTCAACCGCCAGGGCCTCGCGATCCTGCTGGTCGAGCAGAACGTCGTGCAGTCGCTCGCCATCGCCCATCGCGCCTATGTGCTGGAGAACGGCCGCATCGCACTCTCAGGCAGCGCCGCCGACCTCGCCCGCGATCCGGACCTGCGGCGCAGCTATCTCGGTCACTGACGCAACGCCTCAGGAGTCCAACATGCAATCCAATCTCCTCAACTCCTGGCAATTCTGGGCGCTCCTGTCGGCAGCCTTCGCCGCCCTGACGGCGATCTTCGCCAAGGTCGGCATCGAGAACGTCAATTCCGATTTCGCGACCTTCATCCGCACGATCGTGATCCTGAGCGCGCTGGGCGTGATCCTCGTCGGCACTGGCCAGTGGCAGCCGCTCGCCTCGGTGTCGCAACGCACGTACCTGTTCCTGATCCTGTCCGGGCTGGCGACCGGCGGCTCGTGGATCTGCTATTTCCGCGCCCTGAAGATTGGTGACGCGGCCCGGGTCGCGCCGATCGACAAGTTGAGCATCGTGCTGGTGGCCGTGTTCGGCGTGCTATTCCTCGGCGAGAAGCTTTCGGGTGCAAACTGGGCCGGCGTCGCGCTGATCGCCGCGGGGGCGCTGCTCGTCGCCTACAAGGGATAGGTCAGGCTGCCTCGCCTGCGACCCAGCCCGAGGACCAGGCCCACTGGAAATTGTAGCCACCGAGCCAGCCGGTGACGTCGACCGCCTCGCCGATCGCGAACAGGCCCGGCACCTTCTTCGCTTCCATCGTCCTCGAAGAAAGCTCGTTGGTGTCGATGCCGCCCACGGTCACCTCGGCCTTGGCGTAGCCCTCGGTGCCGGTGGGCGTCACGTGCCAGGCCTTCAGTTCGGCCGCCAGGGTTTCGAGATCCTTGTCACGGCGCTCGCCGATCACGCCTTCCGGCGCCAGCGCCTGCGCGAGGCGATCGGGCATCAGGTCGCCCACGATGTTGCGCAGCTCGGCCTTGGGCCTGAGCCGCTTGCGGCCCTTGAGGAAGGTGGCCGCGTCACTGTCGGGCAGCAGGTCGACCGTGATCTCCTGGCGCGGCTGCCAGTAGGAGGAAATCTGCAGGATCGCCGGCCCCGAGAGGCCGCGATGAGTGAACAGCATGGCCTCGCGGAAGCGCGTGCGGCCGACGCTCGCCACCACGTCGAGCGCCACGCCGGCGATGTCCGGCACGCGCGCCGTGAAGGGCACGAGGCCCGGCCGCGTGTCGGTGATGCGCAGCTTGAAGTGGCGCGCCACCTCGTGCGCGAAGCCGGTCGCGCCCATCTTCGGGATCGAGAGCCCGCCGGTCGCCAGCACGACGGAGGCCGCGGAGAAGTCGCCGTGGTCCGTCATCACCGTGAACCGGTCGGACTTCTCTACGCGCGTGATCTTGTGCGCCACCCGCACGTCGACGCCCACCGCCGCGCATTCGTCCAGAAGCATCGCCACGATCTGGCGGGCCGAGCCGTCGCAGAACAGCTGGCCCAGCGTCTTCTCATGCCACGCGATACGGTGCTTGTTCACCAGATCGATGAAGTCGTGCTGCGTGTAGCGTGCCAGCGCCGATTTGCAGAAATGCGGATTGGCCGAGAGGAAGGCCTCGGGCCGGGCGTCGCGATTGGTGAAATTGCAGCGCCCGCCGCCCGAGATCAGGATCTTCTTGCCGACCTTCTCGGCATGGTCGAGCACCAGCACCCGGCGGCCGCGCTGCCCCGCCCGCATGGCACACATCAGCCCTGCGGCGCCGCCGCCCAGGACGACGACGTCGAAAGCCTGCGACTGGCTCACGCCAGCGCCTTGCCCATGATCCAGAGCGCGGCGGCGAGGCCCGCGATGGCGCCGGCGACCGAACCGCCGACATAGAGGCCCGCCATCAGGTATTCATGCCGCTCCCAAAGGAGAACGGCGTCGAGCGAGAAGGCGGAGAAGGTCGTGAAGCCGCCCATCACGCCCGTCGCCAGGAACAGGCGAAGATGACCGGCCGCACCGATCCGTTCGGCGAACCAGCCGGTGATCAGCCCCATCACGATCGAGCCCAGGATGTTGATCACCAGCGTGTGCCAGGGAAAGTGCGAGCCCAGAAGGCGTGCCACCCAGATGTTCATTCCGTGTCGGGCGGCGCCGCCGATGCCGGCGCCCACGAAAACGACCAGATAGCTCATGGCTGACGCCCTCCGAACTTCGTCTTCCAGTCGGGCACGGCATTCGCGAAAGGCAGCGCCGTCGCCTCGTAGACGCCACGCGCCACCGCCCGCGCCAGGCAATCGGCCGCCACCGTGCCGAGCTCCGTCAGCACCGGCGGGGCGCCGCCCCGGCCCGCGCGCCCCGTCGCCGCCGCGAACACCGTATCTCCGTCGTTCGGCGCATGCACCGGACGCAGCGACTTGGACAGGCCATCGTTGGCCATGATGGCGAGCCGCTTGCACTCCGCCTTCGTCAGCGTTGCATCCGTTGCCACCAGCGCGATGGTGGTCGCCGTGACGGGCAAGGGCTGTCCCTTGAAGCGAAGCTTCAGCGCATCCGCGGGCAGCGGCGCCGGCCAGCCGAGGCCGCCGAACTCCTTGCCCTGCTCGTAGGCGCCCGCCCAGAAATGCGGGCCGCTGCCGATCGTGGCCGAACCCACCGCATTGACCGCAACGAGTGCGCCGACGGTGAACCCCTGGCTCGTCTTCGCACTGGTCGAACCCAGGCCGCCCTTCAGTCCCGCCGTCGTGGCGCCCACGCCGGCCCCCGCCGTGCCCAGCGCGAAGTCATGCGCCGCCACCAGCGCGGCATCGCGGCCCAGATCCCAATAGGGCGGCTCGTGCTTTACCGGCTCGCGCATCCAGTCCTTTTCGCCACCATTGATCAGGTCGAACAGGATGGCCTGCACCGCAACGGGAATGGCCAGCCCGCCGAAGGTCCGGCCCTGCCCGCGCTGGCAGAGTACCGCCGAGGCGCCGCCGGCAGCGTCGAGGCCATAGACCGAGCCGCCCGACAAAACCACGGCGTCGATCATTTCGCCCACCATCTCGGGCTCGAGCGACGTGCCCATCCGGTCGCCCGGTGCACCGCCCAGGGTCGAGATGCTGGCGACGGCGCCCTGTTCGAAGATCGCGACCGTGGCGCCGGTGGCGGCGCGCATGTCCTGCGCGTTCCCGACCAGGACGCCCGGCACATCGGTGATCAGATTTCTCATGTCAGGAACTCGCCGCCGTTCACATGGATCGTCTGGCCGGTGATGAAGGTGCCTTCCGGCCCGACCAGCAACCGCACCATGGCGGCGATCTCCTCCACCGTGCCGAAGCGCTTCAGCGGAATCGGCCGGTTCACCGCCGGACGCGCGCCCGCGGCGGCCCCGCGCGTCGTGTCGATCGCGCCCGGCGCCAGCGCGTTACACGTAATCTTGTGAGGCGCCAGCTCGACCGCGAGCGCCCGCATCAGCCCTTCGAGGCCCGACTTCGAGGCCGAGACGTGACAGCGGTTGGGCGTGCCGACATGGGTGGAAATGCCGGACAGCGCCACGAAGGCGCCGCCGCCGCGCGCCACCATCTGCGGCACGATCGCCTTGCCGAGCAGGAACGCGCCGTCGAGCGCGACCGACATGATCTCCCGCCATTCCTCGAACGCCATGTCGAGGAAGGAGGTCTGACGCCGCAGGCCGGCGTTGCTGACGAGAATGTCGACGCCGCCGAACTTCGCAGCCGCCTCGGCCGCGAGACGCGGCGGAACGGCCGGATCGGACACATCGCCCATGGCGGCCGTCGCCCTGCCGCCCGCCGCCTCGATCTCGGCGACGACGGCATCGACCGCCGCCTTGTCCGAGCGCCCGTTGACCACGAGGGCAGCGCCGTCGCGCGCCAGGGTCAGCGCGATCGTGCGGCCGATATTCTTGCCCGCGCCCGTTACCAGCGCGACCTTGCCTTGCAGGGGTAATGACATGCCTTCTCCGCCCAGGGTCCGCGGGGACCCTAGCGGAGATCGACTGCGAACTTAAGCGTTGCCGTCAGCCGGCAACGATGTAGGCGCGCAGCGCCTCGGTCTCGTGATGCGCCTCTTCGAGACGCGTCTTCACGACGTCGCCGATGGAGACGAGGCCGAGCAGTTCGCCGTGGCGAACGACCGGCAGGTGACGGAAGCGACCGCGGGTCATCAGCTGCATGACATGCTCGATCGAATCGTCGGGATCGCAGGTCACGACATCGCGGGTCATGACCTGGCGGGCCTCGAGATCGAGAGCCGCCGCACCATGCGTGGCGAAGGCGCGCACGAGATCGCGCTCCGAGACGATGCCGGCGACCGAATCGTCGCCATCCAGGATCAGCACAGAACCGATGTGACGCGTGCTGAGGTGCTGGGAAATCTGGCCGACCGACGTGCCCGGTGTGACCGTGTGAACGAGACCGCCCTTACGCGACAGGATATCGGAGACGAACATGAGTTCCTCCTTCCGTGGTGGATGGGTCTGCCGAACGCCAACGCTGTAGCGCGGAGGGAGGTGGCGGGCGATAAAGCCCCTCATGAACGATGCCCGATCTGCCCTCGTCCTCTTCTCCGGTGGACAGGACTCCACCACGTGTCTGGCCTGGGCGCTAGAGCGATTTACGCATGTCGAGACGGTCGCTTTCGACTACCGCCAGCGCCACCGGATCGAGCTGGACCAAAGGCTTACCGTACTGGATCAGATCCGGCAGCGTTTCCCGCACTGGGCGGAGCGGCTGGGCGAGGACCATTTCATCGACATGGGCGTGCTGGGACAAATCAGTGACACGTCGCTGACCCGCGACGTCGCCTTCGCGATGGAGAAGGACGGGCTGCCCAACAGTTTCGTGCCCGGCCGCAATCTCCTGTTCTTCACTTTCGCCGCCGCAGTGGCCTGGCGGCGCAACATCCGCAACCTGGTGGGCGGCATGTGCGAGACCGACTTCTCGGGCTATCCCGACTGTCGCGACAACACGATCAAGGCGCTGCAGGTGACGCTCAATCTCGGCATGGATCGGGCCTTCGTCCTCCACACGCCGCTGATGTGGCTCGACAAGGCTGAGACCTGGGGGCTGTCCAATGAACTCGGAGGCTCCACGCTGGTCGAGCTGATCCTCGAACACACGCATACCTGCTACGACAGCGTCCGCGGCGCACGGCACGAATGGGGGTATGGATGCGGCGAGTGCCCCGCCTGCGCCTTGCGCAAGCGGGGCTTCGTCGCGTGGCGCGAGGGCAGGTCCTCGCTGTAGCGACTTAGCGGCCGCCGGCGAGCTGGCGGGCGCCGGTCAGGTTCTGCTGGATCTTGGGAAGCTGGCCCTGGGCGAAGCGGCGCAGCGCGCCGTTGCCGCCGTCCTGCGAATAGGCGCCGTACTGGGCATTCGCATCCGTATGCGCAGCGAGCTGGGCATTGGCATAGGCGGTGTCGAACTCGACACCCTGCAGCACGTTCAGCCGCTGCAGGGTCGCGGTCCAGCCCGGCGCGTTGGCCGGATCGGGCGCGTAGGAGACGCCCGCTTCCTGCCGCGCCTTGCTCAGGTACTGGGCGGCCTCGGTCTGGTCGGCCACCATGCGGGCCGCAAAGCCGCGCACGTTCTCATTCGTCGACTTGGCGATCGCAAGCCGGCCCGAGGCGATCTCGAAGTCGTTGAACTCCTGGGCAAAGCCCACGAAGCGGGCGTCCGGCAGCGCGTTGACGGCGAAAGCGGCGGTGGCGGGAAGGGCCGACAGGGCGGCAACGCCGAACAGGACCGAACGGCGGGCGATGGGCTGCATGAAGTGTCTCCTGGATTGTGTGCGATCTAACGCAACCATTGCGCGCGGGTTCCTCGGGGTTCCAGCGCCGCGACGGACCTGCTAGGAGCGCCGGCATGATTTCTTCGCGGCGGGCCAGACTCGTGGGCCTGGTTTATTTCCTGGCCTTCATCGCCTGCATCCCGCTCGCCAACTGGATGATCGGGAATGTCGGCGCGGTGTGCGTGCCGCAGGGGCCGTGCCTCGTGCCGGTCTGGCCCTGGGGTCCGGGCGGCAAGCCCCTGATGGCGCCCTCGGGCGTCCTGATGATCGGACTGGCGCTGGTCTTGCGCGACCTGGTGCAGCGACGGCTGGGCCGCGGCGTCGCCGTCGGCGCCATCGTGGCGGGCGCCGCCCTCTCGGGGGCGGTCGCACCGCCGCAGCTGCTGGTCGCCTCGGCGACGGCTTTCCTTCTCTCCGAACTGGCCGACTTCGCCGTCTACACGCCGCTGCAGTCGCGCGGGCTCGTGCTGGCCGTGCTGGCCAGCAGCGTGGTGGGCCTGATCGCCGACAGCGTCCTCTTCCTGTGGCTGGCCTTCGGCAGCCTCGACTATCTGGCGGGCCAGATCCTGGGCAAGCTCTGGATGGTGCTGCTGGCCCTTCCCTTCATCCACTGGATCCGCAAACGGGAGTTGTCGACATGAGCCTTTCCCTGTTGCCGGTCGACGATCGAGTCTCCGTCTCCGGTCAGCTCGATCCGAGCGACATGAAGGAAGTGGCCGCGGCAGGCTTCACCGCCGTCGTGAACAACCGGCCGGACGGGGAAGCCTTCTTCGGCCAGCCGAAGACGGCCGACCTGCGCGCGGCCGCCGAAGCAGCCGGACTGCAATTCCTCGACCTGCCCTTCTCCGGTCCGCGGGCGACGCCCGATCAGGTGCGTGCTCTGGCCGACCTGCTCGCCTCGGGCGACGGACGAGTCGTCGCCTTCTGCAAGAGCGGCATGCGTTCGGCATTGCTCTGGGGTGCCGCGTCGCTGGCCAATGGCCGTTCGATCGAGGAGGTGCTGCAAGGCGCGCGCGGGGCGGGCCTGGACTTGAGCGGCGTCGCAGAGCTTATGACGGGCCTCGCGCAGGCGGCGCGACGCTGAGCCGCCGACCGAAAGACTTGGCTTGCACCGGACGGGCGGCCGCTTCTTAATCGCGCGTCTTGAAGAATCCTTGGGGGAGTAATCCATGTTGAAGTCGATTCTGGCCGTGTCCGAAGGCGGTCCCGATGCCGCGATGTCCTTCCGGCTGGCCGCCCGGGTCGCTGCCGTTTTCGACGCCTCCGTGGATGCGCTGCATCTGCCGGTCGGCCCGGCCGGCGGCGCCATCGGCGGGCTCGCCATGAGCGGCGAGGCGATGCCGCTGATCATGAACCTCGACGACGAGCGCCTCGAGGAGCGGGCCAAGGAGTCGGACCGCGCCTACAAGGAAGTGCTCGGCGCGAATGCCGGCTCGACCTACACCGCCGCGGAGACCGCGACGCTCGACACGCTGGTCGCGATGGGCCGCTGCTCGGATCTGCTGGTGCTCGGCCGCCCCGGTTCAGATCCCGAGAACGTGGCCCCGGCCACCGTCGAGGCCGCCATCCACGAATGCGCGCGTCCCGTCATGATCGCGCCGCCGAATGCGGGCACCGGCGGGTTCGGGTCGATCATCGTGGCGTGGAACGGCAGCTTCCAGGCGGCGCGCGCCGTCGAATACGCCCTGCCGTTCCTGGCGAAGGCCAACAGCGTCACGCTGCTGGTCGTCGGCTCGAAGGCCGACGATGTCGGCGCGTCCTATCTCGCGCGCAATCTCGGCCGGCACGGCATCAAGACCACCATCGACGCGATCGATCCCGGCGCCGTATCGGGCCGCGCCCGCGGTCGCGCCCTGCTCGATTACACGCACGGCAAGGGCTCCGACCTGCTGGTGATGGGCGCCTATGGCCGCGGCCAGGTCATGAGCTTCCTCGGCCTGGGCGGCGCCACCGGCAAGGTGATCTCGTCCTGCCGCGTGCCTCTATTGATGGCGCATTAGGCCGAGCAAAGCTCGGCCAGCAAGCGTCGGGACATCGCTTGCGATGTCCGGGAGCGCCGAAGAAAGAGCGTTCTCTCATGACCCCATCGCCCTCGTTAGACGAGGGCACTTCCCCTTTGCGGAGCCCGCAAAGGGGAAGAGCTGTTCAACCCCTGGCCAGCCTCAAGGACAGGCGCCGGCGCCTTGGGTCACGACCTGCGGATCGCTGCAGGCGGTACAGGCATTGCCGTAGGTCTTGCGCGTCCCGTCGCGCAGCTGGCCGCAGGCGGGACGATAGTCCTTGGTACACATCTTCGGCCGCGGATCGGCGCAAGGACCGCCGGCCACCGGCAGGGATTCGGGCGCGAGCTCGGCGCGGGTCAGGCGGAACAGGAACGGCTGGGGCCGGTACTCGCTCAGCGTGCCGAACATGAAGATGTTTGACCCCACCGCCGGCAGGGGACTGAGCGGCCGCATCATCGTCACCTCGAGCTCGACGACGTTGCCCGCCTGGGCCTCGTCGGTGATCGCGCCTTCGATGCGCTCCGGCGTGGCGCTGACGACCTTCAGCGGCAGCTTCAGCCGCTGGCCGCCCTGCTGCCGGTCGCCGATCGCCTTCCAAACCGCCTCCGCCGCGCGCTTGTTGGCCGGGCTGACGTCGCGATGGCGCAGCACCAGGACCCATTGTGCGGGCGTCAGCTTGGCCGGCTCGTTGTCCTCGAGGATCTCCAGCGCCCGATCCGGCGGCGTCATGGCCCGGGGAATCGACTTCTTGAAGTTGGCGGGCGGCGCCGTCTCGTTGGCGACGCGCGAGACGACCGCATCCCAGCCCTCCTCGCTGCCGCGATAGACGCTGTAGCGCGAGCGGACGTAGCGATCGATGTCCTGCGCAGCGGAGTCGTTCTTGGCCGCCTTCGCAATGGCGATCGAGCGGGCGCCGTACCAGAAGCCCAGCGCATCGACCGGCGATCCCTCGAGCTGGGCCACCGCATATTGATAGACGTCCTGCAGGTTGGTCGGGTCGGCCGCCACGGCCAGCCGGTAATATTCGCGCGCCTTGTCGTAGTCCTTGGCCTGCAGTGCCGCGAAGCCCAGCACGCCGTTGAACACGCCGGCCATCTGCTCCTTCACCAGCGCGAAGCCGGCATCGTCGAGCAGCGCCGGCTTCTGCCACTTGGGCATCACCGCGAGGCCGCGTTCCGACGCGGCAACGGCGGCCGCCAGCGCCGACGTGTCACCACCCGCGGCCTTGAGACGCCCGACATAGGCGCGGTTGGCCAGCGCGCGCACATTGTCGGGATCGACCTGCAGCAGGCGCGCGACCAGCACGTCGGCCTTGCCCGGCTGGTTGGCCGCCTGCCAGGCCGAGATCGCCTGCTCATGGGCGTCGAGCCGCAGGACGCTGCCCGGGTACCAGGCAATGAACACCTCCATCGCCTGCGCCCGCCGCGCCGGATCCTTGGTGTTCAGCGCCGCCATATAGCTGTCGTACTCGGCGGGGTTGGTGAAGGAACTGCGCTGGGCAGGACTACCGGCTGGAGGAGCAGGAGTCTGCGATGGCGTCTGTGCGGCAGCATTGAAGGACGCGACGGCGCATGCCGCCGCGAAAACGATTGCCAACCACCGCCATGCTGCCATTCCCGACTCCTCCCCGATCACGCGCTGTGTTGCAAGCCCATCCCGCCCTGAATTGCCGTGACCATTTGGGCGAATTAAGGCACTGTTCCTGCGATACTTTTGAGCGGGGACTTCAGGATGAAAGACCGACGTTCGACGGCTTCGATGCTCGTCGCTGCGGCGTTTTGCGCTGCCTGGAGCTTGGCGCCGGCATGGGGCCAGCAGCCGGGCGCCCCGCCCCCCGCCGTGCTCGTCCAGGCTGCCGAACTGAAGCCGATCGCCGATCAGTCCGAATTCATCGGCCGCGCCGCCGCCGTCGACAAGGTCGAGCTGCGGGCGCGGGTGAAGGGCTTCCTCGGCCCGCGCAAATTCGCAGACGGCGATCAGGTCAAGAAGGACCAGGTCGTGTTCACCATCGAGCCCGAGACCTATCAGGCGGCGGTTGACCAGAAGAAGGCCCAGCTCGACGCCGCGCGGGCCGCGCTGGCGAATGCCGAGCTTCAGTTGAAGCGCGCCGCCGAACTGCTGCGCACCAACACCGGAACCCAGGTCACCTACGACCAGCGGCTCTCCGAGCAGCTGCAGGCCAAGGCCCAGGTCGAGGACGCCAACGCCCAGCTCCGCGATGCCGCGCTCCAGCTTTCCTACACCGACATCAAGTCGCCGATCGACGGCCGCATCGGTCGCGCCGCCTTCTCGCCGGGCAATCTCGTCAGCCCCGAATCGGGCGTGCTGGCGACGGTTGTCAGCGAGAACCCGATCCGCGTGCTCTTCCCCGTGACGCAGCGCGAGCTGCTCGACGCGCGGCGGGACCAGGCGACCGACCCGAACGGCATCGTCGTGCGCGTCCGGCTGGCCGACGGCTCGATCTACAAGGAAAAGGGCAAGATCGACTTCATCGACAACACGGTGGACGCCAAGACCGACGGCCAGATCGTTCGCGCCACCTTCCCCAACCCTGAAGGCATGCTGACCGACGGCCAGACGCTGCGGGTCATCATCGAGGGCGAGCAGGTGCCGACCTCGGTGGCGGTGCCGCAGGCGGCCATCGCCCAGGACCAGACCGGCGCCTACCTGTTCGTCGTCAACGACAAGAACGTGGTCGAACAGAAGCGCGTGCGCACGGGCGTGTCCCGCGACGGAATGGTCGCCATCACCTCGGGCCTCAAGGAAGGCGAACGGGTGATCGTCCAGGGTCAGCAGCGCGTGCGACCGGGCATGACGGTCAATCCCAGCGTGGCGCCCCCCTCTGCCTCGACGCAGAAGCAGTAAGCCATGACGATCTCGTCGCTGTTCATCCGCCGGCCGCGGCTGGCGTTCGTCATCTCGACCGTCATCACCATCGCCGGCATCATCGCCATGATGGCGATGCCGGTGGCGCAGTTCCCCGACATCGTGCCGCCGCAGGTGCGTGTGACAGCGACCTATCCTGGCGCGTCGGCCCAGGCGGTCGAGGAAAGCGTGGCGCAGGTCATCGAGGCGCAGGTCAACGGCGTCGAGCGCATGATCTACATGAAGTCGACGTCGGGCGGCGACGGCAGCTACCAGCTCACCGTCAGCTTCGAGGTCGGCTCCAACCCCGACCTCAACACCGTCAACGTCACCAACAGGGTCAACCAGGCGCTGGCCCTGCTGCCCCCCGAGGTGCAGCGGCTGGGCGTCACCACCAAGAAGCAATCTTCGGCGCTGCTGCAGGTCGTGGCCGTCTATTCGCCCAACGGCTCGCGCGATGCGCTGTTCCTGTCGAACTTCACGACCATCACCCTGCTCGACACGCTGCGGCGCGTGCCGGGCGTCGGCGACGCTACCCTGTTTGGCGCGCTCGACTATTCCATGCGCATCTGGCTGAACCTCGAGCGCATGGCGAGCCTCGACATCACCCCCAACGAGGTGGTGCAGGCGGTGCAGGCCCAGAACGTCCAGGCCGCGGTCGGCCAGGTGGGCGCGGCACCGCTGCTCGACGATGTCAGCTTCCAGTTCAACATCACCACCCAGGGCCGCCTCGTCACGGTCGAGGAGTTCGAGAACATCGTGGTGCGCGCCAAGTCCGACGGCGCGATGGTCCGCGTCAAGGACATCGCCCGGGTCGAGCTGGGCGCCAAGACCAGCGACCAGCTCGGCCGCTACAATGGCCAGGCCGCGACCGGCATCCAGATCTACCAGCTGCCCGGCGCCAACGCGCTGGCCACGGCCCAGGGCGTGCGCAACGCGATCAAGGCGCTGGAGCCGCGCTTCCCCGAGGACGTCGCGTACAACGTGATGTACGACACGACGGTCTTCGTGCAGGCCACGATCGAGAGCGTGATCCACACCCTGATCGAGGCCTTCGTCCTCGTGGCGATCGTCGTCTTCATCTTCCTCGGCAACCTGCGCGCCACGCTGATCCCCATCATCGCGGTGCCGGTGGCGCTGATCGGCACCTTCGCCATCATGCTGGCGCTGGGCTACTCGGCCAACACGATCTCGCTGCTGGCGCTGGTGTTAGCCATCGGCATCGTGGTCGACGACGCCATCGTCGTGGTCGAGGCGGTCGAGCACATATTGGAGCACGAGCCCGAGCTCACGGTCGCCCAGGCGACCGAGAAGGCCATGGGCCAGGTCACCGGGCCGATCATCGCGATCACCCTGGTGCTGCTGTCGGTGTTCATCCCGACCGCGTTCATCCCCGGCATCTCGGGCCAGCTCTACGCCCAGTTCGCCGTGGCCGTGTCGGTCTCGATGATCATTTCGGCGATCAACGCGCTCTCGCTGTCGCCGGCGCTGTGCTCGCTCATCCTGCGGCACCGCAAGAAGCCGACCGGCATCATGGGGTGGATGCAGGGCCGCATCGACAGGACGCGCGACGGCTACACGAAAGTGGTGACGCCGCTGGCGCGGCGCGGCATCGTGGCCCTCCTGCTGGTCGTGGGCTTCGCCGCCGCGACCGGCGGCATCGGCTCGATGGTGCCCTCGGGCTTCCTCCCGGACGAGGACCAGGGCGCCTTCATGGCCGAAGTCCAGCTCCCCGACGCGGCTTCGACCAACCGCACCCTCGCGGCCGTCGCGGAAGTCGAGAAGATCATCGCCGACAAGCCCTGGAAGCAGAGCGTGTTCACCGTCTCGGGCTACAGCCTGATCGACGGCCTGGCGCTGCCCAACCGGGCGCTGGTCGTGGTCGAGCTGAAGCCGTTCGACCAGAGAAAGGACGCCTCGCTTTCGGTGTTCCGGGCGCTGAAGGACCTCAACGTCGCGTTCAGCCAGATCGCCTCCGCCAACGTCTTCGCCTTCAACCTGCCGCCCATCATGGGCCTGGGCAACTCGTCGGGCTTCGAGTTCGTGGTGCAGTCGCTTACCGGCGCCTCGCCCACCGATCTCGCGGCCGTAGCGCGCGGCGTGATGATCTCGGCGCAGGAAGTGCCGGAACTGGCGGGGGTCTACACGACCTACAGCGCCTCGACGCCGCAGATCAACCTGAAGCTCGACCGCGAACGGGCCCAGGCGCTGGGTATCTCGATCGCCGACATCTTCTCGGCGATGCAGACGTCGCTGGGCGGCGCCTACACCAACGACTTCAACCTGTTCGGGCGAACCTGGCAGGTGAAGGTGCAGGCCGATGCCTCCGACCGCAGCAAGGTGAACGACGTGTTCCGCGTGCGCGTGCGCGCGGCCAGCGGCGAACTCGTGCCGCTGCAGGCGGTGGCGAACATCGAGATGGTCACCGCGCCCTCCTCGGTCGTCCGCTACAACAACCTGCGTTCGGTCGTCGTGAACGGCGCGCCCGCGCCGGGCTACTCCTCGGGCGACGCCATCGCCGCCATGGAGAAGCTCGCGACCCGCACCCTGCCCGCCGGCTACGGCTTCGAATGGACGGGCACGGCGCTGCAGGAAAAGGCGGCCAGCGGTCAGACCGGCTTCATCCTGGGCCTCGCCGTCGTCTTCGCCTACCTGTTCCTGGTCGGCCTCTACGAGAGCACGGCGATCCCGGTGGCGGCGCTGCTGTCGGTCATCGTGGGCCTGTTCGGCGCCGTGACGGCGCTGCTGATCGCCGGCCTCGACAACAACATCTTCGCCCAGATCGGCATCGTGGTCCTGATCGCGCTCGCCGCCAAGAACGCCATCCTGATCATCGAGTTCGCGATGGCCGAACGCGAGAAGGGTGCCGACATCGTCACCGCGGCGACGACGGCCGCCAGCCTGCGATTCCGCGCCGTCATGATGACCTCGTTCGCCTTCATCCTGGGCCTGGTGCCGCTGGTCATCTCGTCAGGCGCCGGCGCCGCTACCCAGCGCGCCGTCGGCACCGCGGTGTTCGGCGGCATGATCGCGGCCTCGTTCCTCGGCATCTTCGTGATCCCGGGCCTCTACGTCGCCTTCCAGCGCTTCCGCGAGACCGTGAAGGGCTGGATGGGCGTCAAGCCGGCGACGGCTCCGACTTCGTCCACGACGAAGACGGAGCACTGACCGCGGTCAGTTCAGCGGCCGAGCCACGGCGGAAGCGGTTCCGCCGTGGGCTTCTCCGGATGGGCGGCGAGTTCATCGGTGGTGGCGCGCTCAGACTCCGACAGATCGTGACGCGCCGCGGTCGCCTGCCGCCACGTATCCCAATCGGACGTCTCGCGCCCGTTCACCGAATGGTGGTCACGCACGACGTTGACCCGGACGAACCACAGGCCGCTCGCCTGCACGCCATGTCCGAAACCCATGGGATCGGCCTTGCCCGCACGACAACGCCGCCACGCTTCACCGGCGGTGATGAACATGTCGTCCGGCAGATCCGCGAGATCGAAGCCGATGCCCAGACTCGGCGCGATGATGCGATCGAGCTGGGCGTCCGCACGGCGCCAGCGCCCCTCGCGCCAGTACTCGCAGATCCAGTGATCCTCCCACGCCCTCGTGAAGTAGGCCCCGAAGCCGCAGCGCACGCGGGCCGGCATGCCTTGCTGGCGCAGCATGCCGCACAGCATCAGCGCGTAGTCGCGACAGGTGCCGACCGCGCGCCGGTCCGGCGCCCGCTCCACCGTCAGGGCGGATCCATCGAGATCGGCGATCTGCCTGAGCCGGCCGGCCAGCGGCAAGGTCTCACGTGAAACCGTGCGGAACTGGGCCTCGCTCACGCCGTAGGCCGTGAGCCAGTCGGAATGGATCAGCACGCCCTGCACGATCCGGCAGAGCGCCGCGACATCGATGGGCAATCCGTCGAAGGTCAATGATCCGGCGCCGGGGGCCGACATCGGGCCGTGATGTCGCCAGCGCTCGGGACTTTCCATGGTCGTCATGACGACCATGGTAGCAGGTCTGCCGGGAAGCCGTCCTCAGGCGGCGGCTTTGACCAGGCGGTCGCTGCGGCACTTCATCAGCGGCTGGATGTGCTTGCCGAACTGGTCCATCCCGACGAGGAAGTCGTCGAAGGTCAGCATGATGCCCTTAGTGCCGGGCACGGTGGCGCATTCGTCGAGCATCTTGGCCACGCTGGCATAGGAGCCAACCAGCGTGCCCATGTTGAAGTTGATGGCGCCCTCGGGCGCGGAGATCGCCTTGGCGGTGCCGCCCTCGGCCGCATTGGGATCGGCGTCGGCCTGGCCCGACATCCAGGCCATCGCGCCCATGTCGGCGCCCTCGTTGTAGAGCTTCCACTTGGCCATCGCCTTCTCGTCGGTCTCGTCGGCGATCACCATCATCAGCACATAGTTGCCGACGTCGCGGCCGGTCTTCGCGGCCGCCTCGACCATCAGCTGGTTGGTCGGCGCATGGGCGGTCGGCGTGTTGACGCCCTTGCCCAGGGTGAAGTTGTAGTTGCAGTAGGTCGCGCCGAACTCCATGCCGCGCGGGCTCTGGCCGGCGCTGACGATCTTGATCGGCTCCTTTGGACGAGGGCTCAGCTTGCAGTCCGACATCTGGAAGTACTTGCCCTTGAAGTCCGACGTGCCGGTCTCCCAGAGCTCCTTCATCACCGTCACGAACTCGGTGGAATAGTCGTAGCGGTAGCCGAAATAGGCCTCGCCGGGCCACAGGCCCATCTGCTCGTACTCGTCCTTGGCCCAGCCCGACACGATGTTGACGCCGAACCTTCCGTGCGAGATCGAATCGATGGTCGAGGCCATGCGGGCGATGATGGCGGGCGGGATGGTGAGCACCGCCACCGAGGCATAGAGCCGGATGCGCTCGGTGACTGCGGCGAGGCCCGCCATCAGGGTGAAGGATTCGAGGTTGTGGTCCCAGAACTCGCTCTCACCGCCGAAGCCGCGCAGCTTGATCATCGAGAGGGCGAAATCGAGCCCGTAGCCCTCGGCCTTCTGTACGATCTGCCGGTTGAGGTCGAAGCTCGGCATGTACTGGGGAGACGTCTTGGAGATCAGCCAGCCATTGTTTCCGATCGGAATGAATACACCGATGTCCATGGAGCCCTCCTGGGATATGGACTCCCGGCAGCAATCGGCATGCCAGCCTGCGAGCCCGCATGGGCTACCCATCCGCCGGCCGCTCGGTCATCATGCCCGGAACGAGCTGTAAAATGGGGAACGAGCGAATGGCGAAATCGCCCAACAGACTGTCGGCGAGCGAGGCGGTCCTGCGCATGTCGCAGAAGCGCCTGAAGGCGCGCGATCTCGTCGAAGCCTGCCTCGACCGCATCGAGCTGCGCGAAGGCCAGGTCCATGCCTGGGAGGCGCTCGACGCCGAGGGCGCGCGGAAGCGCGCCGACCTGCTCGACAGGCGCGCCCGGCCGGTGGGACCGCTGCACGGCATCCCGCTCGCGGTGAAGGACATCGTCTCGACGAAGACGATGCCCACCACCTGCGGCTCGCCGATCTATCGCGACCATGTCGCGGGCCGCGACGCCGCCTGCGTGACACAGCTCGTGAACGCCGGCGCCATCGTGCTCGGCAAGTCGGTGACGACGGAATTCGCCGGCGCCCATGCCGGCAAGACGCACAATCCGCACAACCTGCGCCACACGCCGGGCGGTTCCTCCTCCGGCTCGGCCGCTTCGGTCGCCGACACGATGGTGCCGATCGGGTACGGCACGCAGACCTCGGGCTCGGTGATCCGTCCCGGCGCCTTCAACGGCGTCGTTGCCTACAAGGGCACCTTCGGCTGGGCCGACACGACCGGCATCAAGACCTATGCCAAGAGCCTCGACACGCTGGGCTTCTTCACGCGCACGGCCAACGACCTGGCGCTGATCCGCGCCGCCTACGGCCATGCCCCGGCCGATCCGCCGCTGCATGCGCCACGCATCGGCTTCTGCCGCACCCTGTGGTGGGACCAGGCCGAGCCGTACAACAGGAAGAATATCGAACTCGCCGCCCGCACCCTGCGGGCCGGCGGCGCCAAGGTGCGCGACTGGGACATGCCCGAGAGCTGGGCACCGCTGATCACCGCGCACAACCGGGTGATGACCAGGGAGGCGACGCGGCACTACGGGCCGGAACGCGCCCGCTTCCCTCACCTCCTGTCGCCCGGGCTGACGGCAAGCCTCGAGGTGGGCGACGGCGTCACCTCGTCCCAGTACGCCGACGCCATGAAGCGCAAGCGCCGGGCGCTGGCCGATCTCGCCCAAGTATGGGAGCGCTTCGACTTCCTGCTGGCACCGGCCGCCCGTGGCGAAGCACCGGCGGGTCTCGGCTACACCGGCGATCCGATCTTCAACCGCTTCTGGACCCTTTTAGGCACCCCCTGCATTGCCCTGCCCTTCAATGCCGGCCCGTTCGGCCTGCCGCTGTCTGTGCAATTGGTCGCGCCGCTGCGCGACGACGACCAGCTGATTTCCTGGGCTCGCTGGGTGGAAGCCCGCCTCTCATGAAGCTCGGCCAATGAAACTGGGCCTGATCGGCTACGGCGCCATCGGCAAGCATGTCGAGGCCGCCGGCCTCGAGAACATCGAACTGGTCGCCGTCCTGGTGCGCCGGCCACGCCAGGAAGGTGTTCTGACGCACGAGCCCGACCGATTCTTCGCCCATGATTTCGACGCGGTGGCGGAATGCGCCGGGCACGAGGCGGTCCGCATGCACGGACAGCGCGTGCTCGAGAGCGGCGCGGACTTCTTGGTGACGTCGGTCGGGGCCTTCACAGATACGGCGCTGTTCGACCGGCTGCTGGCGGCGGCAAAGGCAAACGGTGCACGGCTCATCCTGCCCTCGGGTGGCATCGGTGCGCTCGACATACTGAGCAGCGCCGCGGTCGGCGGGCTGGAGAGCGTCACCGTCACGGTGCGCAAGGACCCGTCGGCCTGGAAAGGCACCATCGCCGAAACGCTGGTCGATCTCGACGCGCTGAAGGCGCCGCACACGGTGTTCGACGGGCCGGTGCGCGAGGGCGCAAGGCTCTATCCACAGAACGTGAACATCTCGGCCGCCGCGGCGATCGCCGGCCTGGGCCTCGACAAGACCCGCGTCGTGATCGTGGCCGATCCCACCATCACCACACACATCGTCGAGCTGGAAGCCAGGGGCGCGTTCGGCCGCTTCACCTTCAGGGAGGACGTGGCCGTCAGCGAGGAGAACCGCAAGACCGGCAAGCTGGTCGCCATGGCAATGGTGAAGTCGGTGCGCCAACTCGCGTCGACGCTGGTGGTCGCGGCCTGACGATCAGACGTAACCCGGCCCCTCGATGACAGGGTGGGCGATCAGGAACTCTTCGTCGATCTCGACGCCGATGCCGGGCTTGTCGAGCGGGCGGACGTTTCCGTCCTTGCCGATCTCCCAGGGCGCGCTGCCCAACTCGTCGCGGAACTTGTTGGCCACGGAAAGGTCGGCCTCGAAGTAGCCGCCATTGTCGATCGACGCCAGGAAGTGGATCGACACGGCGTGGTTCAGGCCGGTCATCGAACTGTGCGGATGGATCGGCAGCTTCCACATCGAGGCGGCCGCCGCGATGCGCTGCACTTCGGTGATGCCGCCGCTCTTGGAAAGATCCGGCTGCAGGATGGTGATGTTGCCGTCCTCGATGATGCGGTGGAACTCGAAGCGCGTGTAGTGGTTCTCGCCGGCCGCCAGCGGTGTCACGCCCCAGCCCTTGGCCATCGCATAGGAGCGGTGGTCGTGCGCCGGGAACGGCTCCTCCAGCCAGGAGATGCCGAGCTCATCCATCGCCGGCATCACGCGCCGCACATCCTCGACCGTGTAGCCGGTGTTGGCGTCGGTCAGCAGGACCATGTCGTCGCCGAAGCGCTTGCGCACCGCCGTCATGCGGGCGATGTCGTTCCTGACGCTGTCGCCGACCCTGAGCTTCAACGCCTTGTAGCCCGCTTCGACCATGGGTCCGGCCTCGTCGGCCAGCGACTCCGGCGCCTGGTAGCCCAGCGAGATGCCGCCGGCATAAGCCGGCACCGGCCTGTTGGAGCCGCCCAAAAGCTTGTAGAGCGGCCAGCCCACGGCCTTGCCCTTGATGTCCCAGAGCGCCTGGTCGAGGCCGCTCATTGCCATGGCAGTGGCCGCGCCCATGCCGTGGCTGCCGAGCTGGAACTTGTAGATCTTGGCCCAGATGCCGACCGTGTCGGTGGCGTCCATGCCGACCACGAAGCCCTTCAGGGTCGTGTTGATCAGGTGGCCGATGCTGCCCGGCGAGCGCGCATGGTGGCTCTCGCCCCAGCCCACGATCCCGTCCTCGGTCGTCACCTTGACCATCACGCAGTCGCGCTTGGTCATGGTGCCGATGCCCAGCGACACCTGCAGCTCCTTGGGCACGCGATAGCTGGTCGGATAGGCCTTTACGTCGACGATTTTCATCGCTCAGCCCACCTTGTATTTCTTCAGGACCTCGCGATCGATCTCGATACCGAGGCCGGGTCCCGTCGGGACCTTGACGATGCCCTTCTTCTGCTCGATCGGCTCCTGCGCCAGGTGATCGCGCAGCGGGTTGGGCGTCTGCTCGAACTCGAGCATCGGCGGCATCGGGCGGAAGGCCGGCGGCTGGTCCGGCAGCGCCGCGAGGAACTGCACCGTGGCGGCCAGCCCGATCGCCGAGCCCCAGGCGTGCGGCACGCATTCGACGCCGAAGGCCGAGGCCAACGTCGCGATCTTCCGGCATTCCGAGAAGCCGCCGGCGGCACAGAGGTCGGGCTGCACGATGTCCATCGCCTTCCGGGCAATGACATCGCGGAAGCCCCATCGGGTAAAGTCGTTCTCGCCGCCGGCCACCGCCATGTCGAGCGCGCGCGTCACCTCGATATAGCCGTCATGATCCTCGGGGCTGATCGGCTCCTCGAACCACAGGATGTCCTGATCCTCGAGCATGCGGCCGAGCTTGATGGCGTTGGGCACCGAGAAGCAGTGGTTGGCGTCGACCGCGAGCTTCACGTCCGTGCCGATCGCCTCGCGCACCGCCGTCACCCGCTTGGCATCGAGCTTCAGGTCGCCCAGCCCGATCTTCATCTTGATGGCCTGGAAGCCGTCGTTCTTGAACTCCAGCGCTTCCTCGACCGCTTCGTCGATCAGGCGGTTCATGTCGATGAAGT
The DNA here is from genome assembly GCF_965227665.1 of Reyranella sp. Lineage (GTDB taxonomy): Bacteria > Pseudomonadota > Alphaproteobacteria > Reyranellales > Reyranellaceae > Reyranella. Next base: position 2,809,267 of record NZ_OZ245767.1, read on the forward strand.
ACAGCCCGGTCGCGTAGGGAATGACCTCGGTGCGATAGGCGCCGCCGATCAGCTTGTGCACCGGCTTGTTCACGGCGCGGCCCATGATGTCCCACAGCGCGATGTCGATGCCGGAAATGGCCGAGATCGCCATGCCGGTCGTGCCGTAGTCCTTGATCCTGTTGTAGAGGTCCTCCCAGATCGCCTCGACGTCGAACGGATCGCGGCCGATCACGCGCGCCTTGTACTGCGTCTCGACGAAGGTCTTGGCAACGGCCGCCGGACCGTAGCACTCGCCCCAGCCGGTGATGCCCTCATCGGTCGAGATCTCGACCAGGCAGGTGGAGCGCGTGCCATAGACCCAGCCGCGCGCCGAGACGAACGGCTTGTCGACCTTGCAGCTCAGGATGTGGCAGACGACGTCGGTAATTTTCACTTTTCTTTCCTCCCAAACTCAGCGGCGTCACTCTTGAGCAGGAAGGGGGAATCAGCAAGCGGCCAGACTCGGCGATCACGCTTCCATTTGGTGAAGGCGGGCCGTCGGACAGACGCGCAGGGCGATTTCCGCCAGGTGGCGATGATGGGTGAGGTAGATCACCTGTCCGACCCCGGCCATGTCGGCGAACAGGCGGAAGGCCTCCTCCGCGCGGAAGTCGTCGAACGACTCCATGATGTCGTCGGCGACGAAAGGTACCGAGGGGCGTGACCGGGCAAACTCGTGATAGCCGGCAACCCGGAGCGCCAGGTAGAGCTGGAAGCGGGCGCCTCTCGACAACTCCATCGCCATCTTCGAGCGGCCGTCCGCGCCAACGGCGATCAGCGTCTCTCCGTCCTTGTCCGGCTGCGTGGCCAGGCCCTCATAGGTTCCGCGGCTGATCGTCCTGAACGCATCCGACGCGCGCGCCATCATCGAGCTGCGGTGCTGTTCGCGATAGGCCCGCAGGGCGTGCTCGGCAGCCGCAGATCCCAGCCTCAGCCGCAGGTAATGCAACGCCTTGTCCTCGACATCGAGCTGCGTCGTCCGCCGCTGCTCCTCAATCCGGGCAACCGCGTCGTCGCCTCCGACGGCTTCGACGGCGTCCGCGGCTTTGCTGTGCTCGGAGAAGAGATCGCGGCTGCGCTGGTCCAGATCGGCAGACCGCGGCTTCAACGCGGCCAGTTCGGCTTCGAGGGTGCCTCGCTCCAGGCCGTCGAGCAGCCGTTCGGCCTCGTCGATCGTCGAGACGTGCAGCATCGCCAGAATATCGCGGACCGCCGCATCGTACTGTTCCTGCAAACCGCTCCTTCTTTCGATGGCTTGCAGTTTCACAGCCACCTCGCCGAGCGACTGGACACCGAAGAACCCCGTCCGTTCGGCCTTGAGCCGCGCGTGGATGGCGACGTCCTCGGCGAGAGTGCGTTGCTTTGCCAGCGCCGCATCGAGGTCGCGCGTCTTGCCGATACGCTCCGCCTCGGCCGCGCGCGCCGCATCGACGCGGCGCTGGATTTCGCGGGCAAGATCGAGGGGTGCGAGCCCCGCCGAGGCAACGCCTAGCTCCCCGGCCATGGCCTCGAGTTCCACGGCAAACGCCGTCTGGTCGTTCTCCATCTTCTCGATCCGGTCAGCAAACCCCGCGCGCTTTTCGAGAGCGGGGCGCAACTCGACCAAGGCCGCCAGGATATCGCGGACCGCACCCATCGACGGCATCGGGTCGGCATCGCCCAACCAGCATCGCTTGCATGCAGCCTGCCAGGCATCCGCCCACTCGTTCCTAGAGGCAGCAACTTTCTCCACCTCCCGCTCGCGCCGCAACAGCTCGCGCTGGCGCGCGGCCAGCGCCGTCCGCAGGGTCTCGAGTTCACCCTCCCGGTCGATCGCGCCCTGTGCCGTTTCCAGAAGCCCCTCGAAGCTTGCCTCCGCTTCGACCGCGATGCCTCTGGCGACGAGGGCCGACGTGAGCCTGTCGCGCGCCATCCTCGCGTCCGAGTCCGCCTGTTCCCTGTCGTGTTGCGCGGAGAGAAGGTTCGCTCGCACGTCCAGGGCCGAGGCGCGCCGCGACAGCCAGGCCTCGAGCTGCGGCAGGGTCATCGTGACCGGCAGCGCCGGGGACGCATCGGCGAGCGCCGCCGCGATCTCGTCGCTCCCACGCTGCAAGACCGCCGCCGCCGCATCGCGCAGGCCCACGGCGCGCCCAAGGGCCTGCTCCGCCACCACGAACGCACGGCTCACCTCCTGCAGCTTGACGAGGTCGGTCGTGTGTCCGAGCCGGGTCGTCGTCACGATGTCGTCCTGACGCAGGGCCGCCTCGAACGTATCGGCCGAGGCGTCGTCGAGGGTCCGTCGATGGCTGGCCCAGGCGCGCTCCCGCGCCATGCGGACCTCGCTTGCTTCCTGATCGCCGACGACGCCGGTGACACCCAGCGCGTCGCGCTCTGCCTTGATCCTGTCGCGCTCGGCGGTCAGCCGCTCGATATCGTCCTCGTGCCGGTCGAGCTGCCGTTGCGCGGCCGCAGTCTCCTTCTTCCACCGCTCGATGGTACTGGCGTCCGGCAGTATCAACGCCGCCAGCTGCTCGACATCACCCGACCAGGGGTGCAGGTCGCGCAGTCGCTCGTCCAGCACTTGCCGATGCGTGGCAAGCGCGCGGTCGGCGAGCCGCCGCCGGGCCACGTGATCGTCGGCGCGCAGGGCAGCGACGACCGGACCGAGCGTGTAGGCAAGGCTCGACGGGCTGCGTTCCCTCTCGCTGGCGCCTCCAGCCTCCTCGAGTTGGCCCCGTGCTTCCTCCACGCGGTCTCTGGCGGCGTCGAGTTCGGTCTCGGCGGCCTTCAGGGCGGCCTCGATTCCCGACCAGCTTTCGATCAGCGTTCGCAAGGACGCCGCGATGGACGCACCCAGCAGCAGCCTGCCCGGCTCCGGCTCGTCCTTGCGTTCGATCCGTTCGAGGATGCCGGAGATGACGAGATCGACCTCCCGCGACTGCAGCCGACGCTCCGGGATGTCCTTGGTCGCCGTCACATATCGGGCCCGGAGATCGGAGAGGCCGCTGAACCGTTCGGTCAGGGCGAGCGCGGCCGGATCGACGACGATCGCCGCCAGCTCACCGTCCAGCCTCGCGACTTCGTCCTCGACAGCCTGGGCCCGCGTCTCCAGGGCGATCTCATCCTTCTGCATCCCGGGCAGCTGCTCCGCCCAGTCGCGCGGGATGTCCGGCAGATCGGCGAGCGGCAGGAGACGTTGGCGGATGTCACGCAGCTCGCCAAGGCGCGGAAGGGCGATCAGCAGTCGCTCGATCTCGCCGCACCGGGCCGCGATCCTGGCGCGTTCTCCCAGGACGTCGTTGTATAGGCTGAAGGCCTTGTCCCGTGTCGCGACCAGCTGGGCATATTGCGCGGCAAAGGTGTCGATCTTCTCTCGTTCGGCCCGCAACGTCGCCAGCCGGGCCTTGAGATCGGCCAGCTCTCCGCTCCGGGCGCGGTATTTGTAGAACCTGTCGGCTTCGCCGCGGATCTCCTCGAGGTTGCGGCCCAGATCGGACAGGCCGGCGCTGGCCGAAAACAGCAACTGGCCGAGATCGCCCTTGCTCGCGAGGATGCTTTCGCCGCCCTTTTCCAGCGTGTCATCGTCGAGCGAGAACATCGTCCGGTAGGAGTCGCGATCGATGTTGCCCAACTCTGCCTGGATGAGCGCCTCCGGGACCGGCTGGTCGCCGGCGTCGAGGAGGCTGTTCTGGGCTCGCTTCACCCTGACCAGTTCCCGGGGGCCGCGCACAAGTTCGAGCGACGCGCCAATGCGCATCGTGGGATAGGGATGAAGGAAGTTGAAGCGCGACCGCTGCTCGATTCCGAACAGAAAATCCAGGAACGCCGCCAAAGCCGTCGACTTACCCGCCTCGTTCGGACCGTAGATGATGTGGAGATCGGGCGCGCCCTCCTCCGCCGGGCCGAAGTCGATGCTGCGCCCGGTGAACCGGCCATAGCGCGTGAGGTCGAGCCGCCTGAGGCGCATCAGCCCTCTCCGGTTTTGGCCTGGGCCTGAAGCCGGGCAAGCACATCGTCGGCGCCGTCCTGGGCCAGCGACAGAACGAAGTCCCTGAGACCCGCCTCGTCGGCACCGAGGAGATGCCTGCATTCCTGCGGCAGTTGCCCTCTCAGTTCCTCGCCGATCTCGAGGGCCTCTCGCTGGAACGCGTCGGAGCGGACGATTTCGCTCTCGATCAACCGGCGCAACTCCGCGATCGGGTCGCCCGATGATACCGGGAGCGTGCCCGAAGGCTGGCACTCGATCTCCAGCTTCTCGACGCTGCAGGCGCCCATCGCGGCGGCGCGGTGCTCCACATCGGCCCTCAGGAGATCGAGATCGCTGCGGATCCGCCACGCCAGCGGGGTCTTTCCGACGATCTTCAATCGGACCACGAGATGACCCGCCGCGACACTCGCCCGGGTCTTTTCCATTGCTTTGGCAACCGCCGCGATCAGGTCGCGCCATTCGGCGATCCCGCTCGCGTCGACGACGGTCCTCTCGAACTGCGCCACGTTCGTGTACCGCTCCTCGATGCGGATCGAGCCGTCATCGGCGATCGTGCCCAGGGTGACGGACCGGGCGCCGGCCTCGTTGATATCGCGGCCCTGGGGATTGCCGGGCATCACGATGGTACAGGGACCGTCGGCGACGAAGCGCTTGTGAACATGGCCGAGCGCCCAGTAGCGGAAGTCCGTGGCGCGCAGATCGGCGACGCTGCACGGCGCATAGGGATCGTGGCCGGGCGCGCCGGCCAAGCTGGTGTGCAGAATCCCGACGTTCACCGCCCCCTCGACGGGCGGCTTGTAGCGCGGCAGCAGGCTGTCCGGGGCGTGAGGCTGCGCGAAACTCATACCGTGAATCACCACGCGAGGATTGCCGGCCGCCCCCTCGACGGGAACGGCCTCGGCGCGGCCGCTGAAGACCTTGACCGACTCGGGCAGGACCAGTTCCTTGGTGATGCGCGACAGCGCATCGTGATTGCCGCGAACGATGAAGACCCGGATACCCGCCTGGTCCAGGCGATGAAGCTGACTCGCGAAATAGCGCGCCGTCTTCATCGACGTCTGATCGCCATCGTAGAGATCGCCCGCGAGGAAGAGCGCATCGACCTCCTCGGCGAGGCACAGATCGATGATTCCGGTGAATGCCTGGCGCGTCGCGTTTCCGATCAGATCGGCAAGCTCGGGATTGCGGAGCGCCAGCGATCGAAGCGGTGAATCCAGATGAATATCGGCCGCATGCACGAAGCGAAACGCCATCGATATTCCTACCTTGTCGAGGTCTGGATCGTGTCCTGGCGGCTCACCGAGATCAACAGATTGCCGAGCCCGTCCTGCCGGACCGTGTCGCCCGGTTCGACGACGGTCGTGCAATCGAGCTGTTCGAGGATTGCCGGGCCCTCCAACGTGGCATCGAGCGGCAGCTTCTCACGGGCATAGACCGGCGTCTCGTGCCACCCATCGCTGAACCAGACGCGGCGCGTGCCGAGCCTCGCGGCGTCGAGCGTCGCTGCGCGCTCGGTGGCGGCCAGCGCGGCCAGCGAGATTTCCGGCCGCACGCCGATGACGGCGGTGTGCAGGTTGACGAGCACCGGCGGGATCTCCGGCAGTTCGATGCCGAAGCGGCGGAAGTAGGCAGCGGCGAAGGCCTTGTGCAGACCCGCGACGCCGATGTCGGCGCTGTCGACGCCGACCGACAAGATGTGACTCTGCCCCTGGAACTGCATGTCGGCCGAGAGCACGCGGCGCAACTCGCGCACCGGCACGCCCTCGCGTGCGATCGTGGCCTCGCCTTCGCTCGCCTGCTCGGCATAGATGCGCGCCACCGTCGCGTCGTCGACGGCTGACAGCGGCTTGTTCACGGTGCGCACATAGTCGTGGCGCAGGTCGGCCACGACGCAGCCCAGCGCATTGGTGATGCCGGGTCGCACCGGCACCAGCACGGTCGGGATGCCCAGCTCGCGCGCCAGCGCCGTCGCGTGCAGCGGGCCGGCACCGCCGAAGGCAAAGAGGGCGAAGTCGCGCGGATCGTGGCCGCGCGACAGCGACACGAGACGCACCGCGCCGGCCATGCGGTCGTTGGCGATGCGCAGGATGGCTGCCGCCGCTGACTCGGCATCGAGACCGAGCCGCTGGCCCACCTTTTCCAGTACGAGACCGCGCACGTGATCGAGCGTCACGGGATGATCGACGCCTAAAAGCTTGTCGGGGTTGAGCCGGCCCAGCACCAGATTGGCGTCGGTGATGGTGGGCTCCGAACCGCCGCGGCCGTAGCAGATCGGTCCCGGCCGCGCGCCGGCGCTCTCGGGTCCGACCCTCAGCATGCCCGCCGCATCGACCGAGGCGATGGAGCCACCGCCGGCACCGATCGTGTGCACGTCGACCATCGGCACGTGGATCGGCATCGCGTATTCCAGCTCGAGTTCGCCCGAGACCTGCGGTACGGCATTCTCGATCAGCCCGACATCGGTCGAGGTGCCGCCCATGTCGTAGGTGATCAGGTTGGGATGGCCCGAGGCCCGGCCGGTATAGGCGGCTGCCATCACGCCCGAGGCCGGGCCGGACATCACCGTATTCACCGCCGCCTCGGCGATAAGCTGCGAGGAGATGGTGCCACCGTTGCCCTGCATCACCAGCAGGTCGCGGTCGTAGCCCTTGGCCTTCAGCTCCGTGCGCAGGCGCGACAGGTAACGGTCGAGCACCGGCTGCACCGAAGCATTCACCGCCGCCGTCACGCCGCGCTCGTACTCGCGATACTCCGACAGGATGGCGTGGCCCGCCGTGACATAGGCATTCGGCCACAGCACGCGCACGATCTCGGCGGCGCGGCGCTCGTGTGCCGGGTTGATGTAGCTGTGCAGGAAATGGATGACGACGGCCTCGCAGCCCGCCGCCAGCAGCGCCTTCGCGGCCTCGGCGACCGCGGCCTCGTCGAGTGCCGTCAGCACCTTGCCGTCGGCGTCCATGCGCTCGGGCACTTCGAGCCGCACCTCGCGGTCGATCAGCGGCGTGAAGGTGCCGCGCAAGCCGTAAGCCTGAGGGCGCGTGCGGCGGCCCAGCTCCAGCACGTCGCGGAAGCCCTTGGTGGTGATGAGCCCGACCTTGGCGATCTTGCGTTCGAGCACCGCATTGGTGGTGGTGGTCGTGCCATGCACCACGGCCTGCAGCAGCGCCGGATCGAGCCCCGCCGCCGCCAGCGCCGCCATGAAGCCGATCGCCTGGTTGTCGACGGTGGTCGGCACCTTGGCGAGCTTGACCTCGTTGGTGGCCGGATCGATCGCCAGCAGGTCGGTGAAGGTGCCGCCGACATCGATGCCGACGGTGAAGGTGCTCTTGGACGCCATGGGGTCAAACCGAAAGATATTGTTCACGGAGGGAGTCGTTGGCGGCCAGTTCGGCCATCGAGCCACCGAAGCGGATCTGGCCCTTCTCGATGATGTAGGCGCGGTCGGCGACGCCCAGCGCGAAATGCAGGTTCTGCTCGCACAGGATGACCGACACGCCCTCGCCCTTCAGCGCCCGGATGGAATTGGCCATCTCCTCGACGATGATCGGGGCCAGCCCTTCCGACGGCTCGTCGAGCAGGACGCAGCTCGGATTGCCCATCAGGGTCCGGGCGATGGTGAGCATCTGCTGCTCGCCGCCCGACATCCGCCCGCCAGGCCGTTCGCGCATGCGGGCGAGGTTGGGGAACAGAGCGAAGAGCTTGTCTTCCGTCCAGAGCGGCACGCCGGCCCGCGCCGCCTGACGGCCGACTTCGAGATTCTCCATCACCGACAGTTCGGTGAAGATGCGCCGCTCTTCGGGCACGTACCCCAGGCCGAGACGCGCAATGCGGTACGGCGCCAGGCGCTCGATGCGCTGGCCGGCGAAGCTCACCTCGCCGCGCGCCGGCGGCACCAGCCCCATGATCGCCTTCATCGCCGTCGACTTGCCGGCGCCGTTGCGGCCCAGCAGCGCCACGACCTCGCCCGCGCGCACCTCGAGCGAGATGCCGTGCAGGATATGGGCGCGGCCATAGAAGGCGTGCAGGTCCTTGACCTCGAGCATCGGCGACGCGGTCAATGCGCGCTCCCGAGATAGACCGCGCGCACGTTGGGGTTGGCGCGGACTTCGGGCGGCGTGCCGCCGGCGATCAGCACGCCGCGGTCGAGCACGATGATGCGGTCGGCCTGGGTGAAGACCACGTCCATATCGTGCTCGGTGAACAGGACCGCGATGTTGCGCGCCCGGGCCAGCCGCGCCGTCAGCTCCATCAACGCGACGCGTTCCTTCGGCGCCATGCCGGCGGTCGGCTCGTCCATCAGCAGCAGGCGCGGTTGGTTGGCGAGCGCGATGGCGAGTTCGACCCGCTTCAGGTCGCCATAGGCCAGCACGCCGCAGGTGCGCTCCGCCTGGTCGAGCATGCCGACCTGGTCGAGCAGCGCATCGGCTTCGGCCGCGAACGCCGCACCGAAGCGCGACAGCAGTGAGCGCAGCCGGCCGGCATGCGAATAGAGCGCCATCTGCACGTTCTCGCGGACGCTGAGCGAGGCGAAGGTGGCGGTGATCTGGAAGGTGCGGCCAACGCCCAGCCGCCAGATCGCGCGCGGGCGCAGACCGACGATGTCGCGGCCTGCGAGGCGTACGATGCCGGAGTCGGGCACGAGCTGGCCGTTCAGCATGTTGAAGCAGGTGCTCTTGCCCGCGCCATTCGGCCCGATCAGCGCCAGCATTTCGCCGGCCGACACCGCGAAGGAGACGTCGGCCACGGCCTGCACGCCGCCGAAGGCCTTGTGCAGCCCATCGACCTGGAGCACGACCTGGCTCATGCCCGCTGCTCCCGCCAGCGCGCGACCAGCGCCTTCAGGCCACCGACCAGTCCCTGCGGGAACAGCAGCACGATCAGCAGGATCACGCCGCCCATCACGGCGCGCCAGAATTCGGTGTTGCGGGCCACGACGTCGCGCAGCCAGGTGAAGATCGCTGCGCCGACCACCGGGCCGGTCAGCGTTTCGACGCCGCCGAGCAGCACCATGATGAGCCCGTCGGTCGATTGCGCGATCGAGATGCTGGAGGGCGAGATGCTGCCCTTGGAGAAGGCGTAGACGGCGCCCGCCAGGCCGGCCAGCGCGCCGACCAGCACGAAGGCCGCCCATTGGAATCCGCGCAGGTCGATGCCGATCGCCTCGGCGCGCAGCGGCGAGTCGCGGCCGGCCCGCAGGGCATAGCCGAACGGCGAGAACAGCACGCGCCACAGGAAGACGATACCGACGCCGCACAGGACCAGCGCGAGATAGTAATAGGCGGTCTTGTCGGCGAGCCACGGCGCCGGCCAGACGCCGAACACGCCGTTGCTGCCGCCCGTGACGGAATCCCACTGGAAGACGATCGACCAGCTGATCTGCGCGAAGGCCAAGGTCAGCATGGCGAGGTAGACGCCCGACAGGCGCACGCAGAACCAGCCGTAGACGATGGCGAACAGGCCGGCGACCAGCGGCGCCAGCAGGAGCGCGGCTTCCATCGGCAGGCCGAAGCGCTTCATCAGCAGGCCCGCCGCATAGGCGCCGATGCCGAAATAGGCGGCGTGGCCGAACGAGACCATGCCGGCCGGGCCCATGATGAAATGGAGCGAGACCGAGAACAGCGCGAAGCAGACGATGTCGGTCAGCAGGATCGTGGTGTAGCGGTCGGCGACCAGCGGCACGAGGGCGAGCAGCACCAGCCAGACCAGCGCGAAGGTCCAGGACGGCACCTGCAGGCGCGGCGCCGGTTCGGCCGCCCGCTGCGCGGCCTGCGGCTTGCCCAGCAGCCCGTAGGGCCGCACGACCAGCACCAGCGCCATGATCAGGAATTCGACCACCAAGGTGAGCTTGGAGAACGATACCTCGAAGCCGAACCAGGTCACGGTGCCGATGCCGATGCAGAAGGCCTTTGCGACGCCGATGATGATGGCGGCCAGGAAGGCGCCGCCGATGCTGCCCAGCCCGCCCACCACCGTGACCACGAAGGCGTCGGCGATGATGGCGAGGTCGAGGTCGAGATTGGCCGGCTCGCGCGGGATCTGCAGCGCGCCGCCCAGCCCGGCCAGCACCGAGCCCACGAAGAAGACGGAGGTGAAGAGCTTGGCCTGGTCGACGCCCAGCGCCCCCACCATCTCGCGGTCCTGTGTGGCGGCCCGCACCAGCGCGCCCCAGCGCGTGCGCGTCAGCAGCAGCCAGACGAGCCCCAGCACGACCGGGCCGATGGCGATCAGCAGCAGGTCGTAGGCCGGAATCCGCCGGCCCATGATCTCGACCGCCATCGAGAGGCCGGGCGCGCGCGGACCGACGAGATCCTCGGCGCCCCAGGTGAACAGCGCGATGTCCTTGATCACCAGCACGACGGCGAAGGTCGCCAGCAGCTGGAACAACTCCGGCGCGCGATAGATGCGCCGCAGGACCAGCACCTCGATCAGGATGCCGACCAGCCCGACCGCGAGCGCCGACAGGACGACGGCGCCCCAGAAGCCGAGCGGCGTTCGCCCGAAGAACTCGATCAGCGAGTAGGCGCCGTAGAGGCCCAGCATGTAGAGCGAACCGTGCGCGAAGTTCACGATGCGCGTGACGCCGAAGATCAGCGACAGGCCGGCCGACACGAGGAACAGCGACGCGGCCGCCGCCAGCCCGTTCAGCAGCTGGATGAGGATGGAGGCGAGAGTCACGCGACGGCCACCTCAACTCCCGCCCCCGTCATACGGGGGAGGGCCGGGGAGGGGGAAAGCAACGCGAAGACAGAAGCGACAATCATACCGATAGCTCTCCCCCTCCGACCCTTCAGGCCACCTCCCCCGTCAGGCGGGGGAGGAAATGAGAGGGACGAAACCAACAGACGGGCTATCAGTTCTTCGGCCGCATCTTCTGGACGTCGGCGTCGCTCGGCAGGGCGTCCTTGCCGTCGACGAAGCGCCAGTTCTTCATGTAGCCCTTGCCGTCCTTCACGCCGATCTGGCCGACATAGGCGCCCATGGTCGACTGATGGTCGATCGGCCGGTACTCGATCATGCCGAAGGGCGTGATCAGCTTCAGGCCGCTCATGGCGGCGACCAGCTTCTCCTGGTCGAGCGAGCCCGCCTTCTTGATCGCCTCGGCGGCCGACATCACCGTCGCATAGCCGACCACCGAGCCCAGCCGTGGATAATCCTTGAACTTGGCCTGGTAGGCGTTGAGGAACTTGGTGTGCTCCGGCGTCTTGAGTTCGCTCCACGGATAGCCGGTGACGTACCAGCCCTCGGGCGACTCTTCCTTCAGCGGATCGAGATATTCCGGCTCGCCGGCCAGCAAATTGAAGACCTCGACGCCCTTGAACAGGCCGCGGGTCTGGCCTTCGCGGACGAACTTCGCGAGGTCGGGGCCGAACAGAGAGGAGAAGATCGCGTCGGGCTTGGCATCGGCCAGGGCCTGCGCCACGGCGCCGGCATCGATCTTGCCCAGCGGCGGCGCCTGCTCGGCGACGAACTCGACGTCGGGCTGCTTCTCCTTCAGCAGCTTCTTGAAGGCGGCGGTCGCCGACTGCCCGTACTCATAGTTCGGATAGACGATCGCCCAGCGCTTCTTGTTGAGCTTGACCGCGTCGGGAATGAGCATCGCCGTCTGCATGTAGGTCGAGGTGCGCAGGCGGAACGTATAGGCGTTGCCCTGGTCCCAGACGATCTTGTCGGTCAGCGGCTCGGCGGCGATGAACAGAACCTTGCGCTGCTTGGCGAAATCGGCGACCGCCAGGCCGACGTTCGACGGGAAGGTGCCGATCAGGAACGACGCGCCCTCGCGGCTCAGCAGTTCCTCGGCGACTCGCACGGCATCGCCGGGATTGCCGTTGTCGTCGCGGCTCACCACCTCGATCTTGCGGCCGAGCACGCCGCCGGCGGCATTGACCTCCTCGACCGCCAGCTCGATGCCCTTCTTGTAGGGTTCGAGGAAGGCCGGGAAGACCTTGTAGCTGTTGAGCTCGCCGATCTTGATCGGCGCCTGCGCGGCAGCCGGTCCGACGAGCGACAGCGCCACGAGCGCAGCGGTGCCGGCGAGCAGGCGATTGCGGGTCAGCATGACATCCCCCTCCTGAATAAGTGAAAAACTCCCCGTGAACCGACCCTAGCGAGGCCGGCCCCTCTCCCACAAGCGCTCAGTCGGCAAAGCTCGACCGTGCCTGTATTCCCCAATGACCGTCCTGCAAGGTCACGATGTAGATCGTCTCGAAGATGCCGAGCAGCGAACCGTCTTCGCGCCAGCGACTGAACTTCACCTTGAGATGGACCTTGTCCCGGCCGACATGGATCGGCGTGCGCTCGTCCCACGTGCTGTGATGCCAGCCATCGCCGGCGCGGGCGACGAAATCGCCCAGCTTGTAGTCGCCATGGTTCGGCCAGACGACGACCTTGCCGCCGGCCAGCCGGACATGCGGGAAGTTGCAGGCGTCGTTGACCGCCGGCTCGTCATGGCGATTGAGGCCGCCGATATAGTCGTCCATCACCTTCAGGGCGGCCGCGAGCGCATCGTTGCTCATCGTTGGCCCCTCATCGCTGGCCGTCCCCGAGCTTGATTCCGTCCGGCGTGAGCCCGCCGACCCTGGCATGGGGCCGACCGCCGATCGCGGCGGCGACGATGAACACGATCTCGTCCGGGCGCGGCCCGTCGGGCACGCAGAATTCGATGGCGTCGAAATGGCTGCGCACATAGGCCGCCGTCACGTGATGCAGCGGAATGTCGATGCGCGCGCCGGCCGTCGCCACCTTCACGGTCGAGGGCACGATCGACTTGGCGCCGCCCATGGCGTGTCGGATTCCGAAGCCGCTGGGCTGGTGCCACAGGGCGGCATGTTCCAGCTCGCCGTTCAGGCCGACGATCGCTCCCTTGCCATAAGCTTCCAGTTCGGAGCCCCTGGCGCCCAAAATCTTCATCACCCGCTCGGTGAGATCGATCGCGAGCGGTTCCAGCGCCTTCATCATCGGCTGGATGTCGGCCACGTGGCGGCCGGCATAGGGATTGGCGATGACGCCACCGACCACCGCCTTGGTCGCCGGGCGCGCCAGCGCCGGCCCGAAGTCGTGCAGCGTCTCCTCAACAGTCGCCACGTATTTCCGCACTTTCACCAGATCGCTCATCCCGCCTCCGACAGAGCAAGCGGCGTGCCGCCTGATTCGATTCGCCAGTGCCCGCGCAACGACAGCGCCGCACTGTCGATCAGGCCGCACAGCCTAAGCCGCCGCGCCTCCGTCAGGCCACGGTCGAGAGCTGCCTCGACGATCTCCGGCGGCAAGTCACCGACCGCCACCGTCACGGGCAGCTCGCCAAGATCGCTGTCCGGATCCAACTCGCAGGCGGGCCGGCGCTCGATGGCCGGATGATCGGCGTTCACTTCGTTGGCGATCATGGTCGCGGCGGCATCGGCCGCCGCTGCCGTGACGGCAAGCACCGTCACGGAGTCCGCGATGCCCAGCGATAAGGAGCGCCCACCCCGGCCGGAGGTCGCGATGCCGCGCACCGGGCGTTCGTGCGTCAGCAGCGCGACGCCGTCGAGGGCTTGCGCGAAAATGCCGGCGCGCAAGCTCTGCCCGGGCGTCAGATGGATCGCGATGTCGCCGCCGTCGTTCACATAGGCCTTGTCGAGCGCGCGGCCAAGGACCAGGGCCTGCAGCATCTCGTCGGCGACGGCGCCGGCAACGGCGGCCATCGGCGTGATGTAGCGGGTGCGGTGCGGCCACACGGCTTCGGCCATGCGCCGCGCCACCGGACCCTGCAGCAGCGGATAGGCCTCGCCCACCGGCCGGCGCAGCACCGGAAGCTCACCGACCAAAGTCGGCAGGATGTCGCCGAAACGATCGATGGCTTGCGCATAGGCACGCTCGACCTCGCCCGCCGCGCCGAACGCCTCGACGATGAGATCGATCGGCCCATGCTGCAGATGCAGCCGTCCGTCGGCGAAACGGGCGGCGACGGCGCTCATTCGATCCGCACCTTGTGCCGGGCCAACACGTCTTCCAGCGTGACCGCGCGCGAGGCGTAACCGCCCAGCGCCGCGTAATCGTCGGCGCGCAGGGTAAACTCGATGGGCGCAACCAGCGCCGGCGTCGGCACATAGCCGAAGGATTTCTCCGGCATGCGCGCCACGTCGACCATCAGGGTGATGCCGCCGCCCGGCCAGATGTACGCCGGCGCGCCGCCCAGCGTGACTTTCGTCAGCGTGTCGCGCACCGAGCGCGTCAGCCGCACCGGGTTCTCGGTGACACCGGCGCGCAGCGAGCCGCCGGCGCCGGCCATGAACAGGACGGTGCAGAGCGCGGGCTCGCAATTCTCGGCGATGCGTTCGACGACGTGACGCACCGGCGCGGGCATTTCGGCGGGCTGTGGTTTCAAGTCACCGTCGAGCGTGAACCAGGCCGAATGCTCGCCGGTCGTCGAGACCATCAGCAGTTTGAGCCCCGGCCAGGCCTGCTTCGGGTCGATCTTCTCGATGATCTCCAGCGGGTCGCTGACATTCGTGCCGCCCCAGCCCAGTCCCGGCTCGGCCACCTGGAAGTAGCGGCCCGGCGTCGAGCGGCGGCCGCGCACGCGGATGCCGGCTGGCTTCATGTCGAGGAAGACCCCGCCCTGGTGCTCGCTCAGCACGCCGGTGATGTGGTCGTCGACCACGATCACCTCGTCGACATGGTCCTTCCATTGCGGCGCGAACATGCCGATGGCCGCCGAGCCGCAGCCGACCCGCATGCGCTCCTCGAGCGTGCCATTCACCACCGGCGGCCGGTCGGCCTGCACGATCACCGTCGAGCCGCCGTCGATGGTGAGTTCGACGGCTTCGCGATTGCACAGCGCCAGCAGCGTGTCGCAGGTGACGACGCCCTCCTTCTTGCTGCCGCCGGTGAGATGGTGGACGCCGCCCAGCGACAGCATCTGCGAGCCGTACTCGGCCGTGGTGACGTGGCCCACGGCCTCGCCCTTCACCCTCACCGCCGCCTGCTCGGGCCCGAGATAGCGGTCGGTGTCGATCTTCACCTTGACGCCGCAGTAGCTGAAGATTCCCTCGGTCACGACCGTGACCATGTCGACGCCGTCATGCTTCGAGGAGACGATGAAGGGCGCGGGCTTGTAGTCGGGATAGGTCGTGGTGGCACCGATGCCAGTGACGAAGGCGCCTTCGCCTTTGCCGAGTTCTCCCCGCCACGCGTCGCTGCCTTCCACGAAGGCGACGCGCGCCAGATCGGGCTTGGCCAGCAGCACCAGCGGATCGACCCGCACCAGTGCGCCATTCTCGTTGGCAT
Organism: Reyranella sp.; assembly: GCF_965227665.1. GTDB lineage: Bacteria > Pseudomonadota > Alphaproteobacteria > Reyranellales > Reyranellaceae > Reyranella. Next base: position 2,824,520 of record NZ_OZ245767.1, read on the forward strand.
AGCGGTCGCAGGCGCCGGCGCGGCCGGGGCGGATGCGACACAGGACGGGACAGGCATCGCAGCGCACGATGCCGGCGCTGCGTTCGGCCTCCGAGAGCGAGATGTCATCGCTCATGCCTTGCTCCTTTGCTGAGCGACCATGGCCTCGCGCAGGCGGTGGGGCAGCAGCGGGACGCGGTGGGCGCGCACGCCGGTGGCGTGATGGACCGCGCCCAGGATGGCCGGGGCCGTCGGCACCAGCGCCGGCTCGCCGATTCCCTTGGCGCCCGAGGGACCGAGCGGCTCGCGATCCTCGATCAGGAGGCACTCGATCTCGGGCACGTCGCCCACGGTCGGGATTAGATAGTCGTGCAGGTTCTCGGTGCGGCCGGGCAGATATTCTTCCATCAGCGCGAGGCCCAGCCCCTGCGCCACGCCGCCCTGGATCTGGCCTTCGACGAGCGTCGGATTGATGGCGCGACCGACATCGTGCGCGGCCACGATGCGCAACACCTTGACCGTGCCCAGCTCGACATCGACCTCGACCTCAGCCAGCTGCGCGGCGAAAGCATAGGTCGCATAGGGCACGCCCTGCCCGTCGGCATCGAGCGGCGTGGTCGGCGGATCGAAGGTGCCTTCGCCCATCAGCGGACCGGCCGTGGCGAGATCGATCGTCCGCACCTCGCCGCCATCGCGCACCGAGAGGGTTGCGCCCTCGAGCGACAGGACCGCGTCGGGACCGGCATTGGCCAGCCGCAGGATCTGCTGGCGCAGATCCTGTCCCGCCTTCTCCGCCGCCTTGCCCGACACGAAGGTCTGGCGCGAGGCCGAGGTCTTGCCGGCATCGGCCGTCAGATCGGTGTCACCCGTCACGAGCTTGAATTGTTGGGCGGGGAGACCGACCGCATCGGCGGCGATCTGCACCATGATGGTGTTGCTGCCCTGGCCGATGTCCAGCGCGCCGCTGTAGAGCGTCAGCGTCCCGGCCGGCGACAGCCCCACGCGCATACGCGAGGGGTTCGACATCGAGGTATTGCCGATCCCGTACCACATGCAGCCGATGCCGATGCCGCGGCGATGCGGACCGCCCGCCTCGTTGAACGCCGCGATTTCCTCGTGTGCCTTCCGCCAGTGCGGCCGCAGCGCGTCGAGGCACTCTGCGAGACCGGCGGAGTGCGCGAGCGTCTGGCCGGTCGCCGTCGTGTCGCCGGCGCGCAGAGCGTTGCGATGACGGAACTCCAGCCGGTCGATCCCGAGCCTGTCCGCGAGCTCATCCATCATCGCCTCGTGCGCGATGGCAGCCTGCGGCACGCCGAAACCGCGGAAGGCGCCGGCCGGCGGTCCGTTGGTGAAATAGGCTTCGCCCCAGGTCCGCACGTTGGAGATGGCATAGGGTCCCATCGCATGCACCGGCACGCGGTTGGCGACGGTCGGTCCCCAGGAGGCATAGGCGCCGGTGTCGAACAGGGCGGTCACGTCGCAGGCGAGTAGCTTGCCCTCGGCATCGCAGCCGAACCGCGCCGTCACCCGCGCCGGGTGACGCTTGGTGCTGGCGGCCATACTTTCGGGCCGCGTGTAGACCAGGGCCACGGGACGTCCCAGCATCCAGGCCGCGATGGCGATCAGCGGCTGCACCGAGAGATCGAGCTTGCCGCCGAAGCCGCCGCCGCAGGCCGTCGGCACGATGCGCACCGCCTCGGGCTTCAGCCGCATCAGGTTGGCGATCTCGTCGCGGTCCATGTAGGGCGTCTGGGTGGTGGCGTGGATTTCGATCCGGTCGCCAACCCGGCGTGCCCAGCCGGCCTCGGGTTCGATATAGGCGTGCTCGACGAACGCCGTCTCGAACGTGCCTTCGGCCACGGCGGCGCAATCCTCGAACGCAGCCATCGCGTCGCCGCGTTTCACCCCGCCCTTCAGCAGCAGGTTGCCCGGCCTGTCGGCCTGGACCAGCGGCGCATCTTCCGCCATCGCGGCATCGACGCCGAACAAAGGCAGCTCGGGCGTCCATCTGATGGGCACCTCGTCGTCGCGGATCGCCAGCACCTCGGCGCGCTCCCCGACCAACGCCACGACCGCCTCGCCGCGATAGCGGACATGCCCGTCCGCCAGCACCGGCTGGTCCTTGATGTCGGGATAGATGCCGTAGCCGTTGAACGGCACGTCCGCCGCCGTCAGTACGGCAGTGAGACGCCGCCGCAGCGGCTCGAGATCGCCCAGCTCGAAGCGCGCCCGCGCATGCGGCGAGCGCACGACGCGGATCCACAGCGCGTCCTTGGGAATGCCATCCGCGCCGAACACGTCGCGCCCCGTCACCTTGGCCGGCCCATCGACCCGGACGATGCGGGCGCCGACGGCCTCGCCGGCGGGCGGTGCACTCGCCGGCGCCGGGGCGACGACATCCATCACCGCGTCCACGATCTTGCCGTAGCCGGTGCAGCGGCAGAGCACGCCGCCCAGAGCGTCCTCGACATCGACCCGGCTCGGCTTACTGTTCCGCCGCACCAGCTCCTGCGCGGCCATCAGCATGCCGGGCGTGCAGATGCCGCACTGGGCCGCGCCATGATCGAGGAACGACTGCTGGAGCACGGCCATCGAATCGTCGGCCGCCGAAAGACCTTCCACGGTCTCGACGCTGCGGCCTTCGACCTGTCCCATGGCGACGAGACAGGAACAGACCTGGCGTCCGTCGAGCAGGACGGTGCAGGCGCCGCAATCGCCGGCGTCGCAGCCGATCTTCGTGCCGGTGAGACCGAGATCGTCACGCAAGGCGGCCGCAAGCCGCGTGGCCGGTGCGCCGTCCCAGCACACCTCTCGACCGTTGAGGGTGAAATCGAGCTTCATGCCGAGACCTTCGTCAGCAGCCGCCGCAGCAGGACCAAAGACACATCGCCGCGATACGCCGCGCTGCCCCTGATGTCGTCGATCGGCGACAAGGGCGTGAGATGGGACGGCTCGACCCGTTCACCGAGCGTCGCGTCGAACGAGGCGCCGATCAGCGCCTGCTCCAGCAGGGGCAGACGCTGCGCCACCGGCGAACAGGCGCCGACGGCGATGCGGGCAGCAGCGACTTTTCCGTCCGCGACCTCGACCACGGCAGAGGCCATGGCAATCGAGATCACGAGGTATCGCCGCGCCCCCAGCTTTACGAACGCGCTCCTCGCCTCGTGGCTCGGGCGCGGCACATGGAGCGCCACGACGAGCTCGCCCGGCTGACGCGCCGTCTTGCGCACGCCGGTGATGAAGGAAGCGAGCGGCAGGCGGCGCGTGCCATCCTGGCTCGCCAGCTCCACGGCTGCGTCGAGCGCCAGCAAGGCCGGCGCGCCATCGGCGGCCGGCGAGGCGTTGCAGATGTTTCCGGCGATCGTCCCGCTGTTCTGGATCTGCCGGCCGCCGACTTCGCGGGCCGCCTGTTTCAGCCCGTCGAACAGGGGCGGCAGCGGAGCCTCGACGAGTTCGCTCCAGGTTGTTGTGGCGCCCACTCGCCAGCCGGCCTCGGTCTCGGAAATCCCGCGCAGGGCGGCGATTCCCGCGACGTCGAGAATGTCCTCGGTGACCGAGCGCCCGACCCGCGCCGGATAGAAGTCCGTGCCACCAGCCAGCACCGTGAAAGGCCGGGTCAGTGCCTGGAGAGCCTCTTCAAGGCCTCGGGGTCGGAGATAGGCGCCCATATCGTTCGTGTACGTACGATGACACAGGCTCCGTGCGAGTCAAATGAATGAGTCGGATTCAGATGATTCGCGACAGAAGATCGAGGAGCTGCTTCTGTTCCTGGGAGCTGAGCGGCTTCAGCGTCTCGCGCGAGACCGCGGGTCCGTTCAACAGAAGCCTGTTCACCAGCTTCTTGCCCTCGGTCGTCAGGCTGAGCAACGTGCGGCGCGCATCGCCGGGATCGGGCCGCGAATCGACGAGACCGCGTTCCTTCAGCCGCCGCACCACGCCCTGCATCGTGGCCTTGTCCATGCCGACGAGACGGCCGAGGAGATTCTGGGAAAGCTCACCATACTCGTCGAGCTTCGCCATGCTGGAATACTGGGTCGGCGTGATGTTGGGATCGCCGATACCGACCTGGAAGATCGCGCTGGCCCGCTGATGGGCGCGCCTCAGCAGGTAGCCGATCTGGTCTTCGATGCGATAGGGCCTGGAGGCCGCGCTGCTCGATGCCGTCTTAGGCTCGTGCTGCTTCTTTGCAACGTTGCTTCGCATCGCCCCCCCGGCTCGCTGTCCCTTGGCTACACCGGCACGGCTCATCGCACAACGGTCACATGTGCCTCTTTGTCCGAGTGTGGAAATAGGGGAATTTCCCAACCGCCTGCAACCGGACGTTCTCTTCAGCGCGGGGCCTTCACGGTCACCGGGCATTGCCAGCAGGCATTATCCCAACGGCTTCAATGATTTCCGTCCGCGTTTTGCGGCGCAATGGCAGCAACGATGACGCGCGGGCGGGGCGGTGGCAGTGTGCCCGCACACCATTTGCAACACAGGACAGTGAAATGCCCGGCGCGCTCGAAGGCATCAGGATCGTCGACCTCACCAACATCATCCTCGGCCCCTACGGCACGATGCTGCTGGCCGACCAGGGAGCCGACGTCATCAAGGTCGAGGCACCGGAAGGCGATGCGGTGCGTCACATCGGCAAGCCCGGCAAGACGCCCGGCATGGGACCGACCTATCTGTACGTCAATCGCAACAAGCGCTCGCTCTGCCTCGATCTCAAGAACAAGGACGCGCGCGCCGCCCTGCTCAAGGTCGTGGCGACCGCCGATGCCTTCGTCCATGCCTTGCGGCCCCAGGCTATCGAGGCGCTGGGGCTTGGCTACGAGGAGATCCGCAAGGTGAAGCCCGACATCGTCTATGTCGGCGCCTATGGCTATTCGGCCGAAGGTCCTTACGGAAAACTGCCGGCCTACGACGATGCCATCCAGGCCCGCTTCGGCATCGCCGACCTGATGGGACGCGCGGCGGGCGACGACGTCCCGCGCTACCCGCCGACCATCATCGCCGACAAGACGGTGGGTCTCACCTTCGCCTTCTCGACCCTCTCGGCATTGATGCACCGTCAGCGCACCGGCGAGGGTCAGTTCGTCGAAGTGCCGATGTTCGAGACCATGTCGGCCTGGCTGATGGTCGAGCATCTGTGGGAGCGGACCTTCAGCGACGAGGGCGAAGTCGGCTACACCCGCCTGCTCGCCCGCACCCGCAAGCCCTACCGCACGCTCGACGGCTGGATGGCGATCCTGCCCTACAACGACAAGCACTGGCGCAACTTCTTCGAGCTGGTCGGCCGGTCTGAGGTGCTGCAGGACCCACGCTATTCGACCATCAACGCCCGCTCGATGCATATCGGCGACATGTACGCGATGGTCGAGGCGATCGCGCCCTCGAAGACCACCGGCGAATGGGTGAAGCTGCTCGACCAGGCCCAGATCCCCAACGCCCCGGTCTCCAAGCCGGCCGATCTATTCGAGGATCCACACCTCGTCTGGCGCCAGCTCTTCAAGAAGTATCCGCATCCGTCGGAAGGCGAGATCATGATGGTCGAGCCGCCGATGACCATGAGCCGGACACCGCCTTCCATCCGCACCATGGCACCGCTGCAGGGGCAGGATTCGCGTGCCGTTCTGGCGGAAGCCGGCGTCGGCGCCGACGAGATCGAGGCGCTGAAGAATTCGGGCGCGCTTATCGAGCCGTAGCTTCGACCGCCAGCTCCGCGGCGGCAAGGTCCTCGAGCGCGGCACCGACCGACTTGAACAGGGTGGTCGAGGTGCGATCGCCGGGAGCGCGGCCAGTTCGCTCGCGGCGTGCCAGTTCGAACAGATCGGCGACGACGGCGGCTTCCGTGATGGCGCCGCTGGCGATGGCCTGTACGACGTCGCCACCTTCCTTCAGGGCGCCGGCGCGGGTATCGACATAGAGGCGGGCGCGCTGGACCGCTCGGTCATCGCTCTCTCGCATCTGCGGCGTGTAGGCCCCCACCAGATCGACATGCTGGCCCTCGCGCAGCCAGTCGCCTTCGACCAGCGGCTCTTTCGAGAGCGTCGCACAGGAGACGATGTCGGCCTCGTGTACTGCGGCGCGTCGGTCGCTGACGGCCCGCACAGTGACCGATCGGCCGACCGCGTGCGGCAGGGAGGCCGCCAGTCGCTCGGCCAGGCTCTCGGCCTGGCGGGACGTGCGCCCCCAGATCGCCACGTCGCGGATCGGCCGGACCTTGGCATGCACGCGGATCAGTTCCGGCGCGAGGGCGCCCGTCCCGATCATCAGCAGAGACGCGGCATCGGGCCGCGACAGGTAGCGCGAAGCGAGACCCGAGGCGCAGGCGGTGCGCCGCTTGGTCAGCATCGTACCGTCGAGCAGTGCCAGGGTGGCCCCCGTGCTGCCGTCCAGCAGCAGGTATTGGCCGTAGATGGAGGGCAGCGAACGCTTGCCGTTGTCGGGGAACACAGTGACGACCTTGACGCCGACGCGGCCGGAGCCTCCCCCCGGCTGAGCGGTCGTCCAGGCCGGCATCAACAGCAGCATCGCATCGGACGATCCGGCGCCCAGCGGCTCCCGAATCGGATGGTGATGACGCACCGGCATCTCGCAGCCCGCGCGGAACAGCCCGTCGAGCCGGTCGATCAGTTCGAGGTCGTCCAGGGTGGCGTCGATCTCGGCCGCCGACAGGACCTTCACGAGAAGGGACCCCGCGCCGCACGGGTGCCGAGTTCGGGGGCCACGAGGGCGCTTTGGCGCTCCAAGGCGCGCTGGTCGCGGGGCGCCGGACCGCCGGGTGCGGCCGGCTGTGCCGCCGCCTGGGCGGCACGCAGGCGAGCCACCTCGCGGTCGAGCCGCGCCGCCTCGCCACCGGCCTCGCGGGCGCGACGGCGGTGATGGCGACCGGCCCACCACCCCATACTGAGCCCGGCGAGGACGCCCAGCATCAACATGGCGACGACCAGCAGATAGACCGGCATGACGATGATGTGCGGCAACGGCCACAGCGCCAGCTGGACGGTCTGCGTATTGCTGACCGCGACCAGGACACCGATCAGGATGAAGAGCAGGAACAGGGCGCGCGAGAGGATTTTCATGCGGCCCGGAGAATGCCACAGCCCGCCCCCACCACGCGAGCGAACGATCAGGGCAGATTTATCTCTTGTCGTCGTCCGCAGAGTCGGGCGGCAGCAGGCCGGCGGCGCGCGCGGCCTCCTTGTTCAGCCGGTCGCGCAGGTCCTTGCCGGTCTTGAAATAGGGGACGCGCTTGGAGGCTACGGAGACCTGCTCGCCGGTGCGCGGGTTGCGGCCGGTGCGCGGATCGCGCTTCTTCACGGAGAAGGCCCCGAAACCGCGCAGCTCGACCCTGTGACCGGACGCCAGCGCCTTGGATATTTCGTCGAACACGGTCGCGACGATCCGCTCGACATCCCTCTGGTAGAGATGCGGATTCCGGGCCGCCAGGCGCGCAATCAGCTCGGACTTGGTCATCGCGTTTCCATGGCGGGCACTTCAGGCCCGGAGAATCGTTGTTAAGTCCTTGATATTAAACCGGATAACAGTGTCGTCAAGCCTAACCCCTTGAAAGCAAAAGAAAAGGCCGACCCTTGCGGGTCGGCCTTGCCGTAAACCATGATGAAAACGGCTTACTTCTCGTCGTCGTCGGCCTCTGCCCTCTTCTTGAGGGCCGCGCCGAGGATGTCGCCCAGGCTGGCGCCCGAGTCGGACGAACCGAAGTCGGCCATCGCCTTCTTCTCCTCGTCGAGTTCACGCGCCTTGACCGACAGCACGACGCGGCGCGAGGCCTTGTCGATGTTGGTGATCTTGGCGTCGAGCTTGTCGCCGATCGCGTAACGGTCGGGACGCTGCTCGGAGCGGTCGCGGCTGAGCTCCGTCTTGCGGATGAAGCCCGGGATGCCGTCCTGCACCGTGACGTCGATGCCGTTGTCCTGGATGCCGGCCACGATGACGGTGACCACATCGCCCTTCTTGGCGACCGCGCCGACCTTCTCGAACGGATCGTTGGCCAGCTGCTTGATGCCGAGCGAGATGCGCTCCTTGTCCATGTCGACGTCGAGGACCTTGACCTTGACCTGGTCGCCCTTCTTGAAGTCGCGGATCGCCTCTTCGCCGGCCTTGTCCCAGCTCAGGTCGCTGAGATGGACCATGCCGTCGATGTCGCCGGGCAGGCCCACGAACAGGCCGAACTCGGTGATGTTGCGAACCTCGCCCTCGATCTCGGTACCGGCCGGGAACTTGTCGGCGAAGCTCTCCCACGGGTTGGCCATGCACTGCTTCAGGCCGAGCGAGATGCGGCGCTTGGACATGTCGACGTCCAGCACCATCACTTCGACTTCCTGCGAGGTCGAGACGATCTTGCCGGGGTGCACGTTCTTCTTGGTCCAGCTCATTTCGGAGACGTGGACCAGACCCTCGACGCCCGGCTCCAGTTCGACGAACGCGCCGTAGTCGGTGATGTTGGTGACGCGGCCCTTGAGCTTGAGGCCGACCGGGTACTTGGCACCCGCGCCATCCCACGGATCGCTCATCAGCTGCTTCATGCCGAGCGAGATGCGCTGCGTCTCGGGGTTGAAGCGGACGACCTGCACCTTGACCTGCTGGCCGATGGTGAGGGCTTCCGACGGATGGTTGATGCGCTTCCAGGCGATGTCGGTGACATGGAGCAGGCCGTCGACGCCGCCCAGATCCACGAACGCGCCGTAATCGGTGATGTTCTTGACGACGCCGTCGAGCACCTGGCCCTCGGACAGCGCGCCCATCAGGCGCGTGCGGTCCTCGGCGCGGGTCTCTTCCATGACGGCGCGGCGCGACACGACGATGTTGCCGCGGCGGCGGTCCATCTTGAGGATGGCGAACTGCTGGGCCTGGCCCATCAGCGGGCCGACATCGCGCACCGGGCGCACGTCGACCTGGCTGCCGGGCAGGAAGGCCACGGCGCCCGACAGGTCGACCGTGAAGCCACCCTTCACGCGGCCGAAGATCGTGCCCATGACGCGTTCCTGGTCGGTGAACGCCTTCTCGAGGACGGTCCAGGCCTCTTCGCGGCGAGCCTTGTCGCGCGACAGGACGGCCTCGCCCTCCTTGTTCTCCATGCGATCGACGAAGATGTCGACCACGTCGCCTTCCTTGATCTCAGGGGCTCCGGTGCCGCCATTGGCGAACTCACGCAGCGCGACGCGACCCTCGGACTTGAGGCCGACATCCACCACGACGAAATCGTTGGCAATGCGAATGACGCGGCCCTTGACGACCGTGCCTTCGAAGCTCGTCGAACCGCCCAGCGATTCCTCGAGAAGTGCTGCGAACTCGTCGCTCGACGTGTCGTTCGCGGGTCTACGCAGGGCGCTGCCCTTTGCCATATGGAACTCTCCATCATCGATCCCGGGACACGTGCCCCGTCGGCCAACCGGTTAAGTCCGGCGGATCCAGTGCCTTTGAAACACCGACGCAAGGACGACACGTCCCGGCGCAGTCGCCGCTGAAAGTCTTCGATCCGCCGGCGGCGACTTACGGCCCGGAGAATCGAAAGCCCTTGCTCTCCATGAACGCCAAGGCGGCGGCGAAGGCCGCGTCGGCATCCATGTCGCTGGTATCGAGGTGGTAAGCATCGGGTGCGGCTTTAAGAGGTGCTGCCGCCCGTTCGCTGTCGCGACGGTCCCGCTCCGCCATCTCGGCAAGAACGCGCGGCTTTATAGTGTCGACCCCCTTGGCGCGCAACTCCCGGTACCGCCGCTCCGCCCGCGCCTCGGCGCTGGCGGTCACGAATAATTTCACGGGCGCGTGAGGGCAAATTACGGTCCCCACGTCGCGCCCGTCGAGCACGGCGCCACTCGCCTGGGCGGCGAACTTCCGCTGGAAATCCAGCAGGGTGGCCCGAACCTCCGGAATCGCCGCGACTTTCGACGCGGCCTGGCCCGCCACGTCGGTCCGCAGCTCGGGATCGGTCAGGTCCGACGGATCGAGGTTGCCGGCGATCTCGACCGCCGGGCGCCCGGTCCTTTCGGCCTTCAGCCCGACCGCACGGTAGAGCAGCCCGGTATCGAGGTGGGGCAGGCCGAAATGGTCGGCCAGCCGGCGCGCGAGGGTGCCCTTGCCGGCGCCCGCCGGCCCGTCGATGGCGATGACAGGCTTCTGGGTCACGCGGCCTCGATCCGGGCTCCAAGATCGGCCATCAGCCGGGCGAAGCCGGGGAAACTCGTGTCGATCGGCGAGCCGTCATCGACGGCGACGCCGTCGCGCGAGGCCAGTCCCAGCACGAGGAAGGCCATGGCGATGCGATGGTCGAGATGCGTGACCACCGTCCCGCCGCCCGCCGGCGCCTCGCCGGTGCCGTGCACGAAGAGGGTATCGGCGCCCATCTCGTGGCGGACGCCGTTGACGGCCAGCCCGGCGGAGACGCTGGCCAGCCGGTCGCTTTCCTTGGCGCGCAACTCGGCCAGGCCCAGCATGCGGGTGGTGCCGCGGGCACAGGCAGCCGCGACGGCCAGGATCGGATACTCGTCGATCATCGACGGCGCCCGCTCCGGGGGCACCTCGACGCCGCGAAGCTCGCCGCCGCGCACGCGCAGGTCGGCCACCGGCTCGCCGCCCACTTCGCGGGCGTTCTCGACGGTGATGTCGGCGCCCATCTCACGCAGCGTCTCGTAGAGGCCGGCGCGCAGCGGGTTCAGCCCGACATTCTCGACCGTCACGTCGCTGCCCGGCCGGATCGCCGCCGCCACGACGGCGAAGGCCGCCGACGAGGGATCGCCCGGCACCACGATGTCGCGCGCCTTGAGTTCGGGCCAGCCGACGACGGTAATCCGCTTGCCGCCACCGTCGGCCGGCACGACCCTCACCTCGGCGCCGAAATGGCGCAGCATGCGCTCGGTATGGTCGCGCGTGGCCTCGGGTTCGATGACGGTCGTCTCGCCCGCGGTATTGAGGCCGGCGAGAAGGATCGCGCTCTTCACCTGCGCCGACGCGACGGGCAGCCGGTATTCGATTGGAACCATTTCGTCGGTGCCCAGGACGGCCAGTGGCATGCGGCCGCCCTCGCGCGCCTCGAAGCGGGCGCCCATCTGCGAAAGCGGCACGATGACCCGCTGCATCGGCCGGCGGCGCAGCGAGGCATCGCCGGTCATGAAGCTGGTGAAGCGATGGCTGGCCAGGATGCCGGACAGCAGGCGGGCCGAGGTTCCGGAATTGCCGAGATCGAGCACATTGTCGGGCTCGCGCGCCCCGCCGACGCCGAATCCGCGCACGCGCCAGGCGCCGACACCCTCATGATCGACCCTGGCCCCGAGCGCCCGCAGCGCGGCCGCGGTGGCGAGCACATCCTCGCCTTCCAGCAGCCCGGTGATCTTCGTTTCCCCCAGCGCCAGGGCACCAAACATAAGCGAACGATGGGAAACCGACTTGTCGCCCGGCGCCCGGACACGCCCCTGCAACCGGTCGACGGGACGGGCGATCAGCTTCGCGGGAGCGGCATGGGCGGACAGGGCGGTCTCCACTGCAGAGTTGGGCGGCAGGCGGAACTGCAGCGCGCGGCCCTCGTAGCATGCCGGAATTTGGTTTTGACAGGGTGAAAGACGCGTGACATACGCGCTCCCTCGCGGCCCTTTCGGCCGATTCCAGCACATTTGCAGGAGATTTAGCGTGGTCAAAGCGAGCTGGGGCACCAAACGCACCTGCCAGAGCTGTGCAGCGCGCTTCTACGACCTGGGCAAGAGCCCCATCAAGTGCCCCAAGTGCGGGCGCGAACATGACCGCGAGGACTTCGTGAAGGTCCGCCGCGGCCGCGGCGCGGCCGCAGCGACGGCAGCGGCAGCGGCTGCGGCAGCAGCGGCGGCCAAGGCAGCGGCGGCGAAGAAGAAGGTCGACGATCTGGACGGTGACGATCTGCCCGATGTCGACGGCGACGAGGCGTTGGCGGCGGACGATCTGGACGATGACGAGGACGATCTGGAGGTCGAAGTCGAGGTCGAGGTCGACGACAAAGGTGAAGGCGATCGATAGAGCCTGTTGCCAGCGCGCGAGGCACGAATTATAACCTCGCGCCTTCCCAAGGATTTCGGGGCCATAGCTCAGCTGGGAGAGCGCTACAATGGCATTGTAGAGGTCAACGGTTCGATCCCGTTTGGCTCCACCAAATCGACAAGGGCCTGGCCGGCAACGGCCAGGCCCTTTGTTTTCGGGAAGGTCGTCGGATCGCCGCCGTCCCGAGGGTAATCGCCGTCCTCAGGGCGCCGTAGAAGTTCGTGCCTGGAGCTTCGGCGATGCGGTCAGCCTATAGATCCAGCCGTCGTCTTCCTCATATCCGAGCGTCTGCAGGGCGTCGGGAAAGCGGTGCAGGAAAGCCTGTGCCAGTTCCGGCGTGAACTCGCTCTTCCACTGCGCGGCCTCGCCAGAACGGGCATGACGCCGATTGGTTCTGGAAGCCTGGCCGAACAAGCTGTGCTCCCAGAAGCACTTCTCACTCACCTCCAGCTCGGAACCTTCGAATCCCAGGAAGGAGGCAGCGTGCCGCCACACCGAGAGCGAGCGGTCGCTCCACAGGTCTTCGTAGCGGAGCTCGAGGCAGTTCGGCCTGTCATAGTGCCAGTCCAGCATGGCCTCTATGGTGTTCCCCGTCGCGCTCTCCAGCTCGAACAGATACTGCTCGTGGGCGGTGGCGAGCGAATTGAGCCGTTGTTGATACGACGCCTGGTTGTTGCCGGGTATCGTCTCGTGGAGCCACGGCTCGTCGGCTTTCTTGTGGTAGTGCATGGCCGAAATGAGGACGTCGCGTGGGTCGCGAATGAGATGGAGAATTCTGACGTCTTCCCGGCGAAGCTCGCTGGCATGCCGCGCAAATATCGAGCTGTGATTCAGAAGAATGAAGGGCGTCTTCAGAACGCGATCGAGGCGCCCATAGTTCGACCAGAAGTCGATATAGTGTGCGTCCAGCCTACGGGCGATCGCCTTGAACACCGTGGACATCCAGACCGTGCCGGTCTTGTGATGCGTCGCAACCACAACGTTCTGCTTCACGCCATTCCTCCCGACCTGGGCGAAGAATCCACGCCTCCCCAGCGAATGCCATGACAGGATGGGTGGCAGCAACCCGTCAGCGACAACCCGAAGCGACTAGGCGCTACGCCTGCTTGCGGCAACCGCTTGCATCGGCACCGATAGCGGCGACGGCTGGAAGTACGCCGTGTCCACGCCCATCGACGCAAGCAACGCCAAGGCCTTGTGCCGCAGGTTCGGATCCCTGGCGGCCCTGACCGCCGTCTCGGCTGCAGACGATATCGTAGCCTTGCGACTGCGGCGGAAGCCCGTGAAGCTTCGTCCGGCCTCCTTCTCGATTGCCGCGATGTGCTCGCCCCGAGAGAGGGTGATGACAGCATCAATAACCCCCGAATCCCAGTGATCGAGATTCAAGTGCGCCAGGACGGAAGACAGGACGCGAACAGGCTCCTCTCGAAGCGCGTCCTCCGACACGATTTGAACGGCGCCCGGCACAGCCTGCGCCATCGCCTGATAGGACATCATCATTTTGGCGTAGGAGGGCAGTGCATGCTTGAAAAGGTAATCGTGGAACGGCCAATCCACGACTTGCCGTTCGCCAAGGCGACGATAGGGAGGGCGAACTTGGCCCTGCCTCAGACTGAAACTGGCGACGGCCTTCTCCAGCGGATCTCCATAGATCAGGACCATGCGCTGGCGGGAGTCGGTCCAGGCGGCGGCATCGACATCACCCACGGATACAGGAACAAAAGCGTGGGGCGCCAAGTCGACGGGCACATGAGCGTAGTCCATTCCATCATGGAGATAATCGTCGCCGCGCGCAGAAAAGGACGTGCCGGGCCACCAGTCGAATTCCGAAGAAATTCTGTTGAATCCGGGACAGACCGTATGCCCAATGAAAAGATGGCGCGCCGGCAAAAGATCAGGCGCCCAAAGCAGCGGCCCTCCGCTCAGATGGTCGAAATTGAATGAGGGACCGGCAGGATTGCCAATACACTGTCCGCTCAGCCGGTCGACGACATGGCCACCTTGCTGGAGATGCGAGAGGAACGCGAAGGTAAAGCGCACAAACCAGACATCTGAACCGGGAACACAGGCCACCACGGGCAGAAGCCCGACAGTACGACGCGCAGGCGGCATGAAAGCTCGCAGCATTCGTTCAAACATTTACACCGACCGCTGGTTGTCAGATATCCAATTATTGCAGGATGTTGGCCACGGCGCGAGTAGCGACGTAATCCAGCGCGGGAATCGTGCACTTCTTTTTCCACCCGGAATCCCGGGCCGGCGTCAGCGATCGCGATGCTCCGGCATCGCCTTCAACTGGTCCTTGGTCCAGCTCGTCACCGCATGGACATCGCCGTCTTGATCCCGCATGAAATCGAAGTCGCTGACCGGCACGCCCACGGGCTTGGCGCCGATGCCGAGGAACCCGCCAACGTCGATCACGATCTGGGCCTGCGGGCCGCTCCCGTGGAGATGGTCGACCGTGCCGATCTTCTCGTCGCCCGGACCGTAGATTGCTGCATCGGTGAGGATTTCCGCTGTCAGCTCGTTGCCCGCAACGCGGACATGCTTGCTGTGATCCATGGTACGGGTCCTTTCCTGGAGGTCAGAACCTCGTTAACCCGCCTACCGGCCGACCGTTGCAAGGCCGCCTTAGCGATCCGCCATCTTCGAGAGCAGCCGCCGATCGATGAGTTCGCGCATCACGAGATCGGCAACCACGCGATTGCCCTCGGCCGAATGGTGATCGGACCGGTAGAGCGCATCGGTACCGCGGGCGTCGACCGCCGCCTTCAGCGTGTCCGAAAGGTCGAAGGCAATGAGTCCCGCCTCAGCGGCGCAGCCCAGCACGCGGCGCATGGCCCGATGATCCGCCGTGCCATGAGGGCCCTTGTCGTTCCAGTAACCGCGACTGTATTGCGCCATCACGACGACGGGCACGCCGAGTGCTGCGAGCCTCGGCATCAGCCGACAGGCAATCGTCTCGCCGGTGCCGCGGGGCACGGCCTGGACCTCGGTGAAGTACCAGCCCTGCTGGATGCCGAGACGCTCCACCAGAAGGTCGGCCAGCGCCGACCATCCCAGCCACTCCGCCACTGCGGGCAAGCGGACCGGGGCACCCGGCCTGCCCGGGACAGGCACGTTGCTGAGATCGAGCTTTCCGTCCTTCAAGGCGAAATAGGGCTTCTCGCGGCTCCAGGCGACCTTCAGTTCGGTGCGCCGGATGTCGCCGGGCGTGAAGCTGGCGATGACGAACAGCGGCTTCACCTTGGGCACGAGCTGCTCCGTGGCGAGTACCATCTGGTCGAACGCATAGCCGCTGACCCCGGCGTTCACCACCTTCCGCCCGATCATGTCCTGCAGATAGGCGGGCCAGGCCTCGTCATCCTTCACCTCGTCGCCCTTGGCGAAAGACGAGCCGGTGACGAGGATGGGAGGCTCCGCGAGCGATGCCTGTGCGGAGGCACGGCGAAAGCCGGCAGCATCGGAATTGTAGGCTTTCGACACGCAGTTCGCCGGCGAGGTCCAGCCGATCGACTCACTATAGGCGTATTGGCACCTTTCGCCGCCAGGGCCGGTTCCCATGCGCTGGTGAGCCAGGTTGGGCCAGGTCGTGAGCCCTTCGGGACCCCACCGTACCAGCCGGCAACCGACTTCCAACAGCGCGAGGGACACTAGGACCGAGGCGGTCACCAGGACGATGCGCGCCCCCCAGACTGTCGTTTTTGAACGGAGCTCTCGCTCGCCTTTCGGGGCAGCGACAGCTGCCTCTCGATCGACGCTCATTATTCACCTCCCAGAGCGCCCCAAAATACCATTGGAGCGCCAGGAAGGGATGTGACGCGGCGTCATAGGACGCGCGCGCAAGCGGCGGGAAACGCGCGGAATATGCCGCTTTTTTCGTCAGGAACCAGACGGAAACGCCAGCCGCGCGGCGGCCATCGCGAGCGCCCCGTCGCGGGCCTCGAGCTGGTCCATGATGGAGAAGTGATTGAGGCCGGCGAGCGGCAGGACTTCGCTCGGCAGGCCCGCGGCGCGGCGCGCTTCGTGATAGGCGATGGACTGGCGCTGTAGTTCCGGAAGCTCGCCGGTGCCGTAGGTCAGTATCACCGGCGCGCTCTTCTTCGGCAGGTGAAGGAGCGGACTCGTGCGCGCCGCTTCCTCCGCCGTGAGATTCAGTTTTTCATTCAGGTAGTTCAGCCGGCAGGGCTCGACGTCGTAGATGCCGCTGATGGCAAGGCCGGCATCGACCTCGTCCATGGCCAGCGTCGTCGCCGTCAGGTGACCGCCGGCCGACCAGCCGGATACGACCAGCCGATCCTGCGCCACACCGTGACGCGGTCCTTCGCGACGCAGCCAGCGTACCGCATCGGCGATTTCCTCGACGATGGCTGAGAGCGTGGCCTCAGGCGCCAGCGTGTAGCCGAGGAACGCGACGTCCATGCCGTTCGCGAGCGGGCCCTCGGCCATGCAGGCGAAGATCTCCTTGCTGTTGCGCTGCCAGTAGCCGCCGTGGATGAAGGCGAACAGCGGCGCCCTGGCGCGGCCGCAGCGGTACAGGTCGAGCTTGTTGCGGGGCCGCGGGCCGTAGACGAGGTCCAGGCCCTCGGGGTGGAGCGCCCGGAAGCGTTCGCTGCGCTCGATCCAACCGTCGCGCCGCACACCCGAATCGGCCACCGCGTTGGTATTGTCATAGGCCTTGTCGAGCTCAGCCCGCGTCATGTTGCGCCACACGATCTCGCCCATCACGACCTCTTTCGTTCGAAGTTACCTCTCTAGCACAGGCCTTTCGCAAGGTGTCGTTCGATGCGAATCTTGCGGGAATGCCTCCTTCCGCCCACCCCACCGCCCTGCGCGGCCCCGCCCTCACCTTCACCGGCGATCCGTTCCGCGACGGACTCGAGCGGACCCTCGTGCACGAGCCCGACGCGATCGTGGCGATGCAGGACGGGCGCATCACACACTTTGGACCCGCCGCGCGCGTGGCCCCGTTGCTGCCCGCCGAGACGCAGATCCGGGACTTCGGCAAGGATGCGCTGATCTCCGCGGGCTTCATCGACACCCACGTGCATTTCCCCCAGACGACGATGATCGCGAGCCACGGCGCGCAGCTCCTCGACTGGCTCGAACGCTACACCTTCCCGGCCGAGCTGAAGTTCGCCGACCGTGCCCATACACGGCGGGTGGCCCGCGCCTTCCTGCAGGAAAACCTGCGCAACGGAATCACCACGAGCTGCGTCTATTGCACCGTGCACGCCCATTCCGCCGACATCCTGTTCGAAGAGGCGGAAGCGCTCGGCCTGCGGCTCGCCGCCGGCAAGGTCTTGATGGACCGCAACGCACCGGAGGCGCTGCGCGACGACGTCCAGACCGGTTACGACGATTCGCTGGCACTGATCCGCAAATGGCATGGGCGCGGACGCCTGCTCTATGCCATCACGCCCCGCTTCGCCGGCACGAGCTCGCCCGAGCAGCTCGCCGCCGCCGGGGCGCTGTGGCGCGACCATCCCGACTGCCTGATGCAGACCCACATCGCGGAGACCCAGGCCGAAGTCGCGTGGATCGGCGAACTGTTTCCCGACCGCGCCAACTACCTCGACGTCTACGACCATCACGGCCTTTGCCGCGGCGGCGCGGTGTTCGGGCATGGCATCTGGCTGGGCGACGACGAGCTGAAACGCCTGCACGCGACCGATGCCGCGATTTCCCACTGCCCGACCTCGAACTTCTTCCTGGGCAGTGGCATGTTCGACATCGCCCGCGCCAAGCAGGCCGACCGGCCGGTCCGTGTCGGCCTCGGCACCGATATCGGCGCCGGCACCTCCTTCTCGATCCTGCAGACGCTCAACGAGGCCTACAAGGCGGCGCAGCTCAACCGTCATCCCCTGTCGGCCGCCCATGCCTACTATCTCGCGACCCGCGGCTCGGCGGCGGCCATGCATCTCGAAGACAAGGTCGGCAGCATCGCGCCTGGCATGGAAGCCGACCTGGTCGTGCTCGGCATGCGCTCGACACCCCTGATCGCCTTCCGCATGGACGAGGCCCGCGACTTCGCCGAGCAGCTCTTCATCCAGATGATCCTGGGCGACGACCGGGCCGTCCAGGCGACCTATGTGGCAGGTCGGCTGGTTCACGAGCGTTAGAGGCGACGCTTTCCCTTGGGTTAAATTTCGATGGCAGACCATAAATGTGGTGGATGCAGGGCCGGATTGACGGTAGCGTTCCATAGGTAGCTGAAGGAGGGTTTTTATCCGTTCGAGGACATGTCCCCCGACGGAAAATGGTTCACCGGTGGAACTTCCACCGCGTGCCCGACGGCCTCACCTTGCAGCCAGACCACCGATCGCCAACGCCTCCGCTCGCCGGGGGCGTTTTTTGTTCTGGGCGATCGATCACGCTCCTTTGACCCTGACACCGGAGTAAGAATATGGCCAAACGCGCCGCACGCCGAGCCAAGCTGCACGCCATCGATGGTGCCCGTATTCACAACGTCGTTTTCGACCACACTCCGGCCAACGATCGCGACCAGAGCTACATCAAGAAAGTCCGGCCGCGCAGCGACAACCAACGACTGCTGATGGAGGCGATCGACTCCAAGCCGCTCACCGTGGCGCTGGGCCCCGCCGGCACGGGAAAGACCTATCTGGCTATCGCCGCCGCCGTCGAAGCCCTGGAAAGCGGCACCGTCTCGCGAATCGTGCTGTCGCGGCCGGCCGTCGAAGCGGGAGAGAATCTCGGGTTCCTGCCCGGCGACATGCGCGAGAAGCTCGACCCTTATCTGCGCCCCCTATGGGACGCCCTCAACGACCGGCTGGGCGCCAAGCGTCTCGCCCAGAATCTCGACGACGGCACGATCGAGATTGCGCCGGTCGCCTTCATGCGGGGGCGGACGCTCAACAACGCCTTCGTCCTGATCGACGAGGCCCAGAACTGCACCTACGGCCAGCTCAAGATGCTGCTGACGCGCCTGGGCTGGCACTCCACGATGGTGATGACCGGCGATCCGGACCAGACGGATCTCCTGCCGGAGCTGTCCGGCCTGGCCTCGATCGCCACGAAGCTGGACGGGCTCGAGGACGTCGCCGTGGTCCGCCTGACGCAGGGTGACGTGGTCCGTCATCCCCTGGTCGGCCGCATGCTGTCGGTGCTGTAAAGCCACCGAAGTTATCCACACATCGAAGCGGGCCGACCAATTGGATTGAACCGTGAACGAAATGGATGACCAGCTTTTTCTACGGTGAGGCTAGAACGCAGAATTTCTAGCCAAATCAACGCACTACCAGAGGGGTGACCGGCGACTGTCACCCCTCTCACATTGAGTCAATACGGTGACGCTTGGGTAACGTCCGAAGGTCCTTGGGTTTCTTCACAGACTTCCCCACATGGCCCGTTTGCCTTGTACGGAGGCCCCGCCAACACCATTCTCCCGCCCCGTGAGCGACGAAACCGACCTCGACCAGCCTCCCAGCGAAGGCTCCCTTGCCGATGGCATGCGGATCATCGCGGAGTTCGTGCGGACCCTGCCGCGCAAGCCCGGCGTCTACCGCATGATCGCGGCCGACGGGGAGGTCCTGTACGTCGGAAAGGCGCGTTCGCTGCGCAGCCGGGTGGGCTCCTACACGCAGCCGACCCGCCTCGCCGCGCGCCTGATCCGCATGGTGTCGGCGACGCGGACCATGGAATTCTCGGTCACCGACAGCGAAGCCGAAGCGCTGCTGCTCGAGAACAACCTGATCAAGCGCTTCCGGCCGCGCTTCAACGTCCTGCTGCGCGACGACAAGTCGTTCCCCTACATCGTCATCCGCCGCGACACCGAATGGCCGCAGCTCGCCAAGCATCGCGGCACGCGCGAACCGGCCAACGAGTATTTCGGGCCGTTCGCCTCGGCCACGGCGGTCAACCGCACGCTCTACGCCCTGCAGCGCGCCTTCCCGCTGCGCTCCTGTTCGGACGGCGTCTTCTCGACGCGCACGCGGCCCTGCCTGCAGTATCAGATCAAGCGCTGCACGGCGCCTTGTGTCGGTCGCATCGACAAGCCGCAATACGAGGCCATCGTCGAAGACGTTCGCGGCTTCCTCGGCGGCCGCAACCGCGAGATCCAGCAGACCCTGTCGCAGCGCATGGAGCAGGCCTCGGCCAATCTCGAGTTCGAGAGCGCCGCCATCCTGCGCGATCGCATCCGCGCCCTGGCCCAGATCACCTCGCACCAGTCGATCAGCCTGCCGTCGATCGACGAGGCCGACATTTTCGCTGCCCATGCCGAGGGCGGGCAGGTCTGCGTCCAGGTCTTCTTCCTGCGCGCCGGCCAGAATCTCGGCAACCGCGCCTACTTCCCGAGCCACGGCAAGGAGCTCGACGAGGGCCAGGTGCTCGAAGCCTTCATGGGCCAGTTCTACGAGGGCAGGGAGGCCCCGAAGCTGATCCTGACCAGCCACGACGTGCCCGAGCGCGAGCTGATGGAGAGCGCGCTCGCTCTGTCGGCCGGCCACAAAGTCGAGATTCGGCAGCCCAAGCGCGGCGACCAGAAGGATGCGCTCGACCAGGCGGTGAACAATGCCCGCGAGGCACTGGGCCGCCGCATGGCCGAGCGCGGCACGCAGCGCACCCTGCTCGAGGGCGTGGCCCGCGTGTTCGCACTCGATGCGCCACCGGAGCGCATCGAAATCTACGACAACAGCCACATCCAGGGGACGGCGGCGATCGGCGCGATGGTCGTCGCGGGTCCCGAGGGCTTCACCAAGAACGCCTACCGCAAGTTCAACATCAAGACCGAGGGCGCGGCGGGCGACGACTTCGCCATGATGCGCGAGGTCCTGGGCCGCCGGTTCGGCCGCGCGCTCAAGGAGAATCCTGAGCGCGACGACGAGCATTGGCCGGACCTGCTGCTGATCGACGGCGGCCAGGGCCAGCTCGAAGCGGTCCGCGGGGTGATGAGCGAACTCGGCCTCGAAGACATCGCGGTGGTGGGCATCGCCAAAGGGCCGGATCGCGATGCCGGTCGCGAGCGCTTCTTCATGGCGGGCAAGCCGCCCTTTTCGCTCGAGCCACGCGATCCCGTGCTCTATTTCCTGCAACGGCTTCGCGACGAGGCGCATCGATTCGCGATCGGGACTCACCGCACGCGCCGTGCGGCAGACCTGACGCGCTCGGCGCTCGACGAAGTGCCGGGAATCGGCGCCGGCCGCAAGCGCGCCTTGCTCAATCATTTCGGCAGCGCCCGTGCGGTGTCCGGCGCGACCCTCGAGGACATCAAGTCGGTGCCCGGAATCTCGAGTGCACTTGCCCAGAAAATCCATGACCACTTCCGGGGGGGCCGGTAAGGTCGGGGCGATGCTGTTCAATCTCCCCAACATGCTCACGCTGTCGCGCATCGTCGCGATCCCGCTGGTCGTCGCCTGCTTCTGGCTCGATCGCGGCTGGGCGCAGTGGCTGTCGATGGCGCTGTTCGTGGCGGCGGCGGTGACCGACTGGTTCGACGGATATTTCGCGCGACGCTATCACCAGATCTCGCGCTTCGGCCGCTTCCTCGATCCGATCGCCGACAAGCTGCTGGTCGCCGCGGCCCTCGTCATGCTGGTCGACAACAGCACGCTCGCCGGCCTGAACGTGCTGGCCGCCCTCATCATCCTGGCGCGCGAGATCCTGGTCTCCGGGCTGCGCGAATTCCTGGCGGAACTGCGGGTCGGCCTGCCGGTCAGCGCGCTCGCCAAATGGAAGACGGCCGTGCAGATGGTGGCGATCGCCGCGCTGCTGGTCGGCGATTCGGCCGCGCACTGGGTCACGCAAGCCGGCATCGTGCTCATCTGGATCGCGGCGGCCCTCACCCTCATCACCGGCTACGACTATCTGCGCACCGGTCTGCGCCACATGGCGGAAGACACCCCCGCGTCGGGCGGCCAGAAGTGAAGATCCGCTATTTCGCCTGGATGAAGCGCACCGTCGGCGTGTCGGAGGAAGAGGTAACGCCGCCCGCCGGGATCGACACGGTGGGCGATCTGATCGTCTGGTTGCGCGGGCGCAGTCCCGGTCATGCCGAGGCACTGGCAGAAGGCGCCGCGTTCGGCGCCGCCGTCGACCAGCGCACCGCGACCTTCGACGTGAAGCTCGCCGGCACGCGCGAAGTCGCCTTCTTTCCGCCCTTCACCGGCGGCTGACGCCATGAGCGTCCGCGTCCAGGAACAGGACTTCGACGTCGGTGCCGAGCTGGCCCATCTCACCGACGGCAACAAGCGCATCGGCGGACTCGCGGTCTTCGTCGGTCTCGTGCGCGAGATGCACGTGCGCGAGGGCTATCATCGCGACAGGATCGATGCGCTGACGCTCGAACATTATCCCGGCATGACCGAGACGGCGCTGCAGGAGATCGAGGCCGAAGCCAAACGCCGCTGGCCGCTCGAGGCGACCCTGATCGTCCACCGTTACGGTCGCATGGAGCCGGGCGAACGCATTGTGCTGGTGGCCGTCGGCTCGCCGCATCGCGAGGCCGCCTTCGAGGCCTGCGAGTTCCTGGTCGACTGGCTGAAGACCAAGGCGCCCTTCTGGAAGCTGGAAGACACGCCGAAGGGCGAGCAATGGGTCGACGCCCACGAAGGCGACGACGCAGCGGCCGCGCGCTGGGAGAAGAAGTAACCGTTTGCCCCCTCCGCCCTGCCGGTCACCTCTCCATTGGAAATGGGGAGGTGTCGGCGTCTTACGCCGACGGAGGGGTCATCTCTCCCATCGCCTCCAGCACGCCGTGGATCTGGGCGACCACGTTCGCCCCTTCGCCGATCGCGGCCCCCACCCGCTTCACCGAGCCGTAACGCACGTCGCCGACTGCGAAGACTCCTTGCACGTTCGTCTCGTAGGCGAGCGGTGGACGCTTGGGACAGGGTGCCTCGACATCGGCGCCGGTACGGATGAAGCCGGTCCTGTCGACGTCGATGCCGCACTCCTGCATCCACTCGGTCGCGGGCTCGGCGCCCAGGAACTGGAAGACGTGACGGATCGGCCGGTGCGTTTCGGTCCCGCTGGGCCGGTGCCGCCAGGTCACGCCGCGCAAGCCGCTCTGTTCGGTACCGACGAGTTCGACGATCTCGGTCTCGGCCAGCACCTCGATGTTCGGCGCCGACGCGATGCGATCGATCAGGTAGCGCGACATGGTCTCGGCCAGACCGCTGCCCCGGACCAGGATCCACACTTTCGCGGCATGGCCCGACAGGAAGACCGCCGCCTGTCCGGCCGAATTGCCGCCCCCGACGATGACCACTTCGGCATTGGCGCAGAGCTTGGCCTCGATAGGCGAAGCCCAGTACCACAGGCCGCGATTGAGGAAGTCGCCGAGATTGGGCAGCGACAGCTTGCGATAGCGTGCCCCCGAGGCGATCACCACCGTCTTCGCCTGCACGCGCCAGCCGTCCGTCATCTCGAGCACCATGGGACGCGACAGCCCGCCGCCGCAATCGAGGCTTGCCACTTCCAGCGGAATGACGAACTGCGCGCCGAATTTCTGCGCCTGCACGAAGGCGCGCGCGGTCAGTGCCTGGCCCGAGATTCCGGTCGGGAAGCCGAGATAGTTCTCGATGCGGGCACTGGCGCCGGCCTGGCCGCCAAAGGCCCGGGTCTCGACCACCAGCACCGAGAGGCCTTCGGACGCGGCATAGACGGCGGTCGACAGACCGGCCGGGCCGGAGCCCACGATCGCGATATCGTAGAGGTGCGGCTCGGCGCTTTCGTGGAGAAGACCGATGCACAGCGCGAGCTCCTGCTCGCCGGGATTGCGCAGGATCGTGCCGTCGGGACAGACGACGAGCGGATAGTCGTCGGCGTCGGGCGACAGGCGTTCGATCATCTTCGCCGCATCGGGATCGGTCTCGGGATCGAGGATGGTGTGCGGCTGGCCGTTGCGCGTCAGGAATCCCTGCAGGCGAATCATCCCCGGCTGCGTGAGTTCGCCGACCAGGATCGGACCGACCCGATTGACCTCGATCAGTCGGACGCGGCGGAGGATCAATGCCCGCATGATCCTTTCGCCGAGTTCCGCTTCCGCGACCATCAGGGCGCGCAGCTGGTCATGCGGCACGATCAGTGCCTCGACATCCTCCTCGGCGCGAACGTCGACCATCGCCGGCTGACCTGCGAGTTCGGCGAGTTCGGCCGCGAAATCGCCCGGTCCCATGGTGGCGATGGGCGAGACGTGATCCAGCCCGTCATGTCCCAGGATGGCGATCCGCCCCGAGAGGATCACGCACATGCCGGGGCTTTCCTTTCCGGTCCGTGCCAGAAATTCGCCAGCTTTGAAACTTTGCCTTCGACCGAAGCGGCCCATGCGCTTCAGCTCCGCCGCCGTGAGCACCGGATACATCTGGTGTCGGCGCGCTTCTTCCATGGTCGGCGGAACGGGATCGGCCACGCGAAACTCCTATCGGCTTGGGCGCTTCAGCCCAGGGCAACTAGAGCAAGATTCGTGACACCGCGCTCGCGCAATCTGTCCGCGGCCATCAACGCGCGCTGGCCGCTGCGGCATGCCAGCACGACCCGTTGCGAAGGCGTGCCCAATTCGTCGATCGTGTCGACGACCAGCCGCCGCGCGCCGGCGAAGGGCGAGACCGGCGCCTCGTCGAGACCGCGCAGATCGACGACGATGTCGTCCGACTGCACCTGCTCGGGCGCAATGAACGCCACTTGTTCCTCGGGTTCGGGACTGCCGGTGAAGTCGAAGCCGCCAAAGGCCACGCGCCGGGCGTCGAAGGTGACGACTCGGCCCAGCACCGCCGGTTCGAGGCCGAGCAGATGATGCAGCGTGAGGTGCGCCTGCAGGCTGCCCATCATCGCCACCGCGGTGCCGATCACGCCCACCGTGGCGCAGGTGCCGCCATCGACCGAAACCTCGGGAAACACCGCGCGATAGCTCGGGCCGCCGCCGCAGAAGACCCCGGCATAGCCGGTCATGCCGATCACCGAGGCGCTCACCAGCGGCTTCGCCGCTGCGAAGCAGACGTCGCTCAGCATGTAGGTCACGGCGAAACTGTCGGCGGCATCGACCACGATGTCCGCATCGGCGACCAGCCGCGCCGCATTCTGCGGCGTCAACCGCTCGGCGACGGCATCGATGCGAACATGCGGATTGAACCGCTGGAGCGTGGCGCGCGCCGCCTCGGCCTTCAGCTTGCCGATGTCGGGCATGCCGTAGAGCGGCTGGCGATGCAGGTTCGTCTCCTCGACCGTGTCGTGATCGACGATCGTGAGACGTCCGACGCCGGCACCCGTGAGATACTGCAGCACCGGGCAGCCAAGGCCGCCGGCACCGACGACCAGCACGGAGGCAGCACCCAGGCGCGCCTGTCCTGCGTCCCCGATCTCCGGCAGCACGGCCTGGCGGGCGTAGCGGTTCGTCACGGCCTTCTCGTCGCGGCGATCCAGGCTTTGGCCTGACCGATCGGATCGGCATGATTCACGATG
This sequence comes from Reyranella sp., assembly GCF_965227665.1. Taxonomy (GTDB): domain Bacteria; phylum Pseudomonadota; class Alphaproteobacteria; order Reyranellales; family Reyranellaceae; genus Reyranella. The sequence continues at coordinate 2,849,930 of NZ_OZ245767.1, forward strand.
TCGCCCACGACGGAGGCGATGTCGGCGCCCGACTTCAGGCACAGCAGTGCACGTTCGAGTGTCAGCCCGCCGATCGCGACCAGCGGCCGGTTGCCGATCAATTTCTTCCATTCGGCCAGACGCTCGGTGCCCTGCGGCCCCCACGGCATCTGCTTCAGCTTGGTCGGCCAGATCGGCCCGAGCGCGACATAGTCGGGATCGATGGCCAGTCCCCTGTCGAGCTCGGCATGGTCGTGCGTGCTGACGCCGATTTTGATATTGGCGCGGCGCAGCGCCTTCACGTCGGCATCGACCAGGTCCTCTTGGCCGAGATGGACCCAGGCACAGCCTTCGTCGATGGCGATCTGCCAGTAGTCGTTTACGATCAGGTCGGCGCCATGCTCCGCGCAGACGGCTTTCGCCTCGCGCACCTGACGGCGGATTTCGGCCTCAGGCTGGTCCTTGATGCGCAGCTGGATGAGCCTGGTGCCGATCGGCACCAGCTTCGACACCCAGCTGGAATCGGGCACCACGGGATAGAACGGATCGAGCATCTCTTCAGTCTCCAAGCGCCGCTTTGCCGATCACCGGCGTCGACGGCACGGCCATGTCGCGCGGCTCCATCGGGCGCGCAAGATAGGCGGCACGACCGGCTTCGACGCCGAGTGCGAAGGCGCGCGCCATCTCGACCGGATCGCCCGCTTCGGCGACCGCCGTGTTGAGCAGTACCGCGTCGTATCCCAGCTCCATCGCAGCGGCGGCGTGCGAGGGAACGCCCAGCCCGGCATCGACCACCAGCGGTATGTCGGGAAAGTGCGCCCGCATCGAGCGCAGCCCGTAGACGTTGTTCAGGCCGCGCGCCGACCCGATCGGCGCGCCCCAGGGCATCAGCACGCGGCAGCCCGCCTCGACCAGCCGCTCGGCGACCACGAGATCCTCGGTCGTGTAGGGGAACACTTCGAATCCGTCCTCGGCGAGGATGCGCGCGGCTTCCACGAGGCCGAACACGTCGGGTTGCAAGGTGTCGGCCTCGCCGATCACCTCGAGCTTGATCCAGGGCGTGTCGAACAGTTCGCGCGCCATATGGGCGGTCGTCACCGCTTCCTTCACCGAATGGCAGCCTGCCGTGTTGGGCAGCACGCGCACGCCCATCGACTGGATGAGCGACCAGAAGGCCTGACCGGCCCGGCCCGCCCCGCTCTCGCGGCGCAGCGACACCGTAACGACTTCCGCACCCGACGCCTTGATCGCGCGTTCGAGGACCGCCGGCGAGGGATAGCGTGACGTTCCCAGCAGCAGCCGCGACTTCAGCGCGACGCCGTAGAAGGCGGACATGGTCATCCTCCCTGCATCGGCGCGACGACTTCGATCTTGTCGCCGTCGGCCAGCTCGGTGCGCGGCCGCGCGGCGGCGGCGACGAAGCGGCCGTTCACCGCCGTCGCGATCTTGCGACCGCCATAGCCGAGACTTTCCAGCGCCGCGGCCAGGGTGCCGGGCGAGACCTCATGCATGTCGTCGTTCAGGAATATCCGCATCTCTCGTCTCCAGAAGAACGGCGTCGGCGACCTGCCGCGCCAGCCAGGGCGCGAGCAGGAAACCATGCCGGAAAAGACCGTTGGCGTGCAGCACGCGGCCGTTGCGCCGGATGCACGGCAGGTTATCGGGAAAGGTCGGCCGCAAGTCGGCGCCCAGCTCGACGATCTCGGCCTCGCCGAAGGCCGGGTGAAGCGTGTAGGCCGCGTTCAGCAACTCCATGGCCGAACGCACGCTCACGGCCCGCCGTTCCTCGCTCTCGATCATCGTGGCGCCGATCATGAAGACCCCGTCGCCGCGCGGCACGATGTAGAGCGGGATGCGCGGATGCAGCAATCGCACCGGGCGCGACAGCGACACGTCGCGGGTGCGGACCACGAGCATCTCGCCGCGCACGCCGCGCAGGTCGGGTAGCGCATCGCGCGCCGCCAGACCGCGGCAATCGACGAGGAACCTTGAGTCGCCTGCCGAAGGCGTGCCCTCGACGCCGAAACGGATCGGCACGCCTCGCGCCTCGAGACCCTCAGCAAGCGACGCCAGCGCCCTGCGCGGCTCGAGATGCGCCTCGTCGGCGAAGAACAGCGCACGGCGGAAACGACCGCCGAGATCGGGTTCGAGGGATGCGATGCGGTCGCCGTCGATCCACTCGTAGCGCTCGGTCCGCGCCGCAAAGCGCGTGAGATCGGCGGCATCGCGCGGCGGCGTGAGCACCAGGCTGCCCTGGCTGACGGTGCCGGGATAGTGGCGGCGCCACCAGTCGATCGATGGTTCGCCCAGACGGGCGACGATCTCGTCCGTGGTCGCCCGCTCGCACCACGGCGCCAGCATGCCCCCGGCCATCCAGGAACAGGCGCTTTCGCCCAGGCGGGCGCTGCGCTCCAGCACCTCGACGGCGACACCACGCTCGGCAAGTTCCGTCGCGCAGGCCAAGCCTGCGACGCCGGCTCCGATGATTGATACGACAGGTCGATCCAACACCGCTGACTCCCGTTCCTTCGCCGGCATGACCCGGATCAGGTTCAAAGGGTTCAGCCGTTAAGGCTGTCTCAGCCCGTCTCCTGCAGGAAGATCAGGCACCCCTCGGACGTCATCGAGAAAAGGGGATCGCAGGCCCCGATGTCAAGCCATCCGGTCAGGCCGCCAGCGACGACGCGGGTGTCATCAGATGCGTGGCCTCGCCGAAGCCTTCGCTGTCGGGCGCGCGCACCAGCTTCTGGAAGTCGGCCATCAGCGTCTTGGCGACGGGACCCGCCTGGAAGTGATGCTGGTCGATCGAGCCGACCGGCACGATCTCGGCGGCGCTGCCGCAAAGGAAGACCTCGCTCGCCTGCCCGAGTTCCTCCGGCATCACGTCGCGCTCCTCGACCGTCCAGCCGCGCGTCCGCGCCATGCCCATCACCGCACGACGCGTGATTCCATCGAGGAAGTTGTGCGGCGTCGGCGTGACCAGCCTGCCGTCGATCACCAAGAAGATGTTGGCGCCGGTCGTCTCGGCGATGCGGCCCTGCCAGTCGAGCATCAGCGCATCGTCGAACCCGGCCTTCAACGCACGGTCCTTCTCGATGCCGCAGATCACGTAGAGGCCCGCCACCTTGGCGTGGCCCGGCGCCGTCTCCGGCGAGGGCCGGCGGTACCTGGCCATGGTGACGTTGATGCCGGCATCTCGCGCCTGGACCGACAGGCGGCCTTCCTGCGCCCACGGGGCGATGGCGAGATGGACCGTCGTGCCGATCGCCGACACGCCCAGCACCTCCGAGCCGCGCCAGGCGATGGGCCGGATGTAGCCGGCAGTAAGGTCGTTTGCCTTCACGACGGCGCGGGTCGCTTCGTCGATCTGCTCGCGCGACCAGGGCAGGTCATAGTCGAGCAGGTTGGCCGAACGGATCAGGCGGGCGCTGTGGGCGGACAGGCGGAAGACGCGACCGTCGTAGATGCGCTCGCCTTCGAAGACGGCCGATCCGTAATGCAGCGCGTGGGTGAGCACATGCATGCGGCTCTCGCGCCAAGGCACCAGCTTGCCGTCCAGCCAGATCACACCATCCCGATCATCCATGGTTAAGGACATTGCGATATCCTCTCTCGATTGATTCCAATTAGGTCTCTGGAGACGTATCCAGAACAACTATCGACCTAATTAGGTCAATAATGCTGACCTTGTCAATCACACTGACCCTGCGCGTTATTCGCCGAGGATTTTCAGGTCAGGAGGAGAGGCATTCCCGGGTCGCCCTTCTGCATGGCTCGCTGGTAGGCCGGACGGGCGGCAATACGCTGCAGATAGGCGCGGATCGCCGGGTAGGGCGCGAGATCGAACGGCAGGAAGTTGCGCATCGTGGTCAGCGAGAAGACGGCCATGATGTCGGCCGTCGTGAGCTCCGCCCCAGCCAGGTAATCGGCCTCCCCGAGTCGCGCCTCGACGAGACCGAGGGCGAGATCGAGACGGGCCTTCATAGCCTTGATCAGGGCATTGTCGGCCGGGAGATCGAGCCGCCCCAGGATCATGTTCCGGCCCGTCGCGGGCTGAAGCGTGCCGTTGGCGAAATGGAACCAGTAGAGGAACGACGCGAAGTCGGGATGGTCGGCCGGGAGGACCAGCCGTCCCTTGCCGTACCGGGCGACGATGTACTCGACGATGGCGCCCGACTCGGCCAGCAGGACGTCGCCGTCCTGGATCACCGGCGCCGCGCCCAGCGGATGCAGCGCCTTGTACTCGGGCGGCGCGAGCCGCGTGACCGCATCGCGGTCGTAGATCTTCAGCTCGTAGGGGATCCCGAGTTCCTCGCAAAGCCAGACGATCCGCTCCGACTGCGACATGCCGAGATGATGAACGGTGAGCATGGCGCCTCGCAGGGTTTGGGAAAATTTCCGGAAGGAACGTCGCGCGGTAACATCGGCTCGCGCGGGGTGTCAACGCAGCCCGCCCGCACTATAAAGGATGGCGTGGAATCCAGAGCCCCCGCCAATCCCCTGTTCCTGCGCGACGAAGAGCTGCGACAGGGCATCGAGCTGATGTTCTATGCCTATCGCGACTTCACCTTCGAATCCGACCAGCAGCTCAAGGACCGCCAGCTCGGCCGCGCCCACCATCGCGCCCTGTACTTCATCGGGCGCCATCCCGGGCAGACGGTCGGGCATCTCCTGTCGATCCTCAAGGTGACCAAGCAGTCGATCAGCCGCGTCCTGAAGGATCTGCTCGAGCAAGGCTATGTCGAGCAGAAGAGCGGCGCGCGCGACCGCCGCGAACGCCACCTGTGGCTCACGCCCAAGGGCCAGGAACTCGAGCGCGACCTGACGGACCGCCAGAGCCAGCGCTTCGCCCGGGCCTATCGCGAGACCGGCGCCGAGGCGGTCGAGGGCTTCCGCAAGGTCCTGCTGGGTCTGCTCGATCCGGCGGAGCGCCAGGTGGTCGACAAGCGATTGCGCGGCGGCAGCGGCCGCTAGCACGCCATGGACGCGTCGGCCGACAAGCCCCACATCCTGGTCGTCGACGACGATACGCGCCTGCGCGAACTCCTGAAGTCGTTCCTCTCGCGCAACGACTTCCGTGTCTCGACCGCCGCCAGTGCCGCGGAGGCGCGCCAGCGGCTGAGCTCGCTCGATTTCGACCTGATCGTGCTCGACGTCATGATGCCGGGCGAGACCGGGCTCGAATTCGCGACAGAGCTGCGCCGCACCGACGACGTGCCGATCCTGATGCTGACGGCGATGGTCGAGACCAAGGATCGCATCGCGGGCCTGGAGCGGGGAGTCGACGACTATCTTGGCAAGCCGTTCGAGCCGCGCGAACTGCTGCTGCGCATTCAGAGCGTTTTACGCCGCGGCAGGCCCGCCGGCACGGCTGCCCCTTCCGACGAACCACGACAGGTGACGTTCGGCCCCATGCAGTTCGACCTCGAACTGGGCGAGCTCACCGACAAAGGAAAACGCGTGCCGCTGACCGATGCCGAGATCGCCCTGATGCGCGCCTTCACCGGCCGCATCGGCGAGGTGCTGAGCCGCGAGACGCTGTGCAAGATCATCGGCGCCGCCGTGAACGAGCGCGCCATCGATGTGCAGGTGACGCGGCTGCGGCGCAAGATAGAGCCCGATCCGTCGTTTCCGCGCTATCTGCGCACGGTTCGCGGTCAGGGCTACCGTCTGGTCGACGCATGAAGTGGACCGCCGTCCGCGACATCTTCGAGCGCATCGCGCAATGGTCGGACAAGCATTCGCCACAGACCCTGTTCGCGCGCGCCCTCCTCATCATCGTCGTGCCGATGCTGCTGCTGCAGGCGCTGTCGGCCTGGTGGTTCTACAGCCAGCGCGGCGACAACGTCACCAACCGACTCGCCATCCTGCTGGTCCGCGACCTGCGCCTGCTGATCTCGCTGCGGTCGGACTTTCCCGACGACGAGCATCGCCAATGGATCCTGCGCCGCTCCGCCCAGGACCTGCTGCTGTTCGTTTCCTTCCGAAAGGGAATCGTCCGGCCCTTCAAGGAGCCGGAGTATTTCGACATCGTGGCCCGCGAGGTCCAGGGCGCGCTCAACGCCGACCTCAAGCGCCCGTTCTTCCTCGACAACAATATCGGCGGCGGCCAGCTCCTGATCGAGATCCAGCTGCCGGACGGCGACGTGATGGACGTGCTGGTGCCGCATGTGCGCCTCACCTTCGGCTCGAGCTTCGCCTATGTCCTGGCCCAGCTCGGCCTCGCTTTGGTCCTGTTCGGCCTCGCCATCTGGTTCATGCGGCGCGAGCTGGTGCCCATCGAGCATCTGGGGGTGGCGGCCGACGCGCTCGGCAAGGGGCGCGACGTGCCCGACTTCGCCTTCTCCGGCGGCACGCGCGAGGTGCGCAATGCCGCCACCGCCTTCCATACGATGCGCATCCGGCTGCGCCGTTCGATCCAGCAGCGCACCGAGATGCTGGCCGGCGTCAGCCACGACCTGCGCACGCCGCTCACCCGCATGAAGCTGTCGCTGGCGCTTCTTCCCGACTCGCCGGAGACGCGGGAGCTGGCCGGCGACGTCGACGACATGCAGCGCATGATCGAGGGCTATCTCGCCTTCGCCCGCGGCGAGGGCGACGAGGATCCCGTGATGTCCGACCTTTCGGAGATTCTGGAGGATGTCGCGGCCGGCGCGCGCCACGGCAGCGCCACCCTCGAGGTCGCCTGGAAGGGCGACATGAACGTCGAGCTGCGGCCGATCGCCATCAAGCGCTGCCTGACCAACATCGTGTCCAACGCCCAGCGCTACGCCACCGAGATCAGGATCGAGGCGGTGCGCGGCCGGACCGCGGTCGAGATCTCGGTCGACGACAACGGTCCCGGCATTCCGCCCGAAAACTACGAGGACGTGTTCCGGCCGTTTTTCCGCCTCGACCAGTCGCGCAATGCCGAGACGGGCGGGGTGGGCCTCGGCCTCAGCATCGCCCGCGACGTGGCGCGCAGCCACGGCGGCGAAGTCACGCTGGCGGCCTCGCCGCTCGGCGGTTTGCGCGTGGTCGTGCGAATTCCGCTCTGAGCAGTCGGAGGGACTTGCGGCAAAGCCGCCTGTGATAGATTGAAAGAAATACTCAAGAGAGAAATGTCCAAGGCAATGTCCAAGACACCGTCGCTTCAGTTTACGCACGTTCCGCACCCGTCGCCGCTTCCCGCCGATCAACGGGCGGCGCTGCTCAAGAATCCGGGCTTCGGCCGCGTCTTCTCCGATCACATGGTGACGATCCGGTATCACGAGTCCAAGGGCTGGCACGATGCGCGGGTCGAACCGCGCGCGCCGATCCCGATGGACCCGGCTGCGGCCGTCCTGCACTACGCCCAGGAGATCTTCGAGGGGCTGAAGGCCTATCGCACGGCCGATGGCGGCGCGACGCTGTTCCGCCCGCTGGAGAATGCCCGGCGCTTCCAGCAGTCGGCCGAGCGGCTCGCCATGCCCGTCCTGCCGGAGGAGGTATTCCTCGAGGCGGTGGACCAGCTGGTGAAGATCGACCGGGCCTGGATCCCGGACGGCGACGGCAGCCTCTACATCCGGCCCTTCATGTTCGCGAACGAGATCTTCCTCGGCGTGAAGCCCTCGTCCGATTACCTGTTCATCGTCATCGCCTCGTCGGTTGGCGCCTACTTCAAGACCGATGCGCCGGCCGTGTCCGTCTGGGTCTCCGAGGATTTCACCCGCGCCGCGCCCGGCGGCACCGGCGCCGCCAAGTGCGGCGGCAACTATGCCGCCAGCCTGCAGGCGCAGGCGGAAGCGACGCGCCACGGCTGCGACCAGGTGGTCTTCCTCGACGCTGTCGAACAGCGCTGGATCGAGGAACTGGGCGGCATGAACATCTTCTTCGTGTTCGACGACGGCTCGATGATCACCCCGCCGCTCGGCGGCACCATCCTGCCCGGCATCACGCGCAGCTCGCTGCTCACGCTGGCGAAGGACAAGGGCATCAAGGTGAGCGAGGAGCGCTATTCGATCGAACAGTGGCGCAAGGATGCCGCCAGTGGCCGCCTGCGCGAGGCCTTCGCCTGCGGCACGGCCGCGGTGGTCACGCCGATCGGCACGGTGCGCAGCAAGGACGGCGAGTTCCGGATCGGCAACGGCGGCTCGGGCGCCAGCACCGAGGAGCTGAAGGCCGCCCTCGTCGGCATCCAGCGCGGCCGCACGGCCGACCCGCACGGCTGGATTCACAAGGTCTTTTAGAGCAAGCGGTCGTTATTGGAGCGCGCAACTCCCGTTGCGCAATCATGATCATGAGCGTCACTGGAGTGACGCGCTCCAATGAGCCTAGAAAAGCTTGCCGCCGTTCGGCACCGGCTTGGTCGGCGCGATCAGCACGACGCTGCCGTCGGCCCCCGGGAAGCCCAAGGTCAGGACTTCCGACATGAACCTGCCGATCTGGCGCGGCGGGAAGTTCACGACCGCCGCGACCTGACGGCCGACCAGCTCTTCGGGCGTGTAGTGCACGGTGATCTGGGCCGAGGACTTCTTCGTGCCGATCTCACCGCCGAAATCGATCAGCAGCCGATAGGCGGGTTTGCGCGCGCCTTCGAGTGTCGCGGCCTCGAGGATGGTGCCGACCCGGATGTCGACACGCTCGAAATCTTCATAGGTAATGGTCGTCATGGTGCACCGAAACTAAAGCGGTGCACGCAAAAGAAAAGGGGCCACGTACGCGGCCCCTTTTCGGATCGGCAACTGACCGACCCACGCTTGCTCTGGAACGCTTACTTCTTGGCGATCGCGGCCTTGACCTCTTCGGTCAGCTCGGCGACGCGGGCGCTCAGCGCCGTCACGGCGTCGGTCTGGCCCTTGCTGTAGAGTTCGGCCAGCTCCTTGGAGTTGGTGATCGCCGACTCGTAGGTCTTCTTCATGAAGTCGATCTGCTTGGCGGCCTTCTCCTCGACGGTCGCGGCGGCGAGCACTTCGCTGCCGTGCTTGGAGAAGTCTTCCATCGCGGCGCGGACCATGTCGCCCTGGCGCTGCGCGATCGTCTTCATCTGCTCGACGGCGGCGGTGTTGAGCGACGTCATCGTGGCGAAGTTCTTGCGGGCCGTCTCGACGAAGGTCTCGACGTTCACGGTCGGGAGCTTGAACTCACCGGAAATCTTGCTGAAGTCGAAGTCGGCGAAGGGGTTCTTGAAGGCACCGTTGGCGTACATGGAAATCTCCTTGAGGGACAAAGCAAGGCTGAGCGCGGGTGCCCCGCTTTGCTGCGGTGCACAATGAAGCTCAATTTAGGGATGCATTGCAGTGAGTCAAGGGGTGTTTTTGTGCACTGCACAAAATGTTCACGCCTCGGGCGAAAGCGGTGCCGAGGGCGGGACGTCAGCCCGCGGCGATTTCGCATATTTGTCAAAGAGTTGCGCCCAACGCTCCGCGGTCTTCAGGCGTTCGTCCAGGGCCGCCATCGTCTTCGACAGGTCCTGGGTATCGTCGCGGTCGAACACCCGCGAGACGGCATAGTGGATGGCCAGCAGCCCGTTCTGCCGCAGCGCACCGGGCAGCCCGTCACTCGCCACCGAGGCGGCCTCCAGCATCGCTCCCATCGATCGCCGCAGTCCCGGGCCCATCGCGATCGCGAGGATCGGGTCGCGGGTTCCGGCACGACGCAGCGCCCGTAGCGCCGCGCGGTAGGGTCTCAGCGCGTCGTAGCGGCGCATCATCACATCGAACAGCCGGTCCCGCGGCGTTTCCTCGGGATCGACCGTCGACGGCGTTCCCGCCATCACTTCGGCGTCGATGCGCGCCATGAAGGCCGCCGCCAGGGCGGTCTTGTCGGAGTAGACGCCATAGAGATCGGCAAAACCCAGGCCGGCCGCCTGCGCCACGTCGCGCAGAGCCACGCCGGCATAGCCCTTCTCGGCGATCAGCCCGAGGAAGGCATCGAGGGCCTTGTCGCGAACGTCGTTCACCCTGCCAGCTCCCTGGAACGATGCGAGGCGGCCGCGAGGGCCTTGTCGAATACGGGTTGGATGCCGTCGGTTGCCATCAGGACCTGCAGGGCTGCGGCGGTGGTGCCGCCGGGACTGGTCACGTTAACGCGCAGCTGCGACGCCGGCTCCTGGGAGTGTTTCAGCAGTTCCCCGCTTCCGATCACCGTGGCGCGGGCGAGCTGCATCGCCATGTCCGGTGGCAGGCCGGCCTTTTCGCCGGCCGCCGCCATCGCCTCGACCAGCAGGAAGACATAGGCCGGCCCGCTTCCCGAGAGCGCGGTGACGGGATCCATCAGCGCCTCGTCGTCGGCCCACAGGACCTGTCCAACCGCCTCCAGCAGCTCGTGGCAGCGCTTTTTCTCGGCCGCCGTCACGCTCGCCGCCGCGGTTGCGACGGTGACGCCCTGCCGTACCGCCGCCGGCGTGTTCGGCATGGAGCGCACGAGCTTGGCCGCATGACCGAGACGGGCGGCGAAGTAGCCCAACGTCTTGCCGGCCGCGATCGACAAGAAGACCGTTCCCTGCGCCGCGAACCGCCGGAGATCGACCAGCGTCTCGTCCATCGACTGCGGCTTGACCGCCAGGACGACGATCTCCGGCGACTCCTCCACCTCGGCCGAGGAGGAGACGACACGCACACCGGCGTGCCGCGGCCGGATCGCCTCGACCGGCTCGGCAACGACGATGCCGGCGGCCGGCAGGCCGCGCGCCAGCCAGCCGTCGAGCATGGCGCCGCCCATCTTGCCGCAACCGATCAGAAGCAGCTTGCCCATTGCCTCAGCGTCCCTTGAACCGGGGCGTCCGCTTCTCGCGGAAGGCGGCCGCGCCTTCCTTGCGGTCCTCGGAGTTGGCGATCGTCTCGAGCTTGTAGCGCTCCGGCACGAAGACCTCGGCCGGCCCGCGCGGCAGGGTTTGGTTGGCGAAGTCGCGCAGGGTGCGGATCACCAGCGGCGCCGACTCGGCAATCACCTTGGCCATCCGGCGCGCCTCGGCACGCTCCTGGCCGAGCGGCACAACCTTGTTGACGAAGCCCACGTCGTAGGCCCGCTTCACCGAAATCTCCTCGCCGAGCAGCAGCAACTCCATCGCGACCTTGTGCGGCATGCGCGAGACGATGCCGGGCATCAGCCCGCCGAATACGCCGACCTTGGCCTCAGGGTACATGAACTTCGTGGTATCGGCAGACACCATGAGATCACACGTCATCACGAGACAGATACCGCCGCCGATCACCCAGCCCTGGGTCGCGGCGATCACGGGCTTGGTGAGCGCGTGGCTGACATGCGGCACCGCCTTCCACATCGCGGCAGGCGGATTGTGGAGATCGGCGCCGACGCAGAAGGCGGGGCCATCGGCCTGCAGCACGGCGACCTGGTCGTCGCCCTCCTCGAAGGCGCGATAGGCCTCGTAGAGCCCGTCGCACAGCTCCTGCGTCAGAGCGTTGCGCTTCTCCGGGCGCATCATGGTGATGGTGGTGATACCTTCGCTCGACTCGACTTTGACCAGACTCACGGCTTCCTCCAGTGCTTCTTGCGCCGGATGCTACCAGCCGACCATACTCGCCGCATCAGGAGACCTTTCATGCAAACCCGCAATCCCTTCATCGACGACCTCACCAAGGTGGCCAACGGCGCGATGGGCGCGCTGACCGGCATGAAGGACGAGGTCGAGGCCCGCGTGCGCGACCAGATCGCCAAGATTCTCGACGGCATGGACATCCCGCGCCGCGACGAGTTCGACGCCGTCAAGGCGATGGCCGCCAAGGCGCGCGAGGAAAACGAGGAGCTGAAGAAGCAGATCGCCGAGCTGCAGGCGAAGCTCGCCGGACCGTCCAGCCCCGAAGCTTAGACTGCGACGGGCTTGCAAACCTCATAGCGCCCCGACCGACTTCAGATAGAGGTCGCTCGCTTCCTTCGTCACCTTGCCGGCCCTGCCGTCGGCGATCAGGCGGCCGTCGACCTTCGTCACCGGCGTGACGCCACCGAGCGTGCCGGTCACGAAGGCTTCGTCGGCCGAGTAGACCTGCGCCAGGGTGAAGTCGCATTCCTTCGCCACGTTGCCCGCCGCGCGCCAGGCGTCGATCACGTTCTGCTGGGTGATGCCCTTGAAGCTGTAGAGGCTCGTGGAGGTCCAGAGCTCGCGGCCGCGCACGATGAAGAAGTTGGTCGAATTGCACGAGGCCACGAAGCCGCGCGGATCGAGCATCAGCGCCTCGTCGGCGCCGGCCTTGATCGCCTGGATCAGCGCCTGGATGAGATTGAGCCGCGAGTGCGAGTTGAGGCGCAGGTCGAACTGGTCGGGGTTGGTCGTGCGGAAGGTCGAGGTGAAGAGCGCGTAGCCCCGGGCCTTGGCCTCGGGGATCGGCGTCTTGTATTCGGCGACGCAGACGATCGTGGCCTTGCCGATCACGAAGCGCGGATCCTGGTTGGGCGTCTTCTTGAGGCCGCGCGTGATCATGAGCCGGATGTGTGCGCCGTCGGTCATGCCGTTCTTCGCCAGCGTGTCGGTCACGATCTTGGTGACGCCGGCCCGGTCGAGCCCGATGTCGAGATCGATCGAGCGCGCGCCCTCGAACAGGCGATCGAGATGGGCCTCCAGGCTGATCAGCCGGCCCTTCACGAGGCGCAAGCCCTCCCACACGCCGTCGCCCAGCACGAAGCCCGAATCGAACACCGAGACGCTGGCCTCGTTGCGGGGCGCGAAGGTGCCGTTCACATAGACCAGCACCTGGTCGTTGCGCGCATCGGCCAGATAGGCCTGGGCGCTCGCCTGTTCCGTCGTCATCGCATGTTCCCTAGAAGCTGAATTGCTTGTGGCTGGCGAGGAAGGCGCGGGTACGCTCCTTCTTCGGGTTCTTGAGGACCTCGTCCGGCGTGCCCTGCTCGTGGATGGCGCCGTCGGCCAGGAAGATCACGCGAGTCGCGACGTGGTAGGCGAAACCCAGCTCGTGCGTCACCAGCATCATGGTCCGGCCTTCCTCGGCGAGCGCGAGGATCACGGCCAGGACTTCGCCCACCAGCTCGGGATCGAGCGCCGAGGTCGGCTCGTCGAACAGCAGCATCTCGGGATCCATCGCGAGCGCACGCGCAATGGCGACCCGCTGCTTCTGGCCGCCCGAGAGATGCGCCGGATAGGTATCCGCCTTTTCGGCGAGTCCGACCCGCGCCAGCTCCTTCCGCGCCCGTGCCTCGGCTTCCGGCTTCGGCAGGCCGCGCACGGTGCGCAGCCCTTCCATCACGTTGCCGATCGCGGTCATGTGGGGGAACAGGTTGAACTGCTGGAAGACCATGCCGACCCGCTGGCGCACCTGGATCAGCTCGTTCTCGCGGTAGACCCGCTCGCCCGACTTTCCCTCGCGGCCCAGCAGCTGGCCGTCGAGCGTGATCGTGCCGCCGCCCGGACGCTCCATGAAGTTGAGGCAACGCAGCAAGGTGCTCTTGCCCGAGCCCGAGGCGCCCAGGATGGCGATGCGCTCGCCGCGCGCCACGTCGAGATCGATGCCGCGCAATACGTCGGTCGCGCCAAAGCGCTTGGTGAGGCCGCTGACTTTCAGGATCGTCATTCGTCCCGCCTCAGCCGTCGTTCGAGGAAATAGCTGAACTGGACCAGCGGCCACAGGAAGACGAAGAAGATCACGGCAACGGCGGTATAGGCCTCGATCGGATTGTAGTTGAGCGAGGCGATCAGCTTGCCCTGCTGCAGCAGCTCGACATAGGCCACGGCCGAGGCCAGCGTCGACATCTTGAATATCTCGATGGCGCGGTTGGTCAGCGCCGGCAGCATGCGCTTCAGCGCCTGGGGCAGGATGATGCGCCGCATCGCCTGGCCCCAGCGCATGCCCAGCGCCCGCACGCCGTCCCACTGGCCGGTCTCGATCGACTGGATGCCGCCGCGATAGATCTCGGCCGAGAAGGCCGCGGAGTTGAGCGAGATGCCCAGCGATGCGGCGGCCAGCGGACTGATCTGGAAGGGCAGCAGGATCGGCAGCGCGAAGTAGAACCACAGGATCTGCACGAGCACCGGCGTGTTGCGGAAGAACTCGACGAAGACCGTGGCGGGGATATGGAGCCAGCGGTTGCGCGAATAGCGCCCCAGCCCAACGAGGAGTCCGAGGCTCAGCCCCAGCACCAGACAGATCGCGAAGATGCGCAACGTGCCGGCGGCGCCGACCAGCAGCGCGTCGGTGTTCTCGAAGACCGAGGCGAAATCCCAGCGCATCAATGCACCCCTCTCAATGCACTGTGCTCTCGCCGCTGCGGGCCAGCCGCAGTTCGACCAGGCGCGCGACCTGGCTGGCGAGGAAGATCACGACAAAATAGATCAGCGCCACGACCGTGTAGGTCTCGAGCGGCCTGAAAGTCTTCTGCGAGACTTCGTTGGCGGCGAACAGCAGGTCGGCATAGGAGATGGTGGCGATCAGGGTCGTGGTCTTCATGAGCTCGATGGCGCGCTCCATGAAGGCCGGGATCATGCGCTTCACCGCCTGCGGCAGGATGATGCGCCGCAGCGCCTGGTCATGGCGCATGCCGATCGCGCGCGCACCGTCCCACTGGCCGCGCTCGATCGACTGGATGCCGGCGCGGAACACCTCGGCGAAGAACGAAGCCGACTGGATCGAGAAGGTGACGGCGCCGGCCACGAACGGCGTCATCTCGATGCCGACCAGGATCGGCAGGGCGAAGAAGAACCAGAAGAGCTGGACCAGCGGCGGCGTGGTGCGAAACACCTCGATGACGAAGCCCGCCGGCCACGACAGGAAGCGCCGCGGCGAGAGTCGCAGCAGCGCCAGGGCCAGACCCAGCACGACACCGCAGACCAGTGCCGTGCCCGTGATCTTGAGCGTGTTCGCCAGGCCCTCCGCCAACAACGGTGCGTTGGCGAGGACCGGCGCGAAGTCCCACTGATAGGCCAAGGGCGAAGTTGCCTACTTGATCATTTCTTTCATGACCGGCGGCGCGGACTTGGGATCGAGGCCGAAGTCGGCGATCGCCTGCTCGTACCACTTCTGCGTCTGGCCGCTCTTGTAATAGTCGGCGAACTGCTTATCGACCCATTCGGTAAAGGCGGTGTCGCCCTTGCGCAGCGCCGCGCTCGACGGCTGCGATTCGGCGGGCAGCGGCACCACGATCTTGCCCTTGCCGAGCCGCTGGCGGGCGGCCAGCAGCGGCGGATGGAAGAGCAGCACGGCATCGACGCGACCCGACTGGAAGGCGGCGATCGCCTCGGCGTTGCCGGGGAAGCGCTGGATGTCGGCCTTGGGCGTGTGCTGCGTCGCCCAGCGGTCCATGGTCGAGGCTTGCGGCACGGCGATGCGTACGCCCTGCTTGTTGAGGTCCTCCCAGGTCTTCGCATTCAGGTCGTCGCGCGCCAGCACCGCGAGCGAGTACCAGAGCAGCGGCGTCTCGGGGAAGTTGGCGGCCTGTTTGCGTTCCGACGTGGCGTCGAGCATGAACATGATGTCGATCTTGTCGCCCTGGAGGGCGGCGATCGCATTGCCCCAGGTCACCTCGACCGGCTCGAACTTCACGCCCAGCGACTGCGCCATCGCCTTGCCCATCGCGACGCCGAGACCCGACGCCCATTGCCCGGTCTTGGGATCCTTCGAGTACCAGGGCGGCGCCTGGGTGACGCCGACGCGCAGCACGCCGCGCTTCTTCACCTCGTCGAGCGTGCCCTCGGCGCGCGCGGCGAACGGAATGGCCAGCGCGGCGGCACTCGCGGCCGCGACGGCGAACAACGAACGTCGATTGATGCTCATGATTTGACTCCCCTTTTTGGCTTCCCCGGCAGATCCGGCATCGAGCGCAGGAATTTCTCCGTGGTCTCGACGCCGCGACGCATGTGATCGGCGATCTCGGCCTTCATCGCCGCGAGGTCCGCGCCAAACGCCGCCTCGATGTAGCTGTCGTGGCTGTCGCGCTTCGGGCCGCGCCGGCCATGCGCGCGATGATGCGCCGCCCAATAGAGCTGCAGCCGGCCGCGCAGCCCGTGCCAGGCGCGCTGCAGGAGCTTGTGGCCGCTCGCCTCGTAGACGAGACCGTGGAAGTCGAGTTCGTGGAGAATGCTGGCGCGGTCGTCGCCGGCATCGATCGAGGCGATCAGCACGTCGTTGCGCCGCCGGAGCTCGGCGCGGAACCGGTCGTCGCGGCGCAGCCAGACTTGTTCGAAGGCGAAGGTCTCCAGCACCGTGCGCAACGAATAGATCTCGTGGACGTCCTCGACCGAGAGCTCGGCGACGTGCGTGCCGGTATAGGGCACGGTCACGACCAGCCCCTCCTCGATCAGCTGCCGCAGCGCCTCGCGCAACGGCCCGCGGCTGACATCGAACCGTTCCGACAGCGCCGTCTCGACCAGCGGCGCCCCCGGCGGAATGTCGCCCGCCAGGATCGCGGACCGGAGCTGCTCCACGATGTGGGCGCGCAAGGTCGCCTTCGGCACCCGCTCGAAAAGCGAGTCCACTCCCCGCGTCGAAAGATCGGAAACAGCCAAGTTGCCCTCGGAACGACGAATCGTCGATTGTCAACAATGTGTCACGGCGAACCGCGAGCGCACAACAGAAACCTCTGAAAGCCAGCAGCCGGCCAAAACTAGACGTAGCAGGTCAGCCGTTTGCCAGGCAGCAGGTCATAGGGCGCCCTCCATCCGGGACGCTCCGCCATGCGCAGAAGCCACGCATTCACAGTTGGATGGCTGACCGCCAGATCATACCCGGCCTCCCGCTTCGGGAAGGACAGATAGGCCATCATTGAGATATCGGCGATCGTCGGGCGGTCGCCGATCATGAACGGGCGCTCCAGAAGATGGCCGTTCAGGATCGTCAGATAGTCGTCGAGGCGCCGACGCATATAGGCCAGAACGGCGGGATCGGGTGAAGGCGTGAACGCCCGATAGTAACGATAGGTCGCCATGTAGCCGCTGAGCTTGTGGTTGTCCCAGAACAGCCAGCGAAGGATTTCGAACCTCTCCTCATCGCTCCGACCGCCAAACTGGCCGTAGCGTTCGGCGAGCCGCAGAAGGATCGGCGCCGTCTGGGTGAGGCGTTGCGGACCCTCCTCGAGAACCGGGATCTCGCCCATGACATTGACGCGGGCGCGCCACTCGGGGGTTCGCGTGACGCCACCGCCGAAGTCGGTCCAGACCGGCTCGAAGTCCTGGCCGCACAGCGTGAGCATCAGCGCCAGCTTGTAGCTGTTGCCGGATTCCGGGAAGTAATGCAGGCGATAGATGGTCATGCGCGACGCCATTCCCCGGACGCGGTCTTTGATGACCGTGACCGTAGGGCCCGGCGTCCGGTGCGACCATTCAGTTCTCGGCCGACGACTTCAGGAATCGTCAACGCCGCCCCTTCAGGCGGCAGCGGCGGCTTCGCCGATCAACCAGCTCCGGAATAGATCGAATCGGTTCGACTCGACCCGATCGGTCCGCCGAACGAGATGGAAGCTTCTGGAGAGCGTCACGTCACCCGGCCACAGGCGCACGAGTCGGCCGCTTTGCAGATAAGGCCGCACGAGGGGATCGAGGCCGATGGCGGCTCCGAGTCCGGCTGCTGCCGCCTCGTAGACAAGCTGAAGATTGTCGAAGCTCCTGTAAGGACCTTGGGCCAAGCCGATGCCGGTGTGCCGAAACCATTCCGGCCAGAAGTCGGGCTGATGACTGGACCCAATGAGAGTCTGTCGCGCGAGGTCGGCGGGGCCTTTGAGCCGCTTGCGGGCGACGAAGTCCGGACTCGCGACCGGATACGCCTTTATCGGCAGAAACTTCTCTCCGACCGTTCCCGGCCAGGGCCCGAGCCCCAGGCGAATGGCGCAGTCGAGATCGTCGCGCTCGCGCAGTTCCACGATATCCGGCGAGGTCTCGATTTCGACCTCCAGTCCCGCGAGACGCAATCGGCTGCGCGCAAGCCTGGGCACGAGCCAGTTCGCGGCAAAGCTCGGGATGACGCTGACCTTGAAGGCGCCACGTCGAACCGGCGACGTGGCGGCGATCGTCGCCTTGCACACGCGATCCCAGGCCGGTCCCAGCTCAGAGAAGTATTTCTCGCCCGCCGCCGTGAGGCTGAGACCCCGTGGCTGGCGGTCGAAGAGTTTCGCGCCGAGGTAGCGCTCCAGAATCTGGATCCTGCGGCTCACGGCCGGGACCGTGATGCTCAACCTCGCCGCGGCTTGCGCGAGATTGCCGGCACGCGCCACGACGACAAAGGCTTCGATGGACCGCAGGGGGAGCTGGCTCATGAAACCAGTCTACCCCCACGCAGCTGCTTGCGGGACAGGCGTCAGTAGCTCTTGTACCCCAGGAACTTGCCCGACATGGCGATCTTCACCCGGTCGCCCTTCTGGTCGGGCTGGCGCTCCATGGTCATGTCGAAGTCGATGGCGCTCATGATGCCGTCGCCGAACTCTTCCTGGATCAGTTCCTTCCAGGTCGTGCCGTAGACCTGTACCAGCTCGTAGAAGCGGTAGATCAGCGGGTCGGTCGGCGGGATCTGGGGCAGCGAGCCGCGATAGGGCACCTCCTGCAGCAGCAGGATTTCTTCCTTGCCCAGGCCGAACAGCTTGCCGGCCTTGGTGGCCTGCTCCTTGGTCATCTTCATCTGGCCCATGCAGGCCGCGGTGACGATGATCTTCGAGGCACCACCAATCTTCTTGGCGATGTCTTCCCAGGTCAGTTCCTTCATGCGCTTGGCGGTCAGGATCTTCTCTGTGACTTCAGCCCGCTTCATTGCCGTCTCCCGGTTGTTAAAGGCACGATCTCGGCCGGCGGGTTGCCCGCCGAAAATTTCATGGACATGAGGCCCGGTTTCACCAGCTTCGGCCGCCGCGGATCGAAGCCATGCTCCGCGACCTCGCGATCGAACGCCTTCGAGCGGTTCACGAGGAACTCCACGAGATGGTTGCGGATCGCATAGTACTGCGGATGGCGGTGCAGGTCGTTCCGGTGCCGCTCGTTCTTCGGCATGGTGTTGACCACGATCTCGGCGATACGCGCGCCCGGGCCGTTGGTCATCAGCACGATCTTGTCGGCAAGCAGGATCGCCTCGTCGACATCGTGGGTGATCATGAACACGGTCTGATTGGTGTCGGCGCAGATGCGCAGCACCTCGTCCTGGAGCATGCCGCGCGTCAGCGCGTCGAGCGCGCTGAACGGCTCGTCCATCAGGAGCATCTTGGGCTGGATCGAAAGCGCGCGCGCGATGCCGACCCGCTGCTTCATGCCGCCCGAGAGCTGCGCCGGCCGCTTATTCTCTGCGCCGGCGAGGCCGACCAGCTCGATGAAGCGCATCGCGTGATCGCGCACCCGGGCGCGATCCAGGTCGGCCAGCGCGAGGACACGGCGAAGGCGATGTTGCCCATCACCGTCATCCACGGCAGCAGCGCATGGCCCTGGAAGATCACGGCGCGGTCGAGGCTCGGCCCGTCGATCTCGCGATTGTCGACGATGACGGCGCCGCCGCTCGGACTGTCGAGGCCGGCCAGCACGTTCAGGATGGTGGTCTTGCCGCAGCCGGAATGGCCGATCAGGCAGCAGAACTCACCCTTGTCGACGCCGAACCAGATATCCTCGAACACGGCGGGCTGGCCGGTCTCGCCGAAGCGGCGCGCCAGTCCTTCGACGCTGATGAGCGGACGGTTCTCCATGGCGCGCCTATTCCGGATAGGTGACGAGCTTGGCGAGCCAGGCCAGGCCCTGGTCGAGCAGGAGACCGACCAGGCCGATCAACAGGATCGCGGTCACGATGTTGGCGATCGAGAGGTTGTTCCACTCGTTCCACACGAAGTAGCCGATGCCGGTGCCGCCCACGAGCATCTCGGCCGCCACGATCACCAGCCAGGCGATGCCCACGGAGATGCGCATGCCGGTCATGATGGTGGGCGCCGCGGCCGGCAGGATCACCTTGAAGGCGGTGCGGAACGGGCCGACCTCGAGCGTGCGCGCCACGTTCAGCCATTCCTTGCGCACGCTGCCCACGCCGAATGCGGTATTGATCAGCATCGGCCAGATCGAGCAGATGAAGATCACGAAGATCGACGAGATGGCGCTGTCCTTGATCGTGTAGAGCGCCAAGGGCATCCAGGCGAGCGGCGAGACCGGCTTCAGGATCTGGATGAAGGGATCGAGCGCGCGATAGACCAGCGGCGACATGCCGATCAGGAAGCCCAGCGGAATGGCCACCACGGCGGCCAGGCCGAAGCCCAGCAGCACGCGGCCCAACGAATAGGCGAGCTGGATGCCAATGCCCTTGTCGTTGCTGCCGCGGATATAGAAGGGATCGGCGAGGTGCTTCCAGATCGTGGCGCCGATATCGGCCGGCGTCGGCATCGCCGATTTCTGTCCGGTCGCCGCGGCGGCGCCGACCAGCTTGGCGTATTCCGGATCCATCGCCGGGCCGCTGGCCGCGGTCGGCATGGTGGCGACCTGCCAGATGCCGACGATGGCCACGAAGATCAGGATCGACAGCAGACCCGCCCGCAAGCGGAGGGAATTCTTCAGCATGCGTGGCCCTCATGCATCAAAAGCAAAGCCCTCATCCTGAGGAGCGAGCGCAGCGAGCGTCTCGAAGGATGAGCCAAGGACACCGCGCCTGCAGCCGATCCTTCGAGACGGCTGCTGCGCAGCCTCCTCAGGATGAGGTCGGCTTCTGATCCTGCCGGCAATGTCACGGCCGCTCAGGTCCGCTTGATGGCGAAGCTGTTGACGTACTCGTCGGGCTTGGACGAATCGAAGGGCTTGCCCATCACCACGATGGTCTTCTTCGACGGATCGGGCGGCGTGAGGCCCATCTCCTTCATCATGTTCGCCGTGTCGGTGGCGAGATAGACCTCGGAAGCGACCTTGGCGTAGTCGACATCGCCCTTGAGCTGACCCCAGCGCTTCATCTGGGTCATGATCCAGATGGCGAACTGGTTCCACGGGAAGGGATCGAAGTCGATGCGGTCGGGATCCTTCTTCACGCCGCCCAGGCCGTCGGCATAGGTGCCGGTCAGGATCTGCTCCAGCACCGTCTCGGGCTGGTTCAGGTAGTTGGCCGGGGCGATCGCCTTGGCGATCTCCTTGCGGTTCTCCTGCTTGTGCGCATAGGCCGTCGCATCGATGATCGACTTCAGCAGCGCGCGATAGCTGTTCGGATTCTGGGTCGCGAATTCCTTGCTGACGGTGAAGGCGCAGCACGGGTGACCGTCCCACAGCTCCTTGGTCAGCAGGTGGATGAAGCCGATGCCGTCGAACACGGCGCGCTGGTTGAACGGATCGGGGCCGAGATAGCCGTCGATATTGTCGGCGCGCAGGTTGGCGACCATCTCGGGCGGCGGCACCGAGCGGATCGAGATGTCCTTGTCGGGATCGAGGCCCGCCTCCGCCACGTAGTAGCGCAGCAGGTAGTTGTGCATCGAATAGTCAAAGGGCACGGCGAAGCGGAAGCCCTTCCAGTCCTTCGGATTGCGCTTGTCCTTGTGCTTGTTGGCGAGCGTGATCGCCTGGCCGTTGATGTTCTCGATCGCCGGCATCGTCCACGGCACCGGGTTCGACCCGACGCCCAGGGAGATCGCGATCGGCATCGGCGAGAGCATGTGCGAGGCGTCGTATTCCTTGGCCAGCGACTTGTCGCGGATCACCGCCCAGCCGGCCGTCTTCACGACTTCGACGTTGAGGCCCTGCTTGGAATAGAAGCCCATCGGATGGGCCATGATGATCGGCGTGGCGCAGGTGATCGGGATGAAGCCGACCTTGAGGTCCTTCTTCTCCGGCGCGCCCCCCTGGGCAAAGGCCTCGCGGGCGACCCCGAGCGGCAGGACCGAAGAGATGGCGGCCATGGCCGTGGCCGCGCCGACCGTCTTCAGGAACTGGCGGCGCTGGGCGTCGACCGGGAAGACCGCCCGCAGCACGGCGGCGTCGACGACCCGGTTCCAGCGATCCTCCTCCCCGGCCGGCACCGTCTCCGCCGTCAGGCGGGCATGGTCGGCCTGGCTGTGGTTGCCGCCGCAGGAGCAGCCACCGCGCCCCAGCAGGGCCTTCGGGTCGAACGGGTCCTTGAACATCGAAGCCTCCTCCAGGTCCTGGTGCCGGCATCGATGCGCGGCCCGCTTGGAGGCTGAAAAGGCAATGCCTGTGCCAATCGCTCAGAACGTGCAGAAATCCGGGAAGAAGCGCCGGTCGAGGTGTTCAATTGCCCAGTTTTTCAGCAGATTCTCCCGACTCGTTCTGCGGAATCGCCGGATTCGAATCTTAACGTTGGGGATTAAATTCATGGAATCCCTGACTCTTTCCCCGTTTTACACGGCCATTTCTTATTGCGGAGGGGGGCGACCTTTGGCAGGCTACGGTTAGTGGGTTGTTGGGTGCCCACCACGATATGTCGGCCACCCGCCTCAAGAATGGCTTAGCGTAAGCCGCACGGCGGAATGGTTGGGGAGTAGCTCTATGGCGTTATCTCGACATGAGCGGACAAGATTGAAGTCTGACCTGAATCCGCTCGAAATGATCGAGAAGGTCGTGTCCGCCAACGACTGGCCGTTCGACCGTACCTCTGACCGGGAGATTGCGGTCGAGGTCGCGGGCCGCTGGTGCGACTATCGCATGTTCTTCAGCTGGCGCGACGATGTCGAGGCGCTGCACTTCACCTGCGCCTACGACGTCCGCATTCCCGCCGAACGGCATTCGGACATTCACGGCCTGCTGGCCCTGATCAACGAAAAGATGTGGCTGGGTCACTTCGATCTGTGGACCGAGGAAGGCCTGCCGATGTTCCGCCACGCCATCCCGCTGCGCGGGACCAAGGGCTTGATGGCCGAACAGCTGAACGACCTCGTCGAGGTGGCGATCACCGAAAGCGAGCGTTTCTATCCCGCCTTTCAGTACGTCATCTGGGCTGGCAAGAGCCCCGCCGACGCGTTGACCGCCTCCATCCTGGAGACGGTCGGCGAAGCCTGAACCGACAAGGACCTTCCGACGCCCCCTCTCGCTAAAAACCAATAAACCTGTTCGGAATGTCCCCAGCGGCGCCGATCCCCCCGGATCGGCGCCGCGACGATTTTAGGAACGCGATTCCCCGGCTATAAGGGTCGCCTTCATGAGCACCCTTTCCGCGATTCTCCTGGCCGCGCTTCCTCTGGCGATCCCGTATCCCGAGATCGATCCCGTCCTGGTCCAGCTCGGACCCTTCGCCATCCGCTGGTATGCGCTCGCCTATATCGCGGGCCTGGTGATCGGCTGGCAGGTCATGCGCCGCGTCTGCGAGCGGCCGCCCCAGGTCCTGTCGCCGCTCAAGATCGACGACTTCCTGCTGTGGGCGGCGCTCGGCGTCATCCTGGGCGGACGGCTGGGCTACGTGCTGTTCTACAAGCCGGGCTTCTACCTGGAACATCCGCTGGCCGCGCTCACCCTGTGGGAAGGCGGCATGTCGTTCCACGGCGGGCTGCTGGGCGTCATCGTCGCCATCCTGCTCTTCGCGATGCGCAACAAGACCGACCCCTTCATGCTGTCGGACCTGGTGGCGATCGTGGCGCCGCTCGGCCTGTTCTTCGGCCGCCTCGCCAACTTCATCAACGGCGAGCTGTGGGGGCGCGTCAGCGACGTGCCCTGGGCCATGGTCTTCCCGCGCGGCGGGCCCCTGCCGCGCCATCCCAGCCAGCTCTACCAGGCCTTCTTCGAGGGCGTGCTGCTGACCCTCATCGTCGTCGCGGTGTGGAAGCTCACCGAGGGGCGGCGCCGGCCCGGCCTGCTGACCGGGGTTTTCTGCGCGGGCTATGGCCTGGCCCGAATCGTGGGCGAGATCTTCCGCGAGCCCGACGCCCATCTCGGCTACCTGTGGGGGCCGCTCACCATGGGCATGCTGCTGTCGCTGCCGGTGCTGCTGTTCGGCCTCTGGCTCATCCTGCGCGCCTACCGGAAGCCCGTCCTGCCGTGACCGAGGCGTCGTGACCGAGCCCTCATGACCGAATTGGGCGGGTTGATCGCGCGCCGCATCGCGCTCACCGGGCCAATCTCGCTCGCCGACTTCATGGCCGAGGCGATGGGGCATCCGCGGCTCGGCTACTATCGCCGTGCGCTTCCCGTCGGCGCCGCCGGCGACTTCACCACCGCGCCCGAAATCTCGCAGATGTTCGGCGAGCTTTTAGGCGCCTGGCTGGCCGAGCGCTGGCTGGCGATGGGCCGGCCAGCGCCCGTACGCCTGGTCGAGCTCGGTCCCGGCCGCGGCACCCTGATGGCCGATGCGCTGCGCGCCACCCGCGGCGTGCCGGGATTTCATGCCGCGATCGACCTCCATCTCGTCGACATCAACGCGCCCTTGCGCGAGGCCCAGCGCTCTACGCTGCAGGCCTATCGGCCGGCCTGGCACGAACGCTTCGACGAGGTGCCGGCGGGACCGCTGCTGCTGGTCGCCAACGAGTTCTTCGATGCACTGCCGGTGCGCCAGTTTCATCGCACGGCTTCGGGCTGGCGCGAGCGCATGGTGGGCCTCGACGAGGCGGGGGGATTGCGGCTGGCGCTGGCGCCGGGCAGCACGCCCTTCGCGCCCCTGCTGCCGGAGGCCCCCGAAGGCGCGGAGGCCGAACTCAGCGAAGCCGGGCGCGTGCTGGCCGCGGCCATCGGCGCGCGCATCGCCTGCGACGGCGGATGGGCGCTCATCATCGACTACGGGATGGCGAGCGCCGGCCGCGCGGCCTCGCTGCAGGCGGTGCGCGGGCATCGGGGAGCGGGCATTCTCGACCGTCCCGGCGAGACCGACCTCAGCGCCCATGTCGATTTCGCGGCGCTCGCCGCCGCGGCCGGCGTCCCGGCCTTCGGGCCGGTCGACCAGGGCGAGTTCCTGCGGCGTCTCGGTCTTCGCGAACGTGCGCTGGCCCTGAAGCGCAATGCAAAGGCGGCGCAGGCCGATGCCATCGATGCGGCATCGGCCCGCTTGATCGCGCCCGACCAAATGGGCACCCTCTTTCGCGTGCTGGCCCTCGGCGACGGCAACAACGCCCCGCCCGCCGGCTTCAAGGATTTCCCCTCGGACGATTCATGATCCAGGCTCAGACACTCGCCGCCCTCGACGGCGTGCAGCACCGATTCTTCACCCGCCGCGGTGGCGTGAGCACGGGCCTCTTTTCGTCGCTCAACTGCGGCTATGGCTCGGCCGATGCGCCGGAGAACGTGCGCGAGAACCGTCGCCGCGCGGCCGCGCAATTCGGTCTCGACGAACCCGACCTGCAGACCGTGTACCAGATCCATTCGGCCGATGTGCTCACCGTCACGAACGAGCGCTGGAGTTCGCCGGGCGCGCCCAAGGCCGACGGGCTCGTGACGGACCGGCCGGGCGTCGCGCTGGGCGTGATGGCCGCCGATTGCGCGCCGGTGCTGCTGGCCGACGGCGACGCCTCGGTGATCGGCGCCGCGCATGCCGGCTGGAAGGGTGCGCTGGGCGGTGTCGTCGACGCCACCATCGCGGCGATGGAGAAGCTGGGTGCCCGGCGCGAGCGCATCCAGGTCGTGGTCGGCCCGTGCATCGGTCCTGCCTCGTACGAAGTCGGTCCGGAATTCCCTGCGCCCTTCCTGGCGCAGGACGAGGCGAACGCCGCGTTCTTCCGGACCGCGACGCGCGCCGGCCACTTCATGTTCGACCTGCCCGGCTATCTCGTGCACCGCATTGCCCGCAACGGCGTCGCCGTGAGCGCCACGGGCCACGACACGCTCACCGGCACCGAGGACTTCTTCAGCTATCGCCGCAACACGCTGCAGGGTGTGCGCGATTACGGACGTGGCCTGTCCGCGATCGCTCTCGCGGCCTGACGTGCCCTACTTCATCATCCTGATGGCCTGCTGCCTCCTCGGGGTCATCGCGACATGCGCCATGTTGTGATGCTGCTGTGCCTGCTCGCCCTCGCGGCGTGCGGCGGAGCCCCGAGACCCTTCGAACACGATTCTTCGCAGGTTTCCTACGCACGTCCCTTGCGGGACAAGGCCGAGGTGGCAATCAGCCCGCCGCGCAACATGCCGCCGGAAATGGGCGAGCGCGTCGCTGCGGCCCTTGCCATCGAACTGCAGTCCTATGGGATCTTGGCCACCGTGGCGCCGGCCGAAGCGCCGATCCAGGTCGACGGCGTGATGAGCACGCGCGACGCCGGCATGTCGATCGAGGTCCAGACGGACTGGCGCGTGCGCGGCCGGCCACGCACCGACGAGCCCGCGACGGTCAAGACCCGCGCCCCGCCCGAGGATTATGCCGAGCAGGCCGAGCGCCTGGTTTCGCGGATCGCGCAACAGGCCGCCCCCAGGATCGCGACCCTGATCGGCAAGCCGCCGAACTTCATCCCGCGCGCGCCCGGCCAGGTCGCCGCAGGCATCACGATCCCCTACGAGTTCCCGCCCGACCCCGCGGCGGCCCCGCCGCCCGACGGCGCGGTACCGACCTCGACCACCGTGCCGACACCCGCCGCCGCCAAGCCGGCGGAGCCGCAGGTGAAGGTGTTCGTCGCAGCGGTCACCGGCGCGCCGTCGGACGGCAACCGCCAGCTGACGTCGGGGATGCGGCGTGCGCTGGGATCGAGCAAGCTCGTGATCGTCGACCAGGCAGAAGGCGAGGCCTTCAGCGTCGTCGGCACGGTGACCCTGACGCCGATCGACGACCGCATGGCCCGCCTGGTGGTCAAATGGATCGTCAAGGATCCGGCCGGCAAGAATATCGGCGACATCGATCAGTCCAATCCCGTGCCCTTGGCGGCCACGAAGGGCTCCTGGGCCGGATTCGGCGACATCGTCGCCACCGCCGCCTCCGAAGGGGTGCTCGAACTTCTCGAGAAGGCAATCAATAAGCCGCGCTGACTCGTGCGTTGCCTGTGAATCGGCTTGTCAGAGGGGGGCTTTCGGCTGCTACTGTTCCGGGGGGCGGCGCGATTCTTGCTAGCTTTGCGCAGGGCAAGGACCGACCGCGAGACAGGGAGTTAAAAAAATCATGTTGTCATTCAGGAAGTCGGCTCTGGCCGTCATTGCTGCAGCAAGCTTCAGCGGCCTCGTTGCCGCTGCGCCGGCACAGGCACAGACGCTCAAGGTCGTTATGCATTCGGATGTGAAGATCCTCGATCCGATCTGGACCACGGCCTACATCCAGCGCAACCACGGCTACATGGTGTGGGACACGTTGTTCGCGGTCGACGAGAAGTTCGACGTCAAGCCGCAGATGGTCGACAAGTACGAGAACTCCGCCGACAAGCTGACCTGGACCTTCACGCTGCGCGACGGCCTCGAATGGCACAATGGCGCGCCGGTCACCGCCGAGGATTGCGTCGCCTCCATCAAGCGCTGGGCCGCCCGCGATTCGATGGGCCAGAAGATGATGGGCTCGGTCGAAGGCTTCGAGATCGTGGACGCCAAGACCTTCAAGATGAAGATGAAGGAGCCGTACGGCCTGGTGCTCGAGTCGCTCGGCAAGCCGTCGTCGAATGTGCCCTTCATGATGCCGAAGAAGACGGCCGAAACCGACCCGATGCAGCAGATCAAGCTCGAGGACGTGATCGGCTCCGGCCCGTTCGTCTTCAAGGGCGACGAGTGGAAGCCGGGCGAGAAGATCGTCTACGTCAAGAACACGAAGTACAAGCCGCGCGCCGAGCCGGCCAACGGCCTCTCCGGCGGCAAGGTCGTCAAGGTCGACCGCGTCGAGTGGATCGCCATGCCGGACATCCAGACGCAGGTGGCCGCGCTCCAGAGCGGCGAGATCGACATCATCGAGTCGCCGGGTCACGACCTGCTGCCGCTGCTGGCGAAGGACAAGAACGTCGAGCTGGTCAGCTTCAACCCGACCGGCAACCAGTACGCCTTCCGGTTCAACAGCCTGGCCAAGCCCTTCGACAACGCGAAGATCCGGCACGCCGTCTTCGTCGCCTTTGCGCAGGAGGACTTCCTCAAGGCCACGATCGGCGATCCGCAATGGTACAAGGTCTGCAAGGCGCCGTTCGTCTGCGGCACCCCGCTGGCGACCGACGCCGGCATGGCCGACGTGCTGAACGGCAATGCCGCCAAGGCCAAGCAGATCCTCACGGAAGCCGGCTATGACGGCACGCCGATCGTGCTGATGCACTCGACCGACCTGCAGGTCCTCACCAATCTCGCCCCGGTCGCCAAGGCCCAGATGGAACGGGCCGGCTTCAAGGTCGACATGGTGTCGATGGACTGGCAGACCCTGGTCGCGCGCCGCGTCAAGAAGGACCCGCCGAGCCAGGGCGGCTGGCACGCCTTCCTCACCTCCTGGGTGGCGGCCGACATCCTCAACCCGGTGATGGCCGGATACTTCAACGCCGCATGCGACAAGGCCATGTTCGGCTGGCCGTGCGACGCGACGATCGAGAAGTATCGCGACCAGTTCGCCAAGGAGACCGACCCGGCGAAGCAGAAGCAGATCGTCGAGGACCTGCAGAAGTACTGGGTCGATCATCCGACGCACATCAATGTCGGCCAGTGGTACGCACCGCTCGCCCGCCGCAAGAACATCACGGGCAACCTGACGGCGCCGGCGCCGGTGTTCTGGAACGTCACCAAGAAATAGCTCGATCCGCGCGCGGGGTCCGTTCCCCGCGCGCTCATCGATGAAGGCGGGCGATCCCCGTCTTCTTCGATGGGGAAGAAACCCGGAGGGGGCTCTATGAAAAAAGTGATGAAGCGTACGCTCGCGGCAATGGTTGCCGGCGCGATCCTGTCGAGTGCGGGACCGGTGCTAGCCCAGGGCAAGGTCGTCAAGTTCGTGCAGAACGGCAACCTGACCATCCTGGATCCGATCTGGACCACGGCCTACGTCACCCGCAACCACGGCTATTTCATCTACGACACGCTGTTCGCATCCGACGAGAACAACGTCGTGAAGCCGCAGATGGTCGACAAGTACGAAGTCTCCGCCGACAAGACGGTGTGGACCTTCACCCTGCGCGACGGGCTCGAGTGGCACGACGGCAAGCCGGTGACCTCGGAGGACTGCATCGCTTCGATCAAGCGCTGGGGCGCGCGCGACGCGATGGGCCAGAAGCTCATGGACTTCGTGAAGGAGTTCAAGCAGGTCGATCCCAAGACATTCCAGATGGTGCTGAAGGAACCCTACGGCCTGGTGCTCGATTCGCTCGGCAAGCCGTCCTCCCAGGTTCCCTTCATGATGCCGAAACGGGTGGCCGACACCGATCCGTTCAAGCAGATCGACAGCCAGATCGGCTCGGGTCCGTTCGTCTACGTCAACGCCGAGTCCAAGCCCGGCGAGAAGCACGTCTATACCAAGAACACCAAGTACAAGCCGCGCGCCGAGCCCGCCTCGGGTCTGGCCGGCGGCAAGGTGGTGAAGGTCGACCGGGTCGAGATCATCGAGATGCCCGACCCGCAGCAGCAGGTGAACGCGCTCGCAGCCGGCGAGATCGACATCATCGAACAGCCGCCGCACGATCTGATCCCGGTCCTTAAGAAGGAAAAGGGTGTCGCGCTCTACAACTGGAACCCGCTCGGCCACCAGTTCATCTACCGCATGAACTGGCTGCAGCCGCCCTTCAACAATCCCAAGATCCGCGAGGCCGCGCTGCTGACCATCCGCCAGGAGGATTATCTCAAGGCGACCGTCGGCGAGCCGGAATTCTACAAGGTCTGCACGGCCGCCTTCATCTGCGGAACGCCCAACGCGGTCAATGCGCCGGGCGATCTCCTCGTGAAGCCGAACTTCGAGAAGTCGAAGGCGCTGCTCAAGGAGGCCGGCTATGACGGCACGCCGATTGTGCTGCTGCAGTCGACGACCCTGCCCGTCCTCACCAACGTCGCCCCTGTGACAAAGGCGCTGCTCGAACAAGGCGGCTTCAAGGTCGACATGCAGTCGATGGACTGGCAAACCGTCGTCACACGTCGAACCAACAAGGGTCCCGTGAGTCAGGGCGGCTGGAACCTCTTCCATACGTTCTCGGTCGCGGCCGACATCCTGAATCCGATCTCGACCTCCTACATGGTAGCGAACGGCGACAAGGCGTGGTTCGGCTGGCCGAACGATCCGGAGATGGAGAAGCTGCGCGACGCATACGCCAAAGAAACCGACCCCGCGAAGAACAAGGCGCTCGCCGCAGCCGTCCAGGCCCGGGCTTTGCAAACCGCCCAGTACGGCTGGATCGGCCAGTGGTACGGCCCGGGCGCCATGCGCTCCAACATCTCGGGCTGGCTCAAGGCGCCCGTGCCGGTGATGTGGAACATCGAGAAGAAGTGAAACTGATCTCCATCCCGACCCTTTCCGGCAACCGGCGGAGGGTCGGGATGGAGGCAGTCAGATAAGGTAAACTGCATACAATGATCGATTTCATAGCTCGCCGTCTCATAGCCATCATCCCCGTGCTGGCGGTGGTGGCCATCTTCGTCTTCCTCATGCTGCGGCTGACGCCGGGCGATCCCGCCGCCGTCATCGCGGGCGACAACGCCACGTCCGACCAAATCGCCGACATCCGCAACAAGCTCGGCCTCGACGAGCCGATCTGGTCGCAGTTCGCCATCTGGATCGGCAACGTGCTGCAGGGCAATTTCGGCGAAAGCTTCTTCTTCAAGAAGACCGTGGCCGAACTGATCGCCCAGCGCGTCGAGCCGACGCTCGCTCTCGCGATCTGCACCCTTCTCTTCGCCGTCTCCATTTCCGTTCCGATCGGCGTCATGGCCGCCTACCGCCAGGGCTCGCTGCTCGATCGCGCGGTGATGGGTTTCTCGGTTCTGGGTTTCTCCGTGCCGGGCTTCGTCATCGGCTACTGCCTGATCTACGTGTTCGCCATCGAACTCGGCTGGCTGCCGGTGCAGGGCTATGTCCGCATCGGGGTCAATTTCTGGCAGTTCCTCGAGCGCATGATCCTGCCGTCGCTCACCCTGTCGGTCGGGTTCGTGGCGCTGATCTCGCGCATCACGCGCGCTTCGGTGCTCGAAGTCCTAAACGAGGACTATATCCGCACTGCGCGCGCGAAGGGCCTGTCGAACCGTGTCGTGCTGATGCGCCATGCGCTGCGCAATGCCGCGGTGCCGATCCTCACCGTGATCGGCCTCGGCATCGCCATCCTGATCGGCGGCGCCGTGGTGACGGAAAGCGTGTTCGGCCTGCCCGGTCTCGGCCGTCTGACGGTCGAAGCGGTGCTGAGCCGCGACTTCCCGACCATCCAGACCGTCATTCTTCTCTTCTCCGTCGTCTATGTCGTGATCAACCTGCTCATCGACATCAGCTACACCCTTTTCGATCCGAGGATCCGGTATTGAGCGCGATCACCGAAGAAGTCGTCGACTCCGCCTCCATTGCGGCGGCGTCGACCAAGCGCAAGAGCCTCTGGCTCGTTGCTCTCCGTAACCCCAACGTGATCATCGGCGGCGTGATCCTGCTGACGATGCTGGTCATTGCCATCCTGGCACCGTTCCTCGGCACGGTGGATCCGACGCGCATCGACCCGGCGGCCCGCAACAAGAAGCCGGGTACCGAGATCACCTACCGCCTCGATGACGGCACGACCATGAAGCGGGTCGCCATCATGGGTACGGACAGTCTCGGCCGCGACGTCTACAGCCGCGTCCTCTATGGCGCGCGCGTTTCGCTGGCCGTCGGCGTCGCCGTATCCATCATCTCGGTCGTGATCGGCATGGTGATCGGCCTGGTGTCGGGCTACGTGCGCTGGGCCGACGGGATCATCATGCGCATCATGGATGGGTTGATGGCGATCCCGGGCATATTGCTCGCGATCGCCCTCGTCTCGATCTGGCGCGCCGGCCTGATCACGGTGGTGTTCGCCATCGTCGTTCCCGACGTCCCGCGCGTCGTGCGCCTCGTCCGCTCGATCGTGCTGACGGTGCGTGAAGAGCCCTATGTCGAAGGCGCGATCTCGGTCGGCACCCCGACCTGGATCCTGATGTTCCGCCACATCCTGCCCAACACGGTGGCACCGCTGATCGTGCAGGGCACCTTCCTGGCCGCGGCCGCGATCCTGACCGAAGCCGCCCTGTCGTTCCTCGGCATCGGCATCCCGCCGGAAATCCCGAGCTGGGGCAACATCATGGCCGAGGGCCGCACGCTGTTCCGCGTCTTCCCGCACAACATCCTGTACCCCGGCATCTTCCTTGCCTTGACGGTACTGGCCATCAACATCATGGGCGACGGTCTGCGCGACACGCTCGACCCGAAGATGAGCAAGAAAGTCTGATGTCGACCGAAACCAAGAAACCCGTCCTCGAAGTCCGCAACCTCAGCGTCGCCCTGCCCAAGGGCGGCGACCGGGTCCATGCCGTCGAAAAGGTGAGCTTCACGGTCAATCCCGGCGAAATCGTCTGCCTGGTGGGCGAATCCGGTTCGGGCAAGTCGGTGATCGCCTTCACCGTCATGGGTCTCCTCGCCAAGGCATTGAAGCCGACCTCGGGCGAGATCCTGCTCGAGGGCGAGAACATCCTGGCGGCGAGCGAAGACAGGCTGCGCGAGCTGCGCTGCACGCGCATGTCGATGATCTTCCAGGAGCCGATGACGGCGCTCAATCCCGTCATGACCTGCGGCGAGCAGATCGACGAGGTTCTGAACACCCACACCCAGCTCGACGCCGCGACGCGCAAGGCCAAGATCATCGCCATCCTGGACCGCGTGAAGCTGCCGGAACCGGAGCGCATCTACGCCTCCTATCCGCACCAGCTCTCGGGCGGCCAGCGCCAGCGCATCATGATCGCCATGGCGCTGGTCCTCGATCCGGTCCTGCTGATCGCCGACGAGCCGACCACCGCGCTCGACGTCACCACCCAGGCCGAGATCCTGAAGCTCGTGGCCGAGCTGCAGGCGGGCCAGGGCACCGGCGTGCTGTTCATCACCCACGATTTCGGCGTCGTTGCCGAGATCGCCCATCGGGTGGCTGTGCTGCGCTGGGGCGAGCTGGTGGAGATGGGACCGACCGAGCAGATCCTGTCGCGGCCCGTTCAGGCCTATACCAAGATGCTGATCTCCTCGGTGCCGTCGATCACACCGGCCCATCGCGGCGTGCGACGCGACGGCAAGACCGTCCTGCGCACCGAGAAGCTCGGCAAGATCTACACGGGCAATTCTTTCTTCCAGAAGGCGAGGGTCGTGAAGGCCGCGGTGGACGTCGACCTCGACATCCGACGCGGCGAGACGCTGGGCATCGTGGGCGAATCCGGTTCGGGCAAGTCGACCGTGGCGCGCTGCATTGCCCGCCTGATCGATCCGACCGAGGGCAAGGTCTATCTCGGCGACACCGAGATCGCGACCATGTCGGCCCGCAAGCTGCGGCCGCATCGCCGGCGCGTGCAGATCGTCTTCCAGGATCCCTACCGTTCGATGAATCCGCGCATCACCGTGGGCGACTTCATCATCGAGGGGCCGATGAATTTCGGCCTCGGGCGCGAAGAGGCGATGGCCCGCGCGCGCAAGCTGATGGAGACGGTGCGTCTCGATCCCAACGCGCTCGACCGCTTCCCGCATCAGTTCTCGGGCGGCCAGCGCCAGCGCATCTGCATCGCGCGGGCGCTCGCCATGGAGCCCGAGCTGCTGATCGCCGACGAGGCCGTGTCGGCGCTCGACGTGTCGGTCCAGAAGCAGGTTCTGGAGCTGCTGGACGAGATCCGCGTCCGGCTGAACCTCGCCGTGCTGTTCATCACCCACGATCTGCGCGTCGCGGCGCAGATCTGCGACTACGTGGCCGTGATGAGCAAGGGCCGTGTCGTCGAGTACGGCTCGGCCGAGCAGGTCTTCGGTTCGCCCAAGGCCGACTACACCAAGGCCCTGTTCGCCGCGGCCCCCGGCCGCCACTGGGAATTCGGCAAGTTCGCCGCCTGACCTCCGTCGCTCCTCTCCTCCGAAAAGGGGAGAGGAGCGAAGCGACTTACTTCTTCGCCAACAGGCCCGCGAGGCCGGTATAGGTTTCGGGCCGCAGCGTTCGCAGATGCGCCTTCACATTGGGCGCAACCTCGAGCCCGTCGATGAACGTGGCGAAATCCGCCAGCGTCACCTGCCGGCCCCGCGTCAGCGCCTTCAACTTCTCATACGGCATCTCGACCCCGGCGACGCGCAGCACGGTCTGGATCGCCTCGGCCAGCACTTCGGGATGGGCCATCAGCGCTTCCGTGAGCGCCGCCTCGTTCACGCTCACCTTGCCGAAGCCGCGCAACAGCGAGCCGTAGCCGATCAGCGCATGGGCGAAGGCGGTGCCGAAGGTGCGGGCGACCGTCGAGTCCGAAAGGTCGCGCTGCAGGCGTGAAATCGGCAGCTTGCGCGAGAGATGTTCGAAGAGCGCGTTGGCGACGCCGAAATTTCCCTCGGCATTCTCGAAGTCGATCGGATTCACCTTGTGCGGCATCGCCGACGAGCCGATCTCGCCCTCCTTCGGCTTCTGCGTCACCCAGCCGTCGGAGATGTAGCGCCACATATCCTGCGACAGGTCGATCAGGATGGTGTTGATCCGACGCAGCGTGTCGAACATTTCCGCGAACGTGTCGTGCGGTTCGATCTGGGTTGTCACCTCGTTGAGCACGAGGCGCACCGGATGCGCCCCGCCCGCGTCCGGCGCGTTCAGGCGCTCGACGAAGCTGTGCGCGAAGGCCAGCCAGTCGACCTGCGGCAGCGCGACCATCTGGGCGTTGTAGTTGGCGGTGGGGCCTCCCCACTTCACCAGGATGGGATTGCGGGCAAGCGTCGCGACCTGACGGGCAAGGCGCGTCGCGAAGACGTTCATTTCCTTGCCAAAGGTCGTGGGCGTGGCGCTCTGGCCGTGGGTGCGCGCCAGCATGGCGGTGTCGGCGTGCCGGCGGGCGAGCCCCTCGATCTCCGTCGCGACCTTGGCGAGCGACGGCAGCATGACCGCCTCCACCGCGCCCCGCAGGCAGAGGGCGTGGGCCGTGCTGTTCACGTCCTCCGACGTCAGCGCGAAATGCACCCACTCCAGCACGTCGGTCAGGCTCGAATCCTTCAGCTTCAGCTTGATGAAGTACTCGACCGCCTTCACGTCGTGGTTGGTCGCGGGGATGCCGGCATGGCCCTCGCGCTCGAACTTGCGGATGATCCGCGCATCCTCGACCGAGATGTCCGGCAGGGCCTTCAACAGCGCCTTTTCGGCGTCCGTGAGCGGGCGAATTCCGACACCCGGGGTCTCCGAGAGGGCGGCGAGATATTCGCACTCCACGAGGACCCGCCTCTTCAGGAGGGCGTATTCGCTGAGATGGCCGGCCAGGACTTCGGAAGTCGCGCGGTAGCGGCCATCGACGGAGCTGACGGCGGTAAGGGTATCGAGCTGCATGCCGGGCACATAGCACAGACGGCCGTCCGCCGCTTGCCGTCGGCGGGATAGCAGGTTCAGACTGGCCTCATGGCTTCCGGTTTCCTCGAAGACGCTTCGTTCAACCAGTCGCCGGCCTTCGGCGACGTCGACCTGTTCGCTGCCGACCGGCCGCTGGCTGACGCCGCTGCCCGCGCCGGTCTCGACCTCGCGGCGCTCTCCACCTGCGGCCGGGACTATGGCGCGGCGGAAACGCTCGATCTCGGACGGCTCGCCAACGAGAATCCGCCCCGGCTGCGCACCATGGACGGCAAGGGCAACCGGCTCGACCGGGTCGAATTCCATCCCGCCTATCACGCGCTGATGCGCAAGAGCATCGGCCACGGCATCCATGCCTCCGCCCATGACGGCAGCGACAAGCCGGCGCCGATGGCGGCACGCGCCGTCCGCCTGTATCTGGCGACTCAGGCCGAGAGCGGCCATATGTGCCCGATCACCATGACGCATGCCTGTGTCGGCGCGCTCCGCTCCGAGCCGGTGATGCTCGAAAAGTGGCTGCCGAAGATCCAGACGCGGACCTACGATCCGCGACCGCTGCCGTGGTGGGAGAAGAACGGCGTGACCCTGGGCATGGGCATGACCGAGCGCCAGGGCGGCACCGACGTGCGCGCCAACATCACGAGCGCCACCGCCCACGGCGACCATGTCGAGATTACCGGCCACAAGTGGTTCATGTCGGCGCCGATGTGCGACGCCTTCCTCGTGCTCGCGCAATCTGCCAAGGAAACCGGGGACGGCGGCCTCACCTGTTACCTGATGCCGCGCTACCGGCCCGACGGCTCGCAGAACGCGATCCGGTTCCAGCGGCTGAAGGACAAGCTCGGCAACAAGTCGAATGCTTCCTCCGAGGTCGAGTTCCACGGCGCCTGGGCCGAGCGGGTCGGCGCGGAGGGCGCGGGCGTGCGCACCATCATCGAGATGGTGAACCTGACGCGGCTGGACTGCGCCATCGCCTCGGCCGGCCAGTCGCGCATCGCGCTCAGCCAGGCGATCCACCACATCCGCAACCGCTCGGTCTTCCAGCGCCGGCTGGCCGACCAGCCGGCCATGCGCGCCGTCGCCGCCGACATGGCTCTGGAACTCGAGGCGCAGGTCGCGCTGGTGTTCCGCCTGATCCGCGCCGCCGAGCATGCCGCCCACGATCCGCGCGAGGCGGCCTACGCCCGCCTTCTTACCCCGGCCGTGAAGTTCCTGGTCTGCAAGAGCACGCCGCAGCTCGTCTACGAATCGCTCGAGTGCCTGGGCGGCAACGGCTACACCGAGGACCTGCCGCTGGCGCGCTATTTCCGCGAATCGCCGCTCAACGCCATCTGGGAGGGCTCGGGCAACGTCATGGCGCTCGACGTGCTGCGTGCCGCCGGCCGTCACCCTGAGGCCGCGACCGACACGCTCTCGCGCCTCGTGCGCACCGCGGACCGGGCCTTCAAGGCCGGCCCGCTGGCACAGGCGTTGGAGCAGACGTTGAAGTCGGGCGCCGCCGAACGCCGCGCGCGTTTCCTGTGCGAGAGCCTGGCCAAGATCGCCGCCGTGGCGGCGCTGGTCGAAGCGGGCTCGCCCTTCGCCGCGCTCTATGCCGAGACGCGGCTGAGCGGCTCGCCCTTCGCGCAGTTCGGCAGCGCCGACCTCGGCGACAGCGAGACCGCGCTGATGGACCGGGCACTGGCGGCATAGCGATGGGCGAATCCCTGTCCTGGATGGCGATCAAGGGCCACGACAGGGAGACGATCTACAGCCGTCTCCGTCTCGTCGCGACGGGAGCCGCAGGGGACTGCACCCGAGGCAAGATCGGCTCGCGCATGCTCGCCGAAGGCTGGATATTAATCGTCTTGGGCCAGGCGGAGCATCCACTCCTAGCCCAGTCGGAATTGCAGAAGCTGTCAGCCGGTTGCGAGGTCGTGGACTGCAATGTCGAAGAACACGTGATGTTCAGCTCGTCCGAATGCTGGAAGGATGGCCAACGCCTCTGGCGGGCAGAGCACCAGGGAGATTCGGACATTCCTGGCTTGCAGGCAGTCGGTGAACTGCCGGCCGCCTTCACGGCCGTCGAACAGCAATACCGTCCGAAGCAGACACTCTCGAAGAGAAGGACGCCGAAGTCGATTGCATCTTTGAAACTCCATTGATGCCGGCTCGGTCGATCAGCGGCTTCAAGCACGACGAACCGCCTTTCGTGGATCTCGATCTTCTTCGCTGGCAGAAGCAAGACCCCCGCTGGACGTTCTGGGAATAGCCGCGGAACGAGTTCTTGCCGCCGTCGGGTGCGGCATGAGATTTTCGCCCCAGTATCCCGTACGCAGTCGCAGCGAGTCCTTGTCCCTATGAAAAAGATCTTCACCGCGTGCCTCGGCACCGAGACCAACACCTTCGCCTCGATCCCGACCGGGCTCGGCCTGTTCGAGGAGACCTGCCTGTTCCGCAAGGGCAGCTACGGCGACAAGGTGCCGATGTTCGGCGCGCCGCTCGATGTCTGGCGCAAGCGCTCCGAGGCCAAGGGCTGGCAGGTGGTGGAGAGTCTCTGCGCCTTCGCCCAGCCGGCGGGTAAGACGGTGAAGAAGGTCTACGAGGCTTTCCGCGACGAGATCATCACGGACCTGAAGGCCGCCATGCCGGTCGATGCGGTGTTCCTGTCGATGCACGGCGCCATGGTGGCCGAGGGCTATGACGACTGCGAAAGCGACCTGCTCGCCCATGTGCGCAAGGTGGTCGGGCCGGAGGTGCCGGTCGGCGTCGAGCTCGATCTCCACTGCAATATCGGCGAAGGCACGATGCGCGACGCCACGGTGCTGGTCCTGTTCAAGGAGTATCCGCATGTCGACGTGTCGGACCGCGCCGACGATCTGTTCAACGTCATGGAAGGCGCCATCGAGGGCCGCACCAGGCCGGTGATGGCCACCTGGGACTGCCGCATGATCGGCGTGTTCCATACCACGCGCGAGCCGATGCGCGGCTTCGTCGACAAGCTGATGGCGTTGGAAGGCAAGGACGGCGTGCTCTCGCTCTCCGTCGCCCATGGCTTCCCGTGGTCCGACATCAAGGAGATGAGCAGCCGCATCATCGCCGTCACCGACGGCGACAAGGCGAAGGCCGAGAAAATCGCCAAGGAGCTGGGCCAGGAATTCTTCGCCATGCGCCAGGCCACGCAGCCGCCCTATGTGACCTTGGAGGCCGCCATGGCGCGGGTCAGCTCGCACAACCTGCCCAAGCCCATGGTGCTGGCGGACGTGTCGGACAATGCCGGCGGCGGCGCGGCTTCGGATTCGACCTTCATTCTGAAGGCCCTGCTCGACGGCAAGGTGAAGGACGCGGCCGTGGCCATGTTCTGGGATCCCGGCGCGGTCAAGCTCGCCTTCGAGGTCGGCGAAGGCGCCGAGCTCGACATCCGCCTCGGCGGCAAGCTCGGCCCGCAATCGGGCGCGCCGGTCGACGCCCGTGCCAAGGTCCTGAAGCTCGAGAAGAACGTGTTCATCCAGTTCGGCGGCGCCCGCAAGGGCACCAGCCCGATCGGCGATGCCGCCGCGCTGCAGATCGAGGGCGTGACGGTGATCGTCAACTCCACGCGCTCGCAGTGCCACAGCCTCGACTGCTTCACCAAGCTCGGCATCGATCCTTCGACCAAGAAGGTCGTGGTGGTGAAGTCGATGCAGCACTTCCACGCGGCCTACGCCCCGATCGCCAGCGAAGTGGTCTATGTCGCCGCGCCCGGCGCACTGGTGCCGGACTGGTCGCTGCTGCCCTACACCAAGGCCGACAAGACGCAGTGGCCGTTCGTCGCCAACCCGCACGCCTGAGCGTGCGGGCGTGCGGGCCTCCGGGGCCCGGCGACCGGGAGCGGCGAAAAGCCCATATTTCAGGGCGTTTACAGCGCTCCGACTCATTGGTATGTTCCGCCCCGTCGCGGCCCGGGATGGCCGTTTTGTCGTTTTAGATCAACGACTTAACCTTGTCCCGCCCCCGGCGCGAGGGCAGCGATTCATGAAGATTCTCACCGGCAACAGCAACAAACCGCTGGCCGAAGCCATTTCCGCCAAACTGGCCTTGCCGCTGGTCAAGGCCAACATACGCCGTTTCTCCGATAACGAGATCTTCGTCGAGATCCTGGAGAATGTGCGCGGCGAGGACGTTTTCGTCATCCAGTCGACGAGCTTCCCGGCCAACGACCATCTGATGGAACTGCTGATCACCATCGATGCCTTGCGCCGCAGCTCGGCCCGCCGCATCACCGCGGTGATCCCCTATTTCGGCTACGCCCGCCAGGATCGCCGCACCGGCTCGCGCACGCCGATCTCGGCCAAGCTGGTCGCCAACCTGATCACTCATGCCGGCGCCCATCGCGTGCTCACGCTCGACCTGCATGCCGGCCAGATCCAGGGCTTCTTCGACATCCCGCTCGACAATCTCTATGCCGGCCCGGTCTTCTCCAAGGACATCAAGGAGACGCTGAGCAACCGCAACCTCACCGTCGTGTCGCCCGACACGGGCGGCGTGGTGCGCGCCCGGGCCATCGCCAAGCGTATCGATGCCGACCTCGCCATCATCGACAAGCGCCGCGAGGCCGCCGGTGTCAGCGAGGTCATGAACGTGATCGGCGACGTGAAGAGCCGCGACTGCATCCTGATCGACGACATCGTCGATTCGGGCGGCACGCTGTGCAACGCCGCGGTCGCCCTGATGGACCAGGGCGCGAAGTCGGTCTCGGCCTACATCACCCATGGCGTGCTGTCGGGCGGCGCCGTCGCCCGCGTCGCCGCCTCGCCGATCGAGAAGATGGTGATCACGGATTCGATCATGCCGACCGAGGCGGTACGCGTGTCGCCGAACATCCGGCCGCTCAGCATCGCGTCGCTGATGGCCGAGGCGATGAAGCGCATCACCGACGAGGCTTCGGTTTCGAGCCTGTTCGACTAGGAATTTCAAGAGATCCGGCGATGGGCACCCCTGGAGGCCACGCCGCGATGAGAGAGCAACCCAAGGAGAGTTAAAATGGCAGAGACGACCAAAGTCGTCGCGAAGATGCGGGACCGGGCCGGCAAAGGGGGCGCCCGTTCCAGCCGTCGCGAAGGACTGATTCCCGCCGTGATCTACGGCGACAAGCAGCCGCCCGTGATGATCGCCGTCGAACCGAAGACGATCGAGCGCGAGATCCACAAGGCGGGCTACTTCAATCACCGCATGAAGATTGCCGTCGATGGCACGGACTATGACGTCCTGCCGCGCGACGTGCAGGTCGATCCGGTGACGGACAAGCCTCTGCATCTCGACTTCCTGCGCATCGGGCCCGACTCGATCATCACCGTGCAGGTGCCCGTGCGCTTCCGCAACGAGCTGGCCTCGCCCGGCATCAAGCGCGGCGGCGTTCTGAACGTGGTGCTGCACGAAATCACGCTGCGCACCCGGGCCGATTCCATTCCGGAAATCTTCGAGGTCGACCTGACCGGCCTCGAGATCGGCCACTCGATCCACATGTCGACGCTCAACATTCCCGAGAGCGCGCGCGTGGTGACGCGTGACAAGAACGCCACCGTGGCCTCGATCGCCGCGCCGACCGTGACGCGCGAAGCGGCCACGACGGATGCGGCCGGTGCCGACGGCGCCGCGCCGGCGGCAGGCGCCGCTCCGGCGGCGGGCGCTGCAGCGGGCGGCAAGGCCGCTCCCGCTCCGGCGAAGAAGTAACGGGCGGGCGAAGGCTCCGCTCCGTCGATGCTTCTGCTGGTCGGGCTCGGCAATCCCGGGCCGCGCTATGCGGGGCACCGGCACAACGTTGGATTCATGGCGGTGGACGAGATCGTCCGCCGCCGTGTCTTCTCGCCGTGGCGTGCGCGCTTCAACGGCGAAGTGGCCGAAGGCCATCTCGGCGGCGAGCGCGTCATCGCCCTGAAACCCATGACGTTCATGAACGAGTCGAGCAAAGCCGTGGGCGAAGCCGTACGCTTCCTCAAGGTGCCGCTCGATCGCCTGGTCGTCTTCCACGACGAACTCGACATCGCGCCCGGACGGGTGCGCATGAAGAAGGGCGGCGGCGCGGGCGGCCATAACGGCCTGCGCGACATCGACGCCCATGTCGGCAAGGACTACCGCCGCGTCCGCATCGGCATCGGCCACCCCGGCCACAAGGACCTGGTGTTGCACTGGGTGCTGCGCGACTTCGAGCGCGACGAGCGCGACCCGAAGGACGGCTGGGTCCCGAAGGTGCTGCACGCGCTGGCCGAGGAAGCGGCGCTGCTGGTCGAAGGCGGCGCCAAGGCCGACGAGAAATACATGAGCCGGGTGGCGCATCTCGCGCCGCCTCCCGACCTTCCGGCCCGCCTCGACATCAAGGGCCTGGGCAGCAAAGAGTAGATCATGGGTTTCAACTGCGGAATCGTCGGCCTGCCCAATGTCGGCAAGTCGACCCTGTTCAACGCCCTGACCGCCACGCAGGCGGCACAGGCGGCCAATTATCCGTTCTGCACCATCGAGCCCAATGTCGGCCGCGTCGCCGTGCCCGACCCGCGCCTGGAAAAGCTCGCGGCCATTGCGGGCTCGGCCAAGATCATCAACACCCAGCTCGAATTCGTCGACATCGCCGGCCTGGTGAAGGGCGCGTCGCGCGGCGAGGGGCTGGGCAACCAGTTCCTGGGCAACATCCGCGAGGTCGATGCGATCGCCCACGTGCTGCGCTGCTTCGAGGATGGTGACGTCACGCATGTGAGCGGCAAGGTCGATCCGGTGAGCGACGCCGAAATCGTCGAGACCGAGTTGATGCTGGCCGACATGGACAGCCTCGAGAAGCGCCTGCCCAACCTCGAGAAGAAGGCCAAGGGCGGCGACAAGGAGGCCGCGGCCGAGGCCCCGGTCGTGAAGAAGGCGCTCGAGGCGCTGCGCGACGGCAAGCCGGCCCGCGAAGCCAAGCTCACGGACGACGAGCGCGCGGTGTTCGCCCGACTCCAGCTCATCACCGCCAAGCCGATGATGTACGTGCTGAACGTCGAGGAGAGCTCGGCCGCGACCGGCAACGCGCACAGCGCCAAGGCCGAGGCCTTCGCCAAGTCGCGCGGCATGCCGTCGGTCGTGATCTCGGCCGCCATCGAGGCCGAGGTGGCGCAGCTTCCGGCCGAGGACCAGGCCGACTACCTGTCGTCGCTCGGACTCGAGGAAACCGGTCTCGCGCGCGTCGTGCGCACGGGCTACGCCCTGCTCGACCTGGTGACCTTCTTCACGGTCGGCCCGAAGGAAGCCCGCGCCTGGACGGTCCACCGTGATGCCAAGGCGCCGCAAGCCGCCGGTGTCATCCATACCGATTTCGAGAAAGGCTTCATCCGCGCCGAGACCATCGCCTTCGACGACTATGTCACGCTGAACGGCGAGGCCGGCGCCCGCGATGCCGGCAAGCTCCGGCTCGAAGGCAAGGAATACGCCGTCAAGGACGGCGATGTGTTTCATTTCAGGTTCAATGTTTAACGCGCCTACGCCGCGTTAAACATTGAACCGGCGAGCGGCAGCGCTTGTCATCGAGCGCGAGAGCTCGCGCCGCGCAGAATCGATAAGAACCTCATCGGAGCGCGCCACTCCAGTGGCGCTCATGATGCTCACAACCTCATCCTGAGGAGGCCGCGCAGCAGCCGTCTCGAAGGATGGGCCACAGACGTGGTGCGTGTCCCCACCCTTCGAGACGCGGTCCTGCGGACCGCTCCTCAGGGTGAGGTGATTGTTGGAATAGACAAACGTGAGCGCCACTGGAGTGGCGCGCTCCAATTACCCCTACGAACCTATCGGCCCCCCGCCCTTCTTCGTAATGGCGATCACCGACGGCCGTGGCGGCATGCCGTCCTTGAAGTCGGGCCAGCGGGTCGAGGGCTTCTCGAAGGTCGAGTTGCGGTCCTCGCCGGGATGCTGGATGGCCAGGAACAAGGTGCCGTCGTCCGGCGTGAAGATCGGGCCGCAGACCTCGGCACCGGTCGGCGCCTGGTAGAAGCAGCGGGTCAGCGCCCGGCCGAAGCCCACCGTGTCGGCGGCATAGAGACCGTCGGCCACGCCGGCCGCCGACGGCGCGCCGTCGGTCGCGATCCAGATGCGGCCCTTGCTGTCGAAGGCGATGTTGTCGGGGCAGCTCAGCCAGCCATTCTCCGAAGTCGCGCGATGATAGCGGGCGCCGGCATCGTGGCCCGGCTTGCCGGCCAGCAGGAAGATCGACCAGGTGCCTTCCGCCGCGGCGTGGTCGCCGTCCTTCGGCGCGATCTCGAGGATATGGCCGTGATCGTTGGGGCCACGCGGATTGGCCTTGTCGACCTGATCGGGCTTGCGCCGGCCATTGTTGGTCAGCACGACGTAGACGCGCCCGTTGACGGGATTGGTCTCGATGTCTTCCGGCCGGTCCATCGGCGTCGGCTTCAGGAGATCGGCGGCGAGCCGGGTCTTCACCAGCACGTCGCCCTGCGTGGCAAAGCCGTTCGCTTCCGTGAGCGGACCCTGTCCCTGCACCAGCGGCAGCCACTCGACCTTGCCGTCGGCGTTGAAGCGCGCAACGGAGAGCGTGCCCTCGTCGAGCAGGTTCTTGTTGGCCGCGCGGTCGTTCGGGTTCCACGGCTTCGCGGTGACGAAGCGATAGACATACTCGAAGCGCTCGTCGTCGCCGCTGTACAGCACCACCCTTCCATCCTTGGCGAGCGTGTAGGTGCAACCCTCGTGCTTGAAGCGGCCCAGCGCGGTGCGCTTGACCGGCGGCGAGGCCGGTTCGTAGGGATCGATCTCGACCACCCAGCCGAAGCGGTTGGGCTCGTTCGGCTCCTTGTCGAAGTTGAAACGATCGACATGCTGGCCCCAGGCGTTGGTCGCGCGGGCCACGCCGTAGCGCTTGCCGAGTTCGGTATCGGCCAGCCTTGCCGCCTCGCCGTCGAAGTAGAAGTGGAAATTCTCCTCGCAGGTCAGCCAGGTGCCCCAGGGCGTGCTGCCGCCGGCGCAGTTGCCGAATGTGCCCAGCACGCGCGTGCCCGTGGGATCGGCCGAAGTCTTGAGCCGGTCGTTGCCGGCGGCGGGTCCGGAAATCTCCATCGGCGTCGTGGCGGTGAGGCGGCGCGCGTATTTGCTGTCGGGCACGACCTTCCAGCCGGCGCCGTCGCGGGCGATCTCGACGACCGCCCCGCCGACCGAGGCCATCTCGACCGCGACCTGGTCCTTCGTCGCCTTCAGCGCCGCATCGCGTCCGCGGCCAAGACCCGCGAACATCAGGTTGGGGTTGGTGTATTCGTGGTTGGCGACCATCAGGAAGCGGTCGCCGCTGCGGCTGCCGGCGGGCAGCGGATAGAGGCCGAGATAGTCGTTGTTGTA
Organism: Reyranella sp.; assembly: GCF_965227665.1. Taxonomy (GTDB): domain Bacteria; phylum Pseudomonadota; class Alphaproteobacteria; order Reyranellales; family Reyranellaceae; genus Reyranella. Next base: position 2,894,426 of record NZ_OZ245767.1, read on the forward strand.
GCCGAACCGCTTCTCCTGCTCGGCCGCCGTGAGGGTGGCGGGATCGAAGCCCGTGGCGCCTCCGATGATCGGGTCACCCCAGCGGATCAGCACCTGCATGTCGTAACCGTCGGCGACGTGCTGCGTGCCGTCGAGCGTATGGGCGAGTTCCTTGAAGGTGAGCGACGAGGGACCGTTCGCCTGGGCCTGCGCATCCGTCGTGGCGAACGGACCGGCGAGCGTGGCCGCCAGGCCCGCGCCCGCGAGGCCGCGCAACGCATCGCGCCGGCTGAGCCGCCGCTCGATCAGCTCGCCGATCGAGGGCTCGGTACTGGCGTTCACCCCGATATCGTCGGGGTCGGTGTAGTTGTCATCTCGTGCGGCGGCCATCTGAACTCCTGGAAACGCACGTCTGGGGTAACGGGCAATAGTGGCGGTTCCGTTACGATCCTGCGCGCACGTCCCCGCCGTCCACAAGGACCGTCAGTAAACCGTAGCGAGAAGCCTGTAGCAGGCGGATGTCACACCTCATGAAGAGACACACATGAAAACACATCTGCTGCTTGCGGCCTCGGCCGCTGCCCTTCTGTCTGCCTTTTCCGCCTCTGCCCAGACCAAGTTCCCGGCCACGCTGGAAGGCCATGCGATCCTGCCCGCCATGACCCTCGTGCCCGCCCCGGCGGACGCGCCGCCGGATCTGCAAATCTCCGGCCGCTACGCCGGCCCTGCCGGCCAGCGCGTCGATGCACCGGAGAGCGTGCCGGGCATGTCGGCGCTGTCCGACAAGGCGGCGCCGCGTCCCACCGGCCTCAGCCTGCCGTTCAAGGGGCAGCCGGTGCAGGGCTTCTCGGGCATCCGCAAGCTGCCGGACGGCTCCTATCTCACGATCAGCGACAACGGTTTCGGCAGCAAGGCGAACTCGCCCGACGCCATGCTGATGTTCCACATCGTCAAGCCGGACTGGAAGGCCGGCACGGTGGAGCGCGTGTCGACCGGCTTCCTCAGCGATCCCGACCGCAAAGTGCCGTTCCGCATCGTCAACGAGAACACTCCGAAGCGCTACCTGACCGGCGGCGACTTCGATCTCGAATCGGTGCAGCCGATCGGCGACTTCCTCTACTTCGGCGAAGAGTTCGGCCCTTACCTGATCAAGACCGACAAGAGCGGCAAGGTCCTGCAGATCTTCGAGACCAAGGTGGACGGCAAGCTAGTGCGCTCGCCCGACCATCCGGCGGTGACGATGCCCGGCGCACCCGGCGCGGTGAAGTTCGAGGTCCGGCGCAGCAAGGGCTTCGAAGGCATGGCGGCCTCTCCCGACGGCAAGTTCCTCTACCCGCTGCTCGAAGGCCCGCTGGTGACCGAGTCGGGCGAGATGGAAGCCAAGGACGGCAAGCGCTTCCTGCGCATCCTCGAGTTCGACGTGGCCAAGGGCGAGTACACGGGCAAGAGCTTCAAGTACACGCTCGAGGCGCCGGCCAACGCCATCGGCGACTTCAACCTGATCGACGCCACCAGCGGCCTGATCATCGAGCGTGACGACACCGAGGGCGACGCGGCCCAGGCCTGCAAGGACGGCGCGGTGAAGGCCGACTGCTTCAACGTGCCGGCCAAGTTCAAGCGCATCTACAAGATCGACCTCGGCCAGGCCGATGCCGACGGCTTCGTGAAGAAGGTGGGCTACATCGACCTGATGGACATCCAGGACCCGAACAAGGTCGCGCGCGCAGGCGCCAAGGACGGCAAGCTCACCTTCCCGTTCTTCACCATCGAGAATGTCGACCGCGTCGACGCCGACCACATCATCGTCGGCAACGACAACAACCTGCCCTTCTCGTCGGGCCGCGCGCTGGGCAAGTCCGACGACAACGAGCTGATCCTCCTGAAGGTTACCGACCTCCTGAAGGCGAAGTAGCTACTCGGTCACGTCGAGCGCCACCTTCTCGCGCTTCTTGCGGAGCGCGGGAAGGAGTGGTGCGATCAGCAGGAAGGCCGCGATCGCAAGGCAGGCGACCGAGATGGGCCGCACGACGAAGATCTCGAACGACCCCTGGCTCAGGATCAGCGACTTGCGCAGGTTGTTCTCGAGCATCGGCCCGAGCACGAAGGCAAGCACCAGCGGCGCCGCCTCGTAGCCGAACTTGCGCATGAGATAGCCCAGCAGGCCGGTGCCGATCATCACGAACACGTCGAACACGGCGTTGCCCGAGGCGAAGACGCCGACGATGCAGAACATCAGGATCAGCGGAAACAGGATCCTGTAGGGCGCCTTCAGCACCTGAACCCACATGCCGATCAACGGCATGTTGAGCACCAGCAGCATGATGTTGCCGACATACATGCTGGCGACGATGCCCCAGAAAACCTTGGGATTCTGGCTCATCATCAGCGGCCCGGGCTGCAGCCCGTGAATGACGAAGGCGCCCAGCAGCAGCGCCATGATGACGTTGGGCGGGATGCCGAGCGTCATCAGCGGAATGAAGGCGCCGCCGGCCGCCGCATTGTTGGCGGCCTCGGGCCCCGCGACGCCCTCGATCGCGCCCTTGCCGAAGCGCTCGGGCGTGCGCGACAGCTTCTTCTCCATGGCGTAGGACGCAAAGGAGGCGATCACCGCGCCGCCGCCCGGCAGCACGCCCAGCAGGAAGCCCAGCAGCGTGCCGCGCCCGACCGGGCCGGCGCTCGCCTTCAGGTCCTCGCGCGAGGGCCACAGGCTGCCGATCCGCGATTGCACGATGTCGCGCCGAATCTGCTGCTCGATGTTCGCCAGGATCTCGGCCACGCCGAACAGGCCCATCACCACCGGCACGAGCCCGATGCCGTCGACCAGTTCGAGCCGGTCGAAGGTGAGGCGCGGCATGGCGTTGATCTGGTCGAGACCGATCAGCCCGACCACGACGCCGACCGCCGCCATCAGCAGCGCCTTTGCCATCGAGCCCTGCGTCAGGAAGGACAGGATGGTGAGGCCGAGAACCATCAGGCTGAAATATTCCGGCGGGCCGAAGGCCACGGCGACCTGCGCCAGCATCGGCGCCACGAGCATCAGGGCGACGATCGCGAAGGTGCCGGCGACGAACGATCCCAGCGCCGAGATGCCGAGCGCCGGGCCCGCGCGGCCGCGCTTGGCCATCTCGTGCCCGTCGATGCAAGTGACGACCGAGGCCGCCTCGCCCGGGATGTTCACCAGCACCGCGGTGGTCGAGCCGCCATACATGGAGCCGTAGTAGATGCCGGCCATCATGATGATGCCGGACTCGGGCGAGCCCGAGAGCGTGACCGGCAGCAGCAGCGACATGGCCGAGATCGGGCCGATGCCGGGCAGCACGCCGACCAGCGTGCCGATGAACACGCCGATGAAGCAGTAGAGAAGATTGACCGGATCGAAGGCGACCGCGAATCCCTGGTAGAGACCGGAAAGCACGTCCATCGCGTCAGCCCGCCAGCCAGGAGAGATAGGGAACGTCCTCGAGCCAGCTTCCCTTGGGAAGCTGCACCAGCAGGACCTTTTCCAGCACGTACCAGACCCCGACCGACGCGGCCAAAGCGATCGGGATCGAGAGCTTGGGCGCCACCGGATCGACGAAGGTCATCAGGAAGAGCAGCAGCGCCAGGCTGCAGAGCACGAAGCCCAACTTCTGGAACAGGACGCCGAAGACGATCAGGGCGACGATCACCATCACGACGTTGCGCCACCGCGCCCCGCGCCAGAGATCGGCCAGCAGCGGCCCCTCGCCGCGCGCGCCGGCGACGATGATCGACAGCGACAGCGCGCACATGAAGAGACCGAGCCAGAAGAAGACGAAGCCCGAGCCCGGCTCATGCAGGGTGCCCAGTTCGAGCAGCCAGCCCTGCCAGGTGACGAACACGCCGACACCCAGCCAGAACAGGCCTCCCCAGAATTCAGCGCGACGCAGCATGCTCAGCTCTTCTTGGCGAGCCCGAGCTGGTCCACGACCTCGCGCTGCTCGTCATACTGCTGCTTGGCGAACTTGGCGTAGTCCGCCGTGTTCATGTAGCGCTTGGGATAGTCGTACTTGGCCATCAGTTCGACCACCTTGGGATCGTCGAGCGCGGCCTTGAAGGCATCGTGCAGCTTCTGCACGACCGCAGGGTCGATGCCCTTCGGCCCGGCAAGCCCGAACGGCGAGTCGAGCGTCAGGTTGAAGCCCAGCTCCTTGAGCGTCGGCGCATCGGGCCAGCGCGGGCTGCGCTCCTGCGTCCAGATGCAGAGCAGGCGGAACTTGCCGGCATCGACCAGCGGCGCCCAGCCGGTTGCATCGGCGTCGGCCATGACGTGGCCGCCCTCCAGCGCCGCCCAGCCTTCGGGCCCGCCCTTGAAGGGCACGTGGGTGAACTTAACGCCGGCCTTGTGGGCGATCTGCTCCATGCCGATGTGCAGCGAGCTGCCGGCGCCCGGGGTCGCATAGGTGAACTTGCCCGGGTTGGCCTTGGCGAAGGCGATGACGTCCTGGAAGGTCTTGAATTGCGAGTCCGCCCGCACGACCACGCCGAACGTGTAGGCCGAGGTGTGGAGGATCCAGGTGAAGTCCTTCATCGGGTCGTACGGCGTCTTCTGCATGTGCGGCAGGCGGAAGATCGTCACCGGCATCTGCGCGATCGTATAGCCGTCGGGCTTGGCGGTCGCGGCCATGCTGGCGGGGCCGCTGGTTCCGGAACCGCCGGTCCGGTTGTCGATCACCACCGGCTGGCCGAGGATCTTGGCTGCGGCGTCGCCCAGCGCACGATGCCAGACGTCGACGCCGCTGCCGGCCGGCCACGGCATGATCAGCGTGATCGGCTTGTTGGGAAAATCCTTGGCCCCCTGGGCATGCCCGATGGCGGGCGCGAGAGCGGCGGACGCGACCGCACCCGACGCCGCGATGAACGAACGACGACGCATGAACTCCTCCCTTGTTGTCTTCTTTCCCCGCTCTCTTCGGGCGGACTAGCTCTTGGCGGCCAGTCCGAGCTTCTCCAGCGCCGCCTTCTCTTCGGCATAGAGCTGGCGCGCGAACTTGTCGTAGGCCGCGGCCGGCATGTAGCGCGGCGACATGTCGTACTTTTCCAGGGTCGCGATGACGTCCTTGTCCTCGAGCGCGACCTTGAAGGCCTCGTCGAGCTTCTTCACCGTGGCCGGGTCCATGCCCTTCGGGCCACCCATGCCGAACGGCGAATCGAACACCATGTCGAAGCCGAGATCCTTCAGGGTCGGCACGTCGGGCCAGTTCTTGGTGCGCTTCTCGGTCCAGACGCAGAGCAGTCGCAGCTGGCCCGCATCGACCAGCGGCTTCCAGCCCGTCGAATCGGCCTGCAGGGTCGTATGCTTGCCGAGCACGGCGGCATTGGTCTCCGCACCGCCCTTGAACGGCACCATGGTCCACTTGATCCCGGCCGCGGCCGCGATGCGCTCCATACCGATGTGAAGCGAGGTGCCGGCGCCGGGCGTGCCGTAGGTTACCTTGCCCGGATTGGCCTTGGCGTACTCGATCACGTCCTTGAAGGTCTTGTAGGGCTGGTCGGCCGCCGTGGTGACGCCGAACGTATAGCCGCTGAGATGCGCGACGTAGGTGAAGTCCTTCAGCGGATCGAACGCCGTCTTCTGCATCACCGGCAGCCGGAACACGGAGATCGGCAATTGCGACAGGGTGTAGCCGTCGGGCCGCGCGGTGGCGGCCATGGTGGCCGGTCCCAGGGTGCCGGAGGCGCCACCCTTGTTGTCGATCTGGAAGGGCTGGCCCAGGACCTTGCCGGCCCGCTCGCACATGGCGCGGAGCGTGATGTCGCTCGAACCGCCGGCGGGCCACGGGACGATGAAGGTGATCGGCTTGCTGGGATAGGCCTGGGCGCGGGCAGCTGGCAGGTAGAGCGGCATGCCGACGCCGGCAGCGATCACGGTTCCCAGACCACGCTTCACGAGACCACGACGACGGACCGTCATTCATTTCCTCCCTTTTGTTGGTCAGGAAAGTGGCCGATGGTCCGCGCGATGTAAAGAGATTGCAGAACCTGTGTTGCGGCAGGAGGCGCTTCATGCAGTGAGCCGTCGCCTGCGTGCAAGCTGCCGTTGAGCCATTGCTGGGATATGTCGACGTAGTCGACGCTGATTTCACGCTGCGTGTGCTAGGGTGCATTGCACACGCGACAGTAGTGAATCGCCAATGGATCAGAGAATGCAGTTCCTTTACGCCAACCGGATCGTCGCGGCCCGCCTCCTCATCGGCATCGCCCAGGGCCTGGCGCTCTATCTCCTTCACGAAGCCGGTCTCAAGAAGAGCTGGCCGGCCGACCAACCCGACATCCTGCGCGCTCTGTCCACGGCTGCCGGCATGACACCCTTCTTCATGGTCCTCGGCATCGGCAACCTTCGCTGGCCGACTTTCGCCATCTGGTCGGTCGTCATCGGTCTGGTGAGCGCGGGCCTGGGATTCCATGCCGGCCATCAGGAGATGGATCGCCTGGGCTGGTTCTCGCTGGGAACGATCCTCAGCACGTCGATTCCGGTCTTTCTGTTCATCGTGAACGCGCTGGTGACCGGCGCGGACTCCGACCGGCGGCCTCTCGCAACCTTCCGGACCTACTTCGAGATCACCTGGAAGCACGTCACGCAATACGTGCTTGCCTCGCTGTTCGTCGGCCTGTTCTGGGGCATGTTGTGGCTCGCCGGCACCCTGTTCAACGCGATCCATGTCGATTTCGTCTCCACGACCATCTCGAAAAGCTGGTTCTGGATACCGGTGACCTGCATCGTCAGCAGCGCCGCGCTGCACCTGACCGATGCGCAGGCCGGCCTCGTCCGGGGCGCACGCTCGCTGCTGTTGAACCTGCTGGCGTGGCTGTTGCCCGTCATGGTCCTGATCGGTGGCGGCTTCCTCGTCGCTTTGTTCTTCACCGGCCTCGACCCGCTCTGGAACACCAAGCGCGCCACGCTAAGCCTCATCATTGCCTCGGGCCTGCTGATCCTCCTGATCAACGCGCATTTCCAGGACGGCATGTCGCAGGAGGAGAGATTTCCTGTCCTGCGCTACGCCCGGTTCCTGGCCGCTCTCATGCTGGTGCCGCTGGTGGTCCTGGCCGCGGTCGGGCTGGGCCTGCGCATCGAGCAACACGGCTGGACTCCCCCGCGGGTCATCGGTGTGGCCTGTATCGTCATGCTGGCCTCGCATGCGATCGGCTATGCGCTGGCGGCTCTCCGCTCCGGCCCCGCCTTGCGATACCTGCCGATGACGAACATCGTTTCGGCGTTCGTGACGGCCGCAGGACTACTGGCCCTGCTGACGCCTCTCGCGGATCCGGCGCGCATATCGGTGGACGATCAGATCGCCCGCCTCGAATCGGGCCGCGTCGACCCGGAGAAGTTCGACTTGGCCTTCCTCGAAAGGAGCAGCGGCCGTTACGGGAAGGATGCCTACGAACGCCTGAAGACCAACCCGCAGGGTCCGAATGCCGCCAGGATCTCGGCGCGGATCGAGCAACTCGCCAGGGCACCGAAGCCAGGAGCCGTGGCGAACTCACCGGCCAGCGCCGAAACCCGCGCGAAGAACATCACGGTCACCAAGCGGGCCGGTAGCACCTTGCCAGCGGCCTTCATCGAGCAGGACTGGAAGAATGCGCCAGGCAAGCCGATCCTGCCGGGCTGCCTCACCCAGGCCGCCCTGAAATGCGACGCCTTAATGGTGGATCTGGCCGACGACAGCCGAGCCGAAATCGTGATCGTCGACCTCACGAGCGTAATGGTGTTCGCTCAGGACGCCGACGGAAGTTGGGTCGCTGCCGGCCAGATCTTTCAGAAGCTCTTTTGCCCCAATGTTCGCCAGGCTCTCAAGGCAGGCGATGCACAGCCTCTACAACCCCGCTTCAAGGATCTGGAAGCGGCAGGCGAGAGGCTGCAGATCAGCTCGAATGCTTGTTCGCGCCCCCGCCAATGACCGAAGCTACGGCAGGACGCGCTTCATCCAGTGGGCCGTCGCCTGCGCGTCCTGGTTGTCGCTTTCCGCGAGCTTCTCCATCACGCGCTGCCGGTCCTCCAGCTCGCGATTCTGGCTGAGCTTGATCTTGGTCTGAAGCCGCGCGAGCGGCATGCGGAAGGCGACGATGCCTCTGGTCTGCGCCTCGGCATTGCCCGGCGGAAGGCGGTCGAGGTTCCAGGACGAAGGGTCCGCCCCTTCGTAGGCCGTCGAGAGTTTCGTCAGTACGTCGAGCGCGCCCTGCGTGTCGGTAACCACCTCCGGCCGGCCATAGGCATGGACGGTGACGTAGTTCCAGGTCGGCACCTTGGGACCCGGTGTGTACCAGGTCGGCGAGACGTAGGCATGCGGCCCCCAGAACAGCGCGAGCGACTCCGCCGGCCGCTCGAACAGCTTCCAGTGCGGGTTGGCGCGCGCGATATGGCCGATCAGCGAACCGTGTTCGCTGCCATCGTCCTGCCAGAGCAGCGACAGGTGGGTGGCGAAGGGCGCGCCGTCTTCGTCGGTCGTCATCAGGAGAGCCCAGTTATGGGCCTTCATGACCTCGCGGCCGACCGCTTCATCGCCTGCGAAATGCTTCGGAAGATACATGGCTTGGATTCCTTGAACGGCGCGGGCTTACCATGGTCCAATGCCGGCCACACAGGGAGGATTATTCATGGGCGAAGATATCCGTCTTAAGTCTGCCGCCGGCGAGATCGGCGCTTACCTGGCCACCCCGGCGGGCACGCCGAAGGGCGGCATCGTGGTCATCCAGGAGATTTTCGGGGTGAACCACCATATCCGCGCCGTGACCGACAAGTTCGCGGCCGAAGGCTACCTGGCCCTCGCGCCGTGCTTCTTCGACCACATCAAGCCCGGCATCGAGCTCGGCTACACGCCGGACACGATCGCCGAGGGCCGCGGCTACGTCATGACGCCCGGCTTCACCGAAAAGGCTGTGCAGGACGTCGAGGTCGCCATCGCCGAGCTGAAGAAGCGCGGCGTGACGAAGGTCGCGGTGACCGGCTTCTGCTGGGGCGGCACCATCACCTGGCTGGCGGCGACGCGCCTCAAGCCCGACGCGGCCATCGCCTACTATGGCGGCGGCATCTACGGCGCCCGGGACGAAAAACCCAGCGTGCCGACGATCATGCATTTCGGCGACAAGGACATGCACATCCCGATGACGCACGTGAACGAGCTGCGCCAGCTCCATCCGGGCGTCACGATCTACGACTATCCCGCCGACCATGGCTTCCATTGCGACGAGCGCGGCAGCTACGACGCGGCCGCCTCGAAGAAGGCGATGGAGCGCACGCTGGAGTTCATGGCCAAGCACGTCGGCTGACGCACGACGCCGTTCCCACCACCATTGTCATCCCGAGCGTGAGCGAGGGACCTTTCGAGGCGCTGCCAGGGCTCGCTCACGGCGCTCGGGATGACAGGATGTTCGTTGAAAAATGCCCGCCAAACGTCCCGCCAAGAAATCCTTCACCCCCGGCGCCCGCGGCCCCCTGAACGGGGTCCGCGTCGTCGACCTGTCGCGACTCGTCGCCGGCAACGTCCTGACGCTTCAGCTTGCCGACTTCGGCGCCGAGGTCATCAAGATCGAGCCGCCCGAGGGCGACACGTTGCGCTCGTGGCGGGTGAAGGGCGTCGAAACCGCCTGGAAGGTCTACAGCCGCAACAAGAAGAGCGTCGCCCTCGACCTGCGCTCCGACGCCGGCCGCACCATCGTGCGCGAACTGGCGAAGACCGCCGCCATCCTGGTCGAGAGCTTCCGGCCGGGCGTCATGGAGGATATGGGCCTCTCGCCGGCCGAGCTGCACGCGATCAATCCGAAGCTGGTGATCCTGCGCATCTCCGGCTGGGGCCAGGACGGACGCTATCGCCACAAGCCGGGCTTCGGCACGCTGATCGAGGGCTATAGCGGCTTCGCCTCGATGAACGGCTTCGCCGACCGCGAGCCGGTCCTGCCGCCGATGTATCTCGCCGACTGCATGGCCGCCCTGAACGGCTACGGCGCCGTGATGGTGGCGCTGCGCGAGGTCGAGATGAACGGCGGCAAGGGCCAGGTGCTCGACCTGCCGCTGTTCGATCCGCTGTTCTCGATGCTGGGACCGCAGGCGGCCAACCACAAGCTGACCGGCGAGGTGAAGGTACGCACCGGCAGCCGCTCGACCAACGCGGCGCCGCGCAACGTCTACCAGACGAAGGACGGCAGCTGGGTGTGCCTGTCGGCCTCGACGCAGGGCATGGCGATGCGCGTGCTGGACAAGATCGGCCGGCCGGAACTGAAGGAGGATCCGCGCTTCGCGACCAACATCGAGCGGGTGCGCAACGGCGTCGAGCTCGACCGGATCATCGGCGAGTTCGTGGGTGCCCGCGATCTCGACGAGAACCTGCGCTATTTCGACGAGGCCGGCGTCACCATCGGCCCGGTCTACGACATTTCGCAGATCGTGCAGGACGACTATGTGCTGGAGCGCGAATCGCTGATCGAGATCGAGGATGCGGACATGGGCGAGCTGCCGACCCATCCGGTCGTGCCGCGCATGTCAGGCACACCGGGCGCGCTGAAGAGCGCGGCGCCCACGGTGGGCGAGCACAACGAGGCCCTGCTGAAGCCGATGCTGGGCGCGGCGGAATACGACAAGCTCTGTGCGTCGGGCGCGATCTCGGACGGCAAGACAGCGGGGAAGAAGAAGAAGTGAGCCGGCCCGTTCCGCCCGTCTGGCGCTCGATCCTCTACGTTCCGGGCAACGTCCCGAAGTTCATCGACAGGGCCCACGAGCGCGGCGCCGATTGCGTGCTGATCGATCTCGAGGACAGCGTGCAGCCGGCGCAGAAGGCCGAGGCGCGCGCGATGCTGCCGGAAACCATGAAGAAGGTCGCGCGAGGCGGCGCCGACGTCGCGGTGCGCATCAACCGGCCGCTGCGCCTGGCGATCCCCGACATCGAGGCGGCGGTGCGGCCCGGCCTTTCGGCGCTGTTCGTCACCAAGACCGAGGGCGTGCAACACCTGCGCCTGCTCGACGAGGTCGTGAGCGAGCTGGAGCGCGAGCGCGGCATGCCCGTGGGCAGCGTCGGCTTTGCCGCGATGATCGAGCATCCGCGCGCACTGACCGAGCTGAACGACATCGCCGAGCGCGGGCCCCGGGTGATCGCCATGATGCTGGGGGGCGAGGATTTCGCGCTGGAGACCGGCTCGGTGCCGGGTGACGAGACGCTCGAACTGCCCAAGCGCATGGTCGCCTTCGCGGCCCAGGCGCATGGCGTGCCGGTGATCGGCATCCTGGGCACCGTCGCCGACTATTCGGACCCGGCGGCCTATCGGAAGAGCGCCGAGCGAGCGCGCCGCTTCGGCTTCTCGGGCGGCACCTGCATCCATCCCGGGCTCGTTGCCTCGTTGAACGAGGCCTTCACGCCCACGGCCGAGGAAGTCGCCTACGCGCGGAAGCTGATCGCGGCCGACGAAAAAGCCGCGGCTGAGGGCCGCGGCTCGTTCTCGGTGGATGGCAAGATGATCGACATCCCGGTGATCGTTCGCGCCCGCCGGCTGATCGAGCGATCCGAAGCGATCGAACGTCGCCTCAGGCGTTAGCGCCAAGCGGCACTAACGCCCTAAGCGTCAGTGCTTGTCGGCCCACACCATACGCTTCACGGCGTACATCATGCCGGCCAGGGCGATCAGGAACAGGATGACCCGGACGCCGGTGCGCTTGCGGTCTTCCATGTGCGGCTCGGAGGCCCACGCCAGGAACTCGGTCACGTCGGCGGCTTCCTGGTCGAGCGTGGCCTTGGTGCCGTCGGCATAGGTCACCTTGTCATCCGCCAGCGGCGGCGCCATGGCGATCTTGTGGCCCGGGAAGTACTTGTTGAAGTAGTCGTCCTTCTTGACGTCGAACTCCTTGATCTGCTCGGGAGTCAGCTTGTCGTACGGAACGTAGCCGGTCAGGATTCCATAGATGTAATCCGGGCCGAACTCGCGGGCCTTGACGATGACGCTGAGGTCGGGCGGGGCCTTGCCGTTGTTGGCGGCGGCCGCGGCTGCCTCGTTGGGGAACGGCTTCTTGAACCGATCCGACGGGCGGGCCGGCCGGTCGACCGGGGCGCCGTCGTCGTTGAGATCCGAGACGGTAATGTCCTTGATGAGACCCTTGACCTGGTTCTCGGTCAGGCCGAGGTCGGTCAGGTTGCGATAGGACATCAACGACAGCGAATGGCAGGCCGCGCAGACTTCCTGATAGACCTGGAAGCCACGCTGGGCGGCGGCACGATCGTAGGTGCCGAACGGCCCCTGGAAGTGCCAGTGCCTGTGCGGCGGGTGCTCGGTGCCGCCGGCCGCGATGGCGACAGTGCCGGTGGCGAAGGCCGCCAGCGCGATGGCGCCGGAGACCAGGAGATTGCGGGCGAAAGGCTTGCGCATGGCTCTTAGACCGCCTTCTTCTTGAGCACCGAGTCGGCGATGCTGGCAGGCAATGGCAACGGCCGTTCGATCTTGCCCAGGATCGGCAGCAGGACGAGGAAGTGAGCGAAGTAGTACAGGGTCGCGAGCTGCGACAGCGGCACCCAGAAGCCTTCCGGCGGCTTGGAACCGCAGATGCCCAGGACGATCACGTCGACCACCAGGAACAGCATGAACCACTTGTAGATCGGCCGGAACGTGCACGACCGGACGCGCGAGGTGTCGAGCCACGGCAGGACGAACAGCACCGCGATGGCGCCGAACATCGCCAGCACGCCGCCCAGCTTGTCGGGGATGGCGCGCAAGATCGCGTAGAACGGCAGGAAGTACCATTCCGGCACGATGTGCGCCGGCGTGACCAGCGGGTTGGCCGGGATGTAGTTGTCCGGATGGCCCATGTAGTCGGGCGCGAAGAACACGAAGCCGGCGAAGACGATCAGGAAGCAGATCACGCCGAAGCCGTCCTTCATCGTGTAGTACGGATGGAACGGGACGGTGTCCTGCGGGCCTTTCGGGTCGATGCCGGTCGGGTTGTTCGAGCCGTGGATGTGCAGCGCCACCACGTGCAGCGCCACGACGGCCACGATGATGAACGGCAGCAGGTAGTGCAGGGCGAAGAAGCGGTTGAGCGTCGGGTTGTCGACGGCGAAGCCGCCCCACAGCCAGGTCACGATCGATTCGCCGACGATCGGGATCGCCGAGAACAGGTTGGTGATGACGGTGGCGCCCCAGAAGCTCATCTGGCCCCACGGCAGCACGTAGCCCATGAAGGCCGTCGCCATCATCAGCAGGAAGATGACCACGCCCAGGATCCACAGCAGCTCGCGCGGCGCCTTGTAGGAGCCGTAGTACATGCCGCGGAAGATGTGGATGTAGACGGCGATGAAGAAGAACGAGGCGCCGTTCATGTGCAGGTCGCGGATCAGCCAGCCCTGCGGCACGTCGCGGTCGATGCGCTCGACGGCGTCGAAGGCCATCAGCACGTGCGGCGTGTAGTTGGTCGCGAGCACGATGCCGGTGGCGATCATGAGGACCAGCATCACCGTGGCGATCGCGCCGAAGTTCCAGAAATAGTTGAAATTCCGTGGCGTCGGGAAGGTGTGATATTCCTTCTCGATATACGAGAAGATCGGCAGGCGGTGATCGACCCAGGCGATCACCTTGTTATTGAAGACCGGCGGCGTGCCGTGTGACGAGGCCATTCTGGAACTCCAGCGAGATCTGAGGCGGACGACCTGGGTCGATCAGCCGATGCGAACGAGCGAGTCGGAAGTGAACAGGTAGTCCGGAACCACGAGATTCTTCGGCGCCGGTCCTTTGCGGATGCGGCCCGACGTGTCGTAGCTCGAGCCGTGGCAGGGGCAGAACCAGCCGCCGAACTCACCCTTGGGATCGCCCGGCTTGTTGCCGAGCGGCACGCAGCCCAGATGGGTGCAGACGCCGATCATGATCAGCCATTCGGGCCGGACCTTCTTCGCGGTGTCGGTGACACGCTTGTTGTCGGTCTCCGGATCCGGCAGCTGCGCCATCGGCACAGCCTCGGCTTCCTTGATCTCGGCCTCGGTGCGGTGCCGGATGAACACCGGCTTGCCGCGCCACTTCACGGTGACCGCCTGGCCGACCGCGATCGGCGTGACGTTCACCTCGACGGTCGACAGGGCCAGCGTGTCCGCGGCGGGGTTGAGATTGTTGATGAAGGGCCACGCGACGGCCGCGGCGCCGACGGCGCCAAGAGCGCCCGTCGCAACCATCAGGAAGTCGCGCCGAGTCGGGTCGCCGTGTCCGTGTGCCGATGTGCTTGAAGCAGCCATGATTACTCTCTTCCGTCCCCCCGAGGAGATTGGCGGGTATATAGCCGGGAAAGCCCCTTTTGTTTCAAGGCTCTGTTGGTCGCAGGCCCGATGAGCGGCATTCTGTGACAGCGTGCCGCATAAAGAGCCTTCCGCGACGCGGACCGGAGTAAAGAGTTCATGCGCCTGGCGCTGTTTCAGCCCGATATCCCTCAAAATCTTGGGGCTTTCATCCGCCTATCGGCCGGCCTCGGCGTGCCCCTGGACCTCATCGAGCCCTGCGGTTTTCCGGTGGACGACAAGCGGATTCGCCGGGCGGCCATGGACTACTACCACCTGGCCACCCTCGTCCGGCACGCCTCCTGGACCGCCTTCTGCCGCGACCGGCCGCCCGGGCGGCTGGTCCTGCTGACCACGGCGGGGGCCGAGCGCCTGCCGGACGCCACCTTCCGGGCGGACGACATCCTGCTGATGGGCCGCGAAAGCGCGGGCGTCCCGGCCGACGTCCATGCAGCGGCCGATTTGCGGGTCCGCATCCCGCTCCAGCCTGGGGCAAGGTCGCTCAATGTCGCCCTGGCGGCGGCAATGGTATTGAGCGAGGCCCTTCGCCAGACCTCGGGATTCGAAAAGCTCGCATGACCGCCAAGCACGCCCGCACTGCCACCGGCCCCAACGGCCCCTCGCCCCTGCCCGACGAGGCGACCATTGTCAGCCAAAAAGAAGCAGCCGCGACCTGGTTCGCCGGCCTCCGCGACCGGATCTGCGCCGAGTTCGAGCGGATCGAGGACGAGCTTCAGGGCACGCATCGCGACAAGGCGCCCGGCCGCTTCCAGCGCAAGAGCTGGAAGCGCGAGAAGGGACCCAACGGCGAGGATCACGGCGGCGGCACCATGTCGTTGATGCGCGGCCGCGTGTTCGAGAAGGTCGGCGTCAACATCTCGACCGTGTTCGGCGAGTTCAGCCCCGAGTTCCGCAGCCAGATCCCCGGCGCCCAGGAGGACCCGCGCTTCTTCGCGGCCGGCATCTCGCTGGTGGCGCACATGCAGTCGCCCAAGGTGCCGGCGGTGCACATGAACACGCGCTACATCGTGACCACGCGCAGCTGGTTCGGCGGCGGCGCCGACCTGACGCCGATGGTGCCGCACGAGCCCGACACGCAGGATTTCCACGCTGCGTTCCGCGCAACCTGTGACGCGCACGATCCCGCCTACCATCCGAACTTCAAGGAATGGTGCGACGAGTACTTCTTCCTGCCCCATCGCGGCGAGCCGCGCGGCATCGGCGGCATCTTCTACGACTATCTCGACAGCGGCGACCATGCCCGCGACTTCGCCTTCACGCGCGCCGTCGGCGAGACCTTCCTCGACATCTATCCGAAGCTGGTGCGGCGTCACATGAACGAGCCGTGGACCGAGGCCGACCGCGCCCATCAGCTCGCGCGCCGCGGCCGCTACGTCGAATTCAACCTGCTGCACGATCGCGGCACGCGCTTCGGCCTGATGACCGGCGGCAATGTCGAGGCGATCCTGATGTCCCTGCCGCCCGAGGTGCGCTGGCCCTGACAGGCCGCTGAAGTAAGCGGGAGTCGGGGTCAATAAACGAAATAATCGAAATAAACGAAACATTCGAAGCGGGAGTCGCACCCCCGTGAATCCGGTGCCGTGGCGGCCGTCGACGGGAAGGGTTTCTAGCGACTCGGCCAGTTCCACACCGGCCGG
Organism: Reyranella sp.; assembly: GCF_965227665.1. Lineage (GTDB taxonomy): Bacteria > Pseudomonadota > Alphaproteobacteria > Reyranellales > Reyranellaceae > Reyranella. Next base: position 2,910,321 of record NZ_OZ245767.1, read on the forward strand.
TCTTCGTCCTGGGCGACGGTCTCGCCCAGTTCCTTGGCCAAGGTGATCCGGCGCCCGCCTGCCTGGGTCAGCGCGGAGACGAGGCGCTCGGCGTGGGAAACCACGATGATCTGCGATCGCTTGGCCGCATCGGCGATCAGACGGGCGAGCGGCGCCAGCAGGTCGGGATGGAGGCTGGTCTCGGGCTCGTTCAGGATCATGAGCGACGGCGGCCGCGGCGACAGCAGCGCCGCCACCAGCAGCAGGTAACGCAGCGTTCCATCCGACAGTTCGGTGGCCTTCAGCGGCCGCAGCAGCCCGCGCTGGCGCATCTCGACCTCGAAATAGCCGTCGCTCACCGCGACATCGACCGAGGCGCCGGGAAAGGCGTCGGCGATCGCCGCCTCGAGCTGCCCCTCGCTGCCGATCTCCTGGATGGTGGCGATGGCCGCCGCGAGATCGGCGCCATCGCCCGCCAGCACGGGCGTCCGCGTGCCGACCTGGCGGCGCCGGGCCGGCGCGTCGCTGTCCGTGCGGAAGTGATCGTAGAAGCGCCAGTCGCGCAATTGCTCGCGCATCGAAAGCAGCTCCGCGCCATCCTCGGGGTTGGCGCAATGGGTCAGCATGCTGTCGAACGGTTGCAGCCGCGTATAGGCCTGCCGGCGCTCGCCGTTGAGATCCCGCAGCGTGACGGACGGACCATGCCGTTCGGCGAAGGCGTTGGCGCGCTGCAGGACGAGCCCGGTCCACAGGGTCTCGGTCTTGATCACCGGATCGCGACCGAACAGGCCGCCCGGCACCGGCAGGCCGAGATCGATCGCGTAGCCGTAGGACTCCGAGGCAAAGCCCAGCTTCAGGCTGATCGTCGACTTGCGCACGGTGCCCTGGACCGGCTGCTCGCCGCGCTTCATGCCGCGGGAGAACTGCTCGGGGCCGGCCCACAGCACGGAGGAGATGCCGCCTTCGAGCGCCAGCGACTGGATGATCCGCCCTTGAGCGACGTCGGCCAGCAGGCGCAGGGCGCGATAGAGGCTCGACTTGCCGCTGCCGTTGGCGCCCGTGACGACCGTGAGCGGCTCGATCTCCAGCCGCACGTCGCGCAGCGAACGGTAGCCGGAGATGCACAGCCGCGAGACGATGCTCATCGGGGGCTCATCGGGGGCTCATCCGGGGCTCATCGATGCCGGGCCAGCGCCCAGCCGGCCAGCAAGGGCGACGCGAACAGCACGAGCACCAGCAGCGGATACGGGGCGCCCCACCAGAAACCCAGACGGTCGAAGAAAGCTTCCGCGCCTTCCTCGTAGGCCACGCGCGCATAGGTGAAGCCGGCCAGCATCGTCGAGGTAGACCACAGCAGCGCCGCCAGCAGCGCCGCCTGGAACCAGTCATCGCCCCTCGTGCGCCGGGCGTGGATGATCGCCACCATCGCCACGTAGGGAATCGGCACCAGCGCCTTGTACCATTCGACGGCGCGCACCGAGAGGGTAGCGGCGATCCAGGTGTCGCCCACGAAGTCGTTCAGCACGACGAGGATCGCGATCGCCATCCAGAGCGAGAAGGTGACGCCGGGACGGATCATGGCGCGGCCCGCACCAGGCGCTCGAGTTCGGCGAGGCAGCCGGCCCGATCGGCGGTGAAGTCGCCGTCGATCCACCAGCGTTCGACCGCCTCGATCAACGCGCCGACTTTCGGACCCGGCTTGAGGCCGAGCTTCAGCGCATCGCCACCGCTCACCGGCAGCTCAGGCGGCGTCCACGCGCGCGCCATCGCGAGCGCCGCGCGCCAGTCGCCCGGCGCATCGACCGCGAGCAGAAGACGGTCGGCGTAGAGATTGCCGCCCAGCGCATAGATCTGAGCGCGCCACGCCTTCGGGCCGCCGGCCACGTCGATGACCGGATCGGCCGCCAGCATGACGTCGAGCCGCAGTGATTCCTGCGTCGAGAGCTTCAGGCGCTTGCCGATCGTGGTGGCATCGGCGTCCGGCGCGAGGATCGACGCCAACCGGCGCAGCGGGTCGGGCCGGTCCTCGCGCGCGATCAGCGCGCGCAGCCGCGCCGTGCCGTCGCATTCGGGCAGCCAGTGATCGAGGATGGCGGCTTCGCGCATGGCGGCCACTGTGTCGGCCGGCGCCGGTGCCTGCAGCAGGCGCAGCAGTTCCTTGCGCACTCTCTCTCCGGAGAGGCCGCGCAGGCTGCCGGCATTGCGGCGGCAGGCTTCGAAGCCGGCCGCATCGAAGGGCGCCCGCCCAAACCAGGTGTGGAAGCGGAAGAAGCGCAGGATGCGCAGGCGGTCCTCGGCGATGCGCAGATCCGGGTCGCCGATGAAACGCACGCGCGCCTGGGCGAGGTCGGTGCGGCCGTCGAACGGATCGTAGAGCGTGCCGTCGAGATCGGCGTAGAGCGCGTTGAAGGTGAAGTCGCGCCGGCTGGCATCCTCCAGCCAATCGTCGGTGAAGGCCACGACCGCATGCCGTCCGTCTGTCTCGACGTCGCGGCGCAGGGTCGTGAGCTCGTAGGGCGCGCCGGCGATCACCGCCGTCACGGTGCCGTGCTTCAAGCCGGTGGGCACCACCTTGATGCGGGCCGCCTTGAGGGCGAGCATCACGGTCTCCGGCGGCTTGTCGACGGCGAGATCGGGTTCGTTGGTGAGCGGTTCGCCTCGCACGGCGTCGCGCACCCAGCCGCCGACGAAGCGCGCGGCGATGCCGGCCCCGCCCAGTGCGTCGAACAAGGTGCGGACCGCCGTGTCGTTCGCCCACGGCACCACGTCGAGACGGCCGGCAGGCTTCATGATGCGAAGAGACCGCCGTAGCCCTGATCCTGGGTGAAGAACATGACCAGGAAGCCCACGATGGCGCAGGCGAAACCCGCGATTCCGAGCCACGTCATCGGCATGTCCTGCCACGAGGGCAGCGTGCCGGCGATCTTGCGCTCCTCCTTGATCCTGACCGCCCACGCCCAGAGGAAGAAGGCGCAGAACGGCAGCAACACGAGGACGAGGATCAGGAGGACGACACGCATGAAAACTCCCGGCCTGCGTCAGGCGCTGGTGGTCAGGATGAAGTGGAGGTTCTTCAGCATACCCGCCGTGGCGCCCCAGATGTAGCGCTCGCCGTAAGGCATCGCGTAGTAACGCCGCTCGCGGCCCTGCCAGACCCGGCTGTCGATACGGTGATTGCGCTCGTCGAGGAAATGGTCGAGCGGCACCTCGAAGATGTCGGCGACCTCGCGCGGATCCGCACGCATCGTGAATCCGGGCGTGACGATGCCTACGATCGGCGTGATCTGGTAGCCCGTGCCCGTCCTGTAAAGGTCGAGCGAGCCGACGACGTCAATGAAGTCGCGGGTGAGGCCGACTTCTTCCTCCGTTTCGCGCAGCGCGGTTGCCGTCGCGTCTATGTCCTCGACCTGGCGGCGACCGCCGGGAAAGGCGATCTGGCCCGCGTGACTGGGCATATCCTCGGTCCGCTGGGTCAGCAGGACCGTGATTCCGGTCTCGCGTTTGATCAACGGCATGAGCACGGACGCAGGACGCCACACTTCGGGCATCGCCCCGACACCGTTCAGTGAGAAGTCGCTGCCGATCGGCGGCGACGCCACGGGCAAACCGGATGCCAAACGCCTGCTGCGCTCGGCCACCCGCCGCACAATTTCGTCAACCCTCATGCCCTTGTTCCGGCCTCAATTCTGGGCTTCCCTCAAACATATTCCCTCGACGACAGGAGCGCCCTGGTGGCCCCCGATACATCGACTGCTACCGACGCCGACGCCCAGGCCGCCCTTGCCGACATCGAAAGGCTGGGTGGGCAACTCCGCGCCGCCCGCACCTCCATCGGCAAGGTCATATATGGCCAGCAGGACGTGATCGATCAAACGCTGGTTGCTCTCCTGTCGGGCGGCCACCTTCTGCTGATCGGCGTTCCGGGCCTCGCCAAGACCAAGCTGGTCGACACGCTGGGCGTCGTGCTCGGCATGGAAGCCAAGCGCATCCAGTTCACGCCCGACCTGATGCCGGCCGACATCCTGGGATCGGAAATCCTCGAGGAAGGCGAAGGCGGCCGCCGCTCCTTCCGATTCCTGCAGGGGCCGGTCTTCGCCCAGCTGCTGATGGCCGACGAAATCAACCGCGCCAGCCCGCGCACCCAGTCCGCGCTGCTGCAGTCGATGCAGGAGCGGCATGTGACCGTGGCCGGCAAGCGCTACGACCTGCCGACGCCCTTCCATGTGCTGGCGACCCAGAACCCGCTGGAACAGGAAGGCACCTACCCGCTGCCGGAAGCGCAGCTCGACCGCTTCCTGCTGCAGGTCGATGTCGGCTATCCCGACGAAGAAGCCGAACGCCAGATCATGATCGGCACCACCGGCGCCGAGCAGGCCGTGGCCACGCAGGCCCTTTCACCGGGCGACCTGATGGCCGCGCAGGCCCTGGTCCGTCGCCTGCCGATCGGCGAGAGCGTCGTCGACGCCATCCTGAAGCTGGTGCGCGCCGGCCGTCCCGAGCACACCGACCTCGATGTCGTGCGCCAGCGCGTCGCCTGGGGTCCTGGCCCGCGTGCCAGCCAGGCCTTCATGCTGGCCTGCCGCGCCCGGGCGATCATCCAGGGCCGCCTCGCGCCGTCGGTCGACGACGTCGTGGCGCTCGCGGGTCCGATCCTGCGTCATCGCATGGCCGTCAACTTCTCCGCCCGCGCCGAAGGCGTAACCGTCGAGTCCGTCATCGCCCAGATGTGCGCCCGCCTTGGGTAATCTTCTGGCCTAGGCATTGCACTGCGGGTGTTCATGGCTGCGCCTTCAACCCTTCATCGATCGCTCGAGCTCGCCGGCACGCTGCCCGCCCTGATGGTGGCCGCCGATCGCGTCGCCGCGACCGTCATCCAGGGCGTCCATGGCCGTCGCCGCGTCGGGCAGGGCGATGCCTTCTGGCAGTACCGTCCCTATCGTGACGGCGACAGCGCGAGCCAGATCGACTGGCGCCAGAGCGCGCGGAGCCGCAACCTGTTCGTGCGTGAGACCGAGTGGGAGGCCGCGGCCAGCATCTGGCTATGGCGCGACGCCTCGCCCTCGATGCAATACGCCTCGCTGAAAAACGCCGACACCAAGGCCCTGCGTGGCGAACTGATCACGCTCGCGGTGGCCAGCCTGCTGGCCGATGCCGGCGAGCGCGTTGCCGTCTTAGGGGGCGGCATGCGTCCCGCCTCCGGCCGCGTGGCCGTCCGCCGCGTCGCCGAGACGCTGCTGGACGAGAGCCGCGACACCAGCCGCACCCCGGCCAGCCTGCCGCCGATGGTCCCGCTCCCGGCCCATGGTACGGTCGTTCTCGTGTCCGACTGGCTCGATCCGCTGGAGAAGATCGAGGAGATCATCCGTTACTATGCCAGCGTCGGCGTGCGCGGCCATCTCGTGCAGGTTCTCGATCCCGCCGAGGAAGAACTGCCGTTCGACGGCCATGTGAAGTTCGAGGGGCTCGAATCCGAAGGCCAGCACACGGTCCGTCGCGTCGAAGCCGTGCGCGCCGCCTATGGCGCCCGCCTCGCCGCGCAGAAGGAAGGCCTGCACCGCCTGACCCGGCCGGCCAACTGGACGGTGCATCTGCACCGCACCGATCGCTCGCCGCAGACCGTGCTTCTGTCGCTCTATCTCGCCATGGCCAATCTCGGCCGGCTGAACGCGGCCTGATGACATGCTGAGTCTCGGCGCGTTCGCCTTCGCGGCCCCCGGCATGCTGGCCCTGCTGGTGGCCCTGCCCGCGATCTATTTCCTGCTGCGGCTGATCCCGCCGCTGCCCAAACTCGTGCGCTTCCCGGCGATCCGGCTGCTGGTCGGCCTGGAGCCGCCCGAGCAGACGCCGATGAAGATGCCGTGGTGGCTGCTGCTGCTGCGGCTGCTGCTGGCGACGGCGCTGATCCTGGCGGTCGCCCGGCCGCTGCTGAATCCGCAGGCCGACCTGCCGGGTCGCGGCCCGCTTCTTCTCGTGATCGACGATGGCTGGTCGAGCGCCCCGGGCTGGGCAACGCGGACCGCCCATGCCGAGCGCCTCATCCAGCGCGCCGAACGCGCCAATCGCCCGGTCGTGCTGGTCGGCACGGCGCCGGCGCCGCTCGATGCCCCCGCCGTGCGGCGCGGCGCTATGCGCCCCGACGAGGCGCGTACCCTGCTGCGCGCCTTCCGCCCCAAGCCCTGGCCGACCGATCGCGCGGCGACGGCGTCCGCCATCGACCAGATGCAGATCGACGCCGGCGCCTATGCTGTCTGGTTGAGCGACGGGCTCGAAGACGAGGGCGCGACGCGCCTCGCCGAGCGCCTGCGCCGCTTCGACGGGCTGCAGGTCCTCCTGCCCGATCAGGCGACGACGCCGCTGCTGCTTCTCCCGCCAGCCGCCGAGGGCCGCGACCTCAAGGTGCGGGCCCTCCGTCCGGCCGCCGACGGTCCGCGCAAGGCCGCGGTCCAGGCGTCGGACGAGCAGGGCCGCGTGGTGGCCCGCATCGATCTCGATTTCGCCGCGACCGCCACCCAGGGCGAAGGCATGCTTTCCATCCCGGCCGAACTGCGCAATCGCATGGCCCGCCTCGACATCGAGGCCCAGGGCGGCGCCGGCAGCACGATCCTGCTCGACGAACGTCATCGCCGCCGCCCCGTGGCGATCCTCGGCGAGCGCGCCACCGCCGGCAACCAGCCGCTGCTGCAGGAGATCTACTTCCTCGAGCGCGCGCTGGATCCCTATGTGAGCCTCACCATCGGCGATCGCGAATCGGTGCTGACGCGCAACACCGCGGTGCTGCTGATCCCGGATGGTTCCGCGCCGTCGGCCAACGATCGCGAGGAAATCGCCAAGTGGATCGAGCGCGGCGGCATCGCCGTGCGCTTTGCCGGCCCCAATCTCGCTGCCGGCGCCGACACGCTCGTGCCGACGAAGCTCCGCCTGGGCGACCGCGCGCTGGGCGGCATCATGAGCTGGGGCCAGCCGAGCGCGCTGGCCGAGTTCCCGCCCAACAGCCCCTTCCTCGGCATCCCGGTTCCGAAGGACGTCCGCATCTCCCAGCAGGTGCTGGCCGAACCGACACCCGATCTGGCCGACAAGACCTGGGCCCGCCTCGCGGACGGCACGCCGCTGGTCACGGCCGAGAAGCGCGGCCAGGGCTACCTCGTGCTGATCCACACCACCGCCAACACCGGCTGGAGCAACCTGTCCCTGTCGGGCCTGTTCGTGAACATGCTGCAGCGCCTGGTCACGCTCTCGCGCGGCGTCGCGGGCGACGGCGTCAACAAGGCGCTGAAGCCGTGGCGCACGCTCGACGGGTTCGGCCGCCTCGGCGCACCGCCCGCCGGCATTCAGATCCTGCCGGCCGATGCCGCCGAGACCTTCCAGCCCAAGCCCACCTCCCCACCCGGCCTCTATGGCGACGAGAACGCCCAGGTGGCCTTCAACATCGGCGGCCGCATCGCCGCGCCCAAGCCGCTGGTGCTGCCGAGCGGGGTGACGACCGACCGCCTGTCCGAGGCAGGGGAGACCGACCTGTCCAAATGGTTCCTGCTGGCCGCGCTCCTGCTGCTGCTGGCCGATCTGCTGATCTCGCTGTGGCTGCGCGGCCTGCTGCCGAAGGCCGTCCGGTTCGGGCGTGCCGCGCCGGCTACCCTGCTGCTGGCCGCCCTCGTGTTCACGGGATCGCCCGACGTCGAGGCGCAGCAACCTGCACCGCCCCAGCGTCCCGGCGCGGCAGCAACGGAGCCGGCGGCCAGGCCCGGTCCGCCCCCCCTCACCGACGAGCAGGCGCTCAAGGGCTCGCTCGACATTCGCCTCGCCTACATCGTCACCGGCGACAAGGAAGTCGACGATATCAGCAAGGCCGGGCTCGAAGGCCTGAGCGAGATCCTGCGCAGCCGTACCTCGGTCGAGCCCGCAGATCCGGTCGGCCTCGATCTCGAGCGCGACGAGCCGCGCCTCTATCCGCTGATCTACTGGCCCGTGACCTCGACGCAGCCGGCTCTGTCGCCGCGCGCCCAGGCCGCGCTCGACCGCTATCTGCGGACCGGCGGCATCATCTTCATCGACACGCGCGACCAGCAGATGAGCTTCGACCGGCCGGCCGGCGGAAACCCCGACCTCAAGCGCCTGCTGGCCGGGGTCGAGACGCCGCCGCTGGTCGCCATGCCGCCGAACCACGTGCTCGGCAAGGCCTTCTATCTCCTCTCGGACATGCCGGGCCGCTGGCAGGGCGGAAAGCTCTGGATCGAGTCGGGGAACGGCCGAGTCAATGACGGCGTGACGACCATCCTGATCGGGTCCAACGACTATGCCGGTGCCTGGGCCGCCGACCAGCGCGGCCGCGGGCTGCTGCCCGTGACGCCGGGCGGCGAGACGCAGCGCGAGATGTCCTATCGGTTCGGCGTCAACCTCGTGATGTATGCGCTGACGGGCAACTACAAGGACGACCAGGTTCACCTGCAGGACATCATGCAGAGGTTGAGGCGATGAACATGACATCGGCCGTCTCGGTCGCCTTCGATCCGCTGATGCCCTGGACGGTACTGGCCGTGCTGGGCGCGGTCGGCCTCGTGCTGGTGCTGCTCGGGCTGCGTGCCGGCGCGCGCGGCACGATCTGGCGACTGGGCTCGCTCGTCGTCGTGCTGGCGGCGCTGGCCAATCCGTCCCTGATCGAGGAGCAACGCAAGCCCATCGCCGACGTGGCGCTGGTGGTCGTCGACGACAGCGACTCCATGGCGATCGGCGAGCGGCGCCAGCAGGTCCAGGCCGCGCGCGAGACGCTGAAGCGCAAGCTCGGCCAGCAGGACGGGCTCGAAGTGCGCGAGGTGGTGCTGCCGCCGTCGCAGATCCAGCTGGGCAGCGAACGCCCGGGCGGCACACGCCTGATCGACGCGATGCGCTCGGCGCTGATCGAGATCCCGCAGGAACGCCTGGCCGGCGTGGTGCTGCTGAGCGACGGGCAGGTGCATGACGTGCCGGCCGGCGTGCCGCCGGAACTGGGCGGCGCGCCCGTGCATGCGCTGATCGCCGGCAAAAAGAACGAACGCGACCGGCTGATCGTGCTCGAGCAGTCGCCGCGCTACGGCGTGGTCGGCCGCGAGGTCACGGCCAAGTTCCGGATCGAGGATCCCGCGGGCGGCACCGCGCCGGTCACCCTGTCGGTGGGCGGCGAGGTCGTGAAGCGTATCGACGTTCCTGTGGGCCGCTCGGTCGAACTGCCGATCACCGTCGGCAATCCCGGCGCCAACGTCGTCGAACTGGAAGTCGGTCCCGGTACCAGCGAGCTCACCCTCGACAACAACCGCGCGCTCTTCACCATCAATGGCGTGCGCGACCGGCTGCGCGTTCTGCTGGTCTCGGGCGAGCCCTACCAGGGCGAGCGGGCATGGCGGAACCTGCTGAAGAGCGACCCGGCGGTCGATCTCGTGCACTTCACCATCCTGCGCACGCCGCAGAAGGACGACTTCACGCCGGTGCGCGAACTTTCGCTGATCGTCTTCCCGATGCGCGAGCTGTTCGAGCAGAAGCTGAAGGAATTCGACCTGATCATCTTCGACCGCTACGAGTCGGGGAACCTGATCACGCGCGACTATTTCCGCAACATCACCGAGTACGTGAAGGGCGGCGGCGCGCTGCTCGTCTCGGTCGGCCCGGTGTTCGCCACCCAGCGCTCACTCTATCGCACGCCGCTTGGCGCCATCCTGCCCGGCGCCCCGACCGGCGACGTGGTCGAAACCGGCTTCAAGCCCAAGGTCACCGAGATCGGCCAGCGCCATCCGGTGACCGCGAACCTGCCGCAGGCGGGCGATCCCAACAAGGAGCCGGAGTGGGGCCGCTGGTTCCGCCTGGTCACCTCGCGCACCGAACGCGGCAACGCGGTGTTGGCCGGCGCCGAGGAGAAGCCGCTGGTGATCCTCGACCGGGTCGGCGAAGGCCGCGTGGCGCAGCTTCTGTCCGACCACCTCTGGCTGTGGAACCGCGGCATCGATGGCGGCGGCCCGCAGCCCGAGCTGGTGCGCAGGGTCGCGCACTGGCTGATGAAGGAACCGGATCTCGAGGAAGAAGCGCTGCGCGCAACCGCCGTCGGCGGCCGCATCGAGATCACGCGCCGCACGCTGGCCGCCACCTTCCCGCAGGTCACCATGACCTCGCCGGGCGGCGCCACGCGCACGCTCGACCTGCGCCAGACCGCGCCGGGCCTCGGCCTCGCGGTTGTCGATGTCGACAAGCCCGGCCTCTACCGCTTCGACGACGGCACGCTCCGCACCGTCGCCGCCGTCGGCAGCCCCGATCCGCTGGAATTCTCCGACGTGCGCGCGACCGATGCGAAGCTGAAGCCGCTGGTCGACGGCACGGGCGGCGCCCTGATGTGGCTGGCCGACCAGTCCGACCCGGACATCCGTACCGTCCGCCCCGGCCGTGCCGCCGGCGGTTCGGACTGGATCGGTCTGCGTCGCAACGAAGGCTACACGGTCGCGGGCATCAACCAGCTCCCGCTGCTGCCCGGCATCCTGGTGGCGCTCGCCTTCCTGATGGCCATCGCCAGCGCCTGGTGGCGCGAGGGTCGCTAAGCTGAGCGAAGCTCAGCTTAGCTGTTAAGCGTCAGGCCGCGGCTTGGTTACAAGCCGCCAAGCCCTCGGCAATGTCCGAGAGGCCCAAGAACGAACGACCAAACGCTTCCTCAGTACGTCGCCCGGCCGCCGGAAATGTCGAAGACCGCGCCGGTCGAGAAGGAACAGCCCGGCGACGCCAGCCAGTAAGCCAACTCGGCGACCTCTTCAGGGCGGACCATGCGGGCCATCGGCACGTTGGCCAGCAGCTTCGTGCGCCGCTCGTCGGTGAGTGCGCCAAAGATCGCCGTCTCGGAGGCCGAGGGCGTGATCGCGTTGACCAGCACGCCCGATGTCGCGAGTTCCTTGCCCATCGACTTGGTCAGCGCGATGACGGCGGCCTTGGAGGCGACATAGGCCACCACGTTCGGGTTGCCGTCCTTGCCCGCGATCGAGGCGATGTTGACGATGCGGCCATAGCCGCTCGCCACCATGTCGGGCACCGCGGCCTGGCAGCAGCGGAACGTGCCGTTGAGGTTGATATCGAGCACCCGGTGCCATTGCTCTTCGGGATACGAGGCGATGCCGGCCGAGGGGCCGAGGATGCCGGCGCTGTTGACCAGGATCGACGGCGTGCCCAGCGCAGCCTTGGTCGCCGACCAGGCCGCCCTCACCGCCGCCGTGTCGGTGATGTCGACGGCGAACGGCGTGGCGCCCGCGCCGATCTCGGCGGCGACGCGCTGTGCCCCACCGTGATCGACGTCCCACAGCGCGACCCTGATGCCTTCGCGCGCGAAGCGTTGCGCGATGGCACGGCCCAGGCCGCTGGCCGCACCGGTGACGACGGCGACCGGCGTGACGGGGCTCATGGCTTGACGTTGGCCTGCTGCGCTATCTTGCGCAGCGTGGCGATGTCCTTGGCCGTCTGTGCCTTGAGATCGTCGGGGCTGATGGTCGAGGCGGTCATGCCGAACTCGGCCCAGCGCTCCTTGATGTCCGGCATCGCCAGGATCTTCATGAGCTCGGCATGCAGGCGCTGAACGATCGGCTTGGGCGTGTTGATCGGCGCCATCAGGTCGTAGCGCCACACGAAGTCGAAATCGACGCCCTGCTCGACGAAGCCCGGCACGTCGGGAAAGTTGATCGAGCGGCGCGTGCACGACACCACGACCTTGACCTTGCCCGACTTGACCATCGGCACCGCCGACTGGACGTCGGAGAAACCGAGCTTGATGTGGCCCGCCGCCACGTCGTTGAGCACCGGCGCCGCGCCCTTGTAGGGCACATGGGTCATGTTGATGCCGGTCCCGGCGCGGATGATCTCGGCGCAGAGATGGCCGGTGGAGCCATTGCCCCAGGTCCCGTAGTTCACCTCGCCGGGCTTGGCCTTCGCGAGCGCGATCACGTCGCGCAGGTCCTTCACCGGATAGTCCGGAGTGGCGATCATCACGACCGTGGCCGATCCGATGTCAGCCAGATGCTCGAAGTCCTTGACCGGATCGTACGGCAGGTCGGGCATGACCGCCGGATTGACGACGACGGTGCTGGCCGATCCGAGGACCAGCGTGTAGCCGTCCGCCGGCGCCTTCTGGGCCGCTTCCATGGCGATGACGCCCGAGGCGCCCGGCTTGTTGTCGACGATCACGGTCTGGCCGAGGGCGGTGCCGAGCTTTTCCGCAAGGGCCCGCGCCACCAGGTCGGTGCCGCCGCCCGCCGCAAACGGCACGATCAGGCGTATCGGCTTGCTCGGCCACTTGGCGTCGGCCGTCTGTGCAAATGCGGGCGCCGTCACGCCCAGGGCCAAAGCCAGGGCGAATGCCCTCCGGAACAATCTCATTCTTTCCTCCACTTAGGTTCTTGATTACGTCGTCGTTGGCGGCACACAGGATTCGCGCAGCACGAGATCGACCGGCAGCAGGGCCCGCGACTGCCCCTCCCCCGAGGTCCCTCGCAGCCGTTGCAGCAGCAGTTCGGCCGCAGCCCGGCCGACATCCTCCAGGCTCCAGCGCAACGCCGTGATCGCCGGCGAATGCACGGCGGCGAGATCGGTGTCGCCGACGGCAATCACCGACAGGTCGCGTGGCACCGAAAGCCCGAGGTCTCGCGCGGCACGCAATGCGCCGGCCAAGATGCGCGTCCCGAGCGCGATGATCGCCGTCGGGCGTTGCTCACGACGCAACAAGGCAAGCGCGTCGCCCTGCGCGAAATCCATCGACGATTCCTGAAGACAGACGAGCGCACCCGCCGGATCGACATCGGCCTCGGCAAAGGCTGCCTTGAAGCCGGCGATGCGCTCGCGGCCGGGCCGCATGCGCGCGCCCGGCGTCAGCAGCGCGATGCGGCGATGGCCGAGGCCAATCAGATAGCGCGTCGCCGTCCGCGCGCCCGCGCGATGGTCGACCAGCACGGCGGGCCAGGACGCACCCTCTTCCTGCGGCACGTCGCGGTCGAGGATGACGATCGGCGCGCCGCCGTTGGCGAGTTCGCGCCACGCCCGGTCGTTTTCGTCGCTGCCCGGCGCGACCAGCATGCCGTCGAGACGCCGGCTGCGGAACGCCGCAACCATCGCCCGCTCCCGCGCGGGGTCGTTGCCCGTGTTGCCCACGATCATGAGCAGGCCGGCGTCGCGCAGGCGGGATTCGGCCGCCTGCACGATGCTGGCATAGAGCGGATTGGCCAGATCGGACACCAGGCACCCGACCATCCCGGTGGTGCGCGTGCGCAGGCTGCGCGCCTGGAGATCCGGCTGGTAGCCGAGTTTCTCCGCCGCCGCGGCGACGTCGCGCGCCACCCTGGCGCTCACGTTCTTGCCGCCGTTCAGCGCCCGCGACACCGACCCGACCGACACGCCGGCGGTGCGCGCCACGTCTCGAATGGTTGCTCTGGAAACGATTTCTGCCATACGAGCGCTCATATTTGACATCTAGCCAGCCCCTTGCAAGGTTAAATTGGAAACGTTTCCACTTTGCGGAGTATGGCGACCATGGGGGCTTCCATCGCGGAGCAGGCGAGTACGAGTGAGACCGGCATCGAGTGCGATGTCGTCGTGGTGGGCGCCGGTTTCGGCGGCCTCTATGCCCTGCACAAATTGCGCGACTGCGGATTTTCCGTGCGCGGCCTCGAGGCGGCGCCAGATGTCGGCGGCACCTGGTATTGGAACCGCTATCCCGGCGCCCGTTGCGACGTGCCCAGCCTGTTCTATTCCTACAGCTGGTCGCCGGAGCTGCGCCGCGAGTGGCGCTGGACCAATCGGTATGCCGGCCAGGAGGAGATCCTGAGCTACGCCCGCTTCGCCGCCGACCGGCTCGACCTGCGCAGGCTGATCCAGTTCGAAACGAGGGTCGCGGGCGCGACCTTCGACGAGAAGACCGAGCGCTGGATCGTCGAGACCGATCGAGGCGACCGGCTGCGTGCCCGGTTCGTCGTCATGGCGACCGGCGGCCTGTCCGTGCCCAACACGCCGGACATTCCCGGAGTCGCCGACTTCCAGGGCGCGATCTACCACACCGCGCGCTGGCCGCAGGAACCGGTCGACTTCGCGGGCAAGAGGGTCGGCATCATCGGCACCGGATCCTCCGGGGTGCAGGTCATCCCAATGATCGCGCGGGACGCCGAACAGCTCGTCGTGTTCCAGCGCACGCCCAACTTCTCGGTACCCGCACGCAATCGCCCGCTGACCGATGCGGACCACAAGAGCTTCGACGAGGGGCTGGAAACCTATCTCGCCAGCCTCGAGCAATCCGACTTCGGCCGCGTGCCGCCGACGGCCTTCACGGCGGACGTGCCGCCGCGCGACGTGCAGTGGGCACGCTACGAACAGCTCTGGCAGGAAGGCGGCAGCGGCGGCTTCCTGAAGGCCTTCCCGAACATCCTGGTCCATCCCGACGTCAACGAGGTCTGCGCCGACTTCGTGCGCCAGAAGATCCGCGAGACGGTGAAGGATCCGAAGACCGCCGCGGCCCTGTCGCCCTCGGGTTACCCGTTCGGCGTGAAGCGCCTGTGCGTCGATACCGACTATTTCGACACCTACAACCGCTCGAACGTCGAGCTGGTGAACCTGCGCGAGGAGCCGATCGAGAAGATCACCGCCCATGCCGTCGACACGGCGGCGCGACACTTCGAGCTCGATGCGCTGGTCTTCGCCACCGGCTTCGACGCGGTGACCGGGGCGCTGCTCGCGGTCGATATCCGTGGCCGCAAAGGCGCCACGCTCAAGGAGGCGTGGTCGGAAGGGCCCAGGACCTATCTCGGCCTGACGGTGGCGGGCTTCCCCAACCTGTTCACCATCACCGGCCCGGGCAGCCCCTCGGTCATCGGGAACGTGATCACCAATTGCGAGTATCACGTCGAGTGGATCGCCGAGTGCCTGACGCACATGCGCCAGCACAACCTCACCACGATCGAGCCCGACGGCGAGGCGCAGACCGCCTGGGGTGCACATGTCGCCGAGGTCGCGGACCGCACCCTCTTTCCCAAGGCCAACTCCTGGTACCTGGGCGTTAACATTCCCGGCAAGCCGCGCGTGTTCATGCCGTATATCGGCGAGGGCTACCGCACGACCTGCAAGGAGATCATGGCTGACGGCTATAGAGGATTTGTGTTCGGCAAGACGGCCGGACACGAACGAGTGGCCGCCGAATGAGCCGCCTGTTCGGACCGGTCCGCCAGAACGGCTATGTCGTGCGCGACATCGAGGCGGCGATGAAGCACTGGATCGAGGTGCTGCAGGTCGGGCCGTGGTTCTACATCGACCGCGTGCAGACCGACTGGTTCCGCCATCGCGGCCAGGACTCCGCCGTCGAGCTGAGTATCGCGCTGGCCAATTCCGGCGACCTGCAGATCGAGTTGATCCAGCAACGCAACGACGCGCCGTCGATGTACAAGGAGTTCCTAGACTCGGGTCGCGAGGGCCTGCAGCACGTGGCCTTCTGGTCGACCGACTACCAGGCGCTGTACGACCGAGCGCTGGGGCTGGGCTACAAGCTCGGCCACGAAGGCCAGATCGGCGGTGAGAGTGGGCGTTTCGCCTACTTCGACACCGGCGCGCCGGCCGATCCCCATGCCGGCACCGTCGTCGAGATCTCCGACATCAGCGGCAACAAGGGCCGCTTCTTCGAGTACGTTCGCAAGCGCGCCCAGGACTGGGACGGTGCCGAGCCCATCCGGCACCCGCGCTGAGAATCGCTGGTCGTTCTTCCTTCGGCGCTCTCGGACATTGCCCATGGCAATGTCCTGCCGCTTCGGGGGCTGAGCTGCGCTCAGCCCACTTACCAACCAGAAACTTGATCCCCCTCCTTGTTGCGCCATTTTGGGGAGCAGCAAGGAGAACACCATGATCGAGCTCAGACCCTTCGATAAATTGGGCAAGTCGGACCACGGCTGGCTCAAGGCGAACTTCCATTTCAGCTTCGCCGACTACCGCAACCAGGACCGCGTCCACTGGGGAGCGCTGCGCGTCTGGAACAATGACCGCATCGCGCCGCAGTCGGGCTTCCCGCCGCACCCTCACCGCGACATGGAAATCGTGACCTACGTCATCAAGGGCGCGATCACGCACAAGGACCATCTCGGCAACGAAGGACGGACCGAGGCGGGTCAGATCCAGGTGATGAGCGCGGGTAACGGCATCCAGCACGCCGAGTACAACATGGAGCAGGCCGAGACCGAGCTGTTCCAGATCTGGATCATCCC
Organism: Reyranella sp.; assembly: GCF_965227665.1. Classification (GTDB taxonomy): domain Bacteria; phylum Pseudomonadota; class Alphaproteobacteria; order Reyranellales; family Reyranellaceae; genus Reyranella. Next base: position 2,926,523 of record NZ_OZ245767.1, read on the forward strand.
CAACAAGCAGGGCGTGCCCGCGCGTTGGGAGACGGTGCAGTTCCCCGCCGACGCGCGCGACGGCAGGCTGGTGCCGCTGGCCTCGGGTCGCGGCGACGACGGGGCGATCCCGCTCTATGCCGACGGCTCGCTGATGGCCGGCACGGTGAAGGCGGGCCAGTCGATCCGCCAGACGCTGAATGGCAAGCCGACCTATCTCGTGCCCGCCAAGGGCAAGATCGAGGTCCGCGGCAGCGACGGCAAGGTCGTGACGGCGAATGCCCGCGACGGCGTGGCCGTCGTCGACCAGGACGAGATCGAGATCGTGGCACTCGAGGATGCCGAGATTGTGCTGGTCGAAACGGACCGGCTGAACTGACCTCCCGTCAGATTGACGCTATGGACCGGGCGGGGTTTGATCCCGCCCGGTTTTCGTTTGGGAGGGACGCATGGCCTACAAGGGCTTCGATCTGACGGGCAAGGTGGCGCTGGTAACCGGCGGCAATGGCGGCATCGGCCTCGGCATGGCCGACGCGATGGCCCAAGCGGGCGCCGGCGTCTGCATCTGGGGCACGCGCAAGGAGAAGAATGACGCGGCCGTCGAGCAGCTCAAGAAGCATGGCGGCAAGGTCCACGCCCAGATCGTCGATGTCGGCGACGAGAAGCAGGTCCAGGACGCTTTCGCCGAAGCGGTGAAGGTCATGGGCCACGTCGACAACTGCGTCGCCAATGCCGGCGTCTCGGGTCGCGGCAAGGGGTCGATCCTCGAGATGGACTATGCCGAATGGCGCCGCGTGCTGCAGATCAACCTCGACGGCGTTTTCTTCACATTCCGTGCAGCCGCCAAGCATATGGTCGAGCGCGGCAAGGGCGGCTCGCTGGTCGCTATGGCCAGCACGGCGGCGATCGAAGGCGCGGCGCGCTCCAGCCACTACGGCGCCAGCAAGGGCGGCGTCACGGCGATGGTCCGCGCGCTGGCCGTCGAACTGGCGCGCTACAAGATCACGGTGAACTCGATTCTGCCGGGCTGGATCGAAACCGAGATGACGGCCAATGCCGTCGCCAATCCGAAGTTCGCGGACAACGTCCTGCCGCGCATTCCGACCCGCCGCTGGGGCACCGGCGCGGACTTCGGCCCGATCGCCGTCTACCTGGCGAGCGGCGCGACCGGCTATACGACGGGGCGCGACTTCGTTATCGATGGCGGCTATACGTTGTTTTAGCCCGTCGCCACTGCAGCATCAGACTTTGGGGAAACATTCATGATCAATCGGTTCGCAGCCAGCCTGGCCGTCCTCGTCGCGTTCGGCGCCCTGCCGGCGCTCGCGCAGCAACAACAGCCCAAGCCGGCCGCCGCCGCCGCGACCCCGAAGGCCGACGAGGATCGCTATGTCGGCTACTACTATCCGAAGCCCACGGCGATCGAGAACTACACCTCGCCGATGCAGACGATCGCCGGCGCCGAGCGCGCCCAGCGCGTGCAGTTCGCCACCGTCGTCTCGCAGGGCACGATCCAGTCGGCCTATCGCGTTCCCTACTCGGTCTTCGTGAAGGGCGAGAAGGCCGACAAGATGATCATCGTCGGCCTGCAGCCGGGCGAGATGAGCACGATCTACCGCGCGCGCGCGATCCTCGCGAACATGACCACCATGTCGCGCCTGTCGCCGTTCTTCCAGGAGCGCACGATCGCCGAAGACGCCAACTTCTTCGACCTGCTGAAGCTCCTCGGCTTCCAGCAGATCACGATCAGCGACGGCGACAAGTTCACCCACCAGGTGAACATCAAATAAGCCGGCAAGTCTCTTCCCCTTTGCGGACTCCGCAAAGGGGAAGTGCCCGCGTCTTACGCGGGCGGATGGGGTCATGACCTCTCCGTCGCGTAAGATGCGACACCTCCCCATCTGAATGGGGAGGAATCTCATAGAGCGTTCATACCGCCGTCGATCACCAGTTCGGCGCCGGTCATGAAGCGGGACTCATCGGAAATCAGGTAGAGCACACCGTAGGCAATGTCCTCCGGCGTGCCGAAATGGCCGATCGGCACGCGCTGCCGCGTGCGCTCGCGCGCCTTCTCGCTCGGCAGGATGTGCTCGCCCATCGGCGTCATGATGATGCCGGGATGGACCGAGTTGCAGCGCACCTTGTAGCCCTTGCGCGCGCAATCCATCGCCACGGTCTTGGTGAACTGCCGGACGGCGCCCTTGCTGGCGCCATAGGCCGAGAGGTCGGGCGTGCCGAGCAACGCCGCCAGCGACGACATGTTCACGATCGAGCCGCCGCCCGAGGATCGCAGCGCCGGCACGCCGTACTTGCAGCCGAGGAAGACGCCCTCGACATTGATCGACAGGATACGGCGCCACTGATCGAGGGTCTCGCCCTCGAAGGCAGAGGGAAACGGTCCGGCGATGCCGGCATTGTTGACCAGCCCGTTCAAGCGGCCTTCGCGCGCGAGAATGTCGTCGATGATGCGCTTCCAGTCGGCTTCCTGCGACGTGTCCTGCTCCTCGAACCGGGCGTTGCCCCCTGAGTTCACGCCAGCGATCTGCTGAACCGTCTCCAGTCCACCGGCGCGGTTGACGTCGGTCACGATCACCGTCGCGCCCTCCGCCGCGAGCAGCTTCGCGGATGCGCGTCCGATGCCCGATCCGGCGCCCGTCACCAGCACGACCTTGTCTGCAACGCGGCTCATGGAGTCCCTCCCCAAACTTTCTTGTCGCAAGGCTAGAAGCGGCGCAGGCTTGCGACAAGCAAGGAGGAAGACATGGCCCGCACGCTGGAATTCTACTTCGACTATGGCAGCCCCTACAGCTACCTGGCCGACACACAGGTCGAGGCGATCGCACAGCGCGCCGGCGCCACCCTGGTCCGCAAGCCGATGCTGCTGGGCGGCGTGTTCAAGGCGACCGGCAATCATTCGCCGGCCGAGCTGCCGCAGAAGTCGGCGTGGAGCGCCTTCGACATGCCGATGTGGGCTCGCCATTACGGCGTACCGTTCCAGCGCAATCCGTTCTTTCCGGTGAACACGCTGGCGCTGATGCGCGGCGCCGCGGCGGCGCAGATCGACGGCCTGTTCGAGCGCTATCATCCGGCCGTCTTCAAGGCGATGTGGGTCGACGGCCGCAACCTGAACGACATGAAGGAAGTGGCGGCCGTGCTGAACTCGGCCGGCCTCGACGCGGGGAAATTCGGCGCCCGTATCCAGGATCAGGACGTGAAGGATCGGCTCAAGGCGACCACCGAGGAAGCGGTCGCACGCGGCGTGTTCGGCGCGCCCACCTGCTTCGTGGACAAGATGATGTTCTTCGGCAACGATCGCCTCCCCTTCGTCGAAATGGCTCTCAAGGAAGAACTCAAATGAAGAAGTTCGGTGTCCTCATCGCCGCCGGCCTGCTGTTCGCCGCGGCGCCTTCTTTCGCGCAGACCGTCGGCACCTGCCCGCGCGGCGGCGGCAGCAGCCAGCCTCAGCCGGTCCGCATCCTGTTCGCCCTCAACAGTTCGGTGGTGCCCCCGGCCGAGAGGCCGATGATCGCCCAGGCCGTGAAGACCGCGAAGGATCGCCAGGTCTCCGCCATCTGCCTGATCGGCCACACCGACAAGCTGGGTGACAAGGCCTACAACGAGAAGCTCGCGCGGGCACGCGCCCAGGCGGTCGCCGCCGAGATGATCCGCGACGGCTATCCGGCGAAGAACATCACCATCGTGGCCGACCCCGAAGCCTTCGGGAACATGAGCTTCGGCAGCGACAATGCTTCCGAGATCGACCGCAAGGTGACGATCTTCTACGCGCGCTGAATCAAAGCCCGTCGTCTAGGGACTTTGTTGGGCGGACGTCATCTCGATCGCGACCTTGCCGACGACCTTGCGGTCCATCAGGACGCGGAAGGCGTCGGCGGCCTGTTCCATCGGGAAGCGATGCGAGACGTGCGGGCGCATGACGCCCAGCGCCGCGAGCCGCGGCAGTTCCTCGACATAGTCGCGGCCCAGTTCCGGCGACAGACGCAGGATCGTCTCGCCGGCGCGCACACCCAGGACCGACAGGCCCTTGATCAGGATGTGGTTCGACATGAGCTTGCTCGGCCCGCCCGAGGTGAAGCCCACCACCAGCAGCCGCGCGCCATAGGCGGCGGCCCGGACCGACTTTTCGAGCACCTCGCCGCCGACCGGATCGTAGATCACGTCGCAGCCCTTGCCGTTCGTCATCTCCTTCACCGCGGCGACGAAGTCGCCGGTGCGGTAGTTCACGACCTCGTCGGCTCCGTTCTGCCGCACGACGGCGAGGCGGCCATCGTCACTGCCGGTCGCGATGACGCGCGCACCGAGATGCTTGCCCAGTTGAACTGCCGCCAGGCCGACACCGCCGGAGGCGCCATGGACCAGCAGAACCTCACCCTTCTTCAGGGCCGCGCGATGGACGAGCGAGTGATAGGCCGTCTGCGCGGCGACGCGGAAGCCGGAGCCCTCGGCGAACGACCAGCCCTCCGGCAGACGCATCAGATTGCCGCCGGCTTTCAGCTTCACGTATTCGGCGAAGGCGCCCGGGCGTACACCGAAGATCACGCGATCGCCCGGCTTCCAGTTCGTGACGTCCGCGCCGACCGCGTGGATCGTCCCCGCGCCCTCCATGCCGGGCACGAAGGGCAGTTCAGGCTTGTGCTGGTAGCCACCAGCCACCATCAGCACGTCGGGAAAATTGACCGAAGCCGCGCCGACCCGGACGACGATCTCGCCCGGCCCCACTTCGGGAAGCGGACGTTCCTCGATATGGAGAACGGAGGGATCGCCCAGGCGATCGCAGACGACGGCTCGCATGAAGGGGGCGCGCATCGCGGGAGCGCCCATCGGACTAGTCGAGCTCGAAAGCGTTCTTGTAGTCGAGCTTGAGCGCCGGATCCTGGTCTTCCTTGCGCAGGAAGCAGTTCCCGACCACCAGCACTTCGATCTCGCTGCCCATGAAGCAGCGCCACGCATCCTCGGGTGTGCAGACGATCGGCTCGCCGCGCACATTGAACGAGGTGTTCACGATCACCGAGCTGCCGGTCTTCGCCTTGAACGACGAGATCAGGTCGTAGAACGGCTTGTTCGTCTCTTCGTGCACCGTCTGGATGCGGCCCGAATAGTCGACATGCGTGACGGCGGGAATGTCGGAGCGGGGCACGTTCAGCTTCTCGATGCCGAACAGCTTGTCTTCCTCTTCGGTCATCTTGCGGCGGCGTGACTCGACGACCGGCGCGACCATCAGCATGTAGGGGCTGTCGGTGTGGAACTCGAAGTACTTGTCGACGTCCTCGCGCAGCACCGCCGGCGCAAACGGGCGGAACGACTCGCGGTACTTGACCTTGAGGTTCAGCGTCTTCTGCATCGAAGGCGAACGGGCGTCGCCCAGGATCGAGCGGGCCCCCAGCGAGCGCGGACCGAACTCCATGCGGCCCTGCATCCAGCCGACCGCCTTGTCGTCGGCCAGCGCCTGCGCGGTCTGGTCGATCATCTCGTCCCGCGTCAGGCGCGAGAATTTGGCGCCGACGGCGGTGAGGCGCTCGGCGATCTCGTCATCCGTGAAGTCCGGGCCGAGATAGGAGCCGGCCATGCCGTCCATGTGGCCGTTCAGTTTGCGCGGCTGGCCGAGGAAGCCGTGATAGGCAGCATAGGCCGCGCCGACCGCGCCGCCGGCATCGCCGGCCGCCGGCTGCACCCAGATGCCATCGAAGATATTCTCGCGCAGCAGCTTGCCGTTGGCGACGCAGTTCAGTGCGACACCGCCCGCGAGGCAGATGTTCTTGACGCCGGTTTCCTTCTTCACCGACCGGCCGAGGCGGATCACGATCTCCTCGGTGACGGCCTGGATCGACGCGGCGAGATCCATATGGTGCTGCGTCAGCGTCTCTTCGGGGTTGCGACGCGCGCCGCCGAACAGCGCGCCGAACTTGTCGTTCGTCATGCGCAGGCCGGTGCAATAGTCGAAGTAGGTCTGGTCCAGACGGAAGGTACCGTCTTCCTTGAGGTCGACGATCTTGTCGAGGATCAGGTTCTTGAACTTGGGCTCGCCATAGGGCGCGAGGCCCATGACCTTGTACTCGCCCGAGTTGACCTTGAAGCCGGTGTAGTAGGTGAAGGCCGAATAGAGCAGGCCGATCGAGTGCGGGAAGTGGATCTCGCGCAGCATCTCGAGCTTGTTGCCGCTTCCCATGGCGAGCGACGTCGTCGCCCATTCGCCGACGCCGTCCATGCAGAGCACGGCGGCCTCTTCGTAGGGGGACGGGAAGAAGGCCGATGCGGCGTGGCTCTGGTGATGCTCGCCGAACAGCAGACGCTTCTGCCAGTCGAAGTCGGGCTCCCACTTCTTCATCTCGTCGCGCAGGAGCGTCTTCTGGAAGAGCTTTTCCTTCAGCCACAGCGGCATGGCCATGCGGAAGGAATTGAAGCCGCGCGGCGCGTAGGCGAGGTAGGTCTCGAGCAGGCGCTCGAACTTCAGGAACGGCTTGTCGTAGAAGGCGACATAGTCGACGTCCTGAAGCTTGATGCCGGCGCGGTCCAGGCAGAACTGGACCGCATTCTGCGGGAAGCCCGCATCGTGCTTCTTGCGGGTGAAGCGCTCTTCCTGCGCAGCGCTCACCAGATGGCCGTCCTCGATCAGCGCGGCCGCGCTGTCGTGATAGAAGGCCGAGATGCCGAGCACCCGCATGGAAGGTCCCTACCTTTTTAGAAGAGCGTGTAGATGAACGGCGCGATGGCCGAGCCCTTGGTGAGCACGATCAGGCCGCCGAAGATCACCATCATGATCATGATCGGCAGCAGCCAGAACTTCTTGCGCTCGCGCATGAAGGCCCAGAGTTCGACGATAATGGAGCCCATGGATCGGTCCTTTCGGAATCAGAACTGGTTTTTCATCGATTGCGGCGGCGGCCCCGGCGGGCTGCGGTCGATCCAGTAGCTCTTGGCGTTACGGTCGAGCTTCAGCCGCAGGAAATCCTTGCCGAACGCCCGCATCACCAGGCCGATCGGCATGATCGTGACGAAAAACAGCAGGCCCAGGACCAGCGGGTTCATGACCTTGTAGAGAAGCAATCCGAACTTCAGCCACAGCCGGTTGAGCGGGCCGAGGAGCTTGGGATAGACGAGCGCCACGAGCAGGAAGGCCGCCGCGAGCGGCAGCATCCATTTCCAGGCGGCGCCGTCCTCGAAGCCGTGGTGCCACAGGTTGATCACCGTCAGGATTCCGAAGAAGCCTGCGAAGACGAATCCGAAACTGCGATCCGAGCCCGCTTTTACGTGCTCTTCGCGCGAGAAGTCCTCATGAAGCTGGCTGGTCGCCATTTACCGAGCGTTCGTCAATTGAATGGGGCCCTTAACTCTCTGATCCCAAACGCCAAGTCAATTGGCGACCAGCAGGGGGTGGCTATTCCGCCGCAACCGAGGCGAAGCGATGGCCCAGGAGTGCGGTCAGCGTCATCCGCCAAACGGCCGCAGCCCGATCGAAGCTCAGCTTGTCCCGGCGGCGCAGCACGATCCAGGCGTCCAGGGAAATGGCCGCACCGATCGCATCCGCCAGTTCCTCGCGGGCCTGCTCGTCCAGATTGGCGAATTCCGGGGCGAATGCCTCGAAAGTAGCCTTACGCAACTCGAGCTTGAAGGCCTCACCGCGCTCGAGCAGGGCCGGATGGTCGACGAACTGGCCGGCGGCAACGCGCAGCGGCACGATCTTGTCGAAAACTTCCGCGAAGCCCTGGACCACCGAGGCGACACGCTCCGCCAGCGGACGGGAATCCGTCGCCTGCTGCTGCGGGACGACGATGTCCTGGCCGATCGCGTCCATGACAGTGACGAAAAGTGACTCGACGTCACCGAAATGCTGGAAAACCGAGCGGACCGACACGTCGGCCCGGCGGGCAACTGCCACCACGGTCGGCGCCGTACTGGTCTCGGCGATCATGACCTTGGCGGCTTCGATGATCTTGCGACGGGTCTCGGCGGCGCGACGATTGCGACCATCGGGACGGACCGTCCCCTTCGAGTCTGTTCCTGCTGCCACTACCGCCACTGCGTTGCCGCGCGGCATTACCGCTGCTTCGCTCATGTGCAAATTCCTAATCCGGAGTTCAGGCTTGGATGGTCAACGTCCGACCGGTCGCCTATGGAGGGCGTGAGATAAGGGCCGACTGAGGCAGCAACAAGGTAAAGACGGTCGCACCACCATGAATACGAGCCATGCAAAAACCCCGCTCGCCGTCCTCTGGGACTTCGGCGGCGTGATCCTTTCCAGCCCCTTCGATGCCTTCAACCGGTACGAGGCGGAGGCCGGCCTTCCCAAAGATTTCCTGCGCAGCCTGAATGCGCGCAATCCCGATGCCAATGCCTGGGCCAAAATGGAACGAAGCGAGGTTTCGCTGCAGGGCTTCGTCGATCTGTTCGAGGAGGAGGCCCGCCTTCACGGCCACCGTGTCGACGGCTGGAAGATTCTGCAGGCACTGAGCGGCGACATTCGGCCGCAGATGGTCGAGGCGCTGCGGCGCTGCAAGACCACGTTCCGGGTGGCCTGCATCACCAACAACATGAAGGCGGGCGAAGGACCCGGCATGGCGCGCAGCCCGGAGAAGGCCCGCGCGGTGGCGGAAGTCCTGTCTCTTTTCGAGCATGTCGTCGAATCGAGCAAAGTCGGCCTGCGCAAGCCCGATCCGCGCATCTACCAGCATGCGTGCGAACTTCTGGGCGTGGCGCCCGACCGCTGCATCTACCTCGACGACCTCGGCATCAATCTGAAGCCGGCCCGGGCACTGGGCATGCGCACCATCAAGGTCGTCGATCCGGACGTGGCGATCGACGAGCTGCAGGCGATGGTGGGAATTCCCCTGCGGGCCTGAACCCGTGAAGCGCACCGCCTCCCCGATCACGGCGAAGTATCTTCAGAACGCCGCCGTGTTCTATCTCGAGCGGTACGCCAGTTCGGCCGAGGGACTGCGTCGCGTCCTGCGGCGGCGGGTCTCCAAGGCCCGGCTTCTCGACGCGCCGGTGATGGACAATGTCGACGAGGCGATCGAGGCCGTGGTCCAGAAATTCGTGTCGGCCGGCCTGCTCGACGACCGGGCCTTCGCCCAGACCAAGGCGCGCTCCCTGCACCGCCGCGGCCTGTCCGGGCGACTGACCCGTCAGCGGCTGCAGGTCGCGGGGGTCGGCCGCGAGGACGTGGACAAGGCCATGGAAGCGCTCGACGACGAGCTCGGGACCGCCCCGGCCGAACGCGAGCTGCAGGCCGCCCTGGCCTTTGCCCGGCGCCGCCGGCTCGGCCCCTACCGCATGAAGGACCGCGAGGCCAACAAGCCGCGCGACCTCGCGTCGATGGCCCGCGCCGGCTTCGCCTACGAGCTCGCCCGCAAGGTCATCGAAGCGAACGACCCTGAGTCTCTGGACGAAACCTGAACCGCTCGCCATGGTTCGGCCAACGAGGAACCCATGACCGTCACGATCTGGCACAATCCGCGCTGCAGCAAGTCACGACAGACCCTCGAGCTGCTGAAGAGCAACGGCGTCGAGCCGGCCATTCGCGAGTATCTCAAGGCGCCGCCCAGCAAGGCCGAGGTCGAGAAGCTCGTGGCGCTGGTCGGCGGCGATCCGCGCGAGCTGATTCGCGACGGCGAGGCGGAGTTCAAGGCGTTGAAGCTCAAGAAGGCGGACCTCACCAAGGCCCAGATCGTGGACGCGATCGCCGCACACCCGGTCCTGCTGCAACGTCCGATCGTCGTGACGGGCGCTCGCGCCGCGATCGGCCGGCCGCCCGAGGCGGTCCTGCCTCTGCTGAAATGACGTCATGACCGGACGGCTTCGCCTCTGGTCGGGCTACGTCCTCTCCCTCTACGTCGTCACCCATCTCCTCAATCACGCGCTCGGCCTGATCTCGCTGCGCGTCCTCGAAGAAGGACGCCACTGGTTCACGTTCGTCTGGAGCAATCCCGCCGGCCAGATCCTGCTTTACGGGTCGCTGCTGGCTCACTTCCTGCTCGCCTTGTGGTCGCTGTACCGGCGGCGCGCGCTGAAACTGTCGCGCTGGGAATGGACGCAATGGGTCCTGGGCGCGGCCATCATCCCGCTGGGCGTGATCCATGTCGCGGGCACGCGCCTCGCGGAGACGCTCTATGGCGTCGAGTCGGGCTATCCCTGGGTGCTGGGTACGCTCGTCGCGGGCAGCTGGACGGGCATCCTGCGCCAGTTCTCCCTGCCGCTCGTCGTCTGGATGCATGGCTGCATCGGGCTGCACTTCGCGCTGCGCTTCAAGCCCTGGTATCGCGACTGGCTGCCGCTCCTCTACGCCCTGGCGCTTCTGATTCCCGCCGCCAGCCTCGCGGGCGCCGCGGTCGCGCTGCGGGACGTGGCCGAACTGGCGCAACGCCCCGGCTTCCTCGAAGGCCTGTTCGAGCGCGCGCATATTCCATCACCCGGTCAGATCGCCCACCTTTATTCGATCGCGGCCGGGCTCGAATACACGGCGCTCGCCCTCCTCGCGGTCGCGATCGCCGCCCGCCCCTTGCGCGATCTCTGGGAACGGCGGGCGGGCGTTGTGCGGCTCGACTACGGCGACCGCCGCAGCGTGACCCAGCCGGCCGGCCTCTCGATCCTCGAGATGAGCCGCGTCGCGGGCATTCCCCATGCCTCGGTCTGCGGCGGCCGCGGCCGCTGCTCGACCTGTCGCGTCCGCATCGGCGGCGACGACCGCCACCGGCTGCCGCCGGCATCGCCCGAGGAGGCGAAGGTTCTGGCGCGCATCGGCGCCCCGGCCAACGTCCGCCTCGCCTGCCAGCTGCGCCCGCCGCCCGGGCACTACCGGGTGGCGCTGCTGCTGCCCGCCGCCGCCGGCCCGGTCGAGGCCTACCGACGGCAGCCCCAGGCCCATGGCGGCGAGCGCTATATCGCCGTGCTGTTCGCCGATATCCGCGGCTTCACCACGATCTCGGAAGGCAAGCTTCCCTACGACGTGGTGTTCCTGCTCAATCGCTACTTCCGCGCCACCGGACAGGCGGTCGAAGCCGCGGGCGGGCGTCTCGACAAGTTCATCGGCGATGGCGTGATGGCGATCTTCGGCCTCAACCAGGAACCCGAGGTCGCCTGCCGCCAGGCCTTGGACGCGGCGCGGCGCATGGCGCTGGCCCTCGCCGACCTCAACGAAGCGATGTCCGGCGATCTCGACGCACCGCTGCGCATCGGCATCGGTCTCCATGCCGGCCCGGCGATCGTCGGCGAGATGGGCTACGCCCGCGCCGCCCAGATCACCGCGATCGGCGACACCGTGAACACCGCAAGCCGGCTCGAATCGATGACCAAGGAATTCGCCGTCGAACTCGTGGTGTCGCAGGAGCTGCTCGACCGAGCCGGCGTCGATCTCGGCGAGGCGCCCCGGCACGAGGTCGAGATCCGCGGCCGGCAGGGCCGGCTCTCCGTCCGCGCCATCGCGCGAGCCGCCGATCTCACGGCAATGTCATGAGATTTTCGTTGTCCGGCCGGGCGGCCCGTCCAAGATGACCGAACCTTCAGGAGGCAATCGCATGCGCGCCCTTTTTCTCGCCGCCGCCCTGGCCGTGGCGACCCTTGGCCCGGCCCTGCCGGTGCAGGCGGCCGGCGGGACCGCGGAGCCGGCCAAGCCGGTCGACGCCAACTACACGCGCGCCAAGGCGATGATCGAGGCCAGGGACTACAAGGGCGCCCTGCCGCTCTTGCAGCAGGTCGTGGCCAAGGATCCGAAGAACGCCGACGCCTACAACCTGATGGGCTTCGCCACGCGCAAGTCGGGCGATCCGAACGGCTCGCTGCAATACTACCAGCAGGCGCTCTCCATCGACTCGCGCCACATCGGCGCCTACGAATATCTCGGCGAGGCCTATCTGATGCTGGGCCGCCTGCCCGAGGCCGAGCAACAGCTCGCCCGCCTCGACTCGCTCTGCACCTTCGGTTGCGCCGAGTATCGCCAGCTCAAGGCCGCCATCGCCGACTACAAGGCCGGCAAGCGTCCGGCAACGAACTAGGCGACGAACCGGGAAAACGGCGAAATTCGAATCGGCGAAAGGCCTCGATAGGCTTTTCCGCCGACGGCGGGTCCCGCTATGCTGCGGCGAATAAACGCCCGTTCACGCCGCCGCATCGGAGGGCTCCCGCGATGAGCACCGTCACCCCAGTTCCGCTCGTATTCGGCGACTACGCCCTCGAGGACCGCTACCGGCTCGGCAAGGGCCGCGTCTACATGACCGGCATCCAGGCGCTGGTGCGCCTGCCCATGATGCAGCGCCAGCGCGATCTCGCGGCCGGCCTCAACACCGGCGGCTTCATCTCCGGCTATCGCGGCTCGCCGCTCGGCATGTACGACAACGCGCTGTGGGGCGCGAAGCGCTACCTGAAAGAGAACAACATCCACTTCCAGCCCGGCCTCAACGAGGACCTCGCGGCGACGTCGGTGTGGGGCAGCCAGCAGACCAACCTGTTCCCCGGCGCGACCGTCGATGGCGTCTTCTCGATCTGGTACGGCAAGGGGCCCGGCGTCGACCGCTCGATGGACGTGCTGAAGCACGGCAATGCCGCCGGCACCTCGCCGCATGGCGGCGTGATCGCGCTGGCCGGCGACGACCATGGCTGCCAATCCTCGACCCTGCCGCACCAGAGCGAGCAGGTCTTTGCCGCGGCGATGATCCCGGTCGTCAATCCGGCGACCGTCCAGGAATATCTGGACTACGGCATCCTGGGCTTTGCCCTGTCGCGCTACTCGGGCTGCTGGGTCGGCTTCAAGGCGATCTCCGAGACGGTCGAGAGCGGCGCCTCGGTGTGGGTCGATCCCGAGCGCATCCAGATCGTGATGCCGACCGACTTCCAGCTGCCGCCGGGCGGGCTGGGCATCCGCAATCCCGATCCGCCGCTGGAGGCCGAGAAGCGCCTGCACGGACCGAAGATGGCGGCGGTCGCCGCCTTCGTGCGCGCCAACGGCTTCGACCGCACCGTGATCGAGCCGACCCAGTCGGGCACGCGCGCGCGCATCGGCATCATGACGACCGGCAAGGCCTATCTCGACACGCGCCAGGCGCTGGAGGATCTCGGCATCGACGACGCGCGGGCGCGAGCGCTCGGCATCCGCCTCTACAAGGTGGGCGTGACCTGGCCGCTCGAGGCCGAAGGCGCGCGCCGCTTCGCCGAAGGGCTGCAGGAAGTCATCGTCGTCGAGGAGAAGCGCTCGAACCTCGAGGACCAGCTGCTGCGCATCCTCTATCACCTGCCGGCCGACCGTCGTCCGACGGTGATCGGCAAGGCCGACGAGAGCGGCCGCATCATCCTGCCGAGCGAGGGTGAGCTGACGCCGACCGGCGTCGCCATGGTGATCGCAGGCCGCCTGATGAAGCACGAGGGCGAATCGCCCGAGCTGCGTCAGCGCCTGGCCCGCCTCGAAGGCAAGGAGAAGCTGCTGTCGGCGCCGCCGCCCAAGGTCGCGCGCACGCCGTTCTTCTGCTCCGGCTGCCCGCACAACACCTCGACCAAGGTGCCCGAAGGCAGCCGCGCCATGGCCGGCATCGGCTGCCACGGCATGGCGATCTGGATGCCCGAGCGCCGCACCTCGCTGATCTCCCACATGGGCGGCGAGGGCGTGGGCTGGGTCGGCCAGGCACCGTTCCACTCCGACAAGCACATCTTCCAGAACCTGGGCGACGGCACCTATTACCACTCCGGCCTGATGGCGATCCGCCAGTCGGCCGCCGCCGGCGTCAACATCACCTACAAGATCCTGTTCAACGACGCGGTCGCGATGACCGGCGGGCAGCCGCATGACGGGCCGCTCACGGTCCCCGAGATCACGCGGCAGGTCGAGGCCGAGGGCGCGAAGAAGGTGGTCGTCGTTACCGACGAGCCGGACAAGTACCCGATGAACGCCGGCTTCGCGCACGGCGTCACGATCCGCCATCGCGACGAGCTCGACGCCGTGCAGCGCGAGCTGCGCGAGATTCCGGGCCTCACCGTGCTGGTCTACGACCAGACCTGCGCCGCCGAGAAGCGCCGCCGCCGCAAGCGCGGCACCTTCCCCGATCCCGACAAGCGCGTCTTCATCAACGACGCGGTCTGCGAGGGCTGCGGCGATTGCTCCGAGAAGAGCAACTGCGTGTCGGTGAAGCCGCTCGAGACCGAGCTCGGCCGCAAGCGGCAGATCGACCAGAGCAATTGCAACAAGGACTTCTCCTGCGTGAACGGCTTCTGCCCCAGCTTCGTGTCGGTGCATGGCGGCGTTCCCGCCAAGGCGCGCCGCCGCAAGCTCGAGGTCGTGGCGGAGGATCCCTTCGCTTCGCTGCCCATGCCGACCCTGCGGCCGCTGAGCGAGGCCTACGGCATCCTGGTGACCGGCATCGGCGGCACCGGCGTCATCACCGTCGGCGCTCTGATCGGCATGGCGGCCCATCTCGAAGGCAAGGGCTGCACGGTGCTCGACTTCACCGGCCTCGCCCAGAAGAACGGCGCGGTGATGAGCCATGTGCGGCTGGCACCGAAGCCCGAGGATCTCCACGCCGTGCGCATCGCCGCCGGCGGCGCCAACCTGGTGCTGGGCTGCGACATGGTCGTGGCCGCCTCGCCGGCCGCGCTGTCGCGCATCGAGCAGGGCGTGACCCGAGCCGTGATCAACGGCCATGTCCAGCCGGTCGCGGCCTTCGTCATGAACGGCGACATGGACCTCGGCGCCGAGTCGATGATGAAGGCGATCCGCGACGCCGCCGGCGACGAGGCCACGTCGTTCATCGACGGCACCGGCCTCGCGACAGCGATCCTGGGCGATTCGATCGCGACCAATCTCTTCATGCTGGGCCATGCCTGGCAGAAGGGCCTGGTGCCGCTCTCGTTCGAGGCGCTGATGCGCGCCATCGAGCTGAACGGCGTCGCCGTCGAGAGCAGCAAGCGCACCTTCGACTGGGGCCGGCTCGCGGCGCACAACCTCGCCGCCGTCCAGGCCGCCGCGAAGCCCGCGCTCCGCGTCGAGAAGCCGGTCGCGCGCACCCTGCCCGAGATCGTCTCCCGGCGCGTCGAGCTGCTCACCGCCTATCAGGACGCGGCCTATGCCGACCGTTACCGCAAGCTGGTCGACAAGGTCGCCAGGGCCGAGAAGGACAAGGCGCCGGGTCGCCGCGGCCTCGCCGAAGCGGTCGCCAAGTCGCTCTACAAGCTGATGGCCTACAAGGACGAATACGAAGTCGCCCGCCTCTACAGTGACGGCGAGTTCCACAAGAAGCTGCGCCAGCAGTTCGAGGGTGACTACCGCATCACCTTCCATCTCGCGCCGCCGCTGTTCGCCGATCGCGATCCGGTGACGGGCGAACTGAAGAAGAGCGAGTTCGGCGGCTGGATGATGCCGGCGTTCCGGGTGCTCGCGTCGCTGAAGCGGCTGCGCGGCGGCCGGTTCGACATCTTCGGCTACAGCGAGGAGCGGCGCATGGAGCGCCGCCTGATCGGCGAGTACGAGGCCACGGTCGAGACGCTGCTGGCCACGCTGGGGCAGGACAACCACGCCCTCGCGGTCCAGATCGCATCGGTGCCGGAAACCATGCGCGGCTTCGGCCACGTCAAGGAGAAGAACGTGAAGGCCGCGAAAGAACGCGAAGCGTCGCTCCTCGCGGCCTACAGGAGCCCCGCCAGCCAGTCGATCGCCGCCGAGTAAGGCGCCGCCGAGCAGGCGCTCGGCGCGAGGACGGGACGCCCGCACTCCCTATAAGGGGTTTGGGGAAGGAACGCGGACGTCCCGGGTACGCACGCCGGCCGCGAAGGGAGGCTGGCAGCCAGCGTCTTCGGGCTATAAGCCCGTTCCCTTGGGGAAGGTAAGCGCAATCCGGGCGCGGGCACGCACATCTGATGCATCGCAATGCATAGAAGCGCCGCCCTCGGAGGCTCAGGCGCGTCCGGACTGGGGGGAGAAGGAGGCGAGGTCGAATTTGGCGCCGGGACCGCCGCGGCCCAGCCGGTCGAGCGCACGCTGCCACTTGGCCGCGAGATCGGCGTCGAACACCAACTCGGGATCGCCGTCGACCACCAGCCAGGCATTGTCCTGCATCTCGCGGTCGAGCTGGCCGGGCGCCCAGCCGGAATGGCCGAGGGCCAGCCAGGCATTCTTCGGCCCGGTGCCGCCCGCCATGTCCTTCAGGATCTCCAGCGACGCCGTGAGGGCCAGGCCGCCGTCGATCAGCAGGGTTTCGTCGCGCTTGTAGTCGGCCGAGTGCAGCACCAGGCCGCGCGAGGTCTCCACCGGGCCGCCGAACAGGACGGGCCAGTCGGCGACCTTACGGGGCACCTCGATGCCGAGCTGCTTGTAGACCTGGCCGAGCGGCAGGTCGTCGACCTTGTTGTTCACGATGATGCCGAGCGCACCATCGTCATCGTGCTTGCAGATGAAGACGACGCTCTTCTGGAAGCGCTCGTCCGGCATGGACGGCGCGGCGACCAGGAAGCGGCCGACCAGTGTAGCGGCAGGAGAGCTGGACCCGGGCATGCGCAATGTTCTCCCATATCCATGGGGATTGTCCGGCTAAACTTCAAGCGACCGGAACCCCCATGGTCCCCATGAGGGGCCTTCCATGGACAAAAACCCAACCCCGGCCTAGGGTCCGCCGGTTCGCAAAGGCCGCCGTTGGGCGGCGTATATTAAGGAGCTAATAATGGCGAAAGTCGGCGACAAGGTCCCCAGCGCCACGCTGCGCACCATGGGTCCGGAAGGTCCCAAGGCCGTGACCACCGAAGAGCTTTTCGCACCGGGCAAGAAGGTCGTGGCCTTCGCCCTGCCGGGCGCGTTCACCCCGACCTGCTCGGCCAAGCACGTGCCGGGCTTCGTCACGGAGTTCGACAAGCTGAAGGCCAAGGGCATCGACACGATCGCCTGCATCTCGGTCAACGACGCCTTCGTGATGGGCGCCTGGGGCAAGGACCAGAAGGCCGAAGACAAGGTGATGATGCTGGGCGACGGCAACGGCGAGTTCACCCAGGCGATGGGCCTCACCATGGACGGCTCGAAGTTCGGCCTCGGCACGCGCAGCCAGCGCTACGCCATGGTCGTCGAAGACGGCGTCATCAAGCACCTGTTCGTCGAGAAGCCGGGTGCCTTCGAGGTTTCCTCGGCCGAATACGTGCTGAAGAATCTCTAGCGCCGGGCATCCTGCACGGCCAAGATCGACGGCGGAGCGCAGGCTCCGCCGTTTTTCTTTGGGGGCTCATGAACCCGACGGACCCGCACCTCTTCGACGGCCTGTTCCAGGTCAATGGCGCCACGCGTCTCTACGGCACGATCGGCGATCCGATCCGGCAGCTGCGCATGACCGGGCTGATGTCCCAGGTCTTCGCGGCCACCGGCGTCAACGCCGTCTGGCTGCCCTTCGAGGGCGGTCCCGATCTGCTGCCGCTGATGCTCGAGGCACTGGCCAAGATGCGCAACCTCGGCGGCTTCACCGTCACCATCCCGCACAAGACCGCCATGCTCGACCTGGTGGGCCGCGCCACGCCCCGCGCGCAGGCGGCCGGCAGCGTCAACGTCGTGCGCCGGGACCCCGACGGCGTGGTGGTGGGCGATAATGTCGACGGGCTGGGCTTCGTGCGCGGCCTGGAGGCGCAGGGCCATCGGGTGAAGGGGGCCAGCGTCTGGCTGGTCGGCCTGGGCGGTGCCGGCGGCGCCATCGCGGCCGCGCTGTGCGAGGCCGGCGTCGGCCGCCTGCTGGTGACCGAACTCCAGGAAGCGCGCGCCGGCAAGGCGATCGACCGGCTGCTGAGCCACTATCCCGACGTGCCCGTCGCGGAAGTCGATATGCCGCCGAAGGGCATCCACATCGCCATCAACGCAACCGCACTCGGCCTGCGCCCCGACGACCCGCAAGCCTTCGACCCGATGACGCTCGATGCGGACGTCGTCGTTGCCGACGTGATCATGAGCCCGGCCGAAACGCCGCTGCTGACGCGCGCCCGCACCCACGGGCGGCGCATCCACTATGGCCGGCACATGCTCGACCACCAGGTGCCGCTCTACCTCGACTGGTTCGGCATCGATACCAAGGGCATCGACATCATCCGGCTGGTGCGCTCGATCGGCTGAGGGGCTCAACGGAGCGCGCAACTCCACTTGCGCTCATACCCTGGCCACCAGCGGAGTCCGAGCGCCACTGGAGTGGCGCGCTCCAGTGAAAGCCGATTCTACAACGTGACGCCGCCGTTCACGTGCACCGTCTGGCCGGTGATGTAGCTCGCCGCCGGCGAGCACAGGAAGGCGATCAGGGCGGCCACTTCCGCCGGCTTGCCGTAGCGGCCCATCGGAATCGACTGGGCCACCTTCTCCATCCCGGCGCGCGGCACGGCGACATGGGCATCCGGGTCCTTTTCGATGAAGCCCGGTGCCACGCAGTTCACCGTGGCGCCGGAGCCCGCGATGTCGACGGCAAAGGCCTTGGAGAAGGCCTCCATGCCCGCCTTGGCCGCCGCCGACGCCGGAAAGGTGATGAGGCCGCGCGCAAAAGCATGCGCCACGAAGGAGGAGACGCCGACCAGCCGGCCCGCCGCCCCGGCCTTGACGAGCCACGGCTTGGCGGCCGTCGCCAGTTCGAAGAAGGCCGCCGTCATCGCATTCTGGCTGGCGTCCCAGGCCGCGCGGTCGAGCTCGCCCACGGGCGTGCGGTTCGCGAAGCCGGCATTGCTGACGATGACGTCGAGATGGCCGAAGGCCGTCACGGTCTCCTCGACGAGGCGCGCCGCGGTGCCCGACTCGCCGAGATCGCCTTCGAGGAGGAGCGTCTGCGCGCCCGCACCGGCGACGAAGCCCGCGACCCGTTCCAGCCCGGCCCGGTTGCGCCGCGCATGCAGGGCGATCGCCGTATCGGGCGCCGCCAGGGCGCGGGCGGCTGCGGCGCCGATGCCCGAGGAGGCACCGGTGATGAGGATGACGCGGGACGGGGAAGCCATGAGAGAGG
Source organism: Reyranella sp. (assembly GCF_965227665.1). Classification (GTDB taxonomy): domain Bacteria; phylum Pseudomonadota; class Alphaproteobacteria; order Reyranellales; family Reyranellaceae; genus Reyranella. The sequence goes on from NZ_OZ245767.1 coordinate 2,945,440, forward strand.
AGTAGAATCCCGCAGGCCTAGCGGCAAGCCTCGCGCACGGCGGGCGCCAGCAGCGCCGCGAAGCGGCGGGCGCCGGCGGCCGAGAAATGCCCCTGGTCCACGAAGTCGGCCGGGCCGAACGCATCGTCCGGCAGCGCCACATAGGTGTCGCCCAGCGCCTGGGCCGTCCGTTCCAGCAGGGCGTTCGACTCCCGCAGCAACCGCGGCAGATCGCGGTCGCGCACCCTCGGCAGCCAGCCATACAGGCCCTCGCCCGTCAGTCGGTCGGAGTTGACGACCTGCCCGACCCAGATCGTCGGCGTGCCGCGCGCCCGGTTGAGCGCGGAAATCGAGCGGACGTTGCGCTCGAAGATCGTGGCGGCCGCCCGATCGGGACCGGCGACCGGCGGCAGCGCGTAGGGATCCTTGGCGTAGCGCACCGTGTCGACTTCGGCGGAGACGAGACGCGTCAGCACGGTGAGCAACGGCGAGATCGTGACGTTGGAGCCTCCGACCCTCCGCACCTTCAGCGAATCGACCTGGCTCGGCATGTGGAAGTCGGCATAGCCGGCATCGAGCTTGGGAATGTGCGAGTTGCGCAGATCGTTCCAGCCCACGAAGTAGACCGCGCAGCGCGGCGCCTTGCCGAACCTGTCGGGATAGAAGGCCGTCTGCATCACATGCTCGGCCGTCGTGTAACCCGGCACGCCATGATTGACGACGACCAGCCCGTCGCCGCGCAGCGCCGCGTCCAGCCGCTCGGGCCAGGTGTCGCCCTCGCGATTGCCGATATCGTAGGTCGCCGAGCCGCCGAAGGTGGCCACGACGCCGCCCGCGGCCAGCCGCGCCGGATCGGGATCGCGGCCGCGCGTGCCCTGGGACGAATGCCGGATGGCGAGGCCCGTCGCGCTGGTGAAGGCGAGGCCGGGCGCCGGCACCGCCTGCAAGAGCGGATGCCACTGGAAGCGCGCCGGCTCGGCACGGGCCGGCGGCAGCAGCGAGGGCGAGCCCGGCGGCGCCAGCGCCCAGGATCCGAGCCCCCAGGCGAACTCGACACAGGCCAGCACCAGCAGCGTAGCCGACAGGCGTGGCCAGCGCGCGAGGACGAGGACGAGCGCGAACAGCGCCGAGAGGTAGAGGAAATAGTCGGTTCGGGGCCCGGTGACGTGCAACTCGCCATGCCCGAACAGCCAGGCTGCGACGCCGGCAACGGCGAGGAGGCCCAGAAGGCCGACGGAGCGCAGGAATTTCGGCACGGTTCCCAACGGGTCTGAAGTCAGGCCCCTTTGTACGCGCCGACCGAGGGATCGAGGAACCGATTGTTGGCCGCCCGGATCTTCGCCGCCGCCTCGTCATAGAGGAACGGCAGGAAGGCATAGCGCCGGCCGCGCGACACGGCCGAGACCGCGTGCATCAGCGAGCAGGAGAACACGACGGCGCCGCCCACCGGCGGCTTGAAACCGCGCGGCCCGTATTCGGGGAAGCTCACCTCGCCACCGTCGAAATCCTCGTTGAGGTTGATCGACACCGCGAAGCGCCGGTGCGCCGTACCCTTGGTCGTGTTGTCGCGATGGGGCGCGAAGTGGCCGCCCTCCTCCGCCGTGTAGCAGCCGACGAGATAGCGCTCGATGCGCGTGGCCTCGAAGAAGAACAGGCGGGCGATTTCCGGCACGATGCGTCGCCGGATGCGCCGCTGCACCGCGAGGATCGTCTCCTCGTCCTCGACGATGAAGTCGCGCCGACGCTTGCGCGCGGGATCCTTCAGCTCGACGGTCTTGCCGGCGACCTCGCTCATGAAGCCGGTGTCGCGACCGCCATCCGCCTCGTGCCGGTCGATCAGGCTGCGGCAGAAGTCGGGCTCGAAGACGTTGGGCAGGACCAGCACCGGCGCCTGCACGGGCTGGCCGGCATGCAGGTGCGGCGGCGGCAGCGCGTCGAGACAGGCGAACAGCGCGGCCTGCTCCGCCCCGCCCGGCTGGAAGGGAATGACCGCGAGCACGCGCAGGGTCGGATCGAGCACGACCCAGAACTGGCGCGCGCTGACCTGCCCGCCCGGCCCGGCGTCGCGCGGCACGGCGCCATAGAGACGGGACACGCTGCCGTCGAAATCCCAGAAGTGGCGCACGCCCGGCAGGCTCTGCTGAACGCGGCCGCTGTCACGATCCTTCGGGTCGACGGTCACGCCGAAGAAACACAGCCGCTCGTCGTCGAACCGGCGCCGGTTGGCCGCCACCACCCCGAGCGCCGCGGCACCGCCCGGCGTGCTGCCCGACACGAAGAAGCAGAGCACGACGTAGCGCCCTGCCACCGTGTCGAAGATGTAGCGGGGATTGCTTTCCGTAGCGGCCGTGAAGCGGGGCGCGGGATCGCCGCGCATCAGATTGACGAAAGTCCTTTGCATCGATCAGCGCCCTCTCCGCCGGCGCGATCGAACGGTACCCCGCTTCACCCATTCGACAAGGAAGAAATGGCGTGCCCGGCAGGTCCCAAGAAAAACCTCCGTCGCCGGAGGCAAGACGCGGGAAATCACCCAGATACTGAGGCGCGAAAGGGGAGCGGCACAATATCGAGTAGCCGGACCTCAGGTTTCGGGAGGTGCGACTTTCGTTTCATTTATTTCGTTTATTTTGTTTATTTCGTTTGATCGGCACGACTTCGAGCTCACGGGCGTATACTGCGGTTGACGAATCACCGAGCGTATACTACAGGATACACATGGTCGAAGTCCGCCAGACCAAGCTATTCGCCAAGTGGCTTGCGGGCCTCAAAGATCATCAGGCGCAGACGGCCATCGCCAAGCGTATCCGCCGGATCGAGGGCGGCCTTCTCGGGGACGTGAAGCCGGTCGGCGAGGGGGTGTCGGAGGCCCGCATCCACATCAACGCGGGATACCGGCTCTACTTCGTGCAGCGTGGCAAGACCGTGGTGATCCTGCTGTGCGGCGGGGATAAGTCCACTCAGGCGGCCGACATCGCGAAGGCGAAGGAGATGGCTCCAACGGCCTAGCCCAGAATTCATAGCGGATAACCAGAGCGGAGTTCGAGCGTGCCCACCAACAGTACCAAGACCATTCCCTATGACGGGTCCCAGTTCCTTGCCGATCCAGTGGATCAGGCCGATGCCCTCAATGACGCGCTCGACAGCGGCAGCGCTGCTGTTGTCGCGATAGCCCTGCGCGACATCGCCAAGGCCCGCGGCATGACCGAAGTCGCCAAGAAGGTCGGCATCACTCGGGCGGGGCTTTACAAGGCCCTCAGTGGCGATGGTGATCCCAAGCTGTCGACCTTTGTGGCTCTCCTCGCCGCGCTGAACATCAAGCTCAAGGCAGAACCCGCCAAGGAGAGCCCCAAACGTAGGGCCGGCTCCCCAATCACAAAGGTTGGACGTCAGCGGGTCATTCGTTCCAGCGTTGCCGACGGCAAGCCAAGAAAGATCTCTATCGCGAAGCGCGGCGTATCGACCAAGGCATCCGACAAGAAGGCAGCGTGAGGAAAGACCGCGGCAACCGGCCCGGTCGGTCCCTGTTGGCGAACGACAAAGCGGGCCGCTACGCTGGCCCGCTTGATCTTGATGGCTGAGAGAGAAATGGCGCGCCCGGAAGGAGTCGAACCTCCAGCCTTCTGATTCGTAGTCAGATGCTCTATCCAGTTGAGCTACGGGCGCACGGCCGATCCCCGAGAGGTCCGGCGAAGAGGGGCGCACCCTAGTGAAACTGCCCCGGCGATGCAAGCCGAGTCGCACGACTTTTGCGACTGCGACCGGGCGCCGCTTCGGAGCCTATTTCGGGGCCCGAACGACCATCGGGCCCGCCCGACGGCCGGATCGTACGAATTTCACATCCCGGGCGCGCACCCTTCTGTCGCGCCACCACCGTCGCGGGCGTAAAGTGCAGCCATGGTCCTGCGTTTCCTCGCCCTTCTCGGCGCGATCCTCGTCCTGGCGCTGCCGGCGCAGGCGCAGGCGCCGGTTTCCGAGCCCGACCGGAGCGCCATCCGCGACGTGATCGAGCGCCAGATCGAGGCCTTCCGGCGCGACGACGGCGCGGCGGCCTTCGGTTACGCGTCGCCCAGCATCCAGGGGATGTTCGGCTCGCCCGACACCTTCATGGACATGGTGCGGCAGGGCTATCGGCCGGTCTACCGGCCGCGCGCCGTCGAATTCCGCGAGATCGTCACCCTGCAGGGGATGCCGACGCAGAAGGTCCATGTGATCGGTCCCGACGGGCGGCCCGTCACCGCCTTCTATCCGATGTCGCGGCAGGCCGACGGCAGCTGGCGCATCGAAGGCTGCTATCTGCAGGCGCCGGAAGAGCCCCAGGCCTGATCGTCCGCCGTCCATGACACGCGTTTCGCCCAAGGTGCTGGCCCTGCTCGGCACGCTCACCCTCGTCTGGGGAACCAACTGGCCGCTGTTCCGCATCGCGCTCGACGAGCTGCCGGTGTGGACGTTCCGCACCCTGGTCCTGTCGACGGCCGCGATCGTGCTGACGACGATCCTGCTGGTGCGCCGGGAGAACTTCGCCGTTCCCAAGGGAAGATGGCCGGCGCTCATCCTCGCCTCGGCGATGAACATCGGCGTCTGGAACATCGCGACCTCGCTCGCCGTCCTCTACATCCCGTCCGGTCACGCCTCGGTGCTGGCCTATACGATGCCGCTCTGGGTGGCGCTGCTGGGCTTCTCGGTGTTCGGCCAGAAGCTGACGGGCCGCCTGCTGGCCGCGCTTGCGATCGGTGCCGGCGCAGTCGCGGCGTTGATGATCCCCAACTTCCAGAGCTACGCCACCGCGCCGCTCGGCCTGTTCTGGGGCCTGCTGGCCGGCTTCTGCTGGGCGGTCGGCACCTTCGTGGTGAAGCGCACCAACTGGTGGGGCATGGGCCCCTCGCTCACCTTCTGGCAGATCGTGATCACCCTGCCGCCGGTCGCGCTGGGTGCGCTGGTCTTCGACGGACTGCCGACGCACTGGCCGTCCACCAAGGTGCTGATCGCCACGATCTACACCGGCGCCATCCCGATGGCGCTGGGCACCATGGTCTGGTTCGCCCTGGTGAAGCTGCTGCCGGCGCAGGTCGCGGCGCTCTCCTCGATCGCCATTCCCATCGTGGCGATCGTGAGCGGCATCCTGATCCTGCACGAGCCGCTTTCGCTGCTGCAGGCGTTGGCCATCGGCTCGACCGTGATCTCTCTCTGGCTCGCATTGGTGCCCGGCCGGACGCGGTAGTTGCCGCCGCCGCTCTCAATTCCCACATTGGGGCGGGTTTGGAGGCCCGGGTTCATGAAAAGAGGCGATCCCAGAGACTGGATGTGGTCGGAAGCGCTGCAGATGCTGGCGCAGGCCGAGCGACTGCATGGCCAGGTATTCCGGCCCCAGACGGCGGGCCGCCTGCGCGCCAACTGGGAGCCGCCGGTCGACGTGCTCGAGACCGAGCGCGAGGTGCTGATCCTGGCCGCGCTGCCGGGCGTCGACGTGCAGCAGGTCGAGGCCGTGATCGAGAACGGTACGCTGATCCTGTCGGGCGAGCGCACGGTTCCGGCCGAGCTGCGCACGGCGAAGATTCATCGCATGGAGCTGCCACAGGGCCGCTTCGAGCGTCGGGTGGCGCTGCCGGGCGGTGTGTATGGCGAAGTGCGGCGCTTCGAGGCGAACGGATGCCTCGTCGTGACCCTGGCCAAGGCGACTGTGCGGAGGCAGCCATGAGCCCGCAGGATGACGTGATGCAGCCCGTGAGCGCGAAAGCCGAAACCAAGCCCGACGCGAAGCCCCTGCCGTCCGACGCGCTGATCGTCGTGCCGGTGCGCGACCTCGTCCTGTTCCCCGAGATGGTGTTCCCGGTGAGCGTCGGCCGGCCCTCGTCGGTCGCCGCGATCCAGCAGGCCGTGCGCGAACAGCGCCAGATCCTGCTGGTGCTGCAGCGCGACCCGGCGAAGGAAGAGCTGGTGCCGGCCGATCTCCATCCGGTCGGCACGGTCGTGAACATCCTGCGCTATGTGACGACGCCCGACGGCAATCATCACATCGTCTGCCAGGGCGTGCAGCGCTTCCGCATCACCGACTTCGTCGAGGGATACCCGTTCCTGCTGGCGCGCGGCCTGCACCTGGCCGAGCCGACCACGAACGGACCGGAGATCGAAGCGCGCTTCCTCGTGCTGAAGCAGCAGATCCGCGACACGCTGGAACTGCTGCCGCAGGTCCCGCAGGAGCTGCGGCAGACGGTCGAGAACACCACGTCGGCGGGCGCGCTCGCCGACCTCGCCGCCTCCTATCTCGATTCCAAGCCCGCCGAGAAGCAGGAGATCCTGGAGGCGCTCGACCTCGTGCCGCGCCTCGACAAGGTGACCGAACTCCTGTCGAAGCGTCTGGAGGTGCTGCGCATCAGCAGCGAGATCGGCAGCAAGACCAAGAGCTCGCTCGACGCCCGCCAGCGCGAGATGGTGCTGCGCGAGCAGATGGCCGCCATCCAGCGCGAGCTGGGCGAGGACGATTCGAACAAGCAGGCGATCGCCGATCTCGACAAGGCGATCACCGAGGCCAGGATGCCGCCGGAGGCCGAGACCGCCGCGCGCAAGGAACTGCGCCGCCTGCAGCGCACGCCCGAGGCGTCGGCCGAACACGGCATGATCCGCACCTATCTCGATACGCTGGTCGAGCTGCCCTGGGCGCTGCCCGAGACGCAGCCGATCGACATCGCCGAGGCGCGCAAGGTGCTCGACGCCGATCATTTCGGCCTGGAGAAGATCAAGAAGCGCATCGTCGAGTATCTCGCCGTGCGCAAGCTGGCGCCCGAAGGCAAGGCGCCGATCCTGTGCTTCGCCGGCCCTCCCGGCGTCGGCAAGACCTCGCTCGGCCAGTCGATCGCCAAGGCCATGGGCCGCAAGTTCGCGCGCGTGAGCCTGGGCGGCGTCCATGACGAGGCCGAGATCCGCGGCCATCGGCGCACCTATATCGGCGCGCTGCCGGGCACGATCATCCAGGCGATCCGCAAGGCGGGCGCGCGCGACTGCGTGATGATGCTCGACGAGATCGACAAGATGGGCAGCGGCGTGCACGGCGATCCGTCGGCCGCGATGCTCGAGGTGCTCGACCCCGAGCAGAACGGCACGTTCCGCGACAACTATCTCGACGTGCCGTTCGACCTGAGCCGCGTCGTCTTCATCGCGACCGCCAACATGCTGGACACGATTCCCGGCCCGCTGCGCGACCGCATGGAGATCATCCAGCTCAGCGGCTACACGGCGGGCGAGAAGCTGCAGATCGCCAAGCGCTATCTCGTGCGCCGCCAGCTCGAAGCCAACGGCCTCACGGCCGAACAGGCCGGCATCGACGACGAGGCGCTGGAGCTGATCATCGGCGGCTATACGCGCGAGGCTGGCGTCCGCTGGCTCGAACGCGAGATCGGCCGCGCCCTGCGCCATGTCGCGGTGCAGGTGGCGGAAGGCACGGCCACCAGGGTGCAGATCGGCAAGGCCGACATCGAGGAGCTGCTGGGGCCGGTCCGCTTCGAGAACGACGTGGCGATGCGCACCAGCGTGCCCGGCGTGGCCACCGGCCTTGCCTGGACGCCGGTGGGCGGCGACATCCTGTTCATCGAGGCCACGCGCTCGCCCGGCCACGGCAAGCTGATCCTGACCGGCCAGCTCGGCGACGTGATGAAGGAGAGCGCCCAGGCGGCGTTGAGCGTGCTCAAGAACAAGGCTAAGTTGATCGGCCTCGATGCCGTCCTGTTCGAGAAGAACGACATCCACGTGCACGTGCCGGCCGGCGCCACGCCCAAGGACGGGCCGAGCGCCGGCGTGGCGATGTTCATGGCGCTGGCCTCGCTGATGACGGGCCGGACCATCCGCAGCGACACGGCGATGACGGGCGAGATCAGCCTGCGCGGCCTGGTGCTGCCGGTCGGCGGCATCAAGGAAAAGGTCGTGGCCGCGGCGGCGGCGGGCATCACCCGCGTGATGCTGCCGGCGCGCAACAAGCGCGACTACGACGACATCCCGGAAGAGGTCCGCAACACGCTCGAGTTCATCTGGCTCGAGAAGGTCGACGACGCCGTCGCCCAGGCGCTGACGCCCGACGCGCCGGACGAAAGCAACGACGGCTGAACCTCTTGTCGTCCTGAGCGCCAGCGAAGGACCTGGCCGAGCGACCGGAGTACTCCGTCGCTAGCGCTAGATCCTTCGCGTCGCTCCAGAGCGGGGGTTACCCTTCTCGCGATGACTGGAGCCTTTCTGGGCGAGATTGAATCGAGCCGAGCATTCCAACACTGACCTCACCCTGAGGAGCATCGCGCAGCGATGCGTCTCGAAGGGGGGGGGGGGGGGAACGCGCACCTTGCCTGTTGCCCATCCTTCGAGACGCGCCGCGGAGTTTACCCCGAGGTACTCGAGGGGCGGCGCTCCTCAGGATGAGGTGAGTGGCTCAATGTGAGATGGAAGGACTCTAGGCAATCGGCAACGACAGTGGCGAGATCTCGTCGCCGGGGCGGTTGGCGTAGTCGAGCTTGACCGAATCGCACAGCATGCGGGCCTGCGCCTCGGCGAGGCGTTCCATGGCGGCGACCGGATCGAGATGCACGGGGTTGCCGTCCTTCAGGACCACCTCGCCGTCCACCAGCACCGTGCGCACCGCGCGATCGGCGGCGTGGAAGACGAAGGAGCGCAGCGGGTCGCGTGCCGGCTGCATCAGCGGATGGTTGAGGTCGACCAGCACGATGTCGGCCATCATGCCCGGCGCCAGCGCGCCGATATCGTCGCGCCCCAGGGCCGCCGCACCGCCGAAGGTCGCGGCCTCGAAAGCGCCCGCCGTGTCGAGGCTGCGGACGTCCTCGCTCATCAGGCGGCCGGCGACGATCGCGAGCCGCATCTCCTCGATCAGATTGTGCGGTGCGCAGTCGGTGCCGAGGCCGACATTGACGCCGCGCGCGCGATAACGGCCGACATGATCCATGGCGAGGCCGTAGCGCGCGAAGGGTTGCGGGCAGTGCGCCACCGATGCGCCCGCCTCGGCGATCAGGTCGAGGTCCTTGCGGGTGTGCCAGTTAATCTGCGGATGGTCGTCGAGCAGGATGCAGTGCGCCATGATCGTGTCGGACTTCATCAGCCCCTGCTCGGCCGCCCACTGGATCGGCGTCCTGTTGTGGCGGCGGATCATCTCGCGCACTTCCACCACCGACTGGCCGACATGGGTCGAGAAGCGGCGGCCCGTTTCGTCGGCATGCCTGCGCCCCGCGGCGAACAGGTCCGGCGTCACCGTGTCGATCTGCGCCGGGAAGACCACGGCATCGAGACGCCCCGAATTGTGCGACTCGGCGTCGTCCATCACGCGCTTGGCTTTCTCGAACTGGGCGAGGCCGGCGGCTTCGTCCCATTTCCAGGTCACGGTCTGCGGCGATTCCATGCCCCAGCGCGCCGAGGCGAAGGTCGGCGCCGCATGGAAACGCATGCCGCTCTGCGCCATCGTCTCGAGCCAGCCGTCGAACGGCACGGTGACGTCGCACGCGGTCGTGGTGCCGGCGCGCAGCATTTCGGAGTAGGCCATCGTCGCCGCGCTTTGGCGCCCGTCGTCGCCCAGGCGAAACGCCTGCAGCCGCTCCATCAGGCCGGTCATCTGCTGCTCGGGCACGCCATGATCCTCGCGCACGCCGCGATAGCCGGGCTCGGTCGAGGGATGGGAATGGATGTTGATCAGGCCCGGCAGCGCCAGCAGGCCCTTTCCGTCGAGCACGACTTCCCCGGGCCCGGTGGGGCGCGCGCCGGCCGGCGTGATCTCGACGATGCGCCCGTCCTTGAGGTGCAGGTCGACGTCGCGCCGGTAGACGTGGCGCCGCTCGGCACCGTCCCTGACCACGGCCCAGGAGACGTTTCGGATCGAATCGGGCCGCATCGACATGAATTCTGCTCCTGTAAAGGCATGCCTGTTGCATAGGCACCGCAACGGGACGATAGAATCGGGCCAACCAGAGAACAAGGAGGCAGATGATGCGGAAGACGAGATGGGCGGCCCTCGCCGCGGCAACGACGGCGCTGTTCTCGGCGACGGCCGAAGCGCAGACCCTGAAGGTCGTCATGCATTCGGACGTCAAGATCGTCGATCCGATCTGGACCACCGCCTACATCGTCCGCAACTACGGCTACATGGTCTACGACACGCTGCTGGCGGTCGACGACAAGCTCGACGTCAAGCCGCAGATGCTCGAGAGCTGGAAGGTGAGCGACGACAAGCTCACCTATACGTTCACCCTGCGCGACGGGCTGAAGTTCCACGACGGCGCGCCGGTGAAGGCGGAAGACTGCATTGCCTCGATCAAGCGCTGGGCGTCGCGCGACGCGATGGGCCAGAAGCTCATGAGCTTCACCAAGGACATGTCCGTCGTCGACGACAAGACCTTCACCCTCGCCCTCAAGGAACCCTACGGCCTCGTCATCGAATCGCTGGGCAAGCCGAGTTCGAACGTGCCGTTCATCATGCCCAAGCGCATCGCCGAGACGCCGGGCAACACGCAGATCAAGGAGTTCATCGGTTCCGGCCCGTTCGTGTTCCGCGCCGACCTGTGGCGGCCGGGTGAAAAGACGGTCTACGACAAGTTCAAGGACTACAAGCCGCGCGCCGAGCCGCCCTCGGCCCTCTCGGGCGGCAAGAACGTCTATGTCGACCGGGTCGAGTGGATCAACATCACCGATCCGCAGACCGCGGCCAATGCGCTGCTGACCGGCGAGATCGACATTCTCGAGCAGCCCCTGATCGAGATGCTGCCGCTGATCGAGAAGGACAAGAGCATCGAGGTCAAGGACCTCAACCCGCTGGGCAGCCAGTACAGCCTGCGCTTCAACGTGCTGCACAAGCCGTTCGACAATGCGAAGATCCGCCAGGCCGCGCTCTATGCGCTGAACCAGAAGGACTTCCTGCTCGCCGCCATCAACGACCCGAGATACTTCAAGGAGTGCAAGGCGCTCTTCATCTGCGGTACGCCCTATGCGACCGACGCGGGCTTCGAGGACAAGCTCGAATCCAACTTCGCCAAGTCGAAGGAGATCCTGAAGCAGGAAGGCTATGACGGCACGCCCGTCGTGCTGCTGTTCGCGACCGACACCAACACCGGCCGCCTGACGCCGATCGCGAAGTCGCTGCTGGAACGGGGCGGCTTCACCGTCGACATGCAGGCGATGGACTGGCAGACCGTGCTGTCGCGCCGCGCCCGCAAGGAGCCGCTGAACGCCGGCGGCTGGAGCGCCTTCATGACCTCCTGGGTGTCGGCCGATCTGCTCAATCCCATCGTCTCGGCGTTCGTCGGCGCCGCCTGCGACAAGGCCGCGATCGGCTGGCCGTGCGACGCCAAGATCGAGGAACTGCGCGACGCCTTCGCCAAGACGACCGATCCCGCCAAGCGCAAGGAGCTCGCGACGGCGGTCCAGGTGCGCGAGTCGGAGTATCCGACCTTCGCCCAGCTCGGCCAGTTCAACATCCCGATGGCGATCCGCAAGAACATCACCGGCAGCCTGTCCTCGCCGGCGCCGGTCTTCTGGAACATCAAGAAGGCGCAGTGATCCAGGACGCGACGAATACAACGGAGCGCGCCACTCCACTGGCGCTCATGCTTTGTCGATCAGCAAGACATGAGCGCAACTGGAGTTGCGCGCTCCAATGAATCAGCCGAGTTCCAGGCTGGTCACGCCGAACAGGCCGGCATAGTCGACGTCGGGGTCCGCGCCCGTGTACATGCGCGCGGTTTCGAACGACGGCTTGAGGCCGATCTGCTCGGCCAGCTTCACCGCCGGCTTGTTGCGATCGGGCACGTCGATCGCAACGGCGGTCGCACCCAGCGTCGTTGCGAGAGCGCCCACCAGCGCAGACGCAATCTCGGGTGTCGCGCCGTAGAGCGGACCGACGCGCGAGGCAGCCGCACAGGCGCGCATCACGGCAAAGCCCACGATCTCGCCGTCCCGCAGCGCGACGAGGGATGCCCTCTCCGGCAATGAGATCCACGTTGCCAAAAACGAATCCCGCGCCTCGGGAAAGAACTTGCGGTCGTAGGCGGCGAGCCGGTCGAAGCCGATGCTGCGCGCATCGGCGAAGGTGACGCCGGCCGGCGGCTTTCCCGCCGGCGGGGCGCCTTCATGGCGGATGTTGTTCCAGGCCAGCCGGAAGCCCGACTTCTTGTAGTTGCCCTGCTGCGCCACGACGCCGTCGAGCCCGACATTGCGTCCCGCGAGCCGCGCCATGCCGGCCTGCCAGACCTGGATGCCGTAGCCCTTCCCGCGCACCGCCGGCCGGGCGATGTAGAAGCCCAGGAAGCCGAAGCCCGCGCCGTATTTCACCACGGAGATGCAGGCCTGCGGCTCGCCATCGAGGCGGCCGATCAGGAACGCGCCGGGGTCCGCGGCAAAGAAGGCGTGGTCGTCCGTGTTGCCCGGATTCCAGCCTTCGTCATTGGCCCAGGAAGCCATGCGCTGGACGTCGTCGGCGCTGCCGACCGCGATCTCGAAGCTCATGGGCGCGGAGCTTACTCCGCCGCCTTGGCCGTTGCCGCGAAAAAACGATTCTCCGGTCGCGGCAGGCCGAGATTCTCCCGCAAGGTCGTGCCTTCATATTCTGTGCGGAAGAGACCGCGGCGCTGCAGTTCGGGCACGACCTTGTCGACGAAGTCGTCGAGCCCGCCCGGCAGGTAGGGGAACATCACGTTGAAGCCGTCGCAGGCTTCCGTGGCCAGCCACTCCTCCATCTGGTCGGCAATCATCGCCGGTGTGCCCAGCATGCCGAGCCCGCCATAGCCGCCCAGGCGGCCGGCGATCTGGCGCACGGTCAGGTTCTCGCGCCGGCCGAGTTCGATCACCCGCTCGCGCCCGCTCTTGCTGGCCTCGGTCTCGGGAATGTCGTCGGGCAGCGGCTTGTCAGGATCGAACGTGCGGGCATCGACGCCCAGCGCCATCGAGACGGCGGCGATCGAGCTGTCGTAGTTCACGAGACTGTCGAGACGCGCGCGCTTCTCCTTCGCTTCGTCGAGCGAATCGCCCACCACCACGAAGGCGCCGGGCAGGATCTTGATGTGATCGGGGTTGCGGCCGATCTTCGCCGCGCGCCCCTTCACGTCGGCATAGAAGGCGCGCGCGCCCTCGATCGGACCGCCGGCGGCGAACACCATCTCCGCCGTCTCGGCCGCGAGCTGGCGGCCAGCATCGGAGGCGCCAGCCTGCACGATGACGGGCCAGCCCTGCACCGGCCGGGCGATGTTCAGCGGCCCGCGCACCTTCAGGTACTTGCCCTTGTGATCGAGCACGTGCAGGCGCGACGGGTCGAAATACACGCCGTTCTCGACATCCCGGATGAACGCATCGTCGGCCCAGGAATCCCACAGGCCCGTCACCACGTCGAAGAACTCGCGGGCGCGGGCGTAGCGCTCGGCATGGGGCATCTGGTCGTCCAGGCCGAAGTTGAGCGCCGCATCGGGATTGGACGTCGTCACCAGGTTCCAGCCGGCGCGGCCCTCGCTGATATGGTCGAGCGAGGCGAAGCGCCGCGCGATCGTGTAGGCCGGCTCGAAGGTGCTCGAGGCGGTGGCGATCAGGCCGAGATGCTTCGTGGCCATCGCGAGCGCGGGCAGAAGCGTCAGCGGATCGAACGAGGTCACCGTGGCGCTGCGCTTCAGCGCGTCCATCGGCATGTTCAGCACGGCCAGGTGATCGGCCATGAAGAAGGCGTCGAACTTTCCGCGCTCCAAGGTCTGGGCGTACTTCACCAGCGCCTTCAGATTGAAGTTGGCGTCCGGCGTACCGCCGGGATAGCGCCACGCGGCGGTGTGGATGCTGACGGGGCGCATGAAGGCGCCGAGGCGAAGCTTCTTCTGGGTCATGGCCGGTATGTTGCGCCGGCCGGGCGGACCGGCAAGGCCCGCTCGGACGACAAGAACTAATTCGACGAAGAGTTTCTGCCGGTCAGCCGCGCGGCAGCGGCATCTTCTCCCGACGCTTGACCTCGCGCTGGCGCGTCTCGGCGATCCCCCGATGAATTGCCTCTTCTTCGGGCTTCGGCCGCCAGATGAGCTTCGTCAGCCACAGGATGGCGGGCAGGCCGAGGATGAGGATCAGGATGGCGCCGAGGATGAACAGCGTCGTCATGAACGAATTTCCGTCAAACGATCGGCGGGTGCTTCTTGTCCGTTCCGGCCACACGTTCCCAGGCTCGCGCCACCTGGAAGACGGTCGCCTCGTCGAAGTAACGGCCGACGAACTGTACGGAGACGGGCATGCCGCCGACCGAGAGGCCGGCCATCATGGCGAGGGCCGGATGGCCGGTGACGTTGAACGGCGTGCGCGCCTGGCGCGGATAGGTGCGCTCGACCTCGGCCGTATCCTCGATGCGACAGGCCGGGTCCATCGAGCTGGCGCAGAGCAGCACGTCGACTTCGCGCAAGGCGGCCTCGACCTCGGCGATCATCTGCAGGCGACGACGGCTGGCGAGCATGTAGTCACCCGCGCTCATGAAGGCGCCGGCCATCAGGCGCTGGCGTCCCAGCTTCCCGTAGTCGCCAGGACGCTCGCTGAGCCACGGTCCGTGGATCGACCAGGCCTCGCTCTGCAGGATCACGCGGTTCACGGCGCCGAATTCGCCGAGCGCCGGCAGCTTGATGTCGCGGATCTCGGCGCCCTCGACCTGCAAGCTGCGTGCGACATGTTCCAGCGCCGCCGTGACTTCGGGATGGGCCGGCGTGTCGATCTCGTGGAAATGGCGCACGAAGCCCACGCGCAGGCCGCGTATGCCGCGGTCGAGGGCCGCCGCATAGTGGCCCTGGCTCGCCGCCGCGCTGCCGGGATCGCGCGGATCGTGACCGGCGATCGCCTGCAGCATCAGCGCATTGTCGGCGACGGTGCGCGTCATCGGACCGACATGGTCGAGCGTGAAGGACAGCGGAAAGACGCCGCGGCGTGAGACCAGCCCATAGGTCGGCTTCAGGCCGACGATGCCGCAGCAGCTCGCGGGGTTGCGCACGCTGCCGCCGGTATCGGTGCCCAGCGCCATCGGGAACAGGCCGGCCGCCACGCCGGAGCCGGAGCCCGACGAGGAGCCGCCGGGATGATGGTCGGTGTTCCAGGGATTGCGCGCCGGCGGCCACGGCAGATCGAAACTCGGCCCGCCGATGGCGAATTCGTGCGTGGAGAGCTTGCCCAGCACGATGGCGCCGGCACCGCGCAGCTTCTCGACACAGACCGCGTCGGCGGTCGCCATATTGTCCTGCAGGACCTTCGAATGGCAGGTCGTGGGCAGGCCCGCGACATTGATGATGTCCTTGATGCCGACCGGCACGCCGTGCAACGGCCCGCGCAGCCGCCCCGACTGGGCCTCGGTTTCAGCAGCCAAAGCGGCCGCCATCGCGGCGTCGCCATCGACGCGGATGAACGCATTGAGCCTGGGATCGAGCAGATCGATTCGATCGAGCAGTGCCCTGGTGAGATCGACGGGCGAGAGTTCCTTCGCGGCGATGGCGCGAGCCGCCGTTTCCACCGTCATCCAGTGCAGGTCGCTCATAGCGTCGTCCCCGCCTTCATCGGCGGCCACGGCTCGGCCGTCGGATCGGCCGGGCGCTTGATCTTCTGCGCCACGTCGGCGGCCTGCTTTGCAGCGACCGTCACGTCGTCGGGAAATTCGGCCAATGCCCTGGCGAGACCGGCGCGGTGCGCCAGCACCTCAATCGTATTCTTGTCCACGACATCTCTCCATCGTTCCCAAGGAAGCAGGCACGAGTCGTGCCAGCCACCCACGGAGTTTAGCGCGTCGGAACGGCCGCCGGCGCGGCGAGACCCGGCGGGTGCTTGTGCCAGGCGCGTCCCTCGACGATCTGCCGGACGCCATATTCGTAGAGCGCGTTCATGTAGGCCTGGTCGAACTCGCTCTTCTTCGGCGCCTCGAAGTCACGTCCGATATAGGCGAGATTATAGTCGACCTTGTCGCGCTGCGAGACGAAGTAGGTGCGCAGCACGTCGTTCACGCCGCTCGCCGCCAGCATCGTGGCGATCGCACGCCCCGCGATGGTGATGGTGCGCCGCTCGGCCATCGCATAGTCCGGATCGAGCCGGGCGTTGCGGATGATGTAGGCGCGGCGCTCCCGCTTGACGGTCGAGGTGTCGATCGACGGCGGGTAGAGGAAGAGCTGGGCGATCGCGCCGCCGTCGACGTGAAGCTCCTGGTACTTCTTGCCGTCGAGTTCCACGTCGATCAGCACCGGCTGGAAGGCGCCGGGAATGGCGGCCGACGCGCGCAGGATCTTGCGGAAAAGGTCGAGCGCGCCCGGATGGCCGCTGGCGGCGATGGCACCGATGTTCCAGATCACCGGCCGCTGCGCATCGAGATCGGTCGTGCCGATCATCAGGAGCCGTCCCTTGTTGTACTCGGCCGCGATGACGTCGAGCATCTTCTGGTCGGCGTACCGGGCAATCACCTGCGCGAGCGGCGTGGTATCCGCCATGGCATCGTCGAACAGGGCCGCGGTGAGGCCGCGCATACGAAAGACCTTGTCGGGCGTCATGGTCGTATAGACCTCGCGCAGCGCCGCATCGTAGTCCGAGCCCAGGAAGGCGAAGGGCGCGATCAGCGCGCCGGTGCTGACGCCGGTGACCATCTTGAACGTCGGTCGGGTCCCGACGGCCGTCCAGCCGTTCATGATGCCCGCCCCGAACGCGCCATTGTCTCCGCCGCCCGAGACGGCAAGGAAATACGCAGGAGGAACCCGTGCCGGCGACAGGCCTTCGGCCCGCAGGGCGGCCGCCTCGCGCTCGCCGGATCGCAATCCCTCCGCAATCATCAGCTGCGGGTCGCCATCGGCATAGAAGCGCGCGTTGGGAATGCCGAGCGGCATCGCCCGCTCCGTGGAGACGCGCGGCACCGCATCGCCGCGGTCGGGAATCGAACATCCCGTTCCGACGAGCCCAAGCATCGCGGCGGCCGCCAGAAGACACCGGCGGCCCATTGTTATTTTCGACATCCCCCTCTCCCCCCGACTCATCGTGTCAGTCCAGTTGCAGCACCATGGCTTTAAGATAGGCCGTTTCCGGCAGCCCCGGATGGATGGGATGGTCGAGCGCGGCGCCGCTGCTCAGCAGGATGCGGCCGGTGCGCTCGGCATCGCGCAGACCGCGACGGACCTGCTCGGCGAATAGCGGCACATCGACGAGATGGGAGCACGAGGCCACGAAGAAGAAGCCCCCCTTGGTGACCAGCGGCGCCGCCAGGCGCACCAGCTTGCGATAGCCCTGGGCGCCGATCTTGAGGTCCTTGCGGTTCTTCACGAAGGCCGGCGGATCGCAGATCACGACCTCGTAGCTGCGCGGCTTCTGCTTCTCCAGCGTTTCGAACACTTCGCCCTTCTGGAGCGAGACGATCTTGTCGACCTTGTTGAGTTCGACCGCCTTCTGGGCGGCGTCGAGAGCGGGCTGCGACCGGTCGAGGCACAGCACCGACTTCGCACCGCGCGTCGCGGCCAGCACGCCGAAGCCGCCGCTGTAGCAATAGGCGTCGAGGACGCGCGCGTCCTTGGCCAGGCCCGCCATGAAGCGCCGGTTGTCGCGCTGGTCGTAGAACCAGCCGGTCTTCTGGCCGCCGGAGAGGTCGGCCACGAACCGGGCATCGTTCTCGATCAGCTCGATGCTGCCGGCCTCGCCCTTGGCCACCACGACCTCGCGCGGCAGGCCCTCGAGGACGCGCACCGGCGAATCGTTCTTGAGGATGATCGTCCGGGGCGAGAACTCCGCCTCCAGCGCCTCGAGGATGACCGGCGTCAGCGCGTCCATGCCGGCGGTATTGACCTGCACCACGAAGGAATCACCGAACCGGTCGACGATCACGCCCGGCATGCCGTCGGCCTCGGCATGGATCAGGCGGTAATAGGGGACACCCACCAGGCGGTCGCGCAAGGCGGCCGCCCGCGTCAGGAGACGCCCGAAGAACAGCGCGTCGACCTGGGCTTCGGGATTCGTGGTGAGAAGGCGGGCCGCGATCAGCGAATGGGGGTTGAACGTGCAGACTCCCAGCGCCTCACCGCCCGGCGCCCGCAGGGTGGCCAGGCTGCCGGCGGGGATCGCCTTGGCGTCGGCGTCCATCAGGATCTCGTTGGAGAAGGCCCAGGGGTGGCCCGAGCGGACGCGACGATCCTCTCCGGCGCGCAGGATGACGGTGGGGAGCTTCTTCAGGGCCAATTCTATTCTCCTCGGGCGACGCCATCGCGTCGCGGATCGGCGCCGCCTTCCCACCCGTCGCCGTTGCGCCGGATGGCGGTCAGGCCGCCTTCATGCCGGCGGACTTGTACTTCATGGCCCAGCGCGCGCAAGGCGGCCGCCTGGTCGGCGATCGGCGTCCCCTCCTCCAGCTCTGTCGCCCCGTTCAGGTTGATCACCCTGGGCAGGTCGACCGCGGCCTGCGCGGACAGGTCCCAGTCGAGCAGGCCGATCAGCGCCTGCAGCGTGTCGCCGATGATCCTGGCCCCGCCCGCCGAGCCCAGGGCGGCGACCAGCTTGCCCTCCCGGTCGAGCACGAGAGTCGGGGACATGGACGAGCGCGGACGCTTGCCCGGCTGGACCCGGTTGGCGACCGGCTTGCCGTCGAGTTCGGGACGGGGCGAGAAGTCGGTGAGTTCGTTGTTCAGGAGGAAGCCGCGCACCATGATGTGGGCGCCGAACGGCGCCTCGATGGTCGTGGTGAAGGCGACGGCATTGCCCCAGCGATCGACGATGCTGACATGGCTGGTGCCGCGTTCGACATAGCCCGGAGGCACGCCGGGACCGACCGGGCCCATGCTTCGATCCGTCGACATCAGCGTGCGGCGCTCCGCGAGATAGGCGGGCGACAGAAGGCCGGCCACCGGCACATCGACGAAGGCGGGGTCGGCGACGTAGCGATCGCGATCGGCAAAGGCCAGCCGGCTCGCCTCGGCGATGAGATGGACGGCGCGAAGATCGTTGGGAGGATCGCGCTGGATATCGAAGGGCTGGAGCAGACCCAGCACCTGCAGGATCGCGATCCCACCCGACGAGGGCGGCGGCATCCCGCACACGGTCCAGATGCGATAGAGTCCGCAGACCGCTTCGCGCTTGATCGGCTTGTAGCCGGCGAGATCGGCCAGCGAGAGCGTGCCGGGCCGGGGATGGCTGCGCACGCGGTCGATCATCTCGGCCGCAACGGGACCTTCGTACATCACGTGGGCGCCCTGCTTCGCGATCAGATCCATCGTCTCGGCGAGAGCCGGATTGGCGATGCGCTCGCCCTGCTTGCGCGGCGTTCCGTCGGCATCGAAATAGATCTCGCGGATCGCCTGCTCCTCGCGCAGCGCCGGAATCCGCTGCAGCCACGCGGCAAGTCGCGGCGACACCACGAAACCGCCACGTGCCGCGGCGATCGCCGGTCCGAACAGCTCGCTCCAGGCCAGCTTGCCCTTCTCCGTGTGCGCGAGTTCCAGCATGGCCAGCAGGCCCGGAACGCCGACCGAGATGCCCGAGGCCACGGCCTCGCGATAGCCGAGGGGCCTGCCGCCGGGTGCGAGGAACATGGTCGGACTGGCACCGGCGGGCGCCGTCTCGCGGCCGTCATAGACCGTGATGGCATGGCTGCTGCCATCGTAGTGCAGCAGGAAGCCGCCGCCACCGATGCCCGAGGCGTGCGGCTCGACGACGCCCAGCACCATCTGCACGGCGATTGCCGCGTCGACCGCGGTGCCGCCGCGCCGCAGGATCTCCAACCCCGCCTCGACCGCCAGCGGATGGGCGGCCGCCACCATCGACCGCGGCGCCGCCTCCGCGGACGGCACGCGACAGGCCGCGACCAGCAGCAGCGCGACACCGAGCAGGCGCCGCACGATCATGCGCGGCGCGCCACGATGAAGAGACGGCGGAAGGGAAACAGCGTGATGCCGTCGGGACGCGTCGGATAGGCTTTGCGCAACAGCGCCGCATAGGCCTCGTAGAACTGCGTGCGCTCCGGTTCCTGCAGCAGTTCCAGGTAGGGACGCAGGCCGGTCGACGAGGTGTACTGCGCCACCGGGTCCGTGCCGGTGAGCGGCTGCTGGTAGATCGTCTCCCAGACTTCGAGGTCCGAACAGAGCGGCTTCAGCACGTCGTAGTAGCGCTCCGGCTCCTCGACGCGAACGATCGGGCGCACTTTCGTGAGCTTGTCCCGCCACGGTCCGGCCTGCGCCGCTTCGTTCATCGAGGCATGCGAGGGCGCTTCGTGATTGCGCGGCATCTGGATCGCAAGCTGTCCGCCCGACGGCAGAAGCTTCAGCAAGCCCGGAAACATGTCGATGTGTCCGTCGAGCCATTGATAGGCGGCGTTGCTGTAGAGAATGCCGGGCGGCAGGGTCGGCTGGAAATGCGCGAGGTCGCCCTTGGCGAAGGTGACGCGGGCATCGGCCGTCTGGCCGCGCGCCTTGGCGAGCATCTCCTCCGACGAATCGATGCCGATGACCGGCGCCTGCGGGAAGCGCTCGGCCAGGATGCGCGAGATGTTGCCCGCGCCGCAGCCCAGATCGTAGATCGCATGGCCCGGCCGTGCGCCGTTGGCCGGATCGAGGCGGCCCATCAGATCCAGCGCGGGCCGCGTGCGATGATCGGCGAACTTCAGGTAGAGATTGGCATCCCACACCGTGGATTTGGCGTCGCTCACGTCACTTCTCCTCGAAGGCCTCGTCGATCGGCACACGATAGCCCGTTGCGATCTTGTTGCCCTTCTGCGCGGCCAGCACGACCGCCATGAATTCGTCGAACATCTCCTCGGTCATGCCCTTCTGGCGCGCCATGTAGCCGTGCGAGTTGATGCAGTAGTCGCACTGGTTGGCAACCGACACGGCGAGATAGATCAGCTCCTTGGTGAGACCGTCGAGCGCGCCCGGCGCCATCACCGCCTTCATCTCGGCGGCGAAGCGTTCCATCGTGTCGGGATGGCGGGCCAGCGCCTTCCACACATTGTTGATGCCCGCGGGATCGATGCCGCGCGCCTTGGCAATGCCCTCGACGACAGCCTTGGCCCGCGGGTTCATGTCCTCGTATTCGGTCAGCTTGGCCATGCGTGATTGCTCCAGGAATGAAAAGGGCCGGCAATGTGCCGGCCCATCTTGGCGTTTTCACGCCGATTGTCAGTATCAAGCTGATGCCAGCTCGTGTCAGTACATATGCTGGCCGCCGTTGATCGACAGGGTCGAACCGGTGATGAAACCGGCATCGTCGGCGATCAGGAACATCACGCCGCGGCCGATCTCCTCGGCCTTGCCCAGCCGTCCGACCGGGATCTTGGCCACGATCTTCTCCAGCACGTTGGCCGGCACCGCCGACACCATGTCGGTGTCGGTATAGCCGGGCGCGATGGCGTTGACGGTGATGCCCTTCGGCGCGCCTTCCTGGGCCAGCGCCTTGGTGAAGCCGTGGATGCCCGACTTGGCGGCGGCGTAATTCACCTGGCCGTACTGGCCGCCCTGGCCATTGATCGAGCCGATGTTGACGATGCGCCCGAAGCCGCGCGCGTTCATGCCGTCCCACACCGCCTTGCTCATGTTGAAGCAGGAGCCGAGGTTGGTGTCGATCACCGCTTCCCACATGTCGCGCGTAAGACGGCGCATCGTCGAATCGCGGGTGATGCCGGCATTGTTCACCAGGACCTCGACCGGGCCGAGATCCTTCTCGATCTCGGCGACGGCCTTCTGGCAGGCATCGAAGTCGCACACGTCGAACTTGTAGACGGCGATGCCGGTCTCGGCCTTGAACTTCTGCGCCGCCTCGTCGTTGCCGGCGTAGGTCGCGGCAACCCTGTAACCCTTGTCCTTCAACATCCGGGAGATGGCACCGCCGATGCCACGCGTTCCGCCCGTCACGACTGCTACCCGTCCGGCCATTTTTTCCTCCCCTTGAGAGATCGCCCATGCAGTCTAGCCGGTTCTCCCCCATCGCGGGCAAGCGTCAGTTTGACGTCGCGTGCGATTCGAATTGAGGGACGCCGCCGGATAGAGAGGGCCATCGGTCGACTTTAGAAGCGGCGCCATGAAGCCCTTCACCGCCCTGCTCGGCGCCGCCGCCGGGACCCACGCCGCCGACCAGATGGCGCTCGCCACCCTGCCCCTGACCGCCACGCTCGTGCTCGGTGCCGGTCCGGACCTGCTCGGCCTGCTGGTCGCCGCGCAGAGTGCCGCCTGGCTGCTGGTCTCCCTGCCGGCCGGCACCTGGATCGACCGCATGCCGCGCCGCCGCATGCTGATCGTCGCGCTGGCGCTCGGTCTCACGGCCTCGCTCGTCGCGGTTGCAGCGGCGGCCACGGGCTATGTCGTCCTGCTGGGCCTCGCCGCCATCGCGGGCGCGTCGGGCACCGTCGTCTATGTCCTGACCTCGGTCTCGCTGCTGCCGAGCCTCGTGGCCCCCTGCGACCTGTCGCGCTCAAATGCGCGCCTCGAACTGGCGCGTGCCGTCGTCAGTCTCGCCGCTCCGTTCGTGGCCGGCCTGCTCGCCCAGCACCTGTCGCCCACCTGGGGCTATGTGCTGGCAGCCCTCGGGGCCGCCCTGGCGCTGGTCTGCGTGCTCGCGCTGCCGGAAGGCACAGCCCCGACGACGGGCGCGGAGCGTCCGACCCTTGCCAGCGCCATCCGCGTCGGCACGGCCTTCGTGCTGCGCAACGAACTGCTGCGCGGCATCAGCCTCTGCGCGATCTTCTGGAACTTCGCCTTCTTCGCGCTGCTCGCCATCTGGGCGCCGCTGGCGCTGGGACCGCTCGGACTCGACCCGGCGCATATGGGCCTCGCGCAATCGACCTATGGCGCCGGGCTGATCCTGGGTGCGCTGGTAGCTCCCGTGACGGCCCGCCGCCTGCCGCCGTTGGCGACCCTGATCTTCGGCCCGGCCGTGTCGATCCTCGCCGCCTCCCTGTTCCTGACGGCCCCCTCGGGCAACGGCTTCGCCCTTGCGGCCGCCGGCTACTTCCTGGTGGGCTTCGGCCCGATGCTGTGGCTGATCTGCCAGACGACCGTGCGTCAGCTCGTGACGCCGTCGCCGCTGATGGGCCGGGTCAATGCCACCGTCCAGACCGCGATCTACGGCGTCCGTCCCCTGGGCGCGCTGGCCGGCGGCTTCGTGGCGGCACAGCCCGGCCTGCACGCGGCGCTGCTGATGATCGCCGCGGCCTTCGCGCTGTCGACCCTCGTCATCGTCGTGTCACCTCTGGCGCGGATGCGGGTACTGCCGAAGTCCGCGACGGGCGAGGCACAGGCTTGACCCGCAGGCCCGTCCGTCGGACTTTGCCGCCGGAGGTCGTTGCATGATGAAGTTTCTGGGCGCCGCGTTGCTGGCGCTGTCCCTGTCTGCCTGCCAGAACTCGCCGTCGCCCTGGTACCAGGCCTATGGCACGGCGTCCTTCCCGGTTGCCAAGGAAGGCATGGCGGCGCTCTACCTCGTGCGCGACACCGCCCCGCCGGATGCGCCGAGCATCCCCATCTCCATGAGCCGCCATCCCGTCGGCGGGCTGACGGGCTCGACCTGGATGCGCCTCGATCTGCCGCCGAACCCCTACGACCTGCGGGCCTTCGGCAGCAGCGAGAGCACCGAGGTGATCATCACCGTCGTCGCGGGCGAGACGCGCTTCCTGCTGGCGCAGCCCAAGGGCACCAACGATGCCGAGCTCACCTGGCTGTCGCAGGAGGACGGGCGCCGCCTCGTCCGCGCCGGCACGCAGGTCGGCGCCTATTACAACCCCTAGGGTTTCGCCGCTTCAGGTTCACCGAACCACCTCATCGTGAGAGGCTGGCCGGAAATGAACTGTATCGATTCAAGCACTTACTCAGCCTGAGGAGCGCCGCGAAGCGGCGCGTCTCGAAGGATGAGCAGCAGACGTGGTGCATGTGGCCCATGCTTCGAGATGGCTGCGAAGCAGCCTCCTCAGCATGAGGTTGTCGAAAGAAAACGCCCGAAGGATCGCTCCTTCGGGCGTTTGAACTCTGAAGCGTCGACTAGAGATCAGTCGCGCTGGACGCACATGGCGATGCCCATGCCGCCGCCGATGCACAGCGTGGCGAGGCCTTTCTTGGCGTCGCGCTTCTGCATTTCATAGAGCAGCGTCGTCAGCACGCGCGCGCCCGAGGCGCCGATCGGATGGCCGAGCGCGATCGCGCCGCCGTTGACGTTGAGCTTCGCGGCATCGAGGCCGAGTTCCTTGCCGACGGCGACCGCCTGGGCGGCGAATGCCTCGTTGGCTTCGACGAGGTCGAGATCCTTCACCGTCCAGCCGGCCTTCTTCAGCGCGGCCTGCGAGGCCGTGACCGGGCCGATGCCCATGATCGACGGATCGACGCCCGTGGTCGCCCACGACACGATCTTGGCGAGCGGGGTGATGCCGCGCTTCTTGGCTTCGTCGGCGCTCATCAGCACCAGGGCCGCGGCGCCGTCGTTGATGCCCGAGGCGTTGCCGGCGGTGACCGAACCGCCTTCCTTGGTGAAAGCCGGGCGCAGCTTGCCCAGCGCCTCGACCGTCGTGCCGTGACGCGGGAACTCGTCGCTGTCGACGACGACATCGCCCTTGCGCGTCTTGATCGTCACCGGGACGATCTCGTCCTTGAAGCGACCGGACTTCTGCGCCGCCTCGGCCTTGTTCTGCGAGGAGGCCGCGAAGGCATCCTGCTCGGCGCGGGTGATCTGGTACTTCTGCGCGACGTTCTCGGCGGTGTTGCCCATGTGATAGCCGTGGAACGCGTCCCACAGGCCGTCCTTCAGCATGGTGTCGACCATCTTGAGCTCGCCCATCTTGGTGCCGTCGCGCAGATGCGCGGCGTGCGGCGCCTGGCTCATGCTCTCCTGGCCGCCAACCACCATGATGCTGGCGTCGCCGTTGCGGATCGCCTGCCAGCCGAAGGCGACGGCGCGCAGGCCGGAGCCGCAAAGCTGGTTGATGCCGAGCGCGGTCTTCTCGACCGGGATCCCGGAATTCACGGCCGCCTGACGCGCCGGGTTCTGGCCCTGACCGCCGGTCAGGATCTGGCCCATGATGACTTCGTCGACTTCCTCGGGCTTCACGTTGGCGCGCTCGAGGGCGCCCTTGATGGCGACCTTGCCGAGATCGTGTGCCGGCACGGCGCCGAACGCGCCGTTGAACGAGCCGATTGGCGTGCGCGCTGCGCTCGCAATAACGATGTCCGTCATGAAATCCTCCTTGGCAGGCCGCCCTTGCGGATATTTATAGGCCTGCCGCGCGGCGGGGCAAGGACCGCCGCGCGCCCGGAGGGGCCGGCTTCATTCCGAACAGCGGCCGGACCCAGCGCCACGGGCGCACAAGGCCTGCGTAAATCAACCAGGTTCCGGCGAAGGTCGCCACCACCGCCGCAAGGAAGCCCGTGACCGGTGGGGCGCCGATCTTCAGGAGCCAGTAGACGGCCACGACCGTCACTGTCTGGTGGATCAGGTAGAAGGGACAGACCGCTTCGGTGGCCTCGGAGAGAAACGCCGGCCGCCGGGTCAGGTGGCGGTGCGCGAAGCCGATGATGGCGAACAGCCAGGCCATGACGTTGACCGCGGAGAGGAGCGCAAACATCGGCCGCGCCTCGGGCGGGATGCTCGGCCGGACGGTGCCCGCGAAGTAGCCGGCATAGAGGCAGGCATAGGCGAGGATTCCGACGGCCAGCGAGAAGAAGCGCTGGCGCTCGAGCGCCGCCAGCACATCGGAAGAGCCGAAGATGAAGGCGCCATAGAGCAGCAGCACGCCGTAGGAAACGAGGCCGTGCCAGTCGCCGACCAGCCCGTTGATGTTCCAGGAGATCGGCGCCAACCACAGGGTCGAGGCGGCGAGCGGCAGGACCATCGTCCATTGCAGGCCGAAGCGCGCCGTGATCCGGCCGGATTTCGCGACGGCTGCCCGTCCCGAGGGCGACCGGGCCCACAGAAAGACGGGCAGCAGCACCAGGGTCAGGACCAGCACGTAGGCCACGAACCACAGGTGGTGCCAGCTCAGATTGCCGGCGGGATAGGAGCCCTCGAAGGCCTGGGGCAGCCATTGCAGGAACGAGCCGGTGAACTGGCCACGGTACAGCCGTTCCAGATAGACCTGCGGCGGCACGATCACGGCCATGCCGAAGGCCAGCGGCAACGCCAGGCGCTTCAGCCGGTCGCGGACGAAGGCTGCCGGGGTGCGGTCGCCCAGCGCCAGCATGATGGCCGCCCCGGAGACCAGGAAGATCAGGGGCATGCGCCAGCGGTTCAGGAACCGCATCGCCTCGCGCAGTCCGTCGAGACTGTCCGGGCTGGTGACGTGCCAGCTCCAGCCCGACCAGGCCATGCCGGCGTGGTAGAAGATCAGCAGGCCGAAGGCGAGCACGCGCAGCCAGTCGAGATCGGCACGGCGGATGGCAGGGGCGGGGACGGCAGGATGCATGGCGGGGCTCCAGGGCGAACCGCTCCGACCTATCCTACAAGCCCTTGATTTCGCGTGGTTTTGTGACGACCGGCGCGACCGGTGGGACGACCGGCAGGCGCTGCGGGACGTCCGGTCAGGCCCGGACGGGCGCCAGGGCCTCGAAGCGCTGCCGATAGCGCCGGCTCAGATTGACCTCGGCCCCGCTCTGCAGCCGGATGCGCCAGTCGCCGCTCACCCAGGGTGTCACCTCGACCACGCGGGCGATGTTCACCAGATGCGATTTGTGCACGCGGACGAACCGTTTGGGATCGAGCTCGCCTTCCAGCTTGGTGAGCGAGGAGCGGATCTCGAACGTCTCGTCGCCGACGTGGAGCACGGCGTAATTTCCCGAGGCCTCGATCCAGTCGATGTCGGCCACCTCGACCATGACCTCCCTGCCCTTGCGCCGAACGGCGAATCGCTCGGGCCGGGGTTCCGGCGGCAGCGGCTCGGCCGTCGCAGCGGCTTCCGCGATCGCGGGCGCGACCGGTCGCGCCAGCACGTGGCGCAAGGCCACCGCGCCCGCACTCAGCACGCTATAGGCGATGATGTCCTTGGCGAATTCGTAGAGCATCCGGTCGAAGGTGAGCGGAAAGCTGTGCGTCTCGCCCAGGATTCCCCCGAACCACACGAACCTGAGTGCCGCCATGCCGACCGTATGGGCGATGCTGAAGGGCACGACTGCCGCGATGTGAATGAGCACGTTTCGAGGCTGTCCGCCGATCGGCCAGCGTCGATGCAGCCAGTAGATCGCCGGCAGCAGCGCCGCCACCACCAGGTGGCTGGCAATCTGGATCGCCAGCGCCGTCGCGTAGGGCATCTGCACGCCCCGCGCCGTCTCGTTGGCCATCTCGACATGGGCATGGGCGAACACCGAGACGGTGAGCAGCACCGCCCAGATCGCCGGCACGCGCCAGTCGACGGACCTAGACGGCGACGACACGGGCCCGCCGGGACGGAAGCGCCGCCAGCCAGCCGATCAGCGGCGTCCAGCAGAGGTCTCGGGCACGCCCGCTCACCACCATGCCGATATGACCGAGCGGCAGGTCGATCCGGGTCACCTTCTTCAGGCCCTTCTTCGGATCCGCCAGCGCGGCCGCGGACAGAGGCGGCACGATGCGGTCGCCCGACGGGATCATGACCAGGGACGGAAGCTTGATCTTCGACGGCACGATGCGCTTGCCGCCGACGACCCACTGGCCGCGGCCCGGCGTATTCTCGCCATACCAGCCGACCAGGCATTCGCGCGCGGTCGGGCCGGCGAGCGGCGCGCCGCCGTTCAGCCAGTCCTCGAGCAGAACGAACTCCTTGGCACTCTCGCCCTTGGGATCGAGCCCCACGAAACGCCCGAACTTCTTCACCGAAAGCCAGGGATCGAGCGACCAGAACAGGGTCTGCAGGATATCAACCGGCAGTTCACCCACGCGATCCGCCACCTCCGCGAGCAGCGGCCCGGTCGAGAGCAGGAAGGCCTGGCCGGTGCGGTCGGCGTGGAAATCCCACGGGGCCGCCATCAGCGCCAGGCCCGCGACGCGACGCGGCCGGCGCGCCGCCAGGGCCACGGCGAGCGTGCCGCCCATGCAATAGCCGAGAACGGCCGGCGCGCGGCGGGCCCGGCGGGCGACGTAGCCCAGCGCCCGCTCGAGACGCGCGACGTACGCGGTCGTGTCGAAGCCGCGTTCCTCGCCCTCGGGCGTTCCCCAGTCGACGAGATAGGGCCGAAGCCCCTGGGCGGCCATGGCGCGCAGCAGGCTCTTCTCTGCCGTGAGGTCGAGCACTTCCCAGCGATTGATCAGCGAGGGCACGACCAGCACGGCGCGCGTGCCGCGTTTGCGCGCGGCGCGATGCGTGGCGCCGTAGTCGAGCAGGCGCGTATTGCCTTCGCGCCAGACGGCGGGTGGATCCTCCAGGTCGCGCTGGAAGTCATTGCGTTGATAGGCGAGAACGCCGTCGGCCAGTCGGATCTGACGCCGACGAATCTCGCGCTGCAGTGCCTGTTCGAATTGGCCGGGCCCGGCCTTGGCTTCGAGCGCCGCGATCTCTGGCAGCAGGGCCGCCAGAGATTCAGGAACCTCGGAGGCGGGCTTCGAGGTCGGCGAGCCTTGCTTCAAGAGACTCCACGCGCTTTCGGAGCTCGCCCACGTCATCAGGGCCGTTCCCAGATGGAGCGGCAGCGGACGGGGACCTAGTCGTGTCTGCATGGGACGCTCCTTGCGCAACCTGCAATGCCGAAGCGACCTGGGAATTCGCGGCCGCGAACAGGCGGGCAATCTGCTCGGTGACCGCCTGATCCGACGCCAGGCCCGCCAGCTGGGCCTGCCACAGATCGAGATAACGCCGGGCCAGCCTGTCGAATTCGGCTCCCGAGTCGGTTGTACCGGCCGTCTTGTCGTCGTTTCCGGAGACCATCTGCGCACTATAACGCATAGCCGCGCCAACGCTGCTTCGATCGGCGAAGGTTGGGTTGTCGCACTGCGGCATCGGCGCTAAGGTGCGCCTCCCTGAGTAAACGAGCGTTCAC
The DNA here is from genome assembly GCF_965227665.1 of Reyranella sp. Classification (GTDB taxonomy): domain Bacteria; phylum Pseudomonadota; class Alphaproteobacteria; order Reyranellales; family Reyranellaceae; genus Reyranella. The sequence goes on from NZ_OZ245767.1 coordinate 2,974,323, forward strand.
GGCGCGCGGGAGCTAAAGGAGCGAAGCGTAATGGCCGACCAGGCAGTACCCGACGGCGGACCGAAAGCGGCGCCGGTGGTGATCAAGAAGTACGCGAACAGACGGCTCTACAATACCGCGACCTCGGCCTATGTGACGCTGGATCATCTGTCCCAGATGGTGAAGGACAAGACCGACTTCGTCGTCTACGACGCGAAGACGGGCGACGAGATCACGCGCTCGGTGCTGACGCAGATCATCTTCGAGGAAGAGAGCAAGGGCGGCCAGACGCTGCTGCCGATCCCGTTCCTGCGCCAGCTCATCTCCTTCTACGGCGACAGCCTGCAGGGCGTGGTGCCGCAGTATCTCGAAATGTCGATGACGCAGTTCGCGCGCAATCAGGACCAGATGCGGCGCTACATGCAGAATGCCTTCGGCTTCAATCCGTTCCAGCAGTTCGAGTCGATGGGCAAGCAGAACATGGCGATGTTCGAGAACGCCATGCGCATGTTCAACCCCTTCGGCACCGCGCCCGGCGCGCAGGCTCCCGGCAGCGGGCAGGCCTCCGCGCCGTCGCCCTCTTCGTCGCCTGGGGCTGCCAACGGTCACGAGCCGGCCAGGCCGGAGAGCGCGGCGCCGTCCAGCGATGCGGCGATCGACGACCTGAAGCGCAAGCTCGACGAGTTGCAGAGCCAGCTCGCGGAACTCGGCAAGAAGCCCTGACCGCTCGATGACGTCGTCGCCATCGTCCGCGGTCCGTCGCGTGATGTCGCCCTGCATCGGCATCTGCAAGCTCGACCAGAAGAGCGGCCTCTGCCTCGGCTGCCGGCGCACGATCGACGAGATCGGCCGCTGGGCCAGGCTCGACGACCCGGCACGCCAGGCCATCGTCGACCAGCTGCCGACGCGAAAGCTCTGACGTCTTACTGCAAGGGCATTATCTCTCGTCATCCTGAGCGAAGCGAAGGATCTGACGCCAGCCACGCAGTACTTTGGTCGTTGCGTTAGGTCCTTCGCTTCGCTCAGGACGACAAAAAGCAGCTTAGCGCCCCTTGAACGACGGCTTGCGCTTCTCGCGGAACGCCGCGGTTCCTTCCCTGTAGTCCTCGGTGAGGCCGGTCAGCACGTTCTGGTCGGCGTCCATGTGGCTGCCGAGATCGTCGAGCGCGTGGACGAGGCGGTTGACCGTGGTCTTGGTCATGCGCACCGGGATCGGCGGCTGGCGGGCGATGCGCTCGGCGAATGCCATCGAGGCGGCGAGCGCCTGTCCGTCGTCCACCACTTCCTCGACGAGCCCCCAGTCCAGCGCCTTCGCGGCCCCGATGCGATCCGACGCCAGGATCACCGCCTGCTTGGTGCGCGCCGGGCCCATCAACGCCAGCATGCGCGGGATCGAGCCCCAGCTCATGTTCATGCCGAGCTCGATCTCGGGAATGCGGAAATGCGCCGAGCGGCCGCAGGTGCGAAAGTCGAGCGACACCACCAGTGCCGCGCCACCGCCGATGCAGTGCCCCTCGATGGCGGCAATCGTGACCTGGTCCATGTCCTGCCAGGCCTTGCACATCTTCGGCCCGAGCCGCTGGCGCTGGATGCGCTCGCCGATCGGCAGACCGTCGCGGGCGCGACCGTCTGTGTCCTTGAGGTCGAAGCCGGCAGAGAAGGCCTTGGCCGAACCGGTCAGGATCACGACCGAAGTTTCGAGATCGTCCTCGAACTCGCGCGGCACGTCGCGCAGTTCTCGCATCGCCTGCTGGCTGAGCGCATTGATGTTGTCGCCGCGGTCGAAACGCACGACGGCGATGCGCCCCTGCGGGCCGAGCCCCTTCTCGATCTTCACGAACTGACGATCCATCGCGCGCTTTCTCCCCGACTCTTCGCGCAAGCCTAGCGGCTCGCCTTTACAAGGGCGAGCCGCTTCGATTGACTGGCCTGCATGTCGAAAGCCATTGAATCCGCCGTCTTCGAGCGCCGCGTCAACGCGTTGTTTGCCCCTTACACCAAGCCCGGCTCGCCCGGCGCCGTCGTCGGCGTGATGCGCGGCGGTGAGATCGCGTTCTGCAAGGGCTTCGGTCTGGCCAGCATCGAGCTCGGCGTGCCGATCCGGCCCGACACGCGCTTCCGCATCGCCTCGGTGAGCAAGCAGTTCACGGTGACGGCGGCCCTGATGCTGGCGGCCGAAGGCAAGCTCAAGCTCTCCGATCCGCCGCACAAGTATCTGCCCGAGCTGCCGCCGCTGCCGGTGACGATCGACCAGATGATGCGCAATTCGAGCGGCCTGCCCGATTTCCTCGAGCTGCTGCGGCTGGGCGGGCACGGGCTCGACAGGCCGGCCCGGCCGGAGGACCTGTTCGACGCCTGCACGCGCAACCGCCATCTCAACTTCGCGCCCGGCAGCCGCTTCCTCTACAGCAACACCAACTTCCTGCTGCTGGGGCTGATCGTCGAGAAGCTCGCGAAGAAGAAGCTGGGCGAGGTTCTCGCCGAACGCATCTTCAAGCCGCTCGGCATGGCGCACACGTCCCTGGTCGCCGAGATCGACGCGGTGATTCCCAACCTCGCCACCGGCTATCTCGGCGACGCCGAGCAGGGTTTCCGGCGCGCCGCGCATGCCTATCCGCAGGGCGGCGAAGGCGGGCTCACCTCCACCGTCGAGGACCTGCTGATCTGGAGCCGGCATTTTGACCGACCGACGCTCGGCAAGACCTTGCCGACACAACTCGCCGCCGTCGCGCCCCTCACCGGCGGCAAGGCCAACAACTACCGCCGCGGCGTCGCCGTCGAGCAGTTGCGGGGCCTGGCGACGGTCGGTCACGGCGGCCTGTGGCCCGGCTTCCGCACGGAATTCCTGCGCGTGCCGAAGGCCGATCTCACCGTCGTGGTGATCGCCAACTTGGGCAGCATCGATCCCTGGCGGCGCGCCCGGGCCATCGCCGCTCTGGCGCTGGAAGGCAACAGCCGGATGAAGCCGGCGCTGCCGCCGATCAGCGCGACCGAGATCAAGCTGCTCGCCGGCACCTGGTTCAACGCGGAAGAACCGTCGCTGTTCGACCTCGCGTGGCGCAACGGCGAGGCGGTCGTGACGCAGAACGGCATGCCCTTCGCGCTGGGCCGCCGCGGCGGCGGCTGGCTGGCGGCCGAACGCGGCTCCTACGAATTCGCCCTGAAGCCCGGTCCCAAGGGCACGCTGAAGGTCGATCTCGGCGCCGGCCGCATCGTCACCTTCGGCATGCTCGCCAAGCGCGCGGCCGTACCAGCCGACCTCGCCGGCACCTACGTCTCGTCCGATTGTGCCGCCGTGTGGCGCATCAGCCGCGACGGCAAGGACTGGACGATGGAGGTCGGCGGACCGCTGATCTCGGGCGGTGCGCCGTGGATCGTGCGCGGCCTCGACGCCGACACGGTGGAAGTCGAATCGCCGGGCAGCTGGATCAAGGCGACCCAGCTCGCCCATCTCGTCCGCGACCGCGATGGCAGGATCGTCGCGCTCGAGGTCTCGACCGGCCGCATCAAGAAGATGCGGTTCGATCTCACGCCTTAGAGCGAGACAAATTCAAAACCGTCGTCTCGACCGGAGCGCGCAGCGCGGAGTGGAGAGACCTTCTCTCAACGATTAGCCGGCTTTTGGTGGACCGAGGGTCTCTCCACTCCGCCTCGCTGCGCTCGGCTCCGGTCGAGACGACGGAGTTTTCTCGATCCAGACCTCAGCGGAACGGGATCGCGTACATCAGGCCGCCGTTGGTCCACAGAGCGTTCTGGCCGCGCTCCAGCTTGAGCGGCGTGGCCGGGCCGACATGGCGGTCGTAGCTCTCGCCGTAGTTACCGATCTGCTTGATGACGTTGTACATCCACTTCTCGTCGACACCGGTGGCCTTGCCGAAACCGGGCGTGACGCCGAGGAAACGTTTCACGGCGGGATCGTCGCTCTTCAGCATCTCGTCGACGTTCTTCGACGTGATGCCCATCTCCTCGGCCTCGATCATGCCCATCAGGGTCCACTTCACGAGGTCGAACCACTGGTCGTCGCCGTGGCGCACGATCGGACCGAGCGGCTCCTTGGAGATGCGCTCGGGCAGGATGACATGCTCGCCCTTGCCGGCGAGCTGGCCGGCCCGCACCGCGGCGAGACCCGACGCGTCGGTCGTGTAGGTGTCGCAACGGCCGGAGGCATAGGCCTGCAGCAGCTCGTCGAGCTTCTCGATCAGCACCGGCTTGAAGGTCATCTTGTTCTTGCGGAAATAGTCCGCGAGGTTGAGCTCGGTCGTCGTGCCCGGCTGCACGCAGACCGTGGCGCCGTTCAGATCCCGGGCGCTCTTGATGTTGCTCTTGGCCGGCACGATGAAGCCCTGGCCGTCGTAGAAATTGACGCCCGCGATGTTGAAGCCCAGCGAGGTATCGCGCAGCAGCGTCTGCGTGGCGTTGCGCGTGATGACATCGACCTCACCCGACTGCAGGGCGACGAAGCGCTGCTGGGAGGTGGTCGGGGTGAACTTGACCTTCTCGGCGTCGCCGAACATCGCCGCGGCGATGGCCTTGCAGAGATCGACGTCGAGGCCGGTCCACTTGCCCTGGCTGTCGGCGAACGAGAAGCCCGCCAGCCCGGTATTGACCGCGCACTGGACGAAGCCCTTGGCCTTGACCGCGTCGAAGGTCTGGCCGGCCGAGGCCGGTCCGGCGGCAAGCGCCGCCGTGCCCGCGAGCGCGGCCGCTACGGTGATGGATTTGAATGACATGGCTGAAGCCCCCTTTTGTCTCCCGGTGGCTTCAGCATAGCAAAAGGCGAGCCGCCTAGATGGTGCGCTCGACCATCAGCTTCTTGATCTCGGCGATCGCCTTGGCCGGGTTCAAGCTCTTGGGGCAGGTCTTCGTGCAGTTCATGATCGTGTGGCAGCGATAGAGCCGGAACGGATCCTCGAGATTGTCGAGGCGCTCGCCCTTGGCTTCGTCGCGGCTGTCGGCGATCCAGCGGTAGGCCTGCAGCAGGATGGCCGGTCCGAGATAGCGCTCGCCGTTCCACCAGTAGCTGGGGCAGGAGGTCGAGCAGCAGAAGCACAGGATGCACTCCCACAGGCCGTCAAGCTTGGCGCGCTCCTCCGGCGACTGAAGGCGCTCGCGCGTCGGCGGCTGGGTGGTCGACTTCAGCCACGGCTCGATCGAGGTGAGCTGGGCGTAGGGCACGTTGAGATCGGGCACCAGATCGCGCACCACCGGCATGTGCGGCAGCGGGTAGATCTTGATGTCGCCCTTAACCTCGTCGATGAACTTGGTGCAGGCCAGCGTGTTGGTGCCGTCGATGTTCATCGCGCACGAACCGCACACGCCCTCGCGGCAGGAGCGCCGGAAGGTGAGCGAGCTGTCCATCTCGTTCTTGATCTTGATCAGCGCGTCGAGAACCATCGGCCCGCACGTGTCCATGTCGACTTCATAGGTGTCGACCGACGGGTTCTTCCCGTCTTCCGGGGTCCAGCGATAGACCTTGAACTTCCGGATGTTCTTGGCGCCCGCCGGAGCGGCGTAGGTCTGACCGACGCCGACCTTGGAATTGGCGGGAAGAGTGAACTCGGCCATTTGGTCCTCTCGAACTCAGTACACGCGGGCGGTTAGTACACGCGGGCTTTGGGCGGGAACGACTGGACGTCGTTGCTCATCGGCTGCAGGTTGACCGGACGGTAGTCGATCCGGGTCTTGCCGGTCTTCTCGTCGACCCAGACGACCGTGTGCTTCAGCCAGTCCTTGTCGTTGCGGTCCGGGAAATCCTCGTGCGCGTGGGCGCCGCGGCTTTCCTTGCGATTGGCCGCCGAGCGGATCGTGCCCTGCGCCTGGAGGATCAGGTTCTCGAACTCCAGCGTCTCCATCAGATCGGAGTTCCAGATCATCGAGCGATCCTTGACGCGAACGTCGTCCTTGCCGGCGAACACCTTGTCCATGTTCACGCAGCCCTCTTCGAGGGTCTTGGTGGTGCGGAACACCGCGCAATCGTTCTGCATGGTCTTCTGCATCATGGCACGCAGCTGGGACGTCGGCGTGCCGCCGTTGGCGTGGCGGGCGCGGTCAAGGCGGGCGATCGCCTCCTCGCCGGCGCGCGGCATGTCCTTGTGCGGCTGGCCCGGCGTCATCTGCTCGGCGACGCGGTTGGCGGCGGAGCGGCCGAACACGACCAGCTCGAGCAGCGAGTTGGAGCCGAGACGGTTGGCGCCGTGGACGCCGATCGAGGCCGCCTCGCCCAGCGCCATCAGGCCGGGGACGACGGTGTTGGGATTGCCGTCCTTCACCGTCATCACTTCGCAGTGATAGTTCGCCGGGATGCCACCCATATTGTAGTGGCAGGTCGGCAGGATCGGGATCGGCTGGCGGGTCACGTCGACGCCGGCGAAGATGCGCGCGGTCTCGGCGATACCCGGCAGGCGCTCGTGGATGATCTTCGGGTCGAGATGCTCGACGTGCAGCTCGATGTAATCCTTGTTCGGACCGCAGCCGCGGCCTTCGCGGATCTCGACGGTCATCGAACGGCTGACGACGTCGCGCGAAGCCAGGTCCTTGGCCGACGGCGCATAGCGCTCCATGAAGCGCTCGCCGCTCGAGTTGGTGACGTAGCCGCCTTCGCCGCGCACGCCCTCGGTGATGAGGCAGCCCGCCCCGAACACGCCGGTCGGATGGAACTGCACGAACTCGAGATCCTGCAGCGGCAGGCCGGCGCGCAGCGCCATGGCGCCACCGTCACCCGTGCAGGTGTGGGCCGACGTCGCCGTCTGGTAGACGCGGCCGTAACCACCGGTCGCCAGCACCACCTTGTGGGCGCGGAAACGATGGATGGTGCCGTCGTCGAGGTTCCAGGCCATGACGCCGCGGCAGACGCCTTCGTCCATGATCAGGTCGAGCGCGAAATACTCGATGAAGAACTCGGCGTGGTTCCTGAGCGACTGCTGGTAGAGCGTGTGCAGGATCGCGTGGCCGGTACGGTCGGCGGCGGCGCAGGTGCGCTGGGCGATGCCCTTGCCGTACTCGGTCGTCATGCCGCCGAACGGGCGCTGGTAGATCTTGCCCTCGGGCGTGCGGCTGAACGGCACGCCGTAATGCTCGAGCTCGATGATCGCGCCGATGCCGTCGCGGCACATGTATTCGATCGCGTCCTGGTCGCCGAGCCAGTCAGAGCCCTTGACCGTGTCGTACATGTGCCAGCGCCAGTCGTCCGGGCCCATGTTGCCCAGCGCGGCGGAGATGCCGCCCTGCGCCGCCACGGTGTGGCTGCGGGTCGGGAACACCTTGGTGATGCAGGCCGTCTTGAAGCCCTTGTTGGCCATGCCGAAGGTCGCGCGAAGACCGGCACCGCCGGCACCGACGATGACCACGTCGTATTCGTGATCGATCACCTTGTAGGCGGTGTTGCCGATGTTGACGATTCCCGCGACGGGCGGGGTGCTCTTGCCGCTGCTGGCCTCGGCCATGACTTAGCCTCCGAATCCGATACGCATGATGGCCACGACCGCAGCCAGGCCGAACAAGACCGCGACGAACCTCACCGCAACGATCAGCGCCAGCTTGACCCCGTCATTGTGCACGTAGTCCTCGATCACGACCTGCAACCCGAGCTGGCCATGATGCAGTCCGATCACGATGGTCAGGATCAGCAGCACCATCGCGACCGGCGATCCGATCCAGGCGCGCACCATGCCGTAGTCGGCACCGCTCATCGTTACGAGCGAGATGGCGAACCAGATCACGAGCGGGATCAGCGCGAGGGCGGTGAGGCGCTGGGCCCACCAGTGATGCAGCCCGTCCTTGGCCGAGCCGAGGCCGCGGGCGCGATTGAGAGGGCTTCTGAGATCGCTGTTCATCCGTCGCTCCTCAGATCAGCCGCAGACCGACGATCCACGCGATCGCCGTCACCACGAGGGACGCCACCACGACCAGCCAGCCGCTGCGATAGGCATCCTTGAGCTCGAAGCCGTAGCCCGCATCCCAGAACAGGTGCCGGATGCCGTTGAACAGGTGATAGAACAGGCAGAACAGCCATCCGCCCAGCACGAAGCGCCCGACGATCGAACTGTTGAAGCCCTGGAACTTCGCATAGGTCTCGGGCCCCGCAGACGCGCACATCACCCAGACGGCGAGATAGAGCACGCCCACCGACAGGGCGATGCCCGTCGCACGATGCAGGATCGAGAGAATGGAGGTGAGCTGCGGGCGGTAGACTTGCAGATGCGGAGAAAGCGGCCGATGCACCGGCCGGTTGGCGACGCTCATCCGTGATGACCTCTAGTGCCGATATCGGCTGGCGCTGTTTTTAGCGCGCAGCCGCATCAAGTCAACGAATGTCGGCGTCGCACGCGCGTTAAGCCCCGGATTTGCAAGCGCAAATCCGCCTGCCGGCTGTTCGGCTAGGCTTTATGCCTGGGCATCAGCAGCCAATAGTCGAGATCGAGCACGACCGCGGGGTGATATTTGCCGTCCGCACCCTTGCCCGGCCACTCGCCACACGGGCAATCCTTTGCCGCAATGCTTCTCACTCGCAAGGCGCCGACATCGTCGCGCCCCGGAAGCGGCGCCGTCTCCAGCACCTCCGACCAGGCATAGATCGTGTCGCCACCAAAGGTTGGGGCAACGTGGCTTCCCGCATTGAAGGCGGCGACCCGGAAGGCGTTTGCCAGCCCGTTGAACGACAGTGCGCGCGCCAGCGAGATCACGTGACCGCCATAGGCGAGGCGGCGGCCGAAGCGCGTCTGCTTGCCGGCGAAAGCGTCGAAATGCACGCGCGCGGTGTTCTGGTAGAGCCGCGTCGAGAACATGTGATCGGAGTCCTCGAGCGTCATGCCGCTCACATGATCGATGCGCTCGCCTGGCGCGTAATCCTCCCAGCGGTGCGAAGAACCGGCGGCGCCGTCGTCATAGCCGGCGAGCGACAGGCCGGCCGGCACCACGAGATCCTCCGGCTTCACCGCCAGCGCGGTCTTCGGCACGACGGTCTCCTGGACGGGCGCCTGCGGGTCGCGCTTGTGCACCATCACCCAGCGCACATAGTCGAGCACCATTTCGCCCTTCTGGTTGACGCCCGTTGAGCGCACCCAGACGACGCCGCTGGTCTTGTTCGAATTCTCGCGCAGGCCCAGCACGGTCGACTTCGCCGACAGCGTGTCGCCCGGATAGACCGGCACGCCCCAGCGGAACTCGGCATAGCCGAGATTGGCGACGGCGTTCAGCGAGATGTCCGGCACCGTCTTGCCGATGACGACATGGAAGACGAGCATGTCGTCGAGCGGCGCGCGCGGCAGGCCGATCGCGCGGGCAAATTCGTCCGACGAGTTGATGGCGAAGCGCGAGCCGTAGAGCGCGACGTTCAGCGCCGCATCGGCCTCGGTCAGCGTCCGCGGCGTGGCATGATGGAATTCCTGCCCGACGCGGAAATCCTCGAAGAAGTTGCCGTTGTTGGTCTTGCTAGTGCTCTTGGGGCTCATCATGCGGCCTGCAGCTCCTTGATCGCGGCGGCCAGCGCCAGCGCACGCTCGGCCTGCTCGACGTGAAGGTTCTCGATCATGCGTCCGTCGACGGTGACGACGCCCTTGCCCTCGGCCTGGGCCGCCTTGAAGGCCGTCACGATCTTGCCCGCCATCTCCAGCTCGGCCGCGGAGGGCGCGAACACCTCGTTGCAGGGCTCGACCTGCGTGGGATGGATCAGCGTCTTGCCGTCGAAGCCCATCTCCAGCCCCTGCTGGCAGACGGCGCGGAAGCCTTCGGCGTCCTGGATGTCGTTATAGACGCCATCGAGGATCGTGAGGCCGTGGGCGCGGGCGGCGAGCATGCCGAGGCCGAGCGCCGTGATCATCGGCAGGCGCATCGGCGTATGGCGCGCGCGCATATCCTTCACCAGATCGTTGGTGCCCATGATGAAGAGCGTGAGCCGCGGATGCGCGCCCGCCACCTCTTCGGCCCGCAGAATGCCCTTGGGCGTTTCCATCATGGCCCAGACCGCCATCGATTCGGGCGCACCGGCCGCATCGAGCAGGCCGATCACCCTCGCCACCTCGGCCGCGCTCTCGACCTTCGGCACCACGACCGCGTCGGCGCCCGATTTGGCGATCGCGGTGATGTCGGCCGCTCCCCAGGGAGTGGCAAGCCCGTTGCAGCGGATCGCGATCTCGCGCTTGCCGTAGCCCTTGCTCTGCGCCGCGGCGACCACGTTGGCCCGCGCCGCCTCCTTGGCATCGGGCGCCACCGCATCCTCGAGGTCGAAGATCAGCGCGTCGGCCGGCAGGGTGCGCGCCTTTTCCAGCGCTCGCGTATTGGCGCCGGGCATGTAGAGCACGCTGCGGCGCGGACGGACGGACTTCGACATCTCTGGGCCTCCCCGAAAACGCGGCGGACTATAATGACGGCCTTCCTTGTGGCAAGGTGGCGCCGGCCATGCGCTTCCTGTCCCTCCAGAGCCATGTCGCCTACGGCTACGTCGGCAATCGTGCAGCGACCTTTCCCCTGCAACGATTGGGCCACGAAGTCTGGGCGGTGAACACGGTCGAGTTCTCGAACCACACGGGCTATGGCGCCTGGCGCGGTCGTGCGGCCTCGGCGGAGCAGGTTGCCGAGATCGTTCAGGGCATCGAGGCGTTGGGCCAATTCTCGCGCTGCGATGGCTTGCTGACCGGCTATGTCGGCGATGCGGCCCTGGCCGACGTCGTCCTGGATACCGCACGCCGTGTGCGGGCGGCCAACCCGCGCGCCGTCTGGTGCTGCGATCCGGTCCTGGGCGACATCGACACCGGAATCTACGTCAAGCCGGGCATCGACACCTTCTTCCGCGAGCGCGCGATCCCCGCTGCAGACCTGGTGACACCCAACCATTTCGAGCTCGAACACCTGACCGGCCGCACGGTCTCGACCATGGCCGAGGCGCTGGCGGCCGCACGCACCCTGCTCCAGGGCGAGACCCGGGGCCCGCGGCTCGCCCTCATCACCAGCCTGCGCCGCGCCGATGCGCCGTCGGACACGATCGAGATGGTGGCGGTGACGCGCGAGGCCGCCTGGCGGGTTGCGACGCCGATGATCGGCTTCGCTATCGCGCCGAACGGCACCGGCGACGCGGTCGCCGCCCTGTTCACGGCCCACTGGATCTCGGGCGACGAAATCGCCGATGCGCTGGGCAAGGCCGCCTCATCGATCTTCGCGGTGCTGGAAACCACCGAGGCGATGGGTGAGCGCGAACTGCAGCTGGTGGCGGCGCAGGACCGGCTGGTTGCGCCGCCGCGCGCGTTCAAGGCCGAGAGGCTATAGGCACGCGATGGACGTGCCCGGGTTCGTCTTCAATCCCCTCTCGCTCGCCATCGAGGGAGCGGCGATCGGCTTCCTGATCGCGGTGCCGGTCGGGCCGGCGGCCGTGCTGTGCATGCGGCGCTCCATCACCGTCGGCGCCATGGCCGGCTACATGACCGGCATCGGCGCCGCACTGGGCGACGCCGTGTTCGGCGCCGTCGCGGCCTTCGGCCTGTCCTTCGTGCAGCAGTTCGTGATCGAGCGCGAAGCCTGGCTGTTGGGTATCGGCGGCCTCGTGCTGGTGATCATGGGCTGGACGACGATGCGTCACCGGCCGCGCAATGTCGGCGATCCCGTGGCCGACGACCGCGAGCACCAGTTCGCCACCCACTTCCACTATGCCAGTTCGAGCTTCTTCATCACGGTGTTCAATCCCCTCACCGTGATGGCCTTCGGCGCGGCCTTCGCCGGCCGCAACCTGGCCGGCGTCGGTGCAAGCCTGCCCGACGCCACGCTGCTGGTCGCCGCGGTGTTCTGCGGCGCACTGGCCTGGTGGACGATCATTTGCACCGCGTCCGTCTCGCTCAGGGCCCGTTTCACCGGAGCCGGCCTGCTGTGGCTCAACCGCGGCTCCGGCGCCATCATCCTGGGCTTCGGGCTGGTGGCGCTGATCTCGCTGCTGCCGCTGCCCTGGAAGAGGATCGGCGCCTTCTTCGGGATCTAAGCTCAGACGATCTTGCAGACCTCGTCGAACGCGAAGCGCGGGCTGCGCGCGAACAGCTTCGCGTGATCGCCGTAGCCGATGTTGCACAGGAAGTTCGTCTTGTACTTTCCGTCGGGGAAGAAGGCCGCGTCGACCTTGGCATTGTCGAAGCCGCTCATGGCGCCGCAGTCGAGACCGAGTGCACGGGCCGCGATGATCAGGTAGGCGCCCTGCAGCGTGCCGTTGCGGAAGGCGGTCGGCTCGGCCGCCGGCTTGCCCTTGAACCAGTGGATGGCGGTCTTGTCGTGCGGGAACATCCGCGGCAGATGCTCGAAGAACTCCGGATCGTAGGCGAGGATCGCCGTCACCGGCGCGGTCATCGTCTTCTCGGTATTGCCTGCGCTGAGCGCCGGCTTGAGCTTCTCCTTGCCCTCCGGGGTGCGCACGAAGACGATGCGGGTGGGCTGGCAGTTGGCCGACGTCGGGCCCCATTTCATCAGATCGTAGATCGCGTGCAGCTGTTCGTCGGTCACCGGCTTGTCGAGCCAGCCGTTATGCGTGCGGGCGTCGCGGAAAATCGTGGCAAGCGCCTTGTCGTCGAGCATTCAAAATCCCCTCAGGTGTTGACGAACCGTAGCGAAGCGCCGGCGCGCGGTCGAGACGCGCGCACGTGAGCGAGTTACGGTTTCGGAACCCGCCCTTTCGCGGCCACCATTGCATTGCACGAATTGTGCTAGCCTCCGCCGCCTTTCCTTGCGCAGGATTTTTCCGATGCTGCCCGCTCTGCTCGATCCCGCGAAATTCAAGGATGCCTGGATCACCGCCAGGGGCGAGACACGCGCGCATGTCGGCCTGAAGGCGCTCGAGACGCTGTGGTTCAACACCGGCACCCTCTGCAACCTCACCTGCCGCAACTGCTACATCGAATCCTCGCCGCGCAACGACCGGCTGGTCTATCTCACGGCCGCTGAAGTCGCGGCCTATCTCGACGAGATCGAGCGCGACGACCACGGCACGCAGCTGATCGGCTTCACCGGCGGCGAGCCCTTCATGAATCCCGACCTGCCGGCGATGCTGGACGACGTGCTCGCGCGCGGCCTCAAGGCGATCGTGCTGACCAACGCGATGAAGCCGATGCACAAGATGAAGGCGGCGCTGCTCGACCTGCTGGCGCGGCACGGGCGCGACAATTTCGCGATCCGCGTCTCGGTCGATCACTACGAGCGAGAGCTGCACGAGGAGGAGCGCGGCCTGCGAAGCTGGAAGCCGACCATCGACGGGCTGGTCTGGCTGGCCGAGGCAGGCTTCGACGTGCATGTGGCGGGCCGCCACTTCTCCAACGAGACCGACGAGGAAGTCCGCGCCGGCTATGCGCAGCTCTTCACACGACTGGGGGTCGCGATCGACGCGCGCGATCCGGCAAGGCTGGTTCTGTTCCCCGAAATGGATCCGACGGTCGACGTGCCGGAGATCACCACGGCCTGCTGGGGCATCCTGAAGAAGTCGCCGGACAGCGTGATGTGTGCGTCGTCGCGCATGGTGGTGAAGCGCAAGGGCGCGGCACGACCCGCCGTCGTGGCCTGCACGCTGCTGCCCTACGATCCGCAGTTCGAACTGGGCGGGACACTGGCGGAAAGCGTCGGCGAGGTGCGCCTCAACCATCCGCATTGCGCCAAGTTCTGCGTCCTGGGCGGGGCTGCCTGCAGCGCGTGACGACCGCCATCGACATCGTCATCCCGACGCTGAACGCGGGCCCGACACTTGCCCGCACCCTGGCGGCCCTTCCCATTCACGCCGACCTCGCTTTCTCGACGACCGTCTGCGACGGCGGTTCGCGTGACGATACGGTCGGGATCGCGCGCCGGGCGGGCGCCGCGGTCGTGACGGCGCCGGCCGGTCGCGGCGGCCAGCTTGCCGCCGGCGCCGCTGCGGGTGTCGCGCCGTGGCTGCTGTTCCTGCACGCCGATACGCGACTGCAGAGCGGCGCCGGCAACGTCATTGCCCGCTTCGTCCAATCGATCAACGGCAAGGCCGGCTACTTCCGGCTGCGCTTCGATGCGGACGAGGCCGGTGCCCGGCGGGTGGAACGACTCGCCGCCTGGCGTTGCCGCAGCTTCAGCCTTCCCTACGGCGATCAGGGCCTGCTGATCGCCCGCACCCACTATGAACGTCTCGGGGGCTTTCGGCCTTTGCCGCTGATGGAAGACGTCGATCTCGTGCGCCGCATTGGTCGACACGATCTGGTTCTTCTGGAGGCCGATGCGATCACGTCGGCGGCCCGTTATCGGCGCGACGGCTGGTGGCTGCGCCCGCTGCGAAACCTCACCTGCCTCTCGCTCTATTTCGCCGGCGTTCCGCCACTCACGTTGCGACGCTTGTACGGAAGATGAAACGGCATCTCGTCATCTTGGCCCGCGCCCCGCAGACCGGCCGCGTGAAGCGCCGGCTGGGCAATGAGATCGGCATGGCGGAAGCCGCCCGTTTCTATCGCCGCCTCCTCGACGACCAGATCAGACGCATGACGCGCGATCCGCGCTGGACCGTGTGGTTGTTCGTGACGCCCGACACGTCGCTCGATGATCCCGCCTGGAGACTCGTGCCCGTCTCGCGCAGAAAGCCTCAGAAGCAGGGCGATCTCGGCCGGCGCATGAAGCGGCCGTTCCTGACCTTGCCCGCCGGGCCCGTCGTTCTGGTGGGCAGCGACATTCCGGCGATGCGCCAACATCATATCGCGCGGGCTTTCGCCTTGCTCGGCGGACACGATCTCGTCTTCGGCCCGGCGCGCGATGGCGGCTTCTGGCTGGTCGGCGCGCGACGCGTGCGGCCCCTGCCTCGTTCTCTTTTCAAGGGCGTACGCTGGTCGACGGCGACGGTGCTCGCCGACACGCTGGCCGGCCTGCCGCGACAGGTCACGACCGCCCTGGCCGATACACTCGACGATGTCGACGATGCGGACGCGCTGAGGCGGCTTTCGCCTTAGACCGCTGTCTTCTTCAGGGCGTCGAGTTCGCGCCGCACGGCGGCGAAGACGTCGTTCCAGTTTCCCGGACTCGTCTGCTGGAAGAGGCGCGCCGACGGGTACCAGGGCGCCCCGGTGCCCCCGAGCTGCCAGCGCCAATCCGCGGTCGAAGGCAGCAGCACCCAGGTCTTCACGCCCATCGCCGCGGCCAGATGCGCCACCGGCGCGTCGATCGAGATCATCAGGTCGAGTTGCGACAGCGCCGTGGCGGCCTCGCCGAAATCGAAGATGCCGCGGCCGACATCGTGCACCAGCCCGCTGGCGCCGAACGCCTGGATGTCCTTTTGATGAACGCCGCCCTGCAGGCTGAAGAACAGCAGCTCGGGATCGCCCGACAGCGCGAGAAAATGTTCGAACGACACCGAGCGCTGACGGTCCTGCGCCTGGCCCGGCATCGCCGCCCAATAAATCCCGATGCGCAGCTTTGCCTGCTCGAGCCGGCCGAGCTTGATGCGGCTTTCCGCCGGCGCCCGGAGATAGGGCGTCGCGGTCGAAAGCGCTGCGAAATCGGCGCGGCACAGATGCGGCAGCGACACCATCGAGGCATGGACGTCGAATGCGGGAAGCGCTTCCTCCTCGGCCACGACCTCGTCGATATAGTCGACCGCGCGCAGCAACTCCTTCAAGAGCGCCTGACACAGGACGAGGACGGTGGCGCCGCGTCGCTTCAGCTCGCGGGCGAAGCGCACGAACAGCAGCACGTCGCTCAGGCCCTGCTCCGGATAGAGCAGGATGCGCTTGCCCTGAAGCGGCCCGCCGTCCCACGCCGGCTGCGCGAAGTCGGGCGTCGGCGTTTCGGGCAGGCGCTTGCGGATCTCGTAGGCGGCGAACCCGGCCTCGAGTTCGCCCTGCATCAGCAGCGCGATTGCGAATTCGACCCGGACGCGCCGGTTGTCGGGATGGATCGTCAGCGCGCGGCTGAAGCAGCCGATCGCCTCGTCGAGCCGGCCGAGGTCGCGCAGGCAGAGTGCCAGATTGAAGAACCCCTCGGCATAGTCGCGGCTGAGCGCGATCGACCGGTAGTGATGCTTCACCGCTTCGTCGAACCGATTCACGGCGCGCAGGGCGTTGCCGAGATTGGAATGCAGGGCCGGATTCTGCGGGTCGGCCGCCAGCGCCAGCCGGTGATGCGACACCGAGGCTTCGAGCTTGCCGGCGAGGCGCAGCGCGACCCCGAGATTGTTGTGCAGCTCGGCATGATCGGGACGAACCGCGAGCAGCCGCAGATAGGAGGTGATCGCCTCGTCGAGACGCCCGGCGCGGTGCGCCTGGGACGCCAGGCGCAATTGCTGGACGAAACTGTCGGCCGCGCTGCCGAACAACGGGGTCGGTGCGCCGGAGGCCGCGGACTCACGCTTCGTCGGATGGATGTGGGGCGTGTCGTTCACGCTCACACTTTACCTCAGCAGCTTCTCACAAGCATCGCCCTCAAACGAAAATGGCGCGGACCGAGAGGTCCACGCCATTCGAAGTCCGCTTCCGGGCAAGCGACGCGCCTAGATATAGCCCTTGATCAGCTCTTCGGCGATCTGGACGGCATTCAGCGCCGCGCCCTTGCGCAGATTGTCGCTGACGACCCACATCGCCAGGCCGTTCTCGACCGTGGGATCGGAGCGGATGCGGCTCACGAACACGCCGTCCTGGCCGGTGACTTCCTTCGGCGTCACGTAGCCGCCGGGCTCGCGCTGGTCGACCACCAGGACGCCGGGTGCCGCCCCGAGGATACGCCGCGCTTCGTCGTCGTCGAGCGGCCGCTCGAGCTCGAGATTCACCGCCTCGGCGTGACCGACGAAGGTCGGTACGCGCACGCAGGTCGCGTGGACCTTGATCCTGGGGTCGAGGATCTTCTTGGTCTCGACCACCATCTTCCACTCTTCCTTGGTCGAGCCGTCATCCATGAAGACGTCGATCTGGGGAATGACGTTGAAGGCGATGTTCTTGGTGAACTTCACCGGGTCGAGCGTCTGGTTGACGAAGAAGCTCTTGGTCTGGTTGACCAGCTCGTCCATCGCTTCCTTGCCGGCGCCGGAGGTCGACTGATAGGTCGACACGACGACGCGCTTGATGCCGGCCGCGTCGTGGATCGGCTTCAACGCGACCACCATCTGGATGGTCGAGCAATTCGGGTTGGCGATGATGCCACGGCCCTTGTAGCCGGCGATCGCCTGCGGATTGACCTCCGGCACGACCAGCGGAACGTCCGGGTCCATGCGCCAGTAGGAGGTGTTGTCGATCACCACCGCGCCGGCCTTGGCGGCGCGCGGGCTATGCTCGGCCGAGACCTTGGCGCCCGGCGAGCTCAGCACGATGTCGATGCCCTTGAAGTCGAACTTGGCGAGGTCCTGGACCTTCAGGATCGATTTGTCGCCGAACGAGGCTTTCAGGCCGACCGAACGGGAGGAGGCAAGTGCCACGACCTCATCGGCCGGGAAGTTCCTCTCGGCCAGGATCTGCAACATTTCGCGACCGACATTGCCGGTCGCGCCGACGACGGCGACTCTGTAGCCCATGACTATATGCGCCTAGCGTGCGCGCACCCCTGATTGAAGGACAGGGGGAGATACGCGCACGGCCCTGCTTTGGCAAGGATACGGCCCGCTGCGGCCTGCTACTCGGCCGTCGCGCCCGAGGCCTTGATGATGGGAAGCCAGAGCGCCAGCTCGTCGCGGATGAGCTTGTCGACGGCGGCGGGCGATTCCGGCGGCATCATGTCGATGCCCTGCCCCTTCGTCTTCTCCAGCACCGCCGGCAGCCTGCCGATGCGAATGATTTCCGCGTTCAGCTTGTCGATGACCGGCGCCGGCGTTCCCTTCGGCATGGCGAAGCCCATCCACGTGCTGAAGACGTAATCCTTCATCCCCTGCTCGACCATCGTCGGCACGTCGGGCAGCAGTTCCGAGCGCTGCGCGCTGGTGACGGCGAGGGCCTTCAGCTTTCCGCCCTTGATCTGACCGACCACGGTCGGCGTGTTGTAGAAGGCCATCGTCACCTCGCCGTTGGCGACGCCCATGATGCCGGCCGGCGTCGTGCGATAGGGCACGTGCTGCAGCTTCACGCCGGCATCGCGCTCGAACAGGACGGCCGACAGATGATGGCTCGTCCCGGTGCCGCCCGAGGAGTAGGTCAGTTCACCGGGCTTCGCCTTGGCCTGGGCGATCAGGTCGGCCACCGTCTTCGCCGGATTGTCGGGATGCACGATCAGGACGTTGGAGACCGAACCCGCGACCGCCACCGGGTCGAAATTCTTGACCGGATCGTAGCCCGGCTTCGGATAGAGCCCGATGTTGAACACCATGGTGCCCTGGGAGATCAGCAGCATCGTGTAGCCGTCGGGGGCTGCGCGCGCAGCTTCGGCGGAGGCGATGGTGCCGCCCGCGCCGGTCTTGTTGTCGACCACGACGGTCTGGCCGAGCGCCTTGCCGAGTTCGTCGGCATAGATTCGGGCGATGATGTCGGCCGTGGCGCCGGGCGCCAGTGGCACGATCATGCGGATCGGCTTGGTCGGCCAGGCCTGCGCCATGCTCCGCGTCGAGATGGCGGCCAATCCGGCAGCGAGGAAGCTTCTCTTCGTCAGGAGCATGGCTCTGAGCCTTTTCTAGAGACCGACGGACTTCGCGACCAGGGACGCGAGCTGCTTGCGCAGGCGCGCGATCAGCCCCTTCTCCGACCGTTTGCCGATCAGGTTCTTCATTTCGTAGGGATCGGTCTTGAGGTCGTAGAGTTCGTCGCACGCGACGCCGTCGAGCGATTTCTGCGTCCAGTGGATGTACTTGTGACGCTTGGTGCGGATCGCCTTGTAGCTCATGCCCACGAGCCAAGGCATGGCGTTCTCGCTGAAGTATTCGCACATGAACGAGGTGCGCCAGCCCTTGGGCTTGGCGCCCTTTGCCAAGGGCTTCAGCGACTGGCCCTGCATCGTCTTGAAATCGGACGCCTTGCCGCCCGCGAGGTCGACGAGCGTCGGCGCGATGTCGAGCGCCAGCACCAGCTCGTCGTTCACCGTGCCCGGCTTGAACCAGGCGGGGTAGCGGATCAGGAACGGCGACTTGATGCCCTCTTCGTAGGCAAAGCGCCGCTCGGGCCCGAGCCCGTGTTCGCCGAAGAAGTAGCCGTTGTCACCGAAGAACAGGATGAAGGTGTTGTCGAGCTCGCCCTTCTCCTCGAGCAGCTTGAGGATGTCGCCCATGCCCTCGTCGACCGAGGCCATCATGGCGGCGCGCAGGCGGATTTCCTCGTCGGTTCCGGCGAGGATTCCATCCAGCACCTTGCGCGAGGCCTCGTTGACGCGAAGCGTGTGGGCTTCGGTCCAGGCCGGCTTGTCCTTCACCACATCGGCCGCAGGCAGCGCATTGGGCCGGCGCGGGAAATGCTCGCCCTTGTAGAGGTCGGCATGGCGCGGCGCGGGACGGTAGCCGCCGTCGGTGAAATCGATCGTACCGTCGGCCGCCTGGAAGGCGTCGGGATGCACGGCCTTATGCGCGAAGAACAGCGCAAAGGGCTTGTCGCGCTTCTTCTTCAGGAAGTCGACGGCATGACCGTTCAGCAGGTCGGTGATGTAGCCTTCGTACTTCTTCTCCTTGCCGTCGATGTTCAGGATCGGGTCGATGATCGATCCGTGGCCGGGGAAGCTCACCCACTTGTCGTAGCCCGGGCGCGGACCGCCGGAATTGCCCATGTGCCACTTGCCGATATGGGCGGTTTCGTAGCCCAGGCGCTGCAGGATGACGTGGTAGTTCGGCAGGCGATGGCTGTGGGCGTCGCGCGCCACGTTGTCGATGATGCCGTGGCGGCTCGCATACTGGCCGGTCAGGATCGAGGCGCGGTTGGGCGAGCAGAGCGGAGTCGTGTGGAACGCCGAGGTGAACATCGCGCCTTCATGGCCGATGCGGTCGATGTGCGGCGTCTTCATGTAAGGATGGCCGCAGATCCCCAGCTCATCGAACCGGAGGTCGTCGATCAGCACGATCAGAAAATTCGGTTTGCGCTTCTTAGCCACTATCGGGTTCCTCGTTCTCAAATTCCGGCAAGCACACCGCGTGCCGAAATCAAGCTAACGAGCGGTGTTGACGGCGGCCAGAGCGTCGCGCCCATATCGGCCGCGAAAGGGAGAATCCATGACCGAGACTGCCCTGCCGCTGGCGGGATTGCGCGTACTGGACATCAGCTCATTCATCGCCGCACCGGCCGCCGCCGTCGTGCTGGGCGACTGGGGCGCCGACGTGATCAAGGTCGAAGGACCGGACGGCGATCCCAACCGCCGGATCATGCAGGATTCGGCGAACTACCCGAAGAGCGAGGTCAACTATCCCTGGCAGATGGATTCGCGCAACAAGCGCTCCATCGTGCTCGATCTCAAGCAGGCGGACGCCCGCGCCGCCCTCGACCGGCTGATCGCGACCTCCGACATCCTGATCTGCAATTTTCCGCCGCCGGTGCGCGACAAGCTCAAGCTCGCCTATGACGACGTGAAGCAGGTCAACCCGAAGCTGATCTACGCCTCCCTCACCGGCTACGGCGAGAGCGGCCCCGATCGCGACCGGCCCGGCTTCGACGCCACTGCCTACTTCGCCCGCTCGGGCCTGCTCGATGCGCAGCGCTACGAAGGCGGACCGCCGGGCGTGCCCGGACCCGCGCAGGGCGATCGCGCGACGGCGATGGCGCTCGTCTCGTCCATCCTCATGGCGCTCATCCACCGCATGAAGACCGGCGAAGGCTCCTGGGTCGGCACGTCGCTGCTCGGCAACGGCCTGTGGTCGTGCGGTGTGATCGCGCAAGCCGCGTTGGTCGGCGCCTTCCTGCCGCACCGGCCGCCGCCGGACCGGCCCCGCTCGGCGCTGGGCAACATCTACCGCACGTCCGACGATCGCTGGCTGCAGCTCACCATCGTGCGCACCGACAAGCTCTGGGCGCCGCTCTGCCGCGCGATGGGACTTGAGTCCCTGATCGACGATGCGCGATTCTCCACCGAGCCCGAGCGTCGCGCCCGCGCCGGCGAACTGGCCGGCATCCTCAGCGACACCTTCGCCACCAAGCCCTACGAGCATTGGCGCGAGGCCCTGGCGACGCACGGCGTCACCTTCGGCGTCATCAGCCGCCCGCAGGACGTTCCCGACGACGAGCAGGCCGTGGCCTGCGGCGCCGTGGTCGACACGGCGATCCCCGACATGCCGCGCACCCTGGCCGATCCGATCCGCCTCGGCTTCGCCACTCAGCGCATCGCGCATCCCGCACCGGCGCTCGGCGAGCACAGCGAGCAGGTGCTGCGCGAGGCCGGCATGAGTGCGCAGGAAGTCGAGGCCCTCAAGGCCAGCGGTGCGCTCCGATGACGTCGGACGAACCGCTGCCGCTGGCCGGCCTCACCGTCCTCGACATCAGCTCGTTCATCGCCGCGCCCGCTGCCGCCGCCGCCCTGGGCGATTTCGGTGCCGACGTGATCAAGATCGAGCCGCCGGTCGATGGCGATCCGCATCGAAACAGCTTCCGCAATGCCAGCTACCCGCAGAGCGACCGGAACTTCCCGTGGCAGCTCGACGGCCGCCACAAGCGTTCCCTCGCGCTCGACCTCAAGACCGACGGCGCCCGCACCATCCTCGAACGGCTGCTGAAGCGGGCCGACGTGATGATCGTGAACTTCCCGCCACCGGCACGTGAACGGCTGCGGCTGCGCTGGGAGGACATCGAGCCGATCAACCCGCGCCTCGTCTATTGCTCGCTCACCGGCTACGGCGAGACCGGCCCCGACCGCGACCGGCCGGGCTTCGACATCACCGCCTATTTCGGCCGCTCCGGCATCCTCGATGCGGCGCGCTACGATGGCGGCCCGCCGGGCGTCTCGCTGCCGGCACAGGGCGACCGCGCGACCGCGATGACCCTGGTCGCCGCCATCCTGATGGGCCTGCGACGGCGCGACCAGACCGGCAAGGGCGGCTGGGTCGGCACCTCGCTCTACGCCAACGGCGTCTGGGCCAACGGCACCACGGCCGCCGGCGCGCTGATCGGCGCGCAGCTGCCGGTGCGCCCGCCGCCCGACAGGCCGCGCAACGCACTGACCAACCTCTACCGCACGCAGGACGATCGCTGGCTGCAGCTGCTGATGGTGCGCGACGACCGGCTGTGGGCGACGTTCTGCGACATCATCGGGCGGCCCGACCTGATGGCCGATCCGCGCTTCACCGGACGGCCGGAACGGCGTGCCCATGCCCAGGAACTGCACGACCTGCTGGCGCCGGTGTTCGCCGCACATCCCTACGAGGATTGGGAGAAGCGCCTGTCGGGCACCGGCATCCCCTTCGGGGTCATCGGGCGGCTGGCCGATGTGATCGACGACGAGCAGGCCGACCATGCCGGCATCTTCGCCGAAACCAGCAATCCCGCGATCCCGCGCACGGTGAACACGCCGATCCGCCTGGGCTTCGCCACGCCGCGCACCGCCGGCCCGCCCCCCGAAGTCGGCCAGCACAACGACGAGGTGCTGCGCGAGACCGGCTTCAGCGAGGATGAGATCGACGCCCTCAAAAAGTCGGGCGCTTTGGGGTAGTCTTTCCGGATGGCCTCCCGCTTCCGGACCTACGCCGAGTTCTGGCCCTTCTATCTGCGCGAGCACGCGAAACCATCGACGCGCGCCGTCCACTACGTCGGCACGATCGCTTCCGCGGCCCTTCTGGTCTGGGCGATCGCGTCGCAGAACTGGTGGTGGCTGCTGGGCGTCCCCGTTTTCGGCTACGGACCGGCCTGGTTCGGTCATTTCTTCATCGAAAAGAACAAGCCCGCCACCTTCGAAGCCCCTCTTTGGTCGCTGATCAGCGATTACCGGATGTGCGGCCTCTTCCTCACCGGCCGCCTCGGTGACGAGCTGATGAAACACCAGGTCCGCGCGCCCTAGAACGGATCGGTGTGGCCCCTTGCTTCCAGGGGGGGCCGACGCCACATTGCAGGCGAACATCCCAATTCCGCTCGAGGACTCATGGAAACGATGCTGCAGGGCGCCGCGCCGCAGGCTGCCCCCGCCGACCTGATCAAGGACAGCGACCAGACGAAGTTCGCCAAGGACGTGCTCGAAGCCTCGCGCACCGTACCGGTTATCGTCGATTTCTGGGCGCCGTGGTGCGGGCCGTGCAAGACGCTCCAGCCGATGATCGAAAAGGTCGTCAAGGAGGCCAAGGGCGCGGTCAAGCTGGTCAAGATCGACATCGACAAGAACCAGATGCTGGCCCAGCAGCTGCGCATCCAGTCGATCCCGGCCGTCTATGCCTTCTTCGGCGGCCGCCCGGTCGACGGCTTCATGGGCGCGGTGCCCGAGAGCCAGCTGAAGGAGTTCGTCGCCCGCCTCATCCAGGCCTCCGGCGGCGCCACCGGCGATCCCGCCGCCGCGGAGCTGGCCGAACTGCTCGAGCAGGCCAAGGCCGCGGTCGCGCAGAACGACATGGATACCGCCGCGCAGATCTACAGCGAAGTGCTGGGCCTAGAGCCGACCAACGTCGTGGCGCTGGCCGGCCTCGCGCGCTACCAGGTTTCTCTCGGCGACGTCGAACAGGCCAAGGAGCTGCTCGAGCAGATTCCGGCCAAGGAGCGCACCGGCGCCGATGTGGTGGCCGCCCAGGCCGCGATCGATCTCGCCGAGAAGGCCAAGGATGCCGGCCCGATCGGCGACCTCAAGGCCAGGGCAGAGGCCGATCCCAAGGACTTCCAGGCCCGTCTCGACCTCGCCATGGCCTATTGGGCCGGCAACCAGAAGCAGGAAGCCGTCGACGAGCTGCTCGCCATGATCAAGGCCGACCGCAACTGGAACGAGGCGGCCGCCCGCCAGCAGCTCCTGAAGTTCTTCGAGGCGCTGGGCTTCACCGACCCCATTTCCGTCGACGGCCGCAAGCGGCTTTCGACCATCCTGTTCTCGTGAGCCCCTCTTCATGAGTGATTCGGAGCGCTCCTCGCAAAGGCCGGCGCGCAATCCGTTCGAGCCGTCCTTCGAGCAGCTTCCCGAGACGCTGCCGATCTTCCCGCTGTCGGGCGTGCTGCTGCTGCCCGGCGGCAAGCTGCCGCTCAACATCTTCGAGCCGCGCTACCTCGCCATGATCTCCGACGCGCTGGCCGGCTCGCGCATGATCGGCATGGTGCAGCCGGTTCAGCCCGGCGGGTTCGCCAGCGACGGGATGCCGTCGGACGACGGCCGTCCCAAGGTGCACCGCGTCGGTTGCGCCGGGCGCATCACCAACTTCAACGAGACCGAGGACGGCCGGCTGATGCTGGTGCTGAGCGGCGTCTGCCGCTTCGACATCGTGCGAGAGCTCGACCCCGCCCAGGGCGGCTACCGCCGCGTCTCCTCCGTCTTCTCGCCCTATCGCGCCGATCTCGACCATGCCGACGACGTCGTCGATCTCGACCGCGACCGGCTGATGGCGGCCCTCGCCGCCTTCTTCCGCGGCCGCCAGCTCTCGACCGACTGGGATGCCGTGAACAAGGCGGCCGACGCCAACCTCGTCACCTCGCTGTCGATGGTGCTGCCCTTCGGCCCGGCCGAGAAGCAGGCGCTGCTGGAAGCCGCCGACAGCACCGCGCGCGCCAAGCTGCTGATCGCCTTCCTCGAAATGAGCGCCTTCGGCGATCCGTCCGACACACCGCCCGGCCGCACGAATTAGGGGGCGATCGGTCTCAAGTTAACCACCACCTCATCCTGAGGAGGCCCGAAGGGCCGTCTCGAAGGATCGGCAACAAACGTGGTGCTCGTGCCCATGCTTCGAGACGCGCTCCTGTGGAGCGCTCCTCAGCATGAGGTTGGTGTTGGTGACTCCAGCATGTTCGAAGAGACCCTGATCGTCAGTCGCCGTAGGGCACGGGAGTCGACAGCGCCGGCTCCTCGTGTCGTGCCCAATAGAGTTCCTCGATGCGACGGCTGAGCGCGCCGGGCCGGCCGTCGCCGACGGGACGGCCCTCGTAGTTCACGACCGGCATGATGCCGCCCGCCGTGCTGCTGATGAAGATCTCATCCGCCTCGGCCACCTCGTGCGCCTGCACCGCCCGCACCTCGACCCGCAGCTGGAGGGCTTCCGCGATTTCCATCACGGTCCGGCGCGTCATGCCCTCGAACAGGCCGCGCGCCGGCGTGGCGAGCGCGCCGTTGCGGACGACGAAGACGTTGAAGCCCGGCCCCTCCGTCACCGTGCCGTCGGCCGCCGGCAGCAGCGCGATGGTCGCATCGCGGTCATAGGCCTCGAAGATTCCCATGGTCAGGTCGAGCCAGTGGAAGTTCTTGATTCTCTGGTCGAGCGATTCCGGCGGGATGCGCTGGGTATGCGCCAGGATCATGCGCAGGCCGTCTTGCCGCTGGGCCTCGTCGGCGATCCACACGAAGGGCTGCGCGAAGGCATAGAGGCGGTTGCGGCACAGGCGCGGGTCGCGCGTGCCTGCGGGCGGCAAGCCTCGGGTACAGGTCACCTGCACATAGGCATCCCGCAGGCCCGACCGGCTCGCACACTCGATCATGATGTCGGCGATCTGCTGTCCCGTCAGCGGCAGCGACATGCGCAGGCCGGCCATCGACGCCTGGAAACGTTCGACATGGTCCATGAGCCGGAAGAAGCGTCCCTTCCAGACGTGCGCCACATCGTAGGTCGCATCGGAACGGACGAAACCGCGATCGAGAATCGGGACCGCAGCCTCGGACAGCTTCATCCAACGCCCGTCCATGTAGGCCACGCCCTTGATGGCGGCGGTCTCGCGGTCCTCGTACATGATTAGATCCTCGATTACGGCATCCCGGACCCGACCATGCCTCAGCCGGTTTCGATCGTCACATGCGCCAGCTCGTGCACCGGCACGAGCCGTTCGCGGATGGTCTCGCGGTCCACGGCGCCGGCAACGCTGACGATCGCGGCATGGGCGCCGGGGCCGATCCGCCAGACATGAAGGTCCGTGATGCGCGCGTCGCCCGGTCCCTCGACCTGTTCCCGCACCTCGGCTTCAAGATGCGGGTCGCTCGTGTCGAGCAGCACCGCGCCGGTGTCGCGCAGCAGGTTCCACGCCCAGAGGGCGATCACGATGCCGCCGACGATGCCCATGACCGGATCGAGCCAGACCCAGCCGAGATAGCGGCCGGCCAGAAGGGCGACGATCGCCAGCACGGAGGTCAGCGCGTCGGCCAGCACGTGGGCGAACGCCGAGCGGAGATTGTTGTCGTGATGGGCATGGTCCTGCCCGTGGTCATTGTGGTGATGCTGGTGTCCGTGACTGTGACCGCCCGACAGCAGGAACACGCTGGCCACGTTGACGGCCAGGCCCAGAATGGCGACGAGAGTCGCCTCGCCGAAGGCCACCGGTGTGGGATCGAAGAGGCGCCCGACGGATTCCGTGGCGATCCCCAGCGCGACCAGCGCCAGAACAAGCGCCGAGGCGAAACCCGAGAGATCGCCGATCTTGCCGGTCCCGAAGCTGAACCGCCGATCGGCCGCATGCCGCCGTGCGAACGCGTAGGCAGCGGCCGCCACGGCGAGCGCGCCGGCATGGGTCGCCATGTGGAAGCCGTCGGCCAGCAGGGCCATCGAATTGAAGACCATGCCGGCGGCGATCTCGCCCACCATCATGAGCGAGGTCAGGCCGACGACCCAGAGCGTGCGCCGGGCATTTTCGTCGTGCCGCTCGCCGAGGAAGACGTGGTCGTGCGAGGACGGTTCGGCGTGGCGCGGACTCATGCCGTGCCCCTCACTTGGCATACCGGCGGACGACGGCGATCAGCTCCTCGGCCCCGGCGGCGCGCGCCGTGGCGTCGAGTCCGGGCCGCGCGACATGCTCGCGCACGTGGTCTTCGATCAGCTCGCCCATCAGGCCGTTGAGGGCGCCGCGCGCGCCGGCGACCTGCTGCAGGACCGCCGAACAGTCCGCATCCTGCTCGATCGCCTTCTCGATCGCCGCCATCTGTCCCGCGATCCGGCGGACCCGTGCGACCAGCTGCGCTTTCTTCTTCTGGAGATGTGCCATAGTATACCCCTCTATACTACTTGAGCCCGATGGGGAACCCGGGCGCGGCGGCACGGCGCGGGCTAGGGGCCGCGGCGGGCGCCGTGCTATAAGAACCGGCACAAGAATCAGGGAAACCCCGACGATGAGCCTCCCATCGGACGACACCGCAGCCCCCCGCCGCGCCGGCGTGGATCCCAAGCTGCTCGAGATCCTCGTCTGCCCGGCGACGCACGGCCCGCTGGAATACGACGCCGCTGCCGGCGAGCTGATCAGCCGCAAGGCCGGCCTCGCCTATCCGATCCGCGACGGCATTCCGATCATGCTGGTGAGCGAGGCACGCCCGCTGCGGGACGTGCCGTGACGGCCGACTTTCCCAAGGCCGTGCCCGATGGCGGCAACTACGAATCCGACGCGGCGCCGTGGCCGGTGGAGTTGCGCGTCTTCAAGGAAGAGGGACGGCTGGAGATCGACTTCTCCGACGGCCATGCCTGCGCGCTCCCCGCAGAATATCTGCGGGTCGAGAGCCCGTCCGCCGAAGTGCAGGGCCACGGACCGAACCAGAAGAAGATCGTGGGCGGCCGCCGCCATGTGAAGATCGCCTCGGTCGAACCCGTAGGTCACTACGCGATCCGCATCGTGTTCGACGACCGCCACGACAGCGGCATCTACAGCTGGGCCTATTTGCGCGAGCTCAGCGAAACGCGAACCGAGCGCTGGGCCGCCTACGAGGCGGCCCTGGCCCAGCGCGGCCTGAGCCGGGATACCTGAAGCGACCAACGAGCCACCCATGAAAATCATCATTGCCGGCGCCGGAATCGGCGGATTGACCGCAGCCATGTGCCTGCATCGTGCAGGACACGACGTGACGGTGTACGAGGCCGTGTCGGAGATGCGCCCGCTTGGGGTCGGCATCAACATCCAGGCCGGCGCGGTGCGCATCCTGTGCAGCCTGGGACTTGAGCCCGCCCTCGCCGCCACCGCCATCGAGACCCGCGAGCTGCGCTACGCCAACCGCCATGGCCAGACGATCTGGGCCGACCCGCGCGGTCGCCATGCCGGCCTGCCCTGGCCGCAATTCTCGATCCATCGCGGCGAGCTGCAGATGATCCTTGTCCATGCGGCGCAGGAGATGCTGGGCGCGGATCACATCCGGATGGGACGGCGCATCGCCGATTTCGCGCAACACGGCGCCACGGTGACGGCCCGCTTCGCCGACCGCGACGGTGCCATCGTCGAGGAAGCGACGGCCGACCTCCTGATCGCCGCCGACGGCATCCACTCGGCGGTGCGCGCGCGCTACTACCCGAACGAGGGACCGCCCAAGTGGCAGGGCATCCTGATGTGGCGCGGCGTCACCGTGGGCAAACCCTATCTCGGCGGCAACACGATGGTGCAGGCCGGCCATCACAATCAGAAATTCGTCTGCTATCCGATCAGCCGCACCCATGCCGAACGCGGCGAAGCGCTGATCAACTGGATCTGCGACCTCCACATGGGCGATGGCGCCCTGCCCTCGCGCGAGGACTGGAACAAGCCGGGCCGGCTCGAGGATTTCCTGCCGCGCTTCGCCGACTGGAACTTCGGCTGGCTCGACGTGCCCGACGTCATCCGCAACGCCCATACGATCCTGGAATTCCCCATGGTCGATCGCGATCCGTTGCCGCGCTGGAGCCATGGCCGCATCACGCTGCTGGGCGATGCCGCCCATCCCATGTATCCGATCGGCTCCAACGGCGCCTCGCAGGCGATCCTCGACGGCGAGGCGATCACGCAGGAACTGGCGGTCGGCGACGATCCCGAGGCCGCGCTGCGGCGCTACGAGGAGCGGCGCCTGCCGCCCACCGCGCGCATCGTCGAGAGCAACCGGCGCAAGGGGATCGACGTGATGCTCGACATCGTCGAGCAGCGCGCACCGCAGGGATTCACCGATCTCGAGACCGTGCTGCCGTCGGACGAACTCGAGAAGATCGTCGGCGACTACAAGAAACTCGTCACGCAGGACCGCGAGACGCTGCTGAAGCTCGCCGCCGCGTCGAAGTGACCGGCCCAAAAGAAAACCGGCCCCTCTCGGGACCGGCCGTGGTGGTGGTTTAGACCGGCCATCACATCGCCGGCCACCACCGAGAGAGAATGTGCCAGAGGGCGATGACAGAATTATGGCTTTCAGATCAGCCTTTTTATTCCTCTCCTCCGTCTCGGGGGAGAGGAGGCAGAAGATAAAGGCATGAGTCTCGCCCGGGCCATCGCGACGGTTGGCGGCTTCACGCTGCTGAGCCGCGTCGTGGGATTCGTACGCGACATCGTGCTGTCGGCGGTGCTGGGCTCCGGCGCCGTGGCCGACGCGTTCTTCGTCGCCTTCAAACTTCCCAACTTCTTCCGCCGCCTGTTCGCCGAGGGCGCCTTCTCGGCCGCCTTCGTGCCGCTGTTCGCGCGCGAACTGACCGGCGGCGGCCGCGACGAGGCGATGGCCTTCGCGCGCCAGGCGCAGGCCGCGCTGCTGCTGGTGCTGGTCCCGTTCACCGCGCTGCTGATCCTCGCCATGCCCTGGGTGATGGCCCTGCTCGCGCCCGGCATGCGCGACGACGCGCCGACCTTCGCCATGGCGGTCGAGTTCGGGCGTATTGCCTTTCCCTACCTTCTCTTCATCTCGCTCACCTCGCTCTACGGCGGCGTGCTGAACGGCATCGACCGCTTCGCCCATGTCGCCGCGACGCCGGTCCTTCTCAATCTCGCGCTGATCGCCGCCGTGCTTGGACTGACGCCGCTGCTCCCCAATGCGGGCTATGCCGCCTCGATCGGCGTGGCGATTGCCGGCGTCCTGCAGTGGGTGTGGCTGCTGGTCGCCTGCGGCCGCGAGGGAGTCGGCATGGGCCTGGTGCGGCCGCGCTGGACGCCGCGGGTCGCGCGGCTGGTGAAGCTCGCGACGCCGGTCGCGATCGGCGGCGGCGTGCAGCAGATCAGCGTCGTGCTCGACGTGGTCTGGGCTTCGCTGCTCCCCGTGGGCACGATCTCGGCGCTCTACTATGCCGACCGCATTGCGCAGCTGCCGCTGGGGGTCGTCGGCATCGCCATCGGTACGGCGCTACTGCCCCTGCTGGCCCGCGAGCTGCGCGCCGGCAACACCCAATCGGCCATGACGAACCAGAACCGCGCCCTGGAGTTCGGCCTGCTGTTCAGCCTGCCCGCGGCCGTGGCGCTCTGGCTGCTGGCAGATCCGATCATCCGCGTGCTGTTCGAGCGCGGCCGGTTCCTGCCCGAGGACACGCTGCGCACCGCGAGCGCACTGGCCGCCTTTGCCGTCGGCCTGCCGGCCTTCGTGCTGGTCAAGGCCCTGGCGCCCGGCTTCTTCGCCCGCGAGGACACGCGCACGCCGCTCTACATCGCGCTTGCGGCGATCACGGCCAACGTCCTGCTGAACGTCTATTTCCTGTTCGGCACGTCGCTCGAGCTGGTCGGCATCGCGCTCGCCTCCTCGCTCTCGGGTTGGCTGAACGCGGCACTGCTGGCCACGGTGTTGCGCCGCCGCGATCAATGGCTGCCCGATGGACGTCTGATCTCGCGCGGCCTCCGCATCGCCGGCGCAAGCGCGGGCATGGGGGTGGCCCTCTGGTTCGGCCTGCAATGGCTGGCGAAGCCGTTGTCGCGTCCCGACATCGAGGGCGGCGTGGCGCTGGCCGGCATCTGCCTGATCGGAATCGCAGCCTATGCGCTGGCGGGCGCCGCGCTGGGCGTGATCAGACTCTCCGAGCTGCGCTACGTGATGCGCCGCCAGCCAAACCTCAAGTCAGCCGACCCAGGCGAACAACCGTGACCCCGGGCCGCAACGGCCGGGTCGACGAGGGCATGACCAGCACGCAATTGTCGTAGGGCGTCGTCACCGGCTCGTCGTCGTCGTGGCCGAGCACGGTGCCGGCCTTGGCGATCACGTCCTGGCCTTCGAAGCGCTGCGCCGGCGTGAAGTTGCCGCGCTTGGTGGCGACCGCATGCGTCACCTCGACGACGCGCTGTTTCGCCGGCGTCGGCTGGCGCCAGCCCGCGGGAAGATCGACCTCTTCGAGAATGCCCGTCTCGACGAGGAAGCGGGCCGTCACGTCCTTGGCGACGACCACCGACGACGCGCGCCAGTGCTGGCCGGTCTCGATCAGCAGCGCGTTCTTCGGGCTCTTCGGATCGCCGAAGCCACCATAGTCGCGCATGCGCATGCCGGCGGCATGGCCGGCATCGCGCACGATGTCGACCGGCGTGCCGATCCTCTTCGCGAAGGCCACGCCCTTGTCGAGCGGGCCCGACAGCATCAGCGGCACGCAATCGTCATGCATGGAGTGCAGATCGAGCAACAGGTCGGCGCGTTCGACGAACGGCTTCAGCACCTGCGCGCGCTTCGTCTCGACGGTGGTCGCGGGCTCGTCGAGGCGGCCCCAGACGCGGTTGAAGTCCTCCTCGACCAGGCGCGACTTGAACGGCGTCTTGCGATCGAACGCGTGATAGGCCTCGATGTTGTTGAAGGACAGGATCAGCGTGCCCTCGCGCGGCTTCACCTTTGCCGCCAGCAGCGCATCGACCACGATGGCGCCGGAGACCTCGTTGCCGTGCGTCAACGACGCCACCATGACCGTCGGCCCCGGCTTGCCGCTTTCCAGCACGTGGATGTAGGGCGCGGCGCCCTTCTCCCACTTGCGCAGGTCGGGGAAGGCGAATTCGATCGGCGGCGTATCGGACATGTTTCGGACCATCGGCAGGTTGCACCGTTCCTTCGCATGCTAGTTTAGTCCGGACAAGGAGAAGCCAATGGCGCGCAGCCGGTATCGGTGGTTCATCGTCTTCCTGCTGTTCGCGATCACGGTCGTGAACTACATCGACCGCGCCGCCCTCTCCTACGCCATCCCCATGATCCAGCGCGACCTCGGCCTGTCGCCGGCCGAGACCGGCGACATCCTGGGCGCCTTCGGCCTGGGCTATGCGATCACGACCCTGATCGGCGGCTTCGCCGTGGACCGCTACGGCGCCCGCCTGGTGCTGACGATTGCAGCCGTGCTGTGGAGCCTGTCCATCGGGGCGACGGCACTCGCCACCAGCGTGGGCATCCTCTATGCGGCGCGCGTGCTGCTGGGCGTTTCGGAAGGGCCCAACTTCCCCGCCCTCACCGGCGCGGTCAGCCACTGGCTGTCGCCGCACGAGCGGGTGACGGCGCTGGCCAATGCACTGCTGGCCGTGCCGCTGGCGCTGGCGATCGGCGGACCGCTGGTGACGGTGCTTCTCGGCTGACTCGACTGGCGCCTCACCTTCGCGGCGCTGTTCGTGCTCTCCGCCGCGTAGATTCCGCTCTGGTATTTCTGTTTCCGGGACGACCCGTCGCAATCGCGTTTCGTGAACGCAGCCGAGCTGGCCCATATCCACAAGGTCGATGCCGGCGTCACCGCCGCGCCACACGCGGTCCTGAAATCGTGGCCTGAGCCCGCAGTGCTGAAGGAACTGCTGACCAACCGCACCTTGCTTGCGAACACCTGGGCCTTCTTCGTCTTCGGCTATTTCCTGTTCTTCTTCATGAGCTGGCTGCCGAGCTACCTGGAGCGCAAGTACGGGCTGGACCTCGCCTCGGTCGGCCTGTTCTCGATCCTGCCCTGGCTTTCGGCCGCGGTCCTGCTGTGGGCGATGGGCCGCTGGTCGGACCATCTGCTCAAGACCACCGGCAGCATGCGCATCTCGCGGTCCTGGCTGATCGCCGGCAGCCAGTTCGTCGCGGCCCTCGCCGTCATACCGGTCGCGCTCACCGACGATCTCACGGTGGCGATCGCCGGCATCACCGTCGCGGTGGCCGCCTCGATGGGCGCCAACGCCGCCTACTATGCCGTGAACGTCGACATCGTGCCGCAGCGCGCGGCAACGGCACTCGGCATCATGGACTTCGCCTTCGCCATCGCCGGCTTCCTGGCGCCCGCCATCACCGGCTGGGTGCTGAACCTGCGCGGCTCGTTCGCCGACGCTTTCCTGCTGATGACCGCGCTGGCCCTATCGTCGGTCGCGGCCGTGCTCCTGTTCCATCATCCCGACCGAGACCGCGCCAGGAGCTGAGGATCAGCCCTCGCGGTACCAGTTCGCGAGATCCCAGGTGTTGTTGTCCCAGCCGCTGATCTCGAGCGCGAGGTCAGAGGCGGCGGCCGATGCGTTCGGCCGCATGACAAGCGGGATCACCGCATAATTCTCGATCACCAGCTCGTTGCATCGGATGAGCATCGCCGCGCGCTTCACCGGATCGAGCTCGACCTGGGCCGCCTTGTGGGTGTCGTCATATTCCTGGTTCTGCCAGCGCGTGACGTTGCGGCCCTGCCACTTGTTGTCCTTCGTGGCCGCCTCCCAGGAGCAGAACTGGCGCAGGAAGACCTCGGGATCGGGCGCGTTCATGCCGTTGCTGTATTCCTGAAGGTCGGCATAGAACTTGGTGTAGGTGTCGGGATTGGCGACGTCGGAGGAAAAGAACACCGAGGCCGTCACCGACTTCAGCTCCATGTCGATGCCCGCCCGCTGGGCGGCTTGCTTGATGATCTGCTGCGTCTTCTGGCGCGGCTGGTTGATCGAGGTCTGGTACACGAACTTCAGCCGCTTGCCGTCCTTGACCCGCACGCCGTCGGCGCCGCGCACCCAGCCGGCCTTGTCGAGCACAGCATTGGCCTTGTCGACGTTGAACTCATAGGACGTCCTGGTCGAGCGGAAGCGCTCCGGATTGTTGATGTAGTTGGCCGTCGCGATGCCGATGCGGCCGTAGATGTGGTCCTGGATCGACTTCTTGTCGATCACCAGCGAGAGCGCCTCGCGCACGGCGCGCTCCGACAGGATGGGATGCTTCGTCTTGAGGCTGGACCGCTCGCCTTCGACCTCGGTCCACGGATCGGTGTTGTTCAGCTGCATGTGCTCGATGCCGCCGCCCAGCGTGACGATCACCCGTCCCTTGCCGCCCTTCTCCATGCGCCCGAGGATCTCGTCCTCGACCTGCAGGTTCCAGGCAAAGTGATACTCGCCGGTCTGCAGAACCGCGCGCGCCGCCGACACGGCATCGCCGCCGCCCTTCATCTCGATCGCGTCGAAATGCGGCCGGTTGGGTTCGTGATAGTCGGTGTTGATCTCGCCGGTGACGAGGTCGCCCGGCTTGAAGTCCTTGAACCTGTACGGGCCGGTACCGACCGGCTTCAGGTTGGTCGGCGCCTCGCGAGACTTCGCGCCCCTGTAGTCGCCGAACAGATGCTTGGGGATGATGCAGCCGGCCCAGCCGACGAAAGTGTCGGCCCAGAACGGAGTCGGCTGCCTGTACTTCACGCGCACCGTATGGTCGTCGACCTTCTCGACCGTAACGTCGCGATAGGAACCGTTCGAGACCGTCGCCGTGGCCGGGTCGCTCGAATATTCCCAGGTGAAGACGACGTCGTCCGCGGTAAAGGGCCTGCCGTCGTGCCAGCGCACGCCCGGCTTCAGCTTCCAGATCACCCAGAGGCCATCGGGCGACAGCGTGCCGTCGGCGCGGTTGGGGATCGAGGCGGCGAGCTTGGGCCTCAGGTTGCCGTCACGGTCCCATGCCGCCAGCGGCTCGTAGAAGATCCGCGAGGCGTCCTGGTCCTTGGTGCCGACCGCAAAGTGCGGATTGAGGAGCGTCGGCCCCTGCCACCACATCACCTTGAGCAGGCCGCCGCCGCCGCGCTTCGTGGGCTTGTAGACCGGTTTGGACTGCGCCATCGCCAGACCGGAAAGCGCCAGGAGCTGCGTCGCCATCGGCGCAGTCAGGCCCGCCGCCGTCAGGCGCCGGATGAAGCCGCGGCGCGACAGGCGGCCGGCCTTCACCTTGTCGACGAGACTTCGCAAGCCACGCTCGTTCATCGATGCCTCCATCGCGATCGTCGAAGCTACCCTGGCGCTCCTGCTATGCTGCAAGATGCGTGCAATTCGATGGCAACAGCTTGAGCCGGCGTCGTCAACCGTCCACGGGCAATCGAGGACACAACATGATCGATTTGAAGAAGGCCACGAGCCTGCGCGCCGCTCTGGCCGCCGCCATCTCCGCCCTCTTTGCGACCGGCTCCCTCGCCGCGGACCCGCCCGCCAAGGACTGCAATCAGGTGCAGGACTACAAGGAGATGGTCGAGTGCCATACGCGTGACGCGGAAACGACCAACGCCAAGGTCGCGCAAGCATATGAACTACTCATGAAAAGACTGGGCACCTCGCCCGCCGCGGAAGCGCTCGGCCGATCGCAGAAGGCCTGGCTCGAATATCAAACCAGCTACTGCGCCTTCGTGGCCCTGGCGAACGAAGGCGGGAGCATCGTGCGGCTGACCCGAGCCCTGTGTTCCGCGGCCATCGCGAAGCCCCGCCTGCGCGAACTCGAATATCAGGTTGATTGCCGGGAAGGCTTTTCCGGCTGCTTCAAGCCGCGCTGAATACCTTGATTACGTCTCCCGACTGCGCGATACCCGCGCGCCCCTGACCTTCCACCGGCGGGGTGCGCGGAGGTCCAAACCCTGCGCCATCGACCTTATTCGGAGTCCACATCCATGACCGAGACGTCGACCACCGCGACCGGCGCGCCCAACCCGCATCTCGCGCCTTACGAAGCGCGCGGCCTCAAGGGCCGGATCCTTTCCGGGGTGCAGCCCACCGGCAATCTTCATCTCGGCAACTATCTCGGCGCGATCCGCAACTTCGCGCGCCTGCAGAACGACTACGAGTGCCTCTACTGCGTGGTCGACCAGCACGCGATCACCGTGCCGCAGGATCCCAAGATGCTCGCCGCGCAGACCCGCGAGATCGCCTCGGCCTTCCTGGCCGCCGGCGTCGACGGCACGAAGCAGATCGTCTTCAACCAGTCGATGGTGCCCGAGCATGCGCAGCTCGCCTGGATCTTCAATTGCGTCGCCCGCATGGGCTGGATGAGCCGCATGACGCAGTTCAAGGAGAAGGCCGGCAAGGATCGCGAAAACGTCTCGCTGGGCCTGTTCGCCTATCCGGCGCTGATGGCGGCCGACATACTGATCTACAAGGCCACGCACGTGCCGGTCGGCGAGGACCAGAAGCAGCATCTCGAACTGACCCGCGACATCGCCATCAAGTTCAACAACGATTTCAGCCAGCCCGACTTCTTTCCGATCACCGAGCCGCTGATCTTCGGTGCGGCGACGCGCGTTATGAGCCTGCGTGACGGCACCAAGAAGATGAGCAAGTCCGATCCGTCGGATTACTCGCGCATCAACCTCACCGACGATGCCGATTCGATCGCCCAGAAGATCCGTCGCGCCAAGACCGATCCGCTGCCGATGCCCGACACGCTGGAAGATGCCGAGAAGCGGCCGGACGCCGACAACCTGCTGGGCATCTACGCCGCCCTCGCCGACCAGGAGAAGGACGCCGTGGTCGCCCAGTTCGCCGGCAAGCAGTTCTCCGAGTTCAAGACGGCGCTGACCGATCTCGCGGTCGCCAAGCTCGGCCCGATCGGCGCGGAGATGCAGCGGCTCATGAAAGACCCCGGCCATGTCGAGGGCGTGCTGCGCAACGGCGCCCAGCGCGCCCGCGCTGTCGCCGCGCCGATCCTCGACGAGGTCTACCGGGCGGTCGGCTTCCTCAAGCCTTAGTGCCGAGGGCGCGCGCTCCCAGCGTCAGCCTTCCATACGCGTGAGGGCCCACTTCACCGTGGTGCCCTCCGGCGGGACCTGGCCCACCAGCACGATCTGCTCGGTGCGGCGCACGCGGCCCTCCTCGCCGAGATAGATGCTCTCGGCCAGGCCGATGCCGGCGCCGGTCGCGCGCAGCCGCCAGCCGCGGCCGCTCGGCAGCCGCATCAGCACGGCCTGTCCACTTTGGGCCAGGGTCGCCTTGACCGTCGGATGCAGGTGGAAGCGCACAATGTAGCGCCGGTCCGGCACGGTGACCGGCCTGCCCTCGTAGCCGAGGAACGAATCCTCGCCGCGCAGGTCGCCGCCGTCCGGCGACAGCCACAAGCGCCTGCGGTGGATGATGCCGTAGAGCGAGCGGTAGCCGTCGTGGCACATGTCGAGCCACTGGGCGCCGGCATCGTCGGCCCGATCGATCAGCACGTTGCCGGCGCGATACTCCAGCGCGCCATGGTTGGTGATCTCGGTCGAATTGACGTCGTCGACCACGGCCGTCGAATGCGCGGCCGTGAAGCGCATGAAATGCTGCCAGTCGCGCGGCGCCCCGGGATAGGTGCCGCAGTTCACGACCAGCCGCTCGTGCGCGGCGCTCATCTCGAAGCTCAGGGTGCCGGCATGGGCAATGCCGTCCATGCCGCGGCCCGGCGGGCTGCCGGCATCGGCGATCACCAGCGAGGTTCCGGCCGACAGCCGCTGAAAGCCGCTCGCCAGCGCCATGGCCGGTGCGACTTCGCCCGAGCCGGTGCGTGCCAGGACGAGATCGATCAGCCGGCGGTCGCCTTCCCACGTGCCGTTGAACAGCGCCAGGCCGCCGTCACCATGGCGGAAGAAGCGCAGCATCGGCGCCATGCGGTCGATCGCGGCGACCAGCTCGGCCGGCGCCCGGCGCTCGGCCGACGCCAGGGCGGCCCGTACGTCGATCAGGTGGCGCAGGACGGTGAGCTGCAGGTGAGGCGCGCGTTCGGATACGATGCCGTCGTGCAGCACATAGCGCTTCACGAACTTCGAGAGCCTCGCCAGCGACTGCTCCAGGCTCTTCTCGAAATGCTTGCCGTCGCGAATGAAGGCCAGGTCGGCGAAGATCAGCGCCTTGTAGACGGCGACCGCTTCATGGCCGACCATGCCGCGGCGCGCGACGCGGCGCAGATGCACGCGCTGGCGACCGAGCGAGAAGACGAAACGGGCCGCGAACCCGGGATCGGCCGCCGCCGCCATCCATTCGTAGTGTCGGATCCAGGCGACCATGCGCGCCGCGAGCACGTCGCGCTTCCAGGTCACCGGCGACCAGCGCCATTCGCGGTTGGTCCAGTCGTCGACCAGCTTCGCGGCGAGCAGCGCTCCGTGAAGATCCCCGTTGTCGCGCAGGTCGCGCAGCCAGCCGAAGCCGTTCAGCGCATCGAGCCAGAGCGGGGCGGCGCCGGCGCGCTGCCACGGCGGATCGTCCGAATCGGGCAGGACCGTACCGCCGCTGCCGCCGGCCGCGAACTCGCCCGTCTGGAGAAGTCGCTGCCCAGCCACCGGATCGCCCGGCCAGGAATCGGCCGCAACGGCAAAGAAGCTGCGGGGCGTGCCGTAGCCCAGGGTCAGGGAATAGAGCGACGAGCCGAGGAACCAGCGCCCGAAGGCGCGGCGTTCACCCTTCGCCGCGGCGGACGGTCGGGTCGGGACAGAGCGGATCGGGCGGGCGCCGGAGACCAAAGGTTCCCCGTGCCGTCGTGTGTCAGCGACCAAGGTCATCTTTTCGTTCTTTGGCCCGGGGACTCGAGCAGCCGGGCGGTGGAGGGGTTTGGGATATTTTAGCCCAGCCGGAGCCCTCTGGCGATGGCCCGATGGGACTTGAACCCCGGCCGCTGCATCCCAAATTCATTCCAAGGGAAGGCCTGCATGGGATTCCCTGCCACTCGCTCCATGGGAGGGGGGTCATATGAGTCGCGTATCGATGTTCAATTCGCCCTTGTTACTGGGCTTCGACCAGCTCGAGCGGACGCTCGACCGGCTGGCCAAGAATGCCGAGGGCTATCCGCCATACAATATCGAGCGGGTCGGCGAAAACGGCCTGCGGATCACCCTCGCCGTCGCCGGCTTCACGAGCGACGGACTCACGATCGAACTCCTCGAGAACCAGCTGACCGTCCGCGGCAGGCAGGCCGACGAGGGCGACAGGGTCTATCTCCATCGCGGCATCGCCGCGCGGCAATTCCAGCGGTCCTTCATGCTGGCCGACGGGATCGAGGTCACCGGCGCCCGTCTCGACAACGGACTTTTGTCGATCGACCTGATGCGACCGGTCCTCGAACCGCGCATCCGAACCATCCGCATCGACGCCGGCGGCCCGGCCGGCGGTGCGGACCAGACGATCGATATCACCGCGCGTCGCAGCCGCTGAGGCGGAGCGCGTTGACGCTGCCAAGGAGGTAGCCATGGAAAATGATGTTGTGATGTTTACCCCTCTCGCCGATGAGGCCTTTCTCAGCCTGGGCGCCGAGCACATCGCCTATGTGAAGGAAATCAGCCTGCCCGATGGCGCTCATGCCATCGGTATCTTCTCCGCCGATGGCAAGCCGATGGCTTCAGCCCCGTCGGTCGAGATCGCCCAGGCGCTGATCCGCCAGCACGAGCTCGAGCCCGCGCTCGTCCACTGAGGTACGTGAGTCCGAGTCTTAAAGGACCGGCGGTTCAGGCCGCGCTCTGGGCCTGGACCGTTTCGATGAGGAGCGCATAGAGCGCTTCGGCATTGTCCGTTGCCCGCAGCTTCTCCACGAGGCTGCGGTCGCGCAGCAGGCGCGATACCCGCGCAAGCGCCTTGAGATGATCGGCCCCGGCACCTTCGGGTGTCACCAGCAGGAACACGATGTCCACCGGGCGCTCGTCGATCGCATCGAAATCGACCGGCTGGGCCATGCGGGCGAACAGCCCCAGGGGCTTGGTCATGGTCGACAGGCGACCGTGCGGAATCGCGATGCCGCCCCCGATGCCGGTCGACCCCAAGCGCTCCCGTTCGAGCAGTCGGTCGAACAGCTTGCGTTCGTCGACGTTGAAAAGGCCAGACGCCCGGCTGGCGAGTTCCGCCAGCAACGCCTTCTTCCCGGTTGCCTTGGCGCTGGCCAGAACGGCATCCGGACCGGTCAGCAAATCGGCGATTTCCACAATGTCACCAATGGGTTAGCGAGCGCGAACTTTGGCGGTCCGGCGAGCGGTGCGCCCCTATAGGCGCCTCCCCCGACCGGGTCAAGCCGTGGTTCGGATGCACGCTGGCCCCGCTCGGTGCCCGTCAGTCGGCCGGGCCCGTCATCGCCTGCGCGGCGAGGGCGGCATTGGACATGACCGAGGGCATCTGGCGGCTCATTCCCAGGCGACCGAGGCGACGGCGCTCGGCCGACGAGGGAATGCGCATGGCCTCGCGGTACTTGGCGACCGTCCGGCGTGCGATCTCGATACCCTCGCCCTTCAGCAGGTCGACGATTCGGTCGTCGCTGAGCGGCTGGTGGGCATTCTCGCCGCCCACCAGAAGCTTGATGCGCGACCGCACCGATTCCGACGAGACGACGACGCCCGGCGTGCGCGCCGGCAGTGCCGAGGTGAAGAAGTACTTCAGCTCGAAGATGCCGCGCGGCGTGTTGATGTACTTGTTCGAGGTGACGCGGCTCACCGTGCTCTCGTGAAGCTCGGTGGCGATCGCAATGTCGCGCAGCACCAGCGGCTTCAGCGCGCTCACGCCATGGCGGAAGAACCCGTCCTGCTGCCGCACGATCTCGCGCGCGACCTTGAGGATCGTGGTGGCCCGCTGCTCCAGCGTCTTGACCAGCCAGTTGGCCGACTGGAAGCGTTCGGCGACGAAGTCGCGGTCGGGCTTCGCCCGCGCGCCCCTCATCAGCGTGGCGTGGTAGTTGCGATCGACCAGGACCTTGGGCAGCGCATCGGTGTTGAGTTCGATGTGCCATCCCTCCTCGCCGGTCTCGGGATCCTTGGCCGGCGTCAGGTAGAGATCGGGCTGCACCGGCTGGATCGGCTCGAAGTCGAAGGCCTGCCCGGGACGCGGATCGAGCGTGCGCAGCTCGGTCAGCATGTCGCGCAGATCCTCGTCATCGACACCGCAGCGACGGCGAAGCTGGCCCAGCTCGCCCGCGGCGACGAGATCGAGATTGTCGAGCAGCGCCTTCATCGCCGGATCCAGGCGATTGCGCTCGGCCAGCTGGGCGCCCAGGCACTCGGCGACGGTGCGCGAGAACAGGCCGGCCGGCTCCATCTGGCGCAGGCGCGCCCAGATCTTCTCCACGACCGCGATGTCGGTTGCGACGGCTTCGGCCACGGCGGCCGACTCGATGCGACAGTAGCCGGCCTCGTCGAGACCTTCGGCGATCTTCAGCGCGATGCGGCGCTCCGCCGGATCCTCGAACAGGATCTCGAGCTGCTCGAGCACATGGACCGCCATGGAGCGCGGACGTTCGGCCACGAAATCGAGAGCATCGGGCGCATCCTCGCGCTGGCCCACACGGCTCGCGGCGGCATCGCCGCCTCGGTCGGCATGTTCGCGGGACCAGCGATCGTCGGCCTCGGCGAGGGCGGGCGCCGCCGCCGCCAGGGCATCGGCCGTGTCGCCGGACGCTTCGAGGACGGGAGCTTCGTATTCTGCAATGGGACCCTCGTCCGAGGCGCCTTCCGACAGCAGCGGATTTTTTTCGAGTTCCTGTTGAATGAACGCCGCAAGCTCAAGGTGCGAAAATTGCAGCAGCTTGATGGCCTGCTGGAGCTGTGGCGTCATCGCCAAGGTCTGGCGCGACGCGAGGATTAGGCTCGGACCGATACGCATGACACCCCACCCCTGAAGGTCGTTGGACCTCCCCGATGGGCAGTCTACAGCAAGAACCGTGCCAATGTCAGCGCGGTCGAGGGCTCAGTGCGCGAAGATATCCGTTTCAGGCCAGCCGGCGATGTCGAGACGCGCGCGGGTCGGCAGGAAGGCGAAGGCGGCCTCGGCCAGCTCCCGGCGGCCTTCGCGCTCCAGGAGAACATCGAGCTTGGCCTTCAGCGCATGCAAATGCAGCACGTCCGAAGCGGCGTAGGCAAGCTGCTCCTCTGTGAGGCTGTCGGCGCCCCAGTCCGAAGTCTGCTGCTGCTTGGACAGGTCGACGCCCAGCAGCTCCCGGCACAGTTCCTTCAGACCGAAGCGATCGGTGAAGGTGCGGACCAGCTTGGCCGCGATCTTGGTGCAGTAGACCGGCTCGCAGCGCACGCCCAGCGAATGCTCGAGCACGGCGATGTCGAAGCGGCCGAAATGAAAGAGCTTGAGGACGTTGGGATCGGCGATCAGCGCGGCGAGCCGCGGCGCCTTGGCGGCGCCCTTCGGCGCCCCGCGCGGGATCTGGACCAGATGGGCGTTGCCGTCGCCACCCGAAAGCTGGACCAGGCAGAGCCGATCGCGATGAGGATTGAGACCCATGGTCTCGGTATCGATGGCCACCACCGGGCCGAACGAAACGTCCGCGGGAAGATCGCCGCGGTGAAGGCTGATCGCCATATATTAAGTGCTCCGACTGACCTGCATGGTGCCCAGGAGAAGACTCGAACTTCCACGCCTCGCGGCGCTAGTACCTGAAACTAGTGCGTCTACCAATTCCGCCACCTGGGCACGGCATGCGGTCTAGTGCGGGCGCTGAGTTAGGGCCGTGCCGCGCCGATGTCAACCACGCAACACGCTCACACCGGAAGTGCGAGCGCGCTTCGCCCTTGAACCTTCATGGGTTTGGGCTATAGGCAGCATCCATGAGCATCAAGCAGGTCACGGTCTTTGGCGGCAGCGGCTTCGTCGGCCGCGCCATCGTGCGGGCGCTGGCGCAGGAGGGATATCAGGTCCAAGTGGCTTGCCGGCGCATCGAGCTCGCGGAGCGGATCAAGACCGCGGGCGATGTCGGCCAGATCACCATTCTGCGCACCAACCTGCGCATTCCCGCCTCGGTCGCGGCTGCCGTCTCCGGCAGCCAGGCCGTGATCAACGCCTCCGGCATCGCCTTCCAGCGCGGCCGGCAGCGCTACGAGACCGTCCATGTCGAGGGCGCCCGGGCGATCGCGGACGCCGCCACCGCCGCCGGCGCGCAGCGTCTGGTGCATATTTCCGGCATCGGCGCGGACCAGCGCAATTCGACCAACAAGTACATCCGCTCCAAGGTCGATGCCGAGGATGCGATCGTCGCGGGCTTCCCCAATGCCACGATCCTGCGCCCGAGCGTGGTCTTCGGCCCCGAGGACGTGATGTTCAACCGCATGGCACAGATTGCCGCCAAGGCGCCGTTCGTGCCGGTGGTCGGCGACGGCTCGGCCAAGGTCCAGCCGGTCTATGTCGGCGATGTCGGCGCCGCCGCCGTGGCGGTGCTGGCGCGGCCCGAGACCGCCAAGACCGTGTTCGAACTGGGCGGCCCGCGCGTCTATTCCTACCGTGAGATCGCCGCCCTCGTGCTGCGCGAGATCGACCGCCACAAGCGCATCGTGGGCGTCCCGGCCGGTCTGATGAAGATCGCAGGCT
This sequence comes from Reyranella sp., assembly GCF_965227665.1. Taxonomy (GTDB): domain Bacteria; phylum Pseudomonadota; class Alphaproteobacteria; order Reyranellales; family Reyranellaceae; genus Reyranella. The sequence goes on from NZ_OZ245767.1 coordinate 3,017,387, forward strand.
TCTTCGCAGAATTCCTGCCTGTCCCACCCCTGACCTCCGACCAGGTCGATCTGCTGGTGGCCGACAACATCGCCCGCCCCGGCGCCCCCGGACTTGCCGAACTCGGCATCGCGCCGACCGCCGCCGAGGCCATCCTGCCGATGTATCTCGACCGCTACCGCATCGGCGGCCGCTACAACCAGCACGCTCCCGCCTGAGATCAAAATATAGGCGTCATCGACTGCGCCTATGCTCGCTCAAATCAATTAGTCCTTTTTCGGTATTATATTGTCGGCCCATGCGACCGCAGGATTCGCGATAACCGCGACTCAGGAAACTACGCCCCCATATTAGGTCAACATTGTTGACTAACGTTTCGCGTCATGATTTAAGGGTGCCAAGAACGCTGCAAAGGCGCGATCGGCGCGCTTCTTGCGTAATTAAATTTCACAAACTGTCCGAGGAGGCCGGGGATGGCCGAGAGGATGCTGAAGTTCGTCGGAACGCCGCAAGCCATGCCCGACAAGCGGCCGGCAGCCGAGCGCCGTCGCGACTTCGACGAGATCTATGAAGGCTTCGCCAAGGAGAAGGCGGCCGAGCAGGCGGCCCGCTGCTCGCAATGCGGCGTGCCGTTCTGTCAGATCCATTGCCCGCTCAACAACAACATCCCCGACTGGCTGAAGCTCACCGCCGAGGGCCGGCTCGAAGAGGCCTACGAACTCTCCTCCGCGACCAACAACTTTCCGGAGATTTGCGGCCGCATCTGCCCGCAGGACCGGCTCTGCGAAGGCAATTGCGTCATCGAGAAAGGCTTCGAAGCCGTCACGATCGGCTCGGTCGAGAAGTACATCACCGACACCGCCTGGCAGCGCGGCTGGGTGAAGCCGATCCAGCCCCGGCGCGAGCGGCCCGAGAGCGTCGGCATCGTCGGCGCCGGTCCGGCCGGCCTCGCCGCCGCCGAGCAGCTTCGCCGCAAGGGCTACCAGGTCGCGATCTACGATCGCTACGACCGGGTGGGCGGCCTGATGATCTACGGCATCCCGAACTTCAAGCTCGAGAAGGAGATCGTGCAGCGTCGCGAGACGCTGCTGCGCGACTCGAAGGTCACCTTCCACCTGAACTGCGAGGTCGGCCGCGACGTTTCGCTGGAGGAGCTGCGCGCGCGTCACGGCGCCGTGCTGATCGCCACCGGCGTCTACAAGGCGCGCGACATCGCCGCCCCCGGCGTCGGCCTCGCGGGCATTGCCCCGGCGCTCGACTATCTCACCGCCTCGAACCGCCAGGGCCTGGGCGACCTCGTCCCCGCGTTCGAATCGGGCATGTTGAATGCGGCGGGCAAGAACGTCGTGGTGATCGGCGGCGGCGACACGGCGATGGATTGCGTGCGCACGGCCGTGCGCCAGGGTGCCAAGTCGGTGAAGTGTCTCTATCGCCGCGACCGCGCCAACATGCCGGGCTCGCAGCGCGAGGTGAAGCACGCCGAGGAGGAAGGCGTCGAGTTCGTGTGGCTGGCCGCGCCTCAGGCCTTTCTGGGCAAGGAGACGGTGAGCCACGTCCGCACCGTGCGCATCCATCTCGGCATGCCCGACGCGTCCGGCCGCCAGACGCCGCAGGAGATTCCCAACAGCCACGTCAACATCGAGGCCGACCTCGTGCTGATGGCGCTTGGCTTCGACCCGGAAGACCTGCCGGCGGCGATGAGCGCGCCGGAGCTCGGTGTCACCGGCTGGAACACCCTCAAGATCGACTGGAAGAGCATGATGACCAGCCTCGACGGCGTATTCGCCGCCGGCGACATCGTGCGCGGCGCCTCGCTGGTCGTGTGGGCGGTACGCGATGGCCGCGATGCCGCCGAGCGCATCCATTCCTATCTGACGACGAAGGCGCTGGCCGCCCAGAGCATCGCGGCGGAGTAGACGATGCTGAAGGTCTACGACTTCACCGGGTCGGGCAACGGCTACAAGGTGTGGCTGCTGATGGCGCAGCTCGGCCTGCCGTTCGAGCGCATCGAGTGCGACATCCTGAAGGGTGAGACGCGCACGCCCGCGTTCCTCGCGAAGAATCCGAACGGCCGCATCCCGACGCTCGAGCTCGAGGACGGCACCTTCCTCTTCGAATCGGGTGCGATCCTCTGGTACCTGGCCGAGGGCACGGACTTCGCGCCTTCAGACCGGCTCTCGCGCGCAAGAACGCTGCAATGGATGTTCTTCGAGCAGTACAGCCACGAGCCCTATATCGCCGTGGCACGCTTCTGGAAGCATTTCCTCGACAAGCTCTCGCCGCAGCAGGAAGCCAACCTGCCCGACATCATGAAGAAGGGCTATGCCGCGCTCGACGTGATGGAGAAGCATCTGGCGACGCGACAGTTCTTCGTCGACGATCGCTACGGCCTCGCCGACATCGCACTCTACGCCTACACGCATGTCGCCGACGAGGGCGGGTTCGACCTGTCGGCCTATCCGAACATCACGTCATGGCTGGCCCGTGTGAAGGAGCAGCCCGGCCATGTCGCGATCGATCACACGTTCTGACCAAGGGAGAAAAAGAAAATGCCGATGATCAACGTCCAGATGTTCGAGGGCCGCACCATCGAACAGCGCCGTGCGCTGGCGAAAGAGCTGACCGACGGCGCCTGCCGCGCGCTGGGCTGCACGCCCGACGCCGTGCAGATCATCCTGACCGACATCAAGAAAGAGAACTGGGCCGAGGCCGGCAAGCTGTTCTCGGATACGTAATACCTGTCATCCCGAGCGCAGCGAGGGACCCTTATCGGGCGCCGCCCAAAGGTCCCTCGCTGCGCTTGGGATGACACCGATCTCCTGAACTGGAGTTTTTCGTCATGTCCGCCACACCTCCCTTCGATGCCGAGCAGTTCGTCCGCGACTACAAGAGCGGTACCGCCAAGCTCACCGCCGCCTATGGCTACAACCCCGCCGAGGGACTCGATTCCTGCGGCGTCGGTCTTGTGGTGGCGCTGGACGGCAAGCGCCGCCGCGACGTGGTCGCGGCGGGCATCGATGCGCTGAAGGCGGTGTGGCACCGCGGCGCGGTCGACGCCGACGGCAAGACGGGCGACGGCGCGGGCCTCCACGTCGAGATCCCGCAGGACTTCTTCAAGGAATATGTCCGCGACTCAAGCGGCGAGGTCCCGCAGGTCGGCCGCATCGCGGTCGGCATGGTCTTCCTGCCGCGCACCGATCTCGGTGCGCAGGAACGCTGCCGCACCATCGTCGAGACCGAAATCCTGCGCTTCGGCCACACGATCCTGGGCTGGCGGCAGGTGCCGGTCGACATTTCGGTCATCGGCGCCAAGGCCAACGAGACGCGCCCCGAGATCGAGCAGATCCTGATCGGCCGCGGCGATGCCAAGCTCGACAACCGCGAGTTCGAAAAGCAGCTCTACATCCTGCGCCGGCGCATGGAGAAGGCGGCGCTCGCCGAGAACATCGCCGAGTTCTACGTCTGCTCGCTCTCCTGCCGGTCGGTCGTCTACAAGGGCATGTTCCTCGCCGAGCATCTGTCGGCCTTCTATCCCGACCTGCTCGACGAACGCTTCGTCTCGCGCTTCGCGATCTTCCATCAGCGCTATTCGACCAACACCTTCCCGCAATGGAAGCTGGCGCAGCCCTTCCGCGTGCTCGCCCATAACGGCGAGATCAACACGATCCTGGGCAACGTCAACTGGATGAAGAGCCACGAGGCGCGCCTCGAGCATGAGACCTTCGGCCGCTTCATCGAGGACCTGAAGCCGATCGTGCAGCCCGGCGCCTCCGATTCCTCCGCGCTCGACAACGTGTTCGAGCTGCTGGTCCGCGGCCATCGCAACCTGCCGATGGTCAAGACGATGATGATTCCCGAAGCCTCGGCCACGAACCCCAACGTGCCGCCCGAACACCGCGCCATGTACAACTACGTGAACGGCGTCATGGAGCCGTGGGACGGGCCGGCCGCCATCGCCGCCGTCGCCGGCAAATGGGCGCTGGTCGGGCTCGACCGCAACGGGCTGCGGCCCATGCGCTACGTGATGACGTCCGACAAGCTGCTGATCGCCGGTTCAGAAGCCGGCATGGTGCCGCAGGACGAGGCCAAGATCGTCGAGAAGGGTCGCCTCGGCCCGGGCGAAATGCTGGCCGTCGATATGGACAAGCCCAAGGTCTACAAGGACCGCAAGCTGAAGGACAAGCTCGCGGCGACGCACGACTATGCGAGCTGGACGCAGCGCACGGTCGAACTGGATTCGCTGATCCGTCAGGACGCGCCGGCGACCGAGCACTTTGCGGCCGACGAGCTGCGCCGCCGCCAGTTCGCGGCCGGCTGGTCGATCGAGGATCTCGAGGCGATCCTCCATCCCATGGTCGAGGACGGCAAGGAGGCCGTCGGCTCGATGGGTGACGACGCACCGCTCGCGGTGCTGAGCGACACCTATCGCGGCATGCACCACTATTTCCGGCAGAACTTCAGCCAGGTGACGAACCCGCCGATCGACAGCTTGCGCGAGCGCAACGTGATGACGATCCGCACGCGGCTGGGCAATCTCGGCAACATCCTCGACGAGACACCCGACCAGAGCGAGATGCTCTCCCTGCAGTCGCCGATCGTGCTCAACGCCGAGTTCGAAGCGATGCGCAAGTACATGGGTGACACCGTGGCCCGCATCGATTGCACCTTCGATCCGAAGGGTGGCCTCGACGCGATGCGCCAGTCGTTCGAGCGCATCTGCAAGGAGGCCGAGGATGCGGTGCGCAGCGGCTGCCTGCACATCGTGCTGACCGACGCCAATATCGGCCCCGACCGCGCCGCGCTGCCCATGATCCTGGCCGCCGGTGCCGTGCACTCCTACCTGGTGCGCCAGTCGCTGCGCACCTTCACCTCGCTGAACGTTCGCTCGGGCGAATGTCTCGACGTGCACTATGTCGCCGTCATCATCGGCGTCGGCGCGACGACGGTGAACCCCTACCTCGCCGAGGAGACGATCGCGGCCCGCCACGCCCGCGGGCTGTTCGGCAAGCTGTCGCTCAGCCAGTGCCTCGCGAACTTCAAGAAGGCGCTGGACGAGGGCCTGCTCAAGGTGATGTCCAAGATGGGCATCTCGGTCCTGTCGTCGTATCGCGGCGGCTGCAACTTCGAGGCGGTCGGCCTGTCGCGCTCGCTGGTCGCCGAGTTCTTCCCCGGCATGCCCTCGCGCATCTCCGGCATCGGTCTGCGCGGCGTGCAGGAGGAGATTGCGGAGCAGCACGCACGCGCCTTCGACGAGGACGTGATCGCGCTGCCGATCGGCGGCTTCTACAAGGCGCGCCGCGGCGGCGACCGGCACAATTTCGAGGGCGCGCTGATCCACATGCTGCAGGACGCGGTGAACACCGAGTCCTACGCGAAGTACCGCAAGTACAGCGAGGCCGTGCGCCGTCAGCCGCCGATCAACCTGCGCGACCTGCTGGACTTCAAGCCCGACCGCACGCCGATCGCCCTCGACGACGTCGAGTCGATCACCGAGCTGCGCAAGCGCCTGGTGGCGCCCGGCATCTCGCTGGGCGCGCTGGGACCGGAAGCGCACGAGACGCTGTCGATCGCCATGAACCGCATCGGCGCCAAGTCCGATTCCGGTGAAGGCGGCGAGGATGCCGCGCGCTACAAGCCGCGGCCGAACGGCGACAACGCCTCGTCTGCCATCAAGCAGGTGGCGTCCGGCCGGTTCGGCGTCACCGCCGAATACCTGAACAACTGCCGCGAGATCGAGATCAAGGTGGCCCAGGGCGCCAAGCCCGGCGAAGGCGGCCAGCTTCCCGGCCTCAAGGTCACGGAGATGATCGCCAAGCTGCGTCACTCGACGCCCGGCGTCACCTTGATCAGCCCGCCGCCGCACCACGACATCTATTCGATCGAGGATCTGGCGCAGCTGATCTACGACCTGAAGCAAATCAACCCCGAGGCGCGCGTGACGGTGAAGCTGGTCGCGCGCTCTGGCATCGGCACGATCGCGGCGGGCGTGGCCAAGGCCAAGGCCGACGTGATCCTGGTGTCGGGCCACAATGGCGGCACCGGCGCCTCGCCCCAGACCAGCATCAAGTATGCCGGCATCCCGTGGGAGATGGGCCTGTCGGAAACCCACCAGGTGCTGACCCTGAACCGCCTGCGCGACAAGGTGCTGCTGCGCACCGACGGCGGCATCAAGACCGGCCGCGACGTGGTGATCGCCGCCATGCTGGGCGCCGAGGAATACGGGCTCGGCACGGCCTCGCTGATCGCCATGGGCTGCATCATGGTGCGGCAGTGCCACTCCAATACCTGTCCGGTTGGCGTCTGCACGCAGGATCCGAAGCTGCGCGAGAAGTTCGAGGGCTCGCCGGAGAAGGTGGTGAACCTGTTCAGCTTCGTCGCCGAGGAGGTGCGCGAGATTCTGGCGCAGCTCGGCTACAAGTCGCTGCTCGAGATCGTCGGCCGCTCCGACCTCTTGAAGCAGGTCGGCCGCGGCGCGCGCCATCTCGACGATCTCGACCTCAACCCGTTGCTGACGCGGGCCGATGGCGGGCACGAGACCGTGCACTGCACGGTCGAGGGCCGCAACGAGGTGCCCGACACGCTCGACGCCCAGATGCTGCGCGACGTGCAGCCGCTCTTCACGCACCGCGAGAAGATGCAGCTGCAGTACAGCGTGCGGAACACCCATCGCGCCGTCGGCACGCGGCTGTCTGCCATGATCACGCGCAAGTACGGCATGACGGGCCTGCCGCCCGACACCGTGACGGTCCGCCTCCGCGGCACCGCCGGCCAGTCGCTGGGCGCCTTCGCCGTGCAGGGCATGAAGCTCGAAGTGTTCGGCGACGCCAACGACTATGTCGGCAAGGGCCTTAGCGGCGGCACCATCGTGGTGAAGCCCACCATCTCCAGCCCGCTGGTGCCGGAAGCCAATGCCATCATCGGCAATACGGTCCTGTACGGCGCGACGGCAGGCAAGCTCTTCGCCTCGGGCCGCGCCGGCGAGCGCTTCGCCGTGCGCAACTCGGGCGCCGATGCGGTGGTCGAGGGGCTGGGTTCCAACGGCTGCGAGTACATGACGGGCGGCACCGCGGTGATCCTGGGATCGATCGGCGTCAACTTCGGCGCCGGCATGACCGGCGGCATGGCGTTCCTCTATGACCCGGAGGATGCCTTCCAGCTCAAGGTCAATCCCGAGACGGTGACATGGCAGCGCATCGACCATCCGCACTGGGAGGCGGTGCTCAAGGGCCTGGTGGCGGAACATGTCGCCGAGACCAAGTCGCCGCTGGGCGCACGCCTGCTCAACGACTGGGATCGCGAGGTCGGGCATTTCTGGCAGGTCGTGCCGAAGGAGATGCTGACGCGTCTGCCGCAGCCGCTCACCGTCGCGCAGGAAAAGCGCGCCTAGACACGACGAGAGATTTGACCCCTGCGGCCGAAGGCCGGAGGGGTCAAACGCAAGGAAGGCACAAGCGGAGGAAACGTCGATGAGCGACGCGCGGCCCTCGCGCGCGGCGTGGCTGCAGCTCGGCCTCGTCGTCGTGCTGTTCGGCCTGGCCTGGCCGGTCATCCGGATCGGCCTCGGCGCCGGCACGCCGATCTGGCTGGCGGCGGCCCGCGCCACCCTGTCGGCGGCGACGGCCTTCGTTCTGGTCACCGCCCTGAAGCGCCTCGCCTGGCCCGGTCGCGCCGACTGGCCGATCATCCTGTCGGTTGGCGCGCTGCAGCTCACCTGCTTCTTCGCCTTCGCAAATCTCGGCGTGCAGATCGTACCGCCCGGCCGCTCCGGCGTGCTGGCCTACACGACCATGCTCTGGATGGTGCCGATGTCCTGGATGATCGGCGAGAAGGTCGGCCGCCGCGCCTTCGCCGGCGCCGCCCTCGGGGTCGCCGGCATCCTCGTGCTGGTCGATCCGCTGCGCTTCGACTGGAGCGACCGCCGGGTGATGCTGGGCCATGGCTGGCTGCTGGCCGCCGGCTTCACCTGGGCGCTGGCCATCCTGCATGCCCGCCGCCATAGCTGGCGCATGTCGCCGCTCGACGTGCTGCCCTGGCAGATGGGCGTGGCGACCGTGCTGCTGTGGATCCTCGCCTTCACACTTGAACCGGCCGGCCATCTCGACCTGCAGCAACCCTCGCTGTGGCTGTCGCTGCTCTATCTCGGCGTGCTGGCCGGCCCGACGGCGACCTGGGCCGCCGTCTCCGTCGCCCGCGCCCTGCCGCCGGTCACCGGCTCGCTCGGCATGCTGGGCGTGCCCTTGCTGGCCATCGCCAGCTCGGTCGTGCTGGTGGGCGAGCCCGTCACCTGGCCACTGGCGATCGGCACGGCGCTGGTGATCGCGGGAATTGCCATCGTGATCCTGGACAGGAACAATTGAGCCCATGTCCCTGATCGAAATCGAGCGGCGCAACGCCGTTGCCGTCATCCGTTTCAACAATCCGCCCAAGGGCTACATGAACGCCGCGATGGTCGGCGAGCTCGACGCGGCGGTCGACGGGCTGCTGGCCGACGAGAGCGTGCGGGTGCTGGTCTTCACCGGCGCGCTGAAGGGCGTGTTCATCGAGCATTATGACGTGTCCGAACTGCTGGCGATGTCGGCGAAGCTGCGCGCCAAGGGCGCGACCTTCTCGCTCGACCGGCCCTCGCCGGAGAGTGCCTTTCACAGGATCCTCACCCGCCTCGAATCCGCGCCCAAGCCGGTGATCGCCGCGATCAACGGCACGGCGATGGGCGGCGGCTTCGAGTTCTGCATGGCCTGCGACATCCGCCTCGCCGAGCGCGGCCCCTACTGGCTCGGCCAGCCCGAGATCAACATCGGCATCCTGGCCGGGGCCGGCGGCACCCAGCGCCTCGTGCGCCTGGTCGGCGAGGCCCGGGCGCTCGAACTGTCGCTGACCGGCCGCACCGTGTCGCCCGACGAGGCCGCGCGCCTCGGCATGGTCCATGCGGCGGTCGACGGACCGGTGCTGGAGCATACGATGACGATGGCCGAGCGGCTGGCCGCGCAGCCGCCGCGGGCGGTGGCGCATATCAAGCGGCTGATCCGGTCGGCAACTGAAACCCCTTTGTCACAAGGACTCGCCAACGAGCGGACCCTGTTCATGGACCTCGCCGTGAGCGACGAGGGGCACCGGCTGATGGGGGAATTCGTCGCCGGAACGCGGACAATTCGCGACTGATTGACAGGCAAGTGCGACGGCTCCCATATGCCGAGGAACCCGGCGAGGACGGAACACAGCGATGGCGAACAAGGTCTACAAGGATGCGAAGTCGGCGCTCGAGGGCCTGCTGCGCGACGATCTGATGCTGATGTGCGGCGGCTTCGGCCTGGTCGGCATTCCCGAGAAGCTGATCGGCGCGGTGCGCGACTCCGGCGTGAAGGGCCTCACCTGCGTCTCGAATAATGCCGGCATCGACGGCGCGGGCCTCGGCCTGCTGCTCGAGACTGGGCAGGTGAAGAAGATGATCAGCTCGTACGTCGGCGAGAACAAGACCTTCGCCAAGCTGTACCTCGACGGCAAGCTGGAGCTCGAATTCAACCCGCAGGGCACCCTGGCCGAGCGCTGCCGCGCCGGCGGCGCCGGCATCCCCGCCTTCTATACCAAGACCGGCGTCGGCACGCTGGTGGCCGAAGGCAAGGAGACCAAGGTCTTCGACGGCGAGGAATATGTGATGGAGCGCGGCCTGTTCGGCGACATCGCGCTGGTCAAGGCCTGGAAGGGCGACACGTCGGGAAACCTGATCTTCCGGAAGGCCGCGCGGAACTTCAATCCGATGATGGCGACCGCCGCCAAGGTGTGCGTCGCCGAGGTCGAGGAGCTGGTGCCGGTCGGCGAACTCGACCCCGACCACATCCATACGCCTTCCGTCTTCGTGAAGCGCATCTTCTGCGGTGCGCCCTACGACAAGCAGATCGAACAGCGCACCGTACGCAAGGCTTGAGGAGAGAACGATGGCCTGGACCCGCGATCAGATGGCGGCACGCGCCGCCAAGGAACTGAAGGACGGCTTCTACGTGAACCTCGGCATCGGCATCCCGACGCTGGTGTCGAACTATGTCCCTGAGGATGTCGACATCACGCTGCAGAGCGAGAACGGCATGCTGGGCGTCGGCCCCTTCCCCTACGACAACGAGGTCGATGCCGACATCATCAATGCCGGCAAGCAGACCGTGACCGAGGTCAAGGGCACGTCCTACTTCAGCTCGGCCGACAGCTTCGCGATGATCCGCGGCGGCCATATCGACCTCTCCATCCTCGGCGCCATGGAAGTGGCGGAGAACGGCGACCTCGCCAACTGGATGATCCCGGGCAAGATGGTGAAGGGCATGGGCGGCGCCATGGACCTGGTGGCCGGCGTGAAGCGCGTGATCGTCACCATGGAGCATGTCTCCAAGGACGGCGCCTCGAAGCTGCTGGCCGAATGCACCCTGCCGCTGACCGGCCGTCGCGTGGTCGACATGGTGATTTCCGAGCTCGGCGTCTTCGCCGTCGACAAGAAGGGCGATGGCGGCGTCACGCTGATCGAACTCGCCGACGGCGTCACCGTCGAGGAGGTCAAGGCGAAGACCAAGGCCAAGCTTTCGATCGCGGCGGGACTGAAGGTCGCTTAGCTCATCGGAACGCGCCACTCCAGTGGCGCTCGGAATCATGAGGCGCCACTGGAGTGGCGCGCTCCGATGGCGCTTTTCTTATCGGCCCACTACCACTTCGACAGATACTGCCTGAGCGGTTCGGCGCCGGGATTGGTGTAGCGGCGGTCGAGCACGACGCCCTTCGCGGTGGCGCCGCCGCCGTAATAGAGCGCGTTCCAGTCGTTGTCGGCGTCGATGTAGGAGCCCTCGATCGAGGCGCCGGCAAACAGGCCCTGCGAATTGGCGAAGGCCACGATGTCGGCGCCGCCGGCTGCGGTCGAGGCGCCCTCGAGGCCGATGCCGACCGCGACCATGGTCACGCCCGCTTCCGCCCCGAACTTGAACTTGTGATCGATGATCGCCTGCAGGCCCTTCTCGGTCCGGATGATGAACACGATCTCCGAAACCTTGCCGCCGACCTGCAGGCCGACGCTGCCGGAGCCCATCATATAGAAGGCCGGGTAGCTCCAGTTGTTGGGCGAACTGCGCCCCAGCAGCACGCCGCGACCGCCGGCGGCGCCGAAGATGAACCCGCCCTGGACGAGCTCGGGAATGATCAGGACGCCGCGCGCATTGACCATCTGTCCGGCGGCGTCGGGAAAGTCCGGGCCGCCCAGGATCTTCCGGGCAGTGGCGAGACAGGAATCGACCAGCGACTGGCGCTTGGCGTCGGCACGGGCCGGCATTGAGGTCAGGAACGGTGCGGCGAACGCAGCCGCGGTCCCCGTAAGGACGGTTCGGCGATCGAGCTTCATTTGTGCTCCGTGTGGCTGGCGACCGACGCCGGGGAGCGCCTGGATGGTCACAAGAACTGAACCATACCACGTTTCGCGGGCGATTGGCCCTGTCCCTCAGCGCGACCGGGCCGGCCGGTCCTTCATCGTCAGGGGCAGGCCCGCGGCCATCAGGATCACCCGGTCGGCACGCTCGGCAATACGCATATTCAGCCGGCCCATTGCGTCCCGGAAGGTCCGGCCGAGGGGGGTCTCGGGCACGATGCCGAGGCCCACTTCGTTGCTGACGAACACCACCGGCTGGTTGTGATCATCGAGTGACCGCACCAGATCGTCGGTCGCCTGGTCGACATCCTCGCCGGCATGCATGAGGTTCGAGAGCCAGAGGGTGAGGCAGTCGACCAGCATCGGCTGTCCCCTGGCGGCCGCCTGTTCCATCACCTCGGCGAGCTTCAGCGGCTCCTCGATCGTGGTCCAGACGGCGCCGCGGCGCGTGCGATGGGCCATGATCCGGGTCGCCATCTCGACGTCGCCGGCCTCGGCGGTGGCGATATAGACGGCCGGCCGCGGCGCGCCGCCATGGAGGGTGCCGGTCACCAGCCGCTCGGCATGGGTGCTCTTGCCCGAGCGGGCGCCGCCCAGCACGAGCGTGACCGGCGGCAGCGGAAAGGTGGAGATATGTTCCATCAGCCGGGCGTCGCGCCGACCAGCCAGCAGCCGCCGGGCAGCGACACGCCGTCCTTCGTCGCGTGCGGCGCCAGCGCCTCGATGATCGCCGCCTTCGCCTGCGCGGCGGCGGCCGGATCGGCCTCGGCGAGCGGCCGGGCCAGCGGCCCGAAGCGGCCGGCATTGGCCACGACATCGGCCGGATCGCGGCCCATCCAGATCTCGACGTCGAGCGGCTCGATCGCGAGATTGCTGAAGCCCGCCCCGGTCAGGATGCGTTCGACACGGGCGCGGTCGCCGAAGGCGAACTGGCCGGGATCTTCCGGCCCGGGCCGCGGCGGCAGCGTCAGGAACGGCGCGGCCGCCTGCACCGGTGTGCGGCTCCAGGGATTGTCCTGCGCGCTGCGCCAGCAGACGAAGGCGAGCCGACCCGACGGCTTCAGCGCCCGCCGCAGGTTCGTGAAGGCGGCGACCGGATCGGCGAAGAACATCACGCCGAAGCGCGAGAAGATCAGGTCGACGGAAGCCGCCTCGAACGGATGCGCGCCGGCATCGGCCACCACGAAGGTCGCGTTGGAAAGCCGTCGCGTCGCCGCCGCATCGATCAACACCTGGGAGATGTCGACGCCCAGCACGTGCCCCTCGGGCCCGACCGCGGCCGCCAGGGCCGCCGTCGTGGTGCCGGGACCGCAGCCGACGTCGATCGCCGTCTCACCCGGCTGTGCGTTCGCGAGAGCGAGCGCTTCGCGCGTGATCCCGGCCATCAGATGGTCGAGGCGGGCCTGCGCCTTCAGCCAGTTCTGCCCGCCTGGACCGTTCCAGTGGGCGGCCTGTTCGGCCGCCAGATCCGCGGTCGATTTACCGGTCGACGGGGCGGCCGCCGTCACGCAGGCCCGCCCGCATGAGCGAGGACGATCTCGCGCGGCATGTAGTTCACGAACGCCACGCGCCAGGCATGCAGCGGGTCGGCCTGCTCGAAATGCTCGATCAGCGTGATCGAGACATTGTCGATCTCGAAGCGCACCGCCGCCTCGGGATGCAGGTCGAAGGCATGGGCCAGCGCCGCGCGGATCGTGCCGCCATGCGCCGTCGCCACGATGTCGCGCCCCTTATGCTCGGCGGTCAGCCGGTCGATGCTGCGCACCGTGCGGTCGCGCAGGTCGACGAAGCTCTCGCCGCCGTCGGGCCGGAATTCCGGCGGTCCCAGCCAGAACAGGTGATTGTTGGCGTGGTTCTCGGCGATCTCGACATAGGTGAGGCCCTGCCACGAGCCGAAATGCTGCTCGGCGAGGTCGGGATCGATGTTGAGCGTGTCCATCTCCGCCCCGGCCTTGGCGAGCGTTTCGGCCGTCTTGCGCGCCCGCAGCAGGTTGGAGGCGTACCAGACTGCGCCCTTGGGCAGCAGCTTCGCCTGATGCCGGAACAGCGCCTCGTTGCTCACGTCGCAATCCATGTCCGACTGGCCGTAGCAACGGCGCTCCGGATTGGGCACCGGCGCATGCCGCACCCACCACCACCGCGTGACCGCTCCCGTGATCTTGGCGCCCGTCGCCATGCTGTTCCTCCACTGGACTCTTCTAAGCGGCCGCCTTCTTAGCTGCCGATGAAGAGTGCCGCCACCACGAGGAACACGACCTCCGCCTTCTGCTGCACCGCGCCCAGCGTGTCGCCGGTATAGCCGCCAAGCCGCTTGGCGACCCAATGCGAGGTGAACCAGGCCGACGCGAGGACGGCGAGCGGGGCCAGGAGAGCCACGAACAGGCCCTTGCCCAGCATCAGCAGGAAGGCCAGCCCCGCGCCGATGCCGATGGTGATCCAGACGTCGTTGTCGGTCGGCTTGCCCACCGTCGCGCCCAGCCCGTCGGCATGGACCGGCGAGAAGGCCAGCAGCGGATAGGCCAGCACGGCGCGCGACAGCGCGTGGGCCGAGATCAGCACCACGAGCCCGGTGGCGGCGCCGAACTGCGCCAGGCAGGCGACCTTGATCAGCACCGTGAGCGCCAGCGCCAGCACGCCGAACGTGCCGTTGCGGCTGTCGCGCATGATCTCGAGCCGCCGCGCCGGCTCCAGCGCATGCGGGCCCAGCCCGTCGGCGGTGTCGGCCAGCCCGTCTTCATGCAGGGCGCGCGTCAGGATCACCGCCGCGCCGACCGCCAGGACGGCGGCCAGCCAGCCCGGCCCGGCAATGCCGCGCACGACGGCGAAGACAAGCCCGGAGGCCAGGCCGATCGCCGCCCCCACGAAGGGCAGGACCGGCAGGACGTCGGCGAGCGGCCAGCGCGGCAACCCGACATCGAGCTTCAGCCCGGTGAAGAAGGTCATCTGTTCCTTGAAGGCCTGCAGCCATTCGTCGAACGAGGTGGGACGGGGCGCGCCGCTGCCCCCGAAGGAAGAGGAGGAAGGCTCGTGGGGACTGGTCATGGTCCCGCGAATATAGGATGGTCCGGCCCCTTCCTGAATGCCCCGGACGAACAATGTCGGCTGCCTCCTTCGATGAAATGCGCCGGATCCTGCGCGAACTGCCGGGACCCGATCTCACCGCCCAGACCGAGGTGGTCCGCCGCCAGGCCGAGCTGACCAAGCCGCAAGGCTCGCTCGGCCGGCTGGAGGAGATCGCCGAATGGCTGGCCTGCTGGCAGGGCCGCGCCCAACCGCGGGTCGAACGGCCACGGATCGCGGTGTTCGCCGGCACCCATGGCGTCGCTGCGCGCGGCGTCTCGGCCTATCCGCCCGAAGTCACCCAGCAGATGGTGAAGAACTTCCTGAACGGCGGCGCCGCGATCAACCAGCTCGCCGCCGCGATCGACGCCGACCTGCGCATCTACGAGCTCGACCTCGACCATCCGACCGCCGACTTCACGCAAGGGCCGGCGATGGACGAGGCGCGCGCCGCCAACGCGATGGCCTACGGCATGATGGCGGCCGAGCCCGGCATCGACGTGATGTGCCTGGGCGAAATGGGCATCGCCAACACAACGGCCGCAGCCACCCTCTGCGCCGCGCTCTATGGCGGCAGCGGCGCCGACTGGGCCGGGCCGGGCACCGGCGTCACCGGCAAGGCGCTGGCGCACAAGATCGCGGTGATCGACGAGGCGCTAGCCTTCCACAAGGAGGCGATCGCCCGCCGCGATCCGCTCGAACTGCTGGCCGCGGTCGGCGGCGAGGAATTCGCGGCCCTGACCGGCGCCATCGTGGCCGCCCGCATGGGCCGCATCCCGGTGCTGCTCGACGGCTTTGCCTGCACCGCCGCCGCCGCGGTGCTGCGCGCCGTCGACCGCCGCGCGCTCGACCATTGCCTGGTCGCCCACCGCTCGGCCGAGCCCGGCCACACCCGCCTGCTCGCCGAACTCGGGATGCGCCCGCTGTTCGACCTCGACATGCGCCTGGGCGAAGCCTCGGCCGCCGCGCTCGCCGTGCCGCTGCTCAAGGCCGCCGCCGCCTGCCACAACGGCATGGCGACCTTCGCCGAAGCCGGCGTATCCTCGAAGGATGCGTAGACGCACCCTTCTCGCGGGTCTCCCGCTTTTCCTCCTAGCCCCCGAGGCCCTCGCCCATCCGCCGCGCCAACCCGATTCGGCGGAAGCGAAGAAGTTCATCGAGGAAGTCACCGACTTCCGCAGCAAACTCGCGAAGGCCGTGCTGGCGAAAGACTTCGCCGCGATGCGCCCGCTCTACGCCGACAGCTTCACGCACACGCACGGCTCCGGGAAACTCGACAACAAGGACGCCCGCCTGGTCGCCGCGATGGCCGGCGAACCGCTGATCGAAGCCGCGCCCGCCACCGACCTCAGCTTCCGCGTCTTTACCGGCCCGACCGTGATCGTCACCGGCAAGAGCCCGATCCTGAACGCCAAGGAACAGAAGACCTACGACTTCCGCTGGGTCTCAGTGTACGTGACGGCGCAGGACGGGTGGCAGTTGGCGGTGAGCCAGGCGACGCGGTTGGTGAGCTAGACAGTCGCTTCATGGATCGATCGAAATCATGTTCGACCAACTGCGACCTGAGGCCATCAGCATGAAGTTGCAGATAGCCCGGCTGCAAAATTGACCATAACCCTTCTATGATCTCTAGAAAGCACGCTCGGACATCAGCAAAGGCACTCCGCATATCAATAGGCGCAGTCTCGTCCAGCACCTCCATGGCTTTGAGACGCTCTTTGAAAGGTGGATGAGTCTCACTACTGAGAGACGTTACTTTACCGGTATCGATAACGGAGCGCGCCCGGCTGATCAGTTCTAGAGAGGCGAGAATCACCACAGCGCCCACGCCCGCCATAGCGAAGAAATTCTGCGGCGTGCGTTCCGCACCTAAGCGCATTGAAACACCGCGAGCAAAGACGTCTGCCTCAAGCTCTTGCGCCTTGTTTCCCTCAGATTCTTCGCTTGACCCTGATCGAGCGTGATCAGCCACGTGGTGTCCGTACTCGTGCGCCATGACAAACCATTCCATTGCGTAAAGCAGATGGACACGCAGCTGCAGCTTGTCCAGCGGAACAGTCCAAGAGCTACCGTCAACTGGCGGGCCACCATGGGCCCCATAGTCTCCGATCAGATGGAACCAACGGCGAAGCAGGTCAGGCTGACTTCGAAGATTGTCCAGCACTTTAGCCGGATCAAATATAGCTTTGAATCGATCACCTTCGGCAACAAGAACTACTGTCTCTGCGATAAGCTTACTCACGCCATTACAGAGCATTATCAGAGGACCACTAACGGCAATGATGCTTGCTTTGGTAGTCAGCACTGGCATCTGATACGCCTCGATTCCAATTTTAGGAATCGACCCGACTACGATGCCGTCACCCACAGGCACCTCATTTGTGCGGCATAGATCTTCGATCTCTGAGAACAAAGAACTCAGGATATATTGGAGGCTTGGATTGTCATACGCAGAGCCTTCCGGCGCAGCTTGCATCTTATCGCGGTATTCATCAAAGATTTCGCGAGCTTGCCCTTCATCAAATCCGTTACCTCTTACAACTTCTAGAAGACGTTCTTCGTTTTCTTCTAGCCATCCGATGAAATGCGCTTTACCGGTTGGATCGACTCCCGCCTTCTTCGCATCTGCCGCTTGTCTCTGACGCCGGTAATCTTCAGCGATACCTATTGGATCCAGTATTGAGTCATCTAGCGCCATCTTCCGCATCGCCTAGCAAGTTGGACAACTTTTGGTAGCGACATTCATTGCTGATACTACATGGTGCGAATTTAGTTGCCTCCTAGTCACACACAACCTGCATAGGCAGCGAGAACCAGGTGGGCAGACGCTCTCTGGCATAAGCGCCGTCGAAGTTGCGAAATCCAACATTGCGCATCAGTTAACATCGCCCCTCTCATCCCGAGCGTAGTCGAGGGCCGACGGGTCTCCTTGGTCAAATAAAAAGCCCGCCGCGGCTCTCGCCGGGCGGGCTTTTCGTTTTCAGGTCACGCGGCTCAGGCGTGGAGGTCGAAGCGGTCGAGGTTCATGACCTTGGTCCAGGCGGCGACGAAGTCCTTCACGAACTTCTCCTTCGCATCGGACTGGGCGTAGACCTCGGCCAGGGCGCGGAGCTGGCTGTGCGAGCCGAAGATCAGGTCGACGCGCGTGCCGGTCCACTTCACCGCGCCGCTCTTGCGGTCGCGGCCTTCGTAGACGCCCTCTTCGCCGGCAACCGGCTTCCACTCGGTCGCCATGTCGAGCAGGTTGACGAAGAAGTCGTTGCTGAGCGTCCCGGTCTTCGACGTGAAGACACCATGCTTCGACTGAGCCGTGTTGGCGCCCAGCATGCGCAGGCCGCCGACCAGCACCGTCATCTCGGGCGCGGTCAGGGTGAGGCGCTGGGCGTGGTCGACCAGCCGCTCCTCGGGCGATTGCGGCATCTTCGTGCCGACGAAGTTGCGGAAACCGTCGGCGGTCGGCTCCAGCGGCGCGAAGGAATGCGCGTCGGTCTCCTCCTGCGAGGCGTCCATGCGGCCCGGCGTGAAGGGGACCTTCACGTCATGGCCGGCCTCCTTGGCCGCCTTCTCCACGGCGGCGACACCGCCCAGCACGATCAGGTCGGCCAGCGAGACCTTCTTGCCGCCCGCGGCCGAGCCGTTGAAGTCCTTCTGCACCGCTTCGAGCTTCGCCAGCACGGTGGCCAGTTCGGCCGGCTGGTTGACCGCCCAGTCCTTCTGCGGCGCGAGGCGGAGGCGGGCGCCGTTGGCGCCGCCGCGCTTGTCGGCGCCGCGGAAGGTCGCGGCCGAGGCCCAGGCCGTCGTCACGAGCTGCGACACGGTGAGGCCCGACGCCAGCAGCTTGGCCTTGAGCTGCCCGATCTCGGCCTCGCCGACCAGCGGATGGTCGACGGCGGGGATCGGGTCCTGCCAGATCAGATGCTCCTTTGCCACGAGCGGGCCGAGGTAGCGCGCGATCGGGCCCATGTCGCGGTGCGTGAGCTTGTACCAGGCCCGCGCGAAAGCGTCGGCGAACTGGTCGGGATGCTCGAAGAAGCGCCGCGAGATCTTCTCGTAAGCCGGGTCGAAGCGCAGCGACAGGTCCGTGGTCAACATCGTCGGCAGGCGACGCTTCGAGGGGTCGGCCGGATCGGCTGGATCGGGCACGGTCGCCTGGGCGTTCTTCGCCGTCCACTGATGGGCGCCGGCCGGGCTCTTGGTCAGCTCCCATTCATGGCCGAACAGGCTCTCGAAGAAGTTGTTGCTCCACTTGGTCGGCGTCGTCGTCCAGGTGACTTCGAGGCCGCTGCCGATCTGGTCGGCGCCCTTGCCCGAGCCGAAGCTGCTCTTCCAGCCCAGCCCCTGCTGCTCGATCGGCGCGGCTTCCGGCTCCGGCCCGACCAGGGCGGCGTCACCGGCGCCGTGGGTTTTGCCGAAGGTGTGGCCGCCGGCGATCAGCGCCACCGTCTCCTCGTCGTCCATCGCCATGCGCGCGAAGGTCTCGCGGATGTCGCGCGCCGCCGCGAGCGGATCGGGGTTGCCGTTGGGGCCTTCGGGATTGACGTAGATCAGGCCCATCTGCACGGCGCCCAGCGAGCCCTGGAGCTGGCGATCGCCGCTGTAGCGCTCGTCGGCCAGCCACTTTCCCTCGGGGCCCCAATAGATGTCCTGCTCGGGCTCCCAGGTGTCGGCCCGGCCGCCGCCGAAGCCGAAGGTCTTGAAGCCCATCGATTCCAGCGCGACGTTGCCGGTGAGGATCAACAGGTCGGCCCAGGAGATCTTCGCGCCGTACTTCTGCTTGATCGGCCAGAGCAGGCGGCGGGCCTTGTCGAGATTGACGTTGTCGGGCCAGGAATTCAGCGGGGCGAAGCGCTGCTGGCCGCCGCCGGCGCCGCCGCGGCCGTCACCGACGCGATAGGTGCCGGCGCTGTGCCAGGCCATGCGGATGAAGAACGGGCCGTAATGGCCGAAGTCGGCCGGCCACCAGTCCTGCGAATCGGTCATCAGGGCCTTCAGGTCCTTGATGACCGCCTCGAGGTCGAGGCTCTTGAACGCCTTGGCGTAGTCGAAGGCCGCGCCCATCGGGTTGGAGAGCGGGGAATGCTGGTGCAGCACCTGCAGGTCGAGCTGGTTGGGCCACCAGTCACGGTTCGTATGGCCCTTGGGTGCACCGCTGAAAGGGCACTTGCTCTCGGTCGTCATCGTCCATCCCTCATGTTCTAGGCTAGCGGCGTCAGTTTAGAACGGTTCTAAATTAGAAGTCACGTTCTTTGTCGAACGGAGGCACTTTCGGACGGGCGGAAGGGAGGCGCCACCTATCCTTTGGCATGGTTCTGGCGTCCGCGAGGACAACGACCACAAGGAAAACAGGGACCTTCGCATGATCTTCCGCACCAAAGCCGTACTGGGCACCGTCGCGCTATTGGCATCGCTGGCCGCGACCCCGGTCCTGGCGCAGGGCACGCTGCGCATCGGCATGACCGCTTCGGACATTCCGCTGACCACCGGCCAGACCGACCAGGGCGGCGAGGGCATGCGGTTCATGGGCTACACGCTCTATGACGGGCTGATCAATTGGGACCTGTCCTCGGCCGACAAGGCCTCGGTGCTGGTGCCCGGCCTCGCCACCTCGTGGAAGGTCGACGAGGCCGATCCGACGCGCTGGACCTTCACCCTGCGCGACGGCGTGAAGTTCCACGACGGCAGCGACTTCAAGGCCGATGCCGTTGTCTGGAACCTCGAAAAGCTCCTCAACGACAAGTCCCCGCAGTTCGACCCCAAGCAGGCGGCGCAGGGCCGCTCGCGCATTCCCGCCGTCGCCTCCTACAAGGTGATCGACGACAGGACGGTCGAGATCACGACCAAGACGCCCGACGCCTTCCTGCCCTACCAGATCTCCTGGGTCATGATGTCGAGCCCGGCGCAGTGGGAGAAGGTCGGCAAGGACTGGAACAAGTTCGCGCAGACACCGTCGGGCACCGGCCCGTGGAAGCTCACCGCCTTCCAGCCGCAGACCCGCGCCGAACTGTCGCCCAACAAGGAGTATTGGGACAAGGCCCGCGTGCCGAAGCTCGACAAGATGGTGCTGCTGCCGATCCCCGAGCCCGCGACCCGCACGGCGGCGCTGCGCTCGGGCCAGGTCGACTGGATCGAGGCGCCCTCGCCCGACGCGATCCCCAGCCTCGAGAAGGCCGGCTTCAAGCTCATCAGCAACGCCTATCCGCACAACTGGACCTGGCACCTCTCCTTCGCCGACGGCTCGCCGTGGAAGGACATCCGCGTCCGCAAGGCGGCCAACCTCGCGGTCGATCGCGAGGGGCTGAAGGTGCTGCTGAAGGGCATGATGATCCCGGCCAAGGGCTTCCTCACGCCGGGCAGCCAGTGGTTCGGCAGTCCGAGCTTCGACGTGAAGTTCGACCCCGAAGCCGCCAAAAAGCTGCTGGCCGAAGCGGGCTTCAGCAAGGCCAAGCCGGTGACCGCGAAGGTGCTGATCTCGAGCTCGGGCTCGGGCCAGATGCTGCCGCTGCCGATGAACGAGTACATCCAGCAGAACCTGGCCGATGTCGGCATCAAGATCGAGTTCGAGGTCGCCGAGTGGAACACGCTGATCAACCTGTGGCGGGCCGGTGCGAAGTCCGACCTGGCCAAGGGCGCCAGCGCGCTGAACTTCAGCTACTTCATCCAGGACCCGTTCACCGCCTTCATCCGCCATCTCGATTCGAAGCTGGTGGCGCCCAACGGCACCAACTGGGGCTTCTACCAGGACCCCGGCATGGACGCGCTGCTGGAGAAGGCGCGCACGACCTTCGACGCCAAGGCCCAGGACGAAGCGTTGAAGAAGGTCCACGAGAAGATCGTCGACGACGCGCTGTTCCTGTTCGTGACGCATGACGTCGCGCCGCGCGCTTTGTCGCCCAAGGTCACGGGCTTCATCCAGGCCCAGAACTGGTTCCAGGACTTCTCGCCGATCACGATGAAGTAGGGAGCGGAACCTCAAGAGCATCACAAACACTTGGCCTCATCCTGAGGAGGTCGCGCAGCGACCGTCTCGAAGGATGGGCAACAGACGTGGTGCTCGTGCCCACCCTTCGAGACGCACCGCTACGCGGTGCTCCTCAGGGTGAGGTCATATTTGTTTGAACTGCTTTAAGCCCTCACCCGGTCCCACCAGTCGCGGGTGCGGTACCAGGCGCCGACGAAGGGCAGGACCCATTCGGGGTTGCCGCTGTAGAAGGGCACGGTCGGGAAATCCTGGCCGTCGAAGGCGTTCACGGGCGCGTTCGAGCCGCCGGCGATCTTCCGCGCCGTCTGGTAGCCGAGATAGGACATCATGGCGACGCCCGAGCCGTTGCAGGCCATCAGATAGTGCATGCCCTGCTCCATGCCCATGTGCGGCAGGAAGTCGAAGGCGAAGGCCACGTTGCCGGTCCAGGCGTGCGTCACCTTCACGCCCTTGAGCTGCGGCCAGCGCTCCAGCATGTAGCCGTGCAGCACCGGCGCGCTGACCTCGGGCGTCACCTGGGTGAAGCGGGCGCGGCCGCCGAAGATCACGCGCTTGTTGTCGGGCGACTGGCGGTAGTAGCAGAGCACCCGCTTGGTGTCGGAGACGACGCGGTTCTTCGGGATAAGGCTCTGGACCAGATCCTCGGGCAGTTCCTCGGTCGCGATGATGTGGCTGGCGACCGGCACCAGCTTGCGCCGCAGGGTCGGCGTGAGTTCGGTCGTGTAGCCGTTGGTCGCGATCACCACCTCGCGCGCCTCGATCGGGCCCTTGCTGGTCAGCACGCGGAAGCCGCCGGGCTTGCGTTCGATCTTCTCGGCATCGCAGTTGGCGCACAGCTTGGCACCGGCGCGGTGCGCGGCCTTCAGCAGGCCGCCGTAGTAGAGCGCGGGATGAAGCTGGCCGGTGCGTTCCACGACCATGCCGCCATAGTAATAGTCGGACGCGATCTCCTCGCGCTGGCGCTCACGCGGGATCATGTAGGTGCCCAGCGCCGCCTGCTCGTTGTAGGTCGCGACCTTGGCCTGCTGCTCGGCGAAGTGGCGCGGCGTGTAGGCGCCGCTGAAGCGGCCGTTCATGCGCCAATGGCATTCGATGCCTTCGCGCTGGATCACGGTCTCGACCTGGCTCAGCGAATCGGCGGCGTCGCTCAGCATGCGCGCCATCACCTTCTTCCACGCCTCGGGGTCGCCACCGACGCCCTTGCCGGAGAAGCCCTTGCCCATGGTCGTGCCGCCGCTGACGCCGCCGCCGTTGCGGGTCGAGGCGCCGACGCCGAAATCGCCGCGCTCCAGCACCGTCACGTCGACGCCCGACCGCGCCAGCTCGAGCCCGGTCGACAGGCCGCCATAGCCGGCGCCGACCACCAGCACATCGGTCTTGAGCGGCGGATCCTGGCTCAGCTCGTTGGAGGGATGCCACCACTCCCACCACCAGGGCGTCGCCTTGAAATCCTTGTGGAAGACGCTGTCGGCCATCGAACTCTCCTAACGCGCACTATCCTTGAGGCCCCGGCCGAAGCGGCCGATCAGCACCAGCACGACCGACACCAGAAGGATCTGCATCACCGACACGGCGGCGATGGTCGGGTCGATCTCCATCATGATGTTGTCGAACATCTTCTTGGGCAGCGTCATGTTCGCGCCGGCCAGGAACAGCGCCACCACGACCTCGTCGAACGAGGAGATGAAGGCCAGCAGCCCGGCCGAGACGAGGCTGGGGCGCAGCAGCGGCAGGGTGACCCGCGAGAGCGTGCGCCAGCGGCTGGCGCCCAGCCCCTCGGCCGCCTGTTCGAGCGAGCGGTCGAAGTCGCGCAGGCCGGCCCCGAGCACCAGCACCACGAAGGGGAGCGCCAGCACCGTGTGGGCTATCACCAGCCCGTACCAGGAGCCGATCAGCTTCAGCTTGGCGAACAGGCCATAGACCGCCACGGAAAGAATGATCGTCGGCACGATCACGGGCGCGAGCGCCAGCCGGTCGATCAGGATGCGGCCGAAGAATTTCCCGCGCACCAGGGCGAAGGCCAGCGGTACGCCCAGCATGAGGGCGAAGACCGCCGTCGCGCTGCCGATGTAGAGCGAGCGCCAGGTCGCGTCGATCCATTGCGGATCGTCGAGATAGCGCTCGTACCACTGCCACGACAGGCCCGGCGGCGGGAACTGCATGTAGGGCGCCGACGACAGCGAGATCGGGAAGACGACCAGCAGCGGCAGCATCAGGAAGAAGTAGATGAGCCCACACGAAATGACGAGAAGGCGCCGGCTCGGACTGCGAGTCATCGCGCCGCCTCCGTCCGCGTGAAGCGCTGGGCGAGCGCATAGACGGCGAAGGTGAAGACCAGCAGCACCGCCGAGAGAGCGGCGGCAAACGGCCAGTTCAGCGCCTCGCGCACCTGCTGCTCGATCAGGACGGCGATCATCATCACCCGGCCGCCGCCCAGCAGCGCCGGGGTGATGAAGAAGCCCAGCGACAACACGAACACCAGCACCGAGCCCGCGAAGATGCCGTTCAGGGTGAGTGGCAGGTAGATGCGCCGGAAGATGCCGAAGCTCGACGCCCCCAGGCCGGCCGCGGCGGCGGGGATGGCGGGATCGACTTTCCGGACCGCGCCGTAGATCGGCAGCACCATGTAGGGCAGCAGCACGTGCACCATGCCGATCAGCACGCCGGTGAAATTGTGCAGCAGCGGAATCGGATCGCTGATGAGGCCCGCTTCGATCAGCGTGCGATTGAACACGCCGTTGCGGCCGAGCAGCACCATCCAGGCATAGGTGCGCACCAGCACCGAGGTCCACAGCGGGAGCAGGACGAAGATGAAGCCCACGGTCGCCCAGAAGGGCGTGGTCGTGGCCATCAGGAAGCCTAGCGGATAACCCAGCAGAAGGCAGAAAAAGGTGACGAGCAGCGCGATCTCGAACGTGTTCCAGAAGACGCGGAGGTAAAGCCCCTCGCCCAGCGCCTTGGCGTACCAGTCGAGCGACCCGCCCTCGAGGCTGAAGCCCAACATGCGCACGACCGGGAACAGGAAGAAGACGAAGAGCAGGATCAGCGCCGGCAGCGCGGGGAGAAGACCGCGGGACTTCACGAAACAAGCCTCATCCTGAGGAGGCGCGCAGCGCCGTCTCGAAGGATGGGAACGAGCACCGTTCCTGCGGCCCATCCTTCGAGACGCATCGCTGCGCGATGCTCCTCAGGATGAGGTCGGAGGGGTTTGCTCTCAGAACACATGGATCGACTCGGGCTCGATGCCGACGGTCACGCGGGTGCCAGCGGCGGGCAGTCCGCCGCGCGCGGGCTGACGCACCAGCAGTTCGAGGCCGCCCTCGCAGGCCAGCCGCAGCTTGAACGAGGTGCCGAGATAGACCGATTCGATCACCTCTCCGGCGAAGGCGTTGGCGCCTGTCGGGGCAAATCGTTCGGGCCGCATCAGCACGCCGACCTTCGCACCAGCGGGCTTGTCGCCGCGCACCTGAAGCGTGCGCCCGCCGTCGAGCGTGACCGTGCCCGGCCCGCTCATCGTGCCGTGGAAGATGTTGCTCTCGCCCACGAAGTCGGCGACGAAATCGTTGGCCGGCCGCTCGTAGATCTCCGTCGTCGTGGCAACCTGCTGCATCGCTCCCCTGTTCATCACCGCGATACGGTCGGAGAGAACCAGCGCCTCCTCCTGGTCATGGGTGATGAAGATGGTGGTGAGGCCGAGGCGCCGCTGCAGGCGGCGCACCTCGAGCTGCATGGTCTCGCGCAGCTTGCGGTCGAGCGCGCCGAACGGCTCGTCGAGCAGCAGGAGCCGCGGGTTGAAGACGATGGCGCGCGCCAGCGCCACCCTCTGCTGCTGGCCGCCGGACAGCTGCCGCGGCAGCCGCGCCTCGTAGCCCGTGAGTTCGACCATCGCCAGCGCCTCGGCGACGCGCCGCTCGATCTCCGGCTTGGCGACGTTGCGCATCTCCAGCGGGAAGGCGACGTTGGCGGCGACGCTGAGATGCGGGAACAGCGCATAGTTCTGGAACACCATGCCGATGTCCCGCTTGGCCGGCGGCAGCGAGGTGATGTCCGCACCGCCCACCGTCACACGGCCGGCGTCGGGTGTTTCGAAGCCCGCAACGACCTTGAGCAAGGTCGTTTTCCCGGAGCCGCTCGGCCCCAGGATGGTCAGCAGCTCCCCCTGAGCCACCTGCAGGGAGACGTGGTCGAGCGCGACCACTTCTCCGAAACGCCGGGCAACGCCCTCGATGAGAAGGTCGGCCGATCCGCCGCTTGCACTCAACGGAGGTCAGCCCTTCTTCAGCATCCAGGCGTTCCAGAGTTCGGCCGCCTTGGTGCCGTTCTCGGCATACCATTCGTCGCTGACCCAGAACTGCTGGTCGAGATAGGCCGTGGGCAGGAAGGGCTTCACCTTCGGATCGACGAAGTTCAGCGATTCGAGGTTGAGGCCGGGATAGCCGAGCTCGGAGGCATAGACCGCCTGCTGCTGCGGCACCGCGAGCTCGGCCAGCATCTTGTTGGCCCAGTAGGGACTCTTGGCGCCGCGCGGGATGGCGAAGCTGCCCTGCTTCAGCGCGCCCTCGTTCCATTCGATGCCGACCGGCGCGCCCTTCTTGATGATGTCGTAGAAGCGGCCGTTCCAACCGGTGGCCAGCACGACCTCCTTGTCGAGCAGGAGCTGCGCCGGTTGCTGACCGGTCGACCACCACACCGTGATGTGCGGCTTGATCTGGTCGAGCTTCTTGAACGCCCTGTCAAAGTCGATCGGATAGAGCTTGTCCTTCGGGACACCGTCGGCGATCAGCGCGAATTCGAGATTGTCGGTCGGATGGTTGCGCATCGAGCGCGCGCCGGGGAACTTCTTCACGTCCCACCAGTCGGCCCAGCTCTTGGGCTGGCTGCCGTTCTTGAACACGTCGTTCCGGAACCCGATGATGGTCGTATAGACTGATGAGGCGAAGACGTAGGGATTCTGCGCCGAGGGCGGATACTTGGAGCGGTCGACGACCTTCGGATCGATCTTCTCCAGCAGGTTGGCCTTGCCGGCCCGGATCGCATCCTGGCCGCCGATCTCGGTGAGGTCCCACTCGACGTTGCCGGAATCGACCATCGCGCGAAGCTTGCCGAAATCGACCGGGCTCGTCTCGACGACCTTGATTCCGTACTTTTTCTCGAAGCCATTGAAGAAGGCCTTGCGCATTGCCGAGCCCATTGACCCGCCGGAATGATTGACCACGAGCTGGGCGGGCTTGGCCGGCTCGGCCTGCGCGAAGGCGGGACCGGCGGCGCCGATCGCGGCGGCGCCTCCCAGCAGCGAGAGAGCGTGGCGGCGATGCAGGCGCTTCGAATCCATGGCGTGTCCCCTCCGAAATCCCCCCGCGACTGTAGAAGCGGTATCTGCACGGAGCAACAACCAACACCATAACCTTCTGGAATGAACAGCGGGGACGAATGAATTTCTCCCGCGCTGCAGGATGCGCCTAACGTTGTCAAAACGGGACAACGGCGGGGGCCAGCGATGATGAACCGACTGAAGGCGTTGATGTGCGGCGCTGTTCTCGCCTGTGCGGGCGCGGGTAGTGCTGCTGCGCAGGAACTCACCATGGCGGTGTGGGGCGGCGGTGGCGCCAACACCTGGCGCGAGGCCTTCATCAAGCAGTTCAACCCGGGCAACGGCTCCACCATCAAGATGGTCGAGGTGCCGAACCCCGCCGGCGCGCTGCGTTCCCCGGCGGCGGCTGGCCAGTACAGTCTGGCGCTGGTCACCTATTTCGAGGCGATCGCGCTGTCCAACGCGGGCCTCATCGAAAGCTTCGACGACAAGCAGCTCACGGGCATCGCCGACGTCGATCCGAAGTTCCTGACCAAGGACAAGGCCGGCCGTCACGTCGGTCTACCGGTCTACTTCACCTACTACGGG
This sequence comes from Reyranella sp., assembly GCF_965227665.1. GTDB lineage: Bacteria > Pseudomonadota > Alphaproteobacteria > Reyranellales > Reyranellaceae > Reyranella. Next base: position 3,044,696 of record NZ_OZ245767.1, read on the forward strand.
ATCGCCTACAACACCGACCTCGCCAAGCCGGAAGACTTCGCCTCCTGGCAAGGGCTGGCCGACCCGAAGTGGAAGGGCAAGCTGTCGCTGACCCGGCCGGTCTATCTCGCGCCCTACGATGCGGTCATCATGGCCAAGGCGATGGGCGGCAGCGAGAAGGATATCGATCCGGGCTTCAAGCTGCTCGAGAAGATCGTACCGAACGTGCTGGCGACCTACACCTCGCTCGCGCACATGAACACGCTGCTGACGCGCGGCGAGGTCGCGGCCGTTCCGTTCTATGCCTCGCGTGTCTGGGCGCTGCGCCGCCAGGGCGCGGCCAACGTGGGCATCGTGATTCCCAAGGAAGGGGCGCTGATGCTGCCCTACGTGGTGGTGGTGCCGAAAGGCGCCAAGAACCTCGACAAGTCGCTGGTCTGGATGAACTACATCGCCGGCGCAGAGCCGCAGCTGCGTGCCGCGCTGCTCGACGGCTGGCTGCCGATGAACTCCAAGGTCAAGCTGCCCGAGGATCTGCAGAAGACGCTGGGTCAGCCCTACGACCAGATCGTGAAGGCGCTCTACTCGCCCGACTGGCGCATCGTCGTGGAGCACAACGAGGCGCGGGTCGACCGTGCCGAAAAGCTCATGTCCGGCGTCAAGCAGTGAGTCGCGGAACGATCTCCATCACCGGTGTCGGCAAGGCGTTCGGCACCGCGACGGTCCTGCACGAGGTGAATCTCGAAATCGAAGGCGGCAGCTTCGTCACCCTGCTCGGCCCCTCGGGCTGCGGCAAGACCACCCTGCTGCGCCTGATCGCGGGCTTCCTCGAACCCAGCCGCGGCACCATCGCCATCGACGGCGCGCCCATGCAGGGCGTGCCGCCGCGGCGTCGCCCGCTCGGCATGGTGTTCCAGAACCTGGCGCTCTTCCCCCACCTCGACGTGTTCGAGAACGTGGCCTACGGCATGCGGATCCGTGGCACGGCCGCGTCCGAGATCGCGGCCCGCGTCTCGCGCTTCCTGGGTCTGGTGGGCCTGGCCGGCTTCGAACGGCGGCGCATCGGACAACTCTCCGGCGGTCAGAAGCAGCGCGTGGCGCTGGCGCGCTCGCTGGCACTCGAACCCGCGATCCTGCTGCTCGACGAGCCGCTGAGCGCGCTCGATCTGCAGCTTCGCCGCCAGCTGCAGGTCGAACTCAAGTCGATCCAGCGCCAGCTCGCCACGACCTTCGTGTTCGTCACGCACGACCAGGAGGAGGCGACGATGCTCTCCGACACGATCGTCGTGATGAATGGCGGACACGTGCAGCAGGTCGGCACGCCCGGCGAGATCTATCGCCGCCCCGCCTCGCCCTTCGTCGCGCGCTTCGTCGGCGACATCAACATGGTGGACGGCCGCATCGAGGCGATGGATGCGACGTCGGTGTCGGTCTCGGTCGCGGGCCGGGCGATCTCCGTTCCCCGTGCGTCCGTCGTCGGCACCGCGTCGGTGGGCCGTGCCTGCCAGCTCGCCTGCCGCCCCGAATCGGTGCGGCTGGGAGCCAACCAGGCGGGTGCGCTGTCGCTCGAGGGTCGCGTTTCGGCCTTGCATCGCCTCGGCCCCACCGTGAAGGCCGTTCTCGACACGCCGCTGGGTCCCCTCACCGCGTTGACCATGGCCGACACGCCGCACATGGCGGAACTCGCCGAAGGAAAAACGGCGCACCTTTCGGTTCCGTCGGACACATTCACGCTCTTCGCCTCAACCTGAAAGAAAGACAATGCCCGCACAGGATTTCGCCGGCCGCACCGTCGCGGCCCACGTAGAAGCCTTCACCTCCGGCAAGGTTGCCGCGCGCGACATCGTCGAGGGCCTGCTGGAGCGCACGAAGAAGGCCGAGCCCTTCAATCCGATCGCGACGCTCGATGCCGAGGGCGCCCGCGCGGCCGCCGACGCGCTCGATGCGCGGCGCAAGGCCGGCGGGTCCTTCGGCGCGCTGGCTGCCGTGCCTGTCTCGGCCAAGGATCTCATTCTCACCAAGGGCCTGCGCACCGCCTTCGCCTCCGTCACCATGAAGGACAACGTGCCGGCGATGGATGCCGACGCGATCGCCCAGTGGCGCGCCGCCGATGCCGTCCTGTTCGCCAAGACGACGACGCCGGAGTTCGGCCACAAGGTGCTGACCGACAGCCCGCTGCACGGCATCACGCGCAATCCGTGGAACCGCGAGCATACGAGCGGCGGTTCGAGCGGCGGCGCGGCCGTTGCCGTGGCGCTGGGCCTTGGTCCGATCGCCATGTCGACCGACGGCGCGGGGTCGGGCCGCATTCCCGCCGCCTGCTGCGGAGTCTATGGACTGAAGGCAACGCTGGGCCGCGTGCCGCACGAGGTGCCGCCCGACCAGTTCGGCCAGCTCACCTATCTCGGCGTCATGGCGCGCCATCCGGGCGATCTCGGCGCCGGCCTCGCCTCGATGTCGCGCGGCCATCGCGACGATCCCTGGACGCTCGCCATCGGCCGCGAGCCCTTCGCCTGGCCCGACGAATCCGGCGAACATCCGATCGGCGGCCGGCGCATCACCGTCATCCGCCGCATGACCGGCGGCTATCTCGATCCCGAGACCGAAGCCCGCCTCGACGCGGCCATCGCCTTCCTCGAACGGCAGGGCGCCCACATCCAGGAAATGGACGGGCGCGAGATCGACTGGAAGCTCGACGTGGCGCGCATCATCCTGCGCGCCAACCAGATCGAGCGCTTCGCCGACATCCTGAAGAACCGTCGCGGCGAGCTCGATCCGTCCTTCGCCCGGACATTGGATGAAGGCAATGCCGTCGACGTGGTGGCGCTGCGCCGCGCGCTGGTCGATCGCACCACCGCCTTCAAGTCGGTGCAGCGCCTGTTCGCCGACTGCGACCTGTTGCTCACCCCGACCGTCGCCACGCCGGCGCCGCTCGCCAGCCAGAACCAGTTCGAGCCGCTGGTCGTCGATGGCAAGCCGCTCGGCGACCTGCGCTCCGCCTGGTACACCTACACGATCCCGTTCAACATGACCGGCCATCCGGCGATCTCGATCCCCTTCGGCCATTCGAAGGCGGGCCTTCCCATCGGCATCCAGTTCGTCGCGCCGTGGTATGGTGAGGCGCATCTGATCAGCCTCGCCCAGGCCTTCGATGTCGAGACCGGCGCCTCGGCGGCGTTCCCGCCGGGCTTCGCAGCCGGCGCCTGAGATGCGCGGCGCCACCTCCGCTCCGCGAAGCCTGGGCTGGCTGCTGCTGCCGGCCCTGCTGGTGCTCGCCCTGTTCCTGGGCTCGGTGGCGCTGCTCCTCTTCCATGCCTTCTGGGGCAAGGACGGATTCTCGCTGCTCTACTTCCGGCAGATCCTCGAACGTGCCGACTATCACGACGTCTTCCTGCGCACCGTGTCGATCGCCGCAATCGTGGCGGTCGCCGCGGCCGTGCTGGCCTATCCGATCGCGTGGCTGCTGTGGCGCCTGCCGCGCTGGCGCAACCTGCTGCTGGTGATCGTGCTGGTGCCGTGGTTGGTCAGCCTCGTGGTGCGCACCTACGGCTGGCTGGTGATCCTCGGCCCGAAGGGCTTCCTCAACGAGACGCTGAAATGGGCGGGCGTCATCCAGTCGCCGCTGCCGCTGATCTTCAACGATCTCGGCGTGGTGATCGGCCTCACGCACGTGCTGATGCCCTTCTCGGTGATCGCCACGCTCTCGGTCCTGCTGCAGATCGACAACCGGCTGGAGGAGGCGAGCGAATCGCTGGGCGCCGGCGGCTTCCAGACCTGGCGTCGCGTGGTGCTGCCGCTCTCGCTGCCCGGGGTCTTCACGGGGCTCAGCATCACCTTCCTGACCTCGATGGGCGCCATCGTGACGCCGATCCTGCTGGGCGGCATCCGCCAGAAGATGGCCGGCACGCAGATCTATCAGGAGGTCGTCTACAACTTCAACATGAGCAAGGCGTCGGCCTGGGCGATCTGCCTGCTGCTGCTGAGCGGCCTGGGTCTCGCTCTCCTGCGCATGCTCGAGGCGGCGTTGGTGCCGAAGGCGGACCGATGAACACCCCGATCGTGAAACTGGGCCGCGCCGCGTCGTTCGCGCTGCTGCTGTTGCTGCCCCTGCCGATCGTGGTGATCGGTACCACCTCGTTCGCCGCCGCCGGCTATCTCCGGTTCCCCCCGGGCGAACTCAGCCTGCGCTGGTATGCCGAGGCCGCCACCGATCCGCGCTGGATCGAGGCCTTCGCCACCAGCCTCGGGATCGCGGCGGTGGTCTCGGTGCTCGTCACCGCCATCGCCTTCGCCGGCGCCTATGCCTGCCACCGGCTGCGGCCGCGCTGGCTGGCGGCCTTCGAGCTCGCGATCATGTCGCCGCTCTTCTTCCCGCATGCCGCCTTGGGCGTCGCTCTCGTCAACGTGCTGGCGATGGCGGGCTATCTCGGCTCGGCGACCGGCATCGTGATCGCCCATATCGTCTGCACCCTGCCCTTCGCCTGGCGGCCGATCGTGGTCGCCCTGCAGCGCATCGACGGCGAGATCGTCGAGGCCGCCTCGCTGCTGGGCGCCGACGAGCGCCGCATCGCCCTCGGCATCGCCCTGCCGCTCGCCCGTTCGGGCCTCGTCACCGCGCTGCTCTTCTCGTTCATCATCTCCTTCGACGAGGTGACGATCACGATGTTCCTCACCGGGCCGCAGGTCACGACCCTGCCCGTCCAGATCTATGCGTTCATCCAGGAGAATGCCTCGCCGGTGCTGGCGGCCATCTCGACCGCGACCGTCGTGGTGACGCTGGTGGTGGTCATGCTGCTGGAACGGCTGATCGGCCTCGAATTCTTCGTGGCCCATGACCCGGCCTAGCTTTCGGGAATCATTAGCCTTCCCATCCATATGGGGAGGTGTCGGTATTCTACGCCGACGGAGGAGTCAGATCGATCGTTCGTCCTTCGGCGCTCTCGGACATTGCAAGCAATGTCCTGTCGCTCAGGGGCCCGAGCTTCGCTCGGGCCTACCACCCCTTCGCCTTCATGTGGGCCTTCACGGCATCGAGGAACGCGTCGGCCAGGCGCGAGGGCTTGCGATGGCGCGGCCGCATGGCGCGAAAGAGATAGCGGATGCGCGGCTCGAACGGCACGACGGCGATGCCGGCGCCGAGATAGTCCCGGGCGGTGAACGGATCGACGATCGAGACGCCGAGGCCGCGCGCGGCGAGTGCGCAGGCGTCTGCGGAGGAATAGACGTCGATCTGCAGTTGCCGCTCGATCCGCTCCTGCTCGAAGGCGGCATCGATCAGATGGCGCATGCGGCCGTCGAGCGGGAAGGACAGGAAGCGTTCGCCGCGCAGGTCGACAGGCCTGATCACCTTGCGCCGCGCCAGCCGATGGCCGCCCGGCAGCACGCAGACCGCCGTCGCCCGACTGAGCTCCTCCGTCACCATCGAGGGATGCTCGAACGGCATCATCGAGAAGCCGAGGTCGATCTGCTGGTCGATCATCTTCTGGTTGATGTAGGTCGAACTGCGGACCTGGAAGACGATGTGCGCCTTGGCGTGCCGTTTCATGAAGGTGGCCATGACGTCCGGCAGGACACTGCGGCCGAGTGCCGGAGTCGAATAGATCAGCAGGTCGCCGATCTGCCGTTCCCGGATCTCGCGCGCCACTTCCGTCACGCGCTCGAGGCTGTGATAGAGCCGGGTCACTTCCTGTTCGAGAAGCCGGGCCTCGCTCGTCGGCGCCAGGCGTCGCTTGATTCGGGTGAAGAGCGGATAGCCGATCTCGTGCTCCAGCCCCGCCAGGATCTTGCTCACTGCCGGCTGCGAGACACCCAGACGCTCCGCGGCCGCGGTCACCGTTCCGTGCGCCATGATGGCGCGAAAGGCTTCGAGCTGGCGCGACGTGATCATCATAACCTCGGCGACTTAACCCCGTCGGACAATGACTTTGACCGCCCCGCGGCTCAAGCCCTTACTCATTCCTGTCAACGTTTTTGCCTGTGAGCCCCGTCATGCCTGCGGTTAACCAGTCGATTTTCTCCAGCGACTTCAAGGACGAGCCCTACTGGTGGCAGGCCTTCCGTCCGCAAGCCATCACGGCGCCGTCGCTGCCCGTGCGCACCGACGTCGTGGTCGTCGGCGGCGGCTATGCCGGCCTCGCGACGGCGCGCGCGCTGGCCGATGGCGGCGTCCAGAGCGTGGTGCTCGAAGCCGACGAGTTCGGCGCCGGCGCCTCGACACGCAGTGGCGGCGCGCTCAGCGCCGGCCTGTCGATCGGCAAGAGCTTCACCGGCCGCACGCTCGACTACTCGCCCGAACTGGTGCGCGACGTGGTGGGCTGGGCGATCGACGCCTATCGCGCGCTGATCGACCTGGTCGAACAGGAGGGGATCGACTGCCACCTCGAGCAGCGCGGCCGTTTCCTCGGGGCCTGCGCCGCCTCGCATTACGAAGGCCTGCGCACGCGCTTCGCCAAGCTGCGCGATGGCGGCGCCACCGACTGCCGCCTGATCACCCGCGAGGAGCAGCGCGAGGAGATCGGCAGCGACTTCTATCATGGCGGCATGGTCTTCGAGAGCGCGGGCAAGCTGCATCCCGCCCTGTTCTATGGCGGCCTGCTGGCGGCAGTGCGCCGCCGTAATTCGGTGATCCTGGCCGGCCATTGCCGCGCCACCGGCCTCGCCCGCGACGGCGAGGGTTGGCGGGTCAGCACCAGCATGGGCGAGGTCCGGGCGCGCCACGTCGTCGTCGCCACCAACGGCTACACGTCGGGCGTCACGCCCCGCCTGCAGAAGCGGCTGGTGCCCATCGCGAGCCACATCATTGCCACCGAAGAACTGCCGGCGGACCTGATTCGCGAGATCTGCCCGAAGGGGCGCACCTTCTCGGAGACGCGGCGCGTGCTGCACTACTACCGGATCTCGCCCGACGGAAAGCGCGTGATCTTCGGCGGCCGCGCCCGCTTCACCGAGATCGACGCCGAACTCCGCGCCCGGCTCCTCCACCAGGCGCTCGTCGAACGACTGCCGCAGCTCGCGGACGTCAAGGTCACCCACACCTGGCAAGGCAACGTCGCCTTCACCTACGACGCGCTGCCCCATGCCGGCGAACTCGACGGGCTCCACTTCGTGCTGGGCTGCAACGGCTCGGGCGTGTCGATGATGCCGTTCCTCGGCAATGCGATGGGGCAATCGATCGCCGGGCGCCTGCGTGGCAAGGTGCCCTTCGCCGGGACGGAGCTGCCGCCCATTCCGCTCTACTCCGGCAAGCCCTGGTTCCTGCCGGTGATCGGCGGCGCCTTCCGCACCCTGGATTACATCGACGAGAAGGTCAGATGAGCGCCTCGTTCTTTTCCGCTGATTACGACGAAGCGCGCCAGCGTTTCCTCGATGCCTCCGCCAAAGCCGGCGCCAGCGTCCAGAATCACATCCATCCGTCAAAGGGCGCGGCGGATGAGGAAATCGCCACCGATACCGCGCTGCTGGGGTCGGCGGATGCGAACAAACTGTTCATCGTGAGCTCGGGCACGCACGGCCCCGAGGGCTTTGCCGGCTCGGCCTGCCAGCTCGCGCTGCTGAACGACGAGCTGGCGAAGCGGGCCACGAGCCGCGGGATCGCGCTGCTCCTGATCCATGCCGTGAATCCGTACGGCTTCTCGCACCTGAAGCGGACGAACGAAGACAATATCGACCTCAACCGCAACTTCGGAGACTTCTCCCAACCCTATCCCGACAACCCGGTCTACGAGCAGATCCACGACCGGCTGGTGCCGGCGACCTGGCCGCCGTCCGCCGACAACGAGGAGCGTCTGACCGCCGCGATGGCGCGTCTTGCCGGGCAGCGCAATCCTGGTATTTCCAGCGGACAGGCCAGACATTCCGACGGGCTTTTCTACTGCGGCACCGCGCCCGCCTGGAGCAACGCCACCATCCGCTCGATCCTGCGCACCCACGGGACGACCAAGCGCCACATCGCCTGGATCGACGTCCACACCGGACTGGGCCCCTACGGCCACGGGGAGAAGATCTTCGGTCGCCATTCCGAGGAAACCACCAAACGCGCGAAAGCCTGGTGGGGCAGCGACCTGATTGTCAGCACGGCGACCGAGTCGGTATCGCCACGCACGATCGGGCACATCACGGGCTGCGCACCGGAGGAATGTCCCGGCGCGGCGATCACGCCCAGCACGCTGGAATATGGCACGGTGCCCAATCCCGTCGTGCGTCACGCGCTGCGCGGCGAGGCCTGGCTGGCGGGGCATCCCGATGCGCCAGCGCCTCTCGTGACGGAAATCAGGCGGGCGGTGCGCGACGCCTTCTACGTCGATGCCGACGACTGGAAGGGCATGATCCTCGGCCAGTTCAGGGCCCAGGCCCTGCAGACGATCAACGGGCTCGCAAACGAACAAATCTAGGGAGGAACCATGAACTTCAAGGCCCTGCTGGGTGCCGTCGCCGGTCTCGCGCTCGCGATGCCCGCCGCTGCGCAATCGACACTGAAGATCGTCATGCACTCCGACCTCAAGATCCTCGATCCGATCTGGGCGTCGGCGCAGATCAGCCGCACCCACGGCTACCTGGTCTACGACACGCTGTTCGGCCTCGACGGCGATCTCAAGCCGCAGCCGCAGATGGTGGGGAACTGGAGCGTCGATCCGGCCGGTCTGGTCTACAGCTTCACCCTGCGCGACGGGCTGAAGTGGCACGACGGCACGCCGGTCACCGCCGAGGACTGTGTCGCCTCGCTCAAGCGCTGGGGCAGCCGCGACCCGGTGGGCCTGAAGCTCATGGCCAACGTCAAGGATCTCAGTGCGCCCGACGCGAAGACGATCCGCCTCGAACTCGCCCGGCCCTACGGCCTGGTGATCGAGTCGCTCGCCAAGCCGGCCGGGGTCGTGCCCTTCATGATGCCCAAGCGTGTGGCCGACGCGCCGGCGACCCAGCAGATCAAGGATCCGACCGGCTCCGGCCCGTTCATGTTCAAGGCCGACGAATGGCGGCCCGGCGACCGCGTGGTGTACGTGAAGAATCCCAACTATGCGCCGCGCAGCGAGCCGCCTGCCAATTATGCGGGCGGCAAGGTCGCCAAGGTCGATCGCGTCGAATGGGTGTCGATCGCCGATCCGCAGACCGCGGTGAATGCGCTGGAGAACGGCGAGGTCGATGCACTCGAATCGGTGGCGCACGATCTGCTGCCGCTGGTCGAGAAGCGGCGCGGCATCTCGGTACAGCGCGGCGCCTATGCCAGTCAGTACACGCTGCGGCCGAACTGGCTCCATCCGCCGTTCAACGACCCTCGCATGCGGCTCGCGCTGGGCTATGCCATCGACCAGAAGGAATTCCTGGACGCCGCCGTCGGCGATCCCAAGTACTGGCGCCTCTGCAAGACCTACTATGGCTGCGGCACGCCGCTCGCGTCGGACAAGGGCACATCGGGTCTGCTCGAGGGCAACGTCGAGAAGGCCAAGGCGCTTCTAAAGGAAGCGGGCTACGACGGCCGGCCGATCGTGCTGCTGCAGGTGACCGACCTCGCCTCCCTGGTCGCTCTCGGCCCCGTCGCCAAGGCACAGCTCGAGCGGGTCGGCTTCAAGGTCGACATGCGTCCCGCCGACTGGCAGACGCATCTCGCGCGCGTCATGCGCAAGGAGCCGCCTGAAGACCGTGGCTGGAACATCACCCTGTCGAGCATCGGGGTCATCGACGTTGCGAACCCCATCACGTCGCTGTTCCTGAACTCGGCCTGCGACAAGGCCTCCGCCGGGTGGTCGTGCGACGAGCGGATCGAGGCAATGCGCGAGGCCTATGCGCTGGAACCGGAGGCGGCAAAGCGCAAGGCCATCGCCGAGGAGATCCAGGAGCGCGCCCTGCAGGTGGGGACGCACTATCCGCTCGGCGAATGGTACAGCGCCTCGGCCGTCAGCGCCCGCACGAAGGGCTGGATCCGCCCACCTTCGACGACCGTGTTCTGGAACGTCGAGATCGCGAAGCGCTGAAGTCACGCGGCTAGGCGGCCGGCTTTCGCCGCCGGAGCTGGAGCGCCGCGCCGCTCGCCAGCGCGGCGACCAGCAGCAGCATCAGGTCCATGCCGCCCACGGGCCAGAGATGGCGCAGACCGAGGGTGTGGCCGAGATGGTGGCCGGTGGTCATCCAGTTCAGCAGCACGGCGGCCGGGGCCAAGGTCGCGATCATGCCCAGCTGCTCGACCCAGGCGTGCCCCGGCCGTGACCAGGCATGGGCGAAGGTTGCCAGCCACACGAGATAGAAGGTCCAGATCTCCAGCGCGGCGCGCCCGTGGCCCAGGAACGCCGCACCCGGCGGCAGCAGGCGATTGACCACGAAGAACGCAAGCGTCGCGACGTGAATACCGGCCACGGAGCCGACCGTCAGTCCTTCCACGATGCGCACACCGCGCAACCCCAGATGCGCATGCCGGCGGCGGCGCGATTCCAGCCAGAACAAGGCGCCTGTGGCGATCAGGACGCATCCCAGCAAGCCGAGCCCGAAGTAGAGCCAGCGCAAAGTCCAGTGGCGGAACTGGATGAGATGGAACCCGGAGATGAACCGCGAGGCCGTCACCACCGGCTGCGCGCCCAGCCGCTGGTGCAGCAGTTGGCCCGTCGTCGCGTCGAAGGATGCCACATCGGCCGCGGCGCGTACGCGGTCGTCGTTCGCGCGGCTCACCTGCACAACCGCCGCTGCATCGCCAGGATTGCGCACGGTCACGAAGCGCGGCACGTCGCCTTCCCAGCCTTCACGAGCCCGCGTGACCATCTCGTCCAGGGACGCGAGCGTGCCGGGCTTGTTCGCCTTCGCGCGATCGAACAGGTCGAAGGCCTCCGCGCCAAAGGCGCGCCAGTCGCCCTGATATGCGACCTGCCATACCGCGGCAAAATAGACCGAATAAAAGATGATCAGGCCAGACAGGGTAATGGCGATGTGGAACGGCAGGCCGAGCACGCCGGCGACATTATGCAGGTCGAGGATCGAGCGGCGCGGTTTCCTGTCGATCCGGAACGCAAAGAAGTCGGCGAAGAGCTTGCGATGGATGACCACGCCCGACACACACAGGGCCAACATTGCCATCCCGGCAAATCCCACCAGCCAGGAGCCGAGCTGGGCGAAGCGAATGTGCAGATTGTAGTGGAACGGATAGAGGAACTGGGTCCCGGCCAGCGTGCCCGGATCGGGTAACGAAGCGCCCGTGACGGGATCGAGATAGCGCACGACCGGTCCTGACGGCGTGCGCCATGCCACGCGAAACATTGGCATCCGGTCGGTCGGCAACAGGACGGACCAGAAGGACGCGCGCGCTGCAGCCGACTCCTGGATCAGGGGCTGAAGCGTATCGAGCGGGAGGGGATGCTCCGGCAGCGCCAGCCGCGTCGCGGGCATCATCCATCGGTCGATCTCGCGATCGAAGACACTCAGCGTGCCCATCCAGAAGATGGCGAACAGCAGCCCCCCCAGCACCACACCGGTCCAGGTGTGAAGCCAGCCCATCGCCCCCCGGAACGTCTGCTCCATCTGCGTCAACCGCAATACGGCGAAGGCCTCAGAAGTCCGCGGTCAACGCCAGACGGAAGGTCCGCGGTGCCCCGAGGAACAGCGTCGTGGCGCCGGACCCTCCCGCCCAGTAGTTGTTGTCGAACAGATTCTCGACGTTGAAGCGGATCGCTACCGGATTGCCCGTCGGGCTGTTGTCGGTATCGAAGACGTAGCGCGCGCCAATGTCGAAGCGAGTCCAATCCGGCAGGCTGCGTCGCGGCAGGGTCGTGTCGATGTATTGGGAGCCGGTGTAAACGACGCGGCCGTTCACGGTGAGACCACGCGCGAACGGCAGATCCCATTCGGCACTCGCCCTGAGCTGGAGGTTCGGCGAGAAGGGTGCCGTCCAGCCGTCGGTTGCGCCACCCTGTGTCTTGGTCAGCAGGGCATTGAGGAACATCGCCCCACCCAGCAGGCGAACGCCGGGCAGAGGTTCGCCGAAGACGTTCAGCTCAAGGCCCTGATTCCTCTGCTCCCCACCCAGGAACTGGGTATTGGTGACGGTGTTCGTCAGGATGCTCGGCTGGGTGATCTGGAAGAGACTGGCCGTCGTGGTGAACTTGCCCCAGTCGGCCTTCACGCCGACTTCGTACTGGGTCGACTTGTACGGCGGGAATACCTCACCGGCGTTTGCGAAAGCAGTGCCGACGGTCGTTCCCTGTTGCAGCCCCTGGATGAAGTTGCCGTACAACGAGATGTTCTTCCAGGGCTTGAAGACGAGCGCGACGGACGGGCTGAGTGCGGTCTGCTCATAGCTGCTCGTGCGAGCACCGGTGATGACGTTGAAGTTCGAGGCCCCCACCTGCTGCAGGCGCGCGCCCAGGGTGAGCTGGATGCGCTTGTCTACGGCAGACAGGGTGTCGGCAATCACCAGGCTCTGCAGGCTTTGCGTCGCGGACTTGTTGGCGGCGGGATTGGCGAGACCGGCCGGCGCCACGTATATCGGATTGTATATGTTGGTGTTGTAGGCCGCGCCGACCACGGACGCGATACCGCTCGCCGATTCGTAGATCGACCCGCTGAACACGAACTCATGCGAGATGGGACCGGTCGTGGCGAGGGCCCTCACCCCTGCTTCGCCTGTCAGGATCTGGGCATAGGAATTCTGGACGGCCTGAGATCCTCGCGCCGCGCCGTTCTGGTTGGTGATGGTGACGATGTCGGTGCTGTAGAGCTGGCCGTAGCGGCTGTCGTGAACGCCGAACGACGCAAACGCCGTCACCGTTTCGAGCATGTCGACTTCGGCACGGAGGACCGCAAAGGCATCCTTGGTCCATTTGTTGCTCCATGCCTGAGCCGCGGGATTGTTGCGGACGTTCGGGGCCCAGGGAAGCTGCACGCCGGCGGCGAGGCCCAGATAGGGCACCACGCCTGTTATGTACTCGTACTGGTAGCCGAGGTCGGCGGAGAGCCGAACGTGATCGCCGCGATAGTCGAGACCGAGGACCCCCAGCAGCCGCTCGTCGGTATTGTACTGGACGTTCGTTTGGCCGCCCCGATAGACACCGTTGAAGCGCACGCCGAACTGCTGATCGTTGCCGAAGCGGCGGCCGACATCCACGGCCCCGCCAACCTGCCCGGCCGAGATATAGTTCAGCGTCGCCTGGGTGAGCGGCGTCTCGCCGGCGCGCTTTGGGACGATGTTGACGGTGCCGCCGATCGCACCCGACGGGGACATGCCATTCAACATCGCGCTCGGCCCCTTCAGGACCTCGATGCGTTCGGCCATCTCCGGCATCACAGAATAGGTCGGCAACAGCCCGAACAGGCCGCCATAGGTCCAGGCATTGTTCTGGATGTTGAAGCCGCGAATGTTGATGAGCTCGGCGCCAGCCCCCCCGTCCGGCACATAGAAACGAACGGAAGGATCGTCGACCAGGACCTCGCGTACCGACCGCGCCTGCTGGTCCTGCGCCTTCTTCGCCGTGAAGCTGGTCTGGTTGAAGGGCGTGTCCATCACGTCGCGATTGCCCAGCACGCCGAGTTGCCCACCCGTGGCGACCTGCCCGCCGGCATAGGGCGGCGGGACATTGTCGATCATCGCCTGCGACGGCACCGGGAACATGCCCTGCACCTGTACCGGGTCGAGTTGCAGGGCACCGGGCGCCTGCGCGCCGCCACCGCCGTGTTTCTCGAGGACCACCGTATTGGCCTCGCTGAAGCGCCAACCTACGCCGGACCCCCCCAGCAAGGCGTTGAGCGCCTGCGCCACGGTATAGGCACCCGACAAGCCTCCAGTGCGCTTTCCGGCCAGGTCTCCCGAGGCGCCGAGCAGCCGGATACCCGCCTGGTCCGCCAGTCGCGTCAGCGCCGTGTCGAGATCCTGCGCGGGAATATTGAAGGTCACGGTACGCGGCGCCTGCGCCTGTTCCAGCGTCCGAGGCGGCTGTCCCGCTTCGTTCTGCGCGTAAACCATGCCGGGCCACCACAGACCGGTCGCGATCGTCGACGCGAGCATCATACGTGAAACCAGCATGTCGTCCCCCAATGCTACGCGGCGGCGGCAGGCGAGCTCCTTGTTTCGGAGTGCGTCTCAATCTCACCGTCTCGACGGTAAGACGAATCGATGATGGCGAACTTGCAGCGCATTCAGCGAATGATCGTCAGCAGGGGCAGATAGGTGACTCGCGCCTTGCTGGTTTCCGCGAGGGTGCGCAGTAGCCGATCGGGATCGTCGAGGTCGAATACGCCCGTCACCTGAAGGGCCTTGAGGTCCTCGTTGGCAATGACGATCCGTCCCCGGCGGTAGCGCTCCAGTTCCGCGACGACGCTCTGCAACGACCGCCGATTGAAAATGAGCTTGCCGCGCTGCCATGCCGTGACGACGTCGACGTCGACGGAGAGAACCTTCTGCCCTTCGACCTCGCCGAGGGCTAGTGCCTGCCCCACTTCCAGTCGCACCGCGGCGGCCTTGCCGACCGTCACTTCGACTGTGCCCTCGGTGACGACGACACGCTCGCACATTGCGTTCCGCTGCAAGACGAAGGCGGTACCCACCGCTCGGGCCTGAGCGTTTCCAGCCGTGACGATGAACGGACGGTTGGGGTCCTTGGCCACTTCGAAAGACGCTTCACCACCGTAGAGCGCGATACGCCGCTCGTGACCGGAATAGTCAACCGACAGCGCAGTCGCGGTGTTGAGCGTGACGGTCGAGCCATCGTCCAGGGCAATGCGCTTACGCTCTCCGATAGCGGTTGCGTAATCGGCATAGAGGCCGGAAAGATGATCCTGCAGGTTGGGTCCTACGGCCACGACGGCAACAGATGCGGCAGCCGCCGTGATGCCGGCAAACACCGTCCGGCGGCCGACGCGGTGCGGCAACGAGGCGATCGACTGCATTTCGGCTCGGCTTCGCAGCCCGGAGGCCTGGCGGGTTGCGGCGACGTCGCGCAACAGGGCCTCAGCCTCTGCCGCCGCGGCTTCATGCATCGCCGAGCGCTCGCGCCAGCGCTTGAACGCGAACCGATCACTCGATGTGGCGTGGCCCGAACTCAAACGCACCAGCCAGTCGATGGCCTCGTCGCTCAGCGTGCCGCCTGGATTTTCTCCCTCATCCGACATCAGCAACCGATTTGACTCGTCCCCTCGACTCAAACGACGTTTGAACGCGGGCGGACTTGCAGCACTCGCCCGTGTTTTTATTCGTCATCGCCTTGCCGCAGCCTGTTACGGCAATGCCGTAGCGCCTGTGCGATGTATTTCGCCACCATGCTCTCGGACACGCCGAGCTGGCGGGCGATCTCGACGAAGGACCGCCCCTCGACACGGCTGAGCAGCAGGGCAAGACGCGGCTTTGACGGCAACTCGTCCAGTGCCGCCTCCAGCAGGCGCAGCCGCTCGCGGGCGAGCGCGCTCGCCTCCGGAGACGGTGTCGTATCGGGCACCGTCTCGGCCTCTTCGAGGAAGGTGAGGTCGGCCGCGATCCGGCCTTCACGCCGCATCGTGTCGATCGCCAGATTTCCGGCGACGCGATAGACGAAGGCTCGCGGATTTTGAATGTCGAGATTGGTCGGCGGGATGGCCGCCAGCCGGACATAAGTATCCTGGGCCACATCGGCGGCACGCTCGGCATTACCGGTCCGCCGCGTCAGGAAGCGCAGCAGATCCTGGTAGTTCTCGCGAAAGCTCGCGATCAAAGCAGATACGTCGTGCCGCCCCATGGTCCCGATTCGCTATCCCGGGACCGGTCTATTCTACTTGCGAATGACTCGCAAATGCTAACGCAGGCTTACTTCTTTTCCGCGCCCGGCAGGAAGTCGTCGAGCGGGACGCCGAAGCTGTTGAGCGCCCAGGAGACGAGATTGTACTGGCCGACCGTGAACACGGCGTCCATGAGCTGCTCGGTCGAATAGGTCTTCGACAGGGTGGCCCAGGTCTCGTCGGAGGCGACCGAGTTTTCGAAGAGATCGTCGGCGAGCTGCATCAGCGCCGCCTCATGCTCGTTCCAGCCCTTGGCCTTGGGTCCTTCCTTGAGGTTGGCGATGTCACCGTCGGTGACGCCGCCCCTCTTGGCGATGAGCTCGTGCTGCGCGAATTCGTATTCGGCCTGGTTCAGCCAGCCGATGCGCAGGATGAGCAGCTCGCGATCGCGGAAGGGCAGGGTCTGCTTTGAGAGGATGTGCCCGGCAAACGGCGTCCAGCGCTTGGTCAGCGCGGGGTGATTGGCCATCACCTTGAAGATGTTGAACACCTGGCCGTTCATTGCGTTCTTCTCGATGGCTTCGCGATCCTCCGCCTTCATGGTCGAGAGGTCACGAATCGGAATACGCTGCTTGCGCTTGATCACCACTTTCCTCCTTTGTCGGTCGTGATGTGGACTAGCGTCCCCTCAGGCGACCGACAAGGCGAAAGGACCTACTCCGCGCGTGCGCTTTCGCCCGGCGGCTGGAGCTTGGCTGCGGCGAGCCGCGCCTGACCCGGTGTATTGAACTGGTGGCCGTCGAGTTCGAAGAACGGGCGGGTGAAGGCATGGAAACGAAACGCATTGCCTTCCTTGAGGACGACGCCGGCGGGCTTTCCCCAGATTTCGACGACGAAGGGCTCGGGCATGGCGCGGTCTCCTTCAGGCTGAGATGTCTGCGATCGGTTCTGAGATGGGAGCGACATGGGAGAAGACAATGGCCAGAAGTGTCGAAACAACAGACGGTCACAGAAGAACCTTCGCGTACGGCATCAATATGGCGTCGGGGTTCCGCGCTGGTGTAATGGTCATCGTTGCGGAACAATGTCATGGCAATGTCACGTGACCTCACACGCTCCCGCTTCCTGCGCAGCGCCAGTGTCACGGCCGCAATGCTCGCCGCCGGGCCGGCGAGCGCGCAGTCGCGACGCGAAGAACGGGTCCTGATCAGCGACATCGAAACGGCAACGATCGACGGCCGTGACTGGGACAGGCCGATGCCAGGGGGCCGCACGGTCGACGCCGTGCATCGTTCCGTGCTCCTGCGTTTTCCCGGCGCCGCCGACGCCATCGCCCTTCCCCTGCTGCGCGGTCGCGTGCTGGCGAAGGTCGAGCTGGTACTCGACTATGGCGGCTACGAGATCGTGCCCGAAGGCTATACCTGTCGCGAGGGCTTGGGCCGCAAGCTCTGGACCGACGATCCCCCAAGCTGGCATGTGATGGCGTGGCCGTTGCGTCAGCCCTGGATCGCCGATCCGACGATCGGGCCGACCTTCAACGCCAGCATCGACGGCAGGCGCTATTGGGCTCGCTGGGGCGCGACAGATCCGACGCGCGACCGCCTCGACGGACTGCTGGAGCCGCAGGAGCTTTCGCAGCAGCAGCGGATCGCGCGCTTCGACATCACACGCCTTTTCTCGACCGACATTCTCTCGCCCGATCCGCCCAACCGGCTGATGATGCCCGAACGCTGCGGCTTCCTGCTGCGCAAGCTCGAGACCTACGACACACGCTATCGCCAGCCCGGCAATGCCTACGAATGGGCGATGCCGATCGGCGGGCACGGCCTCAAGTTCAAGGCTGCCCACCTGCAACTCACCCTGCGCGCCGTCGACGGCTCGGTCGCGATCGCCTTGCCGCCCACGGCGCAGCG
Organism: Reyranella sp.; assembly: GCF_965227665.1. Classification (GTDB taxonomy): domain Bacteria; phylum Pseudomonadota; class Alphaproteobacteria; order Reyranellales; family Reyranellaceae; genus Reyranella. The sequence continues at coordinate 3,062,248 of NZ_OZ245767.1, forward strand.
CAGTCTTCCCCGCACCGCCGACGACAGCCAGCCGACGGCCCGCCTCCTGCCGATTGAGGAAATCGCCGAGCGGGCGCAGGCCGCCACCCACCCGCGGGGAAGCCGCCCCGATTGGCAGTTCGAGCGCATCCGCGAACTGCAGCGCGTCGGCGGCGACAATGTCAGCCCCTGGGCTGAGGTCGCCGGACCGGACGCACAGCGCGCCTATGCGAGCCGGCTCGGGGCGCTCCTCGCCAGGCCGCCGCGCTACTGGATGGGCTGGGAGATCGCCGACCTGCTGCTCATCTGGCACCTGTTCCGCGAGCTGCTGCCGGAACCTGTGCAGGACCACTTGAAGGCCTACTGGACCGCCTGGCTGCAGCCCGACCTGCCGACCAGCGCTTTCGTGTCGCCGCAGGGACCCGAAGCCATAGACTACTGGCGCCGCAACAAGGACTGGCGCGGTCGTGCCTCGTTCTTCCGGGATGGCTACAACTACGCCGTCAGCACGCAGAACTTCAATCACACCGCCGCCATGGGCGCCCTGCTCGGCGGCGCGATGATCGGCTCGTCTCATGCGATGGGCGACGGGCGGCACGGTCTCGAGAACCTGCCGCTGCGCTTCTGGGGCTTCCTCGATGGCAGCACGCAGGAGATGCTCGACCCCTATTACCTGTCGATCACCCTGAGCGCCCTCAAGCTGTTCAAGGATTATGGACCGACACCGCTCGACCGACTGATGGGCCGCGTGCTGGTCGATCGCACGCTCGAGCTGCTCATCAGCGTGTATCATCCGACGCTGCGCCGCTTCGTCTGTTCCGGCACCCGCGTCCGCCTCTCGGGCGTGCTCGCCGAACAGGACGGGATCTACGGCGCGCTCCACACCGTATCGAAGGCCGGCGTCGTCAATCACCTCGACACGGACTCGACCGGCACGGTGCACGGCATGCCGGCCTGGGGGTACGACTTCCCGCCGGGCCGCGTGGCGATGCAGAGCCTGGCCGCTCCGTGGGCGCCCGACTGGGTGTCGGGTCCCATCGACGACCGCAGTGCGCCCTGCGAGGAGACCTCCGCCGAGACGACGCGCGGCATTTACAATCCGCCGCTCTGGAAGCGGACCTACCTCGGCCGCTGGCACGGGCTTGCCAGCCAGGACATGCGCGGCGGCACGGTCGATCTCGTCGGGCAATGGGTCCGCGCGCCGCGGACCGCCACGACTCCGGCGGAGCGCGGCATGCTGACCGCCCGGTATTCGGCCAATACGCCGAACCTCACCACCACGCGCGAGGGCCTGATCCCGCAGGCCGGCCTGCTGCTCACCTTCCAGAGCCGCAACCGCGCCATCGTCTTCGCGACACCTCACTGCAACCGCCAGCGCTTCCTCGACGCCTCCACAGACAGGATCGGCTCTCTGGCGACGGTGATCGGTCTGTGGAACTTCGCCCCGTCGCCCGGCTGGGAACTACATGCGGGCGATCGGCGCCTCGAGTCGTTCCCGCAGAAGCTGCCGGCCGGCCAGCGCCTGTTCATCCGCGACGGCGTGACCTATCTCGCGATCCTGCCGCTGCCCGCGACCGACCTGGGCCGCGACACCGGCATCGAGATCGCGCCCGGAATCGCCGCAGAGGCGGAGCCGAACGGCGCCCGGGTGGGGCCGGCTCTCACCATCTCGATGTTCAATCTACGCCGTGCGCAGCCGGTGCCGGTCTCGTCGCTCGACTTGCGTGAAGTCCTGTCGCGCACGTATGGCGGATTCGTACTCGAGATGGGCGACGAGGCGCAGCATGGCAGCTTCGAGGCCTTCCGCCGCCATATCGCCGCCACCGAGCTGAAGGCGGACTGGAACGCCGCGAGGCGTATCGTGGAGGTCAGCTACCGCAGCGGCGGCGACCTCATGGAGGCGGCCTTCTCGACCGAATTCGCCCAGCCGGTGGAGATCAATTATCCGCTGGAAGGCGGCGCCCAGCAGAAGGCGATTCCCTATCGCCGGCTGAACGGCGCCTGGCCTTACCTGCCGGCGGGCATCGAGCGCGACAGTTTCTGGGCGCAGCAGGGCACGACCGGTCGTCTGGAAAAGGCCGGCGCGGTGCTGACGACCGAACGCGGGCGCACGGCGTACCTGATCGCCGATCCGTCGAGCGGTGCGGTGGTCGCCTACAATCCGCTGCCCGACCCGCAGGCGTTCGCGCTGACCACACGCGACGGCGCCACCTTTCGCGCCGATGGCAAGGTGGGCCTGATGCGTCTGGAATACCGGCCCTGGGCGCGCGAGATCGAAATCGACCATACGCCCAAGCCGGGTCAGGACGGCCTTGCGCCGACGATCACGGTCTCGGGACTTGCCGCCGGGCCCAAGGTTACGGTCAATGGGCACCGTGTCGATCCGCGCAGCGCCGGCAATAATTTTCAGATAGCGATAGCCTGATCGGCCCGCGGAAACGTTGAGGTCGCGGAGAGTTTCATGCCCCTGACCCGTTCAGCCCTGCTCGGCCTCGCCGGCGCCACCGTTCTTGCGGTCGGGCGAGCCGCCGCGCAGCCGCAAGCGCGCTTGCACCAGCGCAAGATTCCCTCGTCGGGCGAAATGCTGCCTGTCGTCGGAGTCGGCACGTGGCGCACCTTCGATGTGGGTGCGCGGCCGGCCAACCGTGCGCCGCTGGCCGAGGTGCTGCGCCTGCTGTTCGACGCCGGCGGGTCGGCGATCGACACCTCGCCGATGTACGGGTCGGCCGAGGCCGTGGTCGGCGACTTGCTTTCAGCGGCCAATTCCCGTGCCAAGGCCTTCATCGCCACGAAGGTCTGGACCACCGGCCGCGACAACGGGCTCACGCAGATGCGCAACTCCTTGCGGCTTCTCAAGACCGACCGCATCGACCTGATGCAGATCCACAATCTGGTCGACTGGCGCGCCCATCTGCCGACCTTGCAGGCCTGGAAGGCGGAGGGCCGCATCCGCTATCTCGGTATCACCCACTATACGCAGAGCGCCCACGACGAGCTGGAGAGCGTGATGCGGGCAGAGAAGTGGGACTTCGTGCAGGTCAACTACGCGCTCGACGATCGCGCCGTCGAACGCACGCTCCTGCCACTCGCCGCCGATCGCGGCATCGCGGTGATCGTGAACCAGCCGTTCGGCGGCGGCGGACTCCTGCGCAAACTCCTGAGCCGCAAGCTGCCCGAGTGGGCCGGCGAGATCGGTGCCACCAGCTGGGCACAGCTTCTGCTCAAGTTCGTGCTGGCAAACCCCGCCGTCACCTGTGTCATTCCGGGCACGGGCAAGCCCGAGCATATGGCGGACAACCTTCGGGCGGGCTTCGGGGTCTATCCCGACGCGGCACTGCTCAAGAGGATGATCGCCGAGATCGACGTCTAGAGCGGCAGCTCCGCCTCGATCCATTCCGTCGCCGAACCATGCTTCGGCTGCCAGCCGAGCTCGCTGCGGGCGCGCCGGGCGCGGACGCGGCTGTTGGAGCCGAACGTGTAGGCCGCGCTGTTCTCGCCGAGCTCTCTCGCGGCTTCCTCGAACGGCCAGGCCTGCGGCTCGCCCAGCTTCAGGCGGCGCGCGATCGCCGCACAGATGTCGCGATAGGAGGCCTCGCCGTTCTCGGCGAAATAGAAGGCGCCCGGCGGCGCCTTTTCCAGCGCCAGGCAATAGAGGTCGGCCACGTCCTCGACATGAACGTTCGACCAGACATTCAGCCCTTGGCCGACATGGCGCACCACGCCCGACGCCTTCGCCCGCTTCGCGAGACCGGGGATCTGCGCGCTGTCGCGCGCCAGACCGAGGCCGTTGCCGTAGATCATGGTCGGGCACACGACGACGGAGCGCACGCCGCGGCGGCTGGCGTCGCGGATCGTGCGGTCGATGGCGACGCGCGCCTGCTTGCCCGGCACCGGCTCGAAAGGCGTCTCCTCGTCGTAGATCTTGTCCGATGCGACATCGCCATGGGCGTCGTCGGCCACGATGCTGGAGCCGCTGGTATGGACGAAGGGCTTGTTCGAGCCGGCAAGCCCGTCGAGCAACGCCTCCACCGCACCGCGATGGTCGCTGTTGGCGGCATTGATCACGGCATCCGCGCGACTGGCTTCGGCCGCGAGTATCGCGGCGTCGTCGAGCCCGCCGATGACGGACGCCACGCCGAAGGCGACGAGACTACGGCCCTTCTCGGCGTCGCGCACGAGGCCGCGGATCTCGTGGCCATCGTCGAGCAGGCGGCGGGCGATCGTGCCGCCGATATAGCCGGTCGCGCCGGTCATGAAGATCTTCATGGTCGTGTCTCCTAGAGAGCCAGAGTCATCTGGGGCGACACCTTGCGCTCTTCGCGCTGGTGCAGGTTATGCAGCGATACGCCCAGCAGGCGCACTTTCTTTTCGAGCGGAAAGATCGAGCGCACCAGCTCGCGCGCCGTGCGCTCCAGCAGGTCGCGGCTGTCGACACCCTCTTCAAGGGTTCGGCTGCGGGTCACGATCCGGAAGTCGGCATACTTAACCTTCACGGTCACGGTGCGGCCGACGATGCCGGTGCGCTCGCAATAGGACCAGACATCCTCGAGCACCGAGGCGACGCCGTCCTCCACCGCCGCCGGCCGGTCGAGATCCTCCATGAAGGTCGTTTCCGAGCCGACCGACTTGCGCGGCCGGTTGGGCACGACGCGACGTTCGTCATGACCGCGCGCGATGGAATAGTAGTAGGCCCCGGAGCGGCCGAAATACTGCTGCAGGAAGTCGAGCGGCTGCGCCTTCAGGTCGGCGCCTGTATGGATCCCCAGCCGGTTCATCTTTTCCGCCGTCTTCGGCCCGACGCCATGGAAGCGACCGACCGGCAATCCCTCGACGAAGGCCGGCCCCTTCTCGGGCGGGATCACCGTCTGGCCGTCGGGCTTGCGATGGTCGGAGGCGAGCTTGGCCAGGAACTTGTTGTAGGAGATGCCGGCGGAGGCGGTCAGGCCGGTTCGCTCCAGGATGCGTGCCCTGATCTCGCGCGCGATCTCCGAGGCGAGCGGCATGCCCTTGAGGTTTGTCGTGACGTCGAGATAGGCCTCGTCGAGCGAGAGCGGCTCCACCAGCGGCGTGTAGTCCAGGAAGATCTCGCGGATCTGGCGCGACACGTCCTTGTAGACCTCGAAACGCGGCTTCACGAACAGCAGCTCCGGACACAGGCGCTTGGCCGTGACCGAGGGCATGGCCGAGCGTACGCCGAACTTGCGCGCCTCGTAGCTGGCCGCCATCACGACGCCGCGCTGCCGCCCGCCGACCGCGACCGGCTGGCCACGCAGCGAGGGATCGTCGCGCTGCTCCACGGACGCGTAGAAGGCGTCCATGTCGACGTGGATGATCTTGCGGATCTCGGCTTCCGCCATCATGGGAGTATAGGGCCGCCGAGAACCGCGGTCCCCCTTGTTCGGCTTACTCAGACCGGACGCGTAGGTTGCAGGCGAAGCGTGAAGACCGCGCCTCCGCCCGGCCGGTCGTCGACCGAAATGGTGCCGCCATGCGCTGCGGCGACACGCGTCACGATGGCCAGTCCCAGTCCTCGGCTCCCCGGACGCGCGCGGTCGCGCCGCCAGAAGCGCTGGAAGATCGTCTCGCGGTCGGTGGCCGGCACGCCGGGACCCTCGTCCAGCACCCGCACCGTTCCGTCCGCAGCGACATCGACCTCGATCGCCCCGCCGGCCGGCGTGTGGCGAATGGCATTCTCGACCAGATTGCGCACCGCCCGGAACAGTGCCTCGGCATGGCCATGCACCCACACGGGTGTCTCGACGCCGGTCAGGGCGATCGTCTTGTCGCTGTCGACAGCGAGCGGCGCCATGAAGGCGACCGCATCGGCGCACACGGCCTGGAGGTCGGCCTGGGAACTGCCGTCCACGACGAACGCTTCGAGTTCGGCGATGTCGAGGACCTGGTTCACGGTGCGCGTCATGTTGACGATGTCGGTTTCCAGCGACTGGCGCAGCGGCTGATCGTCCATCGTGTCGATGCGCGCGCGCATGATCGCGAGCGGCGTCCGCAGCTCGTGCGCCATATCGGCGGTGAACTCGCGTTGCGCACGGAACCCCGCCTCAAGCCGATCGAGCGCCTGATTGACCGCGTGCACGAGCGGGACGACCTCGATCGGCATCGACTGCTCGGACAGGCGAACGTCGGTACTGGTGGGGCCGATCGATGCCGCCGTGTCGGACGCGGCGCGCACCGGATCGAGCGCGCGACGGAAGATCAGGATGTCGATCAGCAGAAGCAGCAGCAGGATGGGAAAGGTGATCCAGGCGACACGCGGCAGGAAGGAGGCGACGATGTCGTCGATGATCACGTCGCGATGCGCCAGATCCTGTCCGACCTGGATCCAGTAGAGACGATCGCCGATGGCGCGCGGCACGCTCACGCCGATGAGCAAGGTGCCCTTGCTGCGGTGTCGCGTGAAGGAATCGTTGGTCAACGGATCGCTCGGCGCCGAGAGCGGGGCATCGTCGGGGCGCGAGGTGAACAGCACGTTCCCCTTCGCATCGAGGATGGCATAGGAATAGAGAGCGTATTCACCCGAATAGATCGGCTGGGCCTCCGGCGGGATATCGAGCGTGACTTCGCCGCCATCGGGCGCGGGGTGCAGGAAGGTCGCGACCGTCGAAGCCTGGGCGCGCAGGGCGTCGCGATGGAGACTGTTGGCGGCTTCGTAGAGCAACCAGTACAGCGCCAGCGGCATCAGGACGGACGTGACGCCGATCGCCACGATATGCAGCGCGACGACACGGGAGATGATCGACCGGAAGCGCGTCAAACGGCGGCCTTTTCCTCGGCCAGCAGGTAGCCGACGCCGCGCACGGTATGGATCTTCACCGTGGCACCGCAGTCGGCCAGCATCTTCCGCAGACGATGGACATAGACCTCGACCGCGTTCGAACCGACATCTCCCGACAGGCCGAACAGCTGGTCCTCGAACAGACGCTTCGGCACCACATGGCCGCCGCGTCGCAGAAGGATCTCCAGGATCGCTGTCTCCCGTGCGGGAAAGACCCGCACCGTTCCGTCGATGAACACCTGTCGTCCCTCGGTTTCGAGCGCCACGTTGCCGAAGGTGAGCTGGCGCCCCAGCAGATTGCCGGGCCGCCGCAGCAGCGCCTGCAGGCGCGCCACCAGCTCTTCCATGGCGAAGGGCTTCACGAGGTAATCATCGGCCCCGGCGCGCAACCCGTTGACCCGGTCGCTCACCCCGTCACGGGCTGTGAGAACGAGAACCGGCGTCGAATCGCCGCGTCCGCGGATGCCCCGCAGCAGCGACAACCCGTCCTGATCCGGCAGACCGAGATCGAGCACGATCGCCGCGTAGCGCATGGCCGCCAGCGAATGCTCGGCGTCGCCGGCATTGCCTACTGAATCCGCCGAGAATCCGCTACGCGCCAGACCCTTGGCCAGCAAGGCGACGAGTTCCGCATTGTCCTCGACGACAAGGACTCTCATGGACGTCCAACCTCCCCCGGCGCAGCCGCAAACTCAGCCATCCTATCACGCCGAGCACTCTGAAATCGTCCTCCCGGCAGCAAGTCAGGCGCACGTAATGTGAAACCAATAGCGTCTGCGCCATGACCACTGCGCCGAAAACCTCCACCACAGCCCGCCCGCGTCGCTACCGCCTGTGGTTTGCCGGCGCTGGCATCGCAACCCTCGCGCTCGCCGCGGTCTGGACCCTCGACACCGGTCCCACCAACGCCCTCATTCGACCGGCGCTGGCGGTGGAGAACGATGGCGCCTTCCGTCCCAGCGAGACCCAATGGGCCAGCCTGCGCATCGCGCCGGTCGAAGCCGCCGCCTTCCGCGATGAACGCGCGACCGACGGCAAGATCGGCATCAACGAAGACACGACGACGCCGGTCTTCTCGCCCTATTCGGGCCGGGTGACGCGCCTGATCGCCAAGCCGGGCGAGCGCGTCCAGCGCGGCGACCCTCTGTTCGCCATCGAAGCGAATGAGTTCGTGCAGGGCCAGAACGATCTCGTGAGCGCCGTCGCCGGCGTCGAGAAGGCCCGTTCCAAGCTCGCGCTCGCCCAGAATTTCGAACGACGTCAGAAGGAATTGCTGGCGATCCGCGGCGGATCGCTGAAGGACCTGGAACAGGCCCAGTCCGACCTCGTCTCGGCGCTGGGCGACCTGCGCTCCTCCGAAATCGCACTCGCCGCGGTGCGCAACCGCCTGCGCATCCTCGGTCGCACCGACGCCGAGATCGATGCGCTGGAGAAGGTCGACCATATCGGCGCGGAGGCGATCGTGTCGGCGCCCATCGCCGGCACAGTCATCCAGCGCAAGATCGGCCTCGGACAGTACATCAACGCCGGCGCCGCCGATCCCGTGTTCAATATCGGCGACCTCTCGACGGTCTGGCTGGTCGCCAACGTCCGCGAATCCGATGCGCCGAAGATGAAGGTCGGGGCCCCGGTCGAGGTTTCCGTGCTGGCCCATCCCGGCCGCACCTTCAACGCCCGGCTGGCTTACGTGGCGCCGGCGCTCGATCCCAACACGCGACGCCTGCCGGTCCGGGCCGAGATCGCGAATGCCGATCGCGAGCTGATGCCCGAGATGTTCGCCAGCTTCCGCATCGTGACGGGCGAACCGACGACCAACCCGGCCGTGCCGCAGGAGGCCGTCGTCTACGAGGGCGCCAACGCCCGCGTCTGGGTCGCAGATCAAAAGGACAAGTCTGTCGCGTCGCGCCCGATCGAGGTCGGCGCCACCGCCAACGGCATGGTCGAGGTCAAGAAGGGCCTCGCCCTGGGCGAGAACGTCGTGACCAGCGGCACACTCTTCATCGATCGCGCGGCCAAGCGCGACTGACGGCCCGGCGCGCCCTGCGGGCGCGTTCCTCCAACATATCGGTTGCCCATGCAATCCATCGTCGCCGCCGCCCTCAAGCAGCGAATCCTCGTCGTCATCCTAAGCGTGGTGCTCTCCGTCGCCGGATTGTTCGCCTACTCGCGGCTGAACATCGAAGCCTATCCCGACCCGGTGCCGCCGCTGGTCGACATCATCACGCAGAATCCCGGCCAGTCCTCCGAGGAGATCGAGCGCTACATAACGATCCCGATCGAGATCCAGATGGCCGGCCTCCCCTATGTCCAGGCCATCCGCACCGTTTCCTTGTTCGGCCTGAGCGACGTGAAGGTTCAGTTCACCTACGACGTGACCTATCAGCAGGCCTCGCAGATGGTGATCAACCGTCTGTCGCAGCTCGGCCCGCTGCCCAACGGCGCGCAACCCACCCTGTCGCCCACCAGCCCGATCGGCGAGGTCTTCCGTTACCGGATCGTCGGCCCGCCGGGCTATTCCGTATCCGACCTCAAGACGTTGCAGGACTGGGTGCTCGAGCGCCGCCTGAAGGCGGTCCCGGGCGTCGTCGACGTGACCGGCTGGGGCGGCAAGACAAAGACCTACGACATCACCGTCAATCTCGACCGGCTGCTGGCCTACGGGCTCACCCTGAAGCAGGTCATCGACGGGCTGAACAACGCCAACATCAATGTCGGCGCCAATACCGTGAACATCGGCTCGCAGTCCGCGATCGTGCGCAGCGTCGGGCAGATCCGCTCGATGGACGACATCCGCAACACGATGCTGACCGTGCGCGACGGCGCGCCGGTCCTGGTCTCGGACGTGGCCGACGTCACCATAGGCCATCAGCCGCGGCTCGGCATCGCCGGCCAGAACGATGACGACGACATCGTGCAGGGCATCGTGCTGATGCGGCGCGGCGCCGAGACCATGCCGACCCTGAGCGGCGTGCTGGCGGAAGTCGACCGGATCAACAACAGCAACATCCTGCCGCCCGGCGTGCGCATCGAGCGCATCTACGACCGAAGCTCCCTGGTCAACATCACCACCCACACCGTGCTGCACAACATGGTCGTGGGTGTCTGCCTGATCTTCCTGATCCAGTGGCTTTTCCTCGGCGACCTGCGCAGTGCCCTGATCGTTTCCGCCACCATCCCCTTCGCCCTCCTGTTCGCCGTGGTCGTCCTGGTCCTGAGCGGCGAGTCGGCCAACCTGCTTTCCATGGGCGCGATCGACTTCGGCATCATCGTCGATGCCACCGTGATCATGGTCGAGAACATCTTCCGGCACCTGTCGGAAGGCGATCACCAGACCGGCTCCCAGCGGCGCGCACCGGACGGTCTCACCGGCAAGCTGGCGACGATCTTCAACGCCTCGACCGAAGTCACCCAGGCGATCTTCTTCTCCGCGACCATCATCATCGCGGGATTCCTGCCGCTGTTTACCCTGTCGGGGGTCGAGGGCCACATCTTCGGACCGATGGCGCGGACCTATGCCTATGCGCTGCTGGGCGGCCTGATCGCCACCTTCACCGTGTCACCCGCCCTGTCGGCCCTGCTGCTGCCCGACAAGGTGGCCCATGCCGAGACCCGCGCCGTCCGCGCCCTGCGCCGCGCCTACGAGAGACTGCGCAACGCCGCCCTGGCCAGCCGCCGGGCGACCTTCGCCGCCGGGCTCGGCGCCCTGGTGCTGGCCGGCGCCGCCGGCAGCACGATCGGCCTCGAGTTCCTGCCCAAGCTCGAGGAAGGCAACATGTGGATCCGCGCCGTGATGCCGGCCTCGATCTCGCTCGAGGCCGGCAACGACTATGCCAACCGCATGCGCAAGCTCATCAAGAGCTTCCCCGAAGCCGAGACCGTCATCTCGCAGCATGGCCGCCCCGACGACGGCACCGATTCGACCGGCTTCTTCAACGCCGAGTTCTTCGTGCCGCTCAAGCCCGTGGAACAGTGGCGCAAGGGTCTCGACAAGGAAGCGCTGATCGCGGAGATCAACGCCGCTCTCGAGAAGGCGTTTCCGGGCGTCGAGTTCACCTTCTCGCAGTACATCCAGGACAACGTCCAGGAAGCCGCCTCCGGCGTGAAGGGCGAGAACTCCGTCAAGATCTCGGGCAACGACCTCGAGACGCTGTCGAAGCTCGGTAACGAGATCAAGGCGGTGCTCGCAACGGTGCCCGGCGTCACCGATCTGGCCGTCTCGGCCTCGCTCGGCCAGCCGACCATCCGCATCGACATCGACCGCGCCAAGGCGGCCCGCTACGGGCTGACGCCGGGCGACATCAACGCCACGGTCCAGGCCGCCATCGGCGGCCAGGCCGCCGGCGACGTCTATGAGAGCGGCAGCGATCGGCACTTCCCGATGGTCGTCCGTCTCGCGTCGCGCTATCGCCAGAGCCTCGACGCGATCAGCCGCATCCAGATCGGCGCGCAGGCCGCAAACGGCACCATCACGCAAGTGCCGTTGAGCGAGGTCGCCAAGGTCGAGCTGGTCTCCGGCGCCTACTACATCTATCGCGAACAGCAGGAGCGCTACGTCCCGGTGAAGTTCAGCGTCCGCGGCCGCGACCTCGGCAGCACCATCATCGAGGCGCAGCAGCGCGTGGCGGAGAAGGTGCAGATCCCGGGCGGCTACCGCATCGAGTGGGTCGGCGAGTTCGGCAACCTGAAGAATGCGCTGCAGCGCCTCGCCGTGGCCGTGCCCATCGCCATCGGCCTCATCGGGCTGCTGCTCTACATGAGCTTCGGCTCGTTCCGCGACACGCTGCTGGCCGCGAGCGCCATTCCCATGGCGCTGACCGGCGGCATCCTGGGCCTCTGGATCACCGACATGCCGTTCAGCATCTCCGCCGCCATCGGCTTCGTGGCCCTGTTCGGCATCGCCGCCATGAACGGCATCATGGTGCTGAGCTGCTACAACCGGCTGATCGACGCCGGTCGCGATCGCAGCATGGCGCTCTACGAGACCTGCTCCCTGCAGATGCGCCCCGTACTGATGACCTGCGTGGCGGCCGCCGTCGGCCTGCTGCCCGCCGCCTTCTCGACGGCGATCGGCAGCCAGGTCCAGCGGCCGCTCGCCATCGTCGTGGTCGGCGGCACGCTCCTGGCGCCGTTCCTCTTCCTCACCGTCCTGCCGGCCATGATCGGCCTGTTCTCGCGCCGCCGTGCCCCGGTCCCGGCGCCCCACCCCCACGATACGGTTGCGGAGGCGACATGATGCGACGCTCTCTCCTGGCTACCCTGCCGCTCGTCGCGGCGGGAGCTCTCGCTGGTTGCTCGGTCGGACCGGACTTCACCTCGCCGGAAGGGCCGAAAACGGCGACATATCTTCCCGACCAGAAGAGCGACCTGATCGCCGCCGGCATACCGGGCGGCGAGGCCCAGCGGATCGTCCAGAGCATGGACATTCCCGGCCAATGGTGGGGCGTATTCCAGTCGCCGCAGCTCAACAGCCTGATCGAGCGCTCGCTGCGGGCCAATCCCGACGTGAAGGCGGCCGTGGCCGGGCTTCGGGTGGCCCAGCAGAATGCCCGCGCCCAACGCGCCACCCTGTTCCCGACCCTCCAGGGGACATTCAACGCCACCCAGAACCAGACTCCCGCCAGCCTGCAGTCGGCGACCGCCGACCAGCAGCCGATCTACGGCCTGTTCGTCGCCGGCCTCCAGATCACCTATGCGCTCGATCTCTGGGGCGGCAACCGCCGCCAGATCGAATCGCTCGAGGCGCTGGCCGAGGCGCAGTGCTTCCAGCTCGAAGGGACCTATCTCTCGCTGGCGTCGAACGTCGTCGCGGCCGCCATCGTCGAGGCGTCGCTGCGGGGCCAGGTCGAGGCGACCAAGCGCATCGTCGCCACGCAGCGCGAGACGCTCGGCATCCTGACGCGCCAGTCGGGCCTCGGCGCCATTCCCGGCGCCGACGTCGCCACGCAGCAGGCCGCGCTGGCCCAGGCCGAATCCACCCTGCCGCCGCTCGAGAAGGCGTTGGCGCAACAGCGCAACCTGCTGGCCACCCTGACCGGCCGCCTGCCGAGCGATCCCGTCGCCGAGCGCTTCGAACTCACCGATCTCAAGCTGCCGTACGAACTGCCGCTCACCCTGCCCTCGCAGCTCGTCGAGCAACGGCCGGACATTCGCGCCGCCGAGGCCAACCTGCACGCCGCCAGCGCCCAGGTCGGCGTCGCCATCGCCAACCAGCTGCCGCAGGTGACGCTGGGCTTCGGCCTCAACACCAGTGCGCTCTCGCTCGGCACGCTGTTCATGCCCGGTCTCGCGGGCGCCACCACGGGCGCCAGCGCCATCCAGACCCTGATCGATGGCGGCGCGCTGGCGGCCAAGAAGCGGTCCGCCGTCGCGGCGCTCGAACAGGCCGACGCGCAGTACCAGTCGATCGTGCTGGCGGCCTTCCGCAACGTCGCCGACACGCTGAACGCCCTTGAATACGATGCGCTGGCGCTCAAGTCGGCGGTCGAGGCGGAGCGGGCCGCCGCCACGGCCCTCACCATCGCGCGCAAGCGTCTCGAACTCGGCGACACGACCTATGTCGTCGTGCTGATCGCCGAGCTCACCTATCAGCAGACGCTGCTCACCCGCGTGCAGGCGCAGGCCGCGCGTCTCACCGACACCGCGGCACTGTTCCAGTCGCTGGGCGGCGGCTGGTGGAATCGCGACGGCACCGGCCCGGGGAATGGCCGGTCGCGCTGCAAGCCGCCTGCCTCTCCCTGGTCCATCTCCTCGAACACCCAGCGCTGACACGCGGATCGGGGTGCCATGTCGGACATGGCCACGAAGCGGAGTCATCCGACCGTCACGTTCAAGGCAACCATACTGTTGGGAGCCTTCGTCCTGTCGGCCGCGGTGGGCTACGCCGATATCGTCACCGGCGACCTGCGGCTCACGGCGCTCTACCTCGTGGTCATCTTCGGTGCGTCGTGGTTCGCGGGCCGATGGGTCGGCATCGCCGCGGCCGCGATCGCTTTCGCCTGGATGATCGGCGCGAACCCGCCGCCGGCTTTCGTCAGCGCCCGCTTCACCTACTACGGCATCGAAGCGATCGGGACCGTCGCGGTGTTCCTGGCCTGCGCGCTGCTGGCCGACCGGCTGCGGCATAGCCTCGACGGCGAGCGCCTGCAGAATCTGAATCTGTCGCGATACCTGCCGTCGGAGCTGGCCAACCGCCTGGCCAGAGAGGGCCTGCGTGCGACACGGGGCCGGCGGACGAAAGCGGCGATCCTGTTCATCGACATGCGCGACTTCACGGCAGCGGTGCAGACCATGGAACCCGACGCCCTGTTCGGCTTCCTCCAGGAGTATCGCACCGTGGTCTCGCGCATCGTCGAGGCCGAGGGCGGGCTCATCGACAAGTTCATCGGGGACGGTGTGCTGGCGGTGTTCGGTGCCTTGCGCCCCTCGCCCGACGACGCAGCCGCCGCCATCCGATGTGGCCTCCGGCTGCTCGCGGCGATCGACGCCTGGAACGTCGAACGTGCACGGGACGGCGAGCCACCGGTCCGTGTCGGCGTGGGCATCCACCATGGCGAGGTCGTGATGGGCGCGATCGGCGATGAGCAGCGGCTCGAATACTCCGTCGTGGGTCATGCCGTGAACGTCTGCTCGCGCATAGAAGGCCTGACCAAGAAGTATCGTTCTCCTCTCCTGATCTCCGAGGACACCCTGATCGAGGCGGCGCGTGTCGGCATGTCGTTCGATGGCTGGCGTCATTTCATCGACGAAGAAGTGCGCGGCATATCGGGCGAATTGCGACTGGCGGCACCGCGGGATTCAGACCTACAGAAGGTTGCATAGACGTTGTACTCGCAACGCTAGTGTGTCTGCTCGACTTGTGTCTTAGCTCTTCGCGAAGGCATCGCCATTTCACGGCCTGCCACGAGGGCTGTAGATGCAAACGATCGTCGGCGCCGCGATTCGTCAGCGCGTTCTGGTTCTGATTCTTGCCGTCCTGATGATCGCGGGCGGCCTGTTCGCCTACAAGCGCCTCAACATCGAGGCCTATCCCGACCCGGTGCCGCCCCTCGTCGACATCGTGACGCAGAATCCCGGCCAGTCCTCCGAGGAGATCGAGCGCTACATCACGATCCCGATGGAAGTGCAGATGGCGGGACTTCCCTATGTGAAGTCCATCCGCTCCATCTCCCTGACCGGCCTCAGCGACGTGAAGGTGCAGTTCACCTACGACCTGACATACCGCGAGGCGGCCCAGCTCGTGACCAATCGGCTGGCCCAGCTTGGCCCGTTGCCCAACGGCGCACAGCCCCTGATCTCGCCGACCAGCCCGATCGGCGAGATCTTCCGCTATCGCGTGGTGGGTCCCAAGGGCTTTAGCGTCACCGAGCTGAAGACCATGCAGGACTGGATCCTGCTGCGCCGGCTGAAAGCTGTGCCCGGCGTGATCGACGTCACGACGTGGGGCGGCAAGAGCAAGACGTTCGACGTCACCGTCGATCTCGACCGGCTGCAGGCGCATGGGCTCACGCTCAAGCAGGTGATCGACGGGCTGAACGGCGCCAACATCAACGTCGGCGCCAACACCATCAATCTCGGGCCGCAATCGGCCGTGGTGCGTGCCGTCGGCCAGATCCGGTCGATGGACGATATCCGCAGCACCATGCTCACGGTGCGCGACGGATCGCCCATCCTGGTCTCGGATGTCGCCGACATCGCCGTCGGCAACGAACCGAGACTGGGGGTCGCCGGCCACGACGACGACGACGATGTTGTCGAGGGCATCGTGCTGATGCGGCGCGGCGCGGAGACCATGCCGACACTGCGCGCTGTCGAGCGCGAGGTCGAACGCATCAACGGCTCGAACCTGCTGCCGCCCGGTGTGCGCATCGAGCGCATCTACGATCGCAGCGTGCTGGTCGACGTCACCACGCATACGGTATTGCACAACATGGTGATGGGTGTCGGCCTCATCTTCCTGATTCAGTGGCTGTTCCTCGGCGACCTGCGCAGTGCCCTGATCGTCTCCGCCACCATTCCCTTCGCCCTGCTGTTCGCCGTCGTCATCATCGTGGTGAACGGCGAGTCGGCGAACCTTCTGTCCATGGGCGCGATCGACTTCGGCATCATCGTCGACGCTACTGTCATCATGGTCGAGAACATCTTCCGACACCTCGCCGAAGCAAGCCATGCCGGACCGACGCGGAGCCTGCGCGAGGAGCCGGAAGGCCTCACCGGCAAACTTTTCACGATCTACGTGGCCTCGGGCGAGGTGACCAAGGCGATCTTCTTCTCGGCCACCATCATCATTGCCGGCTTCCTGCCGCTGTTCACCCTGTCGGGAGTCGAGGGCCGCATCTTCGGACCCATGGCGCAGACCTACGCCTACGCTCTGGCCGGCGGCCTGATCGCGACCTTCACCGTGTCGCCCGCACTCGCCGCCCTGCTGTTGCCGGAGAAGGTCTCCGAGACCGAGACCTTTCTCGTCCGCGGATTGCGACGTCTCTATCGCCAGGCCTATTCGCGGGCGCTCGCCTGGCGTCACGCCATGCTGGCGGTCGGACTGGGCGTGCTGCTGGCGGCCGGGGTCGCGGCCAGCACGGTGGGACTGGAATTCCTGCCCAAGCTCGAGGAAGGCAACATCTGGATGCGGGCCGCACTGCCGCCGTCGGTCTCGCTCGACGAAGGCAATGGGTACGTCAACCGCATGCGCAAGCTCGTGAAGAGCTTCCCCGAGGTCGAGACGGTGATCTCCCAGCACGGCCGGCCGGACGACGGCACCGATCCTGACGGCTTCTCCAACGCCGAATTCTTCGTTCCCCTGAAGCCCGCAAGCAAGTGGCGCAAGGGCCTCGAGAAGCCGGAGCTGATCGCCGAAATGAGCGACGCACTGCGCAGGGCTTTTCCCGGCGTCACCTTCGCCTTTTCCCAATACATCCAGGACAATGTGCAGGAGGCGGCTTCGGGCATCGATGCGGAGAATGCGATCAAGATCTCCGGGCCCGACCTCATCACCCTGCGCAAGATCGCCGTCGACATCCGCGGCGTACTGGAGAGCGTGCCTGGAATCACCGACATCCAGGTCCCCCCGCTGCTCGGCCAGCCGACCGTCCTCATCGACATCGACCGTGCCAAGGCCGCACGCTACGGCCTGTCGCCGGGCGACATCAATACCACGATCCAGGCGGCGATCGGGGGACAGGCGGCAGGCGATCTGTACGAGGAAGGCAGCGACCGTCATTTTCCGCTGCTGGTGCGCCTGGCGCCCCGCTACCGCCAGGACATGGATGCGATCCGCCGCATCGCCCTGGGCACCGTCGGTCCAAACGGCAGCATCGTGCAGGTCCCGTTGAGCGAAGTGGCGACCGTCAAACTCGCGACAGGCGCCTTCTACATCTACCGCGAGCAGCAGGAGCGCTTCATACCGGTGAAGTTCAGCGTGCGCGGGCGCGACCTGGGCGGCGCCGTGCTGGAGGCCCAGCAGAAGGTAACCGAACAGGTGAAGCTGCCGAGCGGCTACCGACTGGACTGGGCCGGCGACTTCGTCAATTTCGAGAGCGCCATCGCACGCCTGGCGATCGCGGTGCCGATCGCCATCGGGCTGATCCTGCTGCTGCTCTATGTCAGCTTCGGCTCGCTGACTGACACGCTCCTCGCAGGCGCCGCCATGCCACTCGCTCTGTCGGGCGGCATCCTCGCCCTGTGGGCGGCCGACATGTCGTTCAGCATCTCGGCCGCCATCGGCTTCGTCGCGCTGTTCGGCATCGCGGCGATGAACGGCATCATGCTGGTGAGCTGCTTCAACCGCCTGATCGCCGTGGGCATCGACCGCGAGCACGCACTGCGCCACACCTGCGAACAGCAGATGCGCCCCGTACTGATGACCTGCGTGGCGGCCGCCGTCGGCCTGCTGCCCGCCGCCTTCTCGACCGCCATCGGCAGCCAGGTCCAGCGGCCGCTCGCCATCGTGGTGGTCGGCGGCACCCTGCTGGCGCCCTTCCTCTTCCTCACCGTCCTGCCGGCCATGATCGCTGTCTTCTCCCGGCGCAAGTTCAAGGCACGCGTGCCGCAAGCCGGTCTGGCGACGGCCTGACGCCGCCTTGACCGCAAGCCGGGCTACCCCGAAAAGAGGCCGATGTCCTCAACAGACGAATTCATCGACCTCGGCGACCGGCGTCTGCGGGTGCGCCGCCTCACCCCGGCGCGCGACGACGGGCTTGAGCGCACGGTGCTCGTCTTCCTGCATGAGGGCTTGGGCTGCATCGAGATGTGGCGCGACTTCCCCCAGAGACTGTGCGACGCCGCGTGCTGCGCCGGCATCGTCTACGATCGCACCGGCTATGGGCAATCGAGCCCGTGGCCGGCCGATCCCGGCGTCCGCTACATGGAGATCGAGGCCGACCTCGTCCTGCCGCGCCTACTGGCCGCGCTCGGAATCGAGGACTGCGTGCTGGTGGGGCACAGCGATGGCGGCACGATCGCCCTGAACTATGCCGCGACGGATCCCGAGCCGCTGCGGGCGGTGGTGACCCTGGCCGCGCACGCCATCAACGAGCCGATCTGCGTCGAGGCGATCGCCAGGGCCCGGACCGCCTTCGCCACCGGCGACCTGCGCCAGCGGCTCGCGAAGTATCATGCCGATGTCGACGGCGCCTTCCGGCTATGGGCCGATGCCTGGGTTTCGCCCGGCTTCGAGCCGATGGACGCGAACGGCCGCCTGCCGGGCGTCATGGTGCCGGTGCAGGCGATCCAGGGCGAAGACGACGAATACGGCACCGAACTGCAGCTCGGCATCATCGCCGGCAAGGTCGGGGGCTATTGCGAGACGCGGCTGGTGCCGGACTGCGGCCACAGCCCGCACCTGCAGCAGCCTTCCTATGTCCTGTCGGAGATCACGCGATTCGTTGCGCCGCTGGCGCTGGCGGGCTGATCAGAGCCGCTTCAGCTCGCTCGACGCCGCCCAGTTGAACTCCGAGACGGTCGGGCAGCGGGCCTGGGCGAGCTGGAACTGTTCGCGGGCGCGCTGCTTGTCGCCGCGGCGGACCGCGTCGACGCCGATGAAGAAAGCCGCCGGGCATTTGCCGTTGCTGCGCTTGGCTCCGTCGTCGGATTCGGCGGCGACCTCCAGCTCGCCGGCCGAGCCCTTGCCCAGCAGGAAGCGCAGGATCGGCCCCGGCCACTCGTTCAGGCTCTCCGCGCCCACGTCGCGGGCCAGGGCCGCGCGCGCATCGCGCCGGGCGCGGACCTGGGCGGCATAGCGCCAGAGCAACGGCGCCTGCTTGGTCTTGAAGTTGGGCCGGCCCGCCAGCGTGGCGTCGAAATCGTCGGCCGCCTGGGCGTAGTTGCCGAGGTTGAAGTTCGCAATGCCCCGAAAAAAGAGCGCCGACCGCCGCTCGCCCGGCGTCTGGGCGCCGGCCAGGGCGGCGTCGAGCAGGCCCAGGGCCCGCGCAAAATCGGCGATCTGCATGTAGACTTGGGCCTGGGCGATCGTCAGGGACGGGTCGCCGGGCTTGCGTTGCAGCGCACTGTCCAGAGTGCGAAGCGCCGCCGCCCGGTCGCCGCCGCCGGCCAGGCCCGGCATCGTGCTGGAAAGCACGACCTGCCAGTCGCCGGGCAGGACGCGGCCCATTTCGGCGATGTCCTTCTGGCTGTCGGCCTCGCGACCGAGACGGGCGAGCTGGAAGGCGCGGATGCTGAGATAGATCGACCGGTCGAAGGCCGAGAGCTGCGACGCTGAGAGGATTTTGTTCAGCGATTCGAGGGTGGCCCCGCCATTCCCGCCGCTCGCACCGGGCAGGGAAGGGGCCGACGACCCGCCGGATGAAAAGCCGCGGGCGCTGGGATCCCAGGACTCGACCGCGTTACGCTGCGCCACCGCTTCGCCCGTCAGGGCCAGAAACGCTGCAAGAACCCCAAATACGTGACCGATTTGACGTCGCATGCGTCCAATCTGACACAACGGCCGCAAAGCCGCATCCGCCGATTGCCTGTGGAGGTGCATGCCCCTATTTTGCGCCACATCCGCAGAGAACCGACCTTCCAGGAGTGTAGATATGGCCGCCGCCCATCCCAATAGCTTCAAGGCTCGAAAGACGCTGAAGGTCGGTAGCCGCAGCTATACGTATTTCAGCCTGAAGGCGGTCGAGAAGGAGGTCGGCGACCTGTCCCGCCTGCCCTTCTCGCTCCGCGTCCTGATGGAAAACCTGCTGCGCAACGAGGACGGCACGACGGTCAAGAAGACCGACATCTCGGCGTTCGCCGAGTGGATCAAGAATGGCGGCCGCTCCACCAAGGAGATCAACTTCCGCCCGGCCCGCGTGCTGATGCAGGACTTCACCGGCGTCCCGGCCGTGGTCGATCTGGCCGCGATGCGCGACGCCATGGGCAAGCTGGGCGGCGATCCCAAGAAGATCAACCCGCTGGTCCCGGTCGACCTCGTGATCGACCATTCGGTGATCGTCGACAATTTCGGCAATTCGAGCGCCTTCGGCGCCAACGTGAAGCTGGAATACGAACGCAACCTCGAGCGCTACCAGTTCCTGCGCTGGGGCGCGATGGCGTTCGACAATTTCCGCGTCGTCCCGCCGGGCACCGGCATCTGCCACCAGGTCAACCTCGAGTATCTCGCCCGGGTCGTCTGGACCAAGAAGGAAGGCAAGGAGACGATCGCCTATCCCGACACGCTGGTCGGCACCGATTCGCACACCACGATGGTGAACGGCCTGGCCGTGCTGGGCTGGGGCGTCGGCGGCATCGAGGCCGAGGCCGCGATGCTCGGCCAGCCGCAGCCGATGGTGATCCCCGACGTGATCGGCTTCAAGCTGACCGGCAAGCTGCCCGAGGGCGCCACCGCGACCGACCTGGTGCTCACCGTCACGCAGATGCTGCGCAAGAAGGGTGTGGTGAACAAGTTCGTCGAATTCTATGGCGAGGGCCTCGACGAGATGCCGCTGGCCAACCGCGCGACGATCGCCAACATGGCCCCGGAATACGGCGCGACCTGCGGCTTCTTCCCGGTCGACGACATCACCCTGGGCTACCTCAAGACCACCAATCGCGGCCCGGCCGCCAAGCTCGCCGAGGCCTATGCCAAGAAGCAGGGCCTGTGGCGTTCCAAGAAGTCGCCGGAGCCGGTCTTCACCGACACGCTCTCGCTCGACCTGGGCGACGTCGTGCCGAGCCTCGCCGGCCCGAAGCGGCCGCAGGACCGCGTGCCGCTCGCCGAAGCCGCCCACCAGTTCGTCGCGAACATGGAGAAGGAGTTCGACCGCAAGGACGACGGCAAGCGCATCAAGTGCGAGGGCACCGACTATGACCTCGGCCACGGCGACGTGGTGATCGCGGCCATCACCTCCTGCACCAACACCTCGAACCCCTACGTCATGCTGGGCGCCGGCCTGATCGCGCGCAACGCGGTGAAGCTCGGCCTCAAGGTCAAGCCGTGGGTGAAGACCTCGCTGGCGCCGGGCTCGCAGGTCGTGACGGAGTACTTCGAGGCCTCGGGCCTGCAGAAGGACCTGAATAAGATCGGCTTCAACCTCGTGGGCTACGGCTGCACGAGCTGCATCGGCAACTCCGGCCCGCTGCCCGATCCGGTCACCAAGGCGATCGGCGACGGCGACCTGGTCGTGAGCTCGGTCCTCTCGGGCAATCGCAACTTCGAGGGCCGCGTCAACCCGCTGACCCGCGCCAACTACCTCGCCTCGCCGATGCTGGTTGTGGTCTACGCGCTGGCCGGCTCGATGAAGATCGACATCACCAAGGATCCGATCGGCCTCGGCAAGGGTGGCAAGCCGGTCTACCTGAAGGATCTCTGGCCCTCGAACATGGAAGTCGCCAAGACGGTCGACAAGTTCGTGACGGCCAAGGCTTTCAAGAAGCGCTACGCCAATGTCTTCGAGGGCGACCGGTTCTGGCGCGGCATCAAGACCAAGCCCAGCCTGACCTACGCCTGGGACGACAAGTCGACCTACGTGCGCAACCCGCCCTACTTCGAGGGCATGGGCAAGACGCCGGCCGCCCTGTCCAACATCACGGGCGCCCGCCCGCTCGGCCAGTTCGGCGACTCGATCACCACCGACCACATCTCGCCCGCCGGCTCGATCCGCAAGGACAGCCCCGCCGGCAAGTACCTGATGGAGGAAGGCGTCGAGGCCAAGGACTTCAACCAGTACGGCACGCGCCGCGGCAATCACGAGGTGATGATGCGCGGCACCTTCGCCAACATCCGCCTGAAGAACGAGATGGTCCCGGGCGTCGAGGGTGGCTTCACCCACCACTTCACGACCGACCAGCCCGAGCCGATCTACGACGTGGCGATGCGCTACAAGAAGGAGCACACGCCGCAGGTCCTGATCGCCGGCAAGGAATACGGCACCGGCTCGTCGCGCGACTGGGCAGCCAAGGGCGTCAACCTGCTGGGCGTCAAGGCGGTGGTCTGCGAGACCTTCGAGCGCATCCATCGCTCGAACCTGGTCGGCATGGGCGTGCTGCCGCTGCAGTTCAAGGACGGCATGACGCGCAAGACGCTGAACCTGACCGGCCGCGAGACCTATGACGTGGGCGGCATCGACGGCGAGCTGAAGCCCGGCATGGACGTGCCGCTGACCATCCATCGCCCCGACGGCGCGTCGGAGACGATCACGCTGACCTGCCGCATCGATACCGCGGAAGAGGTCGGCTACTTCAAGAACGGTGGCGTGCTGCACTACGTGCTGCGCAACCTGGCCCACGCGGCCTGACACCGAAGGACACGGGACCCATGGCGACGGGGCTGCCAGGCCAT
Source organism: Reyranella sp. (assembly GCF_965227665.1). Lineage (GTDB taxonomy): Bacteria > Pseudomonadota > Alphaproteobacteria > Reyranellales > Reyranellaceae > Reyranella. The sequence continues at coordinate 3,084,780 of NZ_OZ245767.1, forward strand.
GCCGTCGCCATGGCCCGCAACAACATCTGGGCGAACCACCGGCTGCTCACCGCCTGCAAGGCGCTGACGACCGAGGAGTTCGCCGCCCCGCGCACCGGCTTCTTCCCGTCGCTGCGCGCCACGCTCAATCACATTCTCTGGGTCGACCTCTATTACATCGACGCGCTGCACCGCGATCCGACGGTGCTGCAGCGCTATCACGACCCGATCCCCGACTTTCCCGACGCCGTGTCGCTCTATGACGCCCAGATCGCCAGCGACCGCCGGCTGCTCGCCTTCTGCGAGCGCCAGACCGAGGCGAGCCTGGCCGAGGGCCTGTCACTGCCGCGCCCCAACCGCACGCCGCCGCCCTCCAGCGTGATCTCGATTCTGGAACACCTGTTCCAGCACCAGACGCATCACCGCGGCCAGGCGCACGCCATGCTGTCGGGCACCGGGGTGAAGCCGCCCCAGCTCGACGAGTATTTCCTCGCGGGCGAGCAGCATCTGCGGCGCGACGAGCTGCTGGCGCTGGGGCTCGAGCCGAGCTGATGCGTCCACGCTCTTCCTTTGCCGGCGCGGCCATCGAGGTGAGCGACCTCGCGCGCTCCGTCGCCTTCCATCGCCTGTGGCTGCCGATGCTCGGCTTCCATCGCGTCTGGGCCAGCCCCGACCGGGTGATGTGGTCGCGCGGCTACGACCATTTCGTGATGCGCCAGGCCAAGGACGGCATCTCCTACGGACCGGGCGCGCTCTGGCTCGCGGTGTCGGCCGAGAGCCGCGGCCAGGTCGACCAGGTGTTCGCCGAGCTGCGCGACGCCGGCGCGGAGATCATCCAGCCGCCACAGGAACTCGATTACCTCGCGCCCGGCTATTACTCGGTCGGCTTTCGCGATCCCGACGGCGTGCCGATCGAGGTCATGCATCGCTGGGACGACCTGCCCGAGGTTCGCGACGCCGAGCAGGTGCGCGTGCCCGGGCACGGCGTCAGCCTCGGCGGCTACTTCTTCAAGCCGGTGGCCGGCCAGCCGCCCTATCCGGCGCTGATCCTGCTGCACGGCTTTGCCGGCCATGCCCACAACATGGTGGGGCTGGCGCGCGCCGCCGCCGCCAACGGCTACGCCGCGCTGGCCCTGTCGCTGCGCGGCTGGCTGGGCTCGGAGGGCGAGAACGACCAGGGCCTGCGCCAGCCGCTCGACATACTGGCGGCGATCGACTGGCTGGCCAAACGGCCGCTGGTCGACCGCGACCGGATTGCCCTGGTCGGCGCCTCGATGGGCGGACAGGTGGCGCTGCTCGCCGCCGCCCACAAGCCGCCGGTGCGCGCCGTCGCCGCCTTCTTCGCGCCGACCGATCTCGCGCGATGGCGCGAGGCCAATCCCTACATGCGCGACTATCTCGACGATCTGTGCGGGCCCGAGGGCCTGCCGGTGCGCTCGCCGATCCTGCGGGTGGCGCAGATCGACGCGCCGGTCCTGCTGCTGCATGGCGACCGCGACGAGAACGTGCCGGTCGAGCAGTCGCTGGCCATGGCCGAGGCGCTGGTTGCGCACGGCAAGGAGGCCGAGGCCGTCGTGATCCCCGGCGCCACCCACTATTTCACCGAACAGCAGAACGCCGCCGCGCGGCGCACGCTGTTCGACTTCCTGCGTCGTCACCTCACCCGGAGCTAGCCGTCCATGCGCGTGTCAGAAGCCGTCCACTCCCGCCGCTCCATGCGCGTCTTCAAGCCCGATCCCGTGGCCAAGGCCGACATCGAATGGATCATCGAGACCGCCAACCGCTCGGCGTCGAACGGCAACCTGCAGCCCTGGAAGCTCTATGTGACCATGGGCGCGGCGCGGAAGCGGCTCTCCGCGGCGATCCTGTCGGCAATGGATGCCGGCGATAACGGCCCGGGCGCGGAGTACAACGTCTATCCGCAGGAAATGACGCCGGTCTACGACGCGCGCCGCAAGCTCGTCGGCAAGCAGCTCTATACCCTGCTCGGTGTGCCGCGCGGCGATGCAGCCGGCATGATGAAGCAGTTCCGCAAGAACTACGAGTTCTTCGACGCGCCGGTCGGCATGATCCTCTGCGTCGAGAAGCGCATGGGCAACGGCCAGTGGATCGACTGCGGCATCTTCCTCGACCAGCTCATGCTGCTGGCCCGCGAGAAGGGCCTGCACACCTGCCCGCAGGCCGCCTTCAGCCGCTACCAGCATGTCGTGCGGCGCGAGCTCAAAATCCCCGACGACCAGACCGTGATCTGCGGACTGGCGCTGGGCTATGCCGATCCCGACGTGGTGCCCAACAGCCTGATCACCGATCGCGCGCCGATCCAGGACTTCACGACCTGGTTCAGCGAGTGACGCCCAAAGTCGAATTGCCGAGCCCCGCGGCAGCGGGCTAGAACGCAGGTAATTCAAGGCACAAAGCCGAAGCTGGAGGAAAGCCATGGCCGATGAAGTGATCGCCGTCAGCGCGGACTGGGCCAAGCGCGCCTATGTCGACAAGCCCAAGTACGAGGCGATGTACGAGGCCTCGACCAAGGATCCCGCCAGGTTCTGGGAAGAGCACGGCAAGAGGATCGACTGGATCAAGCCCTACAGCCCGGCCGCCGTGCGCGACGTGGACTACAACGGCGACGTCCGAATCCGTTGGTTCCACGATGGCGTGCTGAACGTCTCCGCCAACTGCATCGACCGCCACCTCGCCAAGCGCGCCGACCAGACCGCGATCATTTGGGAAGGCGACGATCCGGCGAAGTCCGAGAAGATCACCTATCGCAAGCTGCACGACGAAGTCTGCCGCATGGCGAACGCGCTGAAGGAGCTCGGCGTCAAGAAGGGCGACCGCGTCACGATCTACTTGCCGATGATCCCCGAAGCGGCCTACGCGATGCTGGCCTGCACGCGCATCGGCGCCATCCATTCCGTCGTGTTCGGCGGCTTCTCGCCCGACAGTCTCGCCAACCGCCTGGTCGACTGCGATAGCAACGTCGTCGTCACCGCCGACGAAGGGCTGCGCGCCGGCAAGCACGTGCCGCTCAAGGCAAATTGCGACGAGGCGCTGAAGAAGGCGCCCGGCGTGAAGAAGGTGCTGGTGGTTAAGCATACTGGCGGCAAGGTCGCCTGGGACGCCGGCCGCGACGTCTGGTGGCACGAGATCGCCGCCAAGGTGCCGGCCGAGTGCGCGCCCGAGCCGATGGGCGCCGAGGATCCGCTGTTCATCCTCTACACGTCGGGATCGACCGGCAAGCCGAAGGGCGTGCTGCACACGACCGGTGGCTACATCGTCTATGCGTCGATGACCCACCAATACGTGTTCGATTATCACGACGGCGACGTCTACTGGTGCACCGCCGACGTGGGCTGGGTGACCGGCCATAGCTATATCCTCTATGGACCGCTGGCCAACGGCGCCACCACCCTGATGTTCGAGGGCGTGCCCAACTACCCGGACACCAGCCGCTTCTGGCAGGTGATCGACAAGCACCAGGTGAACATTTTCTACACCGCCCCCACCGCCATCCGCGCGCTGATGCGCGAGGGCGAGGCCCCGGTGAAGAAGACGTCACGCGCGAGCCTGCGCCTGCTGGGCTCGGTCGGCGAGCCGATCAATCCCGAGGCCTGGCTGTGGTACCACCGCGTCGTCGGCGACGGCCGCTGCCCGATCGTCGACACCTGGTGGCAGACCGAGACCGGCGGCATCCTGATCACGCCGCTGCCCGGCGCCACGGCGCTGAAGCCCGGCTCGGCGACCTTGCCCTTCTTCGGCGTGCAGCCCGTGATGGTCGATGCCGACGGCAACGAGCTGCAAGGCCCCTGCACCGGCAATCTCTGCCTGATCAATTCCTGGCCGGGCCAGATGCGCTCGGTCTATGGCGATCACCAGCGCTTCATCGAGACCTACTTCAAGACCTATCCGGGCAAGTACTTCACCGGCGACGGCGCGCGCCGCGACGAGGACGGCTATTACTGGATCACCGGCCGGGTCGACGACGTGATCAACGTCTCGGGCCATCGCATCGGCACCGCCGAGGTCGAGAGCGCGCTGGTCGCCAACACCAAGGTGGCCGAGGCCGCCGTGGTCGGCTTCCCGCACGACATCAAGGGCCAGGGCATCTACGCCTACGTCACCCTGAAGGCCGGCGAGCAGCCCTCCGACGAGCTGCGCAAGGAACTGGTCGCCTGGGTGCGCAAGGAGATCGGCCCGATCGCCACGCCCGACGTGATCCAGTGGGCGCCGGGCCTGCCCAAGACCCGCTCGGGCAAGATCATGCGCCGCATCCTGCGCAAGATCGCCGAGAACGATTTCAGCAACCTGGGCGACACGTCCACGCTCGCCGACCCGATGGTCGTCGACGATCTCGTGAAGCACCGCGGCAAGTAAGGACCCCAATGGCCAACCCGACGATCATCCAACTCGCCGCGGACCTGGCCGCCGGCCGCACCACCTCGCGCAAGCTCACCGAAGAGGCGCTGGCGCGAATCGAGGATCCCAAGGGCGAAGGCAAGCGCGCCTTCGTGAAGGTCTGGAAGGACCAGGCACTGGCCGCGGCCGACGCGAGCGACGGCCTGCGCAAGGCGGGCCTCGTGCCTTCAGCCCTGGCCGGCATCCCGGTCTCGATCAAGAACCTCTGCGACGTCGCGGGCGAGACGACTCTTTCGGGCTCGAAGGCGCTCGACGACGCCAAGCCCGCCACGGCGGATGCACCGGTGGTGGCGCGCCTGCGCGCCGCCGGCGCGGTGATCGTCGGCAGCACCAACATGAGCGAGTTCGCCTTCTCGGGCGTCGGCTTCAACCCGCACTACGGCACGCCGGGCAATCCGGCCGACCGCACCCGCGTGCCGGGCGGATCCTCCGCCGGCGCCGCCGTCTCGGTGGCCGACCGCATGGCCGTCGCGGCGCTGGGCACCGACACCGGCGGCTCGGTGCGCATTCCGGCTGCGGTCTGCGGCCTCGTGGGCTTCAAGCCGACGGCGCGCCGCGTGCCGATCGACGGCGTCGTCCCGCTCTCGACCTCGCTCGATTCGATCGGACCGCTCGCCAATTCGGTCGAGGATTGCGCCCTCGTCGACGCCGTCTTCGCCTCGGAACCAATCTCGGTGCCCGACGCGGCGCCGCTCGCCGGCCTTCGCTTCGCCATCCCCAAGCACTTCGTGATGGACGAGCTCGACCCGACGGTCGCGAAGGCGTTCGAGCGCGCCTGCTCGGCGCTGGCAGCCAAGGGCGTGAAGATCGAGCAGATCGAGCTCGCCGAGTTGAACGAACTTCCCGCCATCAACGCCAAGGGCGGCTTCGCCGCGTCCGAGGCCTATGCCTGGCACAAGGACCTGATCGCGCGGCGCGGCCCGGATTACGACCAGCTGGTCTATCCGCGCATCATGCGCGGCAAGGACATGACCGCTGCCGACTATATCGAACTGCTGGCGAAGCGCGCCGACCTCTGCCGTCGCGTCTCGGCGATCACCTCGAACTACGACGCGGTGATCATGCCGACCTGCGCCATCGTGGCGCCGACGATCGAGGAAGTGTCGACACCCGAGGGCTTCACGAAGAAGAACCTGCTGCTGCTGCGCAACACCACGGTCGGCAACTTCCTCGACCGCTGCGGCATCAGCCTGCCCTGCCATGCCGCCGGCGAACTGCCCGTCGGCTTCATGCTGATGGGCGAGGCGATGGCCGACAAGCGCGTGCTGGCGATGGCGCGGTCAGTGGCACCGGTCGTCGCGAGTAGTTGAGCGACTATTCTTGTCATCGCGGGCGGGGTAACCCCCGCCCTGAAGCGAAGCGAAGGATTTCGTGCCCGCTCAGGCGTCTGCTGGTCGTTCCGTCAGGTCCTTCGCTGCGCTCAGGACGACAGTTTGACTCACTGAAACCGCGGGTCGTCCGGACGGCGCATCTTCCAGACGTTCTCGACCGTCGTGTATTCGCTGTAGCCCAGCCGCGCGACCGGCTTCATCGCCATGATGTCGACCCTGCCGTCCTTCAAAATGGCGTCGTCGATGTGGATGCCGACCACCTGGCCCAGCACGATCGAGCCGCGCTTGGCCTCGTGACCCGGCTCTTCCGGCAGCTCGATCGTCTTCCAGTACTTGCACTCGAGCGCCACCGGCGATTCCTTGACCCGCGGCGGCTTCACGAAGCGGCAGGGCTCGGGCGTCAGGCCGGCGAGCTTCATCTCGTCGATGCCGTAGGCCACCATCGCGGTGGTGATGTTCATCTTCTCGCTCATCTCCGCGGTCACCATGTTGACCACGAACTCGCCCGTCTCCTCGGCGTTCATGCGGCTGTGCTTGGTCGGCGTGTCGCCATAGGTGCCGGTGATCGCAAAGTAGACCATGGGCGGGAATTCGCCGACGCCGTTGTAGAAGCTGTAGGGCGCGAGATTGACCCGGCCCTGGCCATCGATCGTGGAGATCCAGCCGATGGGCCGCGGCACGATCAGCGCCTTCAGCGGATCCTGCGGCAGTCCGTGGTCGCGCTTGGCGGCATCGTAGAACATCGTACTTTCCTCTCGGTCGAAACACACAGGCATAGCGGTTGTGCGACGAGCGGTCCGGCTTGTCGAGCCGGCCGCGACGGCCCATGTTCGCGCCATGTCACGCACCATGAAGGCGCTGCTCGGCGTCTGGATCGCGGCGCTCGTCGTCGCGGCCGGCTGGATCGGCTGGGATGCCACGCAGGGCGGGAAACCGTCGATCGGCGGACCGTTCAAGCTCATCGACCAGGACGGCCGGCCGTTCTCGAGCGATCAGCTCAAGGGCAAGCCGACGCTGATCTATTTCGGCTTCACCTATTGTCCCGACGTCTGCCCGACTTCGTTGCTGCTGATGGAAACGGCGGTCGAGAGACTGGGACCGGACGCGGCAAAGAAGGTGAATCTCGTGTTCATCACGGTCGATCCCGAGCGCGATACGCCGGAGCTGCTCAAGGGCTATGTCCCGAACTTCGGACCGGGGATCATCGGCCTCACCGGCACGCCGCAGCAGATCGCCGATGTCGCCAAGGCCTACCGCGTCTACTACCAGAAGGTGCCCGGCAAGGAGGGGTCGCCTTACCTCATGGACCACTCCTCGATCGTCTACCTGCTCGACCGCAACGGCCGCTTCGTCACCCACTTCACCCATGACGCCAAGGCCGAAACAATCGCCAACGCCGTGGGGCGCCTGCTCTAAGTGATTGTTTTTACACAATTGTTGCGTCGCAATATGAACGTGACATAGGCGGCGCGGGGCGTACAATCCGCGCCCCATGCTTTATCAAGCCTACGAATTCCAGCGCCAGCTTTCCGTCCCCTTGCGGATGTGGGCCAGCGCCCTCGAGCAGGTCTATTCCAGCCCCTACAATCCGTGGGCGGAGACCTGGGTCGGCAAGTCGATCGCCGCCGGCGCGGAGATCATGACGCGCCTCACCCAGAACTACGGCAAGCCGGCGTTCGGGTTGAAGACGACGGTCGTCGGCGACGAGACCGTGGCGGTCAACGAAGAGATCCTGCTGCGCAAGCCGTTCTGCCAGCTCCTGCACTTCCATCGCGATACCACCCGGCGCGATCCCAAGGTCCTGGTCGTGGCGCCGATGAGCGGCCACTACGCCACCCTGCTGCGCGGAACGGTCGAGGCGCTGCTGCCCGACCATGACGTGCACATCACCGACTGGATCGACGCGCGCGAAGTGCCGCTCAGCCAGGGCAACTTCGATCTCGACGACTATATCGACTACGTCGCCGACTTCTGCCGCTACCTCGGACCGGACGTGCATGTCATCGCCGTCTGCCAGCCCTCGGTGCCGGTGCTGGGCGCCGCCGCGCTGATGGCGGAGGCCAAGGAGCCGCGCCAGCCCAAGTCGCTCACCCTGATGGGTGGCCCGATCGACACCCGCGTCAGCCCGACGGTCCCCAACGACCTCGCCATGCGCAACTCGATGATGTGGTTCCGCCAGAACGTCATCTCGACGGTGCCGCTGAACTATCCGGGCGCGCTGCGCCGCGTCTATCCCGGCTTCCTGCAGCTCACCTCGTTCATCAGCATGAACCTCGACCGGCATGTGAATGCGCACATGCGGCAGTTCGAGCATCTGGTGAAGGGAGACGATGACCCGGCCAGCGCCCACCGCGCCTTCTACGACGAATACCTTGCCGTGATGGACCTCAGCGCCGAGTTCTATCTCCAGACCATCGAGGTCGTGTTCAAGGAGCACCTGCTGCCGCGCGGCGAGTGGGTGAGCCGCGGCCGCAAGATCGATCCGTCCTTCATCGAGACCGCCCTGATGACGGTCGAGGGCGAGCTGGACGATATTTCAGGCGTCGGCCAGACCAAGGCGGCGCATGCGCTGACGCCCAACATTCCCGGCGCGCGTCACGTGCACTGGGAGCAGCCGCGGGTCGGCCATTACGGCATCTTCAACGGCCGCAAATGGCGCGAGCAGATCATGCCGCGGGTTCGCACCTTCATCCGCGAGAACGACGCTCGCTAACGTCGCGCTCGCGCCGGCGGAGGAACCGCCAGCGCGTCTCGGACGTTGCCCGCCTCATGGGTATCGAGGAACAGTGGAACAACGCCGCCAACATCATGGTGGCCATGGTGACGACCTATGGGCTGCGGGTCGTGGGCGCGATCATCATCCTTTGCATCGGATGGATGACCTCGAGGCTGCTGTACCGGGCCGTGGTTCGCCTCTGCGAGCGCACGCCGCGCATCGACCGTACCGTCGCACTCTTTCTCGCTAACGGCGCCCGCTACACCGTCCTCGTCTTCACGTTCGTCGCGGTCCTGACCACGTTCGGTATCGCCACGACGAGCTTCGTCGCGGTTCTCGGCGCGCTCGGCATCGCGATCGGTCTCGCCCTGCAGGGCACCCTGAGCAACCTCGCGGCGGGCATCATGCTGGTGGTGTTTCGCCCCTTCCATATCGGCGACCGGGTCGAGACCGGCGGGGTCACCGGCATCGCCCGCGAGATCAATCTGTTCTTCACGGAGATCGACGGCGACGACAACACCCGCATCATCATCCCCAATGGCAAGCTGTGGGGAGATATCCTGAAAGTGCCGACCCGCAATGAAACGGCACGCCTCGAGTTCCGTATTCCCCGCCCGGCAAACGAAGACATAGACACCTCGATCTCGCGCCTTCGCGGCACCATCGAGCGGGATGCCCGGGTTCTGAAGGTTTCGGCGATCGGCATCGATACGCTGGAGGCCGACAAGTACACACTGGCTGCGCAGGTGTGGACGCAGCGGGAATCGGCAGTCCAGCTCAAGTACGATCTCAATCGCGGCATCAAGCAGGAGTTCGACCGCGAGCCGGCGGCTGTGGAGCGCCAAACCGGATAGGGCTAGCATGGTCCGATGACCGACCTGCCCGTCACCGTCTCAGAGTGGAAGACCGCCCCCTTCGATCTCAAGGGCGAGACGGTCTTCGCCATCGGTGACGTCCATGGCTGTGCCGCGGAACTGGCTGCGCTCCTGAAATCCATTGCCGGACTGGCCGGCGAAGCCAAAGGCCGGCGCCGGCTGATCTACCTCGGCGACATGATCAACCGCGGCCCCGACAGCGCCGGTGTGCTCGACCTGTGGGCCCGCTCCGAGGAAGCGCACGGGGTCGACCATGTCGACCGGCTGATGGGCAACCACGAGATCATGATGATGCTCGCGGTGGTTGGCGGGCCGCACGCGCACAAGGCCGAGACCATGTGGCTCAGCAAGCGCATGGGCGGACACATTCTCCTCGACGAAATGATGGCCCGTGCCGGCCGGGAGGCCGCCCATGCCGACCAGGCCCTGTTGCACGAGGCCCTCGGCGAGACGGTGGTGCACCGTCTGCAGGGGATGCGTTCGCATGTCCGGCTCGGCAACACGGTGTTCGTCCACGGCGGCCTCGATCCCCATGCCGACCAGGACGAATTTCTCGCGCGGCCCTGGCTGATCTTCACCGAGGCGCGCTGGGCCTGGATCAACCACGGCTTCCTCGACTGGAAGCAGGGCTTCGGCGGCACGCTGGTCGTCCATGGTCACACGCCGCCCGACAAGCACGCGGCGATCAGCGGCATGGAAGACCCGCACCTGTTCGAGGGAGACCGCCTGGGGCTCGACGGCGGCAGCGCCCGCACCGGAATCGTCACCGGCGCCCAGATCGAGGATGGCCGCTATCGCATCCTGAAGGCCGGCGTCCCCTTCGAGACACCCGTCTCTTCCAACGCCGAGTGAGCTGAAACAATTCGGGCCGGCCTGTCGGCAAGAAGCCCGTTCCTGCGTCCTCTGTCCAACAGGAGCCGAAGATCCATGCTCTACGCCATCCTTTGCTACAATTCCGAGGAAGCCGTCGGCTCGTGGTCCAAGGACTACCACGACGAGACCATGGCCAGGCTTTACGCCGTGAACGACAAGCTCGCCCGGCAGGGACGGCTGGGACCGGTCGCTCGCCTGCTCCCGACGACCGCGGCCACGACGCTGCGCAAGGGACGCGAGGAGATGGTGATCGACGGGCCATTCGCGGAGACCAAGGAGCAGCTGCTCGGCTTCTACGTCATCGACTGCACCTCGCTTGAAGAGGCTCTCGACACGGCGAAGGAACTCGCCAAGGCCAATCCGGGCACCGGCAGCTACGAGATCCGGCCGGTGGCCGAGTTCCATCCCAGCCAGCTTCCTGAAAACAAGCCCGCCCCATGAACGATCTCGGCTGGATCGACCCGATTCTGGGTGCGGCCCGTCCCCGGGTGATGGGGGCGCTGCTGCGCTACTTTCGGACTCTCGATACCGCCGAGGAAGCCTTCCAGGAAGCCTGTCTGCGCGCCCTCAAGAGCTGGCCGCAGAACGGCCCGCCCCGCGATGCCGCCGCCTGGCTGATCCTGGTCGGCCGCAATGCCGCGATGGACCAGGTCCGCCGGCAGGCGAAGCAAACGGAACTGCCGGACGAGGCGGTGCTGTCGGACCTCGACGACGCCGAGACCTCGCTCGCCGACCGGCTCGACGGCGAGCACTACAAGGACGACATCCTGCGGCTGCTGTTCATCTGCTGTCATCCCGAACTGCCCGCCACGCAGCAGATCGCGCTCGCGCTGCGCATCGTCTGCGGCCTCTCGGTGAAGCAGATCGCCCAGGCCTTCCTGGTGAGCGAAGCCGCGATGGAGCAGCGCATAACCCGCGCCAAGGCTCGCATCGGCAATGCCGGCACGGCCTTCGAGACACCGGGCGCACCGGAGCGGGCGGAACGACTCGCCGCCGTCGCCGCCATGATCTACCTGCTCTTCAACGAGGGGTACTCGTCGAGCAGCAGCCGCGAGGCCGAGGCGCGCAAGCCGCTGGCCGAGGAGGCAATCTGGCTGGGTCGCCTGCTGCTGCGCCTCTTCCCCGCCGAACCCGAGATCATGGGCCTCACCGCGCTGATGCTGCTGCAGCGCGCGCGGGCCGAGGCTCGCTTCGACGGAGAGGGCAATGTCGTCCTGCTCGAGGACCAGGATCGCAGCCTGTGGAGCGGGCCGCGCATCGCCGAGGGCCTGGCCCTGATCGACAAGGCGATGCGCCACCGCCGGCCCGGCCCGTATCAGATCCAGGCCGCCATTGCCGCCCTTCATGCCCGTGCGTCCCGCGCGGAGGACACGGACTGGGCCCAGATCGACCTGCTCTATGCCAACCTCGAAAGGCTGCAGCCGTCGCCCGTGGTGACGCTCAATCGAGCGGTCGCGGTCTCGAAGGTCCGCGGACCGGAAGCCGCGCTCGCGATGATCGAACCGCTGGGCACGCGGCTGCAGGGCTATTTCTACTTTCACGGTGTCAAAGGGGCGCTGCTGCAGCAGCTCGAACGTCCGGAGGAAGCCCGTGAGGCCTTCGGCCGCGCGATTGCCCTCGCCAGCACCCCCGCCGAGGCCGCGCATATCCGCCAGCACCTCGACCGGCTGTCCTGCTGAAGAAATTCCGCGCGCAGTGTCGGATCGGAGTCTGGCCGTTCGTCCTCGGCATATGACATCAGCCAAGGAGACCGTCATGACCCCGCCCGTCCAGCCGCCCGTCCTCGGTGGCCCCTGCCCCTATCTTTCCGTCAGCAATGCCGCCCAGGCGGCCGCGTTCTACGTCGAGGCGCTCGGCGCCCAGGAAGTCATGCGCATGCCGCCCGACGACAAGGGTCGCTACATGCACATCCATCTGGTGATCAACGGCGGTTCGCTGATGCTGGCCGACGCCTTTCCCGAGCACGGCGCGCCGCTGGAAAAGCCCGCGGCCTTCATCCTGCATCTCCAGGTCGAGGATGTGGATGCCGCTTTCGAGAAGGCCGTGAAGGCCGGCGGCACGGTCGTGCTGCCGGTCCAGGACATGTTCTGGGGCGACCGCTACGGCCAGTTCCGCGATCCGTTCGGCGTCCTGTGGTCGATGGGCGCGCCGATCAAGAAGGGCTGACCGGCGACCGCGATCCGTCGGTCAGGACGCCCGCGGCTCTATGACGGCCAGGAAGTCGGCGCCGTAACGTTCGAGCTTGGCGTCGCCGATGCCATGGATCTCGCGCATGGCGGCCAGGGTCGAGGGCCGGTGGGTGGCGAGTTCGGCCAGGGTACGGTCGGAGAAGACGACATAGGCGGGCACGTTCTGTGCCCGCGCCAACCTGGTGCGCAGGGAGCGGAGCGAGTCGAGCAGCTCGCTGTCGGCATCGCTGACGATCGCCGGTGCGGTGGTCCGCCCGCGGCGATCGCCCTTTGAGGTCGCCGACGCGGCGATCTTGCGCAGCTCGACCGTCTGCCTGCCCTTCAGGACGGCCCAGCCCTCGTCGGTGACCCTCCAGCGCCCGTGCTCCATCAGGTCCTGCGCGATGAGTCCGACGGCCGAAAGCTGGCGGAAGATCGAGCGCCAGTCCGCAGCCTTGCGGTTCTTTCCGACGCCGAAGGTCGGCAACCCGTCGTGCTTGAACTTGACGACGTTGTCGGTGAGTTCGCCGGTCAGGATGGCCACGAGATGCTCCATGCCGAAGCGTTCGCCGGTGCGGACGATGGCCGACATCGCCTTCTGCGCATCGACGGTCGCGTCGAACAGTTCGACACCCTCGAGGCAGAGATCGCAGTTGCCGCAGGGCTCCGACGCCTCGCCGAAATAGGCGAGGAGAGTCTGGCGCCGGCAGCGGGGTGCTTCGGCCAGCGCCAGAAGCGCGCCCAGCCGCTGGCGCTCGATGCGCTTGCGTTCATCCGATGAATCGCTCTGCTCGATCTGCAATCGGCGAAGCTGCATGTCGCCCAGCCCGTAGAGGGTCAGGGTATCGGCGGGCAGACCGTCTCGGCCGGCACGCCCGATCTCCTGATAGTAGGCCTCGACGTTGGACGGCAGGTCGGCGTGGCAGACGAAGCGCACGTCGGGCTTGTCGATGCCCATGCCGAAGGCGACGGTGGCCGTCATCACCAGCCCGTCTTCCTGCTGGAAGGCATCCTGGTTGGCGTCGCGCACGGTCTTCTCCAGGCCGGCGTGATACGGCCGCGCGTTGATGCCGGCCGCCTTGAGCGTCTCCGCCATCTCCTCGACCTTACGGCGGGACGAGCAGTAGACGATGCCGCTCTCGCCCGGATGGGCCTGCACGAAGGACAGGACCTGACGCGTCGAACGTTCCTTGGGCCTGAAAGCGAGCTTGAGATTGGGACGGTCGAAGCTGCGTACGAAGACGCGCGGCTCGGCGGCGAACAGTTTCTCGACAATGTCGCCCCGGGTCGGCGCGTCGGCGGTGGCGGTGAAGGCGAGCGTCTGCAGCCGGCCGCCGATCTGGCGCCCCAGATTGCCGAGTGTCAGGTATTCGGGCCGGAAGTCGTGGCCCCATTGCGAGACGCAATGGGCCTCGTCGATGGCCATCATCGTGACATGCGCCTCGGCCAGCATCTCGATCGTATCGGGCCGCGCCAAGCGCTCCGGCGCCACATAGAGAAGACGCAGCTCGTCCCGGCGCAGCAGCCCCAGCACGCGGGAATTCTCGGCCGGATCGTTGCTGGAATTGAGGCTGCCGGCGGCGACGCCCGCGGCGGTGAGCGCCCGGACCTGGTCGCGCATCAGCGCGATCAAGGGCGACACCACCAGGGTGAGGCCGGGCCGGGCGATCGCGGGAAGCTGGTAGCAGAGCGACTTGCCGCTGCCGGTGGGCATTACCGCCAGCACGTCCTCGCCGGCCAGCGCGGCGCGCACGATTTCCTCCTGGCCGGGACGGAAGGCGCCAAACCCGAATACGGAATGCAGCAGCGCTCGGGCGTTCGAGAGGGGATCGTTCATTGTTGCCGGCAACCTACCCCTGCAGGCCCTCCTGCGACCATGTGGAATGCCGTCGCTGAGGGATGGCGCAGCCGCCGCCTGCGTACCGAAAAAGACACCGTTCAGGAGGGAACCCGCACTTCCCGTGCTCGTTCTTCCGCGAAACATAGGGGAATACAAATGCTGGGACTGAGCCTCGCCGTGCTCCTGGCGGCCGTGGGCATCGCGGCGTTTCCGTGCTGGCGGCACAGTGCGGGCTGGGGTTACGGCCCGAGCACGGTCGCCGGAGGACTGCTCTTCCTGGTGGCGGCATTCACCATCGGCGATCGCGCCGTGCCGCATTCGCAGTCGGCGATGCCCGACCGAGCCCCGTCTTTTCGCGTGCACTCGGTCGTCGCGCAGATGCAGTCCCTGAATTAGGGGTCATCAATCGTACTTCGCCCGGCAATGCGCGTAGAGTGAGTCCAATGGCCCGACGATGCGGAGATTTTCTTCGCTTCGACGCCAGGAAACCAATCCCATGTCCATGAAGCATCGCCGCGGCAACCGCGAGACGAAGAAGCCCAAGCAGGACAAAGCAAAGGTCGTCGCGCCGACCTTTGCATCCTCCATCGCTTCCGCCGTGAAGCCGGCGGCTCCGGCCAAGCGCAAGTAGCGCTCAGCCCAGAGTCACCACGATGGTCCGCCGGGCGACCTCGTCGCCCAGGCGGATCACCGCCTTGCCGTCCGCCACCGGCTGCGTCGCGCCGTCCAACTCGACGGCGACGACACCGCGGCCGACACCATCGGGATTGCGCACCACGATCTCGTAGACCGACCCGCGCAGCGTGAGGGTCATCTCGAATCCCGGCCATGCGGCCGGCAGGCAGGGCGCCAGCTCGAAGCGGTCGCCCTTCACCTTCAGGCCTAGGATGGACTCGATCCCGGCGCGATAGAGCCAGCCGGCCGAGCCGGTGTACCAGGTCCATCCCCCGCGGCCGACATGCGGTGGCACCGAATAGACGTCGGCTGCCGCGACATAAGGTTCGACCTTGTAGCGCAACACGCCGGCGCGGGTCGCGGCATGATTGATCGGGTTGATCAGCGCGAACAGCTCGTGGGCCTTGTCGCCCTGGCCCAGAGCCGCGAATCCCATGATCGACCACGCGGCTGCATGCGTGTACTGCCCGCCATTCTCGCGAATGCCGGGCGGATAGCCCTTGATATAGCCGGGATCGAGCGGGGTCCTATCGAACGGCGGCGTGAACAGCAGCGCCAGTCGGTCGCCGCGATGCACCAGCATCTCGTCGAGCGATTCCATGGCCTGCGCGGCGCGCGCGGGATCGGCCGCGCCGGAGATCGCAGCCCATGACTGGGCGATGGAGTCGATGCGGCACTCCTCGCTCGTGGCCGAGCCGAGGGGCGTGCCGTCGTCGTAATAGCCGCGGCGGTACCAGGCGCCGTCCCAGGCCTCGCGGTCGAGCGCCGCCTTCAGCGCTTCGGCATGCGCGATCCAGCGGGCCGCCCGTCGCGCTTCGCCACGACGTTCGGCAATCGGCGCGAACGCGACCAGGGCCGCATACAGGAACCAGCCCAGCCAGACGCTCTCGCCTCGCCCCGCCTCGCCCACCCGGTTCATGCCGTCGTTCCAGTCGCCGGTGCCGATCAGCGGCAGGCCGTGCGCGCCGGTAGCGAGACTGAGATCGAGGCCACGGGCGCAATGTTCGAACAGCGAGGCCGTCTCGTCGGCTTGTTCGGGCTGGAAGTAGAGATCGTGCTCGCCCTCGCGCAGCGCCGGTCCTTCGAGGAAGGCAACGGGCTCGTCGAGGATCGCGACATCGCCGGTGGTCTCGACATAGTGCGCGGCAACGGTGGCCAGCCACGCACGATCGTCCGAGATGCGTGTGCGGACGCCCTGGCCCGCGATCGGGAACCACCAATGCTGGACATCGCCCTCGACGAACTGGCGGGACGCCGCGCGCAGGATGTGGGCGCGCGCCAGTGCAGGGGCCGGGACGGAGAGCGACATCGCATCCTGGAGTTGGTCGCGAAAGCCATAGGCGCCGCTTGCCTGATAGAAGGCCGACCGCGCCCAGTAACGGCAAGCCAGCGACTGATAGAGCAGCCAGCCGTTCAACAGGATGTCGGTCGCCCGATCGGGCGTCTTCACCTGTACGGTCCCCAGCACACCGTCCCAGAACCCCACCGCCTCGCGATGCACGGCCGCCAGATCGGCAACCCGGTATCGCGCGATCAGCGCCCGCGCCTCGGCCTCGTCGGCCGCCTGCCCCAGAAAGCAGACGACTTCGTGCACGCCGCCCGGCCGCAGATCGATAGCGGTCTGCAAGGCCGCGCAGGGATCGAGGCCGGCGCCGAGACGTTGCGACAGCGGCAGATCGGCGCTGAGCGCGGCAGGCCTGTTCATGCTGCCGTTGCGGCCGATGAATTCGCCGCGATCGCCCGTCCACGCGGTCTGGCGTCCCGAAAGATCGGCAAACGCGACACGGCCGCCATGATGGAGGTTCCATCTGTTGCGCGCGAAGATCGCCCCGGTCTCACCGTCCCGCTCCGTGACGACTGTCGGGCCGGCGGCACCGCGGGCGAGACCCAGCACCCATTCGATGTAGGCCGTGACCGAGAGCCGGCGCGGCCGATCCGAGATGTTGCGGATGGTGAGCCGCGATACCTTGAGCGAATCGCCCACGGGGACGTATTGCAGCAGATCGAGCGCGATGCCGTTGGCCACCAGCTCGAACCGGCTGTAGCCGCGGCCGTGCCGAACGATGTAGGTCGCCTGCTCGAGCCGGACCGGCCGCGCCGTCGGCGTCCAGACCTCTCCACTGTCGAGATCGCGGACATAGAACGCCTCGCCCGGCCGGTCGACGACCGGATCGTTAGACCAGGGGGTGAGCTGGTTGTCGCGGCTGTTCTGCGACCAGGTGTAGCCGCCGCCGTCGGCCGCCACCTGGAAGCCGAAGGAGGCATTCGAGATCACGTTGATCCACGGCGCCGGTGTCGACTGAGCCGGGCCCAGCACGGTGACGTACTCGCGACCGTCGGGCGAAAAGCCGCCCAGGCCGTTGAAGAACTGCAGGGCCGCCAGCGCCACCGGCTGCGGCGGCACTGGCTTCGCTGCGGGATTCGCGACAACGACGCGGCGGAGCGGGGGCGCCACGCCCCGCGGCGACTTGAGGCGATCGAGATGATCCGACAGGCTGCCGCGCCCGCCACGCAGCACCACGCGGGCCAGGGCAAGCAGGAGGGCGCGGGTCTCGGTCGAGATCAGGTCGGTGCGCAGGACGAAGACGGCGCCCGGCACGTTCTCGACCCCGAGATGGGTCCGGGACCGGCTGGCGCGAACGAGAGTCTCCAGCATGGACTGGAGATCCTGCACATAGGAGGTGCTGCGCTCGTTCAGGATCACGAGATCGACCGACAGGCCCTTCAGTTGCCAGTACTCGCGTGCGCGCAACAGCTCGCGCACGATGCCCGTGTCCTCGATCTCCTCGACCCGGACCAGAACGATCGGCAGATCTCCGGAGATGCCCTGCGACCACAGGGTCGACGGGGCGGCCAGGCCGCGCCGGATCGCGTCGGGCGACGACCGCAGCGCCGGATTGGCGTAGAGCACATGCCCCGCCAGACGCTGGAAATAGCTCGCCTCGACCGCACCGATGTCGAGATGGCGAAGCTGAACCTGGGCCTGCGTCCAGGCGAGCGTCGTGGCGCGCGTGAAGGCATTGACGTCGAGATGACGGTCGATCGCGTCGAGCAAGGCTTCGCGCGACGAGGCGACCACCGTCCAGTAGGCGATCCGCGCCATGCCACCTGCGGGCACCTGCAGACGCCGACGGAGCGCAAACACCGGATCGAGCACCGATCCGACCGTGCCGGAGAGTCGCCGCCCGTCGGTCGCCGCAACGGCATCGCCGATCTCGTTGCCGCGACCGATGAAGCGAGCGCGATCCGTCTCGACCTCGATCTCGCCGACAGCCACACCTTCCACGACCGTGAGGTGAGCCGCCCATAGTCCGGGCTCGTCCGGCCCGCGGCGCCGTCGCGTGGCCAGCAGGGCGCCGGTGGCCGGCAGATATTCGGTATGAACGAACATCTTGGAGAAGGCCTGGTGGGCCGCATCGGCGCCGCGCGGCGCCAGCACGATCTCCGAATAGGACGTCAGCTCGACGGTGCGCGGCAGACTGCCGGCATTGGTCAGCGTGACGCGCCTGACCTCCGCGTCGTCTTCCGGAGAGACGACGACATCGAGGCTGGTGACCAGCGTGCCATCGTGGCGCACGAACTCGGCACGATCCTCCGCGAACATCACTTCGTAGCGATCGGGGGGCTGGCCGCACGGCTGGGCGGTGGTCGACCAGACCGCGCCCGTCTCGACATCGCGCAGAAAGATGTAGCTCCCCCAGTCGTCGCGCGTCGTGTCCTCGCGCCACCGGGTCACGGCCTGGGTGCCCCATTGACTGTAGCCGGAGCCCGCCGCCGTCAGCATGACCGAGTATCGTCCGTTCGACAGCAGATGCACCGAGGGGCTGGCGGCGTGGGGATTGCGGAGGCGCCGCACCAGCGCCGGCTCGGCATCTCTTGCCAGCGCGCTGGCGCCGACTTCTTCGGCCCGCGGATGCGCGACCGCGACATCGCGCGGCGCACGCTCCTGCAGCAGCAGCTCCGTTGCCTGCACGCCCGGCTCGGCGTGAAAGCGGGACCGCATCACGCCGTCGAGCAAGGCATTGGCGATGGCCACCACCGTCATGCCCTGGTGGTGGGCCATATAGGCCCGCACGACCGCATGCCCCTCGCCGTCCGGCAAACGCGAGGGCGTGAAATCGAGCGCCTCGTAGAAGCCGTAGCGGCCGCGCGCGCCGAAGGCGGCCAGCCGTTCGAAATTCGCCGCCGCCGCCGCGGGATCGACCATCGCGGCCAAGCCTGTGGCGTAGGGTGCAATGACGAGGTTCTCGCTCAGGCCGCGCTTGAAGCCGAGGCCGGGCACGCCGAAATTCGAGTACTGGTAGGTGAACTCCTTGTCGCGCGCATTGTAGGCCGACTCCGAGATTCCCCACGGCAAACCGAGTTCGGTCGCGTACTGAACCTGCTGGCGGACGATCAGACGGTTGGTCCTTTCGAGCAGGCTGCCGAACGGTGCACGCATCACCAGCGACGGCATCAGGTACTCGAACATCGAACCCGACCACGAGACCAGCGCCGCGCTGTGGGCGACGGGCGTTACCTCACGGCCGAGCCGGAACCAGTGCCGCGCCGGGATGTCGCCCGCCGCAATCGCGACGAAGCTCGCCAGCCGCGCCTCCGAGGCAAGAAGGTCGTAGCAATTGACGTCGAGCCGGTCTTCGGCGACCAGGAAGCCGATCGACAACAGACGGCGGCGCTCGTCGAACAGGAAGTCGAATTCCATGGCGCCCGCCATGGCGCGCGCCGACGTCTCGATCGTGAGCAGGCGGCGGACCAGATCGCCGGTCGCCCCGTCGGCGGAGGCGTCGCGATGATGGCTGGCAATCGTGCGGTGAGCCGCCTCGATCCAGAACAGCATGTCGACGCTCTCCGGATCGGCGCGCTCGCTCGCAAGCGTGCGCGCGAGGTCGGAGGCGGTGTCCGCCAGCGGCAGGGCCGCTTCGAGTCGGACGGGCGCCTCGGAAAGGGCCGCGGCCAGCCCGTCGAACGCCCGAACGAGCTCGGGGCGTGTGACGAGATGAGTGCGACGGTCGTCGGACAGCGCCGTCAGGGCCTCGCGGGCGAGGGCAAGGCTATCGGATGCACCACGCGCGCCATCCGGCCTCGCGGCACCTCGTGTGCGCCACGCGCCACAGGCGTTGGCGAGTGCGATCAGGTGTCCGGCGAGGTTGCCGCTGTCGACGGTCGAGACGTAGCGCGGCTCGAGCGCGCGCAGGTCACTCGTGTCGTACCAGTTGAAGAAATGTCCGCGAAACCGCTGCAGCCTCTCCATCACCGCGAGGGTCGCCTCGAGACGCTCCACCGCCTCGGCGGTGCCGATCCAGCCGAACTCGCGGGCAGAGGCCGTCGAGAGAAGCAGCAGACCGAGATTGGTCGGTGACGTGCGATGCGCCACGACAGGCGTCGGTGCCTCCTGGAAATTGTCCGGCGGCAGCATGTTGTCTGCCTGGGTGACGAACGTCTCGAAGAAGCGCCAGGTCTGGCGGGCGATCAGGCGCAGCGACGTCGCCTCGGCCGGCTTGATCCGCAAGCTGCCCGCGTTGCGCGGGGGACGGCTCACCCAGTCGGCGACCGCGGGCGCCAGCAGCCAGGCCAGCACGAACGGGGCGGCCACGGGCAGCGCCGCGGCGCCCGCCAGCCAGACCACGCACGCGGCGACGACCGCGACCACGACGCTTCCGGCCATCTTGCCGTAGAGGCCGGGCCAGCCGGCCCGCACGCTCTGCTTGGATTGGGCGGCGGTGATCCATTCGAGCAGACGGCGATGGCTGATCACGAGCCGGAACAATGTCCGGCCGATCGCGTCGGCCATCAGCCAGGCATGGTGCCCCAGGAAGACGACCAGCAAGGCGGTCTGCAAAGCCGCCGAAACGACGTCGTTCCACAGCGCATCGAGATGACTGCGGGTCGTGATCTTGGCATGCCGCGGGAACAGGGCCGCAATCGCCGGCAGGAGCGTGGGCAGTGCGATGACCAGCAGCACGAAGCCCGTCCAGACCAGCGCGGCCGCGAGGGGCAGAGTCCAACCCGCCAGCAGGGAGAGGACCGCTGCCGGCGCCGACAGGGTACGACGCAGATTGTCGAACATCTTCCAGAAGCCGATCGCGGGCAGGAACTCCGTCCGCGCGCCGGGGCCCGTCGACTTCACCGTTCCCAACATCCACGGCAGGAGCTGCCAATCGCCCCTCGCCCAGCGATGCTGCCGTGCCGCGGCCACGTCGTAACGCGCGGGAAACTCCTCGACGACTTCGATATCGGAGGCGAGGCCCGAGCGCGCGAAGGTTCCTTCGAAGAGATCGTGGCTCAGCATCATGCTGTCGGGAACGCGCCCTCGCAGCGACGCCTCGAACGCGTCGATGTCGTAGATGCCCTTGCCCGAATAGGAACCCTCTCCGAACAGGTCCTGATAAACGTCAGACACGGCCGAGGCGTAGGGATCGATGCCGCTGTTGTTGGAGAAGACTCGTTGAAACCGCGAGCCCTCGGCGCCGACCGGCAGCGAGGGCGTGACGCGCGGCTGGAGCACGCCATAGCCTTCGACCACACGGCGCCGGGCCACGTCCAACCGCGGCCGGTTCAGCGGATGGGCCATCTTGCCCACCAGGCGGACGATCGCGTCGCGCGGCAGGCGCGTATCGGAATCGAGTGTCACGACGTAGCGCACATCCGTGGGCAGCGCCCGGCTGGCGCCCGGCGCGGCGACGAAGGTTGTCCCGGTCGAGCCGCGCAGCAGATGGTTGAGCTCATGCAGCTTGCCGCGCTTGCGCTCCCAGCCGATCCAGGCGCCCTGCGCCTCGTTCCATCCACGCCGGCGATGCAGCAGGAAGAACCGATCGACGCCCGCTTCCGCCGGATAGCGGCGGTTGAGGCGCGCGATCCCCTCGACCGCGGTCGCGAGCAGGGCCGCGTCCTCCGGCATCGATTCGGCGGTCGCATCCGTCCAGTCCGACAGCAGGGCGAAATGGATGGCACCGGCGGGATTGGAGAGATGGTGCACTTCGAGGGTCTCGATCTGCTCCTCGATCGCCGCCTGGGTCGTCAGCAGGGTGGGAATTGCCACCACCGTTCGCAGCTCTTCCGGCACGCCATTGCGCAGCTCGAGGCTGGGCAGCAGCGTGGCGCCGAAGCCTCCGGTGATCAGCCGGTTGACCAGCAGGAGCGCCGCATCCACCGCGGGCAACAGACCTGCGGCGGCCATCGCGAAAAGCAGCGGGCCCTGCAGCCCAAGCAGCGACAGACCCAGCAGGGGAAGCAGAAGCACGAAACCGGCCGTGACGGCGACGCCGGCGGCGTAACCCGCGAGACCGTTCCGCAGGAACCGCCGCCGGACGCTCAAACCCTTGGGGCGGAAGCCGACCGACCGTTCGAAGGCCCGGCGGCCGCTGCCGATCAAATGATAGCCCGGCTCGCGCCGGCGTCCGTCTCCATCGTGATCGACCGAGCCATCCGCCGCCACGGCCAGCGCGCGCCGGGCGATCTCGGGTTCATCGAAGGTCGTGCCGCGCGCGATCTGCTCGATGGCGGTGCGATAGAGGTTGCGCGTCGCGAAATCCATGTCGACGAAGACGCCGCCGGTGCGCAGCAGATCATCGACAGGACTCACCTCCTCGAAGAGCGTCGCCCAATCGACGTCGGAGACCAGGCGCATGCTGGTGATGATGTTGCGGACCGTGACGTTGGTCGCGCCCTGCAACTGGTGCTCGCGCCGCACCAGCTCGTCGGCACTCGTACCCTCGCGGGCCAGGCGCTTCTCGAGCCAGCCCACCGCCGGGGTCGTTTCGGGATCGTGATCGCGCAGGCGATGGACGAGCTGGACGGCGAAGCCTTCGGAAAAGCCTTCGCGTTCGTAAGGCTGGAGAGCCGCGGGGTCGGCCTGATGATCCTTCACGCCCAGCAGGCGATCGGCAACCAGGTCGGCCTGCTCGCGCTCGGTGCGCCGGTTGACGATGCGGCTGGCCGAACGCCGCAGGTTCTCGATCAGGACGATGCGGAGCGTGATGGCGACGGCCCACAATTCGCCGATGGTGAGCGGCTGGACCGTCTGGTAGGCGCGCACGAAGCGGGCGAGTGTCCCGGGATCGAAGCGGCTGTCGGTGTGGGCCACGAAGGCCCAGGCCAGGCCGAACACCCTCGGATACCCCGCCAGGGGCCCCTCGCTGAGTTTGGGAAGCTGCCGATAGTAGCCGGCGGGCAGGTCGGTGCGGACCTCGCGGACCTGCTGCTCCACGAGATGGAAGTTATCGAGGAGCCATTCGGCGGCGGGCGTGACCGTCCGGCCGGCATCGACGGCGGCGGCGATCGAGCGATAGGCCTCCAACAGCACGCGCTCGTTGTCGCGCAGGCGGACGACCAGCGACTTGCCTGCGGTCAGCGCGGCATGGACGGGCTGGCTGGCCGCCAGGCTTTGGGCGTGCTGCTCCAGCCGCTCGATCCCGAACAGTTCGCTGCGGATGGCGTCTTCGTCTTCCCGAACAGCAGCGGGTCGCGCGCGCCCGAAGGCGCGCCACGCGAACAATTTCAAGGATGTCGGCCTTTCCGGCAAAGGCGCGCATACAACGCAAAAAGGCGTTCTGCACGCTCATGAAGCGCCCCTCGCTCGGCGGAGGTCGCTACGAGGTTTCAGTCTACAGCAGTTGACGGGCAGCGACGAATCGCACCCGGTGGGTGAATGCACCCGGCGGGTTGCAGTTCCGGGGGACTATTGATTCCGGTTTTGCTATCGCTTTCCCGGACATCATCACGGGAGACCGATCAATGCTTCGCCTTGCCACCCTGGCCGCCGCTGCCGTCCTCGCCACCTCGGCAGCCCTGCCCGCCTGGGCACTCGACTGCCCCAAGCCGCAGCCGATGGCCAAGCCCGGTATCCTGAAGGAGACTCCCGCCCAGATGGCTGCGGTCGGCAAGCAGCTCGCGAGCGGCGACACCTTCAACGCGATCGCCTCGGCGACCGCGGATCTCCGCATCCGCTATCCCGGCGTCGAGAGCGCCGAAGTGGTGAACTACCTGGTCACCGCCTACTGCCCGGCCGTGGCGGCCGACAGCAAGCTCAGCGAAGCGCAGAAGAAGGCAGCCGTCGACGGCTTCGCCGCCCAGGTGATGCGCCAGATGTACTAAGCCCGACCTTAGTGGCGCGCCGCCTGGCCGCCATCGAGGGTCATGACCACGCCGCTGATGTAGCTGGCGCGGTCGGAGGCAAGGAATACGGCGAGGTCGGCGACCTCGTCGGGTTCGGCGGCACGGCCGAACGGCATGTGCTTCGTGAGCTCGGCCCAGCGCTCGGGATCGCCGAACTTCTGTTCGGCCTGGGCGCGCAACCGCGTCAGCATGCGATCGGTGCGGGTGGCCGGCGGGTTGATCCCCACGACGCGCACCCCGTGATCGACGCTCTTCGATCCCACCGCGCGGGTGAAGGCCATGATACCGGCATTGCCCATCGTGCCGGCGACGTAGTCGTAGTTGAAGCTCTCCCCGGCGAGCCCGATCACGTTGACGACCACGCCCGCCTTGCGCGCGTACATCTTCTCCAGCATGGCGCGCGTGGCGTTCACGTAGCCGAACACCTTGAGATCCCAGGCCTCGCGCCACTTGGGCTCGGTCATGCCAAAGAGGTCACCCTGCGGGATGGCGCCGGCATTGTTCACCAGGATATCGGCATGGCCGACCGCCTCGACGACGCGGCGCGCCGTGTCGCCGTTCGAGAAGTCGGCGGGATGGATCTCGACCGGCACGTTGTGGCGGGCGCGGATCTTTTCCCGCGCCGCTTCCAGCGATTCTTTCGAACGGGAGGCGATGTGCACCGTGCAGCCCTCGGCCGCGAAACCCATGGCGCAGGCGAAGCCGATGCCCCGGCTGCCGCCGGTGATGAGCACGGTCTTGCCGGAGAGCTTCAGGTCCATTGGTCGTTCCCCCTTGGCAGGCTGTTGAAATAGCTTCTTGCAGGTGCCGGCGGACACCGACCCGTCAACGGTATCAGGATACCTACTTCAGGGGTGCGACTCCCGCTTCGTTTGTTTCGTTTATTTCGCTTGTTTCGTTTATTTGCCGGACTCGGGTTTTTCAACCGCTTGTCAGAGCCGGTAGACACTGTCGATGGCTGCCCGCCCGTCCTCGGTCTTGACCCGTCCGTCTTTCACCATCTGGACGAGATGGGCCAGCATCGAGCGGCCGGCCGCGGGATGGAGGTGAACCGGCGTGTCGGCATAGTTCTTGGCGACCATCTGCGGGATGGTCTGCGGCCCGTCCTTGAGACGCGCCACGATCTGCGCCTCGCGGCCCAGCCGATGCTCGATATAGGCCTGCACGAACGGATTGGGATCGCGGATCTCGGCGCCGTGCGTCGGGATGTAGAGGCTCTCGTCGCGCGGCAGCAGCTTGCGCAGCGACGCGAAGTAGTCGGCCATGTTGCCGTCGGGCGGCGAGATCACCGCCGTCGACCAGCCCATCACATGGTCACCCGAGAGCAGCGCCTTGTCCTCCTTCACCGCGAAGCAGAGATGGTTGGAGATATGCCCTGGCGTATGAACCGCCTCGACGTTCCAGCCGTCGCCCTGGATCACGTCGCCATCGTTCAGCTTCACGTCGGGGGCGAAGGCGAAATCGCCCTCCTGCTCCGCGGTCACGCCTTCGGGCGTCGGATGCGGCCCGTAGCTGTAGACCTTGGCGCCGGTCGCCTTGGCCAGCGCCGGCGTCGCCGGCACATGATCGATATGGGTGTGCGTCACCAGGATGTGCGTCACCGTCTCGCCGCGCAGCGCGCGCAGCACGGCGTCGATATGCTCCTGCTGGTCGGGGCCGGGATCGACGACCGCAACGTTACCGTGGCCGATGATATAGGTGCCGGTGCCCTTGAAGGTGAAGGGATTGGGGTTGTTGGCGACGACCCGCCGGATCAGCGGCGTCACCTCCATCGCCGTGCCGTAGTCGAACTTGAAATCCCTGATGAACGGAATGCCGGCCATGGCAGCCTCTCTGGAATGCGCCAACTACGGCGGCGTGAGCTTGTAGAGCGCGTTGCGGATGTCGGCGCTGACATAGACGATGCCGGTGCGCCCGACCGCGACACCCGTCGGCACCAGCGCCGGCGGCCCGCCGGGGAACGGCGCCAGGCCGATGTCGAGATTGGAGGCGATCACCGTCTTCGCGCCGGTCGCCGGATCGATGGCGACGACACGCTTCTGGCCGACCTCGGCAACGTAGAGCCGCCCGTCCGGCCCGAGGTCGATGCCCTCGGGACCGGCGAGGTTGTCTGCCACCACCTTGCGTGTCCCGGTCGTGACGTTGATCTCTGTGACGGCGCCGGCAGAAATCTCGGTGACGTAGATGAGCGGGCCCGAGCCGTGGACCATGGCGACGGGGCCGCGCAGCTCCTTCATCACGGTGCTGCGTTCCTTGCCGTCGGCGCTCACCTTCACGAGGTTGCCGCTCGCCAGCTCCGCCACGTACATCGTGCCGTCGGCGAACTCCACCGCATCGACCGGCGCGGCGAACTCGCCCAGCGTCGCCGTCACCTTGCCGGTCTTGCGATCCACCTTCTCGACGGTGTTCGAGAACCAGCTCGAGAGCAGCACGCTCTTCGGCCCGACCGAGATGCCGATCGGATAGGCGTGCGTCTCGCCATGCACCCGCAACACGTCGGTCACGTCGCCGTTGGCGCCGTCCACCTTGCGGTAGCTGAACACGTCGGCCACGTGCACCGTGTCCTTGCCGCCTTCGCTGGTCACCGCGAGGTCGGTCGGAACCGCGAGCTTGCCTTCGACGATGGTGCGATGTGCGCCGGTCTGCTTGTCGACCAGATAGACGCCGTTGTCGGTCATCGAGGTGACGAACAGGCGGCCGCGCGAATCGAAGGCGAGATTGTCGAGGCCGGGCTTCATCGAGGCCACCAGCTTCTTGGCCTTGCTGGTGAGGCTCACGCTCCAGATGCCGCCCGTGCCGGTATCCACGACATAGAGATTGTCGCGATTCTGCGGATCGATGTTGGCGGCGGCCGGGGTCTTGAAGCCGGAGGCGATCACTTCGGCGGCGCCGGTCTCCAGGTTCACCTTGACGATCTCGCCCTTGAACCAGAGCGGTCCGTAGAGGAAGCCGTCGTCCTTGTGGACCTCGAAGCCATTGAGGCCGCCGAGCTTCTCGGCGATGCGGCGCAGCTCGTTGCGCGCCAGCGGTTTGAAGTCGGGCTTGTCGACGTTCTTGATGTCGATCTCGTAGAGCGCGTCGCCGAGGAAGACCTCGGACACGAACAATCGCCCATCCTTGCCGAACGCCAGCGAATTGGGCCCGCTCAGTCCCTGGGCGACCTCGATCGTCTTGCCGTTGGGCTTGCGGATATAGACCTTGCCGATCAGGAACGCCGTCCAGGCCATGGTCCCGTCTTCGGCAAAGGCGATGTCGTCGGCCATGCCGGTCGGCGGATCGATCACGCGGTCGACCTCACCGGAGTCGACCTGGACGCGGTACAGCGTCTGGCCGATCACCGACCCGGCGAACAGCTGGTCGTCCTTGTTGAAGGCAAGCCCGTGCACGCCATGGAACCAGGAGCCCGGTACCAGGAACTGCTGGCTGTACTCCTTGGGCGGCGGCGCTTCGGCCTGCTGCGCCAGCGCGCCACCGGTTATGCCGAACGCAATCACCGCCGACGCGACAATGCGGCCCAACCCCATCCCGTTTCCTCCGACGTCCCAATCGCGGCGCGGACTTTAGACCGCGTGACGGGTTTTGTAACGCCGAACCCTTCGGCTACCATCGCCGTTCGACAGAAGAACGCTCATTCTGCAGGAGGAAATAATGGCGGGTCCGCTTTCTGGACTGACGATCGTCGAGCTGGCCGGGATCGGTCCGGGCCCGATGTGCTCGATGATGCTGGGCGACATGGGGGCCGACGTGATCCGGGTCGACCGCACCAAGGCGCACGTCATGGACCGGTTGGCCGACCCGAAGTTCGCGGTGCACAACAGGAGCCGCCGGTCGGTTTCCGTCGATCTGCAGAGCAAGGCCGGCGTCGAGGTCGTGCTGCGCCTGATCGAGAAGGCCGACGGCATGACCGAGCCGTTCCGTCCCGGCGTCGCCGAGCGGCTGGGCCTCGGCCCCGATGTCTGCCTCGCGCGCAATCCCAAGCTGGTCTACGGCCGCATGACCGGCTGGGGCCAGGAGGGCCCGCTCGCCAAGGCGGCCGGCCACGACATCAACTACATCGCCCTGACCGGCGCGCTGCATGCGATCGGCGGCAAGGACAAGCCGGTGCCGCCGCTCAATCTCGTCGGCGATTTCGGCGGCGGCGGCATGCTGCTGGCCTTCGGCATGGTGTGCGGCCTGCTCGAGGCCCAGCGCTCCGGCAAGGGCCAGGTGGTCGACGCCGCCATGGTCGACGGAACGGCGCTGCTGCTGGGTGCGCTCTACGGCATGACCGGCGCCGGCCTGTGGAACGCCGAAGAGCGCGAGGGCAACCTGCTGGACGGCGGCGCGCACTTCTACGGCACCTACGAGACCAAGGACGGCAAGCACGTCTCAATCGGCTCGATCGAGCCGCAGTTCTATGCGCTGCTGCTCGAGAAGACCGGCCTGAAGGACGAGTCGCTGCCGGCGCAGATGGATCGCAAGGCCTGGGGCCAGCTCAAGGAGCGGCTGGGCACCATCTTCAGGACCAAGACGCGCGACGAATGGTGCGCGATCATGGAAGGCACGGACATCTGCTTCGCCCCGGTGCTGACCATGAAGGAAGCGGCGAATCATCCCCACGCCAAGGCGCGCAACGCCTATGTCGACGTGGCCGGCTTCCCGCAGCCCGCCGCCGCGCCGCGCTTCTCGCGCACCAAGGAAGGCGTGAAGGGCCCCGCGGCCAAGCGCGGCCAGCACACCGACGAGATCCTGTCCGAGCGCGGCTTCTCGGCCAAGGAGATCGAGGAGCTCAAGACCGCGGGCGTCGTCGGCTCGCAGGCCTGATATCACCAGCGTGATGGGCAGCCCATGATCCGCGCCTTCGAACTTGCCGTGCAGCAGCTGGGCGATCCCAAGCTGCGCGTGATCGTCTGGCAGTCGCTGGCGCTGTCACTGGTGCTGCAGATCGCGCTGGGCGTACTGGCCTGGTGGGCGCTGCAGTCCTTTGCGACCTTCGAGTGGTCATGGGTGAACGAGACGATCCGCTGGCTGGGCGGCGGCGCGGTCGCCGTCCTGGCACTGATGATGTTTCCGGCGAGCTTCGGCATCGTCATCTCGGTCTTCATGGAGCGGATCGCCGACATCGTCGAAGCACGGCACTATCCGCAGCTGGGGCCGGCGCGCGGCATCCCGCTCTGGACCGGGCTGTGGTCGGGCATCGTGTTCCTGTTCACCCTGCTGGCAATCAACCTGGTGATGCTGCCCTTCTATGTGGTGGCGCTGTTCGTCGCCGGGCTGGGCGCCGTGCTGTTCTACGGCGTCAACGGCTGGCTGGCGGGGCGCGAATATTACGAGCAGGTCGCGCTGCGCCGGCGCGATCCGGCGGAGGTCAAGGCCTGGCGCAAGGCCAATGTCGGAACCCTCTGGCTCACCGGCATCCTCATCGTCTTCCTGGGCACCATCCCGATCCTCAACCTGATCGTCCCGGTGCTCGGCATGGCGATGATGGTGCACATCGCCCAGTCGCTGAAGCCGCCCCTTAACCGGCCGACCGGGCCGCGTTAGAGTAAGCCCATGAGATCTGCATTTGGGGCACTCGCGGCCATCCTTCTGCTGGGTGGCTGCCAGACGGGCGGCACCCAGGAATATTCGCTGGGCGCCGGAGAGAAAGGCGTCTTCAGCTCGCGCAACGCCGGTACGCCGATCCCCGCGGAGCGCATCAAGGGGCTCGACGAGGCCCAACTGGTCGCCCTGTTCGGCGCCCCGCAGCTCGATCGCAAGGACGGAACGGCCCGCGTGCTGCGCTACAAGTCCGACGCCTGCACCCTTTTCATCTCGATGTACCAGCGCGACGGCCAGCCCTTTAAGGCCGAATTCGCCGATGCCTACGATACCCAGCTGCGGCCCTTGCCGCCCGACCAGTGCGCCGGGTCCGTGGCGGCACAGAAGAAGCGCGTCGCCTGATGGCCTCAGGTCCCGCTCTCGCCTGAGAGCTGCCGCCAGAGAGAGGCGACAGCTGCGCAGGCGCGTTGCTGCGCGATCATGTCGAGATGGCCGAGGCCCGGCACGACCTCCACCGAAATAAGCGGATTGAGTTCCTTGAGCAGCGGCGCGTACTGCTCGGCGCGAAACAGTTCGTCGTCCGCCCCGACGGCGACGATCGTGGGCCGGTCGATGCGCGCAATCTCGCTCCGCCAGCCGCGGCTGAGCTGAAGGCCGGCGGCGAGCCGGAAGGAATAGACTGGCGTGCGAGTCTCGCTCGGCCTCGAAGCGGTGGCAAAGCGCACGACCGGCAATCCCTGGAACCACGGCAGGCCGAATTCATCGAGGATCGTGAGCGCGACCACGCGCGGCACCGCCACGCTCACCCAGCCGCCGGAAGCCGGACGCGTGGTGGGCGAGTCCTGCGCGATGTAGGGAGAAATCGCGAGATAGGCATCGAAGGCCTGCCTCTTGGCACCGCTCGCCGCGCGCAGCACGAAGCCGCCGCCGGACGAGAAGCCGATCAGCGTCTTGTGGATCTTGGGATCGGTGAGGCCAGTCGCCTTCAGGAAATCCACGAGGTCGTCATCGAGCTGCGTGCGATACGACGTCTCCCCAATGGCCGCGCCGCTGCCGCCATGGCCGCGCAGGCTGATCGAATAGACGGTTGCGCCCGCGGCTTGCAGCGACTGAGCCGACTTGTGCATCGAGATGTTGGTGCCCGACGAGCCATGGATCAGCACGACGGCGCGGTCCGCCCGCGCCGGATAGACGCGATAGGCAAGCGGCGCACCGTCGCGCGCCGCCACGCGCTGCACGGGAGGAAGCTCGGCCATGTTCCAGGTCGACAGGCCCGGCAGGGAATCGCCCGCGAGCAGACGCGGCAATTCACCCGGACTGCTGAAGGCAATGACACCGCCGAGGCCCGCGGCCACGGTCATCAGGAAGATCGCAGGCGCCCAACGGAGCCGCCCGACCCAGCGGCCGGACCGGCCGCCGACCCCGGCCAGCCAGCCCAGGCCGAGGCCGGCCACGAAGCCACCGACACCGCCGGCCAGGGCGATCCACGCCGGGTCGGCCTTGAGAGCCGGCGCCATCCCGAAGACGACCCCCAGCGCGTAGCGCACGGCGAAGATCGAGAGGCCGAAGACCAGCATGAACCAGCCGCCGGCGATCTCGAGGCGGCCATCGTCGAGGCGGCGCACGGCACGGCGCCGACCCAGCAGGGTGCCGAGCGGCAAGGCGACCGCCAACGCCGCCAGCCAGGCGACCAGGGCAAGCGCCGGCTGGACGGCCTGGCCGATGCCGACGAAGGACAGGATCAGCCCGACGACCGGCAGGATCGCCAGCCGCCACAGCGGCAGGATCCGGGATCGCAGTCCGAGCACCCCCAGCCAGACGACGAGCACCATCAACGGCCACACCCAGAGGGGCGTGTTCGTGACGATCTGGAAGACGATCTGTAACGGGGACGACATGAGAGGCTCCGGCAGAAACGGCGGTGCCGTTACCTTCCGTGCGGAGTGGACCTCGATCCATCGTCGCTGCGTGGAAGTGCTGGCGTTTTTCGCGATCTGCCGTCATTCATCCGTTCACGATGCGCGAATCGCCCTATGTCCGATCGCTCCCGTACCAGCTGCTGCCGGTGCTCGGCGTCGCCGTCGTCCTGGCCGTTCTCGGACCGTTCGGCACCTACCAGCGCATGGACCTGGTGCAGCGGCTGGCGCATTTCGGGATCATCGGCGGCCTGAGCTGGATCCAGGTGGTCCTGCTCGCCGCCTGGTTCGGCACCATCGAGCCGATCGACCGATGGCCGGTGGCCGGCCGCATGACTCTGGTCGGCCTGCTCGCGGCGGTACCCAGCACCTTCGAAGTCATCGCCGTCCATTCCTGGCTCGTGCGACCCATTCCGCTGTCGCTGGCGCCGACGCTCTATCCGGAGAATGCCTTCCTGACGGTGATCGTCTCGGTAATGATCGGCCTGTTCGTCGAGCAGCGCCTGCGCGCCAAGGCCGACGCCGAGCGCGAGCGCGTGGCCGCCCTGCCCGCGCCGGTCGCTGCGGAACCGGGTGCAGCGCCGCCCGCCCAGCCCGACTTCCTGCGCCGCATCCCGCCCGCTTTGGGTCGCGACTTGCTGGCCCTCGAAATGGAGGACCACTACCTCCGCATCCACACTGCATTGGGCAGCGACCTGGTGCTGATGCGCCTGCGCGACGCGCTGGCCGAGCTGGCCTCTGGGCGTGGGCTGCAGGTCCACCGGTCCTGGTGGGTGGCGACAGATGCCGTCGCCTCGGTCGATCGAGCGCCCGGTCGCGTCACCTTGGTGCTGCGCAACGGGCTGAAGGTCCCGGTGAGCAAGACCTACCGAGACCGCGTCAAGGAAGCGGGCTGGCTTAGCAGTACTTTGTCATCCTGAGCGAAGCGAAGGATCTCGCATCCGCTACGGAGTGCTTCGGTCGATCCGTCAGGTCCTTCGCTTCGCTCAGGACGACAGTTAACCTCACTTCCCCCCGCGATCCTCGCGCCAGAGGTCGAGCTTCTCATGGATCGGGCGATCGGAAAAGGAGAACAGGACGGCGTCGCGGTCGGCGCGATGTTCGACCCTGGCCCAGCTCGGCACGACGAAATGATCACGCTTCTTCCAGCGCATCACCTGGTCGCCGATGCGGCTCTCGCCCTCGCCTTCCACCACCGAGAAGACGGTGCCGTCGGTGCTGCGATAGGGAGCAGTCGCGAAGCCCTTCGGCAGGAGCTGCATGAAGGTGCCCATGGTGGCGATCGGCGCGCCGCCGTTCGCCGGATTGACGTAGCGCAGCTTGTAGCCATGGCAGGGATCGGGGGCGCCGGCCCGGGCCAGCCCTTCGAGCGCTTCGCGGGTACGCGCGTAGGGATAGTTGAAGATCGGCGAGGTCTGCCGCGACGGCTTCCAGTCCACCGGCAGGAGGCCGCTCGCAAACTTGGCATCGGACGTGCCTTGCGGCGTCGTCACGGCCTGCTCGTCGCTCTCGCCGGTTTCGGCAAAGCCGGCGTTGAACATCGCCACGAGAGGGATATCGAGCCCGTCGAGCCACACCATCGGCCTGGACGAATCGTTGCCGTGATCGTGCCAGGTCCAGGTCGGGGTGATGACGAAGTCGCCCTCGTGCATGATCGTGCGCTCGCCATCGACCGCCGTATAGGCGCCCTCGCCTTCGACGATGAAGCGCAGGGCCGACTGGGTGTGGCGATGGCTGGGCGCCACCTCGCCCGGAAGGATGAGCTGCAGGCCGGCATAAAGGGTCGGCGTGATGCAGGCGCTGCCCGCCATCGCCGGATTCTCGAGGATCAGCACCCGCCGCACCGCTTCCTTGGCGGTGATGAGGGCGCCCGACTCCATCAGGAAGGGCCGCACCTTGTCGTAGTCCCAAAGCGCGGCCTGGTACTTCGGCGCAGGGCTCGGCGGCACGAGCTGGTGCAACGATTCCCAGAGCGGCGCCATCGAAAGCCCGCCGATGCGCTCGTAGAAGTCGCGCCGCGCGTTGTTGCCCGTGGTCGGCGAGGACACGGAGTGCCTACTCGGCGGCGCGCAGCAGCGGTGTCGACCGCGCCGCCATGCGCGCCCGGCAGGCGGCGGAGAAGGCATCGAACAGCTTCATCGAGACCGGGTTCTCGAGCGCCTTGTATTCGGGGTGCCATTGCAGCGCGAGCACGAAGCCCGGGGCGTCGGGCACGCTCAGCGCCTCGACCTGCCCGTCCTCGCTGCAGGTCGCCTCGATGCGCGCGCGCGGCGCCAGCACGTCGACGCCCTGGCCGTGCAGCGAATTCACCTTCACGCGGCCGGTGCCGAGAAGGCTCTGCAGCAGCCCGCCCTCGGCGATGTCGATGTCGTGCGCCGGCGCATAGTTCACATCCATGTCGGGCGACTTGGGCGAGCGGTGATCGCGCCGTCCCTCGACCTCGTGCACGTGCTGATGAAGCGAGCCGCCCAGGGCAACATTGACCTCCTGCAGGCCGCGGCAGATCGCAAACAGGGGTACGCCCCGGTCGATCGTGTGCCGGATCAGCGGCAGGGTCGTCGAATCGCGGGCGGAATCGTGCAGCGTGCCCTCGCGGCTCTCCTTGCCGTAGTGATGCGGCTCGACATTGGAGGGGCTGCCGGTCAACAGCACGCCGTCGAGACTGTCGAGCAGACGGTCCATGGCTTCGATGAAGCCGGGCTCATCGTCGAATTCCGGCCCGATGGCGGGGATCAGGACGGGCAGGCCGCCGACGGCACGGAGCGCCGCCTGGACGTATTTCTCGCCGACCGTGTGATGCCAGCCGCCCCGACCGTTCTCCTTGAGGCAGGCGGAAACACCGATCAGGGGGCGTGAAGAACTGCGAATCATTGGAGGCCGAAGCGTGCAAATATCAGGGAAGGTATTTTCACTGCTGCCCCGTGTCTTGGCAATCGGCCGGCGCCCCCGGGTGCCCCCAGCTTGTGCAGTGCAGCCCTGCATGGTACCGCCGCGCCGCAGCAAACTTTTGTCCAAGACGACTGGAAAGAGCGCCATGACGACTACCCCTCCGCCGTCCGCCCCGCCCGCCGGCCAGACCGCCCAGGCCGGCCCCGCCGCCCCCCTTACGATGCACGGCCAGTACATCAAGGATTTCAGCTTCGAGAACCCGCGCGCGCCGCAGAGCCTGATCGAGCAGACGCAGCCGCAGCTCACGCTGAACGTGCAGGTCGCCAATCGTCAGTTCGACGCCAAGACCTTCGAAGTGTCGCTTACGATCGAGGCCTCCGCGCATACGCCGGAGAAAGAGCCGCTGTTCATGCTCGAGCTGGTCTATGGCGGCACCGTCACGCTGGGCGATATTCCGCAGGAGGCTTTCGGCCCGATGCTCTTCATCGAGACGCCGCGTCTGCTCTTCCCGTTCGCGCGTGCCATCGTGGCCAATGCCACGCGTGAGGCGGGCTTCCCGCCGCTCAACATCGCACCGGTCGATTTCGTGGCGCTCTACCGCCAGCAGCTCGAGGCGAACGGCGGCCAGGCGCCCGGCATGCCCGCCGGTCCGGTCGGCCACGCCTAAGCGTCGACCTTCAGCCAAAGCGGATCGCTGATCTTCTTCAGGAACTCGATGTGTGCGGCGAGCTCGGCAGGGCTTGCCGCATGCGGCCGGGGCGGCCGGATGGGCCGGCTCTGGTCGACCAGGCCGGTGAGGCCCGCCGCCGCCATCTCGGGCGCGAGGCCCAGATCGCGCTGCCGGCCGCCGCTCAGCTCCAGATAGACTTCCGCCAGCAGCTCCGAATCGAGCAACGCGCCGTGCTTGGTGCGCTTGGTATTGTCGACGCCGAAGCGATCGCACAGGGCGTCGAGGCTGGCCCGCTGACCTGGGAACTTGCGCCGTGCCAGCGAGACGGTGTCGACATAGTCGTTCGCCAGCTTCGGCTTGCCGGCGCGCGCGAACTCGGCGTTGAGAAAGCCCAGGTCGAATTGCGCATTGTGGATGACGAGCTGGGCGTCCCCCAGGAACTCCAGCAGTTCGTCCGCCTTGTCGGCGAACAGGGGCTTGTCCGCGAGAAACTCGTCGGTGAGGCCGTGCACTTCCTGCGCCCCGGCCGGCATCGGCATCTCGGGATTGAGGTAGAGCTGCAGCGAGCGGCCGGTGGCCACCAGGTTCACGAGCTCGATGCAGCCGATCTCGACCACGCGATGGCCGGCAAGAGGATCGAGGCCCGTGGTTTCGGTATCGAGGACGACTTCACGCATCCCGGTCTTGTAGCCCGATGGGAGCCTACTTGCGACGCGCGCGCGCGAGCCGGGCTGTGAATTTCTCCCGCCACGGATTGGGCGGCCAGAACTCTCCGCGCCGCCCGCGCAACTCGGCCACGGCCTCACGCAGGGCGGCCCGCGTCGGCGCGAGGCCCATGCCGGTCGGGATGACGATGCTGGCTTTGCGCCGCTTCAGCGAGTCCGGCACCTGCTGCCGCAGGATTCCTTCGAATTTCTCCGCCGTCATGCCCGGGCGGGCCATGACGCGCCGGCGCTGCAGGAAGGCCGGAGCGCTGACGACAAGCGTGGCATCGACGCGACGCTCGCCCATCCCCTCGAACAGCAGCGGGATGTCGAGCACGACCAGCTTCTCGCCCGCGAGGGCGGCCCGCCGCAGGAAAGCGCGCTGCAGGCGGTGGACGAGCGGATGCACGATCGCCTCGAGCCGCCGCAGCGCCTCCTTGTTGCCGAAGACGCGGGCGCCCAGCGCCTGGCGGTCGAGCACGCCCGCCTTCACGACGCCGGGGAACGCCGCCTCGATGCCGGGCAGCGCCGCGCCGCCCGGCGCCTGAAGCGTGTGCACGGCGGCATCGGCGTCGTACACGGGCACGCCCATCTCCCGCAGCATCTTCGCCGCGGTCGACTTGCCCATGCCGATCGAGCCGGTCAGTCCGACGATGACCATTCAGGGTCTTTCCGTTTCACGTTTCCCCCTCACCTCATCCTGAGGAGGTCGCGCAGCGACCGTCTCGAAGGATGGGCAACAGACGCGGTGCTCGTGCCCACCCTTCTAGACGCGCTCCTTGCGGAGCGCGCCTCAGGGTGAGGCCATTTTTGCAAGGCCGATGCCTGATCGGAGACTCTTAGGGGACCAGGACGGTCTGGCCCGTGGTCTTGCGGCCCTCCAGGTCGATATGGGCCTGCGCGGCCTCGGCCAGCGGATAGTGCTGATCGATCGAGATCTTCACCTTGCCGCTCTTCACCATCTTGAATAGCGAACGGGCACTGGCCTCGAGGTCGGCGCGCGTGGCGGTGTAGGCGGCGAGACTGGGACGCGTGACGTAGAGCGAGCCCTTGGCGTTGAGGATGCCGATCGGCACCGGCGCGACGGCGCCCGAGGCATTGCCGAAGGAGACCATCAGGCCGCGCGGCTGCAGGCAATCGAGCGAGGCCGCCCAGGTATCCTTGCCGACGCCGTCGAACACCACGGGGACACCCTTGTTCTTGGTGATCTTCTTCACCTCGGCCACGATGTCCTGCTTGGTGTAGTCGATCACCCACTTGTAGCCGTTCTTCTTGGCCAGCGCGGCCTTCTCGGGCGACGAGGTCGTGCCGATCACCTTGTAGCCGCGGGCCTTGGCCCACTGGCCGAACAGCAGTCCGACGCCGCCGGCCGCCGCGTGGAACAGGATCGTGTCGCCCTTCTTGAGCCAGGCCTTGGCGGTCCGGTCGACGAGATACTCGGTCGTCATGCCCTTGAGCATGATCGCGGCCGCCTGCTCGTCGCTCACGCCTTTCGGCACCTTCACGAGCTGGTCGACACCCATCAGGCGTTCCTGGCAGTAGGCGCCCAGCACGCCGCAATAGGCGACCCGATCGCCCTTCTTGAAGTCCTTCACCCGGGGGCCGACCTCGACGATCACGCCGGCGGCCTCGCGACCGACCGCGTTGGGCAGCGGCGTCTGATAGAGGCCGGACCGCGTGTAGACGTCGATGAAGTTCAGGCCGATGGCCGTGTGACGCAGCTTGACCTGGCCGGGACCGGGCTTGCCGACCTCGACGTCCTCGAACTGCATCTTCTCCGGGCCGCCGTTCTCGTGAATCAGGATGGACTTCGACATCTGAATTTCTCCCCTTGCAGCGGCGACCAAGGAACGTCGCCTGCTTGCGCGCGTCGAGTATAGTGACCGGCCTTTCATGCGCCAGCCCGGCGCGGCCTTCGTCAGGAGAGTTTATGCTCGGAAAGGTCCTTCTCGGACGTCGCCGCCTTCTGATCGCAACCGCCGCCACCGCCGTGGCCGCCCCCGCGATCGTGCGTGCGCAGCAGATCCTGCGCAGCAGCAAGGCCTCCTACAGCCTGAGGATGCTCACGCTCGATCTCGAACAGCCCTGGGGCATGGCCTTCCTGCCCGACGGCCGCCTGCTGATCACCGAGCGCCCGGGCCGGCTGCGGATCTTCGCCAACGGCCGGCTGGAACGGGCGCCGGTCGGCGGCCTGCCGAAAGTCTATGCGCGCGGCCAGGGCGGCCTGCTCGACGTTTGCCTGCATCCCGATTTCGCGAGGAATGCCCGGCTCTATCTCACCTATTCGGGCGAAGGCGACGGCGGCGCCGCGACGGTGCTGGCGCGGGCCGAGTTCCGCAACAACGCCCTGGTCGGCGTGCAGCGGATCTTCGAGGCCCTGCCCCGCACGTCCGGCGGTCTGCACTTCGGCTCGCGAGCCGTCTTCGACCGGGCGGGCCTGCTCTACGTGACCTGCGGCGAGCGCTACCAGATGCAACGCGCGCAGAACCTCGCCGATCTCGGCGGCAAGGTCGTCCGGCTGCGCGACGACGGCACAGTCCCGCCCGACAATCCCTTCGTCGGCCGCGAGGGCGCGCGGCCGGAGATCTTCACCTGGGGCCATCGCAACCCGCAGGGCATGGCGATGCATCCCGACACCGGCCGCATCTGGCTGGTCGAACACGGGCCGCGCGGCGGCGACGAGCTCAACCTGCTGAAGGCCGGTGCCAACTACGGCTGGCCCCGGGCGACCCATGGGATCGACTACGGCGGAGCGACGATCAGCCCGAGCAAGAGCCTGCCGGGGATGGAAGACCCGGTGCGCGTCTGGGTGCCGTCCATCTCGCCGAGCGGGCTCGCTTTCTATACCGGCGACCGCTTCCCCGGCTGGAAGGGCTCGGTCTTCACCGGCGCCCTGTCCGACAACGCCCTGTTTCGCATCGAGCTCGACGGCGACTGCTATGTCGGGGAAGAGCGGTTGCTCGTCGACCTGCTTCCCTATATCCGCGACGTTCGTCAGGGGCCGGACGGGCTCCTCTACCTCGTCACCCACACCGACAGTGGGGGACTCTATCGCCTGGAGCCCGCGTAACGGCCATGCTGATCCTCGCTTCCGCCAGCGTTTCGCGTCGCCAGATGCTGCAGAATGCCGGCCTCGACTTTTCGGTCGAGACATCGGGCGTCGACGAGGACGAGGTGAAGCTCAGTCTTTCAGCGGAGAAGGCGACGCCGCGGGACATTGCCGAGACCCTGGCCGAGCTGAAGGCACAACGGGTCTCCCGACGCCATCCGCAGGCGCTGGTGATCGGCGCGGACTCGATGCTGGCCTGCAACGGCCGCCTGTTCGACAAGCCACCGACGATCGAAGCGGCCCGCGCACAGCTTCAGGCGCTGGCCGGCCAGACCCACGAGCTGCACTCCGCGGTGGTGGTGGCGAGAGGCGGCGTGCGGCTGTGGCATTGCAACGACCGCGCGCGGCTCACGATGCGGCCGCTGCCCGATGCGTTCCTCGACGCCTACTTGTCGCGCGCCGGTGATGCGGTCATGAGCTCGGTCGGCGCCTACCAGCTCGAAGGGGTGGGCGCGCATCTCTTCACGAAGGTCGAAGGCGACTATTTCACCATCCTCGGTCTGCCGCTGCTACCGCTGCTTTCGTTTCTCGCCGGACACGGCATCGGACTGGAGACAGGCCCATGAGCGCCTACGACACCCTGCTCGCCGAGGCGGCGGGCCGGCCCTTCGCCGCCATCGTCGGCTGGCCGGTCGAGCATTCGCGCTCGCCGGCGCTGCAGGGCTTCTGGCTGAAGCAGCATCATATCGACGGCCATTACGGCCGGCTGCCCGTGAAGCCTGAGCGCGCCGCCCTGGAGGAGCTTGTCGCCTTCCTCAAGAAGACGCCCAACGCGCGCGGCTGCAACCTCACTTTGCCGCACAAGGTCGAGATCCTGCCGCTGCTCGATCGCATCGATCCCGTCGCCCGGCGCATCGGCGCGGTCAATACCATCGTGAAGCAGGCCGACGGCACGCTGGAAGGCCGCAACACCGACGGCTTCGGCTTCCTCGAAGCCCTGAAGTACAATGCGCCGCACTGGATGCCCGACACTGGCCCGGTCGTCGTGCTGGGCGCCGGTGGCGCCGCCCGCGCAATCGTTTCGAGCCTGATGGATGTCGGCGTGCCCGAACTGCGGCTCGTCAACCGGACGCGTGGGACCGCGATCGATCTCGGCGTTGCGCTCACCCCGCCCGGCGGGCAGCGCATCGTGGTCGGCTCGTGGGACGAGCGTTCCGAGCTCCTGGACGGCGCCACCCTGCTGGTCAACACGACGTCCCTCGGGATGAAGAATCAGCCCGGCCTCGATATCGATCTCGCGAAGCTGCCGCACGAGGCGGTG
Organism: Reyranella sp.; assembly: GCF_965227665.1. Classification (GTDB taxonomy): domain Bacteria; phylum Pseudomonadota; class Alphaproteobacteria; order Reyranellales; family Reyranellaceae; genus Reyranella. The sequence goes on from NZ_OZ245767.1 coordinate 3,124,836, forward strand.
GTCTACGACATCGTCTACGTGCCGCTGGAAACCTACCTGCTGGCCGCCGCCCGTTCCCGAGGCAACCGTTGCGTCGATGGACTGGGCATGCTGCTGCACCAGGGCCGCCCGGGCTTCGAGGCCTGGTTCGGCCAGAGGGTCGATGTGTCCGCGGCGCAGCGCCATGCGGTCGCCGCCGATCTCGGAGCCTGATCCATGGACGACAGCAATCCGCCGGATGGATACAAGCCGCTGTTCCGCACCAGCCCGTTCCTCGACCACAACGGGCCGTTCTTCTATCGCGAGAATGCCGACGGCACCTTCGTGGTCGGGCTGCGCATCCAGCCCAAGCATGCCAATGCGCGCGGCGTCGCTCACGGCGGCATCCTCATGACCCTGTGCGACATCTCGCTGGGCTATCGCACGACCCGCAGCCAGTCCCCCTCGCCGCTCATCGTGACCGCGAGCGTCAAGACCGACTTTGCCGGTTCGGCGAAGATCGGCGACTGGGTCGAGGCCCATGTCGACGTCCACAAGGTCGGCGGACGTCTTGCCTTTGCCAACTGCTACCTGAAGGTCGGCGAGGAGCGCATCGTGCATGCGAGCGCGGTGTTCGCACGGACGGGCGATCGATCTTGAGGCTCGTCTTCACGGCGTTCCTGCCGTTCGCGGCGGGCAGTACAGATTCGTCCCGAGCTTCGGGGCGAACCCCGTGCATCTGGCCTGGTCGATTGTGCTCGATTTCACGAACGGCGAGCGCATCGTCCTTGGCAGAAATCTGACCGAAGACTCTGGTCGCGTCATTCAAACCCAGCTGAATCAGGCGCTTCACACGATCCGGGCTGAACGGATGGAGCGTCTGGCGCGTCAGGCGCCGCCGGCGACGGCAACAGACGCAGCTGAGCACGCGACGGCGACTGATCCCAAATGGGCGCCCTTCGGGCATTGACGCCATGCCACAGGTTTCATGCGCACAATGTGGAGGAGCCGGGCGGGTATTGCTACAGCCGGGGCCGCTCGCCGTGCGGCAATTGCAGCGGCACGGGCCGCGTCGGCTTCGGAGACAGTCAGCAGGGCTGCTACGGCTGCGGCGGCAATGGGCAGATCTCCTGCCTGTCATGCAGTGGCGGCCAGAGCTATTGCGGCCGGTGCGGCGGCAGCGGCCGGGTCTGGGTGGACGGTTAGCTCCTCATGGCAGCGCGGCGGGGATGCGGACGCGCTCTAAGACAATGTAAGCTCCTCAGTTCACGGAAGACCATTCATGAACTATTCTAGAAGCTTTCCCATACGGTATATTTGCCATATAACGCATTGATATAAAAAGAAAATTTACTCCATATCCCTACATATCCTGCACGATTGTTTCTAGAGATAGATTGTGTGCTCCTTCAAAAAAGCGCGAATTTGCTTTTCGGAGGAAGCCCCGATGTCTGATGTCCAAGAAGTTTTTAGAGAGTTCACGCAGCTGCCCGTCGAACATGTGATCGCCCTGATCGCACTCAGTGCCATTGGTGTAGCGGCCTATGCGATCTTCGCGATGCTTTCCGTCACGACCCGAGGGAGGAAGTGATGCCGCTGATAAAGCCTGCAACGCTGCCTTGGAATCAGGCCCCCGGTCGCGAGGAAGAAGATACGCCGCAGCTTTCTGCAACGCCGCTTTCAAGGGCTCCCACTGAGCCGCCCTGGGTAGCGCGTTCTGTGAAGATGCTGCCTTGGGTGAGACTTCCATCGAAGTGGATTGAAGATCGCGGCTTACGGGATTTTGGTTGGGGACGGGGCGAGGGAGCTAACAACACCGCCGCCTTGATGGTCCTCGCCGCCTTAACTCATCAGACCGATGCCGTGGGCACGGCCGCGTTCACCTACGACCGGGCATGTCGGGCAACCGGTCTCAGTCGGGCCAAAGTCTCTGCAGGGCTGAAGGTCCTGATCGAACGATCATTGATCGAGCGAGGATCGGCCCGCAGCTCCTTCCGGCTAAGCGGCTATGACAAGGAGAGTGGCTGGGCAAAATTCCCTGCCGCTAGGCTGTATCGGGACGGAGCAATCGTATCCTTCCAAGGCATCAACTTGCGAAAGCGCGTCGAGCTCGATGCATTGAAGCTCTATTATCTTTTTGCATCACGACGCGACCGCAAGACGGGGGCTGCGGTGATTACTTACCAGACCATCGAGGACTACTCGGGAGTGCCTCGAAACAATATCCGGGCGGCGCTGACATGGCTCGCAGCCGAGGTGTTGGTTCACATCGACCATGTCCCCAGTCGCATAGGCGAAGGTCACATCATCAACGCGTATCGCCTAGTCCATCTGGATAACCGCCAGCACATGGGCACAAGTTGGCGCGCGCAACTATTGGACTCCGGTATGCTCCCGACGCGCTCCCCGTCGCCAATGCCTACAGACGACTATTAGGCCGGGCCAGCATCATTCTTATAAACGACTGTTTTAGAGAGAATACCGCAGCCGGCGCGATGCGTCTCAAGTGTCGGCCGTCCGGTCTCTCAAAAACGCCTCTTGAAACCTATTCTCAAAAGTCAGAATCTGATGAGATTCGAGAGAATTGATGCTCATTGGCTATGCCCGCGTTTCGACGGCGGACCAAAAACCGGAATTGCAGCTCGACGCCCTGAAGGCGGCGGGCTGCGAAAAGGTGTTTGTAGAAAAGGCGTCGGGCGCGCAGCGCGAGCGGCCGGAGCTGGCGGCGGCGATCGCCTATGCCCGGAGATGCAATCGTGGTGTGGAAGCTCGATCGCTTGGCGCGGTCGATGAAGCAACTGGTCGAAACGATCGAGGACCTGGACGGCCGCAAGATCGGATTCCGGTCTCTGACGGAAGCAATCGACACAACGACCGCCGGCGGCAAGCTCGTATTCCACATCTTCGGTGCACTCGCGGAGTTCGAGCGGGCCATCATCCGGGAGCGCACACGCGCGGGTCTCGATGCGGCCGCGGCGCGGGGCCGCAAAGGCGGCCGGCCGCCGAAGCTCAATGACAAGGATCTGAAGGCAGCCAAGGCGCTGCTCGCCGATTCATCGATCGCCGTTGACGAGGTGGCGCGCCGGCTCGGCGTGTCACCCGCTAGGCTGTACCGGCATCTGCCGGCGGCGCGGAGTGTTACTCCGCGATTTCCACCGCTAAAGCCTGTTTAGAGACTGACAGGAGCCTTGAGAGTGCTCCTTCGGTTATACCGAGAATTACTGCCACCTGCCGCTGTGTCCACAGCCCATCCGAGCGGATATGGCTGTCCAGCTGCGCGCGGTTGTCGAGGAAGCGAGCAACCACTGCGTCGCTGATGTCCGGAGCAACCTTACGGAGAAGGCCCCGCAGAGCCTGAAGCCGCCGGCACATATCCAGCTGCGGATCCATGATCTCTTCTGTTCCGCCAAGTGCAAATACCAGGAAAATCGCCAAGCGTTGAAGACTAGTCAGATGCTCCATGGCCTTACTCAGGCGAGCAACATCTTCCTTGTACTCCAAGGCCGCATCGGGGCGGATGTAGGAGAGCCGCATCGAATCAGGGCTGCCTAATACCTGATCTTTAGCAGCTCCTTCTGCAATAACGGGCCGGCGACGCTCCCGCTTGTAGATGCTGCCGATTACTCCGTGCCTCCGGTCGCCCGCGATGCTGGCAACCCACCGCCACCCATCAATCGAGCCTTCCCGGAATTTGTTCATCGCACCGGGGCACATCGCTCCGTTCTGCGCTGCGCAAGCGTGCTGGCGGGCCAGCCTCGCCACACTATCGATAGCTTCGCCTCCGCAAGAAACATACGGGCCAAGGCCAACTGACACGAGGCGTTCCAGCGGCTTCCATACGCCATCGCTGAACAGCAGCGCCTCGATCGCTTTCGCGATGTCGAGCGCATCACCATCCGTGATCGCCTGACGGAGATTCTCTGAAGCGGTACGCTCCGTAAGCATGGCGCATTCTCCGTAAGGAAAAGCGAGTTCAACTACAATTTAGACGCCAGTAATTGGAAGGACGGCTGCGAACGCACTTGCCAAAAGGGCAAACATTACAACCGCTGTAACTTCTAGTGCGCTGTAGACAGCAAACTTGCGCATGGTAGCTCCTTAAATGATGGTTAAAGTGACAGTTTTGTCCTGAGATTGTGCCTCAACAATTCATTGGACTTGAGAGCCAAGTCGATTTCGTCACTTAGATGCTTACGCATATGGGGATCCTGGTTCCATCTTGGAAAGACCAAGTCCAGCTCGTCAATGGCTTGACTAAACTCGTTGTATCGCGCTGTCCTAGCCAAACTGAAAAGCAGATTGATCCAACCATGGGGAGTCGTGGGACTGATGGCAATAGCTGTACGCGATGCCTCTAAAGCTTCATCCCATTCACGTTCGCGAATTTCAAGATTCGCCACATTTGCGTAGGTAATTGCAAGTTTCTCGCGTTGCTGTTCAATGGACGTTCTCAGCGTACGACGGCCATCTACTGGGGCATTCACGGAAGTGTACATCACCCCCAGTAAATTCTGGGCGTCTGGATCGCCGCCTGTATCCGGGTGACTCTCAAGCAGAGGTATCCCTAATTCTGGACGGCCTTCAAAATGGCACTTCCGAGCCTCATAAAAGGTGTCGTTTGGAATACGGGGTGCCGCTTGAGTGCTAGGTGAATAGGCGTTCCATGAGTCGAGCAAAAAGCCGCGCAAAGAGACATTGCTCCTTTCGAGATCAGCCATGATGCCTCTCCTTGGTTTGAACTCTTCAATATCTTAACTGCGCGCCATCGCAGGAACTTCGACAGTGTCGAAGAAAATATTTGGACCGAAGATCTCGAGGAGCTTGGCACTTGGGGAAGCCCCCCTCGCAATCCCGCGCGGAAGGCGTGCTGATAGAGGCTAAAATGATCACTCTCGTCTATCCTTGGTGGTTGATCAACTACGCGATCGATACGTTCATCATCATCCCTATAATCTTGGATCCGACTATTTGGGGTATGTCGTAACCATCCTGCTGTTGAGATGTGATGCCGTGAAGGGCTCCTCTATGAGGGGCCCTTCTTTATTGACGTCAATTGCCCTCATTCCTCAGGGACACTTGGATCCGCACCGGCACTGTGTGGCATCCCATGAACTTCGAGAGGGAAGGAAAAAATTTTGCAAAGGAAGTTTTTGCGCGGCCAAGCACTCGGATTATGAGGCCAAACCAGAAGCCTTCTGGAAGCCTCAGAACTGGAGAAACTCAAAATGTTCTACGGCCCGCCGGTCCACTTCCCGCTCTCGATGATGCTCGATAACGCTGTCGAGCTCGCTCTCTGGATCATCATCATCATCGCCTAAGTCGTCTGATGAAGGTGACGCTTAAGGGCTCCCCGCTGGGGAGCCCTTTTTCGCGCTGGGCTATTTCCTGAGCTTCCTGTTCCGTTCGCTGAATGCCGTGGTGGCGCCGGCTCTGCGCAGCGAGCTTGGCCTCGACGATGCCGCGATCGGCGTCGTGACCTCGATGTACCTGGCCGCCTTCGTGGTGGCCCAGCTGCCGGCCGGTGTCGCGCTCGACCGGTTCGGGCCGCGACGCGTCGCGCCGGTCATGCTGTTCGTCACCGCGCTCGGCGCCGTCGTCTTCGCACTGGGCCAGGATGTCATCGTGCTGAGCATCGGCCGCGCCCTGATCGGGCTCGGCCTGTCGGTCGCGCTGATGTGCGGCTTCAAAGCCAATGTCCTTTATTGGCCGATCGGCCGGCTGCCGCTGGTCAATGCGGTGATGATGACGTTCGGCGGGCTGGGCGCGGCCATGGCGACGCGGCCGATGCAATGGCTGCTGGTCGACTTCGACTGGCGACAGGTCTTCCTCGGTCTCGTCGCCATCACAGTTGCAGTCGCGCTCTATCAGATCTTCGCTGCGCCGACATACGAGCGCGGCGGCAAGGGCCGGCTGGTCGACGAGCTGCGCGGCCTGATGGGCGTGCTGCGGACTCCGCTCTTCTGGCGGGCGGGCCTCGCGCCCACCTTCTCGCTGGGTGTCTGGGTTTGCTACGCGAGTTTCTGGGCGGCGGGCTGGTTGCGCGACGTGGCCCATCTCGACGAGCCATCAGTCGGCGTCGCCCTGTTCGCGCTCTCGATCGCCATCGTGCCCGGCTATTTCTTCAGCGGCATGATCGTTGACCTGCTGCACCGGCGCGGCATCCGCGGCGGCCGGGTGCTGCTGGTCTACGGGATGCTGTTCCTCGCGGTCCACATCCCGATCGCGCTCAACGTCACGGCCGCGCCGAAGCTGCTGTGGTTCGCCTATGTGATGTTCGGCGGCATGCCGGTGGTCTGCTACGCGCTGGTCACGCGCGCCTTCGCGCCCGAGCTGGCAGGAAGGGTCAATACGACGCTCAACCTCGTCTGCATGCTGATCGCCTTCGTCCTGCAGGCGGCCATCGGGCCGGCGTTGGCCTGGATGGAGGCGGCGCAGGGTGTGCCGCGCACCGAGGCGCACCAGATCGTGACCCTTGCGGTGCTGGCGATGCAGGCCGCGCTCTGGCTGTGGTTTGCGTCGAGTCGCGAGGCGCGGGATCTGCCGTAAAGAAAAAGAGCGCCGTTGTTGCGGCGCTCTTTGAGTTCTTGTCTGTTCTGAACCGTGTGGGTCGGCGCTGTTTACAGCGCCTGACCGCGCTTGGTTACAAGCGCTGCCGCCCACCATAAGGCGCGCGTAGCGCGCCTTATTGATTCATCGACCCGAAGAAATCCTGGTTGGTCTTCGAGGTGCGGAGCTTGTCGAGCAGGAACTCGATGGCATCCACGGCGCCCATCGGCATGAGGATGCGGCGCAGCACCCACATCTTCGAGAGCGTCGCGCGGTCGACCAGCAGCTCTTCCTTGCGGGTGCCCGACTTGGTGATGTCGATCGCCGGGAAGGTGCGCTTGTCGGAGACCTTGCGGTCCAGGATGATTTCCGAGTTACCGGTGCCCTTGAACTCCTCGAAGATCACCTCGTCCATGCGGCTGCCGGTATCGATCAGGGCGGTCGCGATGATGGTCAGCGAGCCGCCTTCCTCGATGTTGCGGGCCGCACCGAAGAAGCGCTTCGGGCGCTGCAGCGCGTTGGCGTCGACACCGCCGGTCAGCACCTTGCCCGAACTCGGCACCACGGTGTTGTAGGCGCGGCCGAGGCGGGTGATCGAATCAAGCAGGATCACCACGTCCTTCTTGTGCTCGACCAGGCGCTTGGCCTTCTCGATCACCATCTCGGCGACGGCAACATGACGGCTGGCCGGTTCGTCGAAGGTCGAACTCACGACCTCGCCCTTCACGGTGCGCTGCATGTCCGTCACTTCCTCGGGCCGCTCGTCGACGAGCAGCACCATGAGGAAGACTTCGGGGTTATTGGCGGTGATGGCGTGCGCGATGTTCTGCAGCAGCACCGTCTTGCCGGTACGCGGCGGCGACACGATCAGGGCGCGCTGGCCCTTGCCGATCGGCGCGATCAGGTCGATCACGCGGGTCGAGATGTCGAGCTGCTGCTGCGCCGTCGTGCCGGCCTTCTTGGTAAGCGTGCCGGTGCGGCGCGTGCCGACGCGGCCGGACGAAGTCGCCTTCGAACCGCCCACCGCTTCCTCGGTGATGACCGGCGCCATGGCTGCGGCACCGCCGTCGAGTTCGAGCTTCAGCTTCTCGTCGGGATAGAGCGGCGTCAGCGAGTCGAAGTTGATGCGATGGCGCAGCGCGTCGGGATCGTCGAAGTTGATCTTGTTGATCTGCACCATGGCGAAGTAGCGCTCGCCATCCTTGGGCGCGCGGATCTCGCCTTCGACCGTGTCGCCGGTGCGCAGGCCGAACTTACGAACCTGCTGCGGGCTGACGTAGATATCGTCGGCGCCGGGCAGGTAGTTGGCTTCCATTGAGCGCAGGTAGCCGAAGCCGTCGGGGATCACCTCGATGGTGCCGACGCCGAAGATCGCCTGGTCGGCGGCGGCCAGCTTCTGGAGGATGGCGAACATCAGTTCCTGGCGGCGCATCATCGCCGCACCCTCCACGCCCTGCTCTTCGGCAAAGGCCAGGAGTTCGGGGGGCTTCTTCTTTTTGAGGTCTTGGAGATTCATGGGTCTTCAGTCTTCTGGGGAATGATGCACGCGCTTGCAGCGACCGGGACGGTCGAATTCTGGGAAGCGCCATGTCGTACGGGACGGGCCCCTTCGAGTTTCCGCCGGGGAGGCGGCGCCAAGGGCCCTGTGCGGCTTTTCTATAGGGGCCGTCGCCACCCCTGTAAAGACGCCTCAGTCGCGGCGGGCCGCCGCGTGCGGGTCCACGGGCCGATGCTCGGTGCCGGCGCCGGGAGTCACGAACATCAAACGCCCGGGCTCCTTCACGATGCCCCGATGCCAGATCCCGCGCGGGACGACGAAGGTCTGGCCGGCCTTCAATACCACCCGTCGCTCACCACCAGGCGCGTCCAAAACCAGCTCCATCTCGCCCGACAGCAGGGTCAGGATCTCCTCGCCCACCGGATGACGCTCCCAGTGATCCCAGTCCCTGCTCTGGTCGCTCGCTCCCATCAACCGGCCGTGGTCGAGGTCGCGACGCTCCGCGATATCCGCCCAGAAGTGGGCGCCGCCTTCCAGGGTCCAGGCGCTGTCGTCCGGCTTCAGGTGGATGTAGGTGTCTTGCAGGGTAAAGGCGCGCGCCATCGCTCCCTCCGGCTACTCTCCGTCGGCCAGCATCTCGGCGTAGCGGAAAATCTCGGTATGGTCGGCGCCCTTGCCCAGCTTGCCGTCGGCGGCGGTCCAATAGGCCACGGCCTGCTGCAGGTGCGGCATGTTGAGCTTGAGGTGGTTGGCGACGTCGCCGGCGGTCCGCAAGTCCTTGGCCATCAGGGCCGTGGTGAAGCCGGCCGAGAAGTTGCGCGGCACGACGAACTGGCGGCCCTTCACCTCGGTGGCGTTGCTCTTGCCGGTCGAGCTGTTGAACACGTCGACCATGGTGCCGGGATCGAGACCGAACGCCTCGCCCACGACCAGCGCCTCGCACATCGCGACCAGACCGGCTGCCGAGAGATAGTTGTTCAGCGCCTTCAGCGCATGTCCGGCACCGGCGGGCCCGCACAGGGTGATCGTCTTGCCCATGGCGCCGAAGACCGGGCGCACCCGCTCGAGGTCGGCCGCCGCGCCGCCCACCATGATGCTCAGCGACCCGTCGATGGCGCGCTTCACGCCGCCGGACACCGGCGCATCGAGCAGCGCCACGCCGCGGGCGGCGAGGTCCCTGGCGAGCTTCTGGGTGTCGACCGGGTTGGACGAGCTCATGTCCATGACCACCGCACCGGCCTCGAGCCCCTCGATCGCGGGGTCCTGCCCTTCGAGAATGGCCTGCCGCACGATCTTGCCGTCGGGCAGCATCGTGATCAGCGCCGCGGCCCCCTGGGCGGCGGCCTTGGCCGAGGCGGTTGCCAACGCCGACGGATGGGCGCCGACGAAGTCCGAGACTGCCTTCTGCGAGACGTCGAACACGCGCAGCTTGAAGCCTGCTTCGGCGAGGCGGGTCGCCATCGGACGGCCCATCATGCCGAGCCCGATGAAAGCGATGGTGGCGGGAGGTGCGAGCGTGGTCATGACGAGGCTCCTGACGTGAGGTCGTATTCATAGAATGGCAGGACGCGACCGGGAATCGCATCCGACGGCTCGTTTCGCAGATAGCGGGCGCCCATGCGCTCGTAGAAGCGGGCGGCGTTCACGTCGGCGAGAATGGTCATGCGCCGGTATCCCAGCTGCCGCGCCAAGGCGACAGCAGCTTCGAACAGCAGGCGCCCGGTCCCGCCGCCCATGGCGGCCGGCTCGACGAACATCAGCGCCAGCTCGGCATCGTCGCCGTCGCGGCCGACACTGACGGTCCCGACCGGCCGGCCGGCTTCGTCGGTCGCCACCAGCACACGCCCCTCGGCGATGCTTCGCTCCTCGACCGTGAGCGAGGGGACACAGAGCCGCATGAACTCCGCGTCGTAGCCCCAATGAGCCTTCGACCTGAGGCAGAGCGCGGTGAGGCTGGCCGCCTCACCCGCCTGCGCGCTGCGCAACCGCGTCATCGCATCACCCTGAGAGAAAGGTCCCTCGCTACGCTCGGGATGACAATTGTGCGTACGGGCCGACGAGCCTTGCGCACCTCGGTCGTCACACCCCCATTGTCATCCCGAGGCCGCAGGCCGAGGGACCTTTGGCCGTTGAGGGTTCAGATGCCGCGATCCTTGAAGACGTCGCGGGCGGTCTTGAAGGCGTCGAGGCTGGCGGGAATGCCGCAATAGATCGCGACCTGGAGGAAGATCTCCTTGATCTCGTCCTTGGTGAGCCCGTTGTTCAGCGCGCCGTTGATGTGCAGCTTGAGCTCGGGACCGCGATTGAGCGCCGCCAGCATGGCGAGGTTCAGCATCGAGCGGTTCTTCTTCGAGAGGCCCGGCCGTGTCCAGGCATAGCCCCAGCAGTATTCGGTGGTGATGTCCTGGAAGGCCATCATGAATTCGTCGTCGGCCGCGCCGGCCAGCGAATTGTCGACATAGGCCGCGCCGAGCACGGCCTTCCGCATCTTCATGCCCTCGTCGTAGAGCTTCTTGTTGCGCGGCGCGGGCTTGGCTTTCTTCGCCTTCGCGACAGCGGTTTTCTTGGCCATGTCTTGCTCCTCCGGATAAAACCGGGGAGCTGTATATCAGATCGTCGCGTGGCCTGCGTGGGGTTGCGCCGAGGTGCCGTTGAGCCCCTTGGAGCGCGCCTGCTCGCAGAGATCCTCGATCGTCACGTTGTCGAGCTGCGCCATCATTTCCTCGCGCAGCTTCTCCCACAGCGGCCATACGACCTCGTGGGCGAGCGGCGAGCCGATCGAGGGATCGCTGGGCTCGGTCTCGACCTCGAGGTTGCGCACCACCCGCACGACCTCGCCCAGGGTGATGCTGGCTTTGTCCCGCCCCAGCCGGTAGCCACCCCGCGGCCCGCGCTTGCCCGACAGGATGCCGGCGCGCACCAGATGCTGCAGCACCTGTTCGAGATAGCGTTTGGGGATTCGCTGGCGCTCGGTGATGTCACCGCTGCGCACCGGGTGATCGCCGACATGGAACGCCACGTCGAGAACCGCCTCGATCGCGAACATCGTTTTCTTGCTGAGGCGAGGCATCCCGTTCTCTCGTCCCTCTTCAGGCCCTCTTGATCGAGCCGGCCGTTACTCCCGTCGAACCGAAGCCGCCCGCGCCACGTGCCGTTTCGTCGAGGGCCGAGACCTCTCGCCAAGCGGCACGGGCATGACGCGCAATGATAATCTGTGCAATTCGCATGCCGCGCTCGATGCGGAATGGCTCCTTGCCGAGGTTGATCAGGATGACGCCGACCTCGCCGCGATAGTCGGCATCGATGGTGCCGGGGGCGTTGGCGACCGTGACGCCGTGCTTGGCGGCCAGGCCGGAGCGCGGCCGGACCTGGGCCTCGAACCCCACCGGAAGGGCAATGGAGAGGCCGGTCGGCACGATCCGGCGCTCGAGCGGCCCCAGTTCGATCGGCTCCCCGATGGCCGCCAGCAGGTCGGCCCCGGCGGCGGCGGCCGTCGCATAGTCCGGAAGCGGCAGGTCATGGCCGTGCGGCAGCCGCACGATCTCGATTTCGACGCTCTCGACGCCCTTCATCGGCTCCCCATCATTCAAAAAGTTCGCCGGCCCGCTCGAAATCGGGCCCGGCAATCACTCGGCCGCCCGGGCCTTGCCAGCCTGCGCGAGATGCAGCGCGATCCGGCCGGCCAGGCGGCGGGCGACATCGCCCTTGCCGAGCGGCGGCCAGTCCTCGGTGCCCGCTTCGGTGATCAGATGCACGGTGTTGCGCTCGCCCCCGAACGTGCCCGTCGCCGGCGACACGTCGTTGGCGACGATCCAGTCGCAGCCCTTGCGGGCGCGCTTTTCGACGGCATTGGTCACAACGTTCTCGGTCTCGGCCGCGAAGCCGACGACCAGGGCCGGCCGCCGCGGGCCGGGCCGCGAGAGCGTCGCCAGAATGTCGGGGTTGGGCGCCAATTCGAGCGCGGGCGGCGGCGCGCCTGCCTGTTTCTTGATCTTGCCGGTGGCGGGTTTGGCGGCCTTCCAGTCGGCGACGGCGGCGGCGCAGACGGCGATGTCGAGCAGGCCCGCATCGAGACAGGCCGCGAGCATCTGGTCGGCCGATTCGATAGGCACGACCTTCACGCCCGGCGGATCCGGCACCACGACCGGGCCGCTCACCAGGGTCACGTGGGCCCCGAGTTCGGCCAGAGCGGCCGCGATGGCATGGCCCTGCTTGCCCGAGGAATGATTGGAGATGAATCGCACCGGATCGAGCGCCTCGCGAGTCGGGCCCGACGTGACCAGGGCGCGCCGGCCGGCGAGCGGCCGGTCGCGCACCAGCATCGCCTCGATGGCGGCGACGATCTCGGCCGGCTCCGACATGCGGCCGGGGCCGTGTTCGTTGCAGGCCATGACGCCGTCGTTGGGACCCACGAAGGTGACGCCGCGCTTCCCCAATGTTTCGACGTTGGCGACGGTGGCGGCATGCGTCCACATGCGCACGTTCATCGCCGGCGCGGCGAGCACCGGTTTGTCCGTGGCGAGCAGCACGGTGGCGGCCAGATCGTTGGCCAGACCGCCCGCCATGCGCGCCAGCAGATCGGCGGTCGCCGGCGCCACGACCAGCAGGTCGGCGTCGCGCGAGAGCTGGATGTGGCCCATCTCGCTCTCGTCGGTCAGCGAGAACATGTCGCCGTAGACGCGGTCTTCCGAGAGGGCCTGCAGGGTGAGCGGTGTCACGAACTTCGTGGCGGCTTCCGTCAGCACGCAACGCACCGAGGCGCCCCGCCCGCGCAGGAGGCGGATCAGCTCCGCCGACTTGAAGGCCGCGATGCCGCCCGCGACGATCAGCAGGATACGCTTGCCGTGCAACATGGCGTTCAGCCTATCACAAGAGCCGGGTGGCGACAGTATAGAGGCCGGTCAGCAGCAGGGCCCAGAAGACGGCCAGGCGGAACTGCTCGACCGAGAGCCGCGACCGGATCTGCTGGCCGAGCCACATGCCGCCGATCGCCGGAACCACGGCCGCGGCCGAGACGATGGCGCGCGGCCCGTCGAGCACGCCGAAGAAGAGGAGCGATGCGGTCAGGGTCAGGGACGTGGCGCACAGCACGACGCCCAGGGTCTGCACGAGTTCGACCGGCTTGATGTCGAGCCCCTGCAGGTAAGGCATCAGCGGGATGATCGGCACGCCGACGAGGCCGGCCACGAAGCCCGACACGACGCCGATGACGGGCGCCAGCGGCTTCTCGAGATCGGCGTGGATCGTCAGTCGGATGCGCAGCAGGCCGAGCGTGCTGTAGACGATCAGCACCGTGCCCAGCACCACGAAGGCCCAGCCGGGACCTTTCTGGCCGATCTGCCAGACCGTGAGATAGAGCACCACCGTGAGCGGCAGCATCAGCGGCCACTGGCGGCGGACGATGTGCCAGAAATGGCCACCGACCGACGCCTGCCAGACGTTGGTGATGATCGTCGGCAGGGCAATCAGCGCCACCGCTTCAGACAGCGGCAGGAAAAGCGACATCAGCGCGATCGAAATGGCCGGCAGGCCGAGGCCCACCAAGCCCTTGACGGTGCCCGCGAGCAGGAAGATCGCAAGGCCGACGACGATCTGGTCGGTGGTCACGGGATCAGTGCCACCAGGCGGCGATGGCGGCCACCAGGGCCAGGATGGCGACCGTCTCGGCAAAGCCGGGGCGCCACAGGCGGCCAGCCGCCGGCGGCTGCAGCACATCGCGTTCGGCCTTGCGGCGCTCGTGCTCGGCCACGAGATGCAGGCTGTCGATCAGGCGCGGCAGGCGGCGCAGTCCCTGGGCGAGATCGTCGACCGCGCGGCCGACGGTGGCCCGGGGCCCGAAATGCGTGACCATCCAGTCCTCGATCAGCGGCCGCGCCAGCTCCCAGATATTGACGTGCGGATTGAGCTTGGTGCCCATGCCCTCGGCCATCAGCATGGTCTTCTGCAGCAGCAGCAGCTGCGGCTGGACCGTCATCTCGAACTGCTCGGTGACGCGCAGCATCTGCGCCAGCAGGCGGGCGATCGAGATCTGGTGACTGGGCTTGCCGAAGATCGGCTCGCCGATCGAGCGGCAGGCCTGCGCAAAGGTTTCGAGCGACTGGTCGGGCGGCACGTAGCCGGCGCGGAACTGCACCTCGGCGACGGCGCGGTAGTCGCGCCGCAGGAAGGCGACCAGCAGCTCGGCGAGATAGCCGCGCGTATCCGGATCGACCCGCCCCATGATGCCGAAATCGACAGGAACGATGGTGCCCTGGCGATCGACGAAGGCGTTGCCGCCATGCATGTCGGCATGGAAGAAGCCGTCGCGGAACACCTGATAGAAGAAGGCCTCGGCGCACTTCCGCATGATCTCGTGCGGATCGTGGCCGGCGGCGATGATGGCGTCGCGATCGCCGATCGGGATGCCGTCGACCCGCTCCTGCGTCATCACGCGCTCGGCGGTGCGATCCCAGTCGATCTTCGGCGCCCGGTAGTTCGGATCGTCGGCGAAATTCTCGCCCAGCTCCTCGGCGGCGGCCGCTTCCATGCGCAGGTCCATCTCGACCCGCACGACATCGGCGAAGGCGCGCACCGATTCCACCGGCTTCAGCCGGCGGAAGCGCGGCTGCGTGCGCTCGACCAGCTCGGCCACCCAGTAGAAGAGATCGAGGTCCCGTTCGAAGGCCTTGGCGATACCGGGCCGCAGCACCTTCACCGCGACGTCGCGGCCGTCGGCGGTGACGGCGAAATGCACCTGGGCGATCGACGCCGCCGCCACCGGCACGTCGTCGAAGGCCGAGAAGATGGTGCCGAGCGGCTGCCCGAGCTCGCTCTCGATGATGCGGCGCGCCTCCGCGCCGGGAAACGCCGGAATATGGTCCTGCAGCCGCGCGAGATCGGCAGCCACTTCCTCGCTCAGCAGATCGGCGCGGGTCGACAGGGCCTGACCGAGCTTGATGAAGGACGGGCCCATGTCCTGCAGCGCGGCGGCCAGTCGCTCGCCCGGCCGGCGCGGATCCTGGCGTGGCGCGAAGAGACGCGCCCAGGCGATCAGCGCCGGCGCGATGCCCAGCGATTCGAGCGGAAACAGCGCGTCATGGCGAGCGAAGCTCACCGCCATACGCAACAGGCGCCAGGCATTGCGGAGTGCGCGGAACATCTAGATGCGCCAGCCCTGATGCAGCGCCACGACGCCCAGCGACATGTCGCGCCAGGAGACGTTGTCGAACCCGGCGGCCCGCATGCGCGCCGCCAGCTCGCGCTGCGGCGGGAAACGGCGGATGCTCTCGTGGAGATAGCGATAGGACTCGGCGTCCCGGGCAATGACCCTGCCGAAGAACGGCAGCGCGCGCTCCGAATAGGCGTCGTAGACGCGACCGACCGGCGCCGAGGTCACCTTGCTGAATTCCAGGCAGTAGAAGCGACCGCCGGGCTTCAGCACGCGATAGGCGTCGCGCAGGGCCTGGTCGATGTCGGTGACGTTCCGCAGGCCGAAGGCGATCGTGTAAGCGTCGAACGAGCGATCGGGAAACGGCAGGTGCTCGGCATCGCCGGTCGCCCAGGTAAGACCCTGGAGCAGCCCGCGATCGACAGCGCGGTCGCGCCCGACCTCGAGCATCGCGGGATTGATGTCGCACACGGTGACGTCGGGCCGCTCGCCCTGTCGACGCAGCAGGCGGAAGGCGATGTCGCCGGTGCCGCCCGCAACATCCAGGAGCTTCTCGCCCGGCCGCGGGTTCACCACGTCGACCATGGCGTTCTTCCAGAGCCGGTGCACGCCGCCCGACATCAGGTCGTTCATCAGGTCGTAGCGCGGCGCCACGCTGGCGAAGACCTCGCGCACCAGGCCGGCCTTTTCGGCAGCCGGCACGTCGCGGAATCCGAAGGACGCACGCCCCTCCGGGGCCTGTCCCTCGGGGCGGGCTGCGCTAGGATCGTCGGGAAGGGCTTGGTCCATGGGGCCGCAACCTAGAGGAATCGCCATGCTGCTGAAAGACCGGGTCATCCTGATCACCAACGTCGAGAAATTCGCAGGGCACGGCACCACACGGGTCGCCCTCGCCCAGGGCGCCACCGTGCTGGCGCACGATCCGTCGTTCGAGGCCCCGAGCGCCCGGCGCAAGTACGAGGCGGAATTCCCGGGCGCCCATGCCCTCTCGGCGACCGAGCCGGCGACGATGGTCGAGCTCGCCCTGAAGCGCCACGGCCATATCGACGCGCTGGTCAACAACGACGCCTATCCGGCTTTGCGCGCGCCGCTCGGCGAGGCACGGATCGAGGATTTCCGGGATGCGCTGGAAGTCATGGCCGTGGCGCCGTTCCGGCTGACCCAGCTCGTCGCGCCGTCGATGCGCAAGCGCAAGTCGGGCCGCATCGTGTTCGTCTCCTCGGCCGCGCCGCTGCGCGGCATCGCCAACTATGCGCCCTATGTCTCGGCACGCGCGGCAGGCAACGGTCTCGTCTCGTCGCTCGCCAAGGAACTCGGGCGCGACGGCATCACGGTGAATGCGGTCGGTTCGAACTATGTCGAGAACCCGGACTACTTCCCGCCGGCACTGCTCGCCAACAGCGCGGCGATGGCCAAGATGACGGCGCAGATTCCGCTCGGTCGTCTCGGTAAGTCGGACGAGCTGGGCGCGACGATCTGCTTCCTCTGTTCCGACGGTGCCGGCTTCATCACGGGACATGTCCTGCCGCACGCCGGCGGCTGGGCGTAGCAGGCCTGGTCGCGCCGGAGCTGGACGATTTAAAGGACGCGATGAAGCATTGGAGCGCGCAACTTCAGTTGCGCTCAAGATTCGTCAGTGGGGCATGACATGAGCGCAACTGGAGTTGCGCGCTCCATTGAGGCCGCTTGGCCGACCCCACCTGAAGTCATCGAGCGTCCCGTCTGTCTTCAACGCCGGCGGCTGGGCGTGACATCGCGAAAAATCGCATGCACAATCTCTGTATAACGAACGCCGCGCAGGTCTGACCGAAGCAGCGGCTGCCAGGGAGAAGCGTCGAGACACGTCGGGAAACCGGCGCGCTTCCTCTTGGCCGAAACGGTCCGAGGACGGCGCATGGGAAGACAGATCGTCCACCGCCTGCTGGTCTCGTTCCCCGCCCTGCTCGGGGTTCTCTTCCTGTGTTTCTGTCTGCTGCAGGTGGTGCCCGCCGATCCGGCGATGATCATCGCCGGGCCCGATGCCAAGGCCGAGACGACCGCGGCGATCCGTGACGAGCTTGGCCTCGATCGCCCCATCCCCATCCAGTTCGCCGACTATATCGGCCGCGTGCTGCAGGGCGACCTCGGCCGCTCCATCATCTCCAACAAGATGGTGAGCGAGGAACTGGCGCTCACCATCGGGCCGACGGTCGAGCTGATGCTGGGCGGCATGGTGATCGCCATCCCCCTTGGCCTGGCGCTGGGCACGCTCGCGGCCGTGCGGCGCGGCACCCTGCTCGACCGCGCGATCATGGCCGTCTCCGTGGCCGGCGTGTCGATGCCGGTCTTCTTCATCGGCCTGGTGCTGATCCAGTACATGGGCTTCCAGTGGGGCCTGTTCCCCTTCACCGGCCGCACCGGGCCGATCTGGGACGGCGGCCTGCCCAGTCTGGTGCTGCCGGCGCTCACCTTGGGCAGCGTGCTGATCGGGCCGATCGCGCGGCTGACGCGCACCGCCGTGCTCGAAGTGCTGGGCGCCGACTATGTCCGCACCGCCCGCGCCAAGGGCCTGCGCGAGACGGTGGTGATCATCCACCACGCGCTACGCAACGCGATGATTCCGGTCGTCACGCTGATCGGGCTGCAGGCCGCCTTCCTGCTGGGCGGCGCCGTCGTCACCGAGACGATGTTCTCGTGGCCGGGCGTCGGGCGGCTCGCAGTCGGCGCCATCGTGTCGAGCGATTTCCCGACGGCGCAAGGCGCGATCATGATCCTCGCCATCGCTTTCCTCTCGATCAACCTGATCGTCGACGTCCTCTACGTCTACCTCGATCCCAGGATGCAGCGGTCATGAGCGTCGACGCCCTCAACGCCCCCACACCGGCGGCCGCCGAAGAAAACGGCCTCTTCGCGCGCTCCGGCGTGCTGCGCCGGCTGGCCCGGGACAGGGTGGCCCTCGTGGCCGCACTGCTGCTGGCCACGATCGGTCTCGCCGCGCTCTTCGCGCCGTTGGTCGCGCCCTACGATCCCTATCTCACCGATCTCACCAAGGTGATGCAGCCGCCCAGTGCCGAGCACTGGTTCGGCACCGACAATACCGGCCGCGACATCCTCAGCCGGGTCATCTACGGCTCGCGCAACACGCTGATGCTGGGTCTGGTCGGCGTCGTCATCGGCGGCTTCCTGGGCGGCTTCCTCGGCATCCTGGCGGCTTACTATCGCCGTCTCGACGGCTGGATCATGCGGCTGGTCGACGTGATGCTGGCCTTTCCGGCGATCCTGATCGGCCTCGCGGTGGCGGCGATCTTCGGCGCCGGCCTCACCGCCGTGGTGATCGCGCTCGTGGTGGCGACGGTGCCCGACGTCGCCCGCGTGGCGCGCGGCGCGGCGATCGGCATCATGAGCCAGGAGTTCATGGAAGCCGGCCGCGCCGTCGGCGTCTCCGATCGCACGCTGATCTGGCGCTATCTCACGCTCAACTGCATCTCGACCATTTTCGTGTTCCTGACCTTGCGCTTCGGCCAGATCATCCTGATCGGCTCGGCGCTGGGCTTCCTCGGCATGGGCGCCCAGCCACCCACCGCCGAGCTCGGCATGATGGCCGCGCAAGGCCGCGACTTCCTGTTCATGGCGCCGCACATCGCGACGATCCCCAGCTTCATGATCTTCGTGATCGTGCTGGCCGCCAATCTTCTGGGCGACGCACTCCGCGACGTCCTCGATCCGAGACTGCAGAGCTGATCCTGCACACTCCTTCAACAAGGGTCCCGACGTGACGCACTGAACAACAACAAGGCGAGGAAGCGATGCGT
This sequence comes from Reyranella sp., assembly GCF_965227665.1. Taxonomy (GTDB): domain Bacteria; phylum Pseudomonadota; class Alphaproteobacteria; order Reyranellales; family Reyranellaceae; genus Reyranella. Next base: position 3,143,776 of record NZ_OZ245767.1, read on the forward strand.
AAGTTCCTGACGGGCGTAACGGCGTTGCTTGGCGTAATGGGCCTCTCCCCGGTGGCGGAGGCGCAGACCTTGCGGATGATGAAGGCGCTCGATGCGCCGCATTACGACGGCCAGCGCACGACCTGGTCGCCGACCTCCGACATCGTGAACATGTTCCAGGACACGCTGGTGGCGATGGACTGGGACGGCAAGACGGCCATCCCCTATCTCGCCAAATCGTGGACGATCAGCCCGGACGGCAAGCTCTATACGTTCAAGCTGCGCGACGATGTGAGCTTCTGCAGCGGCAAGAAGTTCACCGCCGAGGACGTCATCTACTCCTTCAAGCGGCTGAAGAGCCCCGAACTGAAGGCGCCGCTGGCCTGGCGCGCCGGCAACATCAAGGAGCTGCGCGCGCCCGACCCCTACACGGTCGAATACGAGCTGAACGAACCGTTCGCCGACCTGCTGCTGCAACTCACCATGTTCACGACGGCGATCCACAACAAGGAGAGCGTCGAGGCGCTGGGCAAGGACTACGGCGTCAAGGCGATCGACGGCACCGGCCCGTGGTGCTTCGAAAGCTGGCAGCCGCGCACCGAGATCGTGCTGAAGCGGCACGACGCCTACAAATGGGGCCCGTCGATGTACACCAACAAGGGACCGGTGAAATTCGAGAAGCTCAGCATCAAGATCGTGCCTGAGGACTCGAGCCGCGTCGCCGCGATGATGGGCGGACAGTTCGATATCACGCACCAGATCCCGCTGCAGTTCATCCAACAGGTCAAGGCATCGCCCAACCTCAACGTCCAGGAGGCCAAGCCCAACTTCCAGCTCATGTACTACGGCTACAAGACCACGCGTCCCATGGTGGCCGACAAGCGCGTGCGCGAGGCGATGAACATCGCCATCAACCGCGCCGACATCGTCAAGGGCATCATGCTGGGCAACGCCGAGCCCGCCTACACCTTCATCGATCCCAAGGCGCTCGACTTCGCCGACTCGACCAAGGGCCTCATCAAGGAGGATGTCGAACGGGCCAAGAAGCTGCTCGACGAGGCCGGCTGGAAGGTGGGCAGCGACGGCATCCGCGAGAAGGACGGCGTCAAGCTGGCGCCCAGGGTCCTGTTCACCCAGGTCGCCTACTTCCCGCGCGTCTCCGAGGCGATCCAGGGATACATGCGCAAGATCGGCGTCGACTGGAAGATCGTCGGCTACGATTCGACGATCGCCCCGGCCGAGATGGGCAAGCAGGACTTCGAGCTGTGGACGGTGACCTTCCCCTACATCTCGTCGGGCGACCTGCTGAACTTCTACTTCGATTCCAAGAACATGCCGGCGCCCAACCGCATGAACTGGAACGACGCCAAGACCGACGAGTACCTGAAGATGGGCCGCGCCTCGATCACCGAAGCCGACCGCGCCAAGTACTATGCGCTGGCCCAGCAGAGAGTGACGGAGGAGCATCTCTGGATGCCGGTCATGAACATCGCGATGTACACGACCAGCCTCAAGAAGCTGAAGGGCGTGCGGCCGCACATGCTCTACCAGAACACCTTCTACAAGGGCCTGGACTACTCCTACTGATGGAAAAGCTCCTCGAGGTCCGCGGTCTCCGCACCCACTTCCACACCGACCGCGGCCTGTTCCGCGCGGTCGACGGCATCGACTTCTCCGTCGGGCGCGGCCGCACCGTCGGCCTGGTCGGCGAATCCGGCTGCGGCAAGAGCGTCACCTCGCTCTCCGTGATGGGCCTGGTGGCGAGCCCGCCCGGCCAGGTCGAGGCCGATGCCATCCTGTTCGAGGGCCGCGACGTGCTCGGCCTCTCAGCCGACGAGCGCCGGCGCCTGCGCGGCGGCAAGATGTCGATGATCTTCCAGGAGCCGATGACCTCGCTCAATCCGGTCCACACGATCGGCCAGCAGATCGTCGAGGCGATCCTGGCACACACGCAACTGTCGCCGCAGGCCGCCAAGGCCCGCGCCATCGAGATGCTCGAGCTGGTGCGAATCCCCTCGGCCAAGCAACGGGTCGACGAGTATCCGCATCTCCTGTCCGGCGGCATGCGCCAGAGGGTCATGATCGCCATGGCACTCTCGTGCGAGCCCGCCCTGCTGATCGCCGACGAGCCGACGACGGCGCTCGACGTCACGATCCAGGCGCAGATCCTCGACCTGCTGCAGGACCTGCAGCGGCGGCTCGGCATGGCGATGCTGATCATCACCCACGATCTCGGCGTCATCGCCGAAATCGCCGACGAGGTGGTGGTGATGTATGCCGGCAAGATCGTCGAGAGCGCGCCGGTCGACGCGCTGTTCGCCGATCCGCAGCATCCCTACACGATCGGCCTCTTGGGCTCGATCCCGCGCATCGAGGTCGACCGCGAGCGCCTGTCGACCATCGAGGGCTCGGTCCCCAGCCCCAACAACCAGCCCAAGGGCTGCCGCTTCGCGCCGCGCTGCCCCTTCGCCGACCCGCGCTGCCACCTCGAGCCGCCGCCGCTGCGCGACCTCGGCCCGGAGCATCGCGTGGCCTGCTGGAAGGCGCCGGTCGAACTGGCGAGGGCCGCATGAGCATCGCAACGGCAACGCCCGTCCTCCAGGTCGACGGGCTGGTGAAGCACTTCCCGGTGAGTCGCGGCCTGATCCGCCGCAAGGTGATCGGCATGGTGCGCGCCGTCGAAGGCGTGAGCTTCGAGATCGCGCGCGGCGAGACGCTGGCGCTGGTGGGCGAATCGGGCTGCGGCAAGTCGACGACCGGCCGCCTCGTGCTGCGCCTGATGGATCCGACCGCGGGCTCGGTGCGATTCAAGGGCGAGGAGATCGCGACTCTCGACAAGCACGCGCTGCGCCGCCTGCGCCGCCACATGCAGATCATCTTCCAGGACCCCTATGCGTCGCTCAATCCGCGCATGACGGTGGGCGAGATCCTGGCCGAGCCGATGGCGGTGCACGACCTGCACACCGAGGCCGAGCGCGCGACGCGGGTCAAGGACCTGCTCGACGTGGTCGGCCTGCTGCCCGAGCACGCACGGCGCTACCCGCACCAGTTCTCCGGCGGCCAGCGCCAGCGCATCGGCATCGCCCGCGCGCTGGCGGTCAATCCCGACCTCATCGTCTGCGACGAACCGGTCTCGGCGCTCGACGTGTCGATCCAGGCGCAGATCGTGAACCTGCTGCAGAACCTGCAGCAGCGCTTCGGCCTTTCCTATCTCTTCATCGCCCACGACCTCGCGGTGGTGAAGCACATCAGCGACCGCGTCGCGGTCATGTATCTCGGCCAGCTGGTCGAGATCGCCACCAAGCGCGACCTCTACGACCGGCCGCTGCACCCCTATACGCAGGCGCTGCTGTCGGCGATCCCGCGACCCGATCCCAGCGTGCGCAAGGAGCGCGTCCTGCTGGCCGGCGACGTGCCCAGCCCCTTCGCCCCGCCGCCGGGCTGCCGCTTCCACACGCGCTGCATCCACGCCCAGCCGCGCTGCCGGCAGGAGCAGCCAGAACTGCGCGACGCCGGCAACGGCCATCGCGTGGCCTGCCATTTCTACGAGACGCTGCCGATACCCGAGGCCGCCTCGACGGCAACCACCTCGCTCGGCAAGCTCCCCGAACGCCTCGCAGCCTTCGAGGCGGCAAAGGCCGCGCGGAGCGATCCGGCGGGCGCCTGAACGGTCCCCTTCCCGCACGCCTGCCGGATTTCCGGACTCCTATCTCTCGGCGGCCGCTGTCCGCTCCGGCCCGTTCGCTGAACGGCCGGGCCGTCGCTCTGCCATGTAGCGCCCCGGCGATGTCCCGAGTGCCTTGCGAAACATGGTCACAAAGCTCGGCACGCTCTCGTAGCCCAGATCGGCAGCGGCCTGTTGGATCGACGCGCCGCCCGCCAACCACTTCACGGCAAGCATGACGCCGAGCTGCTGCCGCCAGCGCCCGAAGCTCATGCCCGTTTCCCGCCTGATCATGCGCGCCAGGGTCCGCTCGCTGAGACCCGCCTGTTTCGCCCAGACCTCCAGCGTTCCCCGCTCCGCCGGCGATGCCATCATGAGATCGACGATCCTGCGCAGGCGGGCGTCGGTCGGCATCGGCAGATGAAGATCCTCGACCTGCGCCGTTGCGATCTCGTCGAGAAGGACCGCCACCAGGCGCGAATTCGCACCGCCTTCGTCATAGAGGGCGGGCAAGCGCGCGGAGCGGATCAAAAGCTCGCGCAGAAGCGGCGTCACCGACACGGCGCAGCAAGTCTCCGGCAGACTTCCGCTGACGGCCGAATGGACGAAGGCCGCGAAGCCTTCGAGCGCGCCCGTCGCGGTAATCGCATGGAGCGCCCCCCCGGGTATCCACACGGCGCTGCCGGGCGGCACGATCCATAGCCCACCTTGGACCTCGCAGCTCAGGGCGCCGCGCTGAACGAACAGCACCTGTCCCTTCATGTGCCGGTGCAGGTCCAGTTCGATCCTGCCGACCTCGGCCATCGCGGCGCCAAAGGTCACGATCGGACGGGGCACTTCGTCGGGATCGATCCACTCCGAGGGGTCGCGAAGAATGGGCATGGCTCTGCTGTCTGACAAAGGGCGGGGTTGGCCAGATTGAATAATAATCTGTCTGTACTTCGGAATGACGCCAATACCGGCTTCCTCTATCCGATCGAGACCAACCCGTCGACGCCTTCCCGGCGTCCACCATCGGAAAGGAATCCTCGTGAATTCACTGAGCTACGGATCTCTCGCCCAGGTCCTGGACAAGCTTCACCAGGGAGCCGAAGCGGCGGACCTGGACTACACGACCGAAATCATGATCGAGATCGAGGCCGCCGGTGGCGCCCTGGAGCAGGTGATCGCGGAAAAGCTCGCCGAGGAGCGGGCGGACTATCGGAAGATCTATCGCGATCGTGCCGACAATTATCTTGCCGTCTCGCCGGCCTATGGCCGCTTCCTGTATGCGATCGCGCGCGCCTGCAAGGCGACCCGGATCGTCGAGTTCGGCACATCGATGGGGATTTCGACGATCTATCTCGCCGCCGCGCTCCGCGACAATGGCGGCGGCCGCCTCATCGGCACCGAGCTCGAGCATGCCAAGGTGGCACGCGCGAGCGCCAACCTCGACGCCGCTGGCCTCGCCGGTCTGGTGGAGATCAGAGAAGGCGACGCGCTCGAGACGCTCCGCGATGTCGACGGCAACGTGGACCTGTTGCTGATCGACGGTGCATTCGCGCTCTACCTCCCGGTGCTGAAGCTGGTCGAGCATCGGCTGAGACCTGGGGCCGTGGTCCTCGGGGAAAACGCCTTCGACCCGGGATATCTGGACTATGTCCGCAATCCCGCGAACGGGTACCTTTCGCAGCCGCTCCCCGTCGACGAGGGTCGCGGCAACGAATTCACCGTGAGGATCGCGTGATGCTTGCGACAGGAGCGCAAGACCGCGCGACCACCAAGGGACCTGGCCGGCTGAGCAGAACCTTGGTGCGCTTGTTCATGAGACACGTAACCGTCGCGGCGGTGGAGACAATTGCCGATGGCTTCCGGCTGATCACGCTGGAAGGCCCGGCCCTGGCGGGCATCGCATGGACGCCCGGACAGAAGATACAGATCGCGATGGGCTCGGCCTTCGTCGCACGAACCTACACGCCGATCGAATGGGACCCGGTTGCCGGGCGCACCCGGATCCTCGGCTACGCGCATGGCGAGGGACCGGGAAGCGCCTGGATTCGCAGCCTCGCGCGCGGAGACGAGTGCGACATCTTCGGCCCGCGCCACTCGTTGGATCTCAGCGCCGCCGCGGGTCCGCTTGCCCTCCTCGGCGATGAAACCTCGATCGGCCTGGCACGCGCGCTCCTGTCCCACCATCGGACGGGGGCCGTCGCGTGGCGCTTCGAGGTCGACGATGTCGACGCCAGCCGCCGGGTCATGGAACACCTCGGCCTCGACGAGGCCGCGCTGTTCGCCAGGACCGAGGATGGTGCGCACATCGAGCGGATCGAAGCGGCGCTCCCGGCACTTCACGCCGCCGGCGCGACCTTCGTGCTGACCGGGAAGGCCTCCACCATTCAGCAGCTCCGACTGGCGCTGAAGCGCCGGGCCGTGCCCGCCACGCGCATCGTCGCCAAGGCCTATTGGGCCCCCGGCAAGGCCGGCCTCGACTGAACGAGTACATCCGGCTCGAAGGCACGTCGGGAGAGCGTCAGGCGGGGCGCTTCCTGCGCCTGGAACCGCCGGCCTCGCTCAGCACCACGTCGCGCAGCGTCACCAGCGCGCGATCGATCTCCGCTTCGGGCGTTCCCGCGTAGCCCAGGATGAGGCCGTGCTGCCGCGCGCGGCCGGCGTAGCAGACCGAGAGCGGCTGGACGGTCAGGCCCTTGGCCGCCGCCGCCGCGGTCACCGCAACATCGTCGAAGCGCCGCGCGATCTGCGGGGTGGGACGGGCGATCACGTGCATGCCGCCGGGATCGGGGGCCACGGTCAGCAGCCCGTCGAGATGGCGCGCGGCGGCCTGCAGCAGCACTTCACGGCGGCCGGCATAGAGCTGCCGCGTGCGGCGCAGATGGGTGGCGAAATGGCCCTCGGCGATGAATCGCGCCAGCGCGCCCTGGCCCAGCAGCGGCGCCCGCACCGAGACGCGATCCATGATCCGCTCCGTGGCCTCGACCAACGAGGCCGGCAGCACGAGGAAGCTCAGCCGCAGCGCCGGGAAGAGCAGCTTGGAGAAGCTGCTGAAATAGGCGACGCGGCCGGCGCGATCGAGCGCGCGCAGCGGCGCCAGCGGACGGCCGCTGTAGCGATACTCGCCGTCGAAATCGTCCTCGGCGATCCAGCCCTTGGCGCGTTCGGCCCAGCTCAACAGTTCGAGCCGGCGCTGAAGGCTGAGCACGGTGCCGAGCGGAAAATGATGCGCCGGCGCCACGACCGCCAGGCTCGCGTCCGGCGCCAGCGCCCGAGCCATCTCCGGCGAGAAACCCGCTTCGTCGATGGCGACCGGCACGGCTTCGACGCCCGAACCCGCCAGCGCCTCGCGCACGCCGACGAAGCCCGGCTCCTCGATCCACGCCGTATCGCCGGCATCGAGAACGACCTGGGCGAAGAGCGAGAGGCCGTGGCGGATGCCCGTCGTGACGACGACGGATCCGGGATCGCAGGTGAAGCCGCGCGCCACCCCGAGGTAGGTGGCGATCGCCTGACGCAGTCCGCCATGGCCGAACGGATGCACGGCGCTGGCCGCCTCGCTGCCGGGCCGGCGCCATTCCCGTTCCAGCAGCTTGGCCCAAAGCGCGAAGGGGAAGGCCTCGCGGTCGGGCTGGCCGGTCGGGAAAGCCAGCGGCGGGCCGGCGGGAACGGGCGGCGCCGTCTCGGCCAGCAGCGCCCGCGTGCGGCGCGCGACGGCGGGTTTGGCGACCGCACTGCCCGGCGGCGGCGTGCCGGTCCGGGGCACGGTCAGCATCTCGTCGGGCAGGTCGGCCGCGACAGACATGGCCGAACCGGCCTGACTCACGACATAGCCCTCGGCGACGAGCTGGTCGAAGGCCAGCACGACCGTGCCGCGCGCGCAGTCGAGATCCTCGGCCATCAGCCGCGACGAGGGCAGCCGCGAGCCGGGTTCGAGCCGGCCCTCGAGGATGGCGCGCCGCATCTGTTCCCCGATCTGCCGGTGCAGCGGCTCGGGCGACGAGGGATCGAGCGCGAGGCCGAGCGGTGGGACGCGGCGACTGCGGGCACTCGAGCGGCGTTTTGAAACTGGTCCAGTCACTTTCCGCCAAACCGGCTCTTTCGTCTGATCCGTATCGCGCCGATGGTCCTGCCGCAAGCAACCCCCTTTTTCCGGTGCGCCAAAGGTCAAGCCATGAGCCCTCCCGATTCAGTCACCCCGCCCGACAGCTATCCCGTCACCAACGTGAACAAGGTGAAGCGCGTCCACGAGCGCGGCCGCTACGACAAGGAAACGATTCACGCGATCCTGGATGCGGCCCTGGTCTGCCACATCGCCTACGTGATCGACGGCCGGCCCTACTGCACGCCGACCTCGTTCTGGCGCGAGGGCAGCCACCTCTATTGGCATGGCTCGTCGGCGAGCCGCATGATCCGCAGCCAGAAGGAAGGCGTCGACGTCTGCCTCACCGTCACGCATCTCGACTCGCTGGTGATGGCGCGTTCGGGCTTCCACCATTCGGTGAACTATCGCGCCGTCATGGCCTTCGGGAAGGCGCATGTGATCGACGACCCGGAAGAGAAGCTGAAGCTGATGGACCGCTTCATCGACCGCATCTATCCCGGCCGCTCCAGGCTCATTCGTCAGCCGAACAAGCAGGAGTTCAAGGCGACGACCATGATCGGCATGGAGATCGAGACGGCCTCGGGCAAGATTCGCGACAAGCACGTCGCGGACGAGGAGGAAGACTACGAGGGCGTCCCCGCCTGGTCGGCGCTCTATCCGGTCACCCAGGTGATCGGCGAACCGTCCGACTGCGCACGCCAGCTCCCGGGCCTTAAGCGGCCCGACGAGATGGCCGACTTCGTTCCCGGTGCGCGCCTCGACGAGGTGATGACCAAGACCTACAAGCGGACCTTCGGCGAAGGCTGACCGTCACGGCGGCGGCCGGTCGTTCTTTCGGCCTCTCCGACCGCCCATTTCACGAACCGACTTACGCGCTCGTCGCCCGTCAGGGCGGCGGGCCAGCGCACGATGTGGGCCTTGCTCGACGGCATGTCCCAGGACGAGGGCAGGACGCGGACCAGCCTTCCGTCCTTCAGCGCATCGTGCACCAGCAGCGAGCGCGCCATGACGACGCCCGCGCCCTGCAATGCCGCCGAAATCGCCGTGTGGATGTTGCCGAAACGCAGCGCGGCCGCCGGCGGCTTGCCCGCGATTCCCAGCCGCTCGAACCAGACCGGCCATGACCATTCCGCGCCCTGGCCGCGGCCGGGTTTCCCCTTGTGCAGCAGCGGCAGCGTCGCCAGCGCCTGCGGATCGCGCAGCGTTCTGCCACCCGGTAGCAATGCGGGCACGCACACCGGAAAGACCTGCTCCTGGAACAGCAGGCGCTGCGTCGAGGACGAACGCGCCGTCGCCGCAGGCTGCCACAGAATGTGGACGTCGATGTCGGGCGCGCGCAGTTCGGCCTCGCTCTCGACGATGGTGAGCTCCACTTCCAGGCCGGCATTCGCGGCCGCAAAGGCCGGCAAGCGCCGCACCAGCCAGTAGTCGGCAAGCGCTGCGCCCACGCCGACGCGCAGGCCCGACGGCACGGCGACGGCGCGGCAACGGGCGCGGAGATCGGACAGGCCCTCCAGGAGATCCGCGAGGCCACTGGCCAGCGCCGTGCCCGCCGGCGTCGCGTGCAATCCGGTCGGCGAGCGATGGAGCAGCGGCGCGCCGACATAGGCTTCGAGCCGGCGCAGGCGATGGCTGACCGCGCTCTGGGTCATGCCGAGCTCCGCCGCCGCCAGGGTCATGCTGCGATGACGCAGCGCGGTGTCGAAGGCGACCAGGGCGTCGAAGGGCGGGAGAGAGCGCATTTTTCCCATCATGAAGCACATTCATGTCGAAGTGAATGCTTGGCGTTCGGATCTGCGCGCGCGAGGCGCCATCACGGGGCACCATGAAAAGCTTCCGCCGCACCCCTGCCCTCGCCCTCTCCTTCGCAGGCTTCCTCACCCAACTCGACGTCACCGCCGTCGTGGTTGCCCTGCCGACCATCGGCGACGATCTCGGCTTCGGCTTGGCGGCCTATGCCTGGACGATGGACGCCTACAGCCTGGCCTTCACCGCCACGCTGCTGGCCGCTGGCGCGCTGGCCGATCGCTACGGGCGGCGTCGCGCCCTGCTGGTCGGCAACCTGCTGTTCGCCGGGGCCTCGCTCGCCTGTGGGCTGGCCTGGGATGGTCCCTCTCTGTGGGCCGCGCGCGCGGCGCAGGGCTTCGGCGCGGCGTTCGTCATTACGGGCTCGATCGCCCTGACCGCCAGCGCCTATCCCGATCCGGCGGACCGCGCCCGGGCCTTCGGTCTGGCGGGCATCGTTTCCGGCGTGGCGATGGCGATCGGGCCGACCCTGGGCGGGGCCGTCGCCGCCTGGTTCGGCTGGCGCTGGATCTTCCTTGCCAACCTTCCCTGCTGCCTCCTGGCCGCGTGGATCGTGCCGCGACTGGTGGCGGAAGAGCGCGCCGAGGCCGCGCGCCCCCTCGATCCTGTGGGCATCGCCCTGCTCACCCTGGCGCTCGGCATCGCCATCGAGACGCTGCTGGCCGGCCGCACGCCGCTGCACCTCATGATCGGCACGACCGCGACTCTGTTCTGCGGTGTTGGGTTGGTCGTGCAGCAACGACGCCGGCCACAGCCGATCCTCGATCCCGCTCTGCTGACTCAGCCCGCGATGATCGCCGTCGCCGTGCTGCTGATCGCCGTGTCGATCGGCTACTGGGCCGTATTGGTCTACCTGCCGCTGTTTCTCACGACGGCCTTCGGCCTCTCGGCTGCGCAGGCGGGCATCGCCCTCCTTGCCGCGACCGTCCCGATGGTCGTCCTGCCCCCGCTCGCCGGCCGCCTGGCAATGCGCTGGGGATGGCGTGCCCTGTTCACCAGCGGGCTGGTGGTGATCGCCATCGGCGACCTCGCCTTGGCGCTGGAGCCGACCTGGACAATGGCGCTGCTCGGCATGGCAATCATCGCGACGGGCGCGGCGCTCGTGCAGTCGCAACTCTCGGGCGCGGTCGTGACCCTGGCGCCGCCCGCGCAGGCCGGCATGGCCTCGGCGCTCACCATCGTGATGCGCCAGGGCGGTTTTGCTCTCGGCATCGCGGCGCTGGGGGCCGCGCTGGCGCCAGAACAGGGCGCCAGCGCCTTCGCGGGGGTGTTCCTGCTCGCGACCGCCGCGTCCGCAATCGGCGCCGCGGCAGCGCTCCTGCTTCTGCGGGCCGGCGCTACTCGGCCTTGATGCCGGCGGCCTTGATCACCTTGGCCCACTTCTCCGTGGCATCCGCGAGGATCGCGCCGAACTCCGCCGGCGTGCCTCCGACCACGGTGCCACCCAACTCGACGATGCGCGTCCTGATCTTCTCGCTCGCGAGGCCGGCGTTCAGTTCCTTGTTCAACAGACTGATGATCTCGACCGGCGTACCTTTCGGGACGCCGATGCCGGCAAAGCCGCTCGCCTCGTAACCCGGCACGAAGTCCGCCACCGGCGGAACGTCCGGCAGCACGTCCAGGCGCGCCCTGGTCGTGACCGCCAGCGCGCGCAGCTTCCCGGCCTTGACCTGCTGGATGGACTCCGACAACGGCGCGAAGACGACCTGCACATGGCCCGAGATCAGATCGGCGACCGCCGGCGCGCCGCCCTTGTACGGAACGTGCACCAGGTTCACGCCGGTCATCATCTTGAAGAGTTCGCAGGCGATGTTCTGCGGCGTGCCCTGGCCCGCCGACCCGTAGTTGATCTTGCCGGGGTTGGCCTTGGCGTAGGCGATGAGCTCGGGAAGCGTGTTCGCGGGAACCGACGGGTTCACCACGACGAGGTAGGCGAGACGCGCGGCGCAGATGACCGGCGCGATGTCGCGCATGAAGTCGAAGCCGAGATTGGAATAGAGCGCGGCGTTGATTGCATGCGGCGTCACGACCTGCAGCAGCGTGTAGCCGTCGGGCGCGGCCTTGGCCACGGTCTCGGTGCCGATGTTGCCGCTGGCGCCCGGCTTGTTCTCGACGATGAACTGCTGGCCGAGGCGCTCGGTCAGCCATTCCGCCATCAGGCGCCCTTGGATGTCGGTCGCGCCGCCGGCGGGAAAGCCGACGACGATGCGGGCGGTCCGCGATGGATAGGCTTGCGCGCGCGCCATGCCAGGCACGAGCGGCAACGCGGCAGCACCCACGGCGAGATGCGCCAATGAACGACGACGGATTTCCATGACGGCTGCCTCCAGGGTTCATTACGACGCGCGCACGCAACGCAACTGGACGCTCAGCGGAGGAAACCTACATCGGTCTTACGGGATGATGGAAGGGAGCAACGCCCTCAATGAGTTGACGCTCCTGACAGCGTTTGGAAGGATGGTGTGACCAAGTCATACCAGTGTAAGAAGATGAGCAGAGTTTCGAAGCGTACGTTCAGTCTTCCGATCGAACAGGCGGCCTATATCGACTCGAAGGTCGAATCGGGCGCCTATGCCTCCAGCTCCGAAGTCATCCGGGCCGGTCTCCGCGCGCTGCAGGAGCGCGACGCCGCCGTCGAACGATGGCTGCGAGACGAAGTCGTGCCTGTCTATGACGCGATGAAAGAAAATCCCGAACGGAAGATTTCGGCCAAGTCGATTCTTTCCGAAGCGCGCATGCGCTATGGCGCGAAGCCCGTCGTTGAAGCGAGTACCATCACTTTCGCACTCGATGCTCGAGCCGATCTGATATGCAATTTGAACGGGCATTATATATTTTACGAAACAGCGTCGTGAGGATGGAGTCTGTTTCAAAGAAACTTAGCGTCGCAAGTGCAAATCGGTAAACCCCATAGGATTCTGGCGGGGACAGGTTGCGACCTGTCTTGTGGTAGCAGCCAGAGCACTTCAGGAACTTGTGCGCGCGCAACTCTTCCCGGAACTTGATGTCGTGATTTCTTGATAGATCGCGCCGTCACGCTTCGGCTCTGGCAAGATGACTTTCCCACCCAATTTGGCAACCATTCGCGCCCGGGACGAATGAACGGGACGCGGACCGCCGTTGATATGAAATGGCCGTCGCCAACCGATTCGTCGATGTAGAAAGTATCCAAGCCTTCCGGGCGAAGTGGTATTCGTAGTTAGGCCTTTTTGCCTTCTTCTTTGGCGGCTTCAATTTCGGACTCGACTCTGCGTGTGGAATCGCTGGCATAATCAACGCATCGCGTCGGGTGTCCTTCCTGCGCCTGGTGGCCTGGGACGGCAGGCAATCGTCGCGTCGGGGCTTCGTCGGTGGCATCAGAGGGGATTGCATGGACGAGGAGCGAAAGAAGCGGTTGCTCAAAACGGTGCCCTTGGATCCCTTGTTCCTGGGTCTCTATGGTGCATTTCACAGCGCATTCGGATCGCTTGATGTAACGATCGATATTGGGATCGGGAAACTATTAAAAATAGGGATCGAGGAAACGCACATTATCACAACGGCCATCGATTTTAGCCGCCGCGCCCAGATGCTTTCAGACCTTGTTGCGTTGCAAAATCACCCGCAGAAAGCCGCGATACTTAGCGCCATTAAGACGATCCAGAATGAGGCAAAGCGCAACGCCTTTGCTCACTCCTATCTAAGCGGCAATGAAGATACGGTCACATTCATCCACCGGCATCGAGAAAACACGCTGAAGCCTAAGCGACACACGTACAGCCGCGAGAGCTTCGCGGCCCATGTCGGTGTGTTCATGAAGGCGGCATCCGATCTTCAGGAGGCCTTGGGAATTTCAAATGATGACTTTTCAGCCTTTACCATAGCTGAAGAGAGCGACTCCCAAAGCTACACGACATCACCCAAGCCTCCGTCCGCTAAGGCGTGAGCATTGCTCGCGTGCCACTCCTTGTAGGCTGCCTCAAGCATAACAGTCTTCACCAGCAACGGCGTTTACGCCCCAGCCTTCTCCGGCCTGCCGTTGTGCCTATAGGAAGCGGAATGTCGACAAACAAAGCTAACGGCGCTTCGGGCGTCTTTTGACTTTGTCGAGTAGCTTGGCTCGCAACATGTCATCAATGCCACGTTGAATAAGATACCCAGCAGCATTTGTCGGCGTGTTGCCGTAGTTCCCAATCGCAACAAGCTGATTCAAGTACTCGAGCGTTTGAAGTGAAATGGTTGGTTGAACCTTCACTGTGTCATTGAGATTTTTTCCGCGCGCCATTGCGATACCTAAATATCGTCTATTTAGATGCTTGACGAATCGTAGCCTTATGCACAAGATGTTGTTGATGAACGGTGGATACGCGTCGAAATCTTGTGGTGATGATAAGCGTCTGCCCGAGTACAAAAAAGAAGGGCGGCTCTCGAAGTGAGAACCGCCCAGTTTAGACAGATAGAGCAACTAGTGGCTTAGTAGACTCTAGGGCCCGCAATTGCGGCCTACCAGTCTGCAACATCACTATCGGATGAACGGCGGCTAACCTTGGCGGGGGCCGCCGTTTCCACTTGCAGACGATCCCACCACTGGCGGGAATTTCACTACGCGAGTCGCTAACTCGTATGAGTTCCTTGTCCTAGCTGAACGCCTCGTCCCAGGTGCCGCGCGTCGACGCCTTGGAGTATTCGGTCGAGCGGTTCTCGAAGAAGTTGGTGTGCTCGATGGCGTTCATCATCTGGTCCATCCACGGCAGCGGGTTCTTGGCGTCCGCGCGATAGATGGGCTGCAGGCTGAGCTGGGTCAGGCGGCGGTCGGCGATGTAGCGGATGTAACGCTTCACGTCGGTCGCGGTCATGCCCTCGATGCCGCCCAGTTCGAAGGCGAGGTCGATGAAGGCGTCCTCGTGATCGACGATGGTCGAGCAGGCGACGTAGATCTCGCGCTGCAGCTCCTCGGTCCAGACTTCCGGGTTCTCCTGGATGAAGGTCCGGAACAGCTTGACGATCGAGTTGCAGTGCAGCGTCTCGTCGCGCACCGACCAGGTCACGATCTGGCCCATGCCCTTCATCTTGTTGAATCGCGGGAAGTTCATCAGCATGGCGAAGCTGGCGAACAGCTGCAGGCCCTCGGTGAAGGCGCCGAACACGGCGAGCGTCTTGGCGATGTCGGCCTTCGAGTCGACATTGAAGCCCTGCATGTAGTCGTACTTGTCCTTCATCTCCTTGACGGTGAGGAAGACGGAGTACTCGGTCTCGGGCATGCCGATCGTGTCGAGCAGATGGCTGTAGGCGGCGACGTGCACCGTCTCCATCGCCGAGAAGGCGGCCAGCATCATCTGAACTTCGGTCGGCTTGAAGACGCGGGAATAGTGCCGCATGTAGCAGTTGTTCACCTCGACGTCGGCCTGGGTGAAGAAGCGGAAGATCTGCGTCAACAGATGGCGCTCACTGTCGCTCAGCTTGTTGCGCCAGTCCTTCACGTCGTCGGCCAGCGGCACTTCCTCGGGCAGCCAGTGGATGCGCTGCTGCGTCAGCCAGGCGTCGTAGGCCCACGGATAGTGGAAAGGCTTGTAGATCGGCTTGGCGTCGAGAAGTGACATGGCGCGGGCGTCCAATATGTCGGGCGAATGAATGGGGTCGCTTGAAATTAAAATCCCCTGTCGCGATCCCGAACGCCGGGAACGCGACAGGGGTACAACGCTCGTTTACTGGCAGCTAAGACATTCTTCGTAGTCATTGCTCTGCGGACCCGGCGGCGTTCCGAGCGGCAGAGAGGAGGGAGCGTCGATTCTAGGCGCCGTAAGGGCATGGTCGCCGAGCGGTGCGGCGAGGGCTTCGCCGGCCACGCTCTCGGCGCGCTGGATGGACAGCGAGCGGCAGTAATAGAGGCTCTTCACGCCGCGCTTCCAGGCCATCATGTGGATCTGATGCAGGTCGCGCTTGTGCACGTCGGCCGGCAGGAAGATGTTCAGCGACTGGCTCTGGCAGATATAGGGCGTGCGGTCGGCGGCGTGCTCGACCAGCCAGCGCTGGTCGATCTCGAACGCGGTCTTGAACACCGCCTTCTCGTGATCGTCGAGGCAGTCGAGATTCCGCACCGAACCCTGGTCGGTCATGATCGCCGTCCAGGTGTCCTCGTCGTTCCTGCCCTTCTGGGTAAGGATCTTCTCGAGGTACGGATTGCGCACCACGAAGGAGCCCGACAGGGTCTTGTGGTTGTAGACGTTGGCCGCCGACGGCTCGATGCCGGGCGAGGCGCCGCCACAGATGATCGAGATCGACGCGGTGGGCGCGATCGCGAGTTTGTTGGAGAAGCGGTCCTGGAAGCCGAAATCAGCCGCATCCGGGCACGCGCCGCGTTCCTTGCCGAGCGTCATCGACGCCTCGTCGCACTGACCGCGAATGTGCTTGAACATCTTCTTGTTCCACACCTTGGCCATCACGGATTCCAGCGGAATGCCGTTGGCCTGCAGGAACGAGTGGAAGCCCATGACGCCGAGGCCGACCGAGCGCTCGCGCATCGCGGCGTAGGTCGCGCGCGCGAAGTCGGAGCCCGCGGTGTCGATGAAGCTCTGCAGCACGTTGTCGAGGAAGCGCATCACGTCCTCGATGAAGGTCGGATGCTCGTGCCACTCGAGATAGGTCTCGAGGTTCAGCGACGACAGGCAGCAGACGGCGGTGCGCTGCTTGCCGTGATGGTCGATGCCGGTCGGCAGCGTGATCTCGCTGCACAGGTTCGAGGTCTTGACCTCGAGGCCCGCGAGCTTGTGGTGCTCGGGACGGGCGTTGTTCACATGGTCGACGAACACCAGGTAGGGCTCGCCGGTCTCCACACGCGCCGTCAGGATGCGGATCCACAGGGCGCGGGCCGAGACGGTGCGCTGCACGGCGCCGTCCTTGGGGCTGACCAGCGCCCATTCCTCGTCGTTCTCCACGGCGCGCATGAAGGCGTCGGAGATCAGCAGGCCGTGATGCAGGTTCATCGCCTTGCGGTTGGGATCGCCACCGGTCGGACGGCGGATCTCGATGAACTCCTCGATCTCGGGATGGTTCACCGGCAGGTAGACGGCGGCCGACCCGCGGCGCAGCGAGCCCTGGCTGATCGCGAGCGTGAGCGAATCCATGACGCGGATGAACGGCACCACGCCCGAGGTCTTGCCGTTCATGCCGACCTTTTCGCCGATCGAACGGAGGTTGCCCCAGTAGGAGCCGATGCCGCCGCCACGGGCCGCCAGCCACACATTCTCGTTCCACAGCCCGACGATGCCCTCGAGGCTGTCATTCGCCTCGTTGAGGAAGCACGAAATCGGCAGCCCGCGGGTGGTCCCCCCGTTGCTGAGCACGGGCGTGGCCGGCATGAACCACAGATTGCTGATGTAATCGTAGAGGCGCTGGGCATGGGCGTCGTCGTCGGCATAGGCCGAGGCGACACGCGCGAACATGTCCTGGTAGCTCTCGCCCGGCAGCAGGTACCGGTCGTTCAGCGTGGCTTTGCCAAAGATGGTGAGCCGGGCGTCCCGGGAAGAATCGGTAACAACCCGCGCACCGCTTCGAACTTGAACGACATCAAACACTTGCGGTCCCCTTTTTCTTTTTGTCCACAGTTGTGGATAGAACACTCTGTGGAAGAAGCCTACATCTTGGGAGCGATTGGCCGCTTCCCACTATCCATAGATAGTACGGATGCCGCCGAGCCTGTCATTGCGAAATTTAGTCCCCGCTTGTGAATCTCAGGAATGGTTGGTTAACCCTCTGAAAAAACGGCTGAAAATCGGTTTTGAAATTCCGTTTCCCGAGCGGTTTTCGACTCTTCGCAGGTGCAGCATAACAGGAGAACAAAACGCGCTTTCCCGCGGATTCCGTGGCTCCGGGACAGAAACCGCAGCGAATCGGCTCAACCTCTCGGGGCCAAGCGGGGAAAGGCGAGATACGATGGGCATTCTCGGCGTCGCCAAGAGTCCGTCGTCAGAATGTCACGGTCGGGCGTAACATCGCCCCAGGTTTTGCGGAGGAATGCACAAAATATGGTCACCGCTTCGGTGCCGCGCGTCTATGGGTTGGACGCCATCTGCGCTGCCGCCCTCCAGTCCGGAGGTGAGGATTCTGCACAATTCGCACGCAGGCTGTTTGGCCGGCTGTCGGACAAGGACCTCGCCGCCGCCCCGGTAGACCAGCGTGCCGCTGCCGCGATGTCCCTGCTCGCCTTCGCCCGCCGGCGCCTGCCCGGCGTCGCCAAGGTCCGCATCTTCAACCCGTCGCTCGCCGACCATGGATTCGAGAGCCGTCACACGGTCGTGCAGATCGTGAATGACGACATGCCGTTCCTGGTCGATTCGATCGCGAACGAGTTCAACCGTCGTGAAATCGCAGTCCATCTGCTCGCCCATCCGGTGATGGCGGCACGACGCGACCTCGACGGTGACCTGGTGGGCATCGCGCTGGAGGCCGGCGAGCGGGCGCGCTCTGAATCGATGATGCACATCGAGATCGACCGCCAGACCGATCCGGTGCTGCTGGACGAGATCGCTTCCGCGCTCACGCGCGTGCTGGCCGAGGTGCGGCTGGCGGTCGAGGACTGGCGTGCCATGCGCCGTGCCTGCCTCGACGCAATCGTCGACCTGGCCCCCGGTCGCGCCCCGGATCTCGCCGAATACGAGGACTTCCTGCGCTGGCTCGAGGCCAACCATTTCACGTTCCTGGGCCATCGCCGCTATCGATACGTCGAGGATGCAAGCCAGCCCGGCGGCCTGCGCTACGAGCTGGTGCCCGGATCGGCGCTGGGCATCCTGCGCCGCGACGAGGTGCGCCTGTTCGAGGTCGGCGTCGGCAGCGGCGAGGCGATGGCGCGCTTCGCGCAGGGCCCGCACAACATCCTGATCGTGAAGACCGACCGTCAATCGCTGGTCCACCGCATCGGCGCGATGGACTGCGTGATCGTGAAGACCTGCGACGCCGACGGAAGGGTCACCGGCGAGCATCGCCTCGTCGGCCTGTTCACCTCCGCCGCCTATCACGCCGCGGTGCACGACGTGCCGCTGCTGCGCGGCCGGGGCGAGACCCTGCTGCGTCGGTCGGGTTTCGACCGGCATGGCCATGACGGCAAGGCGTTGCTGGCGATCCTGGATTCCTATCCGCGCGACGAGCTTTTCCAGATCGACGAGGAGACGCTCTACGATCATGTGCTGGGCATCCTGCAGCTCCAGGAAAGGCGGCGCGTGGCGCTGTTCACCCGCCTCGATACGCTCGGCCGCTTCGCCTCCGCGCTGGTCTTCGCCCCGCGCGAACGCTTCGACGCGGCGCTTTCAGAGCGCTTCACATCCCTTCTGGAGAAGGCCTGGGATGGGACCGTCGTCTCGGTCGCCACGTCGATCGGCAGCAATTCCGCCCTGGTCCAGTCGCTCCATACGTTGAGGCTCCGCACGCCGGGGCAGCCCATCCCCGATCTCGCCGCGCTCGAGCGCGACATGATCGAAGCGGCGACGTCCTGGAACGACCGGCTGCGCGCCACCCTGCAGGAGAAGCTGGGCGAGGCCGAGGGACGCGCCGCGGCGCGGCGCTGGCGGGACTGGTTTCCCGTGGTCTATCGCGAGACCTTCGACGCGGCGCAGGCCGCGATCGATATCGAGCAGCTCCAGAGGTTCGTCGACGGCGCCGGCTTCGGCGTGCAGGTCGGCCGCCGCAGCGGCAGGCCGGCACACCGCTTCGCGCTGCGACTGTTCCATCCGCGCAAGCCTTTTGCGCTGTCCGACATCCTGCCTCTGGCCGAAAACCTCGGCCTGCGGGTGATTAGCGAAGTGCCTTTCCTGCTGCGCAAGGAGAGCGACGAGGATCCGGCCGATGGCGTGGCCATGCAGGTGCTGCGCGTAGAGACCGCGGACAAGTCGGCGGTCGATCTCGCCGTTGCAGGACCCCGCTTCATCGAGGCGATCGAGAAACTGCGGGCGGGGGCGCTGGAGAATGACGGGCTGAACCGGCTGGTGCTCGGTGCCGGCCTCGCCTGGCGCGAGATCGCGGTGGTCCGCGCCTATGCCAAGTATCTCCGTCAGGCCGGCATCACGTTCAGTCAGGAGTATATGGAGCGGACGCTGGCCACCTATCCGCGGGTGGCGCGCCTTCTGGTCGACCTCTTCATGGCGCGCTTCGATCCGGCCTCCGGTGACGCGACCGCGGAGGAGCGCATTGCGAGGATGGCTTCGATCGAGGCCGAACTGGGCGCGGCGCTCGAAGCCGTCGCCACGCTCGACGAAGACCGCATCCTGCGGCGCTTCCACAATGCCATCCTCTCCACGTTGCGGACGAACTACTGGCAGGCGGGCGGCACCAAGGCGTGGATCTCCCTCAAGATCGACAGCCGCGCCATCGACGACCTGCCGGCGCCGCGGCCTCTGGTCGAGATCTTCGTCTACAGCCCGCGCATGGAAGGCATCCACCTGCGCGGCGGACGCGTCGCCCGGGGCGGCATCCGCTGGTCCGACCGGCGCGAGGATTTCCGCACCGAGATTCTCGGCCTGATGAAGACGCAGATGGTGAAGAACGCCGTCATCGTCCCGGTCGGCTCCAAGGGCGGCTTCTACGTGAAGCAGCCCCCGGCCGGAGGAACCCGCGAGCAGATCCAGGCCGAGGGCATCGCCTGCTATCAGACTTTGATCCGCGGCCTGCTCGACATCACCGACAACTATGCGATGGGCGAGCAAGACGGCGGCGGCATCGTGCCTCCGGCCGATGTCGTCCGCCATGACGGCGACGATCCCTATCTGGTGGTCGCCGCCGACAAGGGCACCGCCACCTTCTCCGACATCGCCAATGCGCTGGCCCGCGACTACGGCTACTGGCTCGACGATGCCTTCGCTTCAGGCGGCTCGGCGGGCTACGACCACAAGAAGATGGGCATCACCGCGCGCGGTGCGTGGGAGTCAGTGAAGCGCCACTTCCGCGAACTGGGCCAGGACATCCAGGAAACCCCGTTCACCGTCGCGGGTGTGGGCGACATGTCGGGCGACGTGTTCGGCAACGGCATGCTGCTGTCGCCGCACATCAGGCTGGTGGCCGCCTTCGACCATCGCCACATCTTCATCGACCCCACGCCGGACACGGCCACGAGCCTCGCAGAGCGGCAACGGCTGTTCGCCCTGCCGCGCTCTTCCTGGATGGACTACGACAGGAGCCTGCTGTCGCCGGGCGGCGCGATCTTCGACCGGACGGCCAAATCGGTCGCGCTGTCGCCGGAGGCCTGCGCGGTGCTGGGAATAGAGCAACCCGCGATGGCGCCGCTCGACCTGATGCGGGCTATCCTGACGGCGCCGGTCGACCTGCTCTATTTCGGCGGCATCGGCACCTACGTGAAGGCCTCGGATGAAAGCCATGGCGAAGCCGGCGACCGTGCCAACGACTCGTTGCGCGTGGACGCCGCGCACCTGCGCGCCCGCGTGATCGGCGAAGGCGCCAATCTCGGCTTCACACAGCGCGGCCGCATCGAGGCCGCGCTGGCCGGGCGCAAGATCAACACCGACGCGCTCGACAATTCGGCCGGCGTCGACACGTCGGACCACGAGGTCAACATCAAGATCGCGACCAGCGCCGCCATTGCCGCCGGTGCGCTCGCCGCGGTGGATCGCGACCCGCTGCTCTTCTCGATGACCGACGAGGTCGCGGCGCTGGTGCTGCGCCACAACTACCAGCAGAGCCAGGCGGTCAGCGTCGCCGAGGGCCAGGCGGCGGAGGAACACGACCGGCTGGAGCGCTTCATGCGTGCCCTCGAACGCAAGGGCCGGCTCGACCGTGCCGTCGAATTCCTGCCGAACTCCGTGGCCATGCGCGTGCGCGCCCAGAATCGCCAGCCGCTGACGCGGCCCGAACTCTCGGTGCTGCTGGCCTATGCCAAGATCGACCTCAACGAGGAGATCCTGGGCTCCGACCTGCCGGACGATCCGCGCCTGGGGGAGGAGCTGTTGCGCTACTTCCCGGCGGCCCTGCAGGAAACGTATGAGACAGCGTTGCAGGGTCATCGCCTGCGCCGCGAGATCACCGCGCTGGAGGTCGTGAACTCGCTGGTCAACCGGTGCGGCCCGACCTTCGTGCATACGGTGGCGCAGCGAACCGGCGCCCCGGCGGCTGCCATCGCCCAGGCCTTCACGGTCGTGCGCGATGCCTGGAAGCTGCGGGACCTGTGGAGCGACGTCGAAGCGCTCGATGCGACGCTCAAGGCCGCAGCGCAGATCCGGATGCTGATGGCGTCGCAGCGCTTCGTGCTGCGCGTCGTGCAATGGGTCCTGCGGCGCCTGCCGCAGCCGCTCGACACGACGGCCGCCACGGCCCAACTCGGCCGCGCCGTCGCCGAGCTGGGAGCCCTGCCCTCGGATCTGGTGGGCGAGGCTGAAGGGGCGGCGCTCGGCGAGCGTTCCGCCGCCCTCGAGGCGATGGGCGCGCCGCCCGATCTCGCCCGCCGCGCCGCCGCGCTGGAGACTCTGTCGGCTGCTGGCGACCTCGCCCTGGCTGCTGAAGCCAACGGCTGCACGATCGGCAGCGCCGCGAGGCTCTACTTCCGGCTGGGCGAGCGGCTGAAGCTCGCCCTGCTGGCCAACGCCGCGCAGAAACTGCCGCGCGACGGCCTGTGGCCGTCGCAGGCCGCGTTCGCGATGCAGGACGAGCTGGCCGCGCTCCAGGCCGAGCTGCTGCGGTCGGCGTTGCGCGCGGGTAGCGGCAACGACTGCGATCCCGATTCGGCCCTCGCCGCCTGGAGCGAACCGCGCAGGCTCGCCCTGGAGCGCGTCGACCGGCTCCTGGAGGAGCTCGCCTCGGCCGGAACCATCGACCTCGCCATGCTGTCGGTCGCCACGGCCGAGTTGCGCACGCTGGTGTAGGGTTCGGGCTCGACAGGCCGCCCGCCTTACAGGCCCTTCAGGAACTCGATCAGCAGGCGGTTCACCTCGGCCGCTCGCTCCTGCTGTACCCAGTGGCCGGCACCGTCGAGGATGTGGCTGCCGCGCAGGCCCGGCAGGGTGGTCGGGTAGGCGTCGAGCTGGCTCTTGGCGGCCGGAAAGCGCAGCACGCCGTCGCGGCTGCCGGCGATGAACATCGAGGGCTGGCGGATCGGCTGGCCGCGCCACGGGCCGCTCAGTTCCCAGTTGCGCCGCAGGTTGCGATACCAGTTGAGGCCGCCGCGAAAGCCCGCGCGCGCGAACTCCCCGGCGTAGTAGTCGAGGTCGGCATCCGTCAGCCAGTCGGGCAGCTTGCCGGGGTCGACGGTGTTGGCCAGGAGCGAGCCGCCCGTGAGGCGGCCGAAGCCCTTATCCTTCTCCGTCATCTCGCCGCCGGCCGTATAGTAGAGCTTGCGCAAGGCACCGCGAATGTCCTGCTGCAGCTCGGCCTCGGCGACGCCCGGCTTCTGGAAATACTGGAGATAGAAGTTGTCGATGCCGAGCTTCTCCAGCGCCGACAGAATGTCGACATAGCCCGGCGGCGCGTACGGAACGCTCATGGCGCAGACCGCGGTGAAGAGATCGGGACGCCACAGCGCGGCGTGCCAGGCGACGGGCGCTCCCCAATCGTGGCCCACGATCACCGCTTTGGTCTCGCCCAGCGCCTTCACCAGCTCAGCCATGTCGCCCACGAGATGGAAGAGCGTGTACTGGTCGATCGGCTCGGGCGATTGCGTGCCGCCATAGCCGCGCATGTCGGGGGCGACGGCGCGGAAGCCCGCTTCGCTCACCGCCCGGAGCTGATGCCGCCACGAGTACCAGCTCTCCGGCCAGCCATGACAGAACAGCACGAGCGGTCCACCGCCTTCCTTGGGGCCGGCCTCGGCATAGCGCATGTGGATGTTGTTGGCCGTGATGGTCTTGAGGGTGACGCCCGGCACCGGCGAATTGGTCATGCTTGGTTCCTCCGCAGGGAGGCAGCCTAGCCTGCCCCCTCACCCGCGCAAGTGAACCGAGCGCGAGAGGCGGGCGCGCACCGAGGCGCGCGAGCCGAAGAGCAGCGACACCAGGAAGAACGAGCTGGCGCACAGCACGATCACCGGACCGGACGGCAGGCCGGCATGGAACGACAACAGCAGCCCGATGGCCGCGGAGGCGAATGCCATCGGCGCCGCGACCAGGCTCATCGACCAGACTTCGCGCGCCCAGAAGGACGAGGCGACGGCCGGCAGCAGGATCAGGCCGAGCGCCATCAGCGTGCCCAGCGCCTGGAAGCCCGCCACCATGTTCAGCACGGCGAGCGACAGGAAGAGATAGTGATAGAGCGAGCCCCGCATCCCCATGGCAGCGAGGAAGCCCGGGTTGAAGCATTCGACGACCAGCGGGCGATAGATGGCGGCGAGACCGATCAGGGTCACGGTCGCCGTCGACACGACGAGGATCAAGGCCGGCTCATCGACGGCGAGGATCGCGCCGAACAGGATGTTCATGAGATCGACCGCGGAGCCGCGCAGGGAGACGATCAGCACCCCGAGCGCCATTGCCGTCAGATAGGCGGCGGCGAAGCTTGCATCCTCCCGCATGCTGGAGAAGCGCGCGATGATTCCCGACAGCAGCGCCGTCGTGACGCCGGCGATGAAGCCGCCCAGACTCATCGCCGGCAGCGACAGGCCGCCGATCAGGAAGCCCAGCGCGGCGCCGGGCAGAAGCGAATGCGCCAGCGCATCGCCCATCAGGCTCATGCGGCGCAGGATCAGGAACACGCCGATCGCAGAGCCGCCGACCGACAGCGCGAGACTTGCGACCAGCGCCCGGCGCATGAAGCCGAAATCCGCGAAGGGCGCGATCACATACTCGTAGACCATGACGCGGAACGCTCGATCAGGCGCTGAGCCGAAGCGGCACGTCGCAGGCGCCGGCCTGCTCGTCCCAGGCTTCGGCCATGGCGCGGGCACGCACCAGGTTCTCCGCCGTCAGGACACGCACGGTCGGGCCGGCATCGACCAGCTCGCGCGCCAGCAGCAGCGCGTGCGGGAAGTCGCGGCGGACCTGGTCGAAATCGTGCAGGACTGCGACGACGGTGCGCTTCTCCTGCCGCCAGCGGCGGATCACGACCATCAGGTCGGCCACGGTCCTGCTGTCGATGGCGGCGAACGGCTCGTCGAGCAGCACGAGATCTGCATCCTGCAGCAGCAGCCGTGCAAACAGCACGCGCTGGAACTGGCCCACGGAGAGCGTGTCGATCGGCCGGCGCTCGAAATCCGCGAGGCCGACCGCTTCGATCGCCTGTTGGGCATCGTTCAAATCGGCGGATGTCGCGGCCCGAAAGCCGCCGAAACGCGACCAGCGGCCGAGCAGGACCGTATCGAGCACCGAGATGGGGAAGGAACGATCGATCTCCGCCTGCTGCGGCAGGTAGGCGATCCGTTTCGCGGTGCACTCGATCCGACCTTCGATCCGCGGCGCGAGACCGACCAGCGCCTTCAGCAGCGTGCTCTTGCCCGCGCCGTTTGGACCGACGATGGCCGTCATCTCGCCGGCGGGGATCTCCGCCGACACGTGGTGGACCGCCGGGCGACGATCGTAGCTCACGGTCAGATCCGTGAGGCGCAAGGCGGCGGTCATCGCGGCCTTACAGCGCCCACCAGGCACACAGCCAGAGCAGCGCCGAGACGGCGATCGCCGCAGCGATCCGTGTCGAAGCGCTCATGGCGAGCAGGGTCGTGCCGGGAGAGATCGGTCGGTGCATTTGGAAGGACTGTTATAATATTACTCTTTAAGAGTCCATAAGGCACGGGCGACCTCCGCGGGCCGAGACGTCACCGGGCAGTGAGCGGTCGGTGAGCGATTGTTGATTGGCAGAGCAGGGGCTGCGCGCGCATCCTGTCGCTCATGACGACGTCTCTAATTCCAAGTCGCAGATCCCTGCTGATCGGTGCGGCCGCGGCCAGCCTGTCGGCGGCGCTGCCGTCGTCCGCGCGGCCGGCCGGCGACGGGCCATGGGCCGTCGAACTCTTCACGTCGCAGGGATGCAGCTCCTGTCCTCCGGCCGACGCCTATCTCGGTCGCCTGTCCCTGCGCCCCGACATCGTGGCCCTCGCCTTCCACGTCGACTATTGGGATTATATCGGCTGGCGGGATCCCTTCGCTTCGCGCGAAACGACCGAGCGTCAGCGCGCCTATGCCCGCGTGTTGAAGCAACGCTATGTCTACACGCCGGAGATGGTCGTCGACGGCATCGGCCACGATACCGGTCGCGAAAAAGCACCCATCGAAGCGCTGCTGGCCAAGGCACAGGCCCTCTCGCCCCGGCGCGCAACGCCCGAACTCGCGCGCACAATGGGGAGCCCGCTCACCATCAGGCTCGACCCCTTCCCGCTCGGCGGCCGCACCGCGGACGTGACCCTGGCCGTCTATGACCGTCGCCACACCACGCCGGTGAAGAGCGGCGAGAACCAGGGCCGCATGATCGAGAACTTCAACGTCGTGCGGCGGCTCGAACTGATCGACCATTGGGACGGCGCGGCGAAGAGCTGGACCGTCCCCGGCGGTGACATCGGCGCGACCCAGGGCGTGGCCGTGCTGGTCCAGTGGTCCGACCACGGCCCGATGATCGGCTGCAACAAGCTGGAACCCGCCTATTCGGGCTGAGCTGTCCGCCTTGCTTCCGCCGCGGCCGCGCGCGATGGTGCCGCCATGTCGTTTTCCGGCGCCTCCGGCCGCCTGACCGCCGTCCTCGGCCCCACCAACACCGGCAAGACCTACCTCGCGATCGAGCGCATGCTCGGCCACGACTCGGGCATGATCGGCTTTCCGCTGCGGCTGCTGGCGCGCGAGAACTACGAGCGCATCGTCAAACTGAAGGGCGCGGCCCAGGTCGCGCTGATCACGGGCGAGGAGAAGATCGCGCCGGCGAGTGCGCGCTACTTCGTCTGCACCGTCGAATCGATGCCGGTCGAGAGGCCGGTTTCCTTCCTCGCCGTGGACGAGGTGCAGATGGCGTCCGACCCGGAGCGCGGCCACTTCTTCACCGACCGGCTGCTGCATGCGCGCGGCCTCAATGAGACGATGCTGCTGGGCGCCGACACGATCCGTCCGGTATTGAACCGACTGCTGCCCGACATCGACGTGGTCGCCCGTCCGCGCTTCTCCAACCTGACCTATGTCGGATCGAAGAAGGCCACCCGCCTGCCGCACCGTTCGGCGGTCGTGGGTTTCTCCGCCAACGAAGTCTACGAGATCGCCGAGCTAATCCGCCGCCAACGCGGCGGTACGGCCATCGTCATGGGCGCCATGAGCCCGCGCACGCGCAATGCCCAGGTCGACATGTTCCAGTCGGGCGAGGTCGACTATCTCGTGGCGACCGACGCGATCGGCATGGGACTGAACATGGATGTGAACCATGTCTGGTTCGCGTCGTTGCGGAAATATGACGGCCGCAGCTCACGGCCGCTGCGCACCGGCGAGCTGGCACAGATCGCGGGCCGCGCCGGCCGTCACATGAACGATGGCACTTTCGGCACCACCGCCGGTCTGCCCGGCCTCGACGCGGAGGTCGTGGAAGCGATCGAAAGCCATCGCTTCGACCCGCTGCGCGACCTGCAGTGGCGCAACAGCGAGCTCGATTTCCGCTCGGTGCAGACCCTGATCGGCTCGCTGAACGCCGGCCCGCCCCATGCCGCGCTCCAGCGCGTCCGTGAGCAGGACGATCAGATCGCCCTGCAGACACTGGCGGCGCAGTCGGCGTTTTTGCCGCGCCTGCACTCACCGCGCCGGATCAAGCTGCTCTGGGAGGTGTGCCAGGTTCCCGACTTCCGAAAGACGATGACGGAAGAGCACATTCAGCTGCTGGGACAGCTCTTCGCGCACCTGACGCAGGGCGGTGAACGGCTTCCCGAGGACTGGATCGAGAGCCACGTGAAGCGCCTCGAGCGTTTCGATGGCGACATCGACACGTTGATGGCGCGCATCGCACACGTTAGGACATGGACTTATATTTCCCATCGGCCCGACTGGATACAGCGCGCCACCCACTGGCAAGAGCGCGCGCGCGCCATCGAGGACAGGCTTTCAGATGTTTTGCATCAGCGGCTCACACAACGGTTTGTCGATAGACGCGCGGCTTTGCTTGTACGAAGATTGCGCGATGAGGGTGAAATGAACTCGTCAGTAGCCGCAGCGGGCGAAGTCACGGTCGAGGGCGAGCACCTCGGTCGCATCGAAGGCTTCCGCTTTGTACCGGACGCAACCGAAGGACAGACCGACCAGAAGGCGGTGCTGAGTGCGGCTCTGCGCGCCTTGCGCCAGGACCTGCCCGATCGTCTGCAGGCCTTCGTCAACAGTCAGGACGGCGAAATCGTCTTCGACGGTCAACTGCGTGTCTGCTGGGGTGGCGGCCCCGTGGCGCGGCTGTTGCCGTCGGGCGACGTGCTGGCGCCCAAGGTCGAGGCGATCGCCACCGACCTGCTCGACGGCCCGGCCCGCGAGGAAGTGCGCAAGCGCGCCGCGACCTGGGTGGAAACCCGCATTCGCCTCGGCCTCAGCGAATTGATGGATGCGCGCGCCACCAC
The DNA here is from genome assembly GCF_965227665.1 of Reyranella sp. Lineage (GTDB taxonomy): Bacteria > Pseudomonadota > Alphaproteobacteria > Reyranellales > Reyranellaceae > Reyranella. The sequence continues at coordinate 3,171,784 of NZ_OZ245767.1, forward strand.
CGAACTGCCGGCCGGTGCCCGTGGCGTCATCTTCCAGCTCTGCGAAGGGCTCGGCGTCCTGCCGCGCCGCCCGGTCGAGGAACAACTCGCCCAGCTCAGCGACGAGGATCGCAAGGCGCTGGCCCGCCTCGGCGTCCGCATCGGCGTCTTCTCGCTCTACTTCCCCAGCATGCTGAAGCCGGTGCCGATCCGCCTGCGCGCCGGCCTCTGGATGATCGCCAAGAACCGCGAGACGATCCCGACGCTGCCGGCCGAGGGCCGGACCTCGATGGATCTGCCGCGCGATGCCGAGCGCGATTTCTACACGACCATCGGCTATCTGCCGCTGGGCGACCACGCGATCCGCGCCGACATGGTCGAGCGCCTGGCCGCCATGGCGCGGGCCGCCGTGCGCGACAGCCGGGAGGCGTCGCGCCGTGCACAGCAACAGGACAGGCAGGAGAAGAAGCCCGCCGACGAGGTAAAGGGTGCCGTTCCCCCGATTCCCGCCGCTGCGACGGCGGATGAAATCAGCGAATGGGCGATCGTCGCTGCTGCCTTTGGCGAGAACGAACCGGTGGAGCCGGCGGCCGAGGCCGAATCTCCCGCTCCGGAGCCCGTTGCCGCTTCCGAGCCGATCTCCGAACCGGCGTCGGAGCCTGCCGCGGAAGCCGTTGCCGAAACCCCTGCCGCTGACGCACCGGTGGCTGAGGCGCCTCCGACTGAGGGATCGGCGCCGCAGGAGCTGACGGACGAAAAGTCGGTGGATGACGGGTCGGCGCCTGAGCCGACCGAGCCGACCGCGACCGAACCTGCCCCCGAAGCGGCGACGGAAGCTGCGACCGGACCGGCCGAGAACGGCCCGACGCGGACCGAGACCAAGCCGGCCAAGAAGGAACCGCGACCGCTGCCGCCGGGCTGGTTCCGGGCCACGCCGCAGATGATGTCGCTGGTGGGCTGCTCCGAGCCCGAGATGGCCAATGTGCTGCGGGCGCTCGGCTATCGCGTACATCCGCCGTCGGAAGAGAACGGACCGCTCTACGCTTTCTCCATCAAGCCGCGCTTCGTGCGCGAGCGCGAGGAGCAGCGCGAGCGTCAACGGCTGCAGGAGCGCGAGCGCAACCAGCGCCGCCGCGAGCGGCCGGAACGGCCCAACGAGCGTCAGTTCTTTGCCGATTCGCCGCGTCCGCCCAAGACCAGGGACGACGGTCCACGCAGTGGATCCCGGCCTGGCGGCGGCCAGCCTGGCAATGGCCCGCGCCCCGAAGGGCCGAGGCAGGAGCGCAAGGACGGTCGCCCCCCGCAGGATAATCGCGGTCGCGACGACAGGCGCGGGCCGCGCCCGCCGCGGCGCGACGGCGGCGGGCCGGCCTTGCGCCTGTACGCCACGACGGAGACGAAGGGCGATGCGGCGGCCGATTCGCCGTTCGCCAAGCTGCTCGAGCTCAAGCTCGGTGGAAAGAAGTAGCCACCCGTGAGTCGTTGAGGCGCGATGCGGCTCGACAAGTGGCTATGGCACGCGCGCTTCTTCAAGACCCGTACCCTGGCGACGCGCCACGTGGAGAAGTCACGCTGCCGGATCGACGGCCGCGCCGTCGAGAAGCCGCATGCCACGGTGGCACCGGGCATGGTGCTCACGTTTGCGCTTGGGCCGAGGGTGAGAGTCGTACGGATCGTGGCGCTCGGCGAGCGTCGCGGGCCCGCACCGGAGGCACGCGCGTTGTATGAGGAGATCGACTCGCCTTAAATGGTGTGAGCGCCTTCGCCAGCCTTGCGCAGCGGAGGTTCGCACGTTAAGCAGCCGCCGCTCGTTTCTGGAGCTGATATGACCTACGTCGTGACTGAGGCTTGCATCAAGTGCAAGTACATGGACTGTGTCGAAGTATGCCCCGTGGATTGCTTCTACGAGGGCGACAACATGCTGGTCATCAATCCGGACGAATGCATCGACTGCGGTGTCTGCGAGCCCGAATGCCCGCCGAATGCCATCCTGCCCGACACCGAAAAGGGCCTGGAGAAATGGCTGGAGCTGAACCGCAGTCTGTCGTTGACCTGGCCCAACATTACCCGCAAGGGTGAGGCGCCGGCCGACGCCGAGCAGTTCAAGGACGAGAAGGACAAGTTCGAGAAGTATTTCAGCGACAAGCCAGCGGCCCGCTAAATCCACCTCGGGTAAAGTCCTCAATTGTACCTTTTGCAACAGCCATGCAGTTTCTGCATGGCTCGACCGTTGCTGAAATGCAACATATTGCGCGACTCCGCGCCTGAATTCTGATATGAGACTGCCGCTTGAAGCGGTCCGGGGTCCGGTCCGCCGCTCGCTCGGTGTCCACTTCGGTATCCGAAAGAAACCTACCGATGGCGTGACGCCGGGCCGAATGCGCAGGGGAGCGTATGCGGTGGGTCGCGGTATCGCAGAAAGCGGGGCTGTTGTGAAGGGACTAGATGATATGGCCAAGCCGAAGAAGGCGCCCGCCAAGCCGAAGGAATATGCCTTCGAGAAGGGCGATTTCGTGGTGTACCCGACGCATGGCGTCGGCCGTGTAATCGATATCGAAGCCAAGGAAATCGCAGGTCACAAGCTCGACCTGTTCGTGATTTCGTTCGAGCAGGAGCGCATGATGCTCCGCGTTCCGGTGGCGAAGGCGAAGATCTCCGGTCTGCGCAAGCTCAGCTCGCGCAAGATCATGGAAAGTGCGCTGGTCACCCTCAAGGGCCGCAGCCGCGTGAGCCGCGCCATGTGGAACCGCCGCGCCCAGGAATACGAAGCCAAGATCAACTCGGGCGACCCGGTGTCGATCGCCGAAGTCGTGCGCGACCTGCATCGCAATGCCGGTCAGCCCGACCAGTCCTACAGCGAACGGCAGATCTACGAGGCTGCGCTGGACCGTCTGGCGCGCGAACTCGCCGCGGTCGAGCGGATCGACAAGGATCTGGCGACCCAGAAGCTCAACAGCGTCCTGCAGAAGGTCGCCTAGACGGTCCTGGTACGACCATGAGCGAAAAGGCGGCCCGGCACCCTGGTGTCGAGCCGCCTTTTTCATGTTCGGCCGTTCGACGCGCCTCTCCCCGATCATGACCAAAGTTGCCTCGATCGCCCGCCTGCGCGAGGGCGGCACCACCTGGGCGCTCGGCGCCCTGGCCGGCGACGATGCCGCGCTGGAGAGGCTGGGCAGCACGCTGATGCAGCTCTGGCAGCCCGGCGACCGGCTGGTGGTGCTGGGCAACATGCTGGGCGGCGCCGGCAACACGCCGCGTACGCTCGACCTCATGCTGCTGCTGCGCCGACGCCTGCTGGCGCGGCCCGGCGCCGAGGTCGAGGATTTCGTCTTCCTGCGCGGTCCGCAGGAGGAAATCTGGCACAAGGCGCTGCAGCTTCAGTTCGCGCTGGCGCCGCTCGACGTGCTCGACTGGATGCTGTCGCGGGGGCTGGCCGCCATCATCGAGGCCTATGGCTATTCCATCGCCGAGGGCCGCATCGCCAGCCGCAACGGCTCGCGCGCGATCGCCCGCTGGACCTCGGGCCTGCGCGAGCGCCAGGCGACCCGCCCCGGCCACGCCGATCTCCTGAACGCCCTGTCCCGCGCCGCCCTCAGCGCCGAGGGCCGGCTCGTCTTTGCCGCCAGCGGCGTCGATCCTGGCCGGCCGCTCGATGGGCAGGCCGATGCCTTCTGGTGGAGCACCCAGACCGATACCGCCCTCGACGAGGCGCTGGGCAAGGCCGGCGGCGGCGGCTGGCCTGCGATAGAGCGTGTCGTGCGCGGGACGGGCCCGGCTCGTAACGTCCCCCAGGAGGCCGGCCGCGTCCTGACCGTGACGCGCGGGACACCGGCTCTGGTGGGACTCGATGCCAGTGGCACCGTGCGGGAGCGGATCGAGGCTTAAGGCTCGATGAGCTTGATCTGGCCGCGGCTCGCCAGTTCGGCCGGCGTCTGCGCCGCATTGAGCACCAGCAGCCGTTCCATCTTGAGATCGGGATAGGGCATGCGGGCCGCGAGCTGGGCGGGGGTCGATCCGGCCGGCGACACGACGCGCAGCCGGTACGGCCGCAGCGCCGCGGCTTCGGCCGGCGTCAGCGTGCGGAACGTCCGCGCGGCGCGCACCATCTCCGCGATCTGGCGGTCCTGGTTCGCGCCTTCGCTGACCAGCGCGAAGTTGCACACCCGATTGCCGTCCCGGATGACGACGTAGCGCGCCTGGCCGAGGCCGGTGTCGGAGCCGCGCGGGCGGGCGCCGATCGCCGCCTCGTTGCCGTTGATCTCCAGGGTCTGGATGTCGGTGGGCGTCGGCTTCAGCTTGTTGCGCATCCAGTCGTCGAGCGGACCGGAGATCGGCGTCGAGAGGCAGGCGAACAGCATCAGCGACCGGTCGCGGTTGACCGCCAGAACGCCGTCGCTGTCGTTGAGCAGGCGGAAGCCCGGCGGCGCGGTGAAGGCGAGGCGCATGGTCGGATGAAGGAAAGTGCGGCCCCGGATGAAGCCCTCCTGCGGCGAATCGTCGACCGACATGCCGTCGATGGCCGCGAAGTAGCCCTTCTCGTTGGTTTCGCCGGGCGCGTTCGCGAGCGGAAGACCGGCGATCGCAGCGGTCCGTTCGATGGGCACGGGATGAGTGGACGCGGCGCTCGGCCGATCCCCGACATCGGGCGACTCGCCCATGATCTGCGCCTCCAGGGCGCCCTGCTGGCGAAGGCGCTCGATCAGGGACGCCATCGCGTCGCCGCGATAACCGGCCTTGACGATGTACGCGAGCCCCAGGCGGTCGGCCTCGAGTTCCTGTTCGCGCGAGTAACGCCGCAGGGCAAGCAAGCCGTCCTGCGCCACGGCGCGGCCGACCGTGACCGATCCGCTGGCGGCCGCTGCGCCGATCGCCGCATCAAGCACGCCCTGACGCACGCGCGCACGCTGCGCGGCATGGCGCTGCACCAGATGGCCGAGTTCATGACCGACTGCCGCGGCGAGCTCGGCCTCGTTCTCCAGCAGGGCCAGAAGGCCTCGCGTCACGAAAACATAGGATTGCACGGCGTGCGCATTGGCGACCGGCGAATCGAGCACCATGAAGCGGAAGCCGCCGACTCCGGCCGCCGTCGCCACGCGCTGACCGACGCGCTCGACATAGGCCTGGAGTCGAACATCCTGGTCGGCCGGGCCGACGAGCTTTTCGATGTCGCGGGGCAGGGCGGCAACGCCGCGTCCGGTCGCCGCAGTCGAGGCGGGGGCGGACGGATCCGCAGACGTGCAGGCAACGACGCCGGCCAGCAAGGCGACCAGCGCCAGAATACGGCGAATACCCACGGATCCTCCTGGAACGGCCCGACCTTAGACGCTCGACGGACGAGGCCGCAATCGCCGCGAGGCTGGCACGAATGCCGCCGCTATGGCAGTGATGCCGTCGAGGACAATCGCATGCCGCGCTCAGAGACACCTCTTCGCTCCGACCTGTTCCCCGAGATCTCGCCCTATGCCAGCGGCATGCTCGCGGTCGACGGACGCCACACGATCTACTGGGAGCAGAGCGGTAATCCCGACGGCGTGCCGGTGGTCTTCCTGCATGGCGGGCCGGGTGCCGGCTCGGCACCGGTCCATCGCCGCTTCTTCGATCCGCAGTTCTACCGCATCATCGTCTTCGACCAGCGCGGTTGCGGCCGCTCGATGCCGCTCGGCGAGTTGCGCGACAACACCACGGCCGATCTCGTGGCCGACATGGAGAAGTTGCGGACGCATCTCGGCATCCCGAGCTGGCTGCTGTTCGGCGGCTCGTGGGGCAGCACGCTGGCGCTGGCCTATGGCCTCAGCCACCCCGGCCGGGCGACCGGCTTCATCCTGCGCGGCATCTTCCTCGGCGCGCGCCCGGAGATCGACTGGTTCCTCCACGGCATGCGCACCATCTTCCCGGAAGCGTGGCGCGAGTTCGCCGAGCACCTCCCGGCCGATGAGCGCGGCGACCTGCTGGGCAACTATTACCGCCGGCTGATCGACCGCAATCCCGACCTGCACCGCCCGGCGGCACGGGCCTGGAGCCGCTACGAGGCCGCCTGCTCGACGCTCTACCCGACCGTTCGCGCACCGTTCGAGACCGACCATGGCGGCTTCGCGCTGGCTCTGTCGCGCATCGAGGCCCACTACTTCGCCAACGGCACCTTCGTGCCTGAAGGCTGGCCGTGGACCGATCTCGACCGCGTCCGCCACCTGCCTGCCACCATCGTCCAGGGTCGCTACGACATCGTCTGCCCGCCGGTGACCGCCGATGCGCTGGCCCGCGCCTGGCCCGAGGCGCGATACGTGATCGTGCCCGACGCTGGCCACAGCGCGCTGGAGCCGGGGATCCGCGCCGCCCTGGTCAATGCCACCGAGAGCTACCGGCTCTCGACCAGCGACACCGAACTCTTCGCGCCACGCTTTCCGTGGGACGCATAAAAAAGAAGACCACACCGAGGAACGCCTGATCATGTCGTACGAACTCCCGCCGGAGCAGACCGGCGCCGCCGCCTGGTATGGACCCGAGATCGCCAAGCGCGACGACTGGATGATGCCGCTCTCGGCCGCTGAAGTGGCCGAAGTGGAGGCCGCGACCCGGGCGCTGGTCGCCCGCGATGCCGACATCGCCGTGCTGAAGCCGCAGGATTTCCCGCTGCCGACGCTCGGCGCCAGGCTGCGCTCGCGAGTCGACGACGAGGTGCTGAACGGCCGGGGCTTCCTGCTGCTGCGCGGCCTGCCGGTCGAGCGCTGGTCGATCCGTGAATCGGCGACCGCCTTCTTCGGCCTCGGCGCCCATCTCGGCAGCGCCCGCTCGCAGAACGGCAAGGGCCATGTGCTGGGCCACGTGCAGGATCTCGGTCTCGACGTGAACGATCCCAACGTGCGCATCTACCAGACGCACGAGCGGCAGACCTACCACACCGATTCCTGCGACATCGTCGGGCTGCTCTGCCTCAAGACCGCGAAGTCGGGTGGCCTGTCGGCGTTGGTCAGCTCGACCACGATCTTCAACGAGATGCGCCGCCGCCGGCCCGACCTGCTGAAGCTGCTGTTCCAGCCGATCGCCACCGACCGCCGCGGCGAGGTGCCGGAGGGGCAGAAGCCCTTCTTCGAGATCCCCGTGTTCAACTGGCACCAGGGCTACCTGACCGCGATCTACCAGCGCCAGTACATCGACAGCGCCCAGCGCTTCCCCGAGGCGCCGCGGCTCACGCCGGAACTGATCGAGGCCCTCGACCTGTTCGACTCGCTGGCCAACGATCCGGCACTGAACACATTCATGGAGTTCAAGCCGGGCGACGTGCAGCTCGTTCACAACCACACGATGCTGCACGACCGCACCGGCTTCGAGGACTGGCCCGAGCCGGAGCGCCGCCGTCACCTGCTGCGCCTGTGGCTGGCCGCCGAGGGGGCCCGGCCGCTGCCCGAGATCTTCGCCCAGCGCTACGGCCAGGTCACCATCGGCGACCGCGGCGGCATCATCGTGCGCGGCACCCGGCTGCAGGCGCCCCTGCAGGCCGCCTGAGCCAGTTGACCCGGAGCGGCCTCATCCCTAAGTGAAGGCCGCTCCAAGCAACCAACACACAAAGGGGACACCCTATGGCCAGCGATCCAACCGCGGGCGGCGCCCCGGCGGATATGCCGGTCGACCCGGACAATCTCGACATTCCGCCCCGGCCGGAAAGCGCCGCCGAGTGGCAGCGTCTCGTCGAGCAGCTCCAGGCCGAGAAGGCCGACCTTCAGGACAAGCAGCTGCGGGCCCTGGCCGAAGCGCAGAACGTGCGCCGCCGGGCCCAGCAGGATGTCGAGAAGGAGCGCAAGTTCGGTGTCGAGCGCTTTGCCCGCGACGTGCTTTCGGTCGCCGACAATTTCGGCCGCGCCCTGTCGGCCCTGCCGGCGGACCTCGATTCCCTGGATCCGGCGCTGCGCAACGTGATCGTCGGCATCCAGGCGACCGATCGCGAGCTGCAGTCGGTACTGGAGCGCCACGGCGTCACCCGCATCGAGAGCCTCGGCAAGCCGTTCAACGCCGAATTCCATCAGGCCATGATGGAGGTCGAGAATCCCGACGTCCCGCACGGCACGGTGGTGCAGGAGCTGATCCCAGGGTACCTGATCGCCGGGCGTCTGCTGCGGGCGGCGATGGTCGCGGTATCCAAGGGCGGCCCCGCCGCCGGCGCGCCGGCCGCCAACGCAAACTAGGGGAGGTGGCCGGCCCCTGCCGGCCATTCCCCATGAGTCCGCCCGGTAGTGCGCCAAACGGCACATTCCAGCGGAGATTTTGGTCCCAACGTCCATTGCAGGCAGGCGGACAGGACCTATATAGCCCCTGTCCTGACCCGGTTTTTTCCGGCAGGTAACCACAGTACGGGGGCCGATCGGGCGCCTTTGGGCCCGGAACGGCTTGCCGAGGGAAGAGAGTAGAAATCATGGCGAAAGTCATTGGCATCGACTTGGGTACGACCAATTCGTGCGTCGCGGTCATGGAAGGCGGCGACACCAAGGTCATCGAGAATTCCGAGGGCGCACGCACGACGCCTTCGATGGTCGCGTTCACGGATGGCGGCGAGCGCCTGGTCGGCCAGGCTGCCAAGCGCCAGGCCGTCACCAACCCGCTGAAGACCCTCTATTCGGTCAAGCGCCTGATCGGCCGCCGCTTCGACGACCCCATGGTCGCCAAGGAGAAGACGCTCGTCCCCTTCAAGATCGACAAGGCGCCGAGCGGCGACGCGTGGGTCGAGGTGAACGGCGAACAGTACAGCCCGAGCCAGATCTCGGCGTTCATCCTGGGCAAGATGAAGGAGACGGCCGAGGCCTATCTCGGCGAGAAGGTCGATCAGGCGGTCATCACCGTCCCGGCCTACTTCAACGACGCCCAGCGCCAGGCGACCAAGGATGCCGGCCGCATTGCCGGCCTCGAAGTGCTGCGCATCATCAACGAGCCCACGGCCGCTGCCCTCGCCTATGGCATGGACAAGCGCAAGAGCGGCACGATCGCGGTCTATGACCTTGGCGGCGGCACGTTCGACGTGTCGGTCCTCGAGATCGGCGACGGCGTGTTCGAGGTCAAGGCGACCAACGGCGACACCTTCCTGGGCGGCGAGGACTTCGACCAGCGCATCATCAGCTACCTGGCCGACGAGTTCAAAAAAGAGCAGGGCATCGACCTGCGCAACGACAAGCTCGCCCTGCAGCGCCTCAAGGAAGCGGCCGAGAAGGCCAAGATCGAGCTCTCCAATTCCAAGGAGACCGAGATCAACCTGCCGTTCATCACGGCCGACGCCAGCGGTCCGAAGCATCTCGTGATCAAGCTCTCGCGCGCCAAGCTCGAGTCGCTGGTCGACGACCTGGTGCAGCGGACGCTCGAGCCCTGCAAGGCGGCGCTCAAGGATGCCGGCCTGCAGGCCGGCCAGATCGACGAGGTCATCCTGGTCGGCGGCATGACGCGCATGCCGAAGGTCATCGAGGTGGTGAAGCAGTTCTTCGGCAAGGAGCCGGCCCGTAACGTCAATCCCGACGAAGTCGTCGCGGTCGGCGCGGCGGTCCAGGCGGCGGTGCTGAAGGGCGAGGTCAAGGACGTCCTGCTGCTCGACGTGACGCCGCTGTCGCTCGGCATCGAGACGCTGGGCGGCGTGTTCACGCGCCTGATCGAGCGCAACACGACGATCCCGACCAAGAAGAGCCAGACCTTCTCGACGGCCGACGACAACCAGACGGCCGTGACCATCCGAGTCTTCCAGGGCGAGCGCGAGATCGCCGCCCAGAACAAGATGCTGGGTCAATTCGATCTGGTCGGCATCCCGCCGGCGCCGCGCGGTGTGCCGCAGGTCGAGGTCACGTTCGACATCGACGCCAACGGCATCGTTCAGGTCTCGGCCAAGGACAAGGCCACCGGCAAGGAGCAGCAGATCCGCATCCAGGCTTCGGGCGGCCTCAGCGAGGCCGACATCCAGAAGATGGTGAAGGACGCCGAGCTGCATGCCGAGGAAGACAAGAAGAAGCGCGAGCTGATCGACGCCCGCAACCAGGGCGAGGCGCTGGTCCACTCGACCGACAAGCACCTGAAGGAATACGGCGACAAGGTGAGCCCCACCGAGAAGGCCGAGATCGAGGGTGCGCTCGAAGGGCTGAAGACGGCTCTCGCGGGCGAGGATGTCGAGGCCATCAAGGGCAAGACCAACGACCTGACCCAGGCTGCGATGAAGCTCGGCGAGGCGATGTACAAGGCCCAGCAGGCCGAAGCCCAGGCGGGTGCCGCCGGGACGGCCGGCGGACCGGGTGCCGGTGCGACCGACGCGAAGGGCGAGAAAGTCGTCGACGCGGAATTCGAGGACGTCACCGACAAGAACAAGAAGACGGGTTCCTGATAAGGAATTCCGGGACGAACGAGACGGCCTCCCGCGCGAGCGGGAGGCCGACCTGTAAGGGGCCAGTGGGGGCTGCGTAGAGCGTTATGTCGCAAGACTTTTACGAGCTGCTCGGTGTGAGCCGGACGACCAGCGCCGACGACATCAAGAAGGCGTATCGCAAGCTCGCGATGCAGCATCATCCGGACCGCAATCCCGGCGACAAGGAAGCGGAACGGAAGTTCAAGGAAATCAGCCACGCCTACGACATCCTGAAGGATCCGGAGAAGCGTGCCGCCTACGACCGCTACGGCGCGGCCGCGTTCGAGGGCGGTGCAGGACCCGGCGGTCCGTTCCAGGGTGGCCAGGGCTTCGATTTCGGCTCGGTGTTCGGCGACATCTTCGAGGAGATGTTCGGCGCCAACGGCGCGCGCGGACGCGGACGCGCCGACATGCGCGGGCAGGACCTGCGCTTCAATCTCGAGATCACGCTGGAACAGGCCTATTCGGGCACGGAAGCGACGGTGCGCGTGCCGAGCTCCATCACCTGCGAGGTCTGCCACGGCAGCGGGGCGGAGGCCGGCTCCAAGCCGCAGCAATGCCCGACCTGCCAGGGCCGTGGCCGCATCCGGGCGCAGCAGGGCTTCTTCACCGTCGAGCGCGCCTGCCATACCTGCCACGGCGCCGGACAGGTGATCGACAAGCCGTGCAAGAATTGCGGCGGCCAGGGTCGCGTGCGCCGCGAGAAGACGCTGAAGGTCAACATTCCGGCCGGTGTCGAGGACGGGACGCGCATCCGCCTGAGCGGCGAGGGCGAAGCGGGTGCGCGCGGCGGTCCGGCCGGCGACCTCTACGTCTTCCTGTCGGTGCGACGCCACCAGCTGTTCGAGCGCGAAGGCCCGGACGTGCACTGCCGCGTCCCCATCTCGATGGTGCAGGCGACCCTGGGCGGCAACATCGAGGTGCCGACGCTCGACGGCAAGATGGCGCGCATCAACATTCCGGCCGGGGCACAGGGCGGGCACCAGTTCCGCATGCGCGGCAAGGGCATGCCGATCATGCGCTCCAGCCAGCATGGCGACATGTACATCGAGATCAACGTCGAGACGCCGACCAACCTCACCGCCAAGCAGAAGGAACTGCTCAAGGAGTTCGAGAAGGCCGGCAAGACCAGCCCGGAATCCGAGGGCTTCTTCAGCAAAGTGAAGGAAATGTTCGGCGGCTGAGGCCGCCGACATTCAGGCTCTCAGAGCTAACCGCGAGAGGCTTTCCGCCTCAAGTCGACCCATTTGCCTCACCCTGAGGGCGCCGCTTCGCGGCGCCCTCAGGGTGAGGTCGTTGGTGAGATGCTACGCCGCCAGCACGCAGCGCACCGCATGGGCGGCCTCGACCTCGCGCAGCGACGGGACCGAGGCCGTGCAGTCGGGGCGGACGAACTTGCAGCGCGGCGCGAAGCTGCAGCCGTCCGGCACGGCAGCGAGATCGGGCGGCGCGCCCGGGATGGATTCGAGCCGCTGGCCGCGCATGCCGTCGTGCACCGTCGAGGCCAGAAGGCCCCGGCTGTAGGGATGCTGGGGCGCGTCGACCATGCGCTCGACCGGCGCCATCTCCACCAGCTTGCCGGCATACATGACGCCGATCCGGTCGGAGACCTCGACCGCCACGCCGATATCGTGGGTGACGAAGATGACGCCGAGGTTGAACTCGCGCTGCAGCTCTCGGATCAGCAGCAGCACCTGGATCTGCACCGTGGCGTCGAGCGCCGTGGTCGGCTCGTCGGCCAGCAACAGGGTCGGATTGCAGGAGAGCGCCAGCGCGATCATGGCGCGCTGACGCATCCCGCCCGACATCTCATGCGGATAGGCCTTCAGCCGCTGCGCCGGCGAGGGAATCCTCACCATCTCCAGCAGATCCTTGGCGCGTTTCATGGCCTCGGTCTCGCTCTTGCCGGTGTGGCGGCGCACCGTCTCGGCGATCTGCTGGCCGATGGTGAAGACCGGATCGAAGGCCGTCGCCGGCTCCTGGAAGATCATCGAGACCCGCTGACCGCGAAGATCGGAGAGGGCCCTGGGCTCCATCTCCAGGACTTCGTCGCCCTGCAGCTTGATGCTGCCGGACCAGCGCGTGCGATGCTCGGGATGCAGTCGCAGGATCGAGCGGAGCGTGACGCTCTTGCCCGAACCGGATTCGCCCAGGATGCCCAGCGTCTCGCCGCGAGCGAGATCGAAGCTCACGCCGTTGACGGCGTGCACCGTCCTGTCGGGCGTGACGAACGTGACATGAAGGTCGCGGACCTGCAGCAGGTTGGTCATGCCGCCCTCGCCTTGGAATGGCCCGCCCCCGCCACGCGCATGTGGCAGGCCACGGCCTGGTGTCCGGAGTCCGCCAGCAGCGGCTCGGCGCGGGCGCAGACGTCTTCCGCGAAGGGGCAGCGCGTGCGGAACCGACAACCCGAGGGCGGATCGATGGGGTTGGGCGGATCGCCCTGGATCGGCGCCTCGCGTGTGCGCTTGCGCGGATCCATCGATGGACGGGCCGAGAGCAGCGCCCGCGTATAGGGATGCTGCGGGTCGCCGTAGATCGCCTCGACGGGACCCAGCTCGACGATCTTGCCGAGATACATGACCAGCACGCGGTCGCTGAGATACTGCACGACGTTGAGGTCGTGGCTGATGAAGACATAGGTGAGGTCGAGCTCGGTCTTGAGGTCGACCAGCATGTTCAGCACCTGCGCCTCGACCGACTTGTCGAGCGCCGAGACCGCCTCGTCGAGGATGATCAGGCGCGGCCGCAGCGCGAGCGCGCGGGCGATGTTCACCCGCTGACGCTGGCCGCCCGACAGTTCGTGCGGATAGCGCGTGGCGTAGTTCACCGGATCGAGGCCGACCTTGCTCAAGAGATCGCGTACCCGCTCGCGCGCCTCGGCCGCGGGCAGACCGTGGGCGCGCGGCGCGAAGGCCAGGGTCTCGGCGATGGTCAAGCGTGGATTGAGCGAGGCGTAGGAATCCTGGAACACCATCTGCACCTGACGGCGCAGCTCGTTCACCGTGATGCCGTGCGGCTCGTCGACCGGATCGCCGTCCAGCACCATCGTGCCCTTGTCCGGCTTGATCAGGCGGATCAGCAGCCGCGCGACCGTCGACTTGCCGCAGCCCGATTCGCCCACGACGCCCAAAGTCTCACCCTTGGCGACCGAGAGGGTGAGGTCGTCGACCGCGCGCACGACCTTGGTGGTGCGGCCAAGCAGGCCGCCGGGGATCGGGAAATGCTTGCGCAGGCCGGTCGCCAGCAAGAGCGGCTGGGCCGGGCCGCCGCGATCCTGGATGGGAAGCAGCGTGTCCATGTCAGGCCTTCACGTCCATGGCCGCGCGCAGGCCATCGCTCATCAGGTTGAAGCAGATCGAGGTGATGAAGATCATCACGCCCGGCAGGGCGGCGAGGACCGGATTGACGTAGATCGCCTGGCGCAGCGTGTTCAGCATCAGGCCCCATTCCGGTTCCGGCGGCTTCACGCCGAGGCCGAGGAAGCTCAGGCCCGCCGCCAGGATGATCGCGACGCTGATCAGCGACGTGGCATAGACCAGGATGGGTCCCAGCACATTGCCCAGCACATGGACCCTCACGATGGTGAAGGCCGAGGCGCCGCTGGCCTTGGCCGCATCGACGAAGTCGAAGCCGCGCACCTGGGTGGTGACGCTCTCCGAGACGCGGCAGATCGGCGGGATGAAGACCAGGGTGAGCGACAGCAGCGTGTTTTCCGTACCGGCGCCCATCGCACCCGACAGCGAGATGGCGAGCAGCACCGACGGGAAGGCGTAGAAGACGTCCATGATGCGCATGATCGCCATGTTGGTCTTGCCGCCGACGAACCCGGCGAGAATGCCCAGGCTGCCGCCGATCAACAGGGCGAACACCACCGGTGTCACGCCCATGAACAACGACAGCCGGCCGCCGTAGATCAGGCGGGCGAACATGTCGCGTCCCAGCTCGTCGGTGCCCAGCCAGTGGTTCGGTGACCCCAGCGGATAGAGGCGGCGCAGCATCGACGTCTTGTAGGGATCCGCCAGATAGAGATAGGGCGCGGCGATCGACGCCAGGACCAGCAGGATCAGGATCGCCGCGCAGACCAGGGTAACCGGGTCGCGGCGCAGCCGCCGTCCGACCGACTGCCAGTAGCCGCGGCCGGCGGAGGTGGGCGTCGGTTTGACCAGGATGGCGCCGCCGACGTCGAGAGAGGGACTTTGCAGGGCCATCGGTTCAGCCTCGCTTGATGCGGGGATCGACCATGGTCTGGATGATGTCCACGGTCAGGTTGAGCAACATGAAGAAGCCGGCCAGCACCAGCGTCGTTCCCTGCAGGATCGGCAGGTCGCGGCGGAAGATGGCGCTGTTCAGCAGGAAGCCGGTGCCCGGCCAGGCGAACACGGTCTCGATCAGGATCGAGCCGCCGATCAGGTTGCCGGCCTGCAGGCCCATGACGGCAAGGCAGGTCGGGGCGGCGTTCTTCAGCACATGGAAGAGAATGCGGCTGTCGCGCATGCCCTTGGCCTGCAGCGCCGTCACGAACTCCATGTTGAGCGTTTCCTTGACGGTGGAGCGCACCGTACGGGTGACGACGCCGAGCGGGATCACGGAGAGCGCAATGGTCGGCAGCACCATGTGCGCAAGGTGGGCGCGGTCGAACTGCCAGCCGGTGGAGTTTTCCGGCCCGATGCCCATCGGCGGCAGCACGCCGAGTTCGACCGCGAAGATGATGACCAGAACGATCGCCAGCCAGAAGTGGGGCACGCTGACGCCGATCAGCGAGATCACCGTGACCAGCCGGTCGACGATGCGTGACTTGGCGTAGGCAGCCGCGGTGCCGAGGACGACCGCCAGGCTGAAGGCGAGCAGCGTGGCGGCGATCGCCAGGATGATGGTGTTGCCGAAGGCGCTGCCGACCTCCGCCGCCACCGACCGGCCGGTGCCGATCGAGGTGCCGAGATCGCCCGTCAGGGTGACGCCGAGCCAGCGCAGGTACTGAACCGGCAGCGGCTGGTCGAAACCGTAATATTCCTTTAGCTTGTCGACGACCTCCTTCGGCGCGTCGGGCGGCACGATCGCCGAGATCGGATCGCCCGGCGCCAGGTGCACCAGCGCGAAGACGAGCAGCGAGACGCCGAAGGCGACGGGCACCAGGTAGATCAGGCGGCGTAGGGCGTAGAGCAGCATTGCGGCCCGCCTCTCCTTTGATTGCTGTGGACTATTTGATTTCGACCGGCGTGAGGTCCTGGAACCAGCTCTGCGCCTGCACGAAGCCCTTCACCTTGGGGCTCATGGCGCGCGGATTGAGGTCGTGCGCGATCCACACCCAATAGGCCTGGTCGACGATGTAGCTGTGCACGTCGGACAGGGCCTTGGTCTGCTCGGCCTTGTCGAAGCTCGTATGCGCCTTGTTGATCATGGCATCGAGCTTCTCGTCCTTCAGGATGCCCCAGTTGGCACCGACCGGCGGCACGAAGTTGCTGTTCATCAGGCGCGTGAAGGCCGAATAGGGATCGACGGTGGCGCGGCTGATGTTGATGCCGTTGACACCCGCCTTCTTGGCGTTGTCGCCGGTCACCGGCTGGAAGGAGAAGTTCACCAGCGCGTTCCATTCCATGACTTCGAACGAGGTATCGAAGCCCACGGCGTTCAGGTTCTCCTGCACGTATTCGTTCATCGGCAGCGGCAGCATCTGGCCCGAGCCCGAGGTCGAGATGGCGATCTTGATCTTGGGCTTCTTGGTTGCGCTATAGCCGGCTTCGGCCAGCAGCTTCTTGGCCGCCGCCGGGTCGTACTTGATGTCGAAGGCCGGCGAGCCGAACCAGGGATGGCCGGGATAGACATGGCCCTTGGACTCGATCATCAGCCCGCCCAGCAGCTTGTTGAGGCCGGCGCGATCGATGGCGAGGTTGGCCGCCTTGCGCACGCGGACGTCCGTCCACGGCGAGCCTTCGACCATGGACGGCTGATAGGCCCAGTTGTGCGGATACTTGTTGGTGACGATGGTCATGCCGCCCTGCTTGAGGCGCGGGATGGCGTCGGGGGCAGGCACTTCGATCCAGTCGACCTGGCCTGCCAGCAGCGCCGCCGTACGGGTCGCGGCTTCCGGCATCGGGAACAGGATCACCTTGTCGAGCTTCGGCACCCGCGCCTTTTCCCAGTAGTCGGCATTGCGCGAGAGCTCCATGCGCTCGCGCGGCACGACGCGGTCGACCTTGAAGGGGCCGGTGCCCGACGGATTGAGCGCGACCTTGTTCCAGTCCTTGCCTTGCTTCTCCCAGTTCGCCGGGCTCGAATAGAAGACGTAGGACATGTCGTAGGGGAACAGCGAGTTGACGATGCGCGTCGTGAGCTCGACGGTGTTCTTGTCGATCTTCCTGTAGCCGATCAGGGTCGGAATGCGGGCGCGCACCTGCGCCAGCTGCTTGCTGTCGAACTGCGGCGACTTGTCGTTCAGCACCTTATCGAGGTTCCAGATCACGGCGTCGGCATCGAAGTCCGACCCGTCGTGGAACTTCACGCCCTCGCGCAGCTTGAAGATCCACTTGGTCGGCTCGCCCTCGACCGGCGCCCACGACAAAGCGAGGCCAGGACGAATGTCGGCGATCGTGTCGGACTTCGAAAGGTCCCAGTTCACGAGTGCGTCATAGATCGTGTAGCCGGCGAAGCGGAACCCCTCGAACCCCTGATCGGGCTGGCCTGTCGTCAAAGGGATGTCGGCGGCTGTCATGCCGATGCGCAGAGTGCCCTGCGCGAAGGCAGGCGCGGTGGTGGCTGCCAGAACACCCAGGCCGGCGACGGCGACGCGAAGGCGCTTGAACATTCACTACTCCCCGGTTCGGCGATCCCGTCGGCAACTCCGACGCGAGACGCTGTCCGTTCCGTCATGCAAGCGCCAAGCCAACGCAACAAAGGCTCGCCACAACTGAAGCGGCATGTCGATTGCATGCACCAATCATTGCGGAGGGATGTCATGACATCGTCGACCAAAGCGCCAACGCTCGAGGAATTCCGGGCACGCGCCGCGCTGACCGGCCTCACCTTGACCGAGGAAGATATCGGCCACCTGCACAAAGGCTATGTCGGCCTGCTGGGGCTGATGGAACGCATCCCCGAGCGATGGGCCTGGGCCGCCGAACCGCCGCAAGTCTTCCGCGCCGACGAGTAGCAAATTCACATGACCGACCTTACGACGAGCGATCTCACGACACTGGGCATCGCCGAAGCCGGCCGCCTGATGGCGCGCGGCGAAC
This sequence comes from Reyranella sp., assembly GCF_965227665.1. Classification (GTDB taxonomy): domain Bacteria; phylum Pseudomonadota; class Alphaproteobacteria; order Reyranellales; family Reyranellaceae; genus Reyranella. The sequence continues at coordinate 3,189,364 of NZ_OZ245767.1, forward strand.
TCACCTCGACGGCGCTGACGGAGGCGTTCCTGGCGCGCATCGACACCGTCGATCGCAGCCTGTCCAGCTACGTCACCGTCACGGCCGACGTCGCGCTGAACGCCGCCCGCCAGGCCGACATGGAAATGAAGGGCGGCCTGCGCCGCGGGCCCCTGCACGGCATCCCGATCGGGCTGAAGGACATCTACGAGACGGCCGGCATCAAGACGACCGGCCATTCGCACCTCAAGATCGACTATGTGCCGGCAATCGATGCCGAGACGGTGCGACGCCTGAAGGCGGGCGGCGCCGTCATCCTGGGCAAGCTCGGCACGCACGAATTCGCCAACGGCGCGATGACGTCGGACCAGCCGTTCCCGCCCGTGCGCAATCCGTGGAGCACCGCGCTCCAGCCCGGCGGCTCCTCCAGCGGCTCGGGTGCGGCGATTGCAGCCGCGCTCTGCATGGGCGCGATGGGCTCCGACACCGGCGGCTCGATCCGCAACCCGGCGGGCTACTGTGCCACGGCCGGCATCAAGCCGACCTACGGTCTGGTGAGCCGCTGCGGAATCTTCCCGCTCTCCTTCAGCCTCGACACGGCCGGGCCGATGGCCTGGACGACCGAGGACTGCGCGCTGATGCTCGACGTGCTGGCCGGATACGATCCCAACGACCAGGCCTCGGCGCGCGCGCCCAAGGTCGATTACGGCGCGGCGGCGCAACGCCCGATCAAGGGCATGCGCATCGCGCTCGCCCGCAGCTGGTACGAGGGGCCCAAGGGCAGGCTCTCGGACGACATGGCGGCCGGCATGGAAGAGGCCGTGCGGGTGATGCGCGATCTCGGCGCCACGGTCGAGGAAGTGATCTTCCCCGACATCCGCGACTATCACATCTGCGGCAGGGTCATCATCACCACCGAGGCGCACGCCATCCATCGCCGCGACGTGATCGAGCGGCCCGAGAAGTTCGGCTATACGACGCGGCGTCGCTTCCAGCTCGGCGCCTTCCTGTCGGCCGAGCAATACCTCTCGGCACTGCGCTTCCGCCGCAAGCTGCAGCAGGAAACGCGCGAGGCGATGCGCGGCTACGATCTCGTGATGACAGCGAACCAGTGGGGCCCGCCGGAAGGCTTCGAGGATCCGGCGCCGATCTTCCACTTCCTCGGCAAGCCTTCGCTCAGCATGCCCTTCAATGTAACGGGCCAGCCCGCCGCTGCGGTGTGCTGCGGCTTCGACGCCCAAGGCCTGCCGCTCGCCTTCCAGCTCGCCGGCCGCGCGTTCGACGATGCCAGCGTCCTGGCGGCCGGCTCTGCCTACGAACGCGCCACGCCCTGGCGTTCGCACCGACCGAAACTCTGACAGGAGCCCCGCCATGAGCGTGTCCCGCCGTTCCTTCATCGCCGCCGGCGCGCTGGCGGCGCTGCCTATGCCCGCATTCGCCCAGGAAAAGGTCGTGCGCTTCGGCATCTCGATGGCCGACGTGCCGCTGACCACCGGCCAGCCCGACCGCGGCGCCGGCGCCTACAAGTTCACCGGCTACACGCTCTACGATCCGCTGGTCGCCTGGGAAATGGACATCTCGGACCGGCCCGGCAAGCTGATCCCCGGCCTCGCCACCGAGTGGAAGGTTGACGATACCGACAAGACGCTGTGGGTCTTCAAGCTGCGCGACGGCGTGAAGTTCCACGACGGATCGGCCTTCAACGCCGACGCCGTCATCTGGAACTTCGACAAGGTGTTCGACACCAAGGCGCCGCAGTTCGACCAGCGCCAGGCCTCGCAGGTGCGGCCGCGCCTGCCGTCGGTCGCGAGCTATCGCAAGATCGACGACATGACCGTCGAGGTGAAGACCAAGGTCGTCGACGCGCTCTTCCCCTACCAGATGCTCTGGTTCCTGGTGTCGAGCCCGGCCCAGTTCGAGAAACTCGGCAAGGACTGGAACAAGTTCGCGTCCGAGCCCTCGGGCACCGGCCCGTTCAAGTTGGCGCGCCTGGTGCCGCGCGAGCGCGCCGAGCTGGTCAAGAACGAGGCGTACTGGAATCCCAAGCGCATTCCCAAGGCCGATCGCATGATCCTGGTGGTCGCACCCGAGGGCGCGACGCGCACCGCAGCCCTGCTCTCGGGCTCGGTCGACCTGATCGAGACGCCGACGCCCGACACGGTCGATCGGCTGACCAAGGCCGGCATGAAGATCGTGCAGAACGTCACGCCGCACGTCTGGAACTATCACCCCTCGATGCTGCCGGGCTCGCCCTGGACCGACATCCGCCTGCGCAAGGCCGCCAACCTCGCCATCGACCGCAACGCCATCGTGCAGTTGCTGGGCGGCCTCGCCACGCCGGCCTTCGGCCAGGTCGACAGATCGAGTCCATGGTTCGGCAAGCCCAGCTTCGAGATCAAGTTCGCACCCGACGAGGCGCGCACGCTGATGAGCGCGGCGGGCTTCAGCAAGGCCCAGCCGCTCAAGACCAAGTTCGTGGTGGCCTCGGGCGGCAGCGGCCAGATGCTGTCGCTGCCGATGAACGAGGCCATCCAGCAGATGTTCAAGGACGTCTATATCGACCTCGACTTCAAGGTCGTCGAGCTCGAGGCGCTCTACACGGCGTGGCGCGCCGGCGCCAAGGCCGAGATGAACAAGGACGTGACGGCCAATAACATCGCCTATGTGACGTCCGACCCGCTCTACGCCTTCACGCGCTTCTTCGCCTCGAACCAGGGCGCGCCGGTCGGTGTCAACTGGAGCAACTATGCCAGCCCGGAAGTGGACAAGCTGATCGACCAGGCGCTGGCCGAGTTCGACCCGGCCAAGCAGGACGCCATCATGGCCAAGGTCCACGAGAAGGTGGTCGACGACGCCGTGCTGATCTGGGTCGTCCACGACACCAACCCGCACGCGCTGTCGCCCAAGATCAAGTCCTACATCCAGGCCCAGCACTGGTTCCAGGACCTGACGACGATCGGGGTTTGATCCTTCAGCCGGCGCGGAGGGTCGCGGCCGCTTCATCGAAGGCCGGCGACCTGACGCCTTCGAGGAAGCTCCGCAGGGCCACCCGGGCGCCGATACGTTGAGCCTCGAACGAGTTCGACGTCAGCCTTCCCGCGCGGAAGGCGGCACTGAACTCCGCCGGTGATGGGGCCGTCATGTCCGTCTCGGCGAAGTCCGGCTGCCTCTCGAGCACGTACAGGCCGGTCGCGCAGCCGTGGAAGAGCTTCACGAACTGCCGCATCAGAAAGACCCGGGCCCGCAACACGGGGTCGGAGGGGCGCCCGCGCCACGCCGTGAGCAGCGCCTCCTGCAGGTCGGGCGTGCCGGCGCGGTACATCGTCAGGAGCGCGAGGTCCACCGCAGGATCGTTCCGGAACGCCGTCTCCCAGTCGATGAGCCACAGCCGCTCGCCATCGAACAGGATGTTGCCGGGGTGCGAATCGTTGTGGCTGGAGACGAGGCGGGATGCGTCCCACGGATAGGCTGCGCGCAATCGTTCGAGCGCGTCACGATGGGGATCGAGCAGACCACGGTAGAGACCGGTCGCCTGCAGGCGCTCGAGCAGGCCGCCGACCAGCGACGGATAGTCGGCCACGGGCGGAAAGAGCTGCGTCGCGTGGAGGCGGGCCGCGAGACTTCCGAGGGCACGGGCCAGCGCCTCGGGCCCGCCGGGATAGTCGTCGAGCGGCCGACTCTCTACGAACGTGATGATTGCCACGCCGGCGTCGGGATCGGCGTACAGTACCGGCGGCGCGAGGCCTGCTTCTGCTGCCGCGCACATGCACGCATAAGACCGTTTCGGGTCGCGCACCTCGTCCCGCAGCGAAGATTCGAGCCGCAGAATCCAAGATCGGCCGCCAACCTCGATGCGATTGATCGAGGCCGAGGCTCCCGTCACGATAGGCTGCGCGTCCGCAACGGGCGCGGAGCCGAAAGCGGCGATCAGCGCCTGCCGCGCCCGCGCGCGGCGATCGGGGGCCAGGGCGGCGAGTAGCGCGTCGATGTGCTCCCCCTCAGCAGCCCAGCTTCTTCGCGAGATCGATCATCGACGTGCCCACCGCGTTCCACTCGCCCTCGGCCTTGAGGTCGCGCTTCTGGTCCGGGCCGTGCTCGGTGGGGCGCAGCACGAAGCCCGTCGACAGGCCGCACTTCTGCGCCGCCGCCAGGTCGTTGTTGTGCGCCGCGACCAGCATCACCTGCTCCGGCTTGACGTACATGCTGTCGACAACGCCGAGATAGGCTTCGGGGTCAGGCTTGTAGTGATGGAAGGTCTCGCCCGAGAAGCAGTGATCCCAGGGAATGCCGCCGTTCTTGGCCATGTTGATCAGCAGCGCGACATTGCCGTTGCTGAGCGTGGCCACGACGAACTTCTTCTTCATCATGCCGATGCCCTCGACCGAATCGGGCCACGGCCGCAGCTTGTGCCAGAGGTGGGTGAACTCCCACGCGCCCTCCTCGCCCGGATGCTTCAGGCCCCGATTCTTCAGGAGCATCTCGAAGGCTTCCTTGTGCAGGTCGTCGATGCGCGTCCACGGCAGCTCGCCCTTGCGCACGCGGCCCATCTGCGGCTGGTAGAGGCCGCGCCAGTCGTCGGCGAAGCTCGTCCAGTCGGTCTCGATTCCGTATTTCTTGCCGAGCGCGGGCAGGTCGGCGATCAGGCTGCCGCGCCAGTCGACGACGGTGCCGAATACATCGAAAATGCAGACCTTCAGATTGGCGGGGACGTTGGACATTGGGTAGCTTCCTCACATGGTTTGGAAGCACGATAGAGTGAGCGGCGCGGACGGCAAGCCAAGATGCGGCTGGGTCTCCGACGATCCGCTCTACCAGGAATACCACGACACGGAATGGGGACGTCCGCTGCGCGACGATCGCGCGCTGTTCGAGCTCCTGACCCTGGAAGGTTGTCAGGCCGGCCTTTCGTGGATCACCGTGCTGCGCAAGCGCGAGCACTATCGCAAGGTCTATGACGGGTTCGATCCGGAGAAGATCGCGCGGTATCGCCCTGCGAAGCTTGAGAAGCTGCTGCTCGATCCCGGCATCATCCGCCACAAGGGCAAGATCGCCGCCAGCGTGAGCAACGCCCAGGCCTATCTCGCGCTGAAGGAGCGCGAAGGCTCCTTCTCGAAGTTCCTGTGGAGCTTCGTCGGCGGGACGCCGAAGAAGAACCGCCCGAAGACCCTCAAGGACGTGCCGGCGCGCTCGGCCGAAAGCGACGCCCTGTCGAAAGCCCTTCAGAAGGCCGGCTTCAAGTTCGTCGGCTCCACCATCTGCTATGCCTTCATGCAAGCCTCGGGCATGGTCGACGACCATGTCGTGGGCTGCCACTGCGCCAAGGAGTAATCGTGACAAAGCGTGTCTACATCGCGGCCCTCGGGACCGAGACCAACCAGTTCGTGCCCTTTCCCACCGGCCTGCGCGGCTACCAGGAGCATGGCATCTGGCACGGCGACGCCACGAAGCAGAAGCCGACCAACTTCACCGCGCCCGTCCATGTCTGGCGCAAGGAGACCGAGAAGCGCGGCTGGACGGTGATCGAGGGCCTCTCGACCTTCGCCGCCCCGTCGGGCACGACCGTGCGCAAGGTCTATGAGGATTTCCGCGACGAGATCCTCGACGGCGTGAAGGCCGCCCTGCCGCTCGACGCCGTGCTGATCAATGTCCACGGCGCCATGGTGGCCGACGGCTACGACGACTGCGAGGGCGATCTTTTAGCGCGCATCCGCGCCATCGTCGGACCCAAGGTCGCGATCGGCGCCGAGTTCGACCTGCACTGTCACCTGAGCGCCCTGATGCTCGACAGCGCCGACGTGCTGGTGGGCTACAAGGAATATCCTCACACCGACACGATGGAGCGCGCGGCCGAGCTGTTCGCCATCATCGCCGACACGGTCGAGGGCAAGGTGAAGCCGGTGATGGCGCGCTACGACTGCCGCATGATCGCGCAGTACCGCACCTCCGTGCCGCCGATCAACGAGTTCGTGGTGCGCATGAAGAACCTCGAGGGCAAGGACGGCATCCTCTCGGTGTCGCTGAGCCACGGCTTCTCCTTCGCCGACGTGGAGGATGTGGGCACGCGGACCCTCGTGGTGGCCGACGGCGACTTGAAGAAGGCCGAGGCGCTGGCCGAGCAGCTCGGGAAAGAGCTGTGGGACAATCGCGAGCGCTATGCCACGAAGTATCTCACCGTCGAGGAGGCGATGGACCGCGCCGCCTCGCACAACCAGGGCCCGCTGGTCCTGGCTGACCGCGCCGACAATCCCGGCTCGGGCGCGCCGGGCGATTCGACCTTCGTGCTGAAGGCGCTGGTCGAACGCGAGATCGGCCCGGCGCTGTTCGGCGTGATGTGGGACCCGATGGCCTTCCAGATCGCCGAGGAAGCGGGCGAGGGCGCGCGCATCCGCATGCGGCTGGGCGGCAAGTCGGGCACGGTGAGCGGCGATCCGATCGACCTCGACGTCACGGTGAAGAAGATCGCCCGCAACGTCTTCCAGCCCTACGGGCCGGTGATGTCACCGCTGGGCGACATGGCGCTCTTGTCGTCGGAGCATGTCGACATCGCGATCTGCACGCGGCGCAACCAGACCTTCCACGCCGACGCCTTCCGCGCCGTCGGCGCCGAGCCGGCCGACTACCGCGTCGTCGTCGTGAAGAGCGCGCAGCATTTCTATAACGGCTTCGTCGGCGTCGCGAAGGAGATCCTCTACGTCGCCACCCCCGGCGCCGCCGACCCCGACGTCACCCGCTGGCCCTACACCAAGCGCAAGACGCCGTTCTGGCCGAAGGTCGCGGATCCGTGGGAATAGCCACAATTGTCTAGATTCCAGCGTATTCGCAAATAATTGGGCCCTAAGATTCCGGCGGCGAAACGCTTCAGAGTTAGACGCCCAAACAACAATCACATCATATGTGCTGAGGCTTTTTTTGGAGATTGCCCAGCTGCTTACAGCAGTCACTCAGTCTGAGAAAGGAGGGCGCCGTCCAATCGCAAATTGAACTAGACACGAGAAGAGCTAGTATCTTCGCAATCTAAGATAGAGGCATCGATGGCTGCACCTCGGGTCTTTTTGAGTTCGACTTGCTACGATTTGGCCGAAGTTCGCGACTCTCTTGAATCTTTCATGGCCGGGGCAGGCATGCAACCGTGCCTTAGCGAGCACGGTGACGTGTTCTTTCATCCAGATTTACACACTCATGTTAGCTGCGTTTCCGAAATATCGAACTGTCAATTGTTTGTACTAATAGTTGGCGGCCGCTTTGGGGGCAAGTATGTGGCAGATCCTGCGAAATCTATTGTGAACGCAGAATATGCTGCTGCGCGAGAGTTAGGACTACCTGTATTCGCCTTCGTAAAACGCGAGGTCCTTGATGACCATCGCCTCTATCAAAAGAACAAGAACAACAAGGCCATTGACCAGATTGAGTTTCCCTCAATCGAAAAGCAGGAACATGCGCGGCAAATCTTTGAATTCATTGATCACGTGCGACTAGCGAAAACAAACAACGGGATCACCTCTTTTGAGTTCACTCGCGACATCGAAGATCTTTTAAGGAAACAGTGGGCGGGCATGTTGTTTGAGGCGCTACAGCAGCGACGGCTTCGCGATCAAATAGACGCTCAAATGAACGTTCTCAATAAACTAGCGACAACAGGGGAGCAGCTGGAACAACTGGTGAAGAAAATCTACCAGAGAATTGACATCGAAGCCGCTCCCGGTGTGATCAAAGACGTCGAAGAAATTTCAGAAGCTAGGGACTTTTTCAAGGAGCTAGATATCTACTTCGAAGGCTTATTCGTAAAATCTACTTTGGAAGAGGTTGCTGCAATCAATCCTGGGGCAGATTGGGTCAAATTTCTAACCGCCACAAACGACTTCAAGACGGCTACGTACCCTGTGCGTGGAGATGATGAGGAGACTCAGAATATGAAATGTCTTGAGCGATTTGGTGCGCCGAGAGTTCTGTTCTTGAATCCACATACAGAAATTCATCGACCCATGTTCCTGCTAATTCAACGACTTCGGAAATCGTACGCCGCCTTCCGTAAACTATCCGACGAACAACGGGCGGGGGTTCTTCGAGAGATTGAGGAGTTTGCGCCCTTCAAACCGGCAACTCAGCGATAGAAGGTACACGTTCTCTCGACCTAGAAGGCGGAGTCCGACTAGCACTTGGCCGAATGCCCATTATGCTAGAGGTCCAAACTTACTGACGCCCTCCGTGGAAGAGTACAACCAGTGCATTCGGACCGGCAGTGACAGCGGCACCACGTCAGACTCCTCTAGATCATCAGTCGAGCGAGCGTCTTGTATTGAGCCCTTGCCGCTCTTCCGACACTCAATCGCTCACAACAACGGCTCCAGTGCCTCGCGCGTCGTCTTGCCTTCGACCACCGGCACGACCTCGAACTCGACGACGTCCTGCCAGTCGGCGATCCATTTCTGGAACGTCGTGATGTCGTCGGTGCGCATGAGCTGGAAGCAGCGGCCGAGATCGGCGGTCACGTAGCTCGCGACGAATTCGAGTCCGTCGGGCAGGCCGCGGCCCTTCTGGAGCTTGCGATAGACGGCCTTGCCGTCCTGGTTCTTCAGCTTCTCGACCACCATGAAGAGCATGTGTTCCCCTCGCGTTGAATTCGTTAGTTTACCCTAGGGAATTCGAGAGGAACGAAATGAAGATCGCCGTCGTCGGCGCCTCGGGGCGCATGGGCCAGATGCTGGTCCGCCAGATCGCACGGACCGAGGGCGTGACGCTGGCTGCCGCCAGCGAGCGGCCGGGCAGCAAAGCGCTGGGCAAGGATGCGGGCGAGCTGGCCGGGATCGAGCCGAACGGCGTGCCGATCGGCGACGACAGCGCCGCCGCGATCAGGGCCGCCCAGTGCGTGATCGATTTCACCGTGCCGGAAGCGACGGTGGCCCATGCCAAGGTCGCCAGCGAGAACGGGGTCGCGATGGTGATCGGCACGACCGGCCTCGATCCCATCCAGACCAAGCTGATCCAGGATGCGGCGACGAAGGTGCCGATCCTGTGGGCGGCCAACATGGCGCTGGGCGTCAACATCCTGCTGGCGCTGGTCGAGAAGACCGCGTCGATGCTCGATCCCAGCTACGACATCGAGGTGCTGGAGATGCACCATCGCCATAAGATCGACGCGCCCTCGGGCACCGCGCTGGCGCTCGGCCGTGCGGCGGCGGCCGGCCGCAAGGTCCAGCTCGAGGAAGTCTGGCGCAAGAGCCGCGACGGCCATACCGGTGCGCGGCCGAGCGGCGAGATCGGCTTCGCCACCCTGCGCGGCGGCGAGGAAGTGGGCGTGCACACGGTCTACTTCGCGGCCGCCGGCGAGCGGCTCGAACTCAACCATCGCTCCTTCAGCCGCGAGACCTATGCCGCTGGCGCCGTGACCTCGGCCAAGTGGCTGGAGGGCAAGAAGCCCGGGCTGTACGGCATGAAGGACGTGCTGGGGCTGTAGACGAGGGCTACTCGTCCCAGGCGTGGGCGTAACGGGGGCTGCGCATCTCGGCGATGGCGGCCTTGAGCTGGTCGGCGACCCTGAGCCGTTCGTCGGGGCCGAGGAAGCGGCCAATGACGGCTCGGTTGCCTCGTGACGTGACCACCAGCCGCTCCTCCGTCGCCTCGACCTTCAGCCAGTAGGCGTCCAGCCGCAGCTCTTCGCGCTCGCCGTCGGGCGCGATCCGGACCACCACCAGATCGTGGTCGGTCAGGGTCAGCGTCTCGGTGCGGCGGGCGTCGAAGTAGCTGCGCTGGAACAGCCACCACAGGAGGAAGACGTCGAGGCCCATGAAGCCGAAGACCGGCCAGGCGCCCATGAGGAACAGGGGCAGGCCGATCACCAGGTTGGCGGCCACGGCGCCCAGCATGACGAAGCGGAAGCCGTCCGCAGACAGGCTGCGATAGGGCTTCAGCGAGGTGGCGAAATGAACCGCCGGAACGGGCGCTTCGGTCATGGTATGGACCTATATGGCCCTGATGAAGACCGCCGTCATCCCCGAGTTCTTTGCACGCCTCAAGAAGGCAATGCCGGAGCCCGAGACTGAGCTTGAATACGACAATGTCTACCAGCTGCTGGTGGCGGTCGTGCTGTCGGCGCAGGCCACCGACGTCGGGGTGAACCGGGCCACCGGGCCCCTGTTCAAGTTCGTGAAGACCCCGGCCCAGATGGTGGCGCTGGGCGAGGCGAAGCTGATCGACCACATCAAGACGATCGGCCTGTTCCGCACCAAGGCCAAGAACGTGATCGCGTTGAGCCACCTCCTGCTGGAGCGGCACGGTGGCGAGGTGCCGCGCACGCACGAGGAGCTGGAGGCGCTGCCGGGCGTCGGCCGCAAGACCGCCAACGTGGTGATGAACGTCGCCTATGGCGAGGCGACCATCGCCGTCGACACCCACATTTTCCGCGTCGGCAACCGCACCGGGCTGGCACCGGGCAAGAACCCGCTGCAGGTCGAGCTGAAGCTGCTGAAACGCGTGCCCGAGGAATACAAGCTGCACGCCCATCACTGGCTGATCCTGCACGGCCGCTACACCTGCAAGGCGCGCACCCCGCTCTGTCCCGCCTGCGTCGTGAACGATCTCTGCACCTTCAAGGGGAAGACCGTCGCGGCCTAGGCTTGCGGGTCTTTCCCGAGGCGGCTTTCTTCGCGCCCTTCACGGCCTCCGCCAGCGCCGCGGCGAGACGGCCGCCCCGGCGGTCCTGGCGTTCCAGCATCACGATGTTGCGGATCAGCTGCGGTTCGCCGAACGGCAGGCAGGTGAGCTTCAGACCCGCGAAGACTTCGTCCGACACCGCCAGCACGGCGACGCCCAGACCTTTTTCGACCATGCGCAGGATGATGTCCTGGCTGTCGAGCACCATCTCTTCGTGGACCTCCACCCGCATGCGCCGCAGTTCGCGGTCGATGACGCGGCCGGCCCAGGCCTTGCTGTCGAAGCGGATGAAGGGCAGCTCCGACAGGAGGTCCCGGGCGCTGCGCCGTGCCTGGCCCGGCGGCGCGAACAGCCAGAATCGGTCCTGGTAGAGCGGCGTCCAGACGAGGCCGGCCGGATAGGGGCGCACCGGCTCGGTGGTCAGCGCCGCGTCGAGCTCGCCGGCCGCGACCTTCTCGGCCATCTCCGCCGACAGGCCCACCGAGACCGAGACCCGGGCGCGCGGATGGGCGCGGTTGAGGGCGACCAGCGCATCGGGCAGGACACCGGCCAGTGCCGTCTGCACGGCACCGACCCTGAGGCGTCCGGCCAGCGATCGTTCGTCGCCCAGCGCGGCCGCAATGTCGTCGTACAGCGTGAGCACCTCGGCGGATCGAGCGAGCACGATGCGGCCGGCTTCCGTAAGCACCGGCAGGCGGCGCGCGCGATCGAAGAGGGCGGCGCCGAATTCCTCCTCCAGCGCCTTCACCTGCAGGCTCACGGCGGATTGCGTCAGCCCGACCGCCTTGCCCGCGGCGGCGAAGGACCCGTGACGGGCGATGGCCTGCAGCGTGCGGAGGGCGCGAAGCGACATGCCTTCGATGATAAATTGTCATCGATCGATTGAGTATTAAGAATTTTCGCTCGGGGTGCTCGCGGGCGTACAGATCGGGCCATGAGCGCCGACGTGATCCTCGCCCTGCTTCCCATCGTACTGCTCATCGCGCTCGGCATCGTGCTGCGACGCGTCCGCTTCCTCGCCGACGGGTTCTGGCCGCAGGCGGAACGGCTCAGCTACTACGTGCTGGTGCCGTGCCTCTTCTTCCATAGCCTCGCCACCGCCAAGCTCGACGCGTTGCCGGCGCGCGAACTCGTCGCCACCCTCATCCTCTCGGTCCTCGCCGTGGCCGCACTGCTCGTCGTGCTGCGCCCGGTGCTTCGGGTCGACGGCCCGACCTTCACCTCGATCTTCCAGGGCGGCATCCGCTTCAACAACTATGTCGGCGTGACCCTGGCCGCCGGCCTGTTCGGCGCCCAGGGGATCGCGCTGGCGGCGCTGTGCAGCGCCGCGATCGTGCCGACCGTCAACATTCTCTGCGTGCTGGTCTTCGCCCGCCACGGATCGGCGCGGCTGAGCGGACGCGGCATCGTCCGGCAGTTGGTGACCAATCCGCTGGTCCTCAGCTCGTTCGCGGGCATCGGCTTTCAACTGCTCGGGCTCAGCCTGCCGGCGGGGATCGAGCCGGCGCTGCGGGCGCTCGGTGCGGCGTCCCTGCCGCTCGGCCTGCTCTGCGTCGGCGCCGCTCTCGAATTCGGATCGGTGCGCGGCTGGATCGCGCCGGTCGCCACCTCGTCGGCGATCAAGTTCCTGGCCATGCCGGTCGTGACGGTACTCGTCGCCGGGCTCATGGGTCTGACCGGACCCGCGCTCGTCACGGCGCTTCTCTTCCAGGCCCTGCCGACCGCGTCCTCGGCCTACATCATGGCGCGCCAGTTGGGCGGCGACGCGCCGCTGATGGCCGGCATCACGGCAATGCAGACGCTCTTTGCGCTGATCGCCCTGCCGATTGCGGCGGCCGGCATCGGCGCGCTCGCCGCCTGACGCGTCACGCCAGGGCCCGCAGGCCGCGGCGCAGGGTGCGGCCGTCGGCGGCGGGCAGCAGCCGGTCGATCTCGCCGTGCACGTTCACCCAGACCGGCAGGGCCGACTGCAGGACCGTGCGGCCGGCCGGCGTCAGGATGAGCCGACGCACCCGGCGGTCGGCTTCATCGACGGCAATCTCCACCAGCCCGCGCTGCTCGAGCGGCTTCAGATTGGCGGTCAGCGTGGTGCGATCCATGACCAACAAGGCGGCGATCGAACCCATCGAGGGCGGCTCGGGCTGATTGAGCGAGGTGAGAAGCGAGAACTGTCCGCTGGTGAGACCCAGCGGTGACAAGGCTTCGTCGAAGCGACGCGCCAGCGCACGTGCGGCGCGTTGGGCGGCGAAGCACAGGCAGTGGTCGTAGACGTGCAGCGTCGTCTCGAACGAGGCGTTCAGCTTCTTTGACATGTCGATATTACGTTGATATCAACTTATTACGCTTCAATCAACCAGCAGGAGGAACTCATGGCCTACGTGCAGGGATTTGTGTTGCCGGTGCCGGCCGACAAGAAGGAGGCCTATCGCAAGGCGGCTGCCGACTTCTCGCCCATCGCCAAGGAATTCGGCGCCACCCGCCAGGTCGAGGCCTGGGGCGACGACGTGCCCGACGGCAAGCTCACCGACTTCAAGGGCGCGGTGAAGGCCAAGCCCGATGAAGTCGTGGTCTTCTCGTGGATCGAGTTTCCCAGCAAGGAGGTCGCGGAGGAAGCGCACCGGAAGGTCATGAACGATCCGCGCATGCATGACATGGACATGCCGTTCGACGGGCAGCGCATGATCGTCGCCGGCTTCACGCCGATCCTCGACGAGGCCGGCGCGACGGGCGGCAAGACCGGCTATGTCGACGGCTTCCTCGCCGCGGTCCCGGCCGCCAACAAGCAGGCCTATCTCGACATGGCTCGCAAGGCCGCGTCGGTGTTCAAGGACTATGGCGCCGTGCGGATCGTCGAGACCTGGGGCGATGCGGTGCCCGACGGCAAGGTCACCGACTACAAGGGCGCGGTGAAGGCCACGCAGGACGAGAAGATCGTCTATTCCTGGGTCGAGTGGCCGTCCAAGCAGGTCCGCGACGAGGGCTGGAAGAAGATGATGGAAGACCAGCGCATGAAGGACCAGCAGATGCCGTTCGACGGCAAGCGCATGATCTATGGCGGCTTCGCGCCGATCCTCGACGTCTGAGGCATCGCAATGACCGTTGCCAAGAACACGATCTGCATCTGGTTCGACAAGGAGGCCGAGGACGCGGCGCGCTTCTACGCCGCGACCTTTCCCGATAGTGAGGTGACGGCGGTCCACCGCGCACCGAGCGACTATCCCTCGGGCAAGAAGGGCGACGTGCTGACCGTGCAGTTCACGGTCTGCGGCATTCCCTGCCTCGGCCTGAACGGCGGACCGGTGTTCAGGCAGACCGAAGCCTTCTCGTTCCAGATCGCCACCGACGATCAGGAGGAGACCGACCGCTACTGGAACGCCATCGTCGGCAACGGCGGCCAGGAAAGCGCCTGTGGCTGGTGCAAGGACCGGTGGGGCCTGTCGTGGCAGATCACGCCGCGCGTGCTCACCGAGGCGATGGCCGCCGGCGGCGAGGAGGCGAGGCGTGCCTTCGAGGCGATGATGCACATGAAGAAGATCGACGTCGGCCGGATCCAGGCGGCGCGGCGAGGCAACTGACGATCTGTGCCGCCGATGCCGCTCAGGCGGCGTCGGCGGTGATCGTGTCGCTGTCGTTGTCGACCACGACGGCGGTCTCGAAATAGCGGATGTCGGGCGGGGCGCCGTAGCGCTCTGCGATATAGGCCTGCCATTGCGGCGTATAGACCGCCTCGGCGTCGGCGCGGCTCTTCCAGAGATAGACGCCGCCGCCGATCCGCTTCTCCCCGTCGAACAGGTAGTATTTCCGGATCAGCCCCTTCATGCCGCGATACTTCGGCGCCGAACCCTTGAACAGTTCGGCGGCCTTCTTCGCATCGATGTCGGCCGGCAGCTTGAAGTTCACGATGGCGGTGATCATGCGATCCTCCTTCACACGGGGGCGGCACGCTCCTCGCGCACCTTCCACAGCAGGATGAAGCCTACCACCAGGAAGAACAGAACGCAGGCCATGCCGATGCGTGTGGACTGGGTCGCCGCCGTGACGGTCGCGATGGCGAACGGCGCCATCCACGCCGTGGCGCGGCCCGACAGGGCGAACAGGCCGTAGAATTCGCCGGTCATGCCCGGGGGCGCGATGCGGCCCACCATCGTGCGGCTGGCCGCCTGCATCGGCCCCATGCAGAAGCCGAGGATCAGCGCGAAGCCCATCAGTACCTTCTCCTGCAGCGAGCCGAACAGGCCGCGCGTCGGGCTGATCGGGTCGGCCGGCACGACGTAGAAGACGTGCGTGGCCGTGACACCGACGATGCCCAGGGTCGCCACGATCACGCCGACGATGGCGATCTGCACCGTGCGCTTGCTGCCGATCCAGTCGTCGAGCCGGCCGCCGAGGAACGCACCGGGAATGGCGAAGACGGTCAGGATGATGCCGAAGATGCCGAGCGTCACGGTGCTCCAGCCGAAGGTCGCGGCGGCATAGACGCCGCCGAAGGCGATGATCGCCGCGAGCCCGTCATTGTAGAGCATGAAGGCGATGAGATAGCGCAGCGCGTTGCCGTAGCGCGGCAGGCGCTTCAGCGTCGACAGGAGAGAGCGGCCGCCTTCCCGCGCGGCGA
This sequence comes from Reyranella sp., assembly GCF_965227665.1. Taxonomy (GTDB): domain Bacteria; phylum Pseudomonadota; class Alphaproteobacteria; order Reyranellales; family Reyranellaceae; genus Reyranella. Next base: position 3,204,605 of record NZ_OZ245767.1, read on the forward strand.
CGAGCAGGGGCTGGCGCCGCGCGCCGGCCGAATCCGGCGTGAACAGGAACATCGGCAGCACGAAGATCATGATCCACAGCGCCGAGGCGGGCCCGACCAGGCGCTCCAGCTCGTGGCTGGCGGGATCGAGGCCGAACAGCGGCCGGTCGTTCGAGCCCGCCAGCCCGAACAGGGCCGGCATCGACACGGCAAGCACGACGAGCAGCGAGACCAGGCCGCCGCAGTAACCCAGCCCCCAGCCGAAGCCGCTCAGCCGGCCCATGCGCTCGGGCCGTACGATGTTGGGCAGCTGGGCATTGTTGAATACGATCGACATCTCGGCCCCTACCGTCGCCAGGATGACCGCCCAGCTGATGGGCAGGATGAGGTCGGGCCGGTTGGGATAGGCGAACCACAGGCCGGCACATCCCACGACCAGCAGCAGCTGGAACGCGAGGATGAAGGGCTTGCGACGGCCGCCCGCATCGGCCATGGCGCCGAGGAATGGACTCATCAGGGCGATCAGCACGCCCGAGGCCGATTGCGTGAAGCCCCAGGCCGCCTGCCCCTGCACCGGATCGCCGACCAGCACGTTGGCGAAGTAGGGCGCGAAGATGAAGGTGGTGATGATGGTGAAGAAGGGCTGGTTGGCCCAGTCGAACAGCGCCCAGCTGAACTGGCCGAGCGTCGAGGCTTCACGGACGGGCGGCGGGGCCGCGTGGGAGTCTGTCATGCCCGGTCACTATGCCCGAGAGCAGCCACTCTTCATAAGCCCCCTGAGCAAGGGTCTCTCGCGGCGCTCGGGATGACACCGTTTGCTGCATCGGCGCACTGCGTCCATCTCGACAATATTGTCATCCCGAGCGCCGCGAGGGACCCTTACGCTCTCACCCGCCGCTGCAACTGCCAGATCGCATCCCGGTTGGTCGGCGAGAAGACCTTCTTCATGGCCTCCTGCCAGGGCAGCCAGAGCTGGGCGACGTGCTCGGCCGGATCGAGCGTGGCCACGGTCCGTTCGGGCACCTGGAAGCCGAACACATGCTCGACATTATAGGTGACGTCGGGCGCGTAGCGGGCGCGCCATTGGGCCCAGATCTCGTAGCGGTTGGTCTGGCGCCAGTCGGTGAGCGTGCCGACGGCCAGGCTGGTCTCTTCGAGCAGCTCGCGGCGGGCCGTCGCCTCGAGGTAGGGGTCGTCCAGCTCACGCGACCCCGTCACGGATTGCCAGAGCCCGGTCCCCGTACGTTCCAGCACCAGCACGTCCAGCCGGGGCGTATAAACCACCACCAGCACCGATTCGGGGATCTTGAAGGCCATGCCGCAGCATAGCCCGGAACATTGACTCCGGGCCTCCCGCCGCTATGGTCCGGCGGCATTTTTCGAGGGATTTTTCGATGAGCAAGCAGCTGCAGACCGCGATCGACGCGGCATGGGAAGCGCGGGACGGCATTAACAGCGCCACCAAGGGCGAAGTGCGCGACGCCGTCGAAGCGGCGATCGCCGGCCTCGACGACGGCACCTACCGCACCGCCGAGAAGTTCGGCGACGAATGGGTCGTGAACCAGTGGCTGAAGAAGGCCGTGCTGCTCTCCTTCCGCCTCTACGATTCGGTCCCGATGGACGGTGGCGCCTCGTTCCCCGGCCTCGGCGCCGCGCCCTGGTTCGACAAGGTGCCGCTCAAGACGACCGGCTGGGACGCCGCCCGCTTCGCCAAGGCGAACTATCGCTCGGTTCCCGGCTCGATCGTGCGCCGCGGCTCCTACATCGCCCCGTCGGTCGTGCTGATGCCGTCCTTCGTGAACCTCGGCGCCTATGTCGACACCGGCACCATGGTCGATACCTGGGCGACGGTCGGCTCGTGCGCCCAGATCGGCAAGAACTGCCATCTCTCGGGCGGCGTCGGCATCGGCGGCGTGCTCGAGCCGCTGCAGGCCAACCCGGTCATCATCGAGGACAACTGCTTCATCGGCGCCCGCTCCGAGGTCGTCGAGGGCGTGATCGTCGGCACCGGCGCGGTGCTCTCGATGGGCGTGTTCATCAGCGCCACCACCAAGGTGGTCGATCGCGCCACCGGCCAGATCCACATCGGCAAGGTGCCGCCCTATTCGGTGGTGGTGCCCGGCAACATCGGCGGCGGCCCGGATCGTCCCTCGACCTACTGCGCCGTGATCGTGAAGACCGTCGACGAGCGCACCCGCTCCAAGACCTCGATCAACGACCTGCTGCGCGACTAATCTCTCGAGTTCTTCCCCTTTGCGGAGGCCGCAAAGGGGAAGGAATGATCCGACGATCAGCCGGCGTGCCGTTTCCACTCCGGCTGAGCCCTGAGATGCGCGCCTTCCTTGGCGAGGATCTTTGACGTGCGTTCGGGCGCGAAGCCCAGCGCGACGAAGGCGGGCCCGACATTGGCCACCTCGCGATAGTCGAGGATCAGGCCGTCGCGGAGCTGCATCATCGCGCAGCCCTCGAAGCCCACGCGCTTGCCCTCGGCGCCGGGCAGCTTCGAGACGTAGCTGAACGTGTAATAGGCGTAGAGCATCCTGCCGTCGCTGACCGGCCGGTGCATGTCCCAGCGGAACTCGTCCGCGGTGCGATGGAACCAGTCGTCGATCATCTCGGCGATGCGCTCGCGGCCCACGAAATCGCCGTAGAACACGTCGTGATAGACGGCATCCTCGGTGAACAGGCTCGCGAATCCCTTGCCATCGCGGCGCTCCACGGCCGAGCAGAAGGCCTTCAGCAGTTCTGACGTATCCATCGTTATTCCTCCCGAACGGCCCCGATCATGACTAGACTGGCGGCCGCGGCAAAGGAGAACGGACATGAGCACATGGATCTTCCTCGGCATCGTCGTCGCCATCGGCCTGTGGCTGATCGCCGTCTACAACGGGCTCGTCGGCGGCCGCAACCAGGCGCAGACCGCGTGGAGCCAGATCGACGTGCAGCTGAAGCGCCGGCACGATCTCATTCCCAACCTGGTGCAGGTGGTGAAGGACGCGATGGGCTACGAGCAGGAAACGCTCACCAAGGTGATCCAGGCGCGCAACAACGCGGTGGCGGCGAGCGGCAACGCCGCACAGGCCGGACCGGCGGAGGCGGCGCTCAGCCAGGCGACGCACGGCCTGCTCGCCCTGATGGAGAACTATCCGCAGCTCAAGGCCAACGACAATGTCATGCAGCTCCAGGAGGAGCTGACGGCCACCGAGAACAAGATCGCCTTCGCACGCCAGTTCTACAACGACTCGGTGAACACCTATAACACCCGCCGCCAGAGCTTCCCGGCGGTGCTGGCTGCGGCGTCGCTGGGCTTCGGCCCGATGGACCTGTTCAACATGCCGGAGTCCGAGCGCGAAGTGCCGAAGGTCGCGCTGCGCTGAGGACACGGCGCATGAGCGCCACCACCGACTTCGTCGCTGCCCAGAACCAGAACCGCCGCAACACGATGGTGCTGCTGGCCGTGCTCACCCTGCTGGCGGGCGGGATCGGCTATCTGGTCGGCGCGCTGCTGGAGACGGAGTCCTCGGGCTCGTTGCCCGCCGTAAGCCAGATGGGCATCGCGGCCGCCGGCCTGATGGCGGCCGTCAGCATCGGCTGGAGCGCGATCTCGCTGGCGGTGGGCGACAAGATGGTGTTGTCGATGGCCGGCGCCAAGGTGATCGAGAAGCACGACGCGCCGCAGCTCTACAACGTGGTCGAGGAGATCTCGATCGCCGCCGGCGTGCCGATGCCCCGGGTCATGGTGCTGGAGACCGACGCGCTGAACGCCTTCGCCACCGGCAACAAGGTCGGCAATGGCACGATCGCGGTCACGCGCGGGCTGCTGAATTCGCTGAACCGCGACGAGCTGCAGGGCGTGGTGGCGCACGAGATGGCGCATCTGCGCAACCTCGACACGCGCTACATGGTCGTGGTCGGCGTCACGGTCGGCCTGATCGCGCTGGTCTGCGACATGGCCCTGCGCACGATGAACCTGGGCCGGATGCGGAGCGATGACCGCAAGGGCAGCTCGGGCGGCGGTATCCTGATCATCGTCCTGCTGGTCGTCGCGATCCTGGCGCCGCTCGCGGCCAAGGCGGTGCAGATGGCGGTGTCGCGCCAGCGCGAGTATCTGGCCGATGCCACCTCCGTTCAGTTCACGCGCAATCCCAATGGCCTCATTTCCGCGCTGGGCAAGCTCGCGGATAAGGCAGCCCCCTTTCCCGGAGTGAGCCGTGCCACGCAGCATCTCTTCATCGTCAACCCGATCAACCAGTTCACCTCGAAGACGCCGGCGCTCCTCGCCACGCATCCCGATATCGACGATCGCATCGCTCGCCTGCGCAATCTGGGCGCTTAACACCGGGCTCGCGGCAGCGTTCGACCTGCAGGGCCACCGGGGGGCGCGCGGGCTGGCGCCCGAGAACACGCTGGCCGGCTTCAAGGTGGCGCAGGATCTCGGCGTCACGACCCTCGAAACCGACCTCGCGGTAACGCGCGACGGCGTCGTCGTCATCAGCCACGATCCGGTCCTCAATCCCGCCCTGACGCGCGGACCGGACGAGCAGTGGCTCACGGCAGCAGGACCCGCCATCCGCACCCTGACCCTGGATGAACTGAAGCGCTACGACATCGGCCGCGTGAACCCGGCCAGCAAGTACGCCCAGCAGTTCCCGGAGCAGAAGCCGGTCGACGGCCAGCGTTTCCCGACCCTGGCCGAGTTCTTTGCGCAGGCGGCCCCCGAGGTGCGCTTCAACATCGAAATCAAGACCGATCCGGCCAAGCCCGACCTGACTCCGGACCCGGCCGCCTTCGCCGCCGCTGCGGTCGACGGGATTCGCAAGTCAAAGACAGAGGCGCGCAGCACGCTGCAGTCGTTCGACTGGCGCGGGCTGTTCGAGGCCCGGAAGCTCGCGCCCGAGATCGCCACCGGCTGCCTCACCATCGAGAGCAACAACTTCGACACGGTGCAGCGCAGCAGCGGCCAGCCCTCGCCCTGGCTGGGCGGGCTCGATTTGACAGCCCATGGCGGATCGGTGCCGCGGCTCGCCCAGGCGGCGGGCTGTGCGACCTGGTCGCCGTTCTGGCGCAACGTCACGGCGGAGAACGTGAAGGAAGCCCATGCGCTCGGCCTCAAGGTCGTGCCCTGGACGGTGAACGTGCCGGCCGAGATGGGTCGCCTGATCGATCTGGGCGTCGACGGACTCATCACCGACTATCCCGATCGCGGGGCGCAGATTCTCAGCTCCAAAGGCCTCAAATCCCGCTAGGCGGTTGACTCGGGCCGTCTCTGTGTTCTGTATACAGACATGCGCCCCATCCTCCCTGAGCCCGATCTTTCCGAGCGAATTCACGATTCGGTCCTCGAAGCGATCTGCTCCGGGGAGCTGAAATCCGGTGCCCGCATCACCCAGGAGGAGATCGCCCAGCAGTTCGGCGTGTCGCGCCAGCCGGTGCTGCAGGCCATGATGCTGCTGCGCCGCGAAGGCTTCCTGATCGATGCCGGCCGCAAGGGCGTGTGCGTCGCGCCGCTCGACGTCCAGCAGGCGCGCAACCTCTACGTCGTTCGCGCCGCGCTCGACGGCGCCGCCGCCCGGCTCGCCGCGTCCAACTACACGCCCCACCTGATGCAGCGCGGCCGCGCCCTGCTGGACGTCGGCCGGCGCGCCGTGGCGAGCGGCTACGTGCCGTCGGTCATCGAGGCCGACATCGATTTCCACCTCTTCGTCTACGAGGCCTCGGGCAATCCCGTGATCGGCGAGACCGCCCAGCCGCACTGGCAGCATCTGCGCCGGGTGATGGCCGCGGCCTTGAGCGAAGAGGATCTGCGGATCAGTGTATGGGACGAGCACGAAGCCATCCTGCGCGCGCTCGAAGCGGGCCAGGCGGCCGAGGCCGAAGCGCTCTGCCGCGGCCATGCCGAACAGATGGCCGGCATTCTGACGGGACGATTGAAGGCTGTGATTTCCCGCGCCGCCTGAAGACGGCGTTCACGACAAGCAAGACGACAAGGCAAAGGAGGAACCGCCATGAAGCTCACCTCTGAGCAGCTGCAGCAATTCGACGAAGAGGGCTATCTCTTCTTCCCCGACTATTTCTCGCCGGAAGAGACCCAGATCCTGAAGAACTCGGTGCCCGAGGTCTTCGCCCAGCGCCGGCCCGAGAACGTGCGCGAGAAGAGCGGCGACGTGGTGCGCACCGCCTTCGCTGTTCACACCTATCATCCGGTGTTCGAGGCGCTGGTCCATCATCCGCGCTTCGTCGAGCCGGCCGAGCAGCTGCTGAAGGACAAGACCTACATCCACCAGTTCAAGATCAACGGAAAGGCCGCGTTCGACGGCGATGTCTGGCAGTGGCACCAGGACTACGGCACCTGGAAAGCCGACGACGCCATGCCCGAGCCGCGCGCCATGAACCTCGCGGTGTTCATCGATGAGGTGAACGAGTTCAACGGCCCGCTCTGGTTCATTCCCCGCAGCCACAAGAAGGGTGCGATCGAGGCCAGCCACGACCTCACCACGACCTCCTATCCGCTTTGGGTGATCGACAATGACACCATCGCGAAGCTGGTCGACCAGGGCGGCATCGTCGCGCCCAAGGGCGGCCCCGGTTCGGCGATCTTCTTCCACGGTACGCTGGTGCACGGCAGCGGCCCCAACATGTCGCCGTGGGATCGCCAGATCATCTATGTGACCTACAATGCGGTCAGCAACGCGATCCGCCAGTTCAAGCGGCCGGACTACATCGCGCACCGCGACTTCACGCCGGTCGATCCCTGGGAAGACGATGCGGTGATCCGCGCCGTCAACCGCAAGGTCGCGGCGGAATAACAATCAAGAAACTCCGGAGGAACCCATGAGTCTCCATCGCATGCTTCTGGCCCGCGCGGCCGAAGCCAATCCGCTGCGCATCGGCGTCATCGGCGCCGGCAAGTTCGGCTCGATGTACCTGTCGCAGATCCCGACCACGCCGGGCATCCATCTGCTGGGCATCGCCGACCTCTCGCCCGACCGCGCGCGCGAGAACCTGGCGCGGCTGGGCTGGAAGCCCGACGTGACCTCGGCGACCTCCTTCGCCGACGCGCGCAAGCACGGCAGCACGCACCTCACCGACGACTGGCGCGCGCTGGTCAGCCATCCCGAGATCGACATCATCGTCGAATCGACCGGCGATCCGATCGCCGCCGTCGAGCATGCGCTCGAAGCCTTCAGGCACGGCAAGAGCGTCGTGATGGTGACCGTGGAGGCCGACGCCTTCTGCGGCCCGCTGCTGGCCAAGCGCGCCGCCGCCGCCGGCGTGATCTACTCGCTGGCCTATGGCGACCAGCCGGCGCTGATCTGCGAGCTGGTCGACTGGGCGCGCACGTCCGGCTTCGAGGTCACCGCCGCCGGCCGCGGCCACAAGTGGCTGCCGCACTTCGCGCAGTCGACGCCCGAGACCGTGTGGAAGTACTGGGGCCTCAACGAGGAACAGGCCAAGCGCGGCGGCCTGAACCCCAAGATGTTCAACTCCTTCCTCGATGGCTCCAAGCCCGCCATCGAGAGCACCGCCGTCGCCAACGCCACCGGCCTCACGCCGGCACCGGACGGGCTGGCCTTCCCGCCGTGCTCGGTCGAGGACCTGCCCTTCGTGATGCGGCCGATCTCCGAGGGCGGCCAGCTCCATCACAAGGGCCAGGTCGAAGTCGCCTCGTCGCTGGAGAAGGACGGGCGCGCCATCCCCTACGAGATCCGCAAGGGCGTGTGGGTCGTGTTCGAGGCCGCCACCGAGTACCAGAAGAACTGCTTCGAGGAGTACATGCTGCAGACCGACCCGAGCGGCCGGTACTCGGTCATGTACAAGCGCTGGCACCTGATCGGCCTCGAGGTCGGCATGTCGGTCGCCTCGATCGGCCTGCGCAAGGAGCCGACCGGCACGCCGATCGGCTTCCACGCCGACGTCATCGCCACCGCCAAGCGCGACCTCAAGCCCGGCGAGATGCTGGACGGCGAGGGCGGCTACACGGTCTACGGCAAGCTGTTCCCGTCGGAGAAGTCGACCGGCCTCGGCAGCCTGCCGCTCGGCCTCGCCCACAACGTCAAGCTGCTCAAGCCGATCAAGGCCGGCCAGTCGCTGACCTACGCCGACGTGGTGATGGACGAGTCGCTCACCGCCGTGAAGCTGCGCCGCGAGATGGAGCGGGACTTCGCCCCGGCCGCCTCGAAGATCGCGGCACAGTAGGCGCGAAACGAGTTTCGCGCCGGCGGGCGGCAGCGCCTGCAGGAGCGAAGCGACGAAGGCGCGGAAGCCCGCGCCGTGCCGAATGGATAAGAACGCTCACGGCGCACAGGCCGTGCGACCGGCCCTGGCGGTTGCGCGAGGGTGCGACATCCGTTTCGATTGTTTCGTTTAAGCGGCCGAGCTGCGCTCGCGCCCGCTCGCTTGACGTCTCCGAATGTTCATATGAAAGTCATATGAACGAAAACAACGGTCTGCAGAGTTCATTCGAACCATGCAGATCGAACGGGACAGGAAGCGGGCTCAGGAACCGGGAATGCAGGCGGAAGAACGCGCCCGCGCCATCGTCGAACGCGTCCGGGGGGACGGGTTCCAGGCGATCGAGGCGCTTGCCCTTCAGTTTGGCGTCACCCCGCAGACGATCCGGCGCGACGTGAACCTGCTCTGCGACCGCGGCCTGCTGCGCCGGCGCCATGGCGGCGTCGAGCTGCCGCCCGAGGGCGAGAACCTCGCCTATCCCGCCCGCCAGGTCCTGAACATCGACGCCAAGCGCCGCATCGCGCAGCTGGTGGCGCGCGAGGTGCCGGACGGCGCCTCGCTGTTCTTCGGCATCGGCACGACGCCCGAGCAGTGCGCCTTGGCGCTGGCCGACCATGCGGGCCTGCGGGTCATGACCAACAATCTCAACGTCGCGATGGCGCTCTGCCGCAGCGCCTCCTGCGAGATCACGATCGCCGGCGGCCGTTTGCGCAGCCTAGACCGCGACGTGGTGGCGGGCGAGGCGCACGGCTTCTTCGGCCGCTTCGCCGCCGACATCGGCATCTACGGCGTCGGCGGCGTCGCCGAGGACGGCACCTTGCTCGACTTCAGCACCGACGAGGTGACGATGCGCAGCGCGCTCGCCGCCCATTGCCGCCAGCGCTTCCTGGTCCTCGACCATTCCAAGTTCGGCCGCGGCGGCACGGTGCGCGGCGGCCACATCACGCAAGCAACGGCCGTGTTCACCGATCGTCCGGTGCCGGCGCCCATCGCGCGTCAATTGAGCGAGGCCAGCGTCCGGCTGGTGTCCTGGCCGGACGACGGCGCGACCATCGATACGACACGTCAAACAAGGAGGGGTTGATCTCATGTTGAAGCATCTCGCGATCGCGGCCGCGCTCGGCATCGCCGCCGTGGCAAACATCTCCGGCGCCGCCGCCCAGCAGCGCGCCGTCTGCTACAACTGCCCGCCGGAATGGGCCGACTGGGGCTCGCAGCTCAAGGCCATCCAGGCCAAGCTCGGCATCCAGGTGCCGCCGGACAACAAGAACTCCGGCCAGGCCATCGCCGCGCTGATCGCGGAGAAGGGCAACCCGGTGGCCGACGTCACTTATCTCGGCGGCATCGCAGCCGACCCGGCCAAGGATGCCGGCGTGCTGACGCCCTACAAGCCGAAGAATTGGGAGAAGATCCCGGCCGACCTCAAGGATCCCGACGGCAACTGGTTCACGATCCACTCCGGCACGCTCGGCCTGTTCGTGAACAAGGCCGCGCTGGGCAACAAGCCGGTGCCGCAGAGCTGGGCCGACCTCTTGAAGCCCGAATACAAGGGCATGGTCGGCTATCTCGACCCGACCTCGGCCGCCGTCGGCCAGCTCGGCGTGATGGCGATCAACCTGGCGCTCGGCGGCACCTACGACAATCTCGATCCGGCCATCAAGTTCTTCAAGGAGCTGGCGAAGAACCAGCCGATCGTGCCGAAGCAGACCTCCTACGCCCGCGTGATCTCGGGCGAGATTCCGATCCTGCTCGACTACGACTTCAACGCCTACCGCGGCCAGTACACCGACAAGGCGCCGGTGCAGTTCGTGATTCCGAAGGAGGGCACCCTGGTGTTCCCCTACGTGATGGCGCTGGTGAACAAGGGCCCGAACGCCGAGAACGGCAAGAAGGTGCTCGACTTCGTCCTGTCCGACGAGAGCCAGGCGATGTGGGGCAACGCCTATCTGCGTCCGGTCTTCGCCGACCGGCTGTCGAGCGAGGCCAAGGCCAAGTTCCTGCCCGACGCGGAATATGCCCGCGCCAAGCCGGTCGACCTCAAGAACCTCGCCAAGGCGCAGCCGCAGATCGTCGAGCGCTACCGCAAGGAAGTGAACTGACCGTCAAAGGGTCATCGACAACGCAGCGGGACGGCCGCAAGGCCGTCCCGCTTCCGCTCGTTTGAGGAACCGCCAACCATGCGGCATGAAACCCGCCGACTGATCCTTCTGCTGCTGCCGGCCGGCATCGTCTTCGCCGCGTTCTTCCTGCTGCCGATGGCGCGGCTGTTCTTCATCGGCGGCAGCGGCAAGACCGGCTGGGCGGCCTATGCCGCCATCCTCACCGACCAGCTCTATCTCGACAGCCTGCTGTCCACGCTGGCCGTCGCGGCCGCGACGACGGCGGCGACGCTGGTGATCAGCGGCATCTCGGGCGTGTTCCTGCAGCGCCACAAGTTTCCCGGCAACGCGCTGCTCGTGTCGATGCTGACCCTTCCGCTCGCCTTCCCGGGCGTGGTCATCGGCTTCATGGTGATCATGCTGGCCGGCCGTCAGGGGCTGATCGGCCAGGTGACGCAGGCGCTGACCGGCGAGAAGCTGGTCTTCGCCTATACGATCGCCGGCCTGTTCATGGGCTACGTCTACTTCTCCATCCCGCGCACCATCCTCACCGTGATGGCCGCGGCCGAGAAGCTCGACCCGAAGCTCGAGGAGGCGGCGCGGTCGCTCGGCGCCTCGCCGTGGCGCGTGCTGCTCGACGTCATCATCCCGGGCCTGAAGCCCGCCTTCATCTCGGCCGGCGCGATCTGCTTTGCGACGGCGGTCGGTGCGTTCGGCACCGCCTTCACGCTCGCCGCCAAGATCAACGTGCTGCCGATGGTGATCTATACCGAGTTCACCCTGTCGGCGAACATCGCCATGGCGGCGGCGCTGAGCTTCGTGCTGGGTATCGTCACCTGGCTGGTGCTGGCGCTGGCGCGCACGGCGGCCGGTTCCAGCGTCGCGGCGGCGGGCTGACATGAAGCGCCGCGGCCTCTTCTACCTCCAGCTCGGCTTCACCCTGCTGGTCTGCGCCTTCCTGGTCGTGCCGGTGGTCCTCTCGATCATGGCCGGCCTCACGGTCAACTACTTCGTCGGCATCGAGAGCGGCCTCACCCTGCGCTGGGTCATGGAAGTGTGGAACGGTTATCGCGACACGATCTTCCTCTCGATCGGCCTGTCGCTGGCCTGCCTCGCCGTCACCCTGGTGATCGGCGTGCCGGCCGCCTATGTGCTGGCCAAGCGCCAGACCGCGCTTACGCGGGCGCTGGAGGAGATGCTGGTGCTGCCGGTGGCCGTGCCCGGCCTGGCCACCGCGCTGGCGCTGATCGTCACCTATGGCAGCCTGTCGGGCTTTCGCACCTCGTGGGCCTTCATCCTGGTAGGCCACGTGCTCTTCACCCTGCCCTTCATGGTGCGCAGCGTGCTGGCGGTGCTGAGCGCCATCGACCTGAAGACGCTCGAAGAGGGCGCGGCGTCGCTCGGCGCCGGCTTCTGGCCGCGCTTCCGCGACATCGTGCTGCCGAACTGCCGGCAGGGCATCCTCGCGGGCTCGCTGATGGTCGTGACCCTGTCGATGGGCGAATTCAACATGACCTGGCTGCTGCACACGCCCTTCACCAAGACGCTGCCCGTGGGCCTCGCCGATGCCTATGCCTCGCTGCGGCTGGAAGTCGGCAGCGCCTACACCCTCGTCTTCTTCCTGATGATCATGCCGCTCCTGCTGGCGCTGCAGGCTTTCGCCAAGCCGCGCCCCGCGAAGTTCGTGGCAGAGGATGCCGAATGACCGACACCGCCAAACCCGTTTCCATTTCCCTGACCAACTGCGCGAAGACCTTCACCGACGGCACCCGCGCGCTGGAGCCGCTCGACCTCGCCATCGACGCCGGTGAGACGGTCGTCTTCCTCGGCCCCTCGGGCTGCGGCAAGACCACGACCCTGCGCATCATCGCCGGCCTCGAGGAACCCGATGCCGGCGGCCAGGTGCTGTTCGACGGAACGGACGTCACCCACCTGCCGATCGAGCAGCGCAATGTCGGCATGGTGTTCCAGTCCTATGCCCTGTTTCCCAACATGACCGTGGCCGGCAACATCGGCTACGGGCTGAAGATCCGGAAGGTGCCCGACGCCCAGATCAAGGCGCGCGTCTCGGAGATGCTCGGGATGATGCAGATCACGCGGCTCGCGGACCGCCGCATCGACCAGCTCTCGGGCGGCCAGCGCCAGCGCGTGGCGCTGGCCCGCGCCATCGCGGTCCGGCCGCGGGCCCTGCTGCTCGACGAGCCGCTGACGGCGCTGGATGCCAAGCTGCGCGACACGCTGCGCCTGGAGATCGATTCGCTGCTGCGCTCGCTCGGCATCACCGCGATCTACGTCACCCACGACCAGGCCGAGGCGATGGCCTTGGGCGACCGCATCGTCGTCATGGAACATGGCCGGGTCGCCCAGATCGGCAAGCCACGCGACATCTACCAGCGCCCGGCCACGCGCTTCGTCGCGGAATTCATCGGCACGATGAATCGCCTGACCGGCCGCGTCAGCAACGGCACCTTCACCTGCAAGGCCGGTGGCCTCGCTTGGTCCGAAGCGCCGGCCACGGCCACCGAGATCCTGTTCCGGCCCGAGGACATCCGCGTGGTCGAGAGCGGCGAGGCAACAGGGCTCAAGGGGACGGTCGCGGCCGCCTTCTTCCTCGGCGATCGCACGCGCCTGTTCGTCGACGTGGGCGAAGCACAGCCGCTGGTGATCGAGAGCACGGCGCGGCGCGACTTCAGCCACGGCGACGCCGTCGGGCTCGCCATCGACCCGCGCGGCCTATTGGTGTTGTGAGGAGACTGCCATGCTGATCGCCCAGATCACCGACACCCATATCAAGCTGCCGGGCAAGCTCGCCTATCGCAAGGTCGACACGGCTTCCATGCTGCAGCGCTGCGTGCAGGAGCTGCTGGCGCTGAAGCCACAGCCCGACATCGTCCTGCTGACCGGCGACCTGGTCGATCTCGGCCGGCCCGAGGAATACGAGCACCTGAAGTCGATCCTGGCGCCGATCAAGCAGCGCATCATCGCCATCCCCGGCAATCACGACGAGCGCGAGGCGATGCGCGACGCCTTCCGCGACGGCGGCTACCTGCCGGCGGCGGGGACGTTCCTCCAGTTCGCGATCGACGACTATCCGCTGCGCCTCGTCGGCCTCGACACGCTGATCCCGGGCCAGGGCGGCGGCGAGCTCTGCCGCGAGCGGCTCGACTGGCTCGACCGTACGCTGGCCGAACGGCCCGACGTGCCCACGCTGGTGATGATGCACCATCCGCCCTTCGTCACCGGCATCGGCCACATGGACAAGATCGGCCTTTTAGGCCGCGAGGCCTTTGCCGAGGTCGTCGCCAAGCATGCACAGGTCGAGCTGATCCTGTGCGGCCATCTCCATCGCACGATCCACGCCCAGGTCGGCGGCCGCCCGGCGATGACCTGCCCCAGCCCGGCGCACCAGGTCGCGCTCGACATCCATCCCGACGCCCCCAGCCGCTTCCGCATGGAGCCGCCGGGTTTCATGCTGCACTGGTGGAATGACGGCCAGCTGGTGACCCACGCCGCCGTCATCGGCGACTATGACGGGCCGTACCCGTTCTTCGACGCCGACGGGAAACTGATCGACTGAGCCGCTGACCCGGAGCCTTGGTCCACTACCGTTGTCATCCCGAGCGCAGCGAGGGACCCTTAACTAAACGGCGCCCGATCAAAGGTCCCTCGCTACGCTCGGGATGACAAAAGGGGCCGTATTCGGCGCTTCGCGTCAGCCGGCCTAGATCACGTGCTCGGGGTCTTCCTTCGGGTGGGCCTTGGGCGGCCGGCCTTCGGCCGCGTCGCGTTCCTGTTCCTTGCGCGCCTTGAGGAGCTTGCGCAGGATCATGTTCCGCTTGAGCGCCGAGATGTGGTCGATGAACAGCACGCCGTCGAGATGGTCGATCTCGTGCTGGACGCAGGTCGCCAGCAGGCCGTCGCAGGCGAGGTCCTGCTGCTTGCCGTCACGGTCGAGGTAGCGGACCGTGACCGTGGCCGGGCGGACCACGTCGGAATAATGGTCCGGCACCGACAGGCAGCCTTCCTCGTAGGAGACGTCCTCGTCCGAGGCCGCGACGATCTCGGGATTGGCCATGAAGAGCGGGCCGGTCTTGGTGTCCTCGCGGTCGATGTCGAGCACGATGACGCGCTTCAGGACACCGACCTGCGGCGCGGCGAGGCCGATGCCCGGCGCGTCGTACATCGTCTCCAGCATGTCATCCATGAGCTGGCGCACGCCGGCGTCGACCGTGTCGACCGGCAGGGACTTCTTCTTCAGGCGCGGATCGGGCGCGGTCAGGATGGGCAGGAGAGCCATCGGGCCTAAATATGCGTGAGAATGGGGCTTTTCAAGGCCGGGGCCGGGGCCGGGTCAGGCCCCGTCATGTACGCCTGACCATCGTGCCGACCCCCGCCTCGGTGAAGACCTCGAGCAAAAGGCAGTGGGGCACGCGACCGTCCATGATGACGGCGGCTTCGACGCCCGAGTTCACGGCATCGATGCAGTTCTCGACCTTGGGGATCATGCCGCCGGAGATCGTGCCGTCGGCGATCAGGGCGCGCGCCTGCTCGATCGTCATGTCGGGGATCACCTTGCCGTCCTTGTCGAGGACGCCGGGCACGTCGGTGAGGAACAGCAGGCGCTTGGCCTTCATCGCGCCGGCAATCGCGCCGGCCGAGGTGTCGGCATTGATGTTGTAGGTCAGCTCGTCGTCGACGCCGAACCCGATCGGGGCCACGACCGGGATCACGTCGGCGCGGCGCAGCTGCTCCAGCACCATGACGTTGATCTTGGCGGGCTCGCCGACCTGCTTCAGGTCGACCTTGAGCAGTTCGCCGGTCTTGGGATCGCGCGTCTCCGTCATCTTCTTGGCCAGGATCAGGTTGCCGTCCTTGCCGCAGATGCCGACGGCGATGCCACCGCACTCGTTGATGTCGGCCACGATCGCCTTGTTGATCGAGCCGGCCAGGACCATCTCGACGATCTCCATGGTCGCGGCGTCGGTGACGCGCAGCCCGTTCACGAAGGTGCTCTTGATGCCGACCCGCTCCAGCATCTTGTTGATCTGGGGGCCGCCGCCATGGACCACGATCGGGTTCATGCCGACCTGCTTCATCAGCACCACGTCGCGGGCGACCAGGTCGCCGAGCTTCGGATCGGTCATGGCATGGCCGCCATATTTCACGACGAAGGTGGCGTCGTTGTGCCGACGCATGTACGGCAGCGCCTTGGAGATGGTCTCCGCCATGCGGATGAGCCGCTTCTGCTCCTTGTCGGGTTGAACAGGCTCGGCCATTTCACAGCATCCCCAGTTGAACGAAAGCCCTCTCCGGGTCGGGAGAGGGCCGAGCAATTCGCGGAGGCGCATAATATATTAGGCGGCTCCCGGATAGAAGAACCGGACCTGCCGCGTCAGGATGTCCGCATGGCAGGTTCCCACCCCCTCGACAGCGAAACTCTGGCCGATCGCGGCTTTACCGTGGTCCGCAACCTGATCGGCCCCGAGGAGTGCCGCGCGCTGGCCGCGCTGTGGCCCGAGCAGGCGCGCTTCCGTAAACATATCGTCATGCAGCGCCACGGCTACGGGCAGGGCGAGTACCAGTATTTCGCCTACGACCTGCCTCCGCCCGTCGAGCGGCTGCGCCAGGCGCTGTACCCTGAGCTGGCCAAAGTGGCGAACGCGTGGAACGAACGGCTGGGACGGCCCCGGCGTTTCCCGCCCGCCCTGAAGGACTGGCTCCGCGAATGCCACGAGGCCGGCCAGACAAAGCCGACGCCTCTGCTGCTGCGCTATGGCCCCGGCGACTACAACTGCCTGCACCGCGATCTCTACGGCGAGATGGTCTTCCCGCTGCAGGTCGTGGTGCTGCTGAGCGCCCCGGGCCGCGACTTCACCGGCGGCGAGTTCATGCTGGTCGAGCAACGGGCGCGCATGCAGTCACGCGGCGAGGTCGTGCCGCTGGAACGGGGCGATGCCGCGATCTTCGCCGTGAACGAGCGGCCGGCGAAGGGCGCGCGCGGCTGGCACCGCACCGCCCTGCGCCACGGCGTCTCGAGCCTGCGCACCGGCGAACGCTTCACGCTCGGCCTGATCTTCCACGACGCGGCTTAGTCGACAGAGCGGAGATTACCCAACGCACCTCACCCTGTGGAGCGCTCCGCAGGAGCGCGTCTCGAAGGGTGGACACGCGCACCACGTCTATTGCCCATCCTTCGAGACGGCGCTTCGCGCCTCCTCAGGATGAGGTGCTCTTGAGTACTAAACCTGGGCGACGGCGAAAATGTCGGCGCGGAGTTCGGGAATGCCGAAGCCGGTCTCGCTGCTGGTCGGCAGGACCTCGGGATGGGCGGCCCCGTGCTTGCGGGCCACCGCCTCGGCGGCCTTCACGGCGGCGGCGACGTCGGAGGCCCGCAGATAATCCGTCTTGGTCAGCAGGAGCTGATAGGAGACGGCGGCGCTGTCGAGGTTGCGCATCGTCTCGCGGTCACTCTCCTTCACCCCGTGACGGCCGTCGATCAGCACGTAGATTCGCATCAGGGTCGGGCGGCCGCGCAGATAGGCCGAGGCGAGGTCCTGCCACGTCTCCTTCATCGAGCGCGAGACCTTGGCGAAGCCATAGCCCGGCAGGTCGACCAGCATCAGCCGGTCGGCCAGGTTGAAGAAGTTGACCTGTCGGGTGTGGCCGGGATTGCCCGACACGCGCGCCAGGGTGCGCCGGCCGGTGAGCGCATTCACCAGGCTCGACTTGCCGACATTGGAGCGTCCGGCGAAGGCCACTTCCGGCAGCGAGATGCCGGGCAGCGATTCGATCGACGCGGCGCCCGAGACGAAGTCGCAGGGTCCCGCAAACAGCTTGCGGGCCGCCTCGATCTCTTCGGGCGTACGGCCTTCCTCTTCGGCGTCGGGTGACTTGTCAGGCATCAGTTCTTCTTGCCGGAGCCCTTGCCGCCCTTCTTTTCGTTGGTGGGAGCCGCCGGCGCCGGGGTCGCCGGTACCGCCTTGCCGCCGATCGGCGCGCCGTGACGGCGCATGATCATGTACTGCTGCGCGATCGACAGCGTGTTGCTCCACGCCCAGTAGATCACCAGGCCGGCGGCGAAGGGCGCGAGCATGAAGGTGAACAAGATGGGCAGGAACTGGAACACGCGCGCCTGCACCGGATCGGTCGGCTGCGGGTTCAGCTTCTGCTGCAGGTACATCGTGACGCCCATGATCATGGGCCAGATGCCGATGTTGAAGAAGTGCAGGAACGACGGGACGTCCCACGGAAACATGCCGAAGCCGGTCAGGATCGTGAGCGGGTCGGGCGCGGAGAGGTCCTTGATCCAGCCGTAGAACGGCTGATGGCGCATCTCGATGGTGGTGTAGAGCACCTTGTAGAGCGCGAAGAAGACCGGGATCTGCACGAGGATGGGCAGGCAGCCCGCCGCCGGGTTCACCTTCTCGCGACGATAGAGCTGCATCAGCTCCTGGTTCATGCGCTGGCGGTCCTCGCCGTAGCGCTCCTTGAGCTTCTCCATCTCGGGCTGGAGCCGCTTCATCTTGCTCATCGCCGCATAGGACTTGTTGGCCAGCGGGAAGAACACGGCCTTCACGATCACGGTCAGCACCAGGATCGACAGGCCGAAATTGCCGAGATGCACGTAGAGCCACTCGAGCAGCCAGAACAGCGGCTTGGTGAAGAACCAGAACCAGCCCCAGTCGATCGTGAGGTCGAACTTCGCGATGCCGTACTTGTTCTCATAGTCGGAAATCACCCGCACGATCTTCGCGCCGGCGAACAGCTTGGCATCCGTCGTGACATTGGCGCCGGGAGCGACCGTCACGCCGCTCGAGACATAGTCGACCTGATACTTCACGTCGGCGCCGGCCCCGGTCTGCTTGATCGAGACGTCGACCTTCGACTTCTGGTCGGGCACCAGCACCGACATCCAGTACTTGTCGGTGATGCCGACCCAGCCGCCGGTGGTGGCGATCTTCTGCTGCTTGTTGCCCTTGAAGTCGGAGTAGCTGAACTCTTTCAGCGTATCGTTGAAGACGCCGTACGGACCCTCGTGGAGGATGTACATGCCCTCGAACTTAGGCTCGCCGTAGCGGACGATGAGGCTCCACGGGAACAGCGTCACCGGCTTGTCGGTCTTGTTGTCGACGGTCTGCTTCACGTCGAACATGAAGAACTCGTCGATCGAGACCGTGAGGCCGAACACCAGCCCCTCGCCATTGTCCCAGGTGAGCTTGGCCGGCTTGCCCGGCGCCACCGTCGGCGAATCCGACGTCCAGACCGTCTCGGGGCCCGGCACCTTGATCGCGGGATCGGACGAGGACCAGCCGAACTCGGCGTAATAGGGGTGCTCGCTGCCGACCGGCGACAGGACCGGCACCGGCGGGCTCTTGGGATCGATGGTCTCGCGGTACTTGACGAGCTGCACGTCGTCGATGCGCGCGCCCTTGAGCGAGATCGAGCCGATGAGCTCGGCCGTATTGAAGGTGACGCGCGGCGTCAGCGCGACGGCCTCACCGCGGCTGACCACCGGCTGCTGCATCGGCGTGGTGCCCGGACCGGGCTGCGTGCCGGGCGTGCCCGGCTGACCGGCCGGGGCGGCAGGCGCGCCCGACTGGCCGGCCGTCTGCTGCTGGGCCGTGTTGGTCGCCTGTTTGGACGGCGGGAACGCCACCTGCCAGCCCACGATGATCAGCACCGAAAGGACGATGGCGACGATAAAATTCTTCTGATCCATTGGTCGGCGATCTTTCGTGGCGCGTCAGGAGCGCCGGGCAGGGTGACAGGAAAGCGGCGCACGCGAGCGGGCGGCGGCCGGCGGAACGGGGTCAAAGCCACCAGAGCCCCAGGGGCCGCAGCGGCACAGGCGATGGGCGGCGAGCCAGCTTCCCCGCAGCGCGCCATGCTTCGACACGGCTTCGACCGCGTAGGCCGAGCACGAAGGCTCGTAGCGGCAGGCACCGACGAAGAAGTAGGCGAGCGTGAGTTGGTAGAAGCGAATCGCGCCGCGCAGGACCAAGGACATCATGCGGCCCGGAAACTGGCGATTTAAGCGGCCCGGCGCAAGCTGCCAATGCACGTCATGGCGTCGCTAGGGGGGCGGCGAGCGCCTTGAGGCGCCGAAGGGCCTCCTGCAACTCGGCCCGCATCGCCAGGAAATCACGGCCGATGGCGCCCTGGCGTCCCACCAGCACATAATCATGGTCGGCCCGGGCCGCGTGCGGAATGACCTCGCGGGCGATCTCGCGCAGGCGGCGGCGGACCCGGTTGCGCACGACGGCATTGCCGACCTTGCGACTCACGGTGAAGCCGACCCGGATCGCGGGACCGCCGAGATCGGCGGGGACGGGCGCCGTTTGCAGCACGAATCCGGGCATGGCACATCGCCGCCCGGCCTGGACGCGCAGAAAGTCGCTACGATTCGGCAGACGCCCGAGGCGCGCCGCAGCCAATAGGACTAGGCCGACAGACGCTTGCGGCCGGACCGGCGGCGGTTCGCGATGACCTTGCGGCCACCGACAGTCGCCATACGGGACCGGAAACCGTGCCGACGGGCGCGGACCAGCTTACTCGGCTGATAGGTGCGTTTCATGACGCAACTCCTCTAAACACAACAAGGCCCCCGCGCGGTGCACCGGGGGCGAATTCCGTGGGCGAGGGTAATAAGCGTGTGACCCTTCGGAGTCAACGAGGGCTAGGATGGCCCATGGTCCTCATCCTCCATGGCTACCGCTACAGCGTCTATGTCCGCATCGTCCGTCTCGTCCTGGCGGAGAAGGAGCTGGCCTACGAAAGGGTGGAGGTGAACCCGTTCTCGGCCGATGTTCCGGCAAGCCATCTCGCGCTTCACCCGTTCGGCCGGGTGCCTGCCCTCGTCCATGACGGCTTCGCGCTCTACGAGACGGGTGCCATCGTCCGGTATCTCGATCGGGCCTTTCCGCAGCCTGCGCTGCAGCCGCAGGCGCCGAGAGAGCTGGCCCGCATGGACCAGATCATGGGCGTGGCCGATGCCTACGCCTACTGGCCGCTGGTGCGGCAGGTCTTCGTCCACGATGTCGTTCGCCCCCACATGGGCACGGCGGGCGATACCGAGGAACTGGAGAAAGGGCTCGCGGCCGCCGCCAAGGGGCTCGACGCGCTCGAGGACCTGGCCGCGGCGGATCCCTGGCTGACGGGCCCCGAGATCTCCCTTGCCGACTTTCATCTGGGGGCGATGGTCGCCTACTTCGCGCAGTCGCCGCGCGGGGCGGAGCTGCTGGCCGCACGGCCCCGGCTCGCCGCCTGGTGGCGACGACTTGGCGCGCGCCCCAGCTTCACCGCAACGGAGCCTGGTCTTCCGGTCCCGCCTCGATAGTCACTCAGGCGTGACAGCATGTGCTTTGTGGATCGGCGCCATCGCGTCAATATCGCGATGGGGCGAGACGAAGGGCCAGATGAATACGTCGACACTGCGCCGGCTGCTGCCAGTGGCGATCCTGCTGGCGGGACTGGTGGTCTTCCTGCTGCTCGGACTCGAGCGTTATGTCTCCTACGACATGCTGGTGCGCCACAAGGCCACGGTGACGGGGTGGGTTGCCGACCATCGCCTGCTGGCGGCGCTTGCCTTCCTGCTGGCCTATGGCGTCATGGTGGCCTTCTCTCTGCCCGTCGCCGTGCTGGCGACGCCGGTCGGCGGCTTCCTGTTCGGGACCTGGGCGGGCGCCGGCCTGTCGGTGATCGGCGCGACCCTGGGTTCGATCGCCGTGTTCCTGGCCGCACGCTACGCCTTTCGCGATCTCTTCCGGGCCCGCGCCGGCGCAACGCTGGCGCGCTTCGAGGAGGGGTTCCGGGAAAGCGATTTCAACTATCTCCTGTTTCTGAGACTGGTCCCCGTATTTCCCTTCTGGCTGATCAACATCGTGCCGGCCCTGCTCGGCATGAGATTGAGAAACTACGCGCTCGCGACGATGATCGGCATCATCCCGGCCTCGATCGTCTATGCGAGCGTCGGCGCAGGCCTCGGTACGGTGCTGAAGCGCGGCGAATACCCCGATCTCGGCATCATCTTCGAATGGCGCATCCTGCTGCCGCTGCTGGGCCTTGCCGTGCTGGCGCTCGTTCCGGCCGTTTTCGCCCGCCTGCGCCGGAAGCGCTCCCCGTGAGATGAGCACCGTGCTCACCCCCGACGTCTGCATCGTCGGCGGCGGCTCGGCCGGCCTCGTGGTGGCGGCGGGTGCCGCGCAGTTGGGTCTCGACGTCGTGCTGGTCGAGCGCGGGCTGATGGGCGGCGACTGCCTCAATTACGGCTGCGTCCCTTCGAAGGCATTGATCGCAGCGGCCAAGGCGGCACAGGCGCAGCGCAGCGGCGCGATCTTCGGAATCGCCCCGGTCGAACCCACCGTCGATTTCGGCAAGGTAATGGATCACGTCGCCGGCGTGATCGCGTCCATCGCGCCCAACGACTCGGTCGAACGCTTCGAAAAGCTCGGCGTGCGCGTCCTGCGGGAGGAGGCGCGCTTCACCGGCCGCACCGAACTGCAGGCCGGCGGCCATCGCATCCGCAGCAAGCGCATCGTGCTCGCGACCGGCTCCCGTCCGACCCTGCCGCCCGTGCCGGGCCTCGCCGACGTCCCGCACTTCACCAACGAGACCATCTTCGCCAATCGCGTTCTGCCCTCGCACCTCGTGGTGCTGGGCGGCGGCCCGATCGGACTGGAGATGGCGCAGGCCTTCCGGCGGCTGGGTGCCCAGGTCACCGTGCTGGAAGCGGCGACCTGCCTTGCCAAGGACGACCCCGAACTCTCAGCGATCGTCGTCGGCCGCCTGCGCCGCGAAGGCGTGACGCTGCACGAGAAGACGAAGGTCGCGCGGATCGAACGCACGCCGGGCGGGATCGCGGCCGTGCTGGAGCCGGGCGGCCGCATCGAAGGCTCCCATCTCCTGGTCGCGACGGGCCGTGCCCCGACGGTCGACGGACTGGACCTCGACAAGGCCGGGGTCGCCCACGACAAGCGCGGCATCACGGTCGACGAGTCCCTGCGCACGTCCAACCGCAACGTCTGGGCGATCGGCGACTGCAACGGCCGCTACGCCTTCACCCACATGGCAGGCCATGAGGCTTCGCTGTTCATTCGCGGTGCCTTGTTCCGCGCCCCTGCCCGACTGAATCCCGGCCTCGTGCCCTGGGCGACCTACACCGATCCCGAACTGGCGCAGGTCGGCCTCAACGAGCGCGACGCGCGTGCCCGGTACGGCGACGGCGTCAGGGTGTTGCGCTGGAGGTTCGCCGACAACGATCGTGCACAGACCGAACGCGAGACCGACGGGCTGGTGAAGGTGATCGCCGACCGACGCGGTCGCGTCCTGGGGGCGGGCATCGCGGGGCCGCAGGCCGGCGAGCTGATCCAGAGCTGGTGCCTGGCCCTCTCCGGCCGGCTCAGGATCTCGACCCTGGCGAGCTTCGTGCCGCCCTATCCGACGCTGGGCGAGACCGCCAAGCGGGCGGCCGGGAGCTACTACAGCGAAACCCTGTTCGGGGCGCGCACGCGGTTGCTCGTGCGGTTTCTCGCGCGATTGCCGGTCTGGTAGAAGCAAGCGATGAGCGCCGACGTCACCCTGCCGGCCGAGACCGCCCGCCTCGCGCGGCGGCGGACTGCGACCTTCGGCCTGTCCTGGCGCATCCTGGGCCTCGTCATCGTCGCCGTGATGACGGCCGAGGTGGCGATCTTCCTGCCGTCGATCGCCCGCTTCAGGCTGGTCTATCTCGAACAGCTGATCGAGAGCGGCACGCTGGCGGCCCTGGCCCTCGATGCGACACCCGACAATATGGTGACGGAGCAGGTGAAGGGATCGCTGCTCGCCCATGCGCGCGTCGAAGCGGTCGTGCTGCTCGAGCCGAACAAGCCCAAGCGCGCCCTGATGAACATCGAGCCCCGTCCCGAGATGCAGGGCTTCAACCTGAAGGACCGCGGGGCGCTCGGCCTGATCCTGGATGCCCTGGAAGCGATGGCGCGCGACGGCTCGCATCTCATCCGCGTCGGTGGCGAATCGGTCCGGCTCCCCGGCGCCATGGTCTGGATCGTGCTCGACGAGCAGCCGATGCGCGCGGCGATGTACGGCTACACCAGCCGCATTCTCATCCTGTCGATCATCGTCGCGCTGTTCACCGCCTCTCTCCTCTATCTGACGCTGCGCTGGCTGGTCGTGCGGCCCTTGCAGGATCTCTCGGCGGCGATGGTCGCCTTCCGTCGGGCGCCGGAAGAAGGCGTTTCGGAGCGCGCGCCCGTGCGACGCAACGACGAGATCGGCGTGGTCGATCACGAGTTCCAGATCCTGCAACGCGAGCTGCGCGCGTCGCTGCGCCAGAAGTCGCGCCTGGCCGAGGTCGGCGCAGCGACCAACAAGATCAACCACGACCTGCGCAACATGCTCTCGACCGCGCGCCTGCTGTCGGATCGCCTGGCACGCAGTGAAGACGAACGGACGCGCGCGCTCGCGCCGACCATCCTCAACACGATCGACCGCGCCGCCCGCCTGGCCAGCGACGCCATCGAATATGTCCGCGAGAAGCCGTCGCCCCGGCTGGCCGAAGTCGATCTCGCCGACCTCGTCGACGAGGTGGGCGTGGCGCTGCAGGAGCAGGGCGAGGACAAGGATCCCAATATCCTGCGGAGCTGGCTGAACGAAGTTGGCGACAGAGGCATCGCGCGCTGCGACCGCGACCTGCTCTACCGGGTGTTCATCAATCTCGGGCGCAACGCCTTCGAAGCCGGCGCGACGAGCGTGACCATCCGCGCCCGGCGCAGCGCAGGCTCCCTCCTGATAGAGGTCGCGGACAACGGGCCCGGCATCCCCGCGGCGGTCATAGGGCAACTGTTCCGACCCTTCACCACCGGTGGACGGCAGGGCGGCACCGGCCTCGGCCTCGCGATCGCCCGCGACCTGGTGCGCCTGCATGGCGGTGACATCGCCCTGATCGAATCGAACGAGCGCGGCACGCTCTTTGGCTTCAACCTGCCGACCGCCTGAAGCCTCGGGTCATCCTTCGCTCTTCAGTCGGGCGAGAAAGGCCCGGACGCGGTCGACATTGCCGCCGAGATCGGCCTCGCCGATGCGGCTCTTCGAGCGGATGTCGACCCGGCTGCCCGTGCCTTGGGGGCGAACCCTGACGACGATGTCGTCGCGAAAGCCGAACCAGGGGCTGATCACGAAGGCTTCCAGGCGGCCGTCCGCCGGCACACGCGCCACGATCTCCCAATTGAGTGCCGCCGCCACGCGCTCGACGCGCTTGAAGGCCTCGGCCGGCGGGACCGCGAGCGTGACCGGTTCGATGTCGGGAAAGGCGGCGCGCTGCAGGGCGGCATTCTCTTTGGGATAGGCCGGCGGATTGGGGGCCCCGCGCCGCAATTGCGCCGTCGCCACCAGCGGCGGGGGCGTGGCCGTGTCGGTCGTGATGTCGTTGATGGCGGGCCGGTGCTGTGCCTGCAGGAACCAGTGCAGCGGGACCCAGGCACCGGCGGCTCCGATCACGATGGCAAGGAAGGCGGCGACGCTGCCTCGGCGACGATCGCCGGGGCGGGCGGGAAGGATCGTGGCAAGGCCCAGCGCCACGCCGGCCACCGTCAGATAGAAGCCGTAGCGGAAGACCGCGATTGCAGCCTCTATGTCGAGACCGAGAAAGCGGTGCAGCGGCCCGGAAACGGCGACGATCAGCGACCCGACGGTCGCTAAGATGAAGGCGATACGCGCCAGTCGATGACTGATCGGATTGGTCGGCCTAACGAACATCCAGGCTCCGCTGCAATCTTATCGTAACCGTGAATCGACGTCCGCGCATCTGCTCGACAATCCCCGTCCCGTTCTCTATGCGGCCACGATGACCACAGCCGACACCGTCCGGCGCCGTGCCATGGCGGCGGGCCTGATCTCGATCTGCCTGTGGAGCTCGCTCGCTCTTCTATCCGTTTCGGCCGGACCGATCCCGCCGTTCCAGATGGTCGCGATGACCTTCGCGGTCGGCGCTGCCATCGGCATCGTGCGCGCCCGGGCCAACGGGGTCGGCTGGGCCGGCCTCGTGGGCTGGCCGGCGCGCGTCTGGCTGCTCGGGATCGGCGGGCTGTTCGGCTATCACGCGCTCTACTTCGCGGCCCTCCAGCTCGCCCCGCCGGCCGAGGCCAACCTGATCAACTATCTGTGGCCGCTGCTCATCGTGCTGCTCTCGGCGCCGCTGGCGGGCGAGCGGCTGCACTGGCCGCATCTTGCGGGCGCCGCGCTGGGTTTCTCGGGCGTCGCCCTGCTGGCGTTCGGCCGCGGACTGAGCTTCGCCGACAACCATGCGCTGGGCTACCTGCTGGCGCTGGGCTGCGCCTTCGCCTGGTCGATCTACTCGGTTCTGTCGCGCCGCTTCGGGGAAACACCGACCGACGCCATCGCCGCCTTCTGCGCCGCCTCGGCCTTGCTCTCGCTGGCCTGCCATCTCGCCTTCGAGCACACCGTCTGGCCGGCCAGCGGCACGGCCTGGCTCGCCGTCCTGGCGCTGGGACTGG
Source organism: Reyranella sp. (assembly GCF_965227665.1). Lineage (GTDB taxonomy): Bacteria > Pseudomonadota > Alphaproteobacteria > Reyranellales > Reyranellaceae > Reyranella. The sequence goes on from NZ_OZ245767.1 coordinate 3,230,421, forward strand.
GGCCGGCCGGATCGGCCTTCTATTTCTGGGACCATGCCGTGAAGCGCGGCGACATCCGCGCGCTGGGCGCGATCTCCTATGCGACGCCCATCCTCTCGACGGCCATCCTGGTGCTCTTCGGGCTGGCCGAGCCCAGCGGCACGCTGATCGCTGCGGCGTTGCTGGTCACGGCCGGCGCCGCGCTGGCCTCGCGCGAACTCTGGAAGCGCTAGAGGGCGAAGCCGCCTCATTGGAGCGCGCCACTGGAGTGGCGCGCTCCATGGCACTAAGAGCCAGGCTCCCAGCCGGGCGAGGCGAGTTCGAAGCCCGCGAAGTCGAAGGCCGGCGCCACGGTGCAGCCGACCAGCGTCCAGTGGCCGAGCGAGCGGGCGGCCTGCCAGACGCCGCGCGGCACGACGATCTGCGGCGTCTCGCCCAGACCCAAGTCGCGGCCGAGGCGCAGGTGCCGCGCCGTGCGACCGTCGTCGCTCATCGCCAGCTCGAGCGGCGCGCCGTCATAGTGATGCCAGACCTCGTCGGCATCGACCCGGTGCCAATGCGAACGCTCCCCCGCCTTCAGCAGGAAGAAGATCGCGGTGCTGGCGCCGCGACCGTCCTTGCCTCCGGGTGCGCGGAACGTCTCGCGATAGTGGCCGCCCTCGGGATGCGGCTGCAGGCCGAGGCGGGCGATGATCTCGTCAGCGGTCATGAGATCAGGCCGGCGGCGGGACCGTGGCCTTCATCGATGGCGTCTTGGCGAAGGCTGTGAACCACTTGGCGAGCTTCGGCCGCTTCGCGCGCCAGTCATGATGTCCGAAGCGGAAGTCGAGATAGCCCAGCGCGCAGCCGATCGAGACGGTACCGATCGTGGGCTTGCCCTTGAGTGCCTTGGATTCGGCCTCGAGCTGGTCGAGCACGCCGTCGATCTTCTTCATCTGACCCTTCGACCAGTCGGGCCAGCGCTTCTCCTCGGGTCGCAGGAAGCCCTCGTAGCGGGCGAGCAGCGCGGCATCGAGCAGGCCGTCCGCCATGGCCTGCTGGCGCAGCGCCATCCAGCGCTCGCGGCCCTTGCGCGGGAACAGCTTGCGGCCCTTGTGCTGGCTGTCGAGATACTCGCAGATCACCGGCGAATCGAAGAGGTCCATGTTCTTGGTCGAAAGCGCCGGGATCTTGCCGATCGGATTGTGCTTGTCGACGTCGGCATTGGGCGCGACCGGCGTCAGGGCCACGTTCACCATGTCCATCTTCTTGTCGAGACCGGTCTCGATCGCCAGCACCCTGACCTTGCGGGCATACGGCGACGCCGGCGAGTAATAGAGCTTCATCTTGGCCATGGTCGGTCTCTCCTGTCGGCTTCCGGTCGCGTCAGGCGCCGGCCATCTGCGGGATATCCGTGTCGTTCAAACGCACCTTGCGGGCCGTGTCGACGAGCTGCTGCCAGGTGGTCGTGTCGATCGGCACGCCGTTCTTCTCGCGATCGAGCTTGCGCGCCCGCTCGGGCTCGCCCGGCACCAGCACCTCGGCGACGCCGGGCTGCGGCTTCGCCGACTTCACCCAGCCGATGAAGGTGTCGACCTCGTCCTCGAAGAAGGCGGTGCCGCCCATCGAGTCGGGATCGATGATGATCGACAGCATGTTGTTGATGATGTCGGTGCCGTTCTTCTTGATCGTGCGTGGGCTGTGCGTGCGACCACCGGTCAGCGCGCCGGCCAGCAGGTCGCAGATCACGGCCAGGCCGCCACCCTTGTGCAGGCCGAACGGCAGGATGGCGCCGTAGGGCGGATTGTACATCACGCCCGGCTCGGTCGTGGCGTTGCCGCTGGCATCGATCAGGAGGCCTTCCTCCATCTGGATCTTCTTGTTGTTGGCGACCCGCACCTTGCCCATCGCCACCTGGCTGGTCGCGAAGTCGAGCACGATCGGCTCCTGGCCCTTGCGCGGAATGGCCGTGCAGTAGGGATTGGTCGTGAAGCGCGCCTCGGCGCCGCCGAACGGCGCGACCAGCGACTTGTGGCCGTGCACGTTCACCCAATGGGTACTCACCATGCCGGCGCGCGCGCACTGCTCGCCCCAGTGACCGATCCGGCCGATGTGATGGGAGTTCTTGAGGCCGACGACGCAGACCCCGTGCTTCTTCGCCCGCTCGATACCGATGTCCATCGCCTCCTTGGCAATGACCTGGCCGTACCCGGCGCCGCCCTCGACCACGATCACCGCGCCATTGTCGCGATCGATCGTGGCGTGGTGGTTGCGCGTGCAGGCGCCGTTCATCGTGTTCTGGATGTAACTCGGCATCATGCCGACACCATGACTGTCATGGCCGAACAGATTGGCCAGCACGAGATGGTCGGCGACGAGCTTCGCTTCCTCGGCGGAGCTGCCGTCGGCCCGGCAGATCGCCATGGTGAAAGCGTGCAGCCGGTCGGGCTCGATGCGGATTTCGCCCACGGATCCTTGCCCCTCGGCCATCTCTCGTCTCCCCTTTACATTGCGGGCGGCAAGGTTCCGCGTCGCCACGACGCTGTCAACGCCGAAGCGGCGCCCTGATTTCGCCCTCCTGGGCGGCCAGACAGTCTCGGCGTGGCCTGCTGCGGGCCACCCGTGGTAGTGACCATGCAAAGCCCTTCGTCGTTTCCAGGAATTGCGCACCGAATGCGGTCTCTCGTTCGCCTCGCATGGTTCGCGCTGCTCTTCGCAAGCGTCGCGGCTTCCGCCCAGACCGTGCCGCAGCCGCAGCGGCCCTTCAGTCAGCTCGCCGAACTCTGGGGTCGCCAGCTCGACCGCATCGCCACCCGCACCGAGCAGGCCGACCTGTTGCCGGTCGAGATCGACAGTTTGCGCGAGCAGACGACCGACGTGCGCACCGCCGCGATGGCCGCCGCCGCCTTCGCCCGCAGCGACCTTGCCGACACAAAGAAGCTCCTGGCCCCGCTCGAACTGAAGCCCGGCGCCGACGCACCGCCTGAGACCGATGCCGTCAAGGCGGACCGAGAACGGCTGACCGAACAGGCCACGATCGCCGAGAGCCGGGTCAAGCAGAGCGAGGTGGTGATCGCCCGCGCCGACCAGTTGCTGGAGCGCCTGACCAAGCTGCGCGGCGAACTGGTGCTGCGGACCCTTCTGCGCCGCGACCCGTCTCCGCTCTCGCCCGGCGTATGGCAGAAGATCGGCCCCCAGTTCGTGGCTTCGGTGAAGACGCTGACCGGCGCGATGGCGAGCTGGAGCCAGGAGGGCTTCCTCACGCTCGGCGCCGGCAGCCCCGAGCTGGTGCCGCTTGGCCTTTGGGCCGCGCTGACGATCATCCTGTGGTGGGTCGGGCGGGCCCTGCGCCGGCGCTTCGGCCGGGGCGGCACGCACATCGACGCACGGCGCGACCAGACCATCGTCAGCGCCATCGATGGGCTCGGCCTCGTCCTCGTCCCCATCCTGGCGGTGTGGCTGATCGGCAAGCTCCTGCTCGCGAGCAATCCGCCATCGCCGATCGACGCGCTGATCCCCGAAGCCGTGGGTCGCCTCATTCTGCTGCTGCTGGTGTTCGGCATGACCGCCGCCGCCCTGTCGCCGGAACGTCCCGAGTGGCGCGTGCTGCCGTTCAGCGACGACAGCGCCCACTACCTGTCGCGGGCGCTGAGGCGGCTCTACTCGGTCAGCCTGCCGCTCGAATTCGCCTATCTCGCGCTCAGCCGCGGCGAGGGCCACGATGCGGTCGCCGCGGTCGGCGCCGTCGTGCTGACGGCCGTCGTGGCCCTGCTCAGCCTGCCGACCCTGTCGAACCGCGCCTGGCAGGCCGACCGCCCCGAAGGCTCCGAACTGCCGCCGATGATCGGCGGGACCTGGTGGGCGGTGGCGCGTCTTCTGCTGGTCGTCGCGGTCTTCTCCTCGATTGCCTGCTCGCTGGTCGGCTATGCGACCCTCGGCGCCCATCTGCATACGGCGATCTCGACGACCTGCCTGCTGATCGCGATCGCCTTCCTTCTGCACAAGCTGGTGGCCGATCTCCTCGACGCGGCCGCCGCCCCGGACACGCCCTCGGGCACCTTCGTCCGCAGCGCCTTCGGCCTTGCGCCCGACAGCACGCTGCGCGGCCAATACCTCGTCCTTCTGGTGTTCGACGCCGCCCTCGTTCTGCTGCTCGGGATCGCGATTCCGGGGGCCTGGAACGTCGATACCGATGCCATGATCGACGGGCTGGGCCAGCTCGTGCGCGGCGTCAAGGTCGGCGGCGTCACCATCTCGCTCGGCAATGTCGGCATGGCGATCGTCGCCTTCTTCGTGTGCATGCTGCTGGCGCGCCTCATCCGCAGCGTCGTGCGAGACCGCGTGATGCCGACCGTCGAGGCGCCGTTGCCGCTGCGCCAGTCGATCGATGCCGGCCTCAACTATGCCGGTGTGATGATCGCCATCCTGGTGAGCATCGGCGCGCTGGGCGTCGACTTCACCAACCTGGCCATCGTCCTGGGCGCGTTGTCGGTCGGCATCGGCCTCGGCCTGCAGAACATCGCCAACAACGTGATCTCCGGCGTCATCCTGCTGGTGGAACGGCCGATCAAGGCGGGCGACTGGGTGACGGTGAACGGTCACGAGGGCTTCGTGCGGCGCATCAACATCCGGGCGACGGAAATCGAAACGTTCCAGCGCACCCACGTCATCGTGCCCAACAGCCTGTTCCTGCAGAATCCGGTCGTCAACCGCACCTATTCCGACACGTCGAGCCGCATCGAGATCAAGCTGACCGTGCCGGTCGGCTCCGACGTCGACGCGATGGAGGCGATCCTGCGCGAGGCGGCGCTGGGGCATGCCCGCGTGCTGCGCATCCCGGCGCCGATCGTGCGCTTCGTCAAGGTCGGATCCGACGGGCTGGAGTTCGAGCTGTTCGTGTTCGTCGCGCGCCTCGAGGACCGACTGATCGTGACCAACGACCTCAACCGCGCGATCCTGGCCAAGCTGATCGAGCAGAAGATCCTCAATCCAGGCGCTGTGCCGGAAATCAGGCTGCGCGGCCTCGACAAGGTGAACTTCTCGCTGCACGCCGATCCTTCGCCCGAGACGAAGGAGACCTCGAACGACAGGCCGGGCGATGACCCCGCGTCGGCGTAGGGACGAGGCGCCGCCCCGGCGCTGGCCGCTCCATGCGTTGTTCGCCGCGGCGGTGTTCGCGGGCGTGGCGATGTGGGCCTACGCGCCGTCGCTGCCGCCGGAGACCCTGATCGCGCGCTATGCCAACGACCGTTCGCGCTTCGTCGATGTCGGTGGCGTCAACGCCCATGTCCGCGAGCAGGGCAATCCCGACGGAGTGCCGATCCTGCTGATCCACGGCTCCAACGGCTCGCTGCACATGTGGGAGGGCTGGGCGCGCGAGCTGGGCAAGGAGGCGCGGGTCATCTCCGTCGACCTGCCGGGCCATGGCCTGACCGGCACCTGGCCGCGCGACGAGTACACGGTCGAGGCCTATGCCGATTTCATCGAAGTGCTGATCGACACGCTGCACCTCGACAAGGTCGTCGTGGCCGGCCATTCGCTGGGCGCCGCCGTCGCCTGGACCTTCGCGGCCACGCGACCCGATCGCGTCGCCCAGCTCGTGCTGGTCGATGCCGCCGGCTATCCGCGCCAGGATGGCAGCGCGCCGCTGCCGACCCGGCTGGCCCGCACGCCGCTCGTCGGCGACCTCGGAATCTACTTCAAGCCGGAGGGCGTGGTCCGCCGGTCGCTCGCCGACGCCTATGCGGATCCCGCGATGGTGACGGCCGAGAGGGTCAAGCGCTATGCCGAGCTGCAGCGCTTCCCCGGCAACCGCGAGGCAACGCTGCAGCGTGCTCGCACCCAGGAGCCGCTCGATCCGACGATGCTGAAGCGCCTCGACGTGCCCACCTTGATCATCTGGGGTGCCAAGGACCGCTGGGTCCCGGTCGCCGATGCCTTCCGCTTCCAGGAGGACATCAAGGGCGCCAAGCTCGAGATCTTCGAGAAGCTCGGCCACAACCCGATGGAAGAAGCGCCGCGCGCGACCGCCGCCGTGGTCGCGGCCTTCCTGGCCAACGCGCCGCTGCCGCCGCAGTCGAGCGCCCCGGTGGAACCCGACGCGGACGTCACCGTCGACGATATCGTCCAACCGGCGATCGTGCCGGAGAAGGATTAGGCGGCAGCAGCTGGAGGCGACGGTCCCCACACTTGTCATCCTGAGCGAAGCGAAGGATCTCTCGCCGGCCACGCAGTCCGTTGGTCGCTCCGCCAGGTCCTTCGCTGCGCTCAGGACGACAGTTTTGTCCTAAGCGCTCTTCAGCAGCGCCATGACCTGCTCGAAGGCGCGGTCGGCGATCTCGTCGATCTCGGCCCGGGTGCGGTTCTGGATCGGATGCGGCACGTAGACGACCGCCGGCTCGAAGCCCAGCGCATCGCTTTGCGCGGTGACGCCGTCCACGAACTCGGTGGTCACGATGTTGACGCCGGGCAGGCCGCGGCCGTCGAGACTATGTAGGTCGTGCAGACTGCACGATGTGCAGGAGCCTCAATCGCTTAAGGCGATCACCGCGAGCTGCGCCTCGGCCGCGATGGTCTGCAGCACCGACGCCGGCGCCACCTTGGTGTTGGTGGGCTTGCGATAGCGCCTGGTGGCCACGCCGGCCGACTTGAAGTGGCCTTCGAGCCGGTCGAGGAACACCGCGCCGCCCGACTTGCCGATATCCATCAGCGCCACGACCTTGCCGTCGAGCGACGGCGGCGGCGCGAGGCGGGCGCGGCGCGTCGGCGAGGTCTCGGCCGTGGGATCGCGCAGCTTGCTCGAATAGTTCATGGCCTGACTCATGGGATCGATGTCCTTCAGCGAATCTCGTGGGTGACGGCCTGGCATTCCTCGCGCACGCGCTGTCCGGGCCAGCCGCCGATGATGGCGGAGAATAGACCGGCCGGGCCGCCGGCGCGAACGATCAGCAGACCGTCAGGCGGAAACTTGTCGACGATCTTGTCGGCCATCGAGGCGGGCAGCCCTTCCGCCACGCCCTGGGCGCCATGGATCAGGTCGCGGCCGGGCCGCTTGAGGGCCTGATAGAGCGCGTCCTCGATGCGGCGGCGATTCCAGCCGCCTTCCTTGAAGATCCGGTAATGCTCGGGCGAGAGCACCAGCACGGCGTTGCCTGAGTCGCAGAGCTTGGGATGGCCGACCCCGAACAGGCCCATCGCCAGCGAGCGCGCGAGCTCTTCCGGCGTGCGGGACTTCTGGTCGATGAAGCCGTGCACGCCTTCGGCATGGAACAGGGTGACGGCGCTCTTGCCGGCCGCGATGCCGCGCCGTTGCGCCAGCGGCTCCCAGTCGGGATCGGATTCGTCCTCGGCGAAGCAGAACGTGTACTTGCCGGGATTGCCCAACGTGGCGCGATCCATGCCGCCGGGCAGACCGCCGCCCACGTTACGCACGATGAGCTGCAGCGCCCGGCCGATCGTGGCATTGGCGCGGTTGCCCTGGCCCAGCGCGTTGATGCCGGAGTTCATGCCGACCGCCCGAGCGGCCGGTCCGTTGATGATCACCAGCGGGCCCGCGAAATGAGTCGTGCAGAGCAGCCCGTGCAGCACGAACAGCGGATCGAGCGCGGCCTCGAGGACGCCCAGCACGACCGGCATGTATTCCGGCTTGCAGCCCGCCATCACGGCATTGATCGCCACCTTCTCGACCGTGCAGGGCGCGAGGTTGGGCGGGATCAGGCCCACGATCTCGTCGGGCTTGCGATCGGTGCCGCCCAGCATGCGCAGGATGCGCTCGTCGGTCGGCGGCACGACGGGCAGGCCGTCGCTCCAACCGCGCTCGAAGCAGGCCTCGATCGGATCGTCCCATTCGCCCACCGGAATCTCGCGCGAGGCGAGGCCGGGATCGCCGTAGCGCGCGATCAGCGCTTCCTGCACGCCGGGCTCGACGCTGCGCGAACCGCAGCCGGGCTGCCAGGCCGGCAGACCTTCGCCCGCAGCCGCTTCGCCCGCCAGGCGGGTCCATTCGGCGCGATCCCAGCCCACCGTGCGCCCGACCTCGCGACCGCCTTCGTAGCGGATCAGTGTCGGCACGGCTTCGATGTTGAGATGAAACGAGCGTTCGAGCTGCTGGTCGTCGAGCACGCGGCCGACGCCCGAGGGAAAGGCCGGATCGTCCTGGGTGATGACGGTGAGCGGGCCCACTTTGTCGAGGCGCTGCATCACCGGCTCGACCAGCACGCAGGTGTGGCATTCGTGCTTGGCGACGATCACCAGCCCGTCCGCGGGCAGTACCTCAATCATTCAGCAGAGCCTCCACCTGGGCATCGATGAACGCGGCATCCTCGGGATTGTCGCGCGGGTTGCCGGCGCGATGACCCCATACGGACGGGATCTCCGCCAGCTTCCCGTATTTCAGATAAGGCAACTCTTCCCTGTTGTCGTCGGTCTGGAAATAGAGATCGGTGGCCGAGGGCATCAGCAGCACCTTGGCCTTGATGCCGGCCAGCGCCATCTGCAGATCGCCGCGATAGAGATCGTTGGCCGAAATGTCGCCGTGCTGCCAGGTCCAGAGCTGGGCCAGCAGGTCGTGCATGTCGCGCCGCAGGAAGTTGGCTTCCCAGGAGCGCACCAGGAAATCCTCGAGGCTGGCGAAGCCCAGGCCGCGCCACATCTCGCGGCGATAGAAGGTCTGGCTGAGCGCCCAGCCGGCATAGATGCGGCCCATGGCGCGCAGGCCCAGCTGCGGCGTCGCGGCGGCCTGCAGGGTGGTGCGGATGCCTTCGAGGAAGACGAAATTGTGCGGCGCCGTGCGGGCCGAGCCGCAATTGACCACGATGCGCTCGACCGCCTCGCCGAACAGCGCGCCCCAGTGATAGGCCTGCTGGGCGCCCATCGACCAGCCATAGACCAGCTTCAGCCGGTCGATGGCGAACAGCTCCAGCAGCATCTGCCGTTGCAGCATGACGTTGTCGTAGGTCGTAACCTCGGGGAACTCCGGCGTATTGGACGGCGACGAGGACAGGCCATTCGTCAGCATGTTGGGAATGACGATGAAGTAGCGGCTGGGATCGAGGCAGTGCCGCACGTCGACCAGCCACTCGATGTCGGTGTGATGGGCGCCGTAACTCGTGGGGTAGAGGATCACGTTGTCGCGCTTGGGCGACAGCGTGCCGTAGGTCTTCCACACGATGCGGGCCTGCTTCAGGGTGCCGCCGCGCTGCAGCCGCACATTGTCGGCCGCCCAGGTTCCTTCGTTCGTCCGCATGGCCCGACCTTAGCGGAAGCTGCGGATGATCTCCCCATGTGTCTGGGTATAGCTCCTGGCCACGTATTTCAGGTGTGGCCGCAGGTGGCGGTGCGCCTCGGGCAGGTGGTGGAACGGGATGTTCGGCAGCAGGTGATGCTCGGCATGGTACGGCAGGTTCCACATCAGGAAGCGCACGATGGGATTGGAGATCGTCGTGCGCGTGTTGGCGAAACCGTCGTCGCTGTTTGGACACAGCGTGTGCTCGGTCAGCAGATAGAGCCGCAGCAGGGGCAGGCCGATGAGCAGCGGGAAGAACCAGACCCACAGCAGGACGTCGGTCCTGAGCAGGATCGAGCCCACGATCAGCACCGCATAGAGGGCGAGCAGCCAGCGACCCCAGCGCCGCACCTCGGGCCACGCCGAATCGTGGATGTAGGTGACGTTGCCCTTGAAGCCGAACGGGAACAGGAAGATGTCGCGCACGCGGATCATCAGGAACGGGATCGCGCTCACGCGGAAGAGATAGCTGCGCCACCCGGTCGGCGTCACCGAGGTGATCAGCTCGGGATCGCGGTCGGGATCCTGCGTGTAGCGGTGATGGGCGAGATGATAGTGCCGGTAGAAGCCGGCATTGTTCAGGATCGCCGCGCCGGAGAAGAAGGCCAGCAGGTCGGCCATCCAGCGCGTCTTGAACGATCCGTAATGCACCGATTCGTGCATGGCGCCGAACAGCGCGTTGATGAAGATGCCCTGCAGCAGCAGCGCCAGCAGCACCCACCAAGTGCCGCGCGTCTCGAGCACCAGCCAGCCGCCCAGCACCAGCAGCGCGAGATGCGCACCGGTCTGGATCAGGCCCTTGGTGTCGTCGCGCGCATAGAGGCGCTTCAGCACCTCCGCCGGCACCACCCGCATCTGGCGGGCGCGCTGGCCGGTTACTGTATAGGTGCCCATAGACCTTCCTTGTATGCGTGTTCGGTGACCGCCTCGCGCTTCTTTTTCTCGTCTTCGCTCAAGCCGATCTGGTCGCCGACCATGCGCGCGATCGACGGGAAGGTGCCCTTGGGCTGGACATAGTCCGGCGACCACAGGCGCGAGCGCAGCAGCGCCTTGGCACAGTGCAGGTAGGCCTGGCGCACCGAGACGACGATGGCGCATTTCGGCGCCTTGCCCTGCACCGCCATCGAGTCGAGCAGCGCCGGATCGACCGAGAGGCGCGCCGTGCCCGCCACCCGCACCGTCTCGTTGACGCCGGGCAGCAGGAAGATCAGCGCGACCTCGGGGTTCTCCAGCAGATTGCGCAGCGTATCGAGCCGGTTATTGCCCGGCCGGTCGGCCAGCGCGATCGTCTTGTCGTCGAGCACCTTGAACGAGCCCGGCGGATCGCCGCGCGGGGTCACGTCCTGCTTGCCCGAGGCATCGGCGGTGGCGATCAGGCAGATCGGCGACAGGGCAATGAAGCGGCCCATATGCGCATCGATGCGGCCGATGTCCTTGACCGCGGCGGTTACACTGACCGGCGCGTAGGAGGCGACCAGTGCCCGCGCGCCCGCCTCGTCGAGCAGCGCCGGTTCCGTCGGGGGAGCCGAAAAGGGCAGTGAATCGGGCATTTTCTAGACCTCCGGAATTTGCAAGGCAGGGTAGCAGGCACCCCCCTCCGGCGAAACCATCTGGCGCGAGGAGTCGTTGGTCCACCAGTCACAGCAAAAGGAGGACCAGATGAGCAATTACGATCCGAACCTGGGTCCGGGCCGTCCGGGCTATGATCCCACCGATCCCTACGAGGCGCCGAACAATGGTCGCCCCGGCTACATCCTGCTCGCAGCCCTTGCGGGCGTCGCCCTGGTCGGCGGCTTTCTCTACTTCGGCAATCCGCAGAACAGCGCCATCGGCCCCGAGCAGGCGCAGGCCCCGGCCCCGATCGAGCGTACGGTGACGGACACGCCGGGCGTCACGCCCGACGCGGATCGCCCGGCTGCGATTCCGTTGCCGGCCCGTCCGGCCACCCCGGGTCCGGCCACGACGCCGGCGGCGCCGCAGGAGTAAGGGGCGATGAGCGATTATGACCCCAAGCTCAACAAACCCGCCTACGAGGACGTGGCCTTCGAGCCACGCTCCCCGAGCCGAGGACTCTATCTGGTGGTGGGCGTGGTGGCCGCGATCGTGGCGGCGGCAGGCCTGATGTTCTTCTCGGGCGATCGCCCCGAAAGGACGGATCTGGCCCGCAACCCGGACCCGGCAGCCATCAATTCGCAGACCAACGAGACCCGGACTCCAACGGTGCCGAGAGTAGCGCCGATCCCGGCTACGCCGACGCCGGAACCGATGACGCCGGCGCCGAGTCAGCAGCCGTAACGACGGCAGCGCTTGGACAAAAAATAGCCCGACCGCGAGATCCGCGGTCGGGCGCACAGGCCTTTAATCTCTGCAGATTCGAAGTAGCACGACCGCCTGTGGGACACGGCGAATCATTCCTGCAGAGCTGATCTGCTTCTTCTTCATTACATGGCGAGTTCGTCCTTCAGCGCGTCTCCCAGCGCACGGAACGTTTCGGTGCGGGCGGACGAACGCCGCCAGACCAGACCGATGCGGCGATTCGGGGCCGCTCCGGTCAGCGGCCGCACCGTCACGTCGAGCCCGCGCAGGATCCCGGCGTCGAGCGCCATCTGCGGCATCAGGGTGACGCCCAATCCGTTCGCCACCATCTGCGCCAGCGTATGCAGGCTGGTGCCGTTGAAGCCGGCATTGCGCCGCGCCCCCTCCAGTTCGCAGGCCGCCAGCGCCTGCTCGCGCAAGCAGTGTCCGTCCTCCAACAACAGCAGGTTCTCGTCGGCGATGCTGGCCGCTGGCACGTGGCCGGCCGGATAGACAATCGAGAACCGGTCTTCGCCCAGATCCATCACCTCGAGGTCGCCCAGCGCGTAGGGCAGCGCCAGCAGCACGGCGTCGAGCTCGCCCGACTCGAGCCGCTCCAGCAGCCGCGCGGTCTGGTCCTCGCGCAGGTAGAGCTGCAGCTTGGGGAAGTTTTCGCGCAACTTGGGCATGGCGCGCGGCAGCAGGAACGGGCCGATCGTCGGGATGACGCCGAGATGCAGCGGGCCCGACAGCGGATCGCGCGCCGCCAAGCCTGCGTCCATCAGATCCTCGGCGCCCTTCAGCAGGCCGCGGGCGCGGTCGGCGACCTTCCGCCCCAGCGCCGTCGGCACTACCGAGCGCTTGGTCCGCTCCAGCAGCGGCGCCCCCAGAAGCTCCTCCAGCTCCTGGATGCTGGCGCTCAGCGTCGACTGGCTGACGTTGCAGCCCGCCGCCGCCTGCCCGAAGTGGCAGCGATCCACCACCGCCACCAGGTAGCGGAGCTGTCGCAGTGTCGGGATAGGTTTCATGTCGGGCATATAATCGCTTTTGGCGATTATTCAATTCGGTATTTTGCGCTTTAAACGATCTTAGAATGCCCCTAAGTAACCGTTGGCAAGAGTTAACCTAGGAGTTTCAAGCCAATGTCCCTCATCAACACCGAGATCAAGCCGTTCAAGGCCACCGCCTTCCAGAAGGGCAAGTTCATCGACGTGACCGACGCCGACCTGAAGGGCAAGGGCAAGTGGTCGGTCGTGTTCTTCTACCCGGCCGACTTCACCTTCGTGTGCCCGACCGAGCTCGAGGATCTGGCGACCAACTACGCCGAGTTCAAGAAGCTGGGCGTCGAGATCTACAGCGTCTCGACCGACACGCACTTCAGCCACAAGGCGTGGCACGACACGTCGGAAGCCATCAAGAAGATCGAGTACGTCATGGTCGGCGACCCGACCGGCGCCATCACCCGCAACTTCGGCGTGATGATCGAGGAAGCGGGCCTGGCCGATCGCGGCACCTTCGTGGTCGACCCGGACGGCAAGATCCAGATCGTCGAGATCACCGCCGGCGGCATCGGCCGCGACGCCTCGGAGCTGCTGCGCAAGGTCAAGGCGGCCCAGTACGTCGCCTCGCATCCGGGCGAAGTCTGCCCGGCCGCCTGGAAGGAAGGCGAGAAGACCCTCGCCCCCAGCCTCGACCTGGTCGGCAAGATCTAACCACAAGATCTGGCCAAAGGGCGGAGGGGCCTCACCGGAGGTCCCTCCACTCCGCTTCGCGACATTTCAGTAGGAGTACCTCCCATGTTGGACGCCAACCTCAAGACGCAGTTGAAGGGCTATCTCGAGCGCCTGACCTTGCCGGTCGAGCTGGTGGCGTCGCTCGACGACAGCCCCAAGTCGGCCGAGCTGAAGGAGCTGCTGCAGGAGATCGCCAGCCTGTCGGACAAGGTGACCTTCGCCGAGGCCGACGAGGACATGCGCAAGCCCTCCTTCGCCATCGTGCGGCCCGGCACGGACATCTCGGTCCGCTTCGCCGGCATCCCGATGGGCCATGAATTCACCTCGCTGGTGCTGGCGCTGCTGCAGGTCGGCGGCCACCCGAGCAAGGAAGCCCAGGACACGATCGAGCGCGTGAAGGGCCTCGACGGCGACTACACGTTCGAGACCTATTTCTCGCTGTCGTGCCAGAACTGCCCCGACGTGGTGCAGGCGCTGAACCTGATGAGCGTGCTGAACCCGCGCATCCGCCACACCGCGATCGACGGCGCCCTGTTCCAGGACGAGGTCGAGAAGCGCGGCGTGATGGCCGTGCCCTCGATCTTCCTGAACAGCCTGCCGTTCGGCCAGGGCCGCATGAGCCTGGAGCAGATCCTGGCCAAGCTCGACACCGGCGCCAGCGAACGCGCGGCCGAGGAGATCGCGGCCAAGAAGCCCTACGACGTGCTGGTGGTCGGCGGCGGCCCCGCCGGCGCCGCTGCAGCCATCTACGCCGCGCGAAAAGGCATCCGCACCGGCATCGCCGCCGAGCGGTTCGGCGGCCAGGTGCTGGACACGATGGGCATTGAGAACTTCATCTCGGTCTCCCACACCGAGGGCCCGAAGATGGCCGCCGAGCTGGCCGCGCACGTCAAGGACTACGAGGTCGACGTGATGGACCTGCAGACCGCCACCAAGCTGATCCCGGCCGCGACGCCGGGCGGCCTGGCCACGGTCGAGCTGCAGAACGGCGCCACCCTGAAGGCCAAGACCATCGTGCTCTCGCCCGGCGCGCGCTGGCGGCAGATGAACGTCCCCGGCGAGGCCGAGTATCGCAACAAGGGCGTGGCCTACTGCCCGCACTGCGACGGCCCGCTGTTCAAGGGCAAGCGGGTGGCGGTGATCGGCGGCGGCAATTCCGGCGTCGAGGCGGCGATCGACCTCGCGGGCCTGGTGAGCCACGTCACGCTGATCGAGTTCGACGGCCAGCTGCGCGCCGACGCGGTGCTGCAGGCCAAGCTCCGCTCGCTGCCCAACGCCACGGTGATCGTCTCGGCGCAGTCGACCGAGGTGCACGGCGACGGCGCCCGGGTGACCGGCCTCGCCTACAAGGACCGCACCACCGGCGAGCAAAAGACGATCGAGCTCGAGGGCATCTTCGTGCAGATCGGCCTGGTGCCCAACACCGAGTGGCTGAAGGGCGCGATCGAGCTCAGCCCGCGCGGCGAGATCGAGATCGACGCCCGCGGCCAGACCTCGGTCCCCGGCATCTTCGCCGCTGGCGACGCCACGACCGTGCCCTACAAGCAGATCGTCATCGCCATGGGCGAGGGCGCCAAGGCCGCGCTGTCGGCCTTCGACCACCTGATCCGCAGCGAGCCGGTCGAGGTCAAGCAGGCGGCCTAGGAAGAACTGCCGGGCGAGATCGAATCGCCCGGCTCCGAGCACCTAAACCTCATCCTGAGGAGCGGTCCACAGGACCGCGTCTCGAAGGATGGGCGAGCACCGCGTGTGTTGCCCATCCTTCGAGACGGCCACTCCGTGGCCTCCTCAGGATGAGGTGGGGAGGGGGGCCTCCACTCCGGTTCGGGCGGGGTAACCCCCGGCCCCGGGACGACGGGAAACAGACAATTGCGACCGAGTCGCACGTAGGGGTGCGGCATTGGCTTCAGTTGTTTCGTTTATTTCGGTTATTTCGTTTACGCGCGCCGCCTCACCCCGGCATCTTGTCGATGAAGCCGACCACCGACGCCAGCCGCCCGTCCGGCGCCAGGGTGCAGAAATCGACACCCTCGACGACCGAGGGCCCGTCGGCCGGACCCAGCGACCAGGTGAAGCGCAGATAGAGCCCCCCTGAGCTGCCAGAGGGGCCGCCCGAGGGACCGCCCAGGAAACCGGCATGCGCGTCGACCTTCGAGGTGCGCTTGAGCACGAAGCCCGGGAACTTCGCCTGCACGCCCGCCAGCATGGCGTCGATCCCGGCCGGCCCGTCGCTCGCCATCACCGGATCGCGGTAGATCCCCGTCTCGGTCCAGGCCGCCGCAAGGCCGGCGCGGCGGCGCGCGGGATCGGTCTCGTTCCAGGTGGCGACGTAGGCCTCGACGACGGCGTCCGGCGTGGCGGTGGGATGGGACATGGCTTCCTCCTGCGGATGGTTGATCCACGCGGGAGATAGGCCAGCACAGGCGAGGCGGCGATTGTCTGGGAGGTAATGAGGCTCGCTCATGAAGCTGGAACGGAGCGTCCTTGAATCGCTCGGGGCCAGACCGGCGCATACGCACAGCCGGCAATGTCGCCACCCTACAAGCAGATTGTCATCGCAGTAGGCAACGGTAATGGTCGAGTTGTCGGCATTCGACCACATGATCCAGTGATTCTGCCCCTCTTCCCGCGCGGAATAGCAGGGCGGTGTGTCTGATGCTTTCCTCCAGGCATCAACTAACGCTAACTTGCTAGCTCAATACACGCGGGGCTTGAGCTGACGCATGAACATTTTCGAGGATACAAATCCGCGCGCGCTGAAAGACTTACTTGCCGAGATACACAATCGCGCAGCCGTATTACCAAATTTTCAGCGGGATTTCGTATGGGAACCCAGCGCCACCCAAGAACTGATTGTATCCATCGCGAACAACTATCCAGCCGGCAGCATTCTCCGAGTACGAGATCCGGTAGGTTTCTTCGCGGCACGAGAGTTTGAGGGAGCACCAACCATTGGCGCTAACCACACTTTCCTTGTACTCGACGGCCAGCAACGTCTCACTTCATTATATCAAGCCTTCTATGGCGTCGGTGAGCATCGCTATTATCTCGATCTAACCAAGGTGTTGGATGGTAAGGACTTCGAGGATTGCGTCTTTTACCGCCGAGCGTCGACCAAATGGGCCCGAGAACACGAGAATTTTGAGGCGCAAGCGGCGGATTTAGTCTTACCGCTATCTGTTCTTAAAAATGGCTCTGGCGGCTTTTACCAATGGATACATGCGCCACAGCCGAAATTGACCGACACTCAAAAGCAGCTGGTGATCAGCGAGTTGACCCAAAATGAAGCCAAGAAGTGGGTCACTGTCCTCGACGAATACCGCTTTCCTGTCGTCACATTATCTCAGGATACGAAGGCCGATGCGCTATGCACGATCTTCGAAACGCTCAATCGAACTGGCGTAAAGCTAAGCGTTTTCGAATTGCTCACCGCGCGGTTCTGGCCACAGAATATCAATCTCAGAGCTTTGTGGGACAGTGCCCTGAACACTTACTCGGTAATCGACTACTTCGATGTCGATCCTTACTACGTTCTCCAGGGTATTTCTCTAGCCTCCAGGTCTGCGCCTTCATGTAAACGCAGCGATGTCCTCGAACTAAAGGCAGAGGCCATTAGTGCTTGGTGGGACAAAGTGGTAGCAGGCCTTGCCCTTGGCCTTGAGATTCTCCGCGACGATTGTAAGGTCTTGCAACCTAAGTGGCTGCCTTATCAAACCATGCTGCCCCCCTTGGCAGCAGCGCTGGCGCGAGGAGGGATGCCCAAGACTGCGGAAGCTGGATCGCAGCGAGAAAAGATAAAGCGATGGTTCTGGTGTGCTGTCTTTGGCCAAGCATATGAAAGCGCTCCGAATAGCCAATCTGCACGAGATGTAACGGATATCGATGCCTGGTTCTCGAACGGAGCACTTCCAGATTCAGTGTCGTCTCTGCGATTCGATCCAAAAATCCTACGGGAAGTCACGCCTCGTCAGCGCTCGATTTATCGAGCAACCATCTGCTTGATTCTTGGTGAGCGAGCTCGGGACTTTCATACTCAATCCGAGATTACTGGAAAACTGATGGCCGAGCAGGGAATCGACGACCACCACATCTTTCCCAGTGACTTCCTTCAAAAAAGCAAAGGCATCTCTTCAGCTCGGGTGCGCGACTGCGTACTCAATCGCACGCTAATTGATCGGACAACTAACCAGATGATTAGCAATCGAGCGCCCTCAGATTATCTAACCGAAATTCGCGCTACACCTGGATTCCCTTTTGACGAGGTGTTGGCCTCGCATGCACTTCCCTTCCATACTGACTCGCCTTTGCTCAATAACGACTACGAAGGCTTCTTGATTTGGCGACAGAACAGGCTCT
This sequence comes from Reyranella sp., assembly GCF_965227665.1. Taxonomy (GTDB): domain Bacteria; phylum Pseudomonadota; class Alphaproteobacteria; order Reyranellales; family Reyranellaceae; genus Reyranella. Next base: position 3,248,046 of record NZ_OZ245767.1, read on the forward strand.
GGGACTCAATTCGAAGAGTAACTAGGCTCGAAGCAGCCACTGATTTGGAGTAGCAACTAGTGCTCACGCAAAGCCTTGCCCACGATGATCACAATCCTACTCCTATACTAGCCATCGACCTTGAAGAGTCTCCTCAGATGCTCTGGGACTGGCGTCTCCAGCTTCCACTGAACTGTTATCGGCTTCTCACCCCTCCAGTCCACGAACCGCGGCACCCCACAATAGATAAAAGGTGCTGCGCCTCCCCCTCTTAGCTTTGTGGGCCGAATGAATAGATGAACCGAATGTCCCGGCAGGGACCCATTGATGATCCGACCATGCTTCGACGCTTGGGTGGTCTGATTCTGACTCTGCCATTCGAATGTTTGGTCATCGATGAAGTGATCCAGATACTCGTTACCAGCCGCAAGGTTGCCCTTGGTCAGAGTGACCAACAGAATAAGGCTCTGGCCGGTAAGGACCATCCCGCTGTTCCAACTGCCTGGATTGAACACGGCCCCGAACATCGTCGGGATATCGCTTCGGGAGTAGCTCTGCCAGAGTTCGAGACTTTGGGGGGAACCAGCGACAGGCACACTTGGCGCAGTAGATCGAGCCAAGTACTGAGCGACCCTCCAGTCCACAATCTCACTCGTCATCTGCTTGAAGGTCGCCTGCGCCGCAGGGTGCACGTCCATTACTAGCCGGAAGACAGATTCCTTGAACTGGAAGTAACGCTCACCTCCCGTTCCTTTCCCTTCAACCCAGGCTGCAATCGGATTCTCGACGAGCAGTTTTCGGACACCATCTACATCATTCAAGGGCACGGATATGTCGCTTGCGAATCGTGGATTTCTGGAAGCAGATCTGACGACACTCTGAGCAAGAGAGTTGACATTCATACCCTTCATCGAGTCTTCCTCAGCCAGTAGGGCATCAAGGACGAGCATCTTATAACTCTTGCTCATTGGAGTTACCGATACGCTCTGCAAGAACGCGCCGTGGCGCTGCTCAACGGTTATCTGAAGCTCGTCCAGATCTTCCATATGACGCACGAAGGAGAACCATCCTCCATGCCCAGTCGATTTCGGATCAAAACCAGCATGGAACACTTCAGTCGCGGTTGGCCTTGTGCCGTGGCGCAGCTTGAAGTCGGCATAGAATGCCTCCAAGGCGTCCGCATCCTTCGTTGACCGAAGCAGGCTCTCTAGGATCTCTAGTGCCTTCAGCTCGTAAGTGACTTCGCAACCAGGCGGAAACTGGATTTCTTTCTTTCGAACGGCTTCAAGCTTGAGAGCGAGCGCTCGATCACCCTCCGTCGTACCCAGCATCGATCGAACCTTGGATAGAAAGATCCGATGATTGCCGATGTAGTCTACGACGACCAAGTGGCTCTTCTCGGCAGAGCGCCGCAGTCCGCGACCGAATTGCTGCATCCAGATTATCGCCGACTCGGTTGGGCGCAGCATCAGCACGGTATCTATTTCAGGAACATCGACACCTTCGTTGAACATGTCGACAGCGAAGACGACGTCCAGTTCACCGGCTTGCAAGCGTTCAAGGGAGCGAACACGCGGCGCCGATGTATCACCCGAGTGAACCGAAGCCGCTCTTAGCCCTCTCTCAGCGAAGAACGCAGCCATGAAGTCCGAGTGGAGGCGCGAGCAGCAGAAGCCAATCGCTCGGCTACCGCCATGCTTTTGCATTTGTTCGAACGCATTCTGCGCTCGCGCTTGTGTCGCTAAAGCTTGGGTCAGCTTCTCTTCATCAAATGCAGAAGAGCGCCAGGGGATTTGCTCATAGTCGACTTCGTCCGGCACACCAAAATAGTGGAATGGCGAGAGAAGTTCGGCCTCGATTCCCTCGAAGACATCGCAACGAAAGACGAGGTTTTCTTGACACAACGCCAGCAGGTCACCGCCATCCGTTCTCTCGGGCGTCGCCGTGAGACCCAGGAGAAATCGCGGCGTGAAGTGCTGAATGAGTGTTCTATAGGTTGGAGCGGCGGCGTGATGGAATTCATCAACCACGACGTAATCAAAAGCATCTGGGGCAAAGTGTCGTAGGTGAGCGGACCGCCCCAGCGTTTGAATCGATGCAAACAAGACTTCAGCATCCACATCTTTGTCTGAGCCGCTGTATCGTCCAAGGCGCGAATTGGGACGCATGGCCCGAAATGTCGCCATCGCTTGGGAGAGAATTTCTTCTCGATGCGCCACAAACAGCACTCGCTCAAAAGAGACGCTGTCGAAGGCACTTAGCCAGGTTTTGCCAAGACCGGTCGCAAGGACAACGAGACCCGCGGTATAACCTTGGCGACGTGTCGCCTGGAGCGCCTCGAGTGCTCTCTGCTGAATGGGATGCGGCGTCGGCGTTCGAACCGGCGGGTCCGGCGCAACTTCCGCAAAGCCGCGACGCGTGGGAACGGTTGCGCGTCGCTCTTCGTAGCGGTCGATCCAGTTGTTGGTTAATACGGCGATCTCTTCCCTTGTGATCAGGGTTTCGAAGCCACCAAGGACGTCAGCCCAGCCGTTGGACTTTGCTTCATCGAACACTCGGTAATTCCACTCGATGCCCGACTGCAAAGCGGTTTCGGAGATGTTTGAGCTTCCGACGATCGCCACACCGCTATGATCATAGTGAAAGATCCACGACTTCGGATGGAAACTCAGCAGGTTCGCTTCGAACATCCATCGTTGAACGTTGCCGTCAAGATCGAGCAAACGGCGCAACGCGGTGGGATCGCTTACGTCCAAGTAGTCACCCGCCACAATGCGAAGTCGCCCCTGCCTATCTAGGAACTCTTGCAAGTGTGGATGCAGTATGCGGACACCACTATCGAGCACAAATGCCACCGCGACGTCGATCGCATTGGCCTGCTGGATATGAGGAATCAGATGAGGAAGAAGGGCATCTTCTCCACCCGCGATCAAAGCCCGACTATGCGGAGTCTTGTCTGCTTGCTGAACGTCACGTCCTCTGCGGCGAACGTAGTTTCCCTTTTCCGGAATGACATGACGAATGCCGCCTCGTGGATCAGCCATGTCGCCTGCGCGACGCGGTATGACATGAACATGGAAGTGGGGAACGGTCTGGCCCGCGGCAGCTCCCTCATTGAAGCCAACGTTGAATCCGTCGATGGCGTAGCGATCCCGCAAGAAGCGCTGTGCTTGGGCAATGGCTCCGCCAATATCCGCAAGCTCGTCGCGCCTCAGGTTGTGCCAAACGGGCGTATGTCGCTTAGGAACAACGAGGACGTGTCCCTCTGTGACCGGGTACCCATCCCAAATAGCGAGCGAATATTGGGTCTGAAAGACAACTCTGCCATCCTCCGGATCACAGAAGGGACAGCTATTGTTGATCAGTGTGTTCAAGCTTTGTCACTATCTGCCGGGCAGCTCGGATGGTGCGCACGGTTGAAGGGCCCTCGCGGTAGTTTGCCGAAAATCCAGCAGATTGCTAGCCTTTAGGCAGTTGCGGGCACTCATCCGGGGAATGTCGGTCGAAATGTCCTTGGGTCCAAGATTCACAGGCTGGTTCGGTGAGCTAAAGACTGTCTTTGCGCAGAAGCTCTTCCTGCCGTCGGAGTACGTTGATCTAAACAACGTAACGATAGGGACCCGTCGAGGCACGACGCAGATCGACCATGTGATTGTCTCTCGCTACGGCGTGTTCGTCGTCGAGACCAAGAACATGAGTGGATGGATATTCGGAAGTGAGGACGCTCCCTTTTGGACGAAGACAAACAGGGGAGACAAGCTCAGGTTTCAGAATCCCCTGCATCAAAACGAGGGTCACATCAGGGCGCTTTCAAACTTGGCTAGGATCCCGCCCGAGAGGATGCATTCTGTCGTGGTATTTCGGGGCGACTGCAGTCTACGGACACCCCTGCCTCCAAACGTCCTAACGGGCGGGTACATCACCTACGTTAAGAGCAAGAGCCAGGTGGTCTTCGCTGAGGCCGAGGTGACGCGGATCGTGGAAGCCATCAAAGCAGGGATGCTGCCGAAGACGCACGCCACACACTTGGAGCACATCGATCATTTGAGACAACGTTTCGATAGCACCACGACCTGTGGCAGATGCGGCAGCCCGCTGGTCCTCAGGACGGCCAAGTCCGGCAGCAATGCAGGAAACCAGTTCTATGGATGTAGCCGGTTTCCGTCGTGCCGGTACGTCCGGAACGTCGGGTAGCCGCTCAAGGCATTCGCACATTATGACCATGCCATCGCGCAAGGTGCTCAGCTGCATTTAGTAGTTCGGCAGCGCCTTCACCCCCCCGCCGCCTTGATCCTCTCCTCCAGCATCCCCCGGATCGGCGCGTCGGCCGGCAATAGCGCCAGCAGCGTCTTCCAGCGCTGCAGCGCCGCCGGCTTGTTGCCCGCGGCTTCGGCGGCGACGCCCAGGTAGAACAGGGCCAGCGCGTTGCGCGGCTCGGCCTTCTCCAGCCGCTCCAGCACGGCGACGGCCTGCGGCGAAGGGACGGCGCCCGGCGCGAGCTGGCGCACATGCGCCTCGGCCCAGTCGGCCAGGATGCGCGCGTCGACGGGGGCCAGCGTGTCGGCGCGGCCGTAGGCGTCGGCGGCGTTGGCGTTCTCGCCCAGCACCTTCCAGGCATTGGCCAGGCGCAGCCAGCCGGCGCGGTCCTGCGGCGCGTCGGCGAGGCGCGCGGCCAGCCCCTCGACCATGGAGCGGATCGCCTGCTGGCGCTGCTCCGGCGTGAGCTGGGCCATCGCCTCCTGCTGCTCGCGGCTGGGCTGCGGCGTGGCCGATTGCGGGCCTGTCGGGGGTGGCGCGGCGGGCGGCAGCTCGATCCCGGCGGCCTTCGCCACCCGCGCGATCTCGGCGCGCAGCATCGGCAGCCAGGGCGCGTCGGGCGGGCTGGCGGCCTCGAGGTCGCGCCAGCGGGCGATCGCGGCCTTCGAATCGCCGCTCTGCGCCTCGTGCAGGCCGAGATAGTAGAGAATGCGCGCATCGTCGGGCCGCGCCGGGAGCGCCCGCTGCAGTGCCTCGAGCGCCGGTTGCGTGACGGTGCCGCCGGCCTCCAGGGTCAGGCCCTCGCCCAGGGCGGCCAGCGCCTCGGCGTCGTTGGGGTCCTGCGCCAGGCGGGCGCGCGCCTCGGCCAGCAGGCCGGCGACGTCGAGCTGGCGCGACGGGGCGGGGTGTTCGGTGCCCCCCTTGGCAACACGGTCGGCGAAGGGCGCGGCGGGCAGGCCGGGGCGGCCGGTCTGCAGGTAGAGGCCTAAGGCCAGCAGCGGCACGAAGAGCGACAGCGCGGGCGGCAGCCACTTCTGCACCGCGTCGGAGGCGCGCGCGGCTTTGGCGCTGCCCTTGGTGGTAGTCGTGGCGGCGTCGCCGGCGGCCAGCATGCGGCGCTCGATTTCGGTGCGGGCGGCGGCGGCCTCGGCGGGCTTCAGCGTGCCGGCGTCGCGCTCGCGCTCCAGCTCGGCCAGCTGGTCGCGGTAGATCGCCAGTTCGCCCGAGAGCCGGTCGCGCGCGGGCAGGCGCATCCGCAGCAGTGGCCAGAGCAAGGCGGCAACGGTCGCGGTGGTGAGCAGCGCCAGCAGGAATTCGAGCATGGCCGTCAGCCCTTCAGGAGCGCGTCGAGGCGGCGGCGCTCCTCCTCGTCGAGCGGCTTGGGTGCCGCGATGGGTGTGTTGCGGCGGCGGCGCGCGGCGAGCAGGAGCGCGGCGCCGGCGACCAGCAGCAGGAGCGGCGCGCCCAGCCACAGGATCAGCGTGCCGGCCTTGAAGGGCGGCTTCAGCAGCACGTAGTCGCCGTAGCGCGCGACCATGTAGGCGAAGACGTCGCCGTCGCTGTCGCCGGCCGTCAGCCGCTCGCGCACCGCCCGCCGCATGTCGCGCGCCACCTCGGCCGAGGAATCGTCGATCGACTGGTTCTGGCAGACGACGCAACGCAACGCCCGCCCGATCTCGCGGGCACGGGCTTCGAGCGCCGGGTCGGGCAGGACTTCGGACGGCTCGACGGCGAGGGCGGGTGTCAGGAAAGCCATGAGCGCCAGGACGCACGCCAGAAGTACGCGCTTGATGTCATGACAAAGGGGCCGGGGCATCACTTCACCGCCCCCTTGAGGAACGGCAGGATCGTCTCGTTCAGGTCCCGCTCGGTGATCGGCCCGCGATAGTGGCGGCGCACGATGCCTTCGCCGTCGATCAGGTAGGTCTCGGGCACGCCGCTCAGCCCCCAGTCGAGGCCGGTCTTGCCGTCGAGGTCGAGGCCCGCCAGCCGATACGGATCGCCCAGCCGCTTCAGCCAGGGCAGCGCGTCGTCGCGCTTGTTCTTCCACGCAATGCCCACGATCGTCGCGCCCTCGCGTTCGCTGAGCCGCGTGAACAGCGGATGCTCGGCCAGGCAGGGCGTGCACCAGCTCGCGAAGAAATTCACGATCACCGGCTTGCCGGTGCGCAGGTCGGCGTCGGTGAGCGGCGGCTCGCCCGGGCGCAGCGCCGGCAGGTCGAGCCGGGGCGCCGGCCGGCCCACCACCACCGAGCCGATCGAGGCGGGGTCGCGGCCGCTGGTCAGCGACCAGGCGAAGAAGCCCGCCATCAGCGCCAAGGTCAGCAGCGGCAGGATGAAGAGGAGGCGGCGCATCTATTCGGCCGGCTGTAAGGACGACGGACGTCGCGACGGCGCGCCGATGCGCAGCCGGCGGTCCGACAGCGAGACGAAGCCGCCCAGCGCGCATAGCGCCGCGCCCAGCCAGATCCATGGCGCCAGCGGGTTGAGATAGAGGCGGATCACCCAGCCCTGTTGCGGGCTGCCCTCGCCCAAGGTGGCGTAGAAGTCGCGCAGCCCGTTGGTCTGGATCGCCGTCTCGGCCACTTGTCGACGCTGCACGGTGAACAGCCGGCGCTCGGGCTGCAGCACCGTGTAGGGCTTGCCGCCGACGCTGACGGCGAGCGTCGCGCGCTCGGCGATGTAGTTGGGGCCGCGCACCTCGTCCATGCGCTCGAGCAGCACGCTGTAGCCCGCGAAGTCGATGCGGTCGCCGGGCTTCATCGTGTGCATCAGCTCGGTGTTCCACGACGAGGTCGCGACCGAACCCAGCACGACGACGCCGAGGGCTGCATGGCTGATCACCATGCCCAGGGTCGAGCGCGGGATCGTGCGGAGCGTGCCGCTGCGCACGCGGTCGGTCAGCGACGCCAGGCTGCCCACGATCAGCCAGACGCCGAAGCCGAAGGCCAATGCCGCCAGCGTCGAGCGGCTGTCGATCATCGTCATCGCGACCAGGATGGCGGCCAGCGAGACGACGAGCGCCACGCGCAGGCGCATCAGCGCCGGTCCCAGCTCGGCGCGCTTCCAGCCGAGGAACGGGCCGACGCAGAGCGCGGCGAACAGCGGGGTGCAGAGCGGCACGAAGGTGGCGTTGAAGAAGGGCGGGCCGACCGAGACCTTGTTGCCGGTCAGCAGGTCGAGGAACAGCGGATAGAGCGTGCCCAGCAGCACCGTGGCCGCCAGCGTGCACAGGAGCAGGTTGTTCAGGATCAGCGCGCCCTCGCGGCTGACCGGCTGGAACAGCCCGCCACCCTGAAGTTGCGGCGCACGCCAGGCATAGAGCGCCAGGCCGCCGCCGGTGACGAACAGCAGGAAGGCCAGGATGAACATGCCGCGCGCCGGATCCTGCGCGAAGGCATGGACCGAGGTGAGCACGCCCGAGCGCACCAGGAAGGTGCCGAGCAGCGACAGCGAGAAGGCGAGCAGCGCCAGCAGCACCGTCCAGCTCTTCAGCGCGTCGCGCTTCTCCACCACGATGGCCGAGTGCAGCAAAGCGGTGCCGGCCAGCCACGGCATCAGCGAGGCGTTCTCGACGGGATCCCAGAACCAGAAGCCGCCCCAGCCCAGGATGTAATAGGCCCACCACGAACCCAGCGCGATGCCGAGCGTCAGGAAGCACCAGGCCGCCAGCGCCCACGGCCGCACCCAGCGCGCCCAGGCGGCATCGACCCGGCCTTCGAGCAGGGCGGCGACGGCGAAGGCGTAAGTCACCGAATAGCCGACATAGCCGAGGTAGAGCAGCGGCGGATGGAAGGCGAGGCCGGGATCCTGCAAGAGCGGGTTGAGCCCGTTGCCGTCGGGCGGCGCCGGGAAGACGCGCGCGAACGGGTTGGAGGTGAAGAGCAGGAAGGCCAGGAAGCCGACGCCGATCAGCGCCTGGATGGCCAACACGCGGCTGCGCAACGTGTCGGGCAGGTTGTTGCCGAAGATCGCGACGGCGGCGCCAAACAGCGCCAGGATCAGCGCCCACAGCAGCATCGAGCCCTCGTGGTTCCCCCACACGCCGCTGATCTTGTAGAGCAGCGGCTTGGCCGAATGCGAATTGTCGACGACGTTGAGGACGGAGAAGTCCGACGTCACATAGGCCTGCGTCAGCGCCCCGAACGCCAGCAGCACGAGGAAGGCCTGCGTGAGAGCGGCGGTGCGACCGAGGGCCATCAGGCGCAGGTCGCCACGCGATGCGCCGACGAGCGGCAACGTGCCCTGCACCAGCGCGACAGCCAGCGCCAAGATCAGCGCGAAGTGGCCCAACTCTGGAATCAAGACCTGAGCTCCACCAACTTTGTCATCCTGAGCGCAGCGAAGGATCCTTCGCTTCGCTCAGGATGACACGTGAGGGTCATTTCTTGTCTTTCCACTGGCCGCTTTCCTTCAAAGCCTTCGCGACTTCTGGAGGCATGTAGTTCTCATCATGCTTCGCCAGGATCTCGCGCGCGGTGAACACGCCGTCCGGCCCGATCGAGCCCTCGGCGATCACGCCCTGACCCTCGCGGAACAGGTCGGGCAGGATGCCGCGATAGGTGACCTTCACCGTCTTGTGCGTGTCGGTGACGGTGAAGCGCACGGTCTGGCCGTCCTTCTGGACGCTGCCCTCCTCGACCAGGCCGCCCAGCCGGAAGCGGCGGTCGGGGCCGAGGCTCTTCTCGGCGACCTGGGTCGGCGAATAGAAGAAGACGAGATTGTCGTTGAGTGCCGTGAGCACGAGCGCGGCCGCCACGCCGAGCGTGGTCAGCGATCCCAGCAGCAACCACAGGCGGCGGCGCTTCGGCGTCATCGCCGCCGCTCCAGCCCACGCGCCGCCAGTTCTCGCCGCACCCGCCGGCGCGCGCCGAGCGAGGCGATCACCAGTCCGCCCAGGATCACCGCGGCGACGAGATAAGAGCCGAGGATGTAGGCCGCGTGGTTGCTCATGCCACGGCCTCGGCATTCTCGAGGCGACGGCGGTCGATCTCGGTCTCGGTGCGCAGCAGCACCAGCCAGACGAACAGGAACAGCAGCGAGACCGCCATCCAGAGCAGCGGCACCAGGATCGAATTGTGGATCGCCGGCGCGTCGAGCCGCGTGATCGAGGCGGGCTGATGCAAGGTGTTCCACCAGTCGACCGAGAACTTGATGATCGGCAGGTTGATGACGCCGATCAGCGCCAGGATGGCCGCCGCGCGATCGCCGCGCTCGGGCGAATCGTAGGCGCGGCTGAGCGCGATGTGACCGAGATAGAGGAAGAACAGCAGCAGCATCGAGGTGAGCCGCGCGTCCCACACCCAGTAGGTGCCCCACATCGACCGGCCCCACAGCGAACCGGTCAGCAGGCACACCGCCGCGAAGCTGGCGCCGACGGGCGCGGCCGCCCGCGCCATCAGCGCCGCCAGCGGATGGCGCCATACCAGCAGCGAGGCGCCGAGCGCCGCCAGCAGCGCGTAGCCGCCCATCGACAGCCAGGCCGACGGCACGTGCAGGAACATGATCCGCACCGTCTTGCCCTGCTGGTAATCCTCCGGCGCCACGAAGAAGGCCATGTAGGCGCCGACCGCCAGCATCAGCACCGTGGCGAAGCCGAGGCCCGGCAACACGCGCTGGCTGAAGCGGCGGAAACGTGCAGGATTGGCGAGAAAATGCAGGTCGGCCATCGGCCCCATCCTCCCTATTCGCCGGCTTGCCGCAAGGCTGCGGCAATCGCCCAAGGCGTCGTGGCCAGGGCGACCAATGCAAGAGCGGCGAGGATCGCGACATGTGTCACGATGCCGTCACCCGCCGCCAGCGTCTCGATCGCGCCGGCGCCGAAGATCAGGGTCGGCACGCAGAGCGGCAGCGCGAGCAGCGCCAGCAGCGCGCCCGACTTGCGCGCGCCCAAGGTGAGGGCCGCCGCGAGCCCGCCGATCAACGATAAAGTGGGGGTGCCGACCAGCAGGGTCGCGCCCAGCGCCAGCAGGCTCTCGCCGTCGAGGCCGAAGGCCACGCCGAGGAAGGGCGCCAGCAGGCTGAGCGGCAGGCCGGTCACGATCCAGTGAGCGAGGCATTTGGCCAGCGCCGCCAGCTCGAGCGGCCACGGCGCCAGCAGCAGCAGGTCGAGCGTGCCGTCCTCGTAATCGGCGGCGAACAGCCGCTCCAGCGACAGGAGAGCCGCGAACAGCGCGGCGCACCACAGGACGCCGGCGGCGATGCGCGCCAGCACGTTGGTCTCGGGGCCGATGCCCAGCGGGAACAGCACCGTGGCCACGACGAAGAAGGCCAGCACAACGCCGACATCGCCCGGCCGCCGCAGCACCAGGCGCAGGTCGCGCGCGAGCAGCGTCGTGAAGCCGCTCATGGCTCGTCCCTCATGCTTCTTGCCTGAGGCCGCCGCCGCGCAGGTCGAGCCGCTGCGCGCCCTCGATGCCCAGTTCGGCATGGGTCGCGGCGATGGCCAGCCCGCCGGCCGCGAGATGGGTCTGCAGCGCCGTCCGGAAGGCCGCCTGCGCCGGCGCGTCGAGCGCGTTCAACGGCTCGTCGAGCAGCCAGAGCGGCGCCTGGGACAGCACGACCCGGGCCAGCGCCGTGCGGCGACGCTGGCCCGCCGAGAGGGTGCGCACCTCGCGGACGGCCAGGCCGGTGAGGTCGAAGGCCAGCAAGGCGCCGTCCAGCCGGTCGCCGGCCTCGCCGCCGCGCAGCCGCTCGGCGACCAGCAGGTTCTCGATCACGGTGAGGTCGCCCTTCAGCCCCTCGAGATGGCCGAGCCAGGCCAGCCGGCCGCGCCAGGTTTCGGGATCCTCGGCGACGTCGACGCCCTGCCAGGCGATCGTTCCGGCCTCGGGCGGCGTCAGTCCGGCCAGGGCGCGCAGCAGCGTGGTCTTGCCGCTGCCGTTGCGGCCGGTCAGCGCCAGCAGTTCGCCCGCGCCCAGCCCGAAGGACAGGCGGTCGAACACCGGCCGGCCGCCGCGGCGGCAGGACAGGTCTTTCACCTCGAAAACCGGGGGCACTTCGGGAAGCGGAGGCACCATGGGGCGCCCTCCTACCATGCGGGCGGGGGGCCTGCCGCCCGCGGGCAAAGAAAAAGGCCGCCATCTCGGGGGAGGTGAGATGGCGGCCTGAGCGCCTCCGAGGAGGCTAGAACGTGGCTTTGGGGGGACCACGTTCGGGGGAGATACAAGGAGGAAGATGGAAAGGCCGGGTGGCCTTCGCTAGACCCAAATAGGGCAAAATCGGGGTATTTGGGTCGCCCACCATGCGCGGAGCGCGTGGTGGGCGACCCAGGCGAGCGTCAGGGCCTGCAGGCGCGCAGCGCCGAAGGCCCGGGAGCTCGCACCGTGCAGAATAGATAAGGCTTTCAGAGGGTTAGGCGTACAGCAACACCGCCACCCGTTCTGCACCGCGCCGGCTCCCGGGCCTCAGAAGGCCCTGCCGCCGGCCAGCGCCGTAAACGGCGCTAAGCCCCTGACGCCCGCCACGCCTAAGCGCTGCGCGCTTAGGCGTAGGGATCCGCCGCGTCCCTCATACCATCGCCCATGAACTGATAGGCGAGGATCACGAGAATCACCGGCACCACCGGCAGCATCAGCCACCAGTTCACCGCCACGACGTTGATGTCCGTCGCCTCGTTCAGCAGCACGCCCCACGAGGTGATGGGCGGCCGCAGGCCGAGGCCGAGGAACGAAAGCGCCGTCTCGGCCAGGATCATCGAGGGGATCGACAAGGTGGCCGAGGCGATCAGGTGGCTCATGAAGCCGGGCAGCAGGTGGCGGCCGATGATGCGGGCGGGCTTGGCGCCCATCATCTGGGCGGCTGCCGCGTAATCCTCCTCGCGCAACGACAGCAGCTTGGAGCGCACGGCGCGTCCCAGGCCCGGCCAGTCGAGCAGCGCCAGGATGATGGTGATGCCGAAATAGACCAGCAGCGGCGACCAGGTGACGGGGAGCGCCGCGGACAGGGCAAGCCACAGCGGCAGGTGCGGGAAGCTCTTGATGATCTCGGTCAGCCGCTGGACGACGCTGTCGATCCAGCCGCCGTAGTAGCCCGCCAGGCCGCCCAGGATCAGGGCGAGCGCGAAGGACAGTGCGATGCCGATGATGCCGATGGTGAGCGAGATCCGGGCCGCATAGACGATGCGACTGAACATGTCCCGTCCCAATCGGTCGGTCCCGAGCAGGAAGAAGGTCCCGTCCTCCGGGGGGCAGACGAAATGGAAGCGGCCCTCGATCAGGCCCCAGAACTCGTAGCTCTCGCCGAAGCAGAAGAAGCGCAGGGGCTGCGGCTTGGTCGTGTCGGCCGAGTAGATGCGCTGCAGGGTCGCCGGATCACGCTCCATCTTGAGGCCGTAGACGAACGGCCCGAGGAAGGAGCCCTCGTGGAAGAGATGGACGCCTTGCGGTGCCGCGAAGATGTAGCGCGAATGCCGGGTGTGCAGGTCGTAGGGCGCGATCCATTCGCTGATGAGCGTCGAGAAGTACATCAGCAGCAGGAAGACCATCGACACCACCGCCGGCTTGTGGCGGCGGAAGCGCCACCACATCAGCTTCCACTGGCCCGCCATGTAGTAGCGTTCCTGCTCGGCGGTCAGCTTGTCGGCGACGTAGGGGTCCCACGGCTCCTGCGAGACGAAGTGCGGCGTGCGGCGCGGAGGATGGGGTGTCGTGCCAGGTGTCGTGTCGGTCATGGCACCCTCACTTTTCCGACGTCGCGCCGAAGCGGATGCGCGGATCGAGCGCGGCCAGCGCCAGGTCCGAGATCAGCATGCCGACGACGGTGAGCGCCGCCACGAACAGCAGGAAGGTGGCGGCCAGGTTGACGTCCTGGGTCTTGAGCGCGCTCAGCAGCATCGGGCCCGTGGTCGGCAGGGACAGCACCACCGAGACGATGACCGACCCCGAGATGACGTCGGGCAGCAAGCCGCCGATGTCGGCGACGAACGGATTGATGGCGTGGCGCAGGGGATACTTCACCAGCAGCCTCATCGGCGGCAGGCCCTTGGCCCGGCCGGTGACGACATACTGCTTCTGCAGCTCGTCCAGAAGATTGGCGCGCAGGCGGCGGATCATGCCGGCCGTGCCCGACATGCCGATCACGATGACCGGAATGATCAGGTGCTGCATCACCGACACGACCTTGCCCCAGCTCAGCGGCTTGTCGATGTATTCCGGGTCCATGAGACCGCCGATCGACAGGCCGAAATAGACCTTGCCGACATAGAGCAGCACCAGTGCCAGCAGGAAGTTCGGGATCGAGAGGCCGATGAAGCCGATGAACGACGCCACGTAGTCGCCCCATCTGTACTGATGGGTCGCCGCATAGACGCCGATGACGAACGACACGACCCAGATGAAGATGATCGTGCAGGTCTCCATGATGATGGTGAGCATCATCCGTTCGCTGATCAGGTCGGAAACCGGCACCGTGTCCTGGCACGACAGCCCGAAGTCCCAGCGGAAGATGCCGGCCACCCATTCCAGGTAGCGCTGCCAGAGCGGGAGATTGAGGCCGTAGAGATGGCGCAGCTCCTCGGCGCGCTGGTGGGCGTCGGGATCGCCGCGCGCCAGCAGCTCCTCGATCTGCGAGGTGACGCAGTCGCCGGGCGGCAGGTCGATGATGAAATAGACGAGCGCGCTGATCACGAACAGCGTCGGGATCATCAGCAGCACGCGGCGGACAATGAAGTACAGCATGTCAGACCACCTCTCGCCCGGGCAGGCGCCCGTCGGCCCGCGCCACGCGCACGAAATGACCCGGCTCGGCCTCGGTCCAGAAGAGAGGCGTCTTGCCGTCGTCGCGGAACGGCTCGGGCCAGACCGACGGATCGGACGCCTTGCCCTCCATCAGCGCGCCGAGATCGAGGCGGGCGTCTGGATCGGGCATCGGCACCGCCGACAGAAGGGCCTTGGTGTAGGGATGCATGGGATTCTTGAACAGCTCGCCCGCCGGCGCGAGTTCGACGAGGCGGCCGGCGCACATCACGGCGATGCGGTCGGCGATGTAGTCGACCACCGCCAGATTGTGGCTGATGAAAAGATAGGTGAGGCCGAGCTGCTTCTGCAGGTCCTTCAGCAGATTCAGGATCTGGGCCTGGATCGACACGTCGAGCGCCGAGACCGGCTCGTCGCAGATCACCATGTCGGGCCGCAGCGCGAGCGCGCGCGCGATCCCGATGCGCTGGCGCTGGCCGCCGGAGAAGGAGTGCGGGTAGCGGCTCAGGTGCCGGCGGTCGAGGCCGACCATCTCCATCAGCTCAGACACCATCTCGCGGCGATAGGCATCGTCGCCGATGCCGTGGATGACCAGCGGCTCGACCAGGATGTCGTAGACCGTCATGCGCGGATTGAGCGAGCCGAACGGATCCTGGAAGATGAACTGCAGCTTGGTGCGGAAGCGGTTGAGCTCCGTGCCCTCGAGGCTCATCACGTCGATCTTGCGGCCCCAGTCGTCGAAGATCACGCGGCCGCCCTGTCCGGCATCGGCGGAGATGCCGCGCATCAGCATCTTGCTGAGCGTGGTCTTGCCGCAGCCCGATTCGCCCACCAGCCCCAGGCACTCGCCGCGCAGGACGTCGAAGCTCACGTCGTTGACGGCGCGGATGGTGCGGGTGGTGCCGCCGCCCATCAGCTGTTCCATCAGCGTGTCGGCCTTGCGGATCTGGAACGTCTTGGTGACGTGGCGCACCTTGAGGACCGGCGCCTCGGGATTGAAGGTCTCCGTCGGCTTGGAGACCGGCTTCTCCTTCAGCAGATGGCCGGTCGTGCCCTTGATCTCGCGAATCGGCTGCAGCCGTTCGCCGGGCTTCATGTCGAAGCGCGGCACCGCCTGCAGCAGGGCCTTGAGGTAGGGATGCTGCGGATCGCGGAAGATGTCGTGCAGGTCGCCCGATTCGACGACCTTGCCGCGATACATCACCACGACGTCGTCGGCGACGTTGGCGACCACCCCGAGATCGTGGGTGATCATCAGGAGCGCCATCCCAAGTTCCTTCTGCAGGTCCTTCATGAGACGGAGGATCTGCGCCTGGATGGTGACGTCGAGCGCGGTCGTCGGCTCGTCGGCGATCAGCAGCGCCGGCCGGCACACCAGCGCCATGGCGATCATCGCGCGCTGGCGCAGGCCGCCGGACAGTTCGAAGGGGTAGGTCCGGAGCGCGCGCTTGGGGTCGGGGAAGCCCACCATGCGCAGCATGTCGACGGTCAGCGCGTCGATCTCGGCCCGGCTGAGCTTGCGCCCGGCTTCGCCGCCCAGCGGACTGCCGGGTTGCGCGCCGTGCAGTTCGACGGCCTCGCCGATCTGGTCGCCGACCGTGTGGAGGGCCGACAGCGACGTCATCGGCTCCTGGAAGATGATCGAGATCTGGCCGCCGCGGATGCGCCGCATGGCCGGGCCGGAGCGATCGATGCGCGCGATGTCGACGACGCCCTGGTTGAAGCGCGGGTCCTGGAACAGGATCGAGCCCGTCGAGATCTTCGCCGTGCGCGGCAGCAGCCCCATGATCGCCTGGCTGCACACCGACTTGCCCGAGCCCGACTCGCCCACCAGCGCCACCGTGCCGCCGGGCGGGATGGAGAAGGACACCTTGTCAACGGCCCGCAGCACGCCCTCGTGGACGCCGAACTCGACCGTCAGGTCCTCGACTCGCAGCAGATCCTTCATACCGTCTCTTCCTGACCCGCCACCACGATCCCCATCGACCTCAAGTTCGCGCGCGTCGCATCGCCGAGCGCGACTCCCGTCGCTTCGGCAGCTTCCGCCGCGCGCGCGACGATATCGTGAAAGCCCTCCAGCGAGGAATCGACCTTCACCAGCCTGCCGCCTGTCGAACCGACGCCGAGCTGCATCCAGCCGTCCGAGCGGTCTCGCTTGGTCGAGAAGTAGCTGAGCTTCATCCTGTCCAGGCGGTTCCATTCCACCACGCTCCCGGTCGGCCCTTCGGCCCGCAGGGAGTCCGGGCTCAGCACATAGCGCGTCTGGTGGCGCAGGGCGGTGCGTAGCAGAAAGAGGGTGAAGAGTCCGAACCCTGCCAGGAAGAGGGCGGCCAGCCAGGGGTTGACGTCGAGCAGCAGCAGCGGCGCGCCACAGAGCACCACGCCGGTCCCGGCGCGCAGATAGTCCGCCACCAGCGTCTGCTGCGGATAGCGCAGATCGACGGAATTCACCTGCGCCCTCCCCCAGCCGGCATCACGGGCCGAACAGCGCGCGCGCCGGACGCACGAGGATGTTCTCCAGCGTTTTCATTCTTTCCCACAATGAGCTTAGGAAATCCCACGCCCCGGCGTCCATCGCAAGATGATGACTGAGAATGCCGGCCGGCTCTCCGCCGCCCGAGCGCGCCCGTTCGAGAGCGGTCACGAGCGCCGCGAGCGCGGCGTCCTCGCCGGCGAAGACGCGGCCGCCCTTCCAGTCGATCAGATCGACATGCGTATTGACCTGCAGCAGACCGCGCACCGGATGGACGCGCGCCCGCGGACCGAAGGTCGAGAGCCCGCGATAGCCGATCTCGGGGAGCGTGGGCACCAGCACCGGCGCGATACGGTTCCAGGGCGGCACCATGACGGGCAGCGCACGCGCTCCGAACAGACGCTCGAGCGCCATCCAGCCGGTTGCCAGCTCGCCGAGGGTCATCATGGCGGGACGCTGCGTCCCCAGCTCGATGTTCTTCTCCGGGGCAAGCGCGTGATTGGCATGGGCATAACCGTGCTGCAGCACGTCGACGAGCGGTTCATCGGCAAGACGGTCGGCCAGGGCCGGTGTTGCCTGCGCCGGCACCACCGCGAGCGCGAGGGGCGTGCCCGTGTCGCGCGCGAGCCCGACCAGGCGATCGAGCGAAGGCGTCACGTCGCTGGCATCGTCGTCGCGCCACCAGAGTTCGGCGACGCGGCCCGTCTCACCCCAGCGCGCATCCTCGTCGGCGAGCGCCTGCCAGCGGGTCATGGCGACACCATCTGCCGGAGCGCCGCGACCGTGGCCGCTGCCCCACGCCCATCGACCGGCGGAAAGCTGCGGATCGACGGTCCCGCCCAGGCTCGCGCAATGGCGGCCGCAAGGCTCGCCGGCGTCAGTTCACCGGGTGCGACGGCCGCCACCATGCCGCGCTCGACGAGAACGCGGGCCCGGTCGGCCTGCTCGGTCTCGCGCGCCGTGCCGAACGGCACCAGCACGGCACGATCGCCATGGCAGAGCGTCTCGACCACGGTGTTGTATCCGGCCTGCGAGATCGACAGCGAAGCGTTGCGCAGCAGGGCGGGGAAATCGGCGCGCACTGGCTCGACGATCACATCCGGGCCGGCCGACGCCGCGAGCGCCGCGCGTTCGGCGTCCGGCATGTTCGGTCCGACGAGCAGCCGCCATCTGCGATCGGCCAGCGCCGTCAGGGGACGCGCGGCAAGGGCTGCCTGCAGGAGCGGCGCACCGACGGCCCCGCCGCCGGCCGAGACGATCACTTCGCCTTTCCCGACGGCAATGTCCGCAGCGGCATCGGAGTCTGCGTCGGAAACGTAGCCGGTATAAAGCGCGCGCGCCTGGATGTCGGGCCAGGCGGGGAAACTGTCGTCGAGCCGCACCAGCGCCGGATCGGCGTGGACCAGGACGGCGTCAAAGGCCTCGAAGGTCTGCACCATTTCGTCGACGCGCGCCGGCGAGGCGGTGCGGCGCAGCACGTCGCGGATCGACGAGACGATCCACGGCGCGGACGGCCGGTCCTGCGCCGCCTCCAGCAGCGGCAGCAGCTCGAAGCGAAGCTGCGTGCGGCCGAAGGGAAACTGCTCGGTGAGCAGGATGTCGGGCTGCTCGGCCTCGAACAGATCGAGCAGTTGCCGCGTGCGGCTGGCGCGGAACGCCTCGTCGAGCGGCGTGCCGTCGAGCCGTGCCAGTTCCTTCAGCCGGGCGTCCGCGGCGCGCACCGGCGGCAGCTGGTGAAGCCGCGCGCCGCCGAGCGCCAGCCCATCGACCGGGGCGCCGCCCGAGACCAGCAGCACGTCGAAGCCACCCGCCGCCAGCGCCCGGGCGAGGGTCGCGGCGCGCCGCAGATGGCCGATCCCCAGCAGATGCTGCACATAGAAGAAGACCCGTGCCGTCATCCGGCGAGCGGCACGTTCAGGCGTTCGATCACCACGCGTCCCCCGTCCTGCGCAACGAAGAAGTGCGCACATTTCCAATCGAGCTTGTGCGGCGGCCGGCCCAGCATGTTCCAGCCGGTCGCCAGCGCCAGCAGGGCCCGGATCGCGGCCTTGTGCGACACTGCGACCACGGGCTCGGTCAACGTCGAGCTCCAGAGCGACAGGCGGACCATCGTCATGCGCGGCGATTCTCCGCCCGGCGGATGGAAGTCGAGGCCGGCCGCTTCCGCCGCCGCGAAGGCCTCGCCGCCGCTCGCGCGCAGCGCCTTCACCGTGAACCCCTCCCAGAGGCCGAAGCTCATCTCGCGCAGCCGGGAATCGATGGCGACAGGCATCGAAGGCCGGAGGAGTTCGGCGGTGCGGCGCGCCCGCTGCAGCGGACTGCTGACCCGTTTCCAGGCGTCGGCCGGCGCGGGCAGGCGCCAGCTCCGCGCCGCCCTCTCGCCTTCGGGACTGAGAGGGGTGTCGGTGAGGCCCTGCAGCCGGCCATCGGCATTCCATGTCGTCGGGGCGTGACGCAGCAGCGCGAAGGGCACCGCCCTCATCTCTTCACGTCCGGCAGGGTCGCCAGCGCCGTTCCGAGGGCATGCGCGGCGGCGCGCTCGTCGTGATGCGCGGCCACCCGCCGGGCGGCGGCGACCCCGAGGCGCGCGCGTTCCGCCGGCTCATCGAGCAATCGCGCCACGGCGGCGGCGAAGGACGCCGCATCGCCGATGGGCGTCAGCAGACCCGTCCTGCCGTCGGCCACGACCGCGGGGACGCCGCCGGTGCGACCGGCGACCACGGGCAAGCCGGCTGCCTGGGCTTCGAGAAAGGCCATGCCATAGGCTTCGTTGATCGCGGGCCAAAGGTAAAGGTCCGCCGAGGCGTAGAGCGCCGGCAATTCCGCATGCGACAGGGCGCCGGCGAACCGCACACGCGAACCAAAAGGCGCCATCAACCCCTCGATCTCGGCCCGCGCCGGACCGTCGCCCACCAGGAGGGCGCGCCATTGCCGGTCCATCAGCAGGGCGAAAGCGCGAGCGAGCACCCGATAGGAGTCGAGCTTGTCGCGCGTGCGCATCATGCCGACGCTGAGCAGCAGGGGCGGTTGCCCGGGGTCGCGGCGGGGCGGCCCCTGGAAGGGCGCGACATCGATGAAAGGGGGAAGCCAGGCCTGGCGGGCGCCCGGCCGCAGACGCGCCTTCACCCCCGCGACGTCGCGCGGATTGACGGTCAGCACGAGGTCGGCGGCCGCCAGCGCCCGCTCGACCGCGCGATGGCCGGCCCGGGTCGGACCCTGAGCGCGAAGCGGGGCGTGCGAGGCTTCGGCGATCACGTAGGGGATGCCCAGCGCCCGCGTCACCATCGGTCCCAGCCAATCCGGCTTGCGATAGTAGCAGTGATAGGTGAACCAGAGATCGAACCGCTCCGGATGATGGGCCGGCAGGGCCCGCCAGCGTGCGATCAGGCGCCCGGCCTGGGCACGGGCGCGCCGCTCCAGCGACAGATGCGCCTCGAACGGCGGCACGCCGGGCGCGACACGGCTCGACGGGGGCATGAGCACCCTATGGCCGAGACGCTCGAGAAGACGGACCAGACCCCGCGCCATCTCCCGATCGCCGGACGGCACGGGGCTGTCGGGTGCCTTCAGCGGCGTGTGCAGCAGCACGCGCACGGCTAATCGGCGGCGCGGGCGGTGACGCTGCCCTCGCCGGGCGTGCCCTGCAGGGCCGAGGCGATCCATTCGACCCCGGCTTCGTAGGAGAAGCGCGTGCGCACGACCTCGCCCGCACGCTGCGCCAGCCCCTGCCGCAGCCCGGGATCGGTGACCATGCGCGCGAGCGCAACGCTCAACTCCCGCGGCGCGGCGGGCGGCACCAGCAGGCCGGTCTCGCCGTCCTCGACGAATTCGCCGATGGCCGCCGCCTGGGTCGACACGAGCGGCAGGCCCTGATGGGCGGCTTCCATCAACACGTTGGGCAGGCCGTCCTGGTCGCCGTCCGCGGCCCTCTTGCTCGCCAGCACGAACAGATCGGCGCGGGCGAGCGCCTCGAACACGGCCTTCTGCGGCTGGGCGCCCCGCCACAGGCAGCGCTCGGCCAGGCCGAGCGACGCCGCCTGCGCCTTCAACACGTCCGAGAGATCGCCGGCGCCGACATGCTCGAAGCGCCAGTGCAGGCCGGCCGGCAACATTGCCAGGGCGTTCAGGAGATCGTCGTAGCCCTTCTTCTCGACCTTGCGGCCGACCGAGAGAATCACGACGGGATCGGCCGGATCCGAGCCGTCGCGCGGCGGCCGCGCCGGCGGGGGCGGCGGCAGATGGGCGAAGTCCAGCCCGTGATAGACCAGCCGCAGTTTGGCGGGCGTCGGGGCCAGCTCTTCCAGGCGCTGCAGCCCGACCCTGGTGCAGGTCACCAGCCAGGCGCAGTCCTCGAGCTTCTCGCGCACATCCCAGGGCTCGCTGGTCCAAATGTCCTTGGCATGGGCCGAGACGCTCCAGGGCAGGCCGCGCATCGTGGCCGCGTAGCGCGTCACGGAAGCCGGCGTGTGCAGGAAATGCGCATAGAGCCGCTCGATCGTATCGGGAAGCTCGGCGGCCAACACGAGCGCCTGGCCCCAGCGCCGCACGCGGTTGGCGGTGCGATCGCGCCGCAGGTCGGCGAGGAACTTGGCACGCGCCGCGGCATAGCCGGGCAGGTGGCGGGCCTTGTGCCAGGCTGCGAACACGCGACGCCGATCGTCCTCGAGATATTCGGGAAGATAGACGACGCGCGCCGCGACCCGGTCATGGACGGGATGGCGGGCCTTGTCGGTGGGACGGCGCATCGACCACAGTTCGAGCGCCACGCCGCGCGCCTCGAGGCCGGCGATCTCCTGGGCGATGAAGGTCTCGGAGAGGCGCGGCCAGCCCTTCAGGATGACCGCCACCTTGGGTCCGCTCTTGTCGATCGACATCAGCGCGCGGAAATCAGCTGCGGTGCCGCCCCGGCAAGGGGACCGGGTCCGCCGAGGCGAGTTCGCCGCCGGGGTGCGCACTGGTCGCTTCCGCGACATCGAGCGAGGCCGGGCCGCGATGGGGATGGGAGAGCTGCTTGGAGACGAGCCGCCAGACGCTGCCCAACCCGTCGAGCAGGCCCGGCACCACGACGTCGCTCGGCAGGCCCTGCTGCGGCAGGTGGCGCAGCGCGGTGGCCATCGTCTGCGGGTCGCGGCCGCGATTGGGATCCAGCATCTCGATCAGGCCGATGTTGCGGGCCGCGCGGGCGCGGATGAACTGCTCGAGGCGCGGATGGGTGCGCGGCACGATGATCGCGCGCTTGTCGAACGAGAGGATCTCGCAGAACGTATTGTAGCCGCCCATGGCGACGACGCCGGCGGCGCGCTGCATCAGGGCGCCGAGATTGTTGGTGAAGGTGAGCGTCTGGATGTTCGGGAACTTCGCGGCGCGTTCCTTGAAGGCCTCGCGCGCCGTGGCCGGCATGAACGGCCCGAACACGATGACCGCCCCGTAGGGGATGTTGGGGTCGGCCTCGTAGGCCGCGAGCACCCAGTCGACCAGCTCGACGCCGTCGCCGCCACCGCCCGGCGTCACCAGGATGAAGGGACCCTCGATCTCCTCCATTTCGTGCGGCACGTCGCTGTGCAGCGGCAACTCGCGCCGCAGATAGCCGGTGTAGACCATCTTGTGACGCACCGACGGCGGCACGTCGATGCCGGTCAGCGGCTTGTTGACCTGCGGCAGGCCATAAACCCAGATCTCGTCATAGAGATCGCGCAGCGCCGGCACGACGTTCTTGCGCTCCCACTCCTTGGCCAGCTGGGCGGGATCGTCCATCACGTCGCGCAGGCCGAGGACCAGCGGCGTGCCGCGGTCCTTGAGCAGCCGCAGGGCGGGACCGACCTCGCCGCGCAGGCCGAGCGGCTCCTTGTCGACGATGAAGAGGTCGGGGCGGAAGATGTCGGCGGTGTCGCGGATGATGCGGGTGCGCATCTCGAGCGTGTGCTCGACGTTCATGCGCAGGTTGGCCGAGTCGTATTCGCCGGTCTCGATCTTCACGACCCCGGGAATGCGCACGAAGTCGACGCCCGAGCGGAATTCGTACGAACCGACGACCGGCGAGCCGGACAGGATGAGCACCGACACGGACTGGTCGGCCTCGACGATGGCATTGGCAATCGTACGGCAGCGGCTCACGTGGCCGAGCCCGAACGAGTCGTGGCTGTAGAGCAGTACGCGTTTGGACCGGTTGCTGGGCATTGGCTCTCCCTCGCCGAAGCGGCTGCCCCGACCGGTGAACGACGGGCCGACTATGCCACAAGCCGGGCCCGCCGCGAACCCGGGTGCGTCAACCCGGCAAATACCTAATGTAATCAACGCACTGATCGCCTATAGGGGGAGGCTAGATCGCCTCGGCGCAGGATTCATGGAACGCAGCCTCTTCTCCTACATCTGGCGGCACAGTCGGCCCGAACAGATCGTTATTCTGCTGCTGGTGGTCCTGGCCCAGGTTTTCTACTTCATGTCGCTGACGGTGCCGAAATCGGTCATCAACAACGGCATCCAGGGCAACGCGTTCAAGGACAGCAAGACCATCCCCTTCCTGGTCTGGGAGCTGGACCTCTCCGCCATCTTCCCGGGACGGGTCATCCGCTTCTTCGACGGATTCCAGGTCGACCAGCTTCAGTATCTCGTGGTGATGAGCTTCGTCTTCCTGGGCGCCGTCGTTATCAACGGCCTGTTCAAGAAGACGATCAACACCCAGAAGGGCCGCATGGGCGAGCGCATGCTGCGCCGCCTGCGCTACGAACTCTACGACCGTATCCTGCGCTTCCCGCCGGCCCACTTCCGCAAGGTCAAGCAGGCCGAGCTCGCCACCATGGTGAAGGATGAGGTCGAGCCGTTGGGCGGCTTCATCGGCGACGCCTTCGTGCAGCCGATGTTCCTGGGCGGCCAGGCGCTGACGGCCATCATCTTCATCATGATGCAGAACTGGCTGCTCGGGATCATCGTGATCGTGCTGCTCGCCGTGCAGATGTCGATCATCCCGCGCCTCAGGAAGCCCGTGCTGGTGCTGGGTCGCCAGCGGCAGATCTCGGCCCGGCAGCTCGCCGGCCGCATCGCCGAGACCGCCGACGGCGTGCATGAGATCCACATCCACGGCGCCGCCAACTACGAACGCGCCGATATTTCCGAGCGGCTGGGCCTGATCTTCAAGATCCGCTTCGACCTCTACCAGAAGAAGTTCGTCGCCAAGTTCTGGAACAACATCCTGTCGCAGGCGACGCCCTTCGCCATCTACCTGGTGGGCGGCTACTTCGCGATCACCGGCCAGATGGACGTCGGCGCCGTGGTCGGCGTGCTGCTCGCCTACAAGGACCTGCCGTCGCCGATCAAGGAGCTGATCGACTGGGACCAGCAACGCCAGGACGTGCAGATCAAGTACGAGCAGGTGATCGACCAGTTCCAGCCCGAGGGCATGATGCCGCCGGAGCTCCAGGCGATCCCCGACGGGCCGCCGCCGCCGCTCGGCAAGGAGCTGGCACTGGTCGGGGTGGTCGTGACCGAGGACGGCCGCGTGAAGCAGCTCGACAATCTCTCGCTCACCCTGTCGACCAGCACTCGCGTGGCCGTGATCGGCGGCTCGGGTTCGGGCAAGGACGTGCTGGGCCAGGTGCTCGCACGCCAGATCCTGCCGACCAGCGGATCGATCCGCGTCGACGGCAAGGATTTCTTCCAGCTGCCGGAGTACGTGATCGGCGCGCGGCTCGCCTATGTGGGCCAGGACACCTACCTCTTCCCGCTGACGGTCCGCGACAACCTGCTGTTCGGCCTGAAGCTGCGGCCCGTGGCGCCGGCGACCTATGACGAGGCCACGAAGGCCGTGCGCGAGACATTCTGGAAGGAATCCGTGCGCGCCGGCAATCCGGCCTTCGACCCGAATGCCGACTGGGTCGACTACGAACTGGCCGGCGCCACCGGCCCGGCCGATCTGCTGCCCTGCATGGTGCGGACACTGAAGCAGGTGGAGCTCGACGAGGACATCTATTCGTTGGGTCTGCGCGGCACCGTCGACGCCGCGCTGCGGCCCGACCTGGCCGAGAAGATCCTGAAGGCCCGGCATACGCTGCACGAGCATCTCCAGGACGGCACCTATGCCGGCCTGGTCGAGCCGTTCAACGACGACCACTACAACAAGAACCTGTCGGTCGCCGAAAACCTGCTGTTCGGCACCGCGCTGGGCAAGCAGTTCGATGGCGACAATCTCGCGGCCGATCCCTACGTGATGTCGGTGCTGCGAAAGACCGGCCTCGACGTCGACCTGCAGCGCATGGGTCTCAGCATCGCCGAGACCATGGTCGAGCTGTTCTCCGGCCTGTCGCCCGACAATCCGTTGTTCGAACAGTACAGCTTCATCTCGGCCGACGAGCTGCCGAACGTCCGCCTGCTGCTTCAGCGTCTCGGCGGCAAGGGCATCGAGGCCGTGCCCGAGGCCGATCGCATCCGCCTGATGACGCTGCCGTTCCGCTACATCGAGGCGCGCCATCGCCTCGGCCTGATCGATGCGGCCATGGAGGAGCGGATCCTCGGCGCCCGCCGCGCCTTCGCCGAGGGCCTGCCGGCCAACCTGCGCGACGCCGTCGAGTTCTACGATTTCGAGCGTTACAACAGCGCCGCCACCCTGCAGGACAACATCCTGTTCGGTCGCCTGGTCTATGGCCAGGCGCAGGCCGGCGAACGCATCGGCAATCTGATCGCCCAGGTGTTCGACGAGCTCGGGCTGCGCGATTCGGTGATCGAGGTCGGCCTGGAGTACAATGTCGGCGTCGGCGGCAAGAGATTGCCGGCGAGCCAGCGCCAGAAGCTCGGAATCGCCCGCGCCCTGATCAAGCGGCCGCAGCTCGTGGTCGTCAACGAGGCGGTGGCCATGTTCGACGGCCGCACCCAGGACCGCATTCGCGACAACATTCTGGCCGATGCTTCCGAGCGGGGCTCCGGTGTGTTCTGGATCGCCAACCGGCCCAACCAGGCCGAGCCGTTCGAGCAGATCGTCGTTATGCAGGGCGGCCGCGTGGTCGCCCAGGGATCGCCGTCGGAGCTGGCGGCAAGAGGCGGGCTCTATACCGAGCTGATGGCGTCGGCGTAGGGCGCATCGAGGAGGACGCGATGAACCTCAACGAAGAGGTAGAGCTGCTGAAGGGTGTGCCGATCTTCTCGAAGGTCGAGCAGGCGAGGCTGAAGCTGCTGGCCTTCACCAGCGAGCGGGTGAATTTCGGCGTCGGCCAGGAGGTCTGTCACCAGGGCGATCCCGGCGACACGATGTACGTGATCCTGGGCGGCACCGCCGACGTGCTGATCGACACGCCGAGCGGCCAGATCTCGGTGGCCGAGATGAAGCGCAACAGCTTCTTCGGCGAGATCGCCATCCTGTGCGACGTGCCGCGCACCGCCACCATCAAGGCCAAGGAGCCGCTGGCGACGCTCAAGATCACCAAGGACATGTTCTATCGCCTGGTCGCGGAGTTCCCGGAGATGGCGATCGAGATCATGCGCGAGCTGGCGCACCGGCTCGAGGACACCAACCAGAAACTGCGCGCCGCCACCAGGGCGGCCTGATCGCCCCTCAGAGTCATTGCATCGTCATGAGTCGTCTCGACAGTTTCATCGCGCGCATGCAGGCACAGCGCGACTGCCTGAATTTCCTGAAGCCCGCCATCGATGCCGTGCCCGGTCCGATCCTTGAAGTCGGCCTGGGCAACGGCCGCACCTACGACCACCTGCGCGAGCTGTTTCCCGGCCGCGAGATCTTCGTGTTCGAGCGCAAGGTGGCGGCCCATCCCGACTGCGTCCCGCCCGACGACCGGCTGTTCCTCGGCGATGCCGACCGGACGATCGACCAGGCCGCACGAAAGCTCGGGCCGACGGCCGCGCTGATCCACACCGATCTCGGCACCGGCGATCACCAGGCCAATGTCGAGATGGGCAAATGGCTGGGACCGGCCCTCGATCGGCTGGCCGTGTCGGGCGGCTACGTGCTGGCCAACCAGGCGCTCGACGTCGCGCGCTGGCAGCGCCAGCCCGATCCTCCGGGCGTGCCGAAGGACCGGTACTTTCTCTATCGTGTGCGTTAGCGGCCGATCAGCCGCAGCAGGACCAGCAAGACAACGGCGCCGAGCACCGAGCCGAAGAAGCCGGCAGGTTCGCCGACCTGATAAAGGCCGAGCGCCTGGCCGCCATAGGTCGCGATGACGGCGCCGACGATACCGATCACGATGGTGACGATGATGCCGCGCGGATTGGGGCCGGGCGTCACGAAGCGCGCGATCAGACCGACCACCAGGCCGATCAACAGAATTCCCAGAATCGTCATGCCATCTCTCCCCTAAACCTCGAACGTCGCCGACACGGGCACATGGTCCGAAGCCTTTTCCCAGTCGCGCAAATCGACGTCGATGTGGTGGCTGCGGATCGCCCCGGCAAGGGCGGGGCTGGCCAGGATGTGATCGAGCCGGCGGCCGCGGTTGGAAACACGCCAGTCGTTGTTGCGATAGCTCCACCATGAATAGAGCTTCTGATCGGGGGCCACGAACCGGCGCGGCACGTCGATCCAGTCGAGCGAGGCCTGGAGCTTGCCGAACAATTCGACTTCGACTGGCGTGTGCGAGACGATCTTCAGGAGCTGCTTGTGGCTCCACACGTCGTGCTCCAGCGGCGCCACGTTGAGATCGCCCACGGTGATGCGGCGCAGGCCCTTGCGGGCGCGCGGCCCGGGCTTGCGCTCGGCGTACCAGGCGGCCATCTCGCGATAGAAGTCGAGCTTGTGCGCGAACTTCACGTTCAGGTCGGGGTCGGGAATGTCGCCGCCCGCGGGGATGTAGAGATTGTCGAGCAGGATCGGATCGCCGCCGACATCGAGCGCCACCTCGATGTGCCGGCAATCCTCCTTGCCGCAGCGATGGTGGATGGTGCCGGCGACGAACGGCACCTTCGAGAGGATCGCCACGCCGTTATAGGCCTTCATGCCCTGCACGAAGCGATGGGTGTAGCCCATGCGCTCGAAGGCGTCGTGCGGGAAGAACTCGTCCGGGCACTTGGTCTCCTGCAGGCACAGCACATCGGGCTGGCGCAACTTCAGGTACCGTTCGACGTTTCCGATCCGCAGCCGGACCGAGTTTATGTTCCAGGTCGCAATGGTGAGACTCATCGCCGGGCATTATAGACGATCCGGAGACGATCTCGCCGGGGACATTGCGCCAAGGAGACCTAGCCATGCAGATGGATGGCGATCAGAGCAACAACATCGAAGATCGCCGCGGCGACGGCGGGATCGGCGGCGGTGGATTCGGCGGCGGCGGCTTTCCCATTCCGATGGGCGGCGGCGGCGGCGGCCTGTTCAAGGGCGGCTTCGGCCTGGTGGCGTTCGTCGTCATCGCCATGATCATGGGCGCCGATCCGGGCGCCATCCTGAGCGACATCGCGGGCGGCGGGGGCGGCACCTCGAGCTACGCGCCGGCGCCTCCTTCCCCGTCCGCCAGCCGCACGCCGGGCGCGCCCGCGCCGGCCAGCGACGCCCAGACCCAGTTCGTGTCGCGCGTGCTGAAGAGCACCGAGGATGTCTGGCACGAGATCTTTCAGGGTATGGGCCGCCAGTATCGCGACCCCAAGCTGGTCCTGTTCCGCGACGCCACGCGCACCGAATGCGGCGTCGGCCAGGCGGCGATGGGTCCGTTCTATTGTCCGGCCGACCAGCGCGTCTATCTCGACCTCGGCTTCTTCGACGAGCTGGCGCGGCGCTTCAAGGCACCCGGCCAGTTCCCGCAGGCCTATGTGATCGCCCACGAGATCGGCCATCACGTGCAGAACCAGCTCGGCATCTCAGCCAAGGTGCAGCAGATGCGCCAGAGCATGAGCAAGCGCGACGGCAACGCGCTGTCGGTACGCACCGAGCTCCAGGCCGATTGCTTCGCCGGCGTGTGGGCCAACCGCGCCGACAGGCAGCGCGGCGGCAAGATGATCGACGACAAGGACGTGGATCAGGCCCTGGCCGCCGCGAGCGCGATCGGCGACGACGCGCTGCAGAAGCAGAGCCAGGGCCGCGTCGTGCCCGACAGCTTCACCCACGGCACCAGTGCGCAACGCGCGCGCTGGTTCCGCAAGGGGCTGGAAACCGGCGATCCCCGCCAGTGCGACACGTTCCGGGCCCAACAGCTCTAGCAACCGTCCACGACCAGGGCCTCCGGCACCAACTCGAGGATCGCCGCTGGGGCGTGGCCGGAGCGGACCCTATTCCACCTGCCCCGGCGCGGCAGGCCGCGTCCTCACGAAGCAGCAGTCCATCTCGATCAGGGACAGGTCGGCGGCGCGGTTGACCGGAAACATGCCGCTCACCGAGAATCCCCGGCGCCGGAACTCGGCGAGCGCCTGCAGGAAGTCTGGCATGCCCTCGTAGATCGGCGTGAGCGAGAGTTCGGATACGATCCCCGCGACCTGCCCGATCCTGTCCTGCAATCCGGCGAAGACCTCGAGATCGAACCCTTGCGTATCCATCTTGAGGAACACACGCGCCTCGGGGGCGACATGCTCCTTCATGAACGCATCCAGGGTCTGCACCGGAACCTCTTCCGACGCCTCGATCTTCATCTTCTCGAAGGCCGACGGGCCAAAGGCGTTCGGTTTCAGGAAGGAGGATAAATCGCTGGCCTCGAAGATGTTGATCGTGGCGGTCCCGGGCGCGCGCCCCATGGCCGTCTTGTAGACCGACCATTTCGAATCCCGGGCAGCGCTTGCCGCAAGCGTCGCATAGCATTTCGAGACCGGCTCGAACGAACAGATGCGGCCGCTGTATCCGATCGCGCGCAGCCTCGACGCGAACTGCCCGTCGTTGGCACCGACATCGAGAACCAGGTCGATACGGTTTCGCTCAAGCAGCTGCGCAAGGTGGTGCTGGAACGTCGTTGTATTCCCGACTCCGACGATGTCGATGCCGAGGGTCCTCCTCAGCATGCCTCGTGCGGACTGCATCCACCGCGATCTCTGCGACATGACCTCTCCCTTACCGTGTCAGGCCGCAAACCGATCGCCGCCGCGTCTGGAGCGGCCGCGTGCGTGTCGTGCTCCGAGGTCCGTCAGACCAGCACGCAGGTAACCGTGCCGCAGCCGTCGACGAAGCCCGACAGCGTGTCGCCCTTGACCACGGCGGCGACGCCATCGGGCGTGCCGGTGTAGATCAGGTCGCCGGCGGCCAACGTCACGAGGCCCGACAGGTAGGAAATCGTCTCGGGCACGCTCCAGATCAGCGCGTTGAGATCGGACTTCTGGCGGGTCTTGCCGTTCACGTCGAGCTGGATGGTGCCCTTCGACGGATGGCCGATCTTCGCGGCCGGATAGATCTCGCCGATCGGCGCGGACTGGTCGAAGCCCTTGCCCATGTCCCACGGGCGGCCCATGTCCTTGGCTTGGTTCTGCAGGTCGCGCCGCGTCATGTCGAGGCCGACGCCGTAGCCGTAGACGTGGTCCAGCGCCTTCTCGACCGGGATGTCGCTGCCGCCCGACTTCATCGCCACGACCAGTTCCATCTCGTGATGCAGATTCTTGGTGGCGGGCGGATAGGCGACCTTGGTGGGATTCTTCGGGTCGGCGCAGATCACGATTGCGTCGGCCGGCTTGGTGAAGAAGAACGGCGGCTCGCGGTCGGGATCGTGTCCCATCTCGCGGGCATGGGCCGCGTAGTTGCGGCCGACGCAGAAGATGCGCCGGACCGGGAACAGGTCGCCGGTTCCATTGACCGGCACGCCGACGGTGGCCGGCGGGGTTACGACATAAGCCATCTCATTCTTCTCCCGATTGAAATCGTTGATTGCTCTAGCCCGTGGCCGCGATGCGGCGTGGCGAAGCCTCCGGCACATCGTCGTCGAGATCCCGCGACAGGATTCGGCGATTTGTCGCGACGAGATGCTCTTCGACGACCCGGCAGAACGTCTCGCCGTCGCCGGCGGCCAGCGCGTTGATGATTTCCTGGTGCGCCGACATGGAGTCTTCCAGCGCCGGCGCCTCGCGGAAGGCTCGCCAGCGGAACAGGTTCAGCTCCTTGTTCAGGCTCTTGTAGATCTCCGACAAGCGGGCGTTGCCGGCGATGTCGATCAGGCTGTGATGGAACTCCTCGTTCAGCGCGTAGTAGCGCGACAGGTTTCCGAATTCGGCCTGTTGTTCGATCTTCGCCACAAGCGCCCGCAAAGCCGCGATCTGCGCAGGGTTTATCCGCTCCATGATGAGCTTGTTGATGTGCCGGTTCAGCACGAGCTTGATCTCGCACAGCTCCTCGGCTGAGCGCCGCGAGATCTTGCGCACGAAGACGCCGCGGTTGGTGATGATCTCGACAAGGCCGGCCTGTTCCAGCCGCCGGCACGCTTCGCGGATGGGTGCGCGACTGAGCCCGTTGGTGTCGCTCAACGCCTTTTCGTTGATCGGATCACCGGGCTTCAGCGTGCCATCCATGATCATGCGCTCCAACTCGTCGAAGACGAGGGAGACGAGGGAGGGCCGCTTGGCGATTTTCAGGGCAGTCATGTCGAGCGGCACACTAGTCGATTGACACCAATTGGTAAATTCTAGATTGTCGACAATACGCAATTGCAGTCAAAGGGAGCAGCGCATGATCGTCGGCATCGACCACATCGAACTCGTCGTGAATGACGTGAAGGAATTTGTTGAGTTTTATCAAAAGCTTGGCTTCAAGCTCCTGACCTGGACCGACCATCATGGCGGCTCGGCGGAGCTCCAGCTTCCGGGAGAAAACCAGCCGATTTTCGAGATTCACTCGGTCATGACCGAGGAGAATCCCGGCATCAACCACATCTCCTTCAAGGTCGTGGACATCGACAAGACCCACGCCGAGCTCGTCGCCAAGGGCGTGAAGTTCCACAAGGACGTCCATCCCTCGCGCGCCACCGGCCGCAAGAACGCGCTTCTGCGCGACCCGGACGGCTACCGCCTCCAGCTGAGCGACGCCGAGCGCGGCGAGCCCGAGCCCGGCCGCAGCTAGACGGCGGTAAACCCGCCCGGAAACCTGGATCGACGAGACGCCCGTGAACGACGTCCTGCTGAACATCGAGGGTCTGCACACCTACTTCTTCGCGGACGACAAGGTCGCGAAGTCGGTCAGGGGCGTGGACCTTTCGATCGGCAGGGGCGAGACGCTGGGCCTCGTCGGCGAATCCGGGTCGGGCAAGAGCGTGACGGCACAGTCGATCCTGCGCCTGATCCAGCAGCCGGCCGGCCGCATCGTGCAGGGCCGGATCGTCTTCGAGGGAACGGATCTTGCCTCGGTCGGGGAAGAGGAGATGCGCCGCATTCGTGGCAACAGCATCTCCATGATCTTCCAGGAGCCGATGACCTCGCTCAATCCCGTCATCAGGATCGGCGAACAGATTGCCGAGGTTGTACGGCTGCATCGCGGGTTGCCGCCGCGCGAGGCCCTGGCCTACGCGACGGATATGCTGGCCAAGGTCGGGATCGCCGATCCGGCCCGGCGCATCACGCAATTCCCCCACGAGCTTTCCGGCGGCATGCGCCAGCGGGTCATGATCGCCATCGCGCTCGCCTGCGGACCCCGGCTTCTGGTCGCCGATGAACCGACGACGGCGCTCGACGTCACCATCCAGGCGCAGATTCTCGACCTGATGCGCGCGCTGCAGCGCGACTCCGGCGTCTCGATCCTGCTCATCACCCACGACCTCGGCGTCGTGGCGGAGATGGCCCAGCGCGTCGCCGTCATGTACGCCGGCCAGATCGTCGAGCACGCCGACGTCGCCTCGCTCTTCGAGCATCCGCTGCATCCCTATACCGAAGGGCTGATGGCCTCGATCCCGCGCATGGACGAGCCGCCGCCTCCGGACAGGATGCTGCCGGCCATTGCCGGCATGGTGCCGAATGTCCACGACCTCCCGGTCGGCTGTGCCTTCCAGGATCGCTGTCCCAAGGTCCATGAGCGCTGCCGTCTCGAAGAGCCGCCGCTCGCCGCGGTCGGAACCACGCACGATGTGAGGTGCTGGCTCCATGTCCCCTAGCGCGCTACTCGAGATCGAAGGACTGAAGAAGCACTTCCCCGTGCGCGGGCGGCTGTTCAACCGCAGCAGCGATTCCGTCAAGGCGGTCGACGGCGTGAGCCTCAGCGTACGCAAGGGCGAGACGCTGGGGCTGGTGGGCGAATCCGGTTGCGGCAAGAGCACGCTCGGCCGCTGCCTGCTCAGGCTCGAGGAGCCGACGAGCGGCCGCATCGTGTTCGACGGGCAGGATCTCCTGACCCTCGACAAGCCGGCCATGCGCCGGCTGCGCCGGGACATGCAGATCATCTTCCAGGATCCCTATTCGTCGCTCAATCCGCGCAAGGCCGTCGGCGGAATCATCGGTGAGGCCTTCCGCGTGCACGGCCTGCACAAGGGCGCCGCACGGCGGCGCAAGGTCGAGGAGCTGCTCGCGCTTGTCGGGTTGCGGCCCGAGCACTATGACCGCTTCCCGCACGAGTTCAGCGGCGGCCAGCGCCAGCGCATCGGCATCGCCCGGGCGCTCGCCCTCGATCCGAAGTTCATCGTCGCGGACGAAGCCGTCTCGGCGCTCGACGTCTCGATCCAGGCGCAGATCCTCAATCTGCTGGTGTCGCTGCAGCGCCGCCTCGGCCTCACCTACGTCTTCATCTCGCATAATCTGGGCGTGGTGCGTCACGTCAGCAATCGCGTCGGCGTCATGTATCTCGGCAAGATCGTCGAGCTGGCGCCGACCGGTGCGCTGTTCGCGGCGCCCGCGCATCCCTACACGGAAGCGCTGCTGTCGGCCGTGCCGCGGGCGAGCGTGGCCAACGCCACCAAGCGCATCATCCTGGCGGGAGACCCGCCGTCGCCCCTGCGCCCGCCCTTGGGATGCGCCTTCCATCCGCGCTGCCCCTACCGGCAGGACGTCTGCACACGCGAAACGCCGCCGCTGCAGGACATCACGCCGGAACGCGCGGTTGCCTGTCACTTCCCGCTCCACGCCTCGGCGACGACGCCCGCCGCGACCGCCTGACATGCCGTGTCCCGCCCCCTATCGGAGGAGATAACGATGACGTCGCACCGCCTGCCCGCCTCGAGACGCCAGATCCTTGCGATGTTCGGCCTTGCCGCCGTGGGCGCCGGTGCAACGTCGGCCGTGCTCGGTGAGGCGCAGGCCCAGGCTGGCAAGAAGGGCGGCACCATGGTCGTCGCGCTGCCGGGCGACGTCGAGGTCATCAACTCGTCGATCACGACCGATATCTCGTCGAGCAACATGTGCGGACAGGTCTACAGCACGATCGTCCGTCTCGACGACGACGGCAACGTGCGGCCCTATCTCGCGAAGCAGTGGGAGATCTCGCCGGACGGCCTGACCTACACGTTCCGCTTCTTCGAGAACGTCACCTGGCACGACGGCAAGCCTTTCACCGCGGAGGACGTGACCTGGGGACTGTGGAACGTCAACCGCAAGTACAACGGCCCGGCCTCAGGCCTGTTCGAGGCCGTCGAATCGATGACGGCGACCGACAAGCACACCGCCGTCTTCAAGCTCAAGTACCCCTATCCGCCACTCTTGCGCGGCCTCGCTTATTTCAACAGCTCGACGATCATCCCCAAGCACATCTTCGACACCGGCGAGGACCCTCGGAAGAATCCGGCGAACCTCAAGCCGGTGGGCACCGGTCCGTTCGTGTTCCAGGAATACCGCAAGGGCAGCCACGTCACGTTCGTGCGCAACCCGAAGTTCCACCTCGAGAACCGCCCGTATCTCGACCGGCTGGTGTTCCAGGTCATTCCCAACGAGGCGGCGCGGGCGCTCGCGCTGGAGAAGGGCGATATCGACTTCATTCCCTATTACTCGATGTCGCTGGCCGAGGTGGAGCGGCTGAGAGGCAACCCGAAGGTGAAGATCGCGATCGCCAAGCGCCAGATCGCCGGCGAGTACATGGTCTTCATCAACACGCGCAACGCGCCGCTGAACAAGAAGGAAGTCCGACAGGCGCTGTTCTATGCGATGAACCGCGACGAGATGCTGGCCAAGGCGGGCTTCGGTTTCGGCAAGGTGTCGGCGGGACCGATCTCGTCGGAACAGCCGATCTTCTACACCGCCGATGGCCGCACCTACCCCTACGATCCCGCGCGTGCCGAGAAGATGCTCGACGAGGCAGGCTTCCCGCGCGGCGCATCCGGTAACCGCTTTTCGCTGCGCGTCAGCTTCTCGCAGTCCGAGGGACCGCTGAACAACGTGGCGCGGCTGATGCGCACCTACTTCGCCAAGATCGGCGTCGACCTCAAGGTCATGGGCATGGACCCCTCGGCTTGGCGCGATTCGGCGTTCCGCAACTGGGACTTCGACCTCACGATGGGGACCTATGCCACGGGCCCCGACCCGGCGATCGGCGCCGAGACCTTCTACATCTGCAAGCGCATCGAGAAGATTCCCGGCCGCAACGCCTCGGGCTACTGCAATCCCAAGATCGACGAGCTGTTCGCCACCGCGGGACAGGAGCTCGACGAGAAGAAGCGCGTCGCCCTCTATCACGAGGCGACCAAGATCCTGACCGAGGACGTCCCGCATTTCTGGTTGTGGGACCGCTACTACCCGGTCGCCTTCAACGCCAATCTCACCGGCCTGCCGGGCGATCCCACGGGCTACGGCCCGTTCGACCAGACACGCTGGATCAAGTAGCCCATGACCGTCGGCTTCTATCTGCTGCAGAGGCTGCTCTACACGGTGCCGCTGCTGCTGGGCGCAGTGACCATCGTCTTCGTCCTGGTGCATCTCGCGCCGGGCAATCCGGTCGACTACATCATCGGCGAATCCGGCGCCGACAAGGAGATGATCGCGCGCCTCACGGCCGACATGGGGCTGGACCGTCCGCTCTACATCCAGCTGCTGCGCTATCTCGGCCAGGTGGCGACCGGCAACCTCGGCTATTCGTTCGTGTCGAGCACGCCCGTGCTCGAGCTGATCCTGGACCGGCTGCCGGCGACCCTGCTGCTGATGGCCAGCCAGCTCGTCTTCTCCATCTCGCTGGGCATAACGCTGGGCGTGCTCTCGGCGCGGCGGCCCAATTCGCTGCTCGACAACACGATCACGGTCTTTTCGCTGGCAAGCTTCGCCATTCCGGTCTTCTGGCTGGGCCAGCTTCTGATCCTGGGCTTCGGCTACTATCTCGACTGGCTGCCGATCCAGGGCATGGTCAACCTGCGCGCCGGTTACACGGGCTTCGACCACGTGCTCGATGTCGCCCGGCACATGATCCTGCCGGTGGCGACCCTCACACTCTACAACCTCGCCCTGATCCTGCGCCTGACGCGCGGCAGCCTGCTCGAGGTGGTCGGGCAGGAATACATCAAGGTCGCGCGTTCAAAGGGCCTCTCCGAGAACACGGTGATGGTCAAGCATGCGCTGCGCAACGCGCTGCTGCCGGTCGTCACGGTGATCGGCCTGGAATTCCGCGCGCTCATCGCCGGTGCGGTGCTGACCGAAACCGTCTTCGCCTGGCCGGGCCTCGGCCGGCTGACCTTCGACGCCATCAATGCGCGCGACTATCCGCTGCTCATGGGGATGTTCATCTTCATCTCCCTGCTGGTGGCGATCGGGAACCTCGTGACAGACCTGCTCTATGCCCTCCTCGATCCCCGCATCCGCTATCAATAGGGAAGGGCCGGCCGCCATGGTGCCCGCACGAGTCCGCCCGTCCCGCCAGGTCTGGCTGCGCTTCCGGCGCAAGAAGACGGCCCTGTTCGGACTGGCCGGCGCGGTCCTGTTCGCCGTCGTCGCGGCGGGCGCGCCGCTGCTGGCGCCGTACGGCACGATGGATATGGGCCCGTCGTTCCAGCCCCCGGGCGCGGGGCACATTCTGGGCACGGACAGCCTGGGCAGCGACGTGCTGAGCAACATGATCCTGGGCACGCGCACGTCCCTCATCGTCGGTCTCTGCGCCGTGCTCACCTCCAACGCCATCGGACTCACGGTCGGCGCCATCGCCGGCTATTTCGGCGGACGGACCGACAATGTGCTGATGCGCGTCACCGAGATGTTCCAGATCCTGCCGCAGTTCTTCCTCGCGATCATCGTGGTGGCGCTGTTCGGCTCCAGCATCTGGAACATCGTCTTCGTGATCGGCATCCTGACCTGGCCGGTGACGGCGCGGTTGTTGCGCGCCGAGTTCCTGTCCCTGCGCAAGCGCGAGTTCGTCGATGCCGCGCGCGCGCTCGGCATGTCTGACTTCGACCTGATCGTGCGCGAGATCCTGCCCAACGCGCTGCCGCCCATCATCGTCAACGCCAGCCTGCAGATTTCGGGCGCCATCCTGCTCGAAGCCAGCCTGAGCTTCCTCGGGCTGGGCGATCCCGACGCGATGAGCTGGGGAATCATGCTCCACAACGCACAGGAATACTTCAATCGGGCCTGGTGGATGGCGGCCTTCCCCGGCCTTGCCCTGTTCGCGACGACCCTCGCTCTGAACCTGATGGGCGACGGGCTGAACGACGCGCTCAATCCTCGACTGCGGACCTAACCGTCGCTTTCGCCCCGGCGGCCGAACCTCTATGAAGGCCACCGGAGTTCCAGAACATGACCGACGAGAATGTCCTGATCGTGCAGGCTGACACGGCCGAAGGCTCGCTGGGCTGGGCCACCCTGGGCGAGCGGCGCTGGCGTTGCTGCGTGGGCGCGGGTGGCGTGCGCGAAGACAAGGTCGAAGGCGATTCGGCGACGCCGGTCGGCGAATTCCCGCTGCGTCGCATCTACTACCGCAACGACCTGGTGGTCCTCCCCAAAGTCGCCCTGCCGGCGCGGCCGATCAGCGAGCATGACGGCTGGTGCGACGACCCGCGCTCACCCAGCTACAACCGGCTGGTCCATATCCCCAACGAGTGGGGCGCCGAGAAGATGTGGCGCGACGACGGGCTGTACGATCTCGTCGTCGTGGTCGGCTACAACGACGATCCGCCGGAAGGCGAATGGGGCAGCGCCATCTTCCTCCACATCGCGCGCGACGACTATGCCGGGACACAGGGCTGCGTGGCCTTTGCCCGCAACGATCTCCTGGAGCTGCTGCCGCTCTTGACCCGCGAGACCCGCCTGCGCGTGCTGTCGCATTCGGCCGCCGAGGAAGCCCCGCCGCCCTCCGAAGAGGACGCGCGCGCGAAGCAGTTCGAGGATTTCGACGAAAAGGACTGGTGAGCGTTCGTCCTACTCACAACTACTGTGCGGCTCTCGCGGCACAGCGTTTTCGCCGAAGTCGGCGAAAACGCGAGAAGGCGCTGCCGCCCGCCGGGCGCGTCGCGACGCGCCCTAACCGACCATCCGCCCGATGGCGCGGGCGGTGTAGTCGACGAGCGGGATGATGCGCGCGTAGTTGAGGCGGGTCGGGCCGATCACGCCGATGGCGCCCAGGATGCGTTCCTGGGAGTCGCGGAACGGCGCCACCACCATCGAGCAGCCGGTGTTGGCGAACAGCGGATTGTCGGCGCCGATGAAGATCTGAACGCCCGACGCGGTGTTGGCGAGTTCGAGCAGGCGCACGAAGCTCTCCCCACGCTCCAGCGCATCGAACAGGATGCGCACGCGCTCCAGATCCTCGATCGCCGTGATGTCCTCGAGCAGGCGGGCCTGGCCGCGCACGATCAGCGACCCGCCGCCCGGCTCGCCGGACCAGGTCGCGAGACCGGATTCGATCACGCGCGCGGTGAGGTCGTTCAGCTCGGCGCGCTTCAGCTTGATGTCCTCGAGGATCAGCCGCCGCGCCTCGTCGAAGGTGCGTCCGCTCAGCCGCGCATTGAGATAGTTGCTGGCCTCGGTCAGCGCCGACGGCGGCATGCCGATGGGCGTGTCGATGACGCGGTTCTCGACATGACCCGACTGCGTCACCGTCACGACCAGCGCACGGCCGGGGCCGAGATTGACGAACTCGATGTGCTTCAGCGGCTGCTCGGTCTTGGGCGCCATCACGAGGCCGGCGCAGCGCGACAGGCCCGACAGCATCGCCGTCGCCTGCTCCAGCGCCTCGGTCACGGTGCGGCCCGAGGTGGCGCAGCGCGCCTCGATCGACTCGCGCTCCTCCTCGGAGACGTTGCCGACCTCGAGCAGGCCGTTCACGAACAGTTTCAGCCCGGCGTCGGTCGGCAGGCGCCCCGCCGAGGTATGCGGGGCATAGAGCAGCCCGGCATCCTGGAGGTCGGCCATGATGTTGCGAATGGTGGCCGGCGACAGCGTCTCGGTGAGCTTGCGCGTCAGCGCGCGCGAGCCGACCGGCTCGCCGGTCTCGACATAGCCTTCCACCACGTGGCGCAGCACCTCGCGCGCGCGATCGTTGAGTTCCGCCACGGAGGCGGCACGCTGACCTGTGGGGGGCTCGGCAAGGGCGCCCCCGGAGATGCCGATGCGGTGGATCGCCATGGAAAAAATGTAGGTAGTGTGGGCAGGGTGGTCAATGAACGCCGGCCCGAACACCGCCCGAGCGCCGACCTCGAAACAAGGCATCGTGGCTGGATTCGCCAATGTTCGGGCGCTACACCGGCCGCCCGCCCCGCAGGAGAAATAAATGCGCCCATCAGGCCGCGCCCCCGACCAGCTTCGCCAGGTTTCCCTGGAACCCGGCTTTTCCCGTCACGCGGAGGGATCGTGCCTGGTGAAGTTCGGCGACACGCACGTTCTCTGCACCGCCTCGGTCGACGAGAAGGTACCGCCCTGGATGCGCAACAGCGGCCGCGGCTGGGTCACGGCCGAATACGGCATGCTGCCGCGCTCGACCCATACCCGCACGGACCGTGAGGCCGCGCGCGGCAAGCAGTCGGGCCGCACCCAGGAGATCCAGCGCCTGATCGGCCGCTCGCTACGCGCCGTCGTGAACCTGCAGGCCATGGGCGAGCGCCAGATCAACATCGACTGCGACGTGCTGCAGGCCGACGGCGGCACGCGCACCGCCAGCATCACCGGCGCGTGGGTGGCCCTGCACTTCGCCTATGAGCGCCTGATCAAGGACGGCAAGCTGGCGGTCAATCCGCTGACGGGCACAGTGGCTGCCGTATCGTGCGGCCTGTGGGAGGGCGCCGCGGTGCTCGACCTCGACTACCCCGAGGATTCCAAGGCCGATGCCGATGCCAACTTCGTGCTGACCGGCGCCGGCGGCATCGTCGAGGTGCAGGGCACGGCGGAGAAGGACCCGTTCACCGAGGCGCAGTTCCTCGAACTGCTGGCTCTGGCCAAGAAGGGCATCGGCGAACTGGTGGGCCTGCAGAAGCTCGCCATCGGGAAGAGCTGATGGCGCGGCGCTTCGCCCTGCCCAAGCTCGTTGTGGCGACCCAC
The DNA here is from genome assembly GCF_965227665.1 of Reyranella sp. Lineage (GTDB taxonomy): Bacteria > Pseudomonadota > Alphaproteobacteria > Reyranellales > Reyranellaceae > Reyranella. The sequence continues at coordinate 3,287,712 of NZ_OZ245767.1, forward strand.
AATCGCGGCAAGGCGGGCGAGATCCGCTCCATGCTGGGCCCGTTCGGCGTCGAGATCGTCTCGGCCGCCGATCTCGGCCTGCCGGCCCCCGACGAGACGGGAACGACCTTCGAGGACAATGCCACCCTGAAGGCGCTGGCCGCCGTGCGGGGCAGCGGATTGCCGGCGCTCGCCGACGATTCCGGTCTCAGCGTGCACGCGCTCGATCACCAGCCCGGCGTCTACACCGCCGACTGGGAAGGCCCGACGCGCGACGCGATGGTCGGCATGCGCCGCATCCAGGACGAGTTGGCGGCGCGCCAGGTGCCCCAGACCGATGCGGCGCGTATGGCGACCTTCCATTGCGTGCTGGCACTGGCCTGGCCCGACGAGCATGTCGAGCTGTTCCATGGCACGCTCGACGGCGCCATCGTCTGGCCGCCGCGCGGGACGGGCGGTCATGGCTACGATCCCTGCTTCCAGCCGGTCGGCGAGACGCGCACGACGGCGGAAATGTCGGATGCCGAGAAGAACGCCATCAGCCATCGCGGCCGCGCCTTCCGGATGATGGTCGAGGCCTGCTTCGGATGAGCCGGGCGCCCCTGGGCGTCTATGTCCATTGGCCCTTCTGCAAATCGAAGTGCCCCTATTGCGACTTCAACAGCCACGTCCGCGACGGCGTCGAGCAGGCGCGCTGGCGGACCGCGCTCCTGCGCGAGCTCGAGCACGCCGCCCGCGAAGCGCCGGGCCGCCGGGTCGAGACGATGTTCTTCGGTGGCGGTACGCCCTCGCTGATGGAGCCCGAGACCGTCGCGGCGCTGATCGCGCGCACGCGGCAGCTCTGGGACAGTGCGCCCGAGATCGAGATCACCCTGGAAGCCAATCCGACGTCAGTCGAAGCCGGCCGCTTCGCCGCCTTGGCCGAGGCCGGCGTCAACCGCGTGTCGCTGGGTGTGCAGGCGCTCGACGCCGCTTCGCTGAAATTTTTAGGCCGCGAGCATTCCACGGCCGAGGCGCTGGACGCGCTCGCCACGGCGCGCCGCCATTTTGCGCGTTACTCATTCGACCTGATCTACGCACGGCCCGGCCAGACGCCGGAGGCCTGGGCGGAGGAGCTGGAACGGGCGCTTGCGCTGGCCGGCGAGCACCTGTCGCTCTACCAGCTCACCATCGAGCGCGGGACGCGCTTCTTCACCGACCATGCCCGCGGCAGCTTCGTCTTGCCGGATGAAGATGCGTCCGCCGCGATGTTCGAGCACACCCAGGCGCGGCTCGAACAGGCCGGTCTTCCGGCCTACGAGATTTCCAACCACGCGCGGCCGGGGGCTGCCTGCCGCCATAATTTGATCTATTGGCGGTATCAGGATTACGTCGGTATCGGGCCCGGCGCCCATGGCCGCTTTGCCGTCGGAGCCACCAAGAAGGCGACCCGGCGGTCGAGCGGGCCGGAAGCCTGGCTGGAGGCCGTCGAGCGCGTGGGCCACGGCACGGCGGAGACGTCGACGGTCGAGGGGCAGGATCTGGTGGAGGAGGCTTTGATGATGGGACTGAGGCTGGCCGACGGCATCGACCGCGCCACCTTCGCTTTCGTCACGGGCACCGATCCGGTCGAAGCCCTGGAGCCCGCGCGGCTCGAACCGCTGGTGCGGGCGGGCTTCCTCGACGTCGACGCCACCCATCTGCGCGCGACATCGGAAGGCCGGCAGCGGCTCAACGCGCTGCTGGAGCGGCTGGTCGCATGAGGCCACTGCTCAGTCTCCTGGCGCTGGTCGCCATGACAGGCATCGCGTCGGCGCAGCAGCCGCAACCGCAGGCCCAGCCGCAGCAGAAACCGCCGGCAAAACCCGCAGCGGCCGCCAAGCCCGCGGCACCGGCCGCCAAGCCGGGACCGAAGTCGCCGTTCACGCCGGCGGCCTTCAAGATCACCATCGCCACCGAGGGCGCCTTCCCGCCCTTCAACTATCTCGACCGCAAGGGCATGCCGGCCGGCTTCGAGATGGAGCTGGCGCAGGAAGCCTGCCAGCGCATCAAGGCGGAGTGCGAGTTCATCGCGCTCAAGTGGGACGAGCTGATTCCCGGCCTGCTGGACAAGAAGTTCGACATCATCATGTCGTCGATGGAAGTGACGCGCGAGCGGCGTCAGCGCATGGGCCTGTCGCGCCGCTACTACCTGTCGCCCGGCGCCTTCATCGCCCCCAAGGGCGCCCCCTATGACGGGCCGCCATCGCTTCTGCGCAACAAGCGCATCGGCATCCAGAAGGATTCGACTCATGCCGACTGGGCCGACAAGAGCTTCCGCCGCTCCGCCCAGCTCAAGCGCTACGCCTCGATCCAGGAAGCGCTGACCGCGCTGGCCAACGACGAGGTCGACGCGGTGTTCGGCGACAAGGCGCAGCTCTGGCTGTGGAGCCAGAAGCCTGAGGGCAAGTGCTGCGAGCTGGTCGGCCAGGACATCAAGGACACCCAGACCCTGGGCGTCGGCGTCGCCGCCGGCCTGCGCAAGGAAGACGGCAAGCTGCGCGAGGCGTTCAACAAGGCTCTCGGCGAGATGGTGGCCGACGGCACCTACAAGAAGCTCAACGAGAAGTATTTCCCGTTCGCGTTGAATTGATCATGGGAGCGCGCCACTCCAGTGGCGCCTCATGATCATGATTGCGCCACTGGAGTGGCGCGCTCCTATGAAATCTAAGCCGCATTGATCGCGGCGAAGGCTTCGAAGGCGTCTTCGACCAGGCTGACGTGGTGGATCATCGAGGCGTGGGCGCCCGCCGCGTCGCCGGAGACGATCGCGCGGACGACCGCGTCGTGTTCCTGGTTGGAGCGTAGCAGCCGGCCGTCCACGCGGAACTGGGCGCGACGGTAAGGGCCGACGCGGCGACGCAGGTTCATCGCATAGTCGGCGAGCGGCGCATTGTGCGCGCCGGCATAGATCGCCGAGTGGAAGGCGACGTTGGCATCGGAGTAGGCTTCGGTGTCGCCCGCCGACGCGAGCGCCATCATCGCTTCGTGACGCGCCTGCAGGCGGCGCCGCTCGATCGGCGTCATGCTCATGGCCGCGAGCCGGGCGCAAGTCGCTTCCATCTCGGCCATGGCCACGAACAGGCTTTCGATCTCCTCGGGCGTCGCCTTGGACACGATCGCGCCCTTGCGCGGGCGCATGTCGATCAGACCGCTCAACGCCAGCTGGCGCAACGCCTCGCGGACCGGGGTGCGCGACACGCCATGCTGCTCGGCGAGGCCCACCTCGTCGAGGCGTTCGCCGGGCGGCAACTTGCCGTTGAGGATGCCGTCGGCGATTGCCGCGGCGAGTTTGTCGGCCAGGGTCGGGTTGGTGTCGGTACGCATGCCGTTTTGCATACAAGATGGATGCCAAAGCGGGAATTGCACTCAACGATGCACAAAAAGAATGCAATGCGGTGAAATGGCATACAATTCGAGCGGGCGGACTGCCGTTTTCTCGCGGATTCGCCTGCTTTTAGGGCCTCCGAGGCGTGGCACACCGCTTGCTGTTTCTCTCTCGGGCCGCGACGGCCGGACACGCGATCGAGGGGGACGTTCGATGATCGACAAGTTCAATATCGGCCGGCGGGCACTTCTGGGCAGCGCCGCGGGCGCGGCCGTTCTCGGTCTCGCGGGCGGCGCCCAGGCGCAGAAGCCGCTGGTGGTGGGCTTCATCTATGTCGGGCCGCGCGACGACTACGGCTACAACCAGGCCCATGCCGAGGGCGCGGCCGTCCTCAAGAAGATGGCCGGCGTGAAGGTCGTCGAGGAAGAGAAGGTGCCGGAGACGGTCGCCGTCGAGAAATCGATGGAGAGCATGATCAACATGGACGGCGCCACGCTGCTGTTCCCGACCTCGTTCGGCTACTTCGACCCGCACATGCTGCGCATGGCGGCCAAATATCCGAAGATCCAGTTCCGTCATTGCGGCGGCCTGTGGACCGCGGGCAAGAACCCGACGAACACCGGCAGCTATTTCGGCTACATCGACGAGGCGCAGTATCTCAGCGGCATCGTCGCCGGCTCGACCACCAAGAGCGGCAAGATCGGTTTCGTCGCGGCCAAGCCGATCCCCCAGGTTCTGCGCAACATCAACGCCTTCACCCTGGGCGCGCGTTCGGTGAATCCGAAAGTCACCTGCCAGGTGATCTTCACCGGCGACTGGTCTCTGCCGGTCAAGGAAGCCGAGGCCACCAACTCGATGATCGCGCAGGGCGTCGATGTCGTGACCTGCCATGTCGACAGCCCGAAGGTCGTGATCGAGACCGCCGAGCGCGCCGGCATCTACACCTGCGGCTATCACACCAACCAGGCCAAGCTCGCACCCAAGGGCTATCTCACCGGCGCCGAGTGGCAGTGGGAGAAGATCTACGTCGACTTCGTCGAGACGATGAAGAAGGGCGGCGTTCCGGGCAACTTCGTGCGCGGCGGCCTCAAGGAAGGCTACGTCAAGAACTCGCCCTTCGGCCCCGCGGTGTCAGATGCCGCCAAGGCCAAGGTCGAGGAGGCCCGGAAGGGCATCGTCGACGGCAGCTTCGCGATCTTCAAGGGACCGCTGAAGGACAACAAGGGCAACACCGTCATCGCCGCCGGCACGACCTACACCCAGACCGAGCCGGTGCTCGAGGGCATGAACTACCTGGTCGAAGGCGTTCTGGGCGCGACGTCGTAAGCGCGGCGCGCGGACCGCGGGCCCGTCATGGGCATGGGCATGAACACGGCCTTCGAACGCATCGCCGTCTCGGCGCTGGCCCTGCTGGCGTCGGCGGTGATCTTCGGCCTGCTGCTGATCTTCTATGCGGGCGTCGATCCGTTCGAGGCCTACGCGCTCATGTACCAGGGCGCGTTCGGCAGCTGGTTCTCCTTCCAGAACACGCTCACGCGCGCCGCACCGCTGATCCTGACGGCGCTGTGCACGGCGCTGCCGGCACGGCTCGGGCTGATCATCATCGGCAACGAGGGCGCGCTGGTGCTGGGCGGCGTGGCGGCCGCAGCAGCCGGCGTCGCGGTCGCGGCCTCCGGACCGCTGGTGACCAATCTCGCCATGGCGGCGGCGGCGATGGTCGTGGGCGGCGCGTGGATCGCGCTGGCGGGCGGGCTGCGCCAGTATCGCGGCGTCAACGAGACGATCTCCAGCCTGCTGCTGACCTACATCGCCATCGCGCTGATGAACCATTTCGTCGAGGGGCCGCTGCGCGACCCGTCGAGCCTCAACAAGCCGTCGACCCCGCCGATCGGCGACGCCAACATGCTGGGCACGATCGGCGGCAGCGACGTCCATTGGGGCCTGGCCTTCGGCATCGTGGCCTGCCTGCTCTGCTACGTCGTGCAGCGCTTCACGACCTACGGCTTCGCCATGCAGGTGATCGGCGGCAACCCCAAGACCGCGCGCATGATGGGCCTCCACGTCGGCCGCTACGTGCTGGTCGCCTGCGCCGCCGGCGGCGCGGCGGCGGGTCTCGCCGGCATGGTCGAAGTGGCGGCGGTGCACGGCAAGGCCAATGCCTCGCTGGCCGTCGGCTACGGCTTCACCGGCATCCTCGTCTCCTTCCTCGCGCGCCATCATCCGCTGGCGATCATTCCGGTCGCCATCCTGCTGGGCGGCATCGGCGCCAGCGGCGGGCTGCTGCAACGCCGGCTCGACCTGCCGGACGCAGCGGTGGTCGTGCTGCAGGGCATCATCTTCGTCTGCATCCTGGCCAGCGAGACGCTGTACGGCCGGTCCTGGGCCTGGCTGTGGCGCTTCCGCGCGGTGGAGGGACGCTGATCATGGACGGCAGCGACATCGGTCTCTGGGGCGTGCCTCTCGCCATGCTGGCCGGCGCCATCCGCGTCAGCACGCCCTTCATCTTCGTGAGCCTCGGCGAGTGCCTGACCGAACGCAGCGGCCGCATCAACCTCGGCCTCGAAGGCACCCTGATGATGGGCGCGATGAGCGCCTACGGCACGGCGCTGCTGAGCGGCTCACCGTGGCTCGGCGTGCTGGTGGCAGCGTTCGTCGGCCTGCTGCTCGGCGCGTTGCACGCCGGGCTCTGCCAGCTGCCCAAGGTCAACGACATCGCGACCGGCATCGGCCTGATGCTGTTCGGCACCGGCCTCGCCTTCTTCCTGGGCAAGCCCTACATCCAGCCCAAGGCGCCCAACCTCGGCGCGCTCGACCTCGGCGCCTGGAGCAGCATCCCGCAGGTGCAGCAGGCGCTGCAGGTCAATCCGCTGTTCCTCATCGGCATCGCGCTCGCGTTTGCGCTGGCGTGGGCGCTGAAGAACACACGCTGGGGCCTGATCGTCCGGCTCGCCGGCGAGAGCGTCGATGCAGCGCTCGCGATCGGCGCTTCCGTCGGCCGGGTGCGGCTGCTGGCGACGGCGGTCGGCGGCGCCTTCGCGGGCATCGGCGGGGCCTTCCTGTCGCTCTACTATCCCGGCAGCTGGAACGAAGGCCTGTCGAGCGGCCAGGGCCTGATGGCCGTCGCGCTGGTGATCTTCGCGCGCTGGGATCCGATCCGCTGCCTGTGGGCCTCGCTGCTGTTCGGCGCGGCCGGCGCGATCAGCCCGGCCCTGCAGTCGGTCGGCGTGACCCAGGGCTACTACCTGTTCAGCGCCGCGCCCTACGTCCTCACCCTCGCCCTGATGATCGCCACCTGCTCGCCCGCGCGCAGCCTGCGCGGCGCGCCGGCCGAGCTGGGCGCGGTCAAGCAGGAGCCCGCATGACCAAGACGCACATCGACTCGCGACCCTATGCCTGGCCGTGGAACGGCGACCTGCGCGCCGACAACACGGCACTGGTCATCATCGACATGCAGACCGACTTCTGCGGCGTCGGCGGCTATGTCGACAAGATGGGCTACGACCTGTCGCTCACCCGCGCGCCGATCGAGCCCATCAAGAAGTTGCTGGCCGCCGCGCGCAAGGCCGGCTGGACGGTGATCCATACGCGCGAGGGCCATCGGCCCGATCTCTCCGACCTGCCACCCAACAAGCGTTGGCGCTCGCAGCAGATCGGCGCCGGCATCGGCGATCCCGGCCCCTGCGGGCGCATCCTGGTGCGCGGCGAGCCGGGCTGGGAGATCATTCCCGATCTTGCGCCGATCGCCGGTGAGCCGATCATCGACAAACCGGGCAAGGGCTCGTTCTGCGCCACCGATCTCGAACTGATGCTGCGCACGCGCGGCATCGACAATCTGGTGCTGACCGGGATCACCACCGACGTCTGCGTCCACACGACGATGCGCGAGGCCAACGACCGCGGCTTCGAATGCCTGATCGTGGAGGACTGCACCGGCGCCACCGACGCGGGCAACCACGCAGCGGCGCTGAAGATGGTCGAGATGCAGGGCGGCGTGTTCGGCGCCGTTGCCAACTCGACCGCCATCCTGAAGGTGCTTACGTGACGGCGCCGTCCCTCGAACTGATCGGCTTCACCAAGCGCTTCGGCGCGATGGCGGCGCTCGACGATGTCTCGGTGAAGATCGAGGCCGGCGCCTTCCATGCGCTGCTGGGCGAGAACGGCGCCGGCAAAAGCACGCTGGTGAAGTGCGCCATGGGCTACTACGCGGCCGACCAGGGCCAGATCCTGTTGAACGACCGCCAGGTCACGATCGACCATCCGCGTCAGGCGCACGAGCTGGGGCTGGGCATGGTCTATCAGCACTTCACGCTGGTGCCGAACATGACGGTGCTGGAGAACTTCGTGCTGTCGCGCGGCGACCTGCCGGCGGTGATCGACTGGGCGGCGGAGCGGCGCGCGCTCAAGGCGTTCTTCGAGACGACACCGTTCACCGTGCCGGTCGACATGGCCGTCGCCGATCTCGCGGCCGGGCAGAAGCAGAAGGGCGAGATCCTTCGCCAGCTCTATCTCAAGCGCAACCTGCTGATCCTCGACGAGCCGACCTCCGTGCTGACGCCGGACGAGGCGGACGAGGTGCTGACGACCTTGAAGAAGCTGACGACCGATGGACAGATCACCATCGTCACCATCACCCACAAGTTCCGTGAGGTGAACACCTATTGCGATGCCGTCACGGTGCTGCGCCGTGGCCAGCTGATCGGCACGAAGCCGACGCGCGAACTCGACAACGACATGATGGCCGAGATGATGGTCGGCCGCCGCGAGACGCGCACCGTCGTCGAGCGCGAGACGCGGGCGCCCGGCAAGGCGGTGCTGAAGCTCGAAGGCTTGAGCGTCGCCGACAATGTCGGCCAGCTCGCCGTCGAGGATCTGGCGCTCGAGATTCGCGCCGGCGAGATCGTCGGCGTCGCCGGCGTGTCGGGCAACGGCCAGCGCGAGCTCGTCGAGACGCTGGCCGGCCAGCGCGACCACGAGGCCGGCCGCATGCTGGTGCACGGCGAGGTCTACACCGCGACGCGGCCCGAGATGGTCCGCCACAAGATCGCCTGTCTGCCGGAGGAGCCGCTGCGCAACGCCTGCGTCGGCGACATGTCGGTGGCCGAGAACATCGCGCTGCGCTCCTTCGACCAGCCGCCCTCATCGCCGGACGGCATCCGCCTTCGGCGCAGCCCGATGCGCGAGACAGCCCGGAAACTGATCGACGCCTACAAGGTGAAGACCGCGGGGCCGGACGCGCCCATCCGCGGCCTGTCCGGCGGCAACGTCCAGCGCGCGGTGCTGGCGCGCGAACTGTCGAGCGAAGGCGACCTGCTGATCGTGGCCAACCCCTGCTTCGGTCTCGACTTCGCCGCCGTCGCCGAGATCCGCGCCCGCATCGTCCAGGCCCGCAACCGCGGCGCCGCCGTGCTGCTGGTGAGCGAGGACCTCGACGAAATCCTGCAGCTCTCCGATCGCATCGTCGTCATGTTCGACGGCAGGCTGGCGCTTCAGACCGATGCGGCCAGCGCCGATGTCGGCGCGATCGGTCGCGCCATGGCGGGGCATTGATGAGAACCATCGCCGCCCAGCCGTTCGACTTCACCTTCGATCCCGCGCACACGGCGCTCATCGTCATCGACATGCAGCGCGACTTCATCGAGCCCGGCGGGTTCGGTGCGACGCTGGGCAACGATGTAAGTCTTCTCGGCGCGATCGTGCCCACGGTCGGCCGGCTGATCGAGGCCTTCCGCACCGCCGGGCTGACGATCATCCATACCCGCGAATGCCACAGGCCCGACCTGTCGGACTGCCCGCCGGCCAAGCGGCTGCGTGGCAAGCCGTCGCTGCGCATCGGCGACCCGGGCGCAATGGGACGCATCCTGATTTCAGGTGAGCCAGGTGCCGACATCGTGCCGGAGCTGGCGGCGAAGCCCGGAGAGATCGTGCTCGACAAGCCGGGCAAGGGAGCGTTCTACGCCACGCCGCTGGGCGACATCCTGGCGGAACGGGGGATCACGCATCTCGTCTTCGCGGGTGTCACGACCGAGGTCTGCGTGCAGACGACCATGCGCGAGGCCAACGATCGCGGCTTCGAATGCCTGCTGGCCGAGGACGCGACCGAAAGCTATTTCCCGGAATTCAAGAAGGCGGCGCTCGACATGATCCGCGCCCAGGGCGCGATCGTGGGCTGGACCGCCACCGTCGATCAGATCGCCGAGGCGCTGCGCTGACTAGTGCAGCGCCCGCTCGCGCGAGACGTAGTGGCCGCGCTTCAGTTCCTTGAAGAACTGTGGCACCTGCGGGTGCGACACCGGCTTGCCGGTATCGTCGGCCAGCAGGTTCTGCTCCGACACGTAGGCCACGTAGGTGGTCTGCGCATTCTCGGCCAGCAGATGATAGAAGGGCTGGTCGCGGCGCGGGCGGACCTCTTCAGGGATCGACGACAACCACTCCTCGGTGTTGGCGAACACCGGGTCGACGTCGAAGATCACGCCGCGAAAGGGGTAGATGCGGTGCTTCACCACCTGGCCGATGGCGAACTTGGCGCAACGCACGGGCGGCGCGGCCAGCGCCGGGGTAGAAGCCTGATTGATGGGTTCCATAGCCAAAGTATTGCTCCGAACAGGCCGGTAGGCAACGCAGTCGGGACGCCGGATTCGAGAGCCGACTGCAAGAATACGTGAAAAACAGCCGCCCGGATCGCCACGCAAGAATGCGGCCAGTTTCAGGAAGCCTCGCGCATCGGTTGACGGGACGCACCTGCCTGTGGACTCTGGCGCCACACTCGGTTGGGAAGGGTTGATTGGTCGAAGGTCTGAAAGTCCGCTTCTGGGGCGTGCGGGGTTCCATCTCGTGTCCCGGCGCCGAATATGTGCGCTATGGCGGCAATACGTCGTGCCTGGAAGTCACCGCCGGCGGTCGTCGCCTGATCTTCGACGCGGGCACCGGTATTCGCACGCTGGGCGTAGAGCTGGCCCGCCACCCCCCGCTCGACATCGACATCTATTTCACCCACACCCATCTCGACCACATTTCGGGCCTCACCTTCTTTGCCCCGCTGTTCGACCGGCGCAATTCGGTGCGCATGTGGGCCGGCCATCTCGAGGCGCCCTACACGCTGAAGAAGGTGGTCGGGCACCTGATGCAGGCGCCGCTCTATCCGGTATCGCTCGACGTCTTCCAGGCCCGGGTCGAATTCCGCGAGTTCAAGTCGGGCGAGACCCTGTCGTGCGGGACCGTTGCCGTCAGCACGATCCCCCTCAACCATCCCAACGGCGCCACGGGCTATCGCATCGACCATCTCGGCAAGTCGATCTGCTACATCACGGACACCGAACATCGCGACGGCGAACGCGATTCCACGATCGTCGACCTGTGCCGCGGCGCCGACGTGATGATCTACGATTCGAGCTACACCGACGAGGAATACGTCCGCTATCGCGGCTGGGGCCACTCGACCTGGCAGGAAGGCGTGCGAGTGGCCGACGCGGCGGGCGTCGGCACCCTGGCAATCTTCCATCACGATCCCGGCCACGACGACGCCTTCATGGACGGCGTCGCCCGCGAAGCCGCGCTGGCGCGCCCGGGCATTGCAGCGAGCGGCCTGCCGCGGGTCCTCGTCGCCCATGAAGGCCTGACGCTGACACCGTGAAGAAATCGCGATGAGCGCCAAATCGAAGCTCCGCGGCCGCTGGCGGCGGTTCGCCCTGGGACTGCCGACCGTGCTCGGCCTGAAGCCGCGCGGCTGGTTCATACCGCACCGCTATGCGCCCTTGCTGCCGCCGCCGGGCACCCAGCCGCCCTATCCCGCGATCGAGCGCCTGTTCGAGGAGCATGCCGACCAGTTCACGGCCGTGCTCGACGCGGTCGACGCGCGGGCAGACGCGCTCGAGAGCTGCAAGGCCATGTTCGAGCAATCGTGGTTTCCGTCGCTCGATGCGGCCGTGGCCTATGCGCTGGTCCGCGAGCGCAAGCCGCGGAACATCATCGAGGTGGGCTCCGGCCATTCGACGCGGCTGCTGTCCAAGGCCCTGGGGGGCGTCGGCGAAATCCTGGCGATCGATCCGGCGCCGCGAGCGGACATTGCCGACCTGCCCGGGGTGCGCGTCAAGTCATCGACCCTGCAGGCCGCCCCGGACAAGGTCTTCGATCGCCTGGTGCAGGGCGACGTGCTGTTCATCGATTCCAGCCACATCCTGATGCCGGGCAGCGACGTCGACATCCTGCTGAATCGCGTCCTGCCGCGCCTGCCCTCCGGCACGCTGGTGCACATCCACGACATCTTCCTGCCGTTCGACTATCCCTCGATCTGGGACTGGCGCGCCTACAACGAGCAGCAGGGCGTGGTGCCGCTGCTGACGAGCGGCGCCTTCAAGCCGCTTTTCTCCAGCGTCTGGGCGGAGCGGCGCATGGCCGACCGGCTGGCCGCCTCGGTGATCTCGCGCCTGCCGCGACCGCCGGATGCGCTCCCCGCCAGCCTCTGGTTGGAAAAGCGCTGATGCTCGGCCGCCTGCGCCACTGGTTGGTGGGAGGCGACGACTCGACCAAGCTTCCCGAGCGCGTGCGGTCGGCGATCGAACGCCAGCAGGAACAGAGCGAGATCCTGATCGGCTGGGTGCAGCTCGTCATCGTGGTGCTGGTCGGCACGGTCTACGAAACGAGTTCCATGCCGGGCGGCGTGGTGCAGGAGGACTACTCCTTCGAGTTCGATGTGCTGGTCATCTACGGCATCTTCTGCCTGGTGCGCCTGGGTCTCGCCTACGCCCGGCTGTTGCGCCCCTGGATGCTCTACCTGTCGGTGATCGCCGACATGCTCCTGCTGATGGGGCTGATCTACTCCTTCCATTACAAGTACGCCCAACCGGCCGTCTTCTATCTGAAGGTGCCGACGCTCCTGTACGTGTTCCTGTTCATCGCGCTCCGCGCCCTGCGCTTCGAGGCGCGCTTCGTCCTGTTCACCGGCCTGACGGCGATCGCCGGCTGGATCGGCCTGATCCTCTATGCGTTGGACGGCCGAGGCGGGCCGGCCAATCCGACCGACGACTTCGTCGAGTACATGACCTCGAACGCCTTTCTGGTCCATGCCGAGGCCGACAAGATCATCGCCATCCTGCTCACCACGCTGGTGCTGGCGCTCGCCATCGCGCGGGCTCGCAACCTGCTGGTCCAGGCGGTTAGCGAAAGTGCGGCGGCGCAGGATCTGTCACGCTTCTTCGATCCCGGGGTGGCGGCGCGCATCCGCGGCGCGGCGATTTCGATCAAGGCGGGCGAGGGTGAGCTGCGCGACGTCGCCATCGTCACCGTCGACCTGCGCGGATTCACGGGCCTGTCGATGGAGCTCCCGCCGGATGAAGTGATGAAGGTCCTGCAGGACTATCAGGGACGCGTCTGCCCCCTGATCGCGGCGGCCGGCGGCAGCATCGACAAGTTCCTGGGCGACGGCATCCTGGCCTCGTTCGGCGCCGTGATGCCGTCGGCCACGGCCGCCGCGGACGCGCTGCGGGCAGCCGATGCCGTGATGGCCGCCGCCGCCGTGTGGCGCGAGCAACGTCGTGCGGCCGGCCTGCCGGCGCTCGAGATCGGGCTTGCCGTCGCATCGGGCCGTGTCGTGTTCGGCGCCGTCGGCGACGGCGAGCGACTCGAATTCACGGTCATCGGGGAAGCCGTCAATCTCGCGTCGAAGCTCGAGAAGCACAACAAGGAAGAGGGGACCCGTGCCCTGACCGACGGCGCAACCTATGCACTCGCCGAGCGTCAGGGCTATAGGTCGTCCATGGCGCACGAGCGTCGCCCGGATCGCAGGGTTGGCGGGGTCACGGAATCTGTCGATATTGTGGTGCTGGCCGCCTGAGGCGCGGGGCTGATCGGGAAGCGCGGCGGGGAGGTCGCCTTGCCCTTTGCCCATTCGCAGCCTATGTAATTTGTGACAGTGGAGCGCCATCGTGGGTAACAACTACGACATCATCCTGATCGGGTTGGTCGCGGTCTTCTTGATCCTGCGACTGCGGTCCGTGCTCGGCAAACGCACGGGCAACGAACAGCCGCCCGCCCGCGATCCGTTCACGCCGCCCGCGCCGCCGCCGTCGCGTGCCGGCGACGCGTCGCAAGGCAACGACAACGTGGTCGCGCTGCCGACGGCGAATGCGCCCGCGCCGCGTCAATCGTCGCCCACGACCGGGCCCGGCGGCATTCGCGCCACCGTCCTGCCGACCGCAACGGCCGGCGTTGCCGCCATTCGCGCCGCCGATCCGGCCTTCGAGCCGATCGGCTTCACGGGCGGCGCACGCGCGGCCTTCACCGCCATTGTCGAGGCCTTCGCGCGCGGCGACACCGCCACGCTGAAGCCCCTGCTCGACAGCACCACCTATGCCAGCTTCGAGGCCGCCATTCGCGGTCGCATCGAGCGCAGCGAAAAGGCCGAAACGACACTGATCGGTTTCGAAGCGTCGGACATTGCCGGCGCAGAGATGCAGGGTCCGAATGCCGTCGTCACCGTCCGCTTCGTCAGCGAGCAGATCAATGTCGTGCGCAATGCCGACAGCCAGATCGTCGACGGCAATCCGAACGAAGTGCAGAAGGTCGTCGACCTCTGGACGTTCCGTCGCGACACGACTTCGAGCGATCCCAACTGGCAGCTCGTGAAGACCGAGAGCGAAGGCTAGGGAGGCTTTTTCGGGAATGCGAAGGAGCCTCCTTGCCGGTGTCGCGGCGATGCTTGCTGCGGCCGGCCTCCTCTCCGCCTGTGCCGGAACGCCCGGCTCCCCGCCCCAGCAGCAGATTGCGATGGAGCCGACCTCCTACAACGAGATCGCCGGCTGGGCGCAGGATCGGCATGCCGAGGCGCTCGTTGCGTTCCGCCGCTCCTGCCCGAAGCTGACGGCCGGCCCCGACGTCCGGATCGCAACCGATGGCGGCGAGAAGGCGATCACCCCGGCCGAATGGGCGCGCATCTGCGACGCCGCCGCCGCCGTCAAGGCCGGCGACGCGCGCGGCGCGCGGCTGTTCTTCGAGGAAAATTTCCGGCCGCTGATCGTCAAGGTCCCGGGCAAGTTCACCGGTTACTTCGAGCCGGAGCTGCGCGGCAGCAAGGTGCCTTCGCGGCTCTTCACGGTACCGGTCTATCGCAAGCCGCCCGACCTGACGGACAAGCCCTATTACACGCGCGCGGAGATCGAGGCCGGGGCGTTGAAGGGCAAGGGTCTCGAGATCGCCTACGTCCAGGATCCGGTCGGCCTGTTCGAGGTCCAGGTCCAGGGCAGCGGCCGCATCCAGCTCGCCGAGGGCGGCACCATGACCCTCGGCTTCGACGGCTCCAACAATCGGCCCTACACGGCGATCGGTGCCGTGCTGGTCGAGATGGGCGTGATGAAGAAAGAGGATGCGACCTGGCCCGCGATCCGCGATTGGCTGAAGCGCAATCCCCAGCAGGCACGCGAGGTGATGCGCAAGAACGAGCGCTACATCTTCTTCCGCGACACCAGGACTTCCGCCCCGATCGGCGCCGAGGGCGTGGCGCTCACGGCCCAGCGCAGCATGGCGGTGGATCCCACGATCACGCCCTATGGCACGCCGGTGTGGATCGACACCCGCCGTCCGGTCTATCGCAAGCCCGGCGCCACCGAGCCCTATCGACGGCTGATGATCGCGCAGGACGCGGGCGCCGCCATCAAAGGACCGGCCCGCGGCGATGTCTTCTACGGCGCCGGCGCTCAGGCCGCAGAATGGGCCGGCCGCATGAACAGCGATGGCCGCGCCATCGTCCTCGTCCCCAACAAGAACTGAAACCCCTGCGGGGAACGGGCCGGGACAAACCTGCACCGGCATCTTGCATGCCAATTTCGCCGCTGCCATGGTCGGGGCGTGTCCAGCTCGCTCGCCATGCCCTCCACCCGCCCGCGCCGCGTCGCGCTCTTCGTCACCTGTCTCGTCGACCTGTTCCGGCCGTCGGTCGGGTTCGCGGCGGTGAAGCTGCTCGAGGAGGCCGGTTGCACCGTCGAGGTGCCGCCGCTCCAGACCTGTTGCGGACAGCCGGCCTACAATACCGGCGACCGGGCCACGACCCGCGCCATCGCCGTTCAGGTCATCGACGCCTTCGAAGGCTATGATGCCGTGGTGGCACCCTCCGGCTCCTGCGGCGGAATGCTGTCGCATCACTATCCCGGCCTGTTCGACGACGATCCGGCCCTGAAGGCCCGTGCGGAGAATCTGGCCGGCCGCAGCCATGAGCTGATCTCGTTTCTGGTGGACGTGCTGGGCGTCAGGGACGTCTCGGCGCGCTACGACGGTTCGGTGACCTATCACGATTCCTGCTCCGGCCTGCGCGAGCTCGGCGTGAAGGCCCAGCCGCGCAATCTGCTGGGATCGGTGCAGGGGCTCGAACTCCGCGAAATGAAGACACCCGAAGTCTGTTGCGGCTTCGGCGGCACGTTCTGCGTGAAGTATCCCGAGATCTCGAACGCCATGGTCGGCGAGAAGTCCGCAGATATCGCCGCCACCGGAGCGGACACGCTGCTGGCCGGCGATCTCGGCTGCCTGATGAACATGGCGGGCAAGCTGCAGCGCGAGGGCAGCGCCGTCCGCGTGCGCCACGTCGCTGAAGTCCTGGCCGGCATGGGCGACCTGCCGGCGATCGGCGAACCGGAGCGCGGCTGATGGAATCCACCGCCCATGCCTTCAAGGCGAATGTCGATCACGCGCTGGCCGATCCCAACCTGCAGGACTCGCTGGCCAAGCTGAAGGTCGGCTTCTCCGAGCGGCGACGCCAGGCAGCCGAGCGGCTGCCCGAGTTCGAGGCGCTGCGCGATCGCGCGCGCGACATCAAGAACCACACGCTGGCCCATCTCGATTTCTATCTCGAGGAGTTCGAACGCAAGGTCGTTGGCCTGGGCGGGCACGTCCACTGGGCGCCGACCGCCGCCGACGCGCGGCGCATCATCGCCGAGCTCTGCCAGAGCGTGAACGCCCGCACCGTCGCCAAGTCGAAGTCGATGGTGGCCGAGGAGATCGCGCTCAACGAGCATCTCGAAGGCCTGGGCATCGCACCGATCGAAACCGATCTCGGCGAATACATCATCCAGCTGCGCAACGAGCCACCCAGCCACATCATCGCGCCCGCCGTCCATCTCACCAAGGACCAGGTCGCCGACACGTTCCTCGAACATCACGCCAAGCTGGGCTTCGACAAACGCCTGACCGAGCGCAACGATCTCGTCGCGGAGGCGCGCTACGTGCTGCGCCAGAAGTTCCTCGATGCCGATGTCGGGTTGACGGGCGCCAACTTCCTGGTGGCGGAAACCGGCTCGTCGATGCTGGTGACCAACGAGGGCAATGCCGATCTGTCGAACACGCTGCCCAGGATGCACATCGTGCTGGCCAGCATCGAGAAGGTGATTCCCACCCTCGAGGATGCGGCGGTGCTGTTGCGCGTCCTGGCGCGCTCGGCGACCGGCCAGGAATCGTCGGCCTATACGACCCTGAACACGGGACCGAAGAAGCCGGGCGATCTCGACGGGCCGGACCAGTATCACGTGGTGCTGCTCGACAACGGGCGGTCGAGCGTGCTCGGCACCGAGATGCAGGACATCCTGCGCTGCATCCGCTGCGGCGCCTGCATGAATCACTGCCCTGTCTACGGCGCCGTCGGCGGCCATGCCTATGGCTGGGTCTATCCCGGCCCCATGGGCGCGGTGCTGACGCCGCAACTCGTGGGCGTCGAGGAAGCCAGCAATCTGCCCAACGCCTCGACCTTCTGCGGCCGCTGCGAGAGTGTCTGTCCCGTCCGCATCCCGCTGCCCAAGCTCATGCGCCACTGGCGCGAGCGCGAGTTCGAGAAGCACCTCACACCCAAGGCGGTCCGCCAGGGTCTGGCGATGTGGAGCTTCGCGGCGCGCCGGCCCGCGCTCTATCGGCGGCTGACGGGAATCGCCAACCGCGTGCTGGCGCTGTTCGGGCGTGCGGACGGGCGCTACGGCTCTCTGCCGCTGGCGTCCGGTTGGACCCGCTTCCGCGATTTCCCGGCGCCTCAAGCCGGCGGTACCTTCCATGCACGCTGGGCGAAGAGGAAGGCATGAGCGACGCGCTGAGAAATGGCGATGGTACGGCGCGAGCCCAGATCCTGGGAGGCATCCGCCGCTCGCTGCATCGCGGCGAACTGACCGGCCAGGCTCGCACGGTCGTCGAGACACGCCTGGCCGAACCGCCGCGTGGACCGTCGGTCGCCCGCGGACAGTTGCCTCAGGCCGAGAAGGTTGCTCTGTTCTGCCAGTGGGCCGAGACGCTGAACGCCACCGTGGCGCGGGTCGGACCAGTCGACGTGCCGGGCGAAGTGAGCGCCTACCTGGCGCGCAACAACCTGCCCGCGAGCGTCGCGATGGCGCCCTCGCCACTCCTTGAAGGGTACGACTGGGCCAGCCAAAAGATGATGACGATCCGGCGCGGGCGCGGAGAGGGCAGCGACCAGGTCTCGGTGACCGGCGCCTTTGCCGGCATCGCCGAGACCGGCACCGTTGTGATGGCCTCCGGTCCGGATCATCCCGTGTCGTTGAACCTGCTGCCCGACACGCATGTCGTCGTGCTGCGCGAATCCGACATCGTCGGCGGCTATGAGGATGTCTGGGGACGGCTTCGCGTACGCTACGGCAAGAACCTGATGCCGCGCACCGTCAACACCATCACCGGCCCGTCCCGCACCGGCGACATCGAGCAGGCGATGGAACTGGGCGCGCACGGCCCGCGCCGCATGCATATTCTGGTGGTGCGCGACTGATGGCGGGCGGCGGCGCCACTCCTGGTGAGCTGCGCCCCGGTGAGCTTCGCGTCGTCGGAACGAGCGTGACGCGGGAAGTGGAGCGCCTGCTGGACCGGGTGGCCGAATCGGTCGGCAAGCGCGGACCGCGGGTTCTTCAGGTGGGCGCGCGCACCCTGGTTTCCGAACGCAACGTACGCAATTGGCGCAAGGCGGTTCTCACGCGCTTCGGCACGAAGGCCCGGTTCGTAGGGCTCGATCTCTTCGAGGGGGCCAATGTCGACTGCGTCGCCGACATCTGCAGCGATCCAAGGACGCTGAAGAGCCGGCTGGGAGACGAGCCGTTCGACCTCGTGGTCTGCTGCCACGTGCTGGAGCATACCCGCCATCCGGCGCGCGCGGCGCGGAACATCGAGCATGTACTGGGGCCGGGCGCACTCGCTTATGTCTCCAGTGCCTGGTCGCATGCCTTCCATGCCGCGCCGGACGATTACTGGCGCTTCTCGACGCGGGGGCTGATGCTGCTGTTCGAAAGGCTCGAGATCGCCTCGTCCTTCTACAGCGGCGGCGATGTCGGGCTCGACGTGGCCTATCGGATCGAACGTGACGGGCGGCCGGCCCTGGATGCCGGCGCCGGAGCCGTCGAACAGGGATTGTTCCAGCTCGTTCTGGATCATGAGGACAACCGTGCCGTGCTGGCACGCCAGGCGACCGAGCGCCTGCCGGTCTCGCGGACCTACCTGCCCTGCCTATCGGTCAACCTCGTGGGACAGCGCGCCTCGACTTAGAGTCTTTCCGCTTCGAGTGCATCCAGCACCTCATCCTGAGAGTCTGGCCGGAAATGAATGCCGCTAAAACAAGGGGCTATGAACAGCCCCAGTAGCCTCACCCTGAGGAACGTCGCCCCTCGAGTTACCTCGGGGTAAACTCAGCGATGTGTCTCGAAGGGTGAGAACGCGCACCTTGCCTGTTGCCCATCCTTCGAGACGCGCCGCGAAGCGGCACTCCTCAGGATGAGGTAAGTGCTTGAATCGATTCAATTCACTTCCGGCCAGCCTCTCAGGGTGAGGTGCTTTTGGAAGGTCCGATATGAGTCCGTCTCTGTCGGAAAGACCCTAGAGCCAGCGACAGGGCGCACAAAAGAAAAGAGCGGGCTTTCGCCCGCTCTTTCCAGTTCTTGGATCGTCCTGCGACTAGAAGCGCAGGTCCATACCCAGCAGCAGACCCCAGCTGTTGCCGGAGACGGCAGCAGACGGACCCGACGCCGTGTAGAGCAGACCACCGCCGGTGAGCTTCACGCCCGGCCCGAGCGCGTAGTTCACGCCGATTTCCCACTTGTTGACCGACTCCTGGCCAAACGAGAGGTTGTTCGGGTTGCTGCCGTTGCCGAACGCGGTCGAATTCACACCGACAACGCCAGAGGCGGTATTGGCGCCGCAGGTCGCGGAGTTGACTGCGATGGTGCTGCAGCCGACCGAGCCGTTGCCGTTGTTGTTGTACGAACCGGTCCAGCCGAACGACATCTGCCACGGGCCGGTCTCATACATCAGACCAGCAGTGTAGAAGCGCGTGTCGTTGCTCTGACCCGTGTAGTAGTTGGCGCCGAGACCGTTGTTGTCCCAGCCGAGCGCACCGCCGAGGGTGAAGCCCTTGTAGCCGACCTGAGCGCCGACGACCCACTGCTTCCAGCTGGCAGCATTGGCGCCCGTCGCCAGGTTGGCAGCCGTCGTGGCCTGAGTCACCGGCGGACCGTTGCTGATGCCGGTGGAGTTCCACGGGTTGTTACCCGGAACGAAGTTGCCGTACAGGAACGCGCCGTACAGAGCGACCGTGACGTCGCCGAACTTGTTCAGGTAGTTGGCGCCGACGTCGAACACGTCCTGATACGAATTGTCGTTCGTCAGGCAGTTCGGCGAAGACGTCGCGTTGGTGTAACCGCAAACACCCTGCGTGGTCGCACCCGGACCGACGCCGATGCCAGCGCCGCCGCCCTGCGGGTTGACGTTGACCTTCGGACGATAGCCGACACCGATCTGCAGGCCCTGGAAGCGCGGGGTGAAGTAGTTGACGCCCTGCGCATCCTGGAACTGACCGGCGTTGGTCGTCGTCGTGGCGTGGAACCACGCCTTGTTGGTCGAGATGACGCTCTGGTTGGCCCAGGCGAAGTTCGTGTTGTGCTGAACGGCGCCGAAGCCGATCAGGGCCGACGGCGTGCCGTAGTACATACGGTAGGTCGCCGGGTCGCGCGCGCCGAATTCGATGCGGCCCCAGTCGCCGAAGGCGAACAGGAACGCTTCGTCGATCCACGCACCCGCCGCCGCACCAGCATTCTGGTTCCAGCCTTCGAGTTCGACGTGCACGCCGACCGAGGTGCCGTTGTCCAGCTTGGTCTGGCCGATGAAGTGGATTTCACCTTCCTGCTGGAAGTTGAGACCCTTGTACTGCGCCCACGTGCCGTTCGTGGCGTAGGTCGACTGGATGCCGCCGGCGATCGCGTAGAAGGTATAGTAACCGCCCACGCCGATCTTGATCGGATCGGCGGCCATGGCCGGGGCGGCCATCAACCCGCCGACGACCAAGGCGGTCGAGCCAAGTAGAAGCTTCTTCATCATTCTCCCTCTCTCATTGATCAGAGACTGGTACGTACCAAAAAGGCCTGTCCGACCGGCGGGAACTGGAAGCCTGAACACGAGGCCCACCGAATCCACCAATGCGGCAAGCCTATAAAACACTTCGCCAAAACGAGGGTCAAGAAATGGTCGCCCCACGGCTTCATTCTGCCCGCACCTGTGGCGTCTTTGTCACATTTTGGGATACCAGACGGCCCCGGCAATGCCTCAGGAATAACAAGTCCCGTATTGCAACTCGCTCCGTGGCGCAATGAGTTTTTGATAACACCTCATTGTGTCATATCGCCCCGCCGCTTGCAGTTCAGGTATCGTTGAGCCTATGGTCCCGGCCACTGTCTCCGCCGCAGAATTGCGGCCCATGGGAAGATCAAGGCGCCATTCTATGTCGGGACTGTCCAAGTTCGTGAGCATCGCCGCAGTTGCCGTCCTCGCCTTCGGGGCCGCCGGCTGTGCCGATGAATCCAATAAGCTAGAGCGGAACACCGGTCCGTCGGGCGACCGCAGCAGAAACGACGTTCGGTCAGGTCTGGGCGGTCGCACCCAGGAGCAGGGCACCCTGTTCGGCCCCGGAGGTCTCCTGGGGTCCAAGGCGGAGAAGAAAGACGACACCGGCACGGGCGTGGCGGTGAATGCCTATCTGTGGCGCGCGTCGCTCGACACCATCAACTTCATCCCGCTGGTCTCGGCCGATCCGTTCGGCGGCGTCATCATCACCGACTGGTATACGCCGGCGGAGACGCCCAACGAGCGCATGAAGGTCCAGGTCACCATCCTCGACCGCGAATTGCGCGCCGACGGAGTGCGTGTCTCGGTCTTCAAGCAGCAGACCAGCCCCCGGGGCGGCAACTGGGTCGACGCCCAGGTCGATCCGCGGACCAACATCGACATCGAGAACGCCATCCTGACGCGCGCCCGGCAGCTTCGCATTGCCGGCGGCTCCTGAGACGGCAGCGCTCCTCTCGGTCAAGAGCTTGACGTGAGAGGCCGCAGCGGGCATCCGCTGCGGCCTCCGTCTTTTTCGGAACACCCTTTTTCGGGAATATCTCCGTGTCGTCCACGCCTGCAGCGCCCACCGCGCGCTACAATTTCACCGAAACCGAGAGCAAGTGGCAGAAGGTCTGGGAAGAGCGCCAGACCTTCAGGGCCGCGATGGATAAGACGCGCCCGAAATACTACGTGCTCGAAATGTTCCCCTACCCGTCGGGGCGCATCCACATGGGCCACGTGCGCAACTATACGCAGGGCGACGTGATCGCCCGCTACAAGCGCGCCAAGGGCTTCAACGTCCTGCATCCCATGGGCTGGGATGCGTTCGGGTTGCCGGCCGAGAACGCGGCCATGGAGAAGAAGGTCCACCCCAAGAAGTGGACCTACGAGAACATCGCCTCGATGAAGAAGCAGCTGAAGTCGATGGGCCTGTCCCTCGACTGGAGCCGCGAGCTGGCGACCTGCGACCCGAGCTATTACCGCCACCAGCAGAAGATGTTCCTCGACTTCTGGAAGGCGGGCCTCGCCTACCGCAAGGAGGCCTGGGTCAACTGGGATCCCGTCGACAACACGGTGCTGGCCAACGAGCAGGTGATCGAGGGCAAGGGCTGGCGCACCGGCGCGCCCGTCGAGCGCCGCAAGCTCACCCAGTGGAACCTCAAGATCACGCATTTCGCCGATGAGCTGCTGAGCCGCCTCGACACGCTCGACCGCTGGCCCGAGAAGGTGCGCCTGATGCAGGCGAACTGGATCGGCAAGAGCCGCGGCGCGCGCGTCTTCTGGGAACTGACTGACGCCTCGGGCGCCGATCACGGCAAGCTCGAGATCTTCACGACCCGTCCCGACACGCTGTTCGGCGCCTCGTTCATGGCGCTGTCGGCCGAGCATCCGCTGGTCGCCGGACTAGCACCGTCGGATCCCGGACTGCAGCACTTCATTGCCGAGTGCCGCAAGACCGGCACGGCGGCGGCCGAGGTCGAGACCGCGGAGAAGCAAGGCTACAAGCTGCCGCTGCTGGCCAAGCATCCGCTGGTGCCGGGCAAGACCGTGCCCGTCTATGCCGCCAACTTCGTGCTCATGGAGTACGGCACGGGCGCGATCTTCGGCTGCCCGGGCCATGACGAGCGCGACCACGAGTTCGCGACCAAGTACGGCCTGCCGATCCTGCAGGTCGTGGCGCCGGCGGACGGCAAGACGCTCGATATCGCGGCTGCGCCGTTCGTCGAGGACGGCCTCATCGTGAATTCAGAGTTCCTCGACGGGCTCGGCGTCGAGGAGGCGAAGGTGCGGGTGATCGCACGCCTCGAGGAGATGGGCGTCGGCAAGGGGACGACTCAGTATCGCCTGCGGGACTGGCTGGTCTCGCGTCAGCGTTACTGGGGCTGCCCGATCCCGGCCATCCATTGCGAGAGCTGCGGCGTGGTGCCGGTGCCCGACAAGGACCTGCCGGTACAGCTGCCCGAAGACGTGACTTTCGACCGTCCGGGCAATCCGCTGGACCGCCATCCGACGTGGAAACACGTGCCGTGCCCGACCTGCGGCAAGCCCGCGCGTCGTGAGACCGACACGTTCGACACCTTCATCGATTCGAGCTGGTACTTCGACCGGTTCACCTCGCCGCACCTCGAGACGGCGCCGTTCGATCGCGACGAGAACCAGTACTGGATGCCGGTCGATCAATATATCGGCGGTGTCGAGCATGCGATCCTGCATCTGCTCTACTCGCGGTTCTGGACGCGCGCCATGCGCGAGGTCCAGATGACCGACCGCGACGAGCCGTTCGACGGGCTCTTCACCCAGGGCATGGTCTGCCACGAGACCTATCGCGCAAGCGACGGCACCTGGCTGACGCCCGAGGAGATCGAGCGCGATGGCGGCAAGGCCGTGCGCACCTCCGACAAGACCCCGGTCGAAATCGGGCGTTCGGAGAAGATGTCCAAGTCGAAGAAGAACGTCGTCGACCCGGACGAAATCATCCGCGACTACGGCGCCGACACGGCCCGTTGGTTCATGCTGTCCGACAGTCCGCCTGAACGCGACCTCGAATGGACCGAGGCCGGCGTCACCGGTGCCTGGCGCTTCCAGCAGCGCCTCTTCCGGATCGCCTCTTCGGCGATCGAGGCCCTGCCGGCGGTCGGCACGCCGAGGCCCACGACATTCGCGGACGAGGCCGTCGCCCTGCGCCGCGCCGCGCACAAGGCGATCGCGGGCATCTCCGCCGACATCGAGGCCTTCCACTTCAACAAGGCCGTGGCGCGACTCTACGAATTCGCCAACACGATCGATTCGGTCGAGGCGAAGGACGAGAGCACCCGGTGGGCGCTGCGCGAGGCGCTCGAGATCTTCGTGCGCCTGATCGGTCCCATGACGCCTCATCTCGCCGAGGAACTGTGGCACGCGCTGGGTCACACCGGCCTGGTTGCCGATGCACCGTGGCCGACGGCCGAGGCTGAACTGCTGGTCGACGACACCGTCACCGTGGCCGTGCAGTTGAACGGCAAGCTGCGCGGCACCATTTCACTCGCCAAGGACACGTCGAAGGACGCGGCGGAAGCCGCGGCGCTGGCGCTGCCTGAGCTCGTGCGCGGCCTCGACGGTAAGACCCCGAAACGGGTGATCGTCGTGCCGAACCGGATCGTAAACGTCGTAGTCTAGGGCTTCAGAGCCAGGAAGGGCCAGAAACATGGCACGCAAGCCGAACTACGATTTCGAGCGTCGCGAGCGCGAACGCCTCAAGGCCATCAAGGTCGCCGAGAAGGCCGAAGCCAAGCGCGCCGCCCGCGAGCGCGCCAGGCTGGAAGAGGGTGGAGAGCCCGCGGCGGGCGAAAGCGAACCGTCGACCGACAAGAGCTGACGTCTCCCGCAGCCTGGCCCATGCTATAGACGGGCCGTGAAGATCGAAGCACGACAGGTCGAGTCCTTCCTGAAGAAGCCGGATCCCAAGGTCCGGGGCGTGGTGATCTACGGCAACGACGACGGCCTGGTCGCCGAGCGCGCCGTCGCGCTCGCCAAGTCGATCTGCGAGGATCTCAAGGATCCGTTCCGCGTGGTCGACATCGCGGGCGACGTGCTGAAGCAGGACCCGGCACGGCTGGCCGACGAGTTCGGCGCTCTCTCGATGATGGGGGGCCGGCGTGTGATCCGCGTCCGGCCCGCCGGCGAGGAGTCCGTTGCCGCGCTGGAGAACCTGGTCGAGGCCGTTGCGGGCGATGCGCTGATCATCGTCGAAGCCGGCAACCTGACGCCGCGCTCCAACCTGCGGACCCTCGCCGAAACCGAGGCCAGCCTGGCCGCCTTGCCCTGTTACATGGACAATGAGGCCGCGCTCGAAGGGCTGGTCGAAAGCGCCGCCCGCACCCAAGGGCTGAGCGTCGATCCCGAGGCCCTCGAATGGATCGTGCAGCGGCTGGGCGGCGATCGCGGCCAGACCCGCGGCGAGATCGACAAGCTGCTGCTCTACAAGGGATCCGATGCCGGCAAGAGCATCACGCTGGAGGATGCAATGGCCGTTCTCGGCGACACCGCGTCCATCGGCATCGACGACGTGATCGCGGCGACATTCGATGGCGAGGTTGTGGCCCTCGACCGGGCTCTCGACCGTGTTTTCGCCGAAGGCGGAAATCCGGTGCAGCTCGTGCGCTCACTCCAGCGCCACGCCGACCAGCTTCATCTCGTCTCGGGACACATCGCCAAGGGGTCGAACCTCGAAGGCGCCCTGTTCAAGGCGCGGGGACTGCCCCGAGGCGGTCCCGTACGCCAGCGTTTCGAGAGGCATTTGCGGACCTGGCCGCTGCCGCGACTGAACGCGGCTGTCTCCACGATCCTCGAGGCCGAGATCGACTGCAAGCGGACAGGCCTTCCGCATGAAGCCATTGCCCGCCGCCTTTGCCTCCGCCTCAGCCAAGCGGCGCGATCGGCAAAGGCCCGGCGTTAGGCTTCTACTTGCCGGTCGGCGTCAGCGGAATCGCGGCCTGCGGCGACAGCACGAGGAAGGTAAAGCTCTCCTCGATATAGAGGCGCACGCGTTCGGTATCGTGCTCCAGGTATCCGATCGAGAAGTCCTGTCCGACCGTCAACTCGAAGTCGCCCCCGCGCAGGGAGATGACGAGACCTCCATCCAAGCCGGGCGCGGCATACACCTCGCCATCGATCAGCCGCTGAACGTGGCTGAGGATCGGATAGCCTCCGTCTGTCCGCGACTGCAGGTCCTTGAAGAGTTGCTCGCTCAGCACGACGGCGAAGGGACCTTCGACGCCTTCGTCGCGAAGCTTCTTCAGGGCTGCCGCCACGGCGTCGGGGTAGTCGGCGTGGCTGGTGCCCATCGCCACCGCGTGACCCTTCTGCGCTTCGCAGATGCCGGTGATCTGCGCCGCCTCGTATCCATGAAAGATCGCGCGATCTTCCGCGACCGCGATCTCGCGCGCCGCCGCCGTCACCGAATCGAGATCGGGATCGCGCGCGCCGCGATCGATCGCGTCCAGTTCCGCGCGCGACACCTCGAAGGGTATCCGCAGCTCGACGAGGGGCTGGATGCGCCGCAACAGCGCGCGCACGTTGTGTCCGCCCGGTGGCGAGGCGATCGGATCGGCGCGCCCCAGCTCGACGTCGGACGCTCCCCAACCGAGAGGTCCGCGGAAATCGACGACGCGACGAGCGGCGAGCAGCGTGCGCAGCGTCCGCTTCGCTTCCTTCTCGATCTCTTCCCAGCCGGCTTCGGTAATGGGCGCGCGATCACGAAAGAGATGGTTCTTCATTTTCTCACCTGATCTGACGTCCGGCGCAGGCTGCCAATTCCCAGGCTGCCATCGGAAGCATTGCCGGCTTCGTCGCCACTCCCGGCACCGCCGCCCTTCATGTCGGCCTCGATCTCCTTGATCGGACCTTTCTTGAAGAGGAAGGTCCGGAGATGCTCGTCCATCTTGGGGTCGTTGCGCCGTAGCCATTCAAGGGCCATCGCGGCGTGCTCCTTTTCCTCGTCACGGTTGTGTTCGAGGATGGTTCGCAACTCCGCGTTCGACGTCGCCTTGGCGCGCTGGTCATACCAGTCGACGGCCTCGAGTTCTTCCATCAGGGAAACGATCGCGCGATGGCGATCAATGACCTCCGGCCCAAGCTTGGCCGGGTCTTCGTGCAGCGTTTCACTAGCCATGGCGCAGCAACGTTCGATCGGGCGCGAGGTTCCCGAAGGCGGCGATCGCACCGACGGTCTGCGGAACGGCGACGCGCTCGTTGCGTTGCGACGTGACCTTTACACAGCTGTGGAGAAGAACGTGCACGCTTTGGGTTGCCTACTGGCGGCGTCGTTCCTCTTGGGTGCCTGTGCCGCCGTTCCCCTGGCAGGGTCGGCTGCCGATGCGGACGGCAAGCGGTTCGATCCGCCGCTGCCCGGTCAGTCTGCCTTGTATCTCTACCGAACGTCGGTGCTCGGGTCTGAGGCCGTCTTCTCGCTCGCGGACAATCAGCAGTCGATCGGCTCGTTGGCAAATAGAACCTGGATCCGCGCCGACGTCGTGCCGGGACGCCACGTCATCACCTGCAGCGTGCCGAGTTACGCGCCGCTGACGCAGACCCCGGCAGAGGCAGCCACCGTCGACCTGGCGCCCGGCGAGATCCGCTTTCTCGAAGTGGATGTGTGGCCGGGGCTTCCGCTCAATCCGCGCTGCGTGGCAAGCGAGGTGTCAGCCGACAAGGGCCGCGCCGCCGTGGCGGACGGCAACCGCGCCATGGCGGCGAACTGACGTTCCTCAGCGCCGCGTGAGCTTGTCGACCACCGTGTCGAGCTGATCGAAGTCGCGGATCTCCAGCGTGAGCAGACTCTGTTCTCCCAACCCGCGAAGGCTGAGATCTGCCTTCAGGCCGAGCGCTTCTTCGATGCGCTTCTCGAGCGCGCGCGTGTCGGCACTCTTCGAGTCCGCGGCGCGCGCACCAGGCTTGGACGTTGAGCCGCCCCCTTTGGCGGTCTTCTTCGTCTCGCTCGTGAGGCGCTCGAGGTCACGGACCGTCAGCTTCTCGGCGACCGCCCGCTGCGCCATCGCCAGCGGATCAGGTACACCGATCAGTGTACGCGCCTGGCCGGCGGAAAGGTCGCCGTCGCGCACCATCTCCTGAACCGCCGGCGGCAGGTCGAGAAGCCGCAGCGTGTTGGCGACATGCGGCCGGCTGCGGCCCATCATGCGCGCGATGTCTTCCTGCGTGTGGCTGTAATCGTCGATTAGGCGCTTGTAACCCTGGGCCTCGTCGATCGCGGTGAGGTCGGAGCGCTGCAGGTTCTCGACCAGGCCGATCTGGAGAGCATCCCTGTCGTCGATGCTGCGGATGACGACGGGAACATCGTGGAGCTGGGCCTTCTGGGCGGCCCGCCAGCGGCGCTCGCCGGCGATGATTTCGTAGGAATCGGCCGCGTCGCGTAGCGGGCGCACAAGGATAGGTTGAAGAAGACCATATTCCTTGACCGACTCGACCAGCATCTCGATGCCCTCGAAGCTGGTGCGTGGCTGCATTTTGCCAGGCTTGAGCTGTCCGATAGGCAGGGTGAGGGGCGTCTTGTTGGGCGCGGGGCGCGCGGATTCGGCCGGACTCGCCCCCGTCTGTACAACTACAGGTTGCGATGGCGCCGACGGAGCGGCGGCAGCAGGCGTCACCGCAGCGGCGACTTCGTCGTCGCCGAGGAGGGCGGAAAGACCACGGCCGAGGCCGCGCGGTTTGGGAGCTTGGGTCATTGTACGGCTGCCTGTTCTGCGGCGAGGCGCCGGCGGCGAATGAATTCGCTCGCCAGCAGAATATAGGCCTGCGACCCGGCGCAGGCATTGTCGTAGATCAGCACCGGCATGCCGTGGGACGGCGCCTCGGCGATGCGAACGTTGCGCGGGATCGTCGTCCCGAAGACCTGCTCGCCGTAGTGGGCGCGGACATCGGCCACGACCTGCTGGCTCAGTGTCATTCGGCGGTCGACCATGGTCAGGACGACGCCGAAGATATGGAGCCTCGGGTTCAGGCGCTTCTTCACGCGCTCGATCGTATTGCCCAGGGCGCCGATCCCTTCGAGGGCCAGGAACTCGGCCTGCAGGGGAACGAGGACCGCATCCACAGCCACCAGCGCATTGAGCGTGACGAGACCCAGGGACGGGGGACAGTCGATAAGGACGATGTTCCAACGCTGCCGGGCGTCGCTCTCCGGCGCGGCCAGCGCATCCGCCAGCCGGTTCTCCCGACGCTCCATGTCGATCAACTCGATCTCGGCGCCCGCGAGTTGGACCGAAGCCGGCATGACCTCGAGCCCGGGGATGCGGGTCTGTCGGACACACTCACCCATCGGTCTCAAACCGAGCAGATACTCGTATGATCCGGGTGAGCGCTCATTTCGACCCACCCCTAGACTGGTGGAGGCGTTTCCCTGGGGATCCAGATCGATCAGGAGGACCCGCTCGCCCACAGCCGCCAAGGCGGTGGCAAGGTTGATCGCCGTCGTCGTCTTACCGACGCCGCCCTTCTGGTTGGCGATCGCGAAGATCTGGGGCGCCGCTATAGGGGCCGATTCGGAGGATGACGGCGTCACGATCGGTCACGCTTGCAATGGCATCGGGAGAAAAGTCCCATTTCTTTTTCGCCTCGTCCACCTCGGCCTGCCAACCCTTGCCTTTGTGGAAGAGGCAGGTGGCGTTCTCTGTCCTATGTCGATCCGACCATGCGAGCAACTGATCCAGCGGCGCAAGGGCCCTTGCGGTGATCACGTCGGCGCCGGCTGGCGGCGCCATCTCGATCCGCTTCACCACCAGCGTGGGCGGCCTCTCCAGTCCCATTTTCCGGCCTGCTTCCCCGAGGAAAGCCGCCTTCCGGGCATCCGATTCGATCAATGTGACCGGGAGGTCCGGACGCATGGCCGCGATGACGAGGCCGGGAAATCCGCCACCGCTGCCCAGATCGGCGAGCGACGTCGCATGCGCCGGGATCAGGGAAACCACTTGGGCGGAATCCACGACGTGGCGCTTCCACGCCCCCTCCAAGGTATTGCGTCCGACCAGGTTGATGGCCTTCTGCCACCGGGTCAGGGTTTCGACCAGGATTTCCAGGCGGCGGAGTGTTTCACGTGAAACATCGGCAAGAGGATCCACGGCTAGGCCGCCCGCCGACGGACATGTTTCAGGAGGGCAACCAAGGCCGCCGGAGTCACACCGGAGATGCGCGCCGCCTGTCCCAAGGTCGCCGGACGATTGGCCTCCAGCTTCTGGCGAACCTCCGTGGAGAGACTTCCGATGGCGCCGTAATCTAGATCTGGGGGCAGGGTGAGGGCTTCGTCCCGCCTGTAGGCCGCGATATCGCCGCGTTGTCGCGACAGGTATCCCTCGTAGCGGGAATCGATGGTAAGCTGTTCCACGATCTCCGGCGCTACGGCACCAAGTTCTGGCCATACGGCAACGAGACGATTCCAGTCGAGTTCCGGGTAGGCCAGGAGATCGAGGGCGGAGCGGGCAACGCCATCCTGGTTGATCGGGATCCCACGCTTGGCCAAGGCCGAAGGGCTGATCTTCAAACCGCCTGCGAGCGACCTCGCCGCGTCCAGGGCCTGATGTTTCACGTGAAACATCGTCGCTCGTTCGCCGCCGACACAGCCGATCTTCAGTCCGCGTGGCGTCAGCCGCTGGTCGGCGTTGTCGGCGCGAAGCCAAAGGCGGTACTCGGCCCGCGAGGTGAACATGCGATAGGGTTCCGTCACCCCGAGGGAGACGAGGTCGTCGATCAGGACGCCAAGGTACCCATCCGCGCGATCAACCACGAAGGGGTCTGCCAGCACCGCATTCAAACCAGCGATCAACCCCTGGGCCGCCGCTTCTTCGTATCCGGTGGTCCCGTTGATCTGGCCGGCCATGAAGAGGCCCGGGACACGGCGCGTTTCCAAAGTCGACTTCAGTTCGCGCGGGTCGATATGGTCGTACTCGATCGCGTAACCCGGCCTGAACATCTCGGCATGCTCCAGGCCCGGTATGGTCCGGAGCATCGCAAGCTGGACGTCCTGCGGCAGGGAGGTCGAGATCCCATTGGGATAGACGGTGTCGTCGTCCAGGCCCTCTGGCTCAAGGAAGATCTGGTGGCGATCCCGATGCCCGAACCGCACGACCTTGTCCTCGATCGACGGGCAGTAACGCGGTCCCACGCTTTCGATCTGCCCGGAATACATGGGTGCCCGGTGGAGATTGGCGCGGATGATCTCGTGCGTCTCGGCCGTGGTCGTCGTGATGTAGCAAGGGACCTGAGGGGTCGTAATCCGACCAGTCACGTAGGAGAATGGCTTTGCCGGGTCGTCGCCGTCCTGCCGTTCCAGAGAGGCGTAATCGATCGTCCGGCCATCGAGGCGCGCCGGGGTTCCCGTCTTGAGGCGTCCCAGCTTGAAGCCCAGCCGGTGCAAGGTGAGCGCCAGCGCCGTCGAGGGCTCCTCGACTCCCTGGCCGCGCGCGCGGCCTGCCGGAATCTGGGTCTCGCCCATATGGATGAGGCCGCGAAGGAAGGTCCCGGTCGTCAGGATCACCCGCCCGGCGCCAATCTCGGCGCCCGACTCGGTGACGACTCCCGCACACCTGCCCGTTGCATCGATGAGAATGTCTGCAACCGCGTCGGCCCGGATTTCGAGGCTCGCCTGTTCGGCGAGCAGTTCCTGGATCGCCCTCCGGTAGAGCTTCCGGTCGGCCTGAGCCCGCGGGCCTCGGACGGCCGGCCCCTTGGACAGGTTCAGTGTGCGGAACTGGATTCCGCCGCGATCGATCGCCCGGCCCATGATGCCGTCGAGCGCGTCGATCTCGCGGACGAGATGGCCCTTGCCGAGCCCGCCGATCGCGGGATTGCAGGACATCTCGCCAATTGTCTCGATCCGGTGGGTGAGAAGCAGGGTCCGTGCGCCGAGACGCGCCGACGCCGCGGCCGCTTCACAGCCGGCATGGCCGCCACCCACCACGATGACATCATATAAAGAGGCCCGCATGCCGCGCCATTTACGCTTCCAGCCCGCAGCGGTCGAGTCCACTCCGCTGTAGCGCCCCTGCCACAGGGCCCGCGTGTCGCACGCCTCAGGATCGCCAAATTCTTGACGGCCGCGGCTGCGTTGCCTAACAGCGAGGCATCGACGGTCCTCCTTAACCGGAGGCTAACAGGGAATGCCGTGCTGCTCCTTCGGGGGCTAATCGGCAGCTGTACCCGCAGCTGTAAGCGGCGAGCGACTGCCCCAGAGTCACTGGACGAAAGTCTGGGAAGACGGGCAGGAGCCGTGACCCGCGAGCCAGAAGACCTGCCGGCGATAGCGTCGCTCTTCCGATGGACGGGACAATCCAACGGGACGGTCAACCGAGCGGTGACGCGCCTTGTGCGTGTTCTGTCTTGGGAGATCCGTCTATGACGCCGATCCGTCGAATTCTATTCGTCCTTCCGTTCCTGGCGCCTCTCGCCTCGCCTCTGACGGCGCAGGCCCAGACCGAACCGGACGCGATGATGCCCACCACGGTCGTGACAGCCGATCGCTTCCCGACCGACCCGAGCAAGGTCACCGCCAGCTACACCGTGGTCATGCAGGAAGAGATGCAGCGAAGGCAGCTCCGCACGGCCGCCGAAGTGCTCAAGACCGTTCCCGGCGTCTCGGTGCAACAGTCCGGCGGCGTGGGCACATTGACCTCAGTCTTCGTGCGCGGCTCGAACGCCAATCACGTGCTGGTGCTGATCGACGGCGTCAATGTCAGCGATCCATCGAGCGGCAACGGCGCGGTCGACTTCGGCAACTTCCTCACCGAGAACCTCGACCGCATCGAGGTCGTGCGCGGCCCCATGAGCACGATGTACGGCAGCCAGGCGATGGGCGGCGTCATCAACATGGTCACCAAGGCCGGCAAGGGGCCGATGAACGGCGCGGCCTTCACCGAACTGGGCACGCGACTGCAGAGCAACAGCGGCGCCTACGTGCGCGGTAGTGTCGGACGCTTCAATTACAACCTGACGGCCGCCGGCACGTTCAGCCCCAACGATACGCCGGTGCCGGCCCGCTTCACGCCGAACGGCGGCTTCGTCGACATCGATCCCTATCGCAACATCACGCTCGCGGCGCGACTGGGCTTCGAGATCAACGACAACACGCAGTTCAACTGGTACGGCCGCTACATCGACAGCAAGGTCAACTACGACCAGGTCGGTCAGGAAGATCCGAATGCCAACGGCTACACCTCGCAGTTCTACACGCGCGGCGAGCTCGAAGGCTCGTATTTCGACGGACGCTGGAAGCCGGTCATCGGGGTCAATTACAGTACGATCTCGCGGCACGATCTCGACTATGCGAGCCCGCAGAACCCGTTTCCGTTCAATACCGACAGCTGGTTCAACGGTCGTCGCCTCCAGGCCGATTTCAAGAACCTCGTGAAGATCATCGATCAGGTCGAGGTCATCGGCGGCATCGATTACGACCGGCAGTGGGCCTACACGAATACGATCGGTCCGTTCACGCCCTATACGCAGGCGTGGGGGACGATGGCGCAGACCGGTATCTACGGCCAGCTTCGTCTCAATCCGTTCGACGGCTTCAACCTCAACGTCGGCGGCCGCATCGACATGAACGACATGTTCGGCACGGTCGGTACCTGGCGCGCCGGCGCGTCCTATCTCTGGGCACCGACGGACACCAAGATCAAGGCGTCCTACGGCACGGCCTTCAAGGCACCCGCGCTGATCGAGATGTTCGGTCCCGGGCCGTTCTGCGGCGGCAATCCCAATCTCCAGCCCGAGTACAGCCGCGGCTACGAGGTTGGCGTGGAGCAGGGGATCTTCGACCGCAAGGTGAAGGCCGGCATCACCTACTTCTTCAATACCTATTCGAACCTGATCCAGTGCGCGCCGCCGACCTTCGCCCTGATGCAGAACGTCGCCAACGCCCAGACCGAAGGCTTCGAGGTGACCCTCCAGATCAGCCCGCTGAAGTGGTTCGATCTCTATTTCGACTACACACACCTGATCGCGCGCAACGTCGACGCCAACCAGCCGCTGGTGCGCCGGCCGGGCGACACCTTCAACATCCGCGCCGAGGTGCGGCCGTGGGAGAACACCCTGTTCGGCGTCGGCGTTCTGCAGGTCAACAGCCGAACCGATATCAATGCCACGACCGGCGCGTTCATGACCCCGGCGCCCTACACGCTGGTTCGCATCACGGCGCAGTACGACGTGATCCCGTCGGTCCAGCTCTTCGCCCGTGCCGAAAACGTCCTGGACCGGGTGTACGAGGAACCGGAAGGTTATCAGGCCCCGTACTTCCAGGCCTTCTTCGGCGTGAAGGCCAAGTTCTGAGGTGACGATCCGGCGGCGCCATCGGCGAAACTTGCTGCAAGTCTTCGCTGGTGGCGTAGCTTTCGCTACCGTGACCCAAACGACCGCCGCCTCGACGACCCCCATTGCCTTGCTTCATCTCGCTCCCCGTCCCGGGGCGCCCGAGGCGAACAGGAACGCCCTCGAGCAGGCCGTGCGCCGGGCCGCGGCACACGGCGCGCGACTGATCGTGACGCCGGAACTCGCCGTGAGCGGCTATGGCTTCCGCGATCTCATCGGCACCGACTGGATCGCAGCGGGGCAACCCGCCCTGTTCGCCTGGGCCGGCGCGCTCGCGCGGGAAACCAATGCGTCCCTGGTGCTCGGCACACCGGAAGCCGCCGAGGATGGAAAGCTGTTCAACAGCATGGTCCTGTTCGCGCCAGACGGATCGGTGGTGGGCCGGCACCGCAAGGTGAACGCCTTGCGGGTGGGATCCGAATCTTGGTCGACGCCGGGCGACCGTGCCTCGGTGTTCGCCATAGAGGGCATCGGCCGGGTCGGCTTCTTCGTCTGCGCCGACATGTATTCGCCGCGTCTCGTCGATGAAACCGCGGTCCAGGGCGTCGACCTGCTCCTGTCCTCCGCCGCCTGGGCCCCGGGCCTTCACGGGCCGAACGGTGAATGGGAGCGCGCTTCCGCCACAACCGGCCGGCCTGTTCTCGTCTGCAATCGCACCGGCAAGGATGTCCTCGATTTCGATGCGGCCCGATCGGTCGCCGCCGTCGAGGGCGCGATCGCCTTCTCGCACGCCTCGCCCGAGCCAGGGATCGTGCTGATCGACTGGACACCCGCCACGCGCCGCCTCACCAACTGGCGCATCACTGGCGCGGCCTAGGGCGGGGAGATCATGCAAATTGGACTGACGACACCCCAACACAGACCTCATCCTGAGGAGCGCTCCGGAGGAGCGCGTCTCGAAGGATGGGCGCGCGCAACCCGTCCGTTGCCCATCCTTCGAGACGCCGCGCTACGCGCGGCTCCTCAGGATGAGGTTGTCATCGAGCTTTGACGATGGCGTTCCTTCGCAGCTTCGCAGGCTTCGTGCTGCTCTTTTTGGCCGTCCCCGCGATGGCCCAGACACCGCAGCGCGTGGTGACGCTCAATCTCTGCCTCGATCAGATGGCGCTCCGGCTGGCCGCACCCGGCCAACTCGTGGGCGTGAGCTATCTTTCACAGGATCCCAACCTCTCCGTCCTGGCCGACCGCGCCGCCACCCTGGCGCCGGTTCGCGACTCCGTCGAAACGATCCTCGTGCTGCAGCCCGATCTCGTGATCCTCGGCGCGGACAGCCACGCCCCGCTCAAGCGCCTGCTGCGCGGCGCCGGCGTGCGCCTGCTCGAACTGCCGTGGGCGACGTCGATCGAGGAGGCCGAGACCGTCATCGACCGGATGGCGGCGGCGCTCGGCCGCGAGGAGATCGGTCGGCGCCTGATTGCCGACATGCGCGAGAAGCAACGTCGACTTACGTGGACGGGCGCGCCGCTCGGCACGGCGATCTATCTCGAGGCCAACCGCGGGACTTCGGGCAAGGGCAGCCTGATGGACGAGCTTCTGCGACTCTCCGGCTACCGCAATCTCGCCGCCGATCTCGGCATCGGCTCCTTCGGCCGCGTGTCGCTGGAAGCGGTCCTTGCGGGTCAGCCCAACCTCCTGGTGCTCGACGGCAGCGCCAATGAAAGCCCGGCGCGGGCCACCGAGTTCGTCGGCCATCACGCGTTGCTCGCCCTGGCGGGCACGGCGAAGCTCGCGTCGGTACCGACCCGGTATTCGATCTGCGCCGGGCCGGACAATTTCGAGGTGATGCGACTCCTGGCGGAGGCGCGGCGATGAATCGCTGGCTGGTCCTGCTGGTGGCCGGGCTTTTCCTGCTGTCGCTGGCGGTCGGTCCGGCCTGGTGGCCGTGGCGTCTGGGCAACGAGGTCGGCTGGGCCATCGTCTGGGAACTGCGCCTGCCGCGCGCGACCCTGGGCCTGCTGATCGGCGGCGTGCTGGGCCTCAGCGGTGCGGTGCTGCAAGGCTGGCTGCGCAATCCGCTGGCAGAACCCGGGGTGATCGGCGTGTCGGCCTGTGCCGGCTTCGCCGCAGTCTGCGCCTTCTACAGCGGTCTTGCCGCCGCCTTCGCGCTGGCGCTGCCGCTGGCCGGCATCGCCGGCGCCGCGATTGCCGTCGCTCTCCTGATGGGCGCCGTGCGTTCCGGCACGGGGACCGTCTCGCTGCTGCTGATGGGCGTGGCGATCAACGCCATCGCCGCGGCGCTGATCTCGCTGGTGCTGGCGCTGTCGCCCAACCCCTTTGCCTATCAGGAGATCTCGCTGTGGCTGGCCGGCTCGATCGTCGACCGCGATCTGCGCTATCTCGCCATCGCCGCCCCGTTCATGATCGTCGGCGCGGTCATCGTTCTGGGCGTCGGACGCTGGCTCGATGCCCTGTCGCTGGGCGAGGACACGGCCCGCAGCCTCGGCGCGGATACGAAGTCGCTCGGTCTTCGCCTGACGCTCGGCGTCGGCCTGATGGTGGGAGCGGCCACCTCGGTGGCGGGCGTCATCGGCTTCGTCGGCCTGATTGCCCCTCATCTGATCCGCGCCCGCGTCGGCTTCCGCCCGGGGGCAACGCTCGTTCCGTCGATGCTGGTCGGCGCCGCGCTCGTGCTGGGCGCCGACATCGCGGTGCGTCTGCTGCCGACCGCCTCCGAACTCCAGCTCGGCGTCTTCACCTCGCTGGTCGGCGCGCCCTTCCTGGTGCGGGCGGTGCGCAAGGCCCATGCCGCCTGGCTCGCCACATGACCAGGACCGGCAGTGCCATCTCCGTGCGCGGTCTCGTGAGCCGCCGCGACCATGCCGTGGTGCTGGACGGCATCGATCTCGCTTTCGAAGCGGGCCAGGTCACCGCCATCGTCGGTCCCAACGGCGCGGGCAAGACGACCCTGCTGCGCCATCTCGCGGGCCTCGATACGCCGTCGGCCGGGGAAGTCGAGCTGCGCGGTCAGCCCTTGGCCTCGCTCGGCGCCGCCATTCGGGCCTGGAGCATCGCCTACCTTCCGCAAGCAGCATCCGCCTACTGGCCGTTGCGCGCGCGCGACCTGGTGGCCCTCGGCCGGTTGCCGCATGGCGCCGATCTCAGCCGGCCCCTGACAGCGCAGGATGTTCAGGCGGTACGGCACGCGCTCGAACGGGTGGACGGCATGCGGCTCTCGGAGCGGCCCGTCGACACGCTCTCGCAGGGCGAGCGAGCCCGCGTGATGATGGCCCGGGCGCTCGCAACCGAAGCCGCGGTCTTCCTGGCCGACGAACCGGTCGCCAGCCTCGACCCGGCCTATGCCCTGGAGACCATGACGATCCTGCGCGCCGAGGCGGCACGCAATGCCTGCGTGATCGTCGTGCTCCACGACCTGGGCCTGGCCGCCCGCTTTGCTGACCGCATCGTCGTGTTGGCAGATCACAAGGTCGCCGCCGACGGCCCGCCGTCGGTTGCCCTGGCGGCCGGCGTGATCGAGGCCGCCTATGGCGTCACCTTCCGCCACCTCACCGTGGACGGTATCCCCCAACCGGTGGCGTGGGAGCGGTGAGCGTTACGCCGCCCGCTTGCGGGAGGTCGTCTTGCGCCGCGCTTTTTTCGCCTTGGGCTTGGCCTTGCGGCCATGCGCCTCGAGGAAGCGGTCGGCCTTTTCGCGCGACGGCCCGCTCCCGCCCTTGAGGCTCTTCTTCAGGGCCTCCATGAGATCGACGACCTTCTCTTCTTCCTGTTCGGGCGCCTCCGAGACCACAGGCTGACCCTTCTTCTTCTTCGCGATCAGCTCGCGCAACGCATCCTCGTAGCGATCCGTGAAGCGGCTGGGGTCGAACCTGGCATCCTGCTGTTCGATGATCTTCTCGGCGATCTGCAGCATGCGGGCGTCCGGCTTCGGCAGGCTGCGGTCGAACACGTCCGACGTGCCGCGAACCTCGTCGTGGGTCCGCAACGTGGTGAGCAGGATCCCTCCGTCCCGGGGCTCGAGCGCGCAGATGCGTTCGCGCTGGTGCATCACGACGCGCCCCAGCGCGACCTTCTTCCGCTTGTCCATCGCGGCCCGGATCACCGAGAAGGCCTCGATGCCGGTCCTGCCGGAGGGGGCGAGATAATAGGGCTCGTCCCAGTAGATGCGATCGATGTCGGCGGCATCGACGAATTCCTCGATGTCGAGGATGCGCGTCGATTCGAGCCTCACCGAGTCCAGCTCTTCCTTCTCGAACAGCACGTACTTGTTCTTGGATACGGCGAATCCTCTCACGAGATCGGCGCGGTCCACCGGCTCGCCCGTGCCGGCATCGACCGACTGCATGCGGATGCGGTTGTTGGTCTTGGGATTGATCATGTTGAAATGAATGTCCGCACTACGCTCGGTCGCGGTGTAGAGCGCGACGGGGCAGGTCACCAGCGAGAGTCTTAGATGGCCCTCCCAGGTCGGTCGCATCGCTTTCTTCTTGGCCATTACTTTACTCCGACTTCACGAGCTTCTCGATTGCGGCCCGCAGCGGACGCGCGGACTTCGCGTAGTCCTTCCACGGCTTGTTGCGCTTCAGCAGCGCCGGCGCGGTGCGCACCGTGTACTTCGTCGGATCGAGGCCCTTCTTGACCTGCGTCCATTCGATCGGCATCGACACGGTGGCGCCGGGACGGGCGCGCGACGACAGCGGCGCGACAGCGGTGGCCGTGCGATCGTTGCGCAGATAGTCGAGGAAGATGCGGCCGGTCCGTTCCTTCTTCGCCATGTTGATCACGTAGCGGTCGGGCTCCGCGTCCGCCAAACGGCGGCAGATTTCCCGGGTGAAGGTCTTGGCCGTGTCCCAATCGGGACTCTTCTTGTCGTCCGTCAGGGGCACGACGACATGAAGGCCCTTGCCGCCCGTCGTCTTGCAGAAAGGCACGAGGCCCAGTTTCCGCAGACGCGCGGCGATGTCGCGCGCGCCGGCGATCACGGCTTCGAAGCCCACGTCCGGCGCCGGGTCGAGATCGAAGACCAGCCGGCCGGGCAGGTCGGGATTTCCGGGCTGGCAGTTCCACGGATGCAGCTCGGTCGCGCCCATCTGCGCCACGGCCGCAAGTCCTTCCACGCGATCGATCTGGAGATAAGGCTTCTTGTCGCCGTCGACCTTCACTTCTGAAAGAAGGTGCGACGAGCCCGCCATCGCGTGACGCTGGAAGAAGTGCTGCTTGCCGTCGATCCCGTCGGGCGTGCGCACGATCGAGCAGGGGCGTCCCGCGATGTGATCGATCATCCAGTCGCCGACCGCCTCGTAGTAGCGCGCGAGCTCGATCTTGGTGACAGGCGGCTTCTCGTCGGGCCACAGCGGCTTGTCGGGATGGGAGATCGATACGCCCATCACCATCGCCTTGCCCGACGAATCGGTCGCCGCCGTACGTTTGAGCTTGGACGTCTTGCGGGGCGTCGGCTTCGCCATCTCGACCTTCTCGGGGTTCGCCGCGACTTCCGCCTCGACCTCCTCGGCTGGCTTGTCGCCGCGCAGTCCCTTGAACGCAGCCTGTCGTACATTGCCGGCCCCGGTCCAGCCGGCGAACTCGATCTCGGCCACCAGATCGGGACGGGCCCAATGCATGTTCGCTTCCTTGGGCGGGCTCGCTCCGGCGGCGAAGGGACTGGTCTTGCTCTCGACCTCCCGCAGCTTCGGGACGAGAGCGCGCATCACGGATTCCCCGAAGCCGGTGCCGACGCGGCCGACATAGACGAGCTTGCGGCTCTTGCCGTCGCCGCGATGGACGCCGGCAAGCAAGGAGCGCAGGCGACGCCCTTCGCTGGTCCAGCCCCCGATGATAACCTCATGCCCCGCCCGGCACTTGGCCTTGGTCCAGCTGCCGCCGCGCCCCGACTTGTAGGGCGCAGCAAGTTCCTTCGACACGATCCCTTCGAGGTGCATGCGGCAGGCCGATTGCAGCACGGCATCGCCCGCGGTCTCGAAGTGATCGACATAGCGCAGGGCGGCGCTCGGGTCGGGCAGCCCCTCGAGTACCTGCTTGAGGCGCGCCTTGCGGTCCGACAGCGGCAACGGGCGCAGGTCTTCACCCTCCAGGAACAGGAGATCGAAGGCGAAGAAGATCAGCTTCTCCGACTGGCCTTCCGACAAGGCGGCCTGCAGCGCGGCGAAGTCCGGTGCGCCATGCGCGTCGAGCGCCACCGCCTCGCCGTCCAGGATGCAGTCCGGCAACTTCGCCGCCTGGCGGGCGATGGCCGCGAACTTCTCGGTCCAGTCGAGCCCCTTGCGCGTACGCAGATGGGCCTCGCCGTCCTCGACGCGAAGCTGCAGGCGATAGCCGTCGAACTTGACCTCGTGCGCCCATCCCGCCGCGGCCGGGGCGCGCTCGACCAGCTTGGCGAGCTGCGGCTCGACGAACTTCGGCATCGCCGCGATCTTCCTGACCTTGGCTTTCTTCGACCTCGACTTGGCGGGCACAGGCTCGGGCGCCGGATCCTCTCCGTCCTTCCGGTTGCTGTGCCAGACCGCGCCGGCGCTGCGCTTCTTGCCTGTCATAAAGGGCGTCGGCGCCCTGCCGCCGCCCAGCGCGATCTCCTTCAGGGTGCGACCCGAAGCGATCGACTTGGGATCCTTCAGGACCTTGTCGTCGTCGCCCTCGTGCGCCGACGCATCGCGGTGCTTGATCAGCAGCCAGTTGGTCCGCTTGCCGCCCTTGCGGTCCCATTTCATGCGCACCAGCACCCAGCTTCCCTCGAGCCGCTCGCCCACCAGCGTGAACTTCAGGTCGCCGCTCTTCAGCCCCTCATGCGGATCACCTTCCGGAATCCAGTAGCCGCGGTCCCAGAGCTGCACCGTGCCGCCGCCATATTGGTCCTCGGGAATGGTGCCTTCGAAGTCACCGTAGTCGAGGGGATGGTCCTCCACTTCGACCGCCAGGCGCTTGATCTTCGGATCGAGCGACGGGCCCTTGGTCACGGCCCACGACTTGAACGTGCCATCGAGTTCGAGACGAAGGTCGTAGTGGAGCCGAGTCGCATCGTGACGCTGAATGACGAACCGAAGCTGCCTGGACTTCGGCACGGACGACGTGCTTCCCGACGGCTCCTCCGTCAGGTTGAAGTCGCGCTTGGCGCGATAGGGAGCGAGACTGTCCTTGCGCATGAACCACCTCGCGCGTCGCGAACTATGCCGCGACCTGAACGTTTCCGATCAGGAGTCGTTCCGGCGGCGTCACTTCCCGATGCAGAAGTCGCGGAAGATCACGTCTAAAAGTTCGTCGAGGCGCACCGTCCCGGTGATGCGGCCGATGGCACGCACGGCCAGTCGAAGATCCTCCGCCGCCAAGGCCACCTCCGGCGCCTGCAGTGCGCGCGCCAGGGACGCCTGGCAGTCCAGGAGCGCCTCGCGATGACGCGCCCGTGTGAGCGGCGGCGCCCCGGCACCTTCCTCCATCGCCGCCGACGCGGCCTGCTCGAGGCGCGCCAGCAACCGGGGCAGGCCGGTCCCGTCCCGGGTCGACAGGGCGACGACCAGAGGATCGTCGATCGCGACGAGATCGGCCTTGTTCGCCACGGCGATATCGCGCTCTGCGTTCCAGCCTTCGGTCGAGTGCAGGATCGCCTGCATCTCCGAACGCCAGTCGCCGGACGCGTCGAGAACCAGCACCCGCAGGTCGGCAGCCGCCGCCCGCGCCCGGGCCCGGCGCACGCCCTCCTGCTCGATGGCGTCGCCCGACTCGCGCAGGCCCGCGGTATCGGCCAGCACAACCGGCCAGCCGCCGAGATCAAGATGCACTTCGATCACGTCGCGTGTCGTGCCGGCGGTCTCCGAGACGATCGCGGCCTCGCGCCGTGCGAGCAGGTTCAGCAGGGAGGACTTGCCGGCATTGGGCGGCCCGATGATCGCAATGGAAAGCCCATCGCGCAGCCGCTCGCCGCGGCGATCGTCGAGATGGGCCGCGATCTCCTCTTGCAGGCTGGCGATGACGACCCTGACTTCGTCCGCCAGCCCCTCGGGCAGATCCTCGTCGGGAAAGTCGATTGCCGCCTCGAGATGGGCCAGCGCCCGCATCCCCTTGCTGCGCCACTGCTCGTAGAGCCGGTGCAGGGCACCGTCCATCTGCTGCAGCGCCTGCCGCCGCTGCGCGGCCGTCTCGGCCGCCACCAGATCGGCGATGCCTTCGGCCTCGGTGAGGTCGAGCTTGCCGTGCTCGAAGGCGCGGCGCGTGAACTCGCCGGGTTCGGCCAGTCGGCAGAAGCCCAGATGGGCCAGGGCATCGAGCGCCGCGCCCACGACGGCGCGCCCGCCGTGGAGATGCAGTTCGGCCATCGGTTCGCCGGTCTCGGTGTTCGGCGCCGCGAACCAGACCACGAGGGCCTTGTCGAAAACCTCACCGGTCGAGGGATCGTGAAGTGCGCGCAGGACCATGCGCCGGGGTTCCGGCAGGGGCCGCCGGGTGAGCTGCTCCACCGCGTCGCCCGCCCGCGGGCCGCTCAGCCGCACGACCGCGAGCGCGCCGGGATGGGCGCGTGTGGGCGTCGGCGTGCCCAGCGCATAGATCGTGGCGTCGGTCACGTCCGTTTGGGCGCCGGTTGAGCGGGGCGCGGCGCGGGGGCGGCCGGCACGGGGCGCGCCATGACCTTGTCGGCGATCTTCTCGTACAGCGCTTCGGGAATCAGGCGCCGCTCGACCAGTTCGGTTTTCGCCTTGAAGGGCCGGGCGCGGATGATGGCTTCGGCGCGCACTTCGCCGATCCCGTCGAGCGACATGAGATCGTCGCGGCTGGCGCTGTTGAGGTCGATCAGCCCGGAGGCGGGCGCCGCCGGAGGAGGGGCAGGGCGCGCGCCCTGCGCCAGAACCGGGCTGGCGCCAAACAGGATCGCGAGGGCTGCGAGCAGGACTTTGAACGACATGGCGGCCATTATCGCACGAAATCGCCGGCGCTCGTGACCCACACGATCTACCGGGAGAGGGGGGCGCCGCTCATGAGGCCTACTTTAGGCCACCCGCACCCTGTAGTATCCGCCCGCCATGGCCCAGCCCTATGACGAAATTCCGGACCGCCGCCGCATCGTGCGCCGCCGCACCCTAGAGGAGGCCCTCGCCCACCTGGTCGAGGACCTGCCGGACGGTGGCGAGCCGCCCCGCCCGCCGGTGCTCGCCCTGCTGCGCGAGGCGCTGACCAAGGGCCGGGCCGAGATTCGCCGTCGTTTCGAGGAGCCGGGCCCGCTCAAGAATGATGGGCCGGCGGTGCTGATCGCGACCTCCTACCTGATGGACCAGATCATCCGGGTCCTGTTCGACTTCGCCGACCAGCATGCCTATCCGGCAGCCAA
Organism: Reyranella sp.; assembly: GCF_965227665.1. Lineage (GTDB taxonomy): Bacteria > Pseudomonadota > Alphaproteobacteria > Reyranellales > Reyranellaceae > Reyranella. Next base: position 3,331,010 of record NZ_OZ245767.1, read on the forward strand.
TCCCAGCGCCGCCGAGCGGCTGGGCGTGGTCGCGACCGGCGGCTACGGCCGCGGCGAGCTGGCGCCGCTCTCCGACATCGATCTGCTGTTCCTGCGTCCCTACAAGCAGACGCCGCGCGGCGAGCAGATCGTCGAGTTCATGCTCTACCTTCTGTGGGATCTGGGCCTGAAAGTCGGGCATGCGACCCGCACCGTCGACGAGAGCTTGCGTTACGCCGAGCGCGACCAGACCATCCGCACCGCTTTGCTGGAAGCCCGCTACCTGTGGGGCGACCGCGCCCTGTTCGACGAGCTGCAGCGCGGCTTCGCGCAGAAATTCTACACGGGCGACGGCCGCGACTTCGTCGACGCCAAACTCGCGGAGCGCGACCAGCGCCATCATCGCATGGGCGATTCGCGCTATGTCGTCGAGCCCAACGTCAAGGAAGGCAAGGGCGGATTGCGCGACCTGCACCTGCTCTTCTGGATCGCCAAGTATCTCTATCGCGTGAGCGAGCCCGGCGAGCTGGTCGCAAAGGGCGTGCTCACCAAGGAAGAGGCGCGGCACTTCGAACGGGCCGAGCGCTTCTTCTCGACCGTGCGCTGCCATATCCATTATCTGACGGGTCGCGCCGACGATCGCCTCTCGTTCGATCTCCAGCGCGAGATCGCCACGCGCCTCGGCTATCAGGACCGGCCCGGCAGCCGCGGTGTCGAGCGTTTCACCAAGCACTATTATCTCCACGCCAAGACGGTGGGCGACCTGACGCGCATCTTCGTGGCCGCGCTCGAAGACAGCCGCCGCCGCAAGCCCAAGCTCGCCGCGCTGTGGCAGAGTCTGAGGCCGCGCGAGCTCGAAGGCTTCCGCCTCGACGGCGAACGCCTGGCCGTCGCCTCACCCGATTCGTTTGCCAAGGATCCCGTGGCGATCCTGCGCCTCTTCCACGTCGCGCAGGAGAACGACCTCGACATCCATCCCGCGACCTTGCGGCTGATCACGCAGAACATCCGGCTGGTCGACAGGCTCCGCAACGACCCGGAAGCGAACCGGCTGTTCATGGAGATGCTGACGTCGCGCCACGATCCCGAGACGACCTTGAGGCGTCTCAACGAGGCCGGCGTGTTCGGCCGGTTCGTGCCCGATTTCGGCAGGGTGGTCGCGCAGACGCAGCACGACATGTATCACACCTACACGGTCGACGAGCACACGATCCGCGCCATCGGCATCCTCTCGAAGATCGAATCGGGCGTGCTGAAGGAAGACCATCCGCTGTCGGCCGACGTGGTGCACAAGATCCTGTCACGGCCCGTCCTCTATCTCGCGGTGCTGCTGCACGACATCGCCAAGGGTCGCGGCGGCGATCATTCCATCCTGGGCGCCGATGTGGCGATGCAGCTCGGACCTCGCCTCGGCCTCAGCGCGGCCGAGACCGAAACCGTGGCCTGGCTGGTCCGCTATCACCTCGCCATGTCGGCCACTTCGTTCCAGCGCGACCTGATGGACCCGAAGACCATCGAGACCTTCGCGGCCCTGATCCAGTCGCCCGAACGCCTGCGCCTGCTGCTGGTCCTGACCGTGTGCGACATCCGCGCGGTGGGCCCGAACGTCTGGAACAACTGGAAGGCCGCGCTGCTGCGCCAGCTCTACAATGCGACCGAGCAGGTCCTGTCGGGCGGTACGCTGGGCGGCGGCCGCGCCGAGCGCATCAAACACATCCAGGCCGAAGTCGGAAAGCGACTTCCGGGCTGGAGCGACGCCGACAAGGAAGCGCATTTCGCCCGTGGCTATGCCTCCTACTGGCTGTCCTTCCCGATCGAGACGCTGGTCCGCCAGGCCGAACTGGTGCGCGGCGCCGAACGGGGCAAACAGCCGCTCGCCATCGAGCACAGGGTCGACGAAGAGCGTTCGGTGACCGAGGTCACGATCTACACGCTCGACACGCATGGCCTGTTCGCCCGCCTCGCCGGCGCCATGGCAATCAGCGGCGCCAACATCGTGGATGCCAAGATCTTCACCCTGGCGAACGGCATGGCGCTGGACACGTTCTGGATCCAGGACCTCGAGGGCAAGCCGTTTGACGGGCCGCAGCGGCTGGCGCGGCTGGCGGCGCGCGTCGAGCTGGCGCTGTCCAACCGTCTCGACATCCAGCGCGAGCTCGACAGCCAGCGCGGCTCCTGGCCCAAGCGCGACCGCGTCTTCACCGTCGAGCCGCGGGTGCTGATCGACAACAACGCTTCCGATGCCTTCACGGTGATCGAGGTCAACGGCCGCGACCGGCCAGGCTTCCTGCACGTCGTCACGCGCGCGCTCACGCGCCTCAACCTGCAGATCGCCACCGCGCATGTCACGACCTACGGCGAGCGCGCGGTCGACGTCTTCTACGTCAAGGACCTGTTCGGCCTGAAGGTCGTCCACCCCGACAAGCTGAAACAGATTTCGGCGGCCGTCGAAGCCGCCATCCGCGACTTCGACTCCCGCTTCGACCCGGTCGCGAAGGCCGCCGAATAGCGCTGGGGGGCGCGTCACTCCGGTTTGAAGTTGGCTTCCTTCAGCAGAGCCGTGTTCGTCTCGATCTCCGACTTGATGAAGGCGGCGAACTCCTTCGGGCCGCGGGCGGTCGGAACGATGCCGAGCGAGGTCGTCTTCTCGATGAAGGCCTTGTCGCTCGAAACCGCGGCCATGCCGGCGGCCAGCTTGTTCACGACGGCATCCGGCGTGTCCTTGGGTGCCCACACGCCATACCAGGAGCTGAGGTTGAAATCCTTGAGGCCCACTTCAGCGGACGTCGGGATGTTCGGCGCGAGCGGCGTGCGCTCCTTGGACGTCACGAACATGCCCTTGGCCCGGCCTGACGTGGCCAGCGGCAGGAGCGCGGTCCAGGGATCCATGAAGAACTGGACGCTGCCCGCCATCAGGTCGGTATTGGCCGGCGCGGTTCCCTTGTAGAGGATCTGGTCGAGCGGGATGCCGATGCGCTTCAGCCACGCCAGGGTGGCGATGTGGCCGGCCGAGCCGCCCGAGGATATCGCGACAAAGAACTTCTTGGGATCCTTGGCGACCGCCGCCATCACGGCGGCATAGTCGGCGCCGGGCACATTGTTGTTGGCCAACAGCACCAGGGGCGCCTCGCCAGCCTGGGCGATCGCGCGGAAATCCGTCTCCGGATTGTAGGGGCAGGACGGCACCACCGTCTTGCCGAGCACGAACAGGCTGGCGTTGAACAGGATCGTGTAGCCGTCGGGCTCGGCCCGGCGGACCGTGTCGGAGCCGATGGTGCTCGAGGCGCCGCCGATATTCTGGATGACGATCTGCTGGCCGAGCTTCTCCGACAGGAACTGGGCGGTGATGCGACCGAGCCCGTCCGTGCCGCCGCCGGGCGGGTAGGGCACGATCATCTTCAAGGGCTTGTTCGGATAATCCTGGGCAAGGGCGGAGCCGATGAACGGGGCGGCGAGAAACGAAGCGCCCGCGGCGCCCAGCATGGTCCTACGACGGAGTTTCATGAAAGACGGCCTCAGGGTTGCACCAGGATGGAAGATGCACACATTGTGCCATGTTCCGTCTCGCAGATCGTGCGGGAGACCCGTCTTTCGCTGACTTCACCGCACGGCACTCCCAGGGCCCGCGACGTGTCGAGATGCTGCCGAAGGGTGGCCTTGGCACCTGGGGCGATGGGCGCGGGCGCCCCCTCGCGATAGGCCGACTTCAGCTCGATGGTACGCTGGCGGCCGTCGCGCAGGGCAAGCACGACATCGACCTGGAGATAATCGATCGTTTCGCCCGACTTGTTCTCGACGACGAGGCTCGGCACGCAGTTGCCGTAGACATTGGCGTCGCCACCCTTGTCACGGCGATCCCGCCGGCCGCCAGGGCCGCCGTCGACGAGAGAATCCCACCGAACGCTACCCAGGCTGCCTTCATGGTCGCCTCCTGCCTCGTTTTCTCTACGGCGCCTGGAGCCTCTGCTCCCGGCGGGTCGCGAGCATCTGCAGGATGGTCGCCGCCGTCTCCTCGATCGAGCGTCGCGTCACGTCGATGGTCGCCCACTTGCGGCGGGCGTAGAGGCGACGGGCATCCTGGATCTCGCCCTGGACCGTATCCATGTCGGTATAGTCGCTCTCGGTGTCCTGCTGCATGAGCCGCAGGCGGTTGACGCGAATCTGCACCAGCCGTTCCGGATCGGTGATCAGGCCGACGATCAACGGCCGCTTTGCCTCTTCGAGTTCGGCCGGCGGCGGCACCTGCGGCACCAGCGGCACGTTCGCCGCCCGCACGCCGCGATTGGCCAAATATACACAGGTCGGTGTCTTGGAGGTGCGAGAGGGTCCGACCAGGATGACGTCGGCATCGTCGAGATCGTGGGTCGACTGGCCGTCATCGTGCGCCAGCGTGTAGTGCATCGCGTCGATCCGGTCGAAATAGCCCTCGTCGAGCTGATGCTGGCGGCCGGGCCACTGCTCGCTCTTGGAATGGAAATGAACCGCCAGCACGCTCATCGCCTGGTCGAGTACGCCGACACAGGGAAGCTGCAGGCGCCGGCAATGATCGCGCACCACGTCGCGCAACTCGGGATCGACCAGCGTATAGAGGACGGGACCGCGGTCGCGCTCAACCGCCTGCATCACCTTTTCCATCTGGGCCGGGGAACGCACCAGTGACCAGACATGTTCCTGGACGAAGATCCCCTCGTACTGGACGAGACAGGCCCGGGCGACACTCGAGACGGTCTCACCGGTCGAATCGGACACGAGATGGACGTGAAAATTGCGGTTGGCCACGGATCGTTTTACCCCACAGCGAGGCCGGGAGAAACGCGGGATTGCTGCGGGCATTTCGGGGACAAACGGAACGGCCGCCGGAACCGGGCGGATTCGGGACACGACTCGCCTCATCCGTCCAAATTGCCGTCCCCTGCGTACACCTTGGGACGAATGACCTGCGAGTCGGGAATCAGGCCCTGGAGTCGCGTGGAATCGGTATCATCCGATCCACAGCCCCTTGGGGAACGATCACCAATAGGGCGTATCCCCACATGGCACAGGCCCTACTACTGCTACTACCTATTATGAATAGAGTAAGAAGAAGCATGAGGGACAGAGCTTGAGCAGTGTGAACCCGAGGGGGAAGTTCCTCGAGACGTTGGCCGGAACGAGGCATCCGACGCCCCCCATCTGGCTGATGCGCCAGGCGGGACGCTATTTGCCCGAGTATCGTGCCGTGCGGTCGACGACGCGATCCTTCCTCGAATTCTGCTACACGCCCGACAAGGCGGTCGAGGTGACCTTGCAGCCGATCCGCCGGTTCGGGCTCGATGCCGCGATCATTTTCTCCGACATCCTCGTGATCCCGGATGCGCTCGGCCAGAAGGTCTGGTTCGCGGAAGGCGAGGGACCGAAGCTCGAGGCGCTGACCGATCCCTCGCAGTTCGGCCGGCTGTCACGGGCGCGCCTTCAGGAACATCTCGCGCCGGTCTATGAGGCGATCCGGCGAACGCGGGCCGAGCTGCCGAAGGACACGGCGTTGCTGGGGTTCGCCGGCGCACCGTTCACGCTCGCCTGCTACATGATCGAAGGCAGCGGCAGCAAGGATTTCGCCAAGGTGAAGAAGTGGGCCTATGCCCATCCCGAATCCTTCAGGCTCCTGATCGATCTTCTCATCGATGCGGTGGTCGATCATCTCGGCCATCAGGTCGAGGCCGGCGTCGACGCGGTCCAGCTGTTCGATTCCTGGGCCGGTGTGCTGCCGGAAGAGCAGCTCTTCCACTGGTCGCTCGATCCGATGGTGCGGATCGCCAAGGCCTTGCGCGAGCGTCATCCCGGCGTGCCGATCATCGCCTTTCCGCGCGCGGTCGGACCGGCGGCGCTGATGTATCGCCTGCCCGAGACATTCAGCGCCCTGTCGCTCGATACCGGCATCGGCGCGCATTGGGCGGCAAAGGAGATCCAGCCGCACATCCCCGTCCAAGGCAATCTCGATCCGATCATGCTCGTCGCCGGCGGCGAGGCGATGGAGCGCGAGGCGAACCGCATTCTCGACAAGCTCGGGCACGGCTCCTTCGTGTTCAACCTCGGCCATGGTGTCGTGCCGCAGACGCCGCCCGACAATGTCGCGCGTCTGGTCGAGATCGTGCGCAACTGGAAGCCGGGCTGAGATCACGCAATGAAGATTGCCATCGTCCTGTTCAATCTCGGTGGACCGGATTCACCGGAGGCCGTGCAGCCGTTCCTGCGCAACCTGTTCAGCGATCCGGCGATCATCTCGCTGCCGTCGTTCTTCCGGCTGCCACTGGCGCAGTTCATTTCCAGCCGTCGTGCGCCCAAGGCCCAGGCCATCTACGCGCAGATCGGCGGCAGCTCGCCGATCCTCGGGCAAACGGAAGCCCAGGCCCGTGCCCTAGAAGAAGCGCTGGGCCCGGAGCATGAATGGCGCGGCTATGTCTGCATGCGCTACTGGCATCCGATGACCGAGGCCGTCGTGCGCTCGGTGAAGCGCTTTGCGCCTGACCGCATCGTCCTGCTGCCGCTCTATCCGCAATTCTCGACCACCACGACGGCCTCATCGGTGAAGGCCTGGAAGGAAGCGGCAACGGCCGCGAAGCTCGACGTGCCGACACAAACCGTCTGTTGCTATCCCGACGAGGAAGGATTCATTTCGGCTTCCGTCGATCTCGTGAAGCAGGGCCTCGCCGAAATGGGCGATCGCCCCGCGCGCGTGCTGTTCTCGGCGCACGGGCTTCCCGAGAAGATCGTCAAGGCCGGCGATCCCTACCAGGCGCAGGTCGAACGCAGCGCTAAGGCGATCGCCGACAGAATCGGCGGTCTCGACTGGTCGGTCTGCTACCAGAGCCGGGTCGGGCCCCTAAAATGGATCGGACCCTCGACCGATTCGGAGATCCACCGGGCCGGCAGCGACGGCAAGGCCATCGTGCTTTATCCGCTGGCCTTCGTATCGGAGCATTCGGAAACTCTCGTCGAGCTCGACATCGAATATCGCCATCTCAGCGAGAAGAGCGGCGTGCCGGCCTACGTTCGCGTGCCGACCGTGGGCACGCATCCCGCATTCATCGCGGGTCTCGCCGACCGCGTCCGCGCCATCCTGGCCGAACCGCAGGTCGCGATCTGCCATGGTGCGAAGTCGATGCCCTGCGCCGCCAGCCACCGCGGCTGTCCGCTGATCGCCGGAGCGGCCTGATGCTCTACGAGGTGCTGAAGGCGCTGCACATCATCTCGGTGATCGCCTGGATGGCCGGGCTGCTCTATCTGCCGCGCCTGTTCGTCTATCACGCCGACGCCGAGAAGGGCTCGGTGCAGAGCGAGACCTTCAAGACCATGGAGCGGCGCCTGCTGCGCGGCATCATGAACCCGGCGATGATCCTGACCTGGGTCTTCGGCCTCGCGCTCACCTGGCAGGGCGAGTGGTGGCACTCGGGCTGGTGGCACGCGAAGTTCACCTTCGTCTGTGTCCTCACCGTGGTGCATCACCTGTACGGTCGCTGGCGCAAGGCATTTGCGGAGGACCGGAACGTGCGACCGGCGAACTATTATCGCTGGTGGAACGAGGTGCCGACCCTGCTGATGGTCGCGATCGTCTTCCTGGTGGTGCTCAAGCCGTTCTGACCTGCCCACGACCGAGCAGTCGTCCAGGCCAGATCTTCCGCTCGACATGGTCGGCAACGATGTCGGCGATCGTCTCGCCGGCAAATCGCGTGAGGCGGGAGACCGGCCGGTCTGCCGGATAGGACAGGACCAACTGCCGGACCGGCGCCGGATCGGTCAGGGGTGCCGCGGCCAGGCGGCCCGAGGCGATGTCGTCGTGAATGGGCGACAGCGGCAGGATCGTCCAGCCATGACCATGACGCACCAGATCCTTCAGGGTCGCATAGGAATCAGCTTCGATGGCGATGTGCAGGGCGATGCCGGCTTCGACGGCACACTGCTCGACGATCGTTCGCAAGCCGTGACGCGTGCTGGGCAGGAGGATGCGCTTGCCGTCGAGATCCTTGAACCGGATCGAGCGTTCGCCCGAGAGTCCTGAGTCGGGCGGTCCGATCAGGAACAGGTTTTCGAGCAGCAACGGCTCCGACCGCAGCGATCGGACGGAATTGGGATCGTAGAGGATGGCGACGTCGATCTCGCCGCGATGCACCCAGTCGAGCAGATGGCCCGTATAGGCGCCGACCAGCCGCAGCTCGACCTGCGGGTGGCTCTTTCCGAAAGCGGCGACCAGGGGCAGCGACAGGATGTCGGCCACCGTCGGCGGAAAGCCGATGGAGATCCTGCCGCGCAAGGGTGCGTCGAGATCGGAGGCCGTCGCGCGGATCTCCTCCAGCTCGGTCATGACGCGCGTGGCATGTTCGAGGATCTCCCGGCCCTTGTCGGTGAGGACCATGCCTCTTCCATGCCGGGTGAACAGGCGGACCGACAGCTCCTCCTCCAGCATTCGGATTTGGCGGCTGAGGGCAGGCTGGGCGATGCCGATCCGGTCGGCCGCCTTGCTCAGGCTGCCAAGCTCGGCGACATGGATCAGGGTGCGAAGCTGGGAAATCTCCATCGACCGATACAATATAGTTATATCTGTTCATTCCCAACGGTCGTCGAGTTACGTCGGCGTTATAGCTAAGGTGCCCGCCGACTTGAGCCGGATGGGAGAAACATGACCGCCGCCCCGACGCAGCCTGCCCCTTCCACAGTTGATTGGCGCGACCAGATCTTCGAGGTCTTCCAGGACCATGACGTGAAGCAGGTCTATCACGTGCCCGACGCCGGCCACGGCCGGCTGATCGAGGCCTGCCAGAAGTCGAACTCGATCAGGACCCTGGCTCTCACGACCGAGGAGGAGGGCATTCCGCTCGCCGCCGGTGCATGGCTGGGCGGCCAGCGTTCGGTGCTGCTGATGCAGAGCTCCGGCGTCGGCAACACCATCAACCTGATGGGCATGCCCAAGACCCTGCGCTTCCCGTTCCTGACCCTGATCACGATGCGCGGCGACTGGGGCGAGTTCAATTCCTGGCAGTACCCGATGGGCCAGGGGACGCCAAAGGTGCTCGAGGCGATGGGCGTGCTGCTCTATTCGGTCGACACTGCCGACGAAGTGAAGGCCACGGTCGACGCCGCCGCGCGCTCGGCCTTCAACGGCGGCCAGGCCGTTGCGGTGCTGCTGCGCCAGAAGCTGATCGGCATCAAGAATTTCGGGAAGAAGTGAGATGAGCCCCAACAAGTCAGGCGCAACGCTGCAGCGCCGTCCGCTGGTCAAGCAGCTCCTCGAGGGCGCCGACGACAACCTGCTGGTCATCGCGGGCCTCGGCTCCTCGAACTGGGACGTCACCGCCGCCGGCGACCGTCCGCTCAACATGCCGCTCTGGGGCTCGATGGGTGCCCCGGTCGGCATGGGCCTCGGCCTCGCCATGGCGCAGCCCACCAAGCGCGTGCTGGTCATCACCGGCGACGGCGACATGCTGATGAGCCTGGGCTCGCTCGCCACGGTGGCGACGCAGATGCCGGAGAACCTGGCGATCGTCGTGCTCGACAACGAGAAGTTCGGCGAGACCGGCAACCAGGCCACCCACACCAGCCCGCGCAATAACGGCCCGACCGATTCCGGCGCCGGCACCGACCTCGCCATGATCGCCCGCGGCTGCGGCATCGCCGATGCCACGACGGTGCGCGAGGCGGGCGAGGTCGCGGAACTGGTGAAGGACGTGCGCAGCAAGAAGGGTCCGGTGTTCCGGCTCGTGAAGGTCATGGTAGAGAAGCTGGAGTTCGTGATGCCGCCGCAGGACGGCGCGCATCTCAAGGACCGTTTCCGCCAGGCCCTGTTGGGCCACCCTTAAGAGGCTCCCATGACCGACTACGCTCCCTTCCCGCTGATCGATCTGTCCGGCGGTCCCAGGGAGCGGGGTCGGATCCACGGCCAGGCCGCCGCGGATCGTTTGAAGCGCGGCGCGAAGATGTATGCCGAGTCGCTGCTCAAGACGGGCGTCGACTGGAAGGAACTGGAGCGGCGCGCCGAGGCGATGGTGCCGCTGATCGACAGGTTCGATCCGGCCTATGTCGAGGAAATGCGCGGCATCGCCGAGGGCGCAAACGAACCTTTCGCCGCCGTGGTGCTGATGAACGCCCGCACCGAGATGGTGGTCGCGGCCCGCAAGCAGCAGGCCGCCAAGCACTTTCCCGACGGCTGCACCGCGGCGCTCGCTCTACCCGAAGCCAGCAGCGATGGCGTGCTGCTGCACGGCCAGAATTGGGACTGGCGGTCGGAATGCGCCGAGACCGGCGTGGTCCTGCGCATCCGCCGCGACGACGGGCCCGATATCCTGACCTTCACCGAAGCGGGTGGCCTTGCGCGTTCGGGCCTCAACTCGGCCGGTATCGGCCTCACGGCCAACGCCCTGGAATGCGACCGTGACTATCAGCGCGGGCAGGGTGTGCCGCTGCCCTTCATCCGCCGCAAGGTGCTGGAGGCCGCGCACCTCGCCCATGCGGTGCAGACCATCGTGTCGACGCCCAAGCCCGGCTCCAACCACATGGCCGTCAGCCATTGCGATGGCGAAGCCTTCGGCTTCGAATGTGCCCCCGACGAGACGTTCTGGATCGCGCCCGACCGCGGCCTCTACGTGCACGCCAATCACTGGATCGCCGATTCGGCGCGCGCCAAGGTGAAGGACACCGGCCTCGCCGAGACGCCGGACTCGATCTATCGCGACAAGCGGGTGCGCGACCAGCTCTCGCCCAAGCGCGGCAAGCTCACCTTGGAAGATTTCCGTCAGGCGTTCTTCGACGATTGGGGCACGCCCTATTCAGTGTGCCGCCCGCCCCGGCTCAATTCGCGCGGCGTCTCGACGGCGACCACGGCCATGATCCTGATGCGCCCGGCCGAGGGCCACCTCGAAGCCTGCCCGATGCCGGCGCTGAACCGCCAGTTCACGACCTACACGCTGACGCCCGATCGCCTCGCGCAGAAGCAGGCGGCGGAGTAGGTCGCTGTCGTCCTGCGCGCAGCGAAGGACCTGACGGCGCGAGCAAAGGACTGTGTTGCTGGCACCAGATCCTTCGCTGCGCTCAGGATGACAGGAAAAGAAAAGCCGTCGTCTCGGCCGGAGCGGAGAGACGACGGCTTTTTTACCCCGGATACCAGGAAGGCTTGCGCTTCTCCGTGAAGCTCGCGAGGCCTTCGGTGGCTTCGTCCTGCTGGCGGGTGCGGGCGTGTTCGTCGATCAGGTCGCGCAGTTCGCCGTCGTCGACGAAGGCGCGGGCCGAGGCCAGCGAGCGCAGCTTGGTCGCGGTGGTGGCGCGCGGCGCGTTCATCAGCACGGACTCGACGATCTTCTCGCCGGCCTCGGCAAGACCGCCCACCGGGCAGACTTCGTGCACCAGGCCGAGACGGCGAGCGTCGTGGGCGCCGAAGCGTTCGCCGGTCAGCGCGTAGCGGCGCGTCTGGCGCAGGCCGATGGCCTGGCAGAGCTGCGGCAGGATGATGCCCGCCATCAGGCCCCAGCGCGTCTCGCTGATGGAGAAGAGCGCGTCCTCCTGGGCCACGACGACATCGCAGGCCGCGGCGATGCCCGTACCGCCGCCGAAGCAGCCGCCCTGGATCAACGCCAGCGTCGGGACGGGACAGGTGTCGAGCCGCTTCACGGCTTCGGCGGTGAGACGGCTGACCTTCTCGTTCTCGGCGGGCGACTGCTTGGCGACGGCGGTGATCCACGACAGATCGGCTCCGGCCTGGAAATGCTTGCCGTTGCCGCGCAGCACGACGATGCGCAGGCCGCTCTCGGCCGCCAGCGCATCCATTGCGTCGTGCAGGCCCTGGATGAGGTCGCCGTTATAGGCGTTGTTCACCTTGGGCCGGTTCAGCGTGACGGTGGCCACACCGCGGCGGTCGATTTCCCAGAGGACGGTATCGTTCGACATCGAAATCACTCGGCCTTCATGTAGCTGTCCTTGAGCGCGATCTTGCCTTCCTTCACCTCGTAGAGGTCGATGCCGTAGCGATCGAACGGCTTGCCGGCATGGTCGATGCCGGTGGCGCGGAAGGTGCCGAACAATTTGTCGCCGGCGCGATGGATGCTGGCCTCGGAGAAACGCACTTCGCGATGCGCCGTGCTCTTGTCGGCGAAGTGCGTGCGCAGGGCTTCCTTGCCCTTGAGCACCCGTCCGGTCGGCGAACCGCCGGTGTTGAGGCGCCACTCGAAATCGTCGGTGACGCAGTCGGCGATCGCGTCGACATCGGCCTTGTTGAAGGCCTTGCCGAAGCGGCGGAACAGGTCGTCGATGGCGTCGGCCATGAGATACTCCTTGGTCTACTTGAGCAACGATCCGAAGCAGAGCGCGATGTCGTTCTTCACACCGGCCTGCGTGACCGCGGAGAGGTCATAGCGCGAGGTCTTGCACTCGGAGGCCATGACCTCGATCTCCTTTGCCTGCACATCGCCACGATAGCGCAGCAGGCGGGTGTCGGACGCTCCGCTGGTATGGATGGTCAGCATGAGGGTCGGGCCGCTCTCCGGCGCGGTCTTCTCGTCCGGCGAGTATTCCAGGGTCGAGATGTTAGCGTCATGGCCCGCATGGCGCAGCGCGCCGACGGCCTCGTCAAGTTCGGGCCGGATGATGTCGCGGCATTTGACCCAGAAGGCCTGCACGAAAAGGTCGGTCTCGGTATCCATCTTGCCTCCCCACGTTTGTTGGACGGACCCTAGCATCATCCCGGCGGCTAAATCTCCACCCCTAGATCTCCCACGGCGGCGGCGAGAATTTCTCGAGGATGAAATCGATGAAGGCCGTGACCTTGGGTGCGAGATGGCGGCGGTGCGGATAGACCGCATGGATGGGGATCGGCTGTTCGGCCCGGAACTCCTCCAGCAGCGAAACCAGCTCGCCGTTTTTGATCGCCGAGGCCACCGTCAGGCGGGTGAGGCGCACGATGCCCAGCCCCTGCAGCGCCAGCCGCATTTGCGCTTCGCCCTCGGTGACGGCGACACGGCCGCCAACCTCGATCTCGCGGATTTCGCCATCGATGCGGAACGGCCAGCGGTTGAGATAGGTGCGGTCGCGCGAGACGATGCAGTTGTGGCGCGCCAGGTCCTCGGGCCGCTGCAGCGGCCGGCGGTTCCGGAGGTAGGAGGGCGAGGCGCAGACCAACCGCACATCCTCGCCGATCTTGCGGGCCATGAAGCTGGTATCCGCCAGCCGGCCGATGCGGATCGCGATGTCGACCCCTTCCTCGATCATGTCGACCACCCGGTCGGTGGGCATCAGTTCGAGCTGCAGCAGCGGATAGCGTTCGAGGAACTCGGCGATGACGGGCGCCAGCTGATGGGTCGAGAAAGCCAGCGACGTCGTGACCTTGAGTAGACCGTGCGGCGTGCCGCTCTGGCCGCTGATCTGGTTCTCCAGGATCTCGATCTCGCCCACGATGCGCCGTGCTGCGGCGTAGAAGGCCTCGCCCTCCTCGGTGAGGCTGATCGCCCGCGTGGTGCGCTGGAGCAGCCGAACGCCCAGCCGGGTTTCCAATCGGGTCACCAGCTTGCTCACGGCCGACGGGGTCAGGCCGAGGCTGGGCGCGGCGGCGGAAAAGCCTTTGGAATCAACGACCCGAACGAAGGCCGCCATTTCGCTCGCGTGATCGATCATTGCGCCATTGATGAATTACTTTCAGGAGTGTTCGTCATACACTCCGTATTAACCGCCAGGAAGAATGGAATTAGGTTTCTTTCAACCTTTGGAGATCCTTCCCATGTTTACCACGCCCTATCCGACCATCGCCGAACGTCGCGCCCTCGAAGCCCGTGCGCTGCGCCTGCGGGGCGCCGCCGTGGCTGGCCTCATTCGCCACTTCACCCGCTGGGTTTCCGCCGCGGCTCGCTGACCTCGCGTCGCGGGGCAGGCCATGAGCGGGATCTGGGCGCAGTACGCCCGCTACAACCGGCTGGCCAACGAAACGCTCTATGCGGCCTGCGCCGGGCTCTCGGATGCCGAGTACCGCCGCGATCTCGGCGCCTTTTTCGGCAGCGTGCACGGCACGCTGAACCATCTGCTGCTGGGCGACCGGATCTGGATGGCCCGGTTCGAAGGCGGCTCGCATGTGTCGACGGGCCTGGGGGCGGTCCAGTTCGAGAAGTTCGAAGCGTTGCGCGCGGAGCGTGAGCGACTGGACCGTCAGATGGAGCATTTCTTCGCGAACCTGCCCGAAGGCTTCGAACAAGGCAGCGTGCGCTACGTCAACAATTCCGGCTTCGACACCGAGGATCCCTGGTCGGTGATCCTGCCGCATTTCTTCAATCACCAGACCCACCACAGGGCCCAGGTCCACACGCTCCTCTCGCAGCTGGGCCACAAGCCGCCCGTGCTCGACCTGCACCGCGTGCTGCGGCCCGATCCGGCGTAACTTATCGAAGCGTCTTTCGGAGCGCACCACCCCTGTGGCGCTCATGATTCCGAAGCGCCGCTGGAGTGGCGCGCTCCAAAGCGAGCGACCGGTTTGGCTGAAGTCGCGACACCCGCCGCTTTCAGCAACACAGTCGCCGCGTCGCGCGCCGCGGCCGCGACTTTCGGGTCGCCGCGCACGATGGCGGCGGCGATGGCGCCGTCGATCAGGATCTGGATCTGCATCGACAGGGAATCGGCGTCCTCGATGCCGAGCTGCTGCAACAGGGCCTGAAACCACACCCGCCTCTGTTCCTTGAAAGCCAGGGCGATCCGGTTCGCGGCGTGTGCCGGCTCCTTGAGCTCGGCCACGGCGTTCACGAAGGGGCAGCCGCGGAACACACCGGTCGCGATGGTGCGTTCCAGCCGGTCGAAGGCGCCCAGGATCTGCTCCAGCGGCGGCCGGTCTGACGGGGGCGGGGGTTTCAGCCGGCGCGACAGATAGGCCACGATCAGATCGTCCTTCGACGGGAAGTGATTGTAGAGCGTGCGCTTGCTGATGCCGATCTCGGCCGCGATTGTGTCGACGCCGACGGCGCGGATGCCCTGGCCGTAGAACAGCCGGTCCGCCGTCTCGAGAATGCGTTCCTGCATCGCCGCCCTGACATCCGCTCTCGCCATGCCGTCTTGACCTCTTTCCGGCGCCGCTTCTAGATTACACAGACCTGTGTAGTATCTGGAAGGCGGCACGATGACCATCCTGAGGGATCTGCGGCCCGTCCTGCCGATCCTGATCGGCGCCTCGGTCATGTTGAGCCTCGGCATGGGCGTGCGCCAGAGTTTCGGGCTGGTGATGCCGTCGCTGACGCGCGACATCGCGCTCACGGTTTCCGACTTCGCCCTGGCCATGTCGGTCCAGAACCTCGCCTGGGGCTTCCTGCAGCCGGTCGCAGGCGCCCTCGCGGTTCGCCTGGGCTTCCGGCCGATCATGGTCGGCGGCGCGGCTCTCTATGTTGCCGGGCTCGGCCTGTTCTTGAGGGCGGACGGCATGACCGGCGTGATGCTGGGCGGCGGCGTGTTGATCGGCATGGCCCTGGCCTGCACGGCTTCGGCCATCTCTCTCGCCGTGGGTGCTCGCGCGGTGCCGGCCAAGTCGCGCAGCTTCGTGCTCGGGGCGATCACTGCGACGGGATCGCTGGGCGCAATGCTCTCGGCGCCGCTCGGCCAGACTCTCACGACGGAGTTTGGATGGCGCGCCGGGCTGCTGGGCTTCCTCGCCCTCACGCTCTTCATGCTGCCCGCCGCCTGGATCGCGGGCCGGGTCGACCGCCTGGCGCCTCCCGTGCCCGCCACGGGCGACATCAGCGCCGCCTCTCCGCGTGTGGCGCTCAGGACCGCACTCCGCACTCCCTCCTTCCTGGTGATGACGGGCGCCTACTTCGTGTGCGGGATGCAGCTGCTGTTCATCACCACCCATCTGCCGTCCTATCTCGCGATCTGCGGCATGGACCCATCACTCAGCGCCGGCGCGCTGGGCGCGATCGCGCTGTTCAACGTGTTCGGCAGCCTGTTCTTCGGCTGGGCGGGCGGGCATTGGTCCAAGCCCGGCCTGCTGGGCGGCATCTACATCGCCCGCTCGATCGTGCTGGCCTGCTACTTCGTGATGCCGCCGACGCCGGCCAGCACGCTCGTCTTCGCCTCGGCCATGGGATTCCTGTGGCTGGGCGTCGGGCCGCTGGTCGCCGGTTCGGTCGTGGAGATGTTCGGCCTGCGCTGGCAGGCGATGATCCAGGGCGTCGCCTTCATGAGCCACCAGTTGGGAAGCTTCGTCGGCGCCCTGGGCGGCGGCCTGCTGTTCGACGCGCTGGGCTCCTACGACCTCGCCTGGCGCCTCGGGGTCGCGATGGGGCTCACCGCCGGCATCGTGCAGGTGGCGTTCGCGCTGATGCGCCCGCCACCTGCGCCGAGACCTATTGCGGCTTGAAGTCCGGCTTGATCTCCTGCTTGCGCCACTTGAAGCGCAGCTCGGCCAGGCCGACGGAGAGCACGTAGAAGACCGGCGTGAAGATCAGGCCGAAGATCGTGACGCCGATCATGCCAGAGAACACGGCCGTTCCCAGCGACTGCCGCATCTCCGCGCCGGCACCCGTGCTGATGACCAGCGGCACCACGCCCAGGATGAAGGCGAGCGAGGTCATCAGGATGGGCCGCAGGCGCGTCTTGGAGGCGGTGACCGCCGCATCGAAGCGGTTCATGCCCTGCTCATGCGCCTGCTTGGCGAACTCCACGATCAGGATGGCGTTCTTCGCCGCCAGACCGACCAGCACGACGAGGCCGATCTCGACCAGGACGTTTCGGTCGAGGCCGCGGATGTTCACGCCGATCATGGCCGCGAGGATACACATCGGCACGATCAGGATGACGGCGAGCGGCAGCAGCCAGCTCTCGTAGAGCGCTGCCAGCAGCAGGAAGACGAACAATACCGCCAGCCCGAAGGCCAGGATCGCGGTATTGCCGGCGAGCTTCTCCTGCAGCGCGATCTCGGTCCATTCGAAACCGAAGCCGGACGGCAGCACCTTCTCCGCCAGCGCCTCCATCGTGGCGATTCCCTGTCCCGACGAGTAGCCGCGCTGCAGCGCCACCTGCACCTCGGCCGCCGGATACAGATTGTAGCGGGCCACGCGGTAGGGACCGGTGATGTCCTCGAAGGTCGCGACGGCGCCGATCGGCACCATCTCGCCGCTGACGCTGCGCGTCTTGAGGTTCTCGACGTCGCGCAGGGTCAGGCGATAGGGATCGTCGGCCTGCACGGTCACACGGTAGGTGCGGCCGAGAATGTTGAAGTCGTTGACGTAGGCCGAGCCCATATAGGCCGACAGCGTCTCGAACACGCGCGCGATCGGCACGCCCAGCTGCTCGGCCTTGGTGCGGTCGATGTCGGCGTAGATCTGCGGCGTGCGCGTATTGTAGAGCGTGAAGGCCTGGGTGAGGCCCGGCGCCTGTCCGGCGGCGCCGGCCAGCGCCCAGGTGGCGCCTTCCAGGGCGGTCAGCCCGCGCGACGCGCGATCCTGCACGTAACCCTTGAGGCCGCCGCCGGTGCCGATGCCGGGCACGGCGGGCGGCTCCAGGACGAACACGAAGGCTTCGCGCAACGCGAACATCTGCCCGCGCAGGTCGGCCAGGATCATGTCCTTGGTGATGCCCGGCCGCTCCTTGAACGGCTTCAGGGTCACGAAGATCACACCGGTGTTGGGCGCGTTGGTGAAGGTCGCGCCGTCGAAGCCGACGAACGAGACGGCGTTCGCCACGCCCGGCCGCGACATGATGATCTCGCTGGCCTTGCGGACCAGGGCGTCCGACCGCTCGAGCGTCGAACCGGCGGGGAGCTGCATGGCCGCGATCAGGTAGGAGCGGTCGAGCTGCGGCACCAGGCCGGTCGGGGTCGAGGCGAGGCGGTTCTGGGTGAGCGCCAGCAGGCCGGCGTAGATCACCAGCATGATGAAGCCCATGCGGATCACCCGCGCTGTCATGCGCCCGTAGAAGTTCGACAGCGCTTCGAAGCCGCGGTTGAAGTGGCCGAAGAACCAGTGGACCGGCCAGGCCAGCCGCTCCATCAGGCCGGGCTTGGGCTTCTCGACATGCGACAGGGCGTGGGTCTTCAGCAGCAGCGCCGCCATCGCCGGTGACAGCGTCAGCGACACGAAGGCCGAGATCGCGGTCGAGGCCGCGATGGTGATCGCGAACTGTTTGTAGAAGGTGCCCTGCAGGCCGGTGATGAAGGCGGTCGGCAGGAACACCGCGATCAGAACGAGCGAGATCGCGATCAGCGCGCCGCCGACCTCGTCCATCGTCTTGTGCGCCGCCTCCTTGGGCGACATGCCCTGTGTCAGGTAGCGCTCGACGTTCTCGACCACGACGATGGCGTCGTCGACCACGATGCCGATCGCCAGCACCAGGCCGAACAAGGACAGCGTGTTGAAGGAGATTCCCACCGCAGCCATGATCGCGAAGGACCCGATCAGCGAGACCGGGATGGCGAGAATCGGGATGATCGCCGCGCGCCAGGTCTGCAGGAACAGGATCACGACGACGACGACCAGGATCACCGCTTCGAACAGGGTCGTGATGACCGCGTCGACAGAGGCCTGGATGAAGGTCGTTGGATTGTAGACGATCGTGTAGTCGAGGCCGGAGGGGAAGGTCTTCTTCAACCGTTCCATCTCCGCGATGATCGCGTCCGAAGTCGAGAGCGCGTTGGATCCCGGCCGCTGGAAGATACCGAGCGCCGTGGCCGTCTTGTTGTTGAGGTAGGCGTTCAGCGTGTAGTCCTGCGCACCGAGCTCGACGCGGGCGATGTCGCGCAGGCGCGTCACGGATCCGTCCGGCTCGGCGCGGATCACGATGTTCTCGAACTGGTCGGGCGAACTCAGCCGCCCCAGCGTGCGTACCGACAGGGTGAAGCCGCCCGGCGACACCGCCGGGGCCTGGTTGACCGCACCCGCCGCGACCTGGAGGTTGGCCGCCCGCAACGCCAGCACGACTTCGCCGGCGGTGAGGTTGCGTGCCGCGACCCGGGCCGGGTCGAGCCAGATGCGCATCGAGTAGTCGCGACCGCCGAACACCAGCACGTTGCCGACGCCGTCGACGCGGGTCAGTACGTCCTTCACGTAGAGCGTGGCGTAGTTGGAGATGTATTGCTGGTCGCGGCTGCCGTCGGGCGAGACCATGTGCACGACCATCATCAGGTCGGGCGAGGCCTTGCGGACCACGATGCCGAGACGCTGCACGTCCTCGGGCAGGCGCGGCTGGGCCACCGCGACGCGGTTCTGCACCAGCACCTGCGCCTGGTCGATGTCGACGCCGGGCTTGAACACCACGTTGATCGACAGACGGCCGTCACCGGTCGACTGCGACTCGATGTAGAGCATGTCGTCGACGCCGTTGACCTCGAGCTCGATCGGCGTGGCGACGGTCTCGGCGATAACCTCGGCCGACGCGCCGGGATAGGTCGCGGTGATGTTGACGGTCGGCGGCGCGATCTCGGGATATTCCGCCACGGGCAGGCCGCGCTGGGCGATGAAGCCCACGATCACGATGATGACCGAGAGGACCGACGCGAAGATTGGCCGGTCGATGAAGAAATGGGAAAAACGCATGGGGGGCCCTTACTTGGCCTTGGCGACGATCTCGCCCTTCTGCGGCACGACCTTGGCACCGGGCCGGACCATGGGATTGGCGAGTCCGTCGAGGACCACCTTGTCGGTGGGCTCCAGGCCGGAGCGGATCACCCGCAGCCCGTCGACGATCGTGCCCAGGGTCACCGGCTTGGCCTGCACGACGTCTCCCGGGCCAACGACGAACACGATCTTGCGGGCCTGGTCGGAGATGATGGCCGAGTCGGGCACCAGCAGCGCGTCATATTCGCCGCCGAACAGCTGCAGCCGGCCGAAGATGCCGGGCGTCAGGAGCTGGTCCTTGTTGTCGACCAGGGCACGGACGCGGATCGTGCCGGACCGCGCGGTCATCGCATTGTCGACGAAGTCGACCTTGCCGGTGCGCTTCCAGTCGGTCTCGTCGGACAGCCGGATGCGGACGGGATTGGCGCCGTCGCGCGAGGAGGCGAGCGCTCCCGAGAGGATCAGGCGGCTGTAACGCAGATGATCGGCTTCCGAGATGTCGAAGACGAAGCGGATGGGATCGAGCGTCACGATCGTGGCGAGCAGGGTGGCGCCCGTCTGGCCGCCCGAGATCAGGTTGCCGGCATCGACCTTGCGGTCCGAGATGCGGCCGGCGATCGGCGCCGTGACGTTCGTCCATTCGAGATTGAGCTGGGCGTTGCGCAGCGCGGCTTCGGCAGACTTGAGCTGCGCGCGGGCGACGGCGAGCGTCGACTTGCGCGAATCCTGCTCCGCCTCGGTGATGGTGCGCGAGGAAATCAGCGAAGCACCGCGACCGACCTGCAGCTCTGCCAGATCGACCTGGGCCTTGTTGCGGGCGACCTCGGCCTCCGCCGATTCGACGGCGATCTCATAGGGCCGCTTGTCGATGGTGAAGAGCGGATCGCCCACCTTGACGATCTGGCCGTCGCGGAAATCGATCTTGTCGATGAAGCCGGACACACGCGCGCGCACTTCAACGGATGCAACGGCTTCGAAGCGACCGGAATACTCGTCCCACTGGGTGACGCGCTTGCTGAGCGGTTCTGAAACACTCACGGGCATGGCGGGCGGGCCGCCCTGGGCGAAGGATGCGGATGAAAAAGCCCAGAGGCAGAGGCTGGCGACAGCCAGCAGGCAGCGACGTACGGACACTTGGACTCCCCCGCGAACAATTCTGCGTCGCGAAGTCGACATGTGGTTGCCCCATTGGGCTGTGTCAATTCCTCGCGGAGTAACCGACGCACTTCGCGGGAACGGCTTTTCAGCAACAACTGTAGGGTTAAACGGCTTCCGAGGCTGCCGCTCTGCGGGCACCCGTCGAAAGGGCTT
Organism: Reyranella sp.; assembly: GCF_965227665.1. Taxonomy (GTDB): domain Bacteria; phylum Pseudomonadota; class Alphaproteobacteria; order Reyranellales; family Reyranellaceae; genus Reyranella. Next base: position 3,351,838 of record NZ_OZ245767.1, read on the forward strand.
CGCAACGTTGCGCAAAGTCGCGCGTTCAACTCGATGGTGAGCTTGGCTGGTGTGGTCGCACGTCGCCTGGCAGGTGTCGAGAGGGGCGAGTCATGGTCACGTGTGAAAAGGGTTCCGGACATGATTCATCGTCCGTCATCTTTCTGACGCTGCTGCTCTGCCCGCTCATGCCCGGAAGAGGGGCGTAGATGGGCAAGCCATCTCCGCGCATTGCCTTCATTGCTGTCATCCTCGTCGCGATTGCGGGGGCTGCCGTCTACTGGTTCGCTCTCCGCAGCCCGACGGTGCCGCCGGTCGCCGCAGCGCCACCGCCCGCCGAGGTGGGCGTGGCGACGCTGGTGTCCGCCGATGTGCCCTTGCCGTTGCTTTATGCGGGGCGGGTGACCGGCTTCCGGATCGTCGAAATTCGGTCGCAGGTCGGCGGCTTTCTGCAGAAGCGCGAATTCACCGACGGCGAGGCGGTCAAGGCGGGCGATGTGCTTTTTCGCATCGATCCCCGCAGCTACGACGCCGCCCTTGCCCGGGCCAAGGCCCAGGAGGCGCAGGCGCAGGCGACGCTGACCCAGGCGACGGAGAATTTCACCCGGGTCGAGGGTCTGGCGGCCCGACAGGTGTCGACCCAAAAGGCGCTCGAGGATGCGACGGCCGCGCGCGAGCTGGCCACCGCGGCGCTCGCATCGGCTAAAGCCGATGTCCAGACCGCCGAGCTCAATCTCGAATACACCGTGATCAGGGCGCCGATCGCCGGCCTCACCAGCATCGAGGCCTCGCCGCCCGAGGGCACGCTCGTCCAGCCCCAGCAGACGGTGCTCACCCGCATCACTCAGCTCGATCCGGCTTACGTCTATTTCACGACCACCGACGGCGAATTGCGCGAGCTCACCGAGATCAACCGCAAACGCGCCAAGCCGCTCACGGAAGACGACGTCACGGTGAAGCTGCGCTTCGGCAATGGCGACGTCTATCCGTTCGACGGGCGGGTCGACATCAGCTCCAGCATCGTCGATCCGCGCACCGGCACGATCCAGATTCGCGCGGTCTTCCCCAACGACAAGCGCGGCCTGCTGCCCGGCCAGTTCGTCCGGGTGGAGATCATCGGCGTCACCATGCCGAATGCCGTCCTCGTTCCGAAGACGGCGATCGTGCAGGGGCCGCAGGGTGCCGCCGTCTACGTGCTCGATGCGAACGACGTGGCCCAGGCCCGCCCCGTCCAGCTCGACCGCGAGGTCGAGAAGGGCTGGATCGTGAAGAGCGGCCTCAAGGCCGGCGAGCGCGTCGTCACGGACGGCGTCATCCGGGTTCGGCCCGGCGCCAAGGTGAAGCCGGTCGATGTCTCCACGGCGCCCGCCCCCGCGGCCCTCCCTGCCGCGGGCGGGACCAGACCGTGATCTCGAAGTTCTTCATCGACCGGCCGGTCTTCGCCAGCGTCCTGTCGATCGTCATCGTGCTGGCCGGGCTGGTCGCGATGCGCGCGCTGCCGATCTCGCAGTATCCGCAGATCGTGCCGCCCGATGTGGTGGTGACGGCGAGCTATCCCGGCGCCACCGCCGAAACCATCGCCTCCACGGTGGCGGCGCCGCTCGAGCAGCAGATCAACGGCGTCGAGCGCATGATCTACATGCGCTCCACCTCGACCGGCTCGGGCACGATGAGCCTGACGGTCAGCTTCGAGATCGGCACCGATCCCGACCAGAACGCCATCAACGTGAACAATCGCGTGCAGCGCGCGCTGCCGCTGCTGCCCGCCGAGGTCGCGCGGCAGGGTGTCGTCGTCCAGAAGCGGTCGTCGTCGATCCTGATGGTGATGACCATGTCGTCGCCGGACCGGCGCTACGACACCGTGTTCATCAGCAACTACGCGCTGGTCAACGTGGTCGACGAGCTGCGACGGCTGCCCGGCGTCGGCGATGCCGCCCTGTTCGGTGCCTCGGACTATTCGATGCGCGTCTGGCTGAGACCCGACAAGCTCGCGCAATACAATCTGACGCCGGGCGACGTGGCGGCCGCCGTCCGCGAACAGAACTCGCAATTCGCCGCCGGCCGGTTCGGCGAGGAGCCGATGAAGAACCCGCAGGAGTTCACCTATTCGGTGACGACCCCCGCGCGCCTGGTCGATGCCACCCAGTTCGAGAACATCATCATCCGTTCCGACGAGATCGGCGGCGCGCTGCGCCTCAAGGACGTGGCCAGGGTCGAGCTGGGCGCGCTCACCTACGGCTTCTCCGCGATCTTCAACGGCGCCCCTGCCGTGCCGATCGGCGTCTATCTGCAGCCCGGTGCCAACGCGCTGCAGGTCGCGCAGTCGGTGCAGGACACGATGCAGCGCGTCTCCAAGCGGTTTCCGGAAGGGCTGCGGTACGACGTGCCGTTCAACACCACGCGCTTTGTCGAGGTCTCGATCGAGGAGGTGGTGATCACCTTCATCGAGGCCGTCATCCTCGTGGTGCTGGTCGTCTTCCTGTTCCTGCAGAGCGTTCGGGCGACGATCATCCCGATCATCGCCATCCCGGTGTCGATCGTCGGGACCTTCGCCGGCATGTACCTGCTGGGCTTCTCCATCAACCTGCTGACCCTGTTCGGGCTCGTGCTGGCGATCGGCATCGTCGTCGACGACGCGATCGTGGTGCTGGAAAACGTCGAGCGCATCATGTCCACCGAGGGCAAGAGTCCGCGCGACGCGGCGGTCCAGGCGATGCAGGAGGTGACCGGGCCGGTCATCGCCATCGTGCTGGTCCTCTGCGCGGTGTTCATCCCGGTCTCCTTCCTGGGCGGCCTGGCGGGCGAACTCTATCGTCAGTTCGCGGTCACCATCGCCGTGTCGGTGGTGATCTCGGGCATCGTGGCGCTGACGCTCACACCTGCACTTGCGGCCCTGATCCTGAAGCCCGGCCACGAGAAGCCCGGATGGTTCTTCTCGAAATTCAACAAGGGCTTCGGCTGGGTGACCGATCGCTATACCGGCGGCGTCTCGTTCCTGATGAAGCGGGTCGTGTTCGGCCTGGCGGGCTTCGCCGTGATCGTCGGTGCCACCGTCTACCTGTTCCAGCGCGTACCGGGCGGGCTCGTGCCCAACGAGGACCAGGGCTACGTCTTCCTGGTGACGGCCCTGCCGCCCGCCGCCTCGCTGACGCGCACGCGCGAGATCACCGCCAAGGCGACCGAGGAACTCGGCAAGAATCCGGCCGTCGCCAATGTCGTCACCTTCTCGGGCTTCGACCTGCTCTCGGGCGCGCAGAAGACCAATTCCGGCATCTCCTTCGTCACGCTGAAGGACTGGTCCGAGCGCAAGGAGCCCGCCCAGGATGCACGCAATCTCGCGCCGGCGCTCGCCGGGTTGAACAGCCATTTCCGCGACGGCGTGGTGATCGGCTTCAACCCGCCGCCCATCCAGGGCATGAGCACGACCGGCGGCTTCGAATTCTATCTGCAGGACCGGTCGGGCGGCTCGCTGGCGAGCCTCGCGGAAGCGGCCAACAAGGTCGTGGCCGCGGCGGCCAAGCATCCGGAACTGGCCGGCGTCTCCACCACCTTCTCCACCAGCGTGCCGCAGTACCGGATCGACGTCGACCGCGACAAGGCCAAGGCCATCGGCATCCCGATCAACTCGATCTTCGACACGATGCAGAGTTCGTTCGGCAGCCTCTACGTCAACGACTTCACCCTGTTCGGGCGCACCTATCGTGTGAGCCTCTCGTCGGAGTCCGACTTCCGCGAGCGGCCGGAGGACCTGCGGCACGTGTTCGTGAAGTCCGACAAGAACGTCATGGTGCCGCTCAACGAGCTGGTGCCGGTGACCCGCATCGTCGGTCCCGACACGGTCGACCGCTTCAACATCTTTCCCGCCGCCAAGATCCTGGGCGGGCCGGCGCCGGGCTATTCCTCGGGCCAGGCGATCGCCGCCATGCAGCAGCTCGTGGCCGAGACCCTGCCCGACGACTACACGATCGGCTGGACCGGTTCGGCCTACCAGGAGCTGGCCACCCAGGGCACGGGCAGCCTGGGTTTCGTGTTCGGCCTGGTGATGGTCTTCCTGATCCTGGCGGCGCAGTACGAGCGCTGGTCGCTGCCGCTCGCCGTCCTCACCGCCGTGCCCTTTGCGGTGTTCGGCGCGCTGCTGGCGGTCTGGATCCGCGGCCTGGAGAACGACGTCTATTTCCAGATCGGCCTCATCACGCTCATCGGTCTCGCCGCCAAGAACGCCATCCTGATCGTCGAGTTCGCCTCGCAGCGCTACCAGCAGGGCCTTTCGGCCTACGACGCGGCGATGGAGGCGGCGAAGCTGCGCTTCCGGCCGATCGTCATGACCTCGCTCGCCTTCATCCTGGGCGTGGTCCCGCTGGCCATCAGCAGCGGCGCCGGCTCGGCCAGTCGCCATTCGATCGGCACCGGCGTGATCGGCGGCATGCTGGCCGCGACGTTCATCGCGATCCTGTTCGTGCCGCTCTTCTTCCGCCTGCTCACGCGAAAGAAGAAGGAGCCGAGGCGGGACGAGGCAAAGCCAGCCGCACTCCCTCATCCTGAGGAGCCGCGCTAAGCGCGGCGTCTCGAAGGATGGGCGACAAACGTCGTTTTTGTGCCCACCCTTCGAGACGCGCTTCTGCAGAGCGCTCCTCAGGCTGAGGTTGGTGTCGGGAAAGCCAACGCGATATCATCGACACATGAAAATCAAGAAATTCGGCACGCCGCTCAAGCCCTCCGCCGTCAAGCTGATGCTGCTGGGCTCGGGCGAACTCGGCAAGGAAGTCGTCATCGAGGCGATGCGCTTCGGGATCGAGGTCATCGCCTGCGACCGCTATGAGGACGCGCCGGCCATGCTGGTCGCCAACAGCGCCTACGTCTTCGATATGCGCGACGGCGAGGCGCTGCGCCATGTCGTCGAGACGGTGGAGCCCGACTTCATCGTCCCCGAGATCGAGGCCATCGCCACCGACACGCTGGTCGAGCTGGAGAAGGAGGGCTGGACCGTCATCCCGACGGCGCGTGCCGCCCAGCTCACCATGGATCGCCGCGGCATCCGCAAGCTCGCGGCCGAGAAGCTCAAGCTGCCGACCTCGCCCTACCGCTTTGCCGCCAGCCTCGATGAGCTGCAGGCCGGCGCCGAGGCCGTGGGCTTCCCCTGCTTCATCAAGCCCACCATGTCGTCGTCCGGCCACGGCCAGAGCGTCGCGCACAAGCCCGCCGATGTCGCCAAGAGCTGGAAGATCGCGATGGAAGGCACGCGCGCCAGCACCGGGCTGGTGATCGTCGAAGGCGCCATCGACTTCGATTACGAGATCACCCTGCTCACCGTGCGCCACGAGAACGGCTTCGGCTTCTGCGAACCGATCGGCCACATCCAGGTCGACGGCGACTATCGCGAAAGCTGGCAGCCGCACGCCATGTCGAAGCCGGCGCTGCGCAAGGCGCGCGACATCGCCAAGAAGGTCGTGAACGCACTGTGCGGCGCCAAGGGCCGCGGCCTGTTCGGCGTGGAGATGTTCGTGAAGGGCGACAAGGTCTGGTTCTCCGAACTGTCGCCGCGGCCACACGACACCGGCATGGTGACCATGGTCTCGCAGAACATGAGCGAGATGGAACTGCATGTCCGCGCCATCCTCGGCCTGCCGATCCCCGAGATCACCTGCCAGGCGGCGGCCTCGGTGCCCGTGCTCGGCAATGGCACCATCGAGGACCCCACCTATACCGGCATCGCCAAGGCGCTGGCCGCGCCGGGGACCTCGGTGCGCATCTTCGGCAAGCCCGAGGTGAAGGGCCACCGCCGCATGGCCGTCGCGCTCGCCACGGGGCGCACCGTCAAGGACGCGCGCCGCAAGGCGATGGCGTCGGCGAAGCAGATCAAGGTCGGGTAATCATTGGAGCGCGCAACTCCAGTTGCGCTCTTCATCTTGCCTTAGCGACATTCCTTGAGCGCAACTGGAGTTGCGCGCTCCGATGAGGCGCTCTTCGGAGTCAGTGCCGGAAGTGCCGCATCCCGGTGAAGACCATCGCGAGGCCCTTTTCGTCGGCGGCCTCGATCACTTCCTTGTCGCGCATCGAGCCGCCCGGCTGGATGATTGCCGTGGCACCGGCTTCGGCGGCGGCCAGAAGACCGTCGGCGAAGGGGAAGAAGGCGTCCGAGGCGACGACGCTGCCGACCGCCGGGCTCACCGCGAGACCAGCGGCCTCGCCGGATTCAGCGGCACGGATGGCGGCGATTCGCGAGCTGTCGCGGCGGTTCATCTGGCCCGCGCCGACGCCCACCGTGGCGCCGTCCTTGGCGTAGACGATGGCGTTCGACTTCACGTGTTTGCAGACGGTGAAGGCGAACAGCAGGTCGTCGAGTTCCTTCGCCGTCGGCGACCGCTTGGTCACGACCTTGAGGTCGGCCTTGGTGAGATGGCCGTTGTCGCGGGTCTGGAAGAGATAGCCGCCGGCCACGCTCTTGAGCGTCATGCCGGCCGTGGTCGGATCGGGCAGGGCGCCGGCCAGCAGCACGCGCACGTTCTTCTTGGTCGCGAGGATCGCCAGCGCTTCCGGCGTCGCATCGGGCGCGATCACCACTTCGAGGAAGAGCTTCACCAGCTCGGCCGCGACCTTGGCCTCCAGCGTGCGGTTCAGCGCAACGATGCCGCCGAAGATCGAGACGGGATCGCAGGCATAGGCTTTCTGGTAGGCGGTGAACTGGTCGGGATCGACGGCCACGCCGCAGGGGTTGGCGTGCTTCACGACGACGATGGCGGATTCGGCGAACTCCGCGACGCACTCGTAGGCAGATTCGGTGTCGCCGATATTGTTGTAGGACAGCTCCTTGCCCTGGACCATGCGCGCGGTGGCGACGCCGGGCCGCTTGCTGCCGTCGCTGTAGAAGGCCGCCTTCTGGTGCGGGTTCTCGCCGTAGCGCAGCGTCTGCACCCTCTCGGCCGACAGGGTCAGGCGTTCGGGGAAGGTCTCGCCCTGTTGGCCGGCGAACCAGTTGGCGATCGCCGAATCGTAGGACGCGGTGCGGGCATAGGCCTTGGCCGCCAACTTGCGGCGCAGCGCCAGGGTCGTGGCGCCCTTGTGCGAGTCGAGCTCCTGCAGCACCGAGGCATAGTCCTTCGGGTCGACCACGATCGTCACGAAGTCGTGGTTCTTGGCCGAGGCGCGGATCAGCGCCGGCCCGCCGATGTCGATGTTCTCGACGCAGGTCGGGAAGTCGGCGCCGCGCGCGACCGTGGCCTCGAACGGGTAGAGGTTCACCACCACCAGATCGATGCCCGCGATCTTGTGATCGCCCATCGCCTTCTGGTGGCCGGCGTCGGTGCGGCGGGCCAGGATGCCGCCATGGATCGAGGGCTGCAGCGTCTTCACGCGGCCGTCCATGATCTCGGGGAAGCCGGTGTGATCGCTGACCTCGACCACCTTGAGGCCGGCGTCGCGAAGCGCCTTGGCCGAACCCCCGGTGGAGAGGATTTCCACCCCGTGCGCCGCCAGCGCCTTGCCCAGCTCGACCAGGCCCTCCTTGTCGGAAACGGAGATCAACGCGCGCTGGATGCGGGCCAGGTCGGGCGTGGGCGAGGGGACGTACTGGGTCGAGGCGGACATGGCCGGTCTTTTAGCCCGGGCCGCGGTCGGATGGGAACGGTGCGGAGGGTATTATCCTCCGCACCGCGTCTGGTCTTAGGCTGCGGAGCGGCGGCCGGCGCTGAGAGCGTTCTGGAACTCCCGCACTGCAAATTCATACGAATTGGGATCCTTGGAAATTTTCTGAGGATCCCAGCGGGCCATATTCATAACCAACTGATACGCCTCAGCAATCCTCGGCAAATTTGCCTTTACGAAGGCGCTTGGATCGCGGACAGCCCATCGCACTTTGCCGCGTTCGACTACCATCAAGCCCTTGAGGCCGTAGATCAGGGGAACGATGAGCCCCTCCGGATAGCTGCATCGTGTCCCGTTGCGAAAGAAGGGGGTCTTCGGCTCGGTTGTCATGTAGCCCGAAGCGTCCTTGCCAGCCGCCTTTGCGGCCTTGCGTTTGGCGGGGTCGTAGATCTTCACGATAGGATTCGCGGCAAACCGCTTTCCCCCTTCATTGTAGGCGGTGGGGAATTCTTCATAAATCTGGTCGTACAGTTCGGGGATGTCGGCCAAGATCTTGAACGCGCTCGCGACGCCCGCATGGTGAAGCTTGCGCCGAGCACCCTGAAGTTCCTCCGTCACGTCATCGCGTGACATCAGTTCTTCGAAGCGCACCGAGCACTCGCCCTTGTTGCGATAGGTATTCTGCGGCGAGACACGAATGTCCGTGGGCAACGCGCGGGCCTCGCTGAGGGCATTGAGCGGGATCCAAGCCAATGCAACGAGATCACGGACCTTAACGGGGCGCTTCTCGCTGTCATCTTCCCATGTGTTTGGCTTCCACTCGACGCGATTAGAAAAAGCCTCCGAAACTTCCGACCGAATGGCGTCATAGAAGCCCTGCTTATTAGATTTGGCCTCAATCGGAAGCTGGGCGTTGTTATTGCGTGCCTCACATACTTCCAAGAGCGGCATGAGAAAGGCATCGATGTCGTTCTCGGTTGAGCCAGACGGCACAAGAAGCTCAACCGCAACCTCGAACTGGAACTGGTCCTTAATCTTTTCCAGTTCCTCTTCGTGATCGTCCCAGGCAGCTTTCATATCGTCCCAGAACTTAATGCGCTTCCAATCCGCGTCCTCCATGACCTCTTTCAGCATATGCAAACCGATCGCCAGCATGTTGTGACCACCATCGAGGACACCCTCTACGGCCGAGTCGACAAAACGCAAACGAAACCGGTTGCGCTGCAATTCTTCGCAATGCGCCGTCCCGATCAGGAGGCCCTTTGACATGTAGCGGAACAGATCCGGAGAGTTCTCCAGCGTGGTCAGGATATCTTCGACCACAGCATTGCGACGCGAAGAACGGGGATTCGCTGCCAGTCCCGCCTTATGAAGCAGCGGCATGAGGTGCTTGGCCTGAACAAAGCCAACCAAACGCTTGATCGGACTCTCTTCGCCCGCATCATTCTTGGACGGTTGCGTGGCGACGTGCGCAAAACGGATGATGATGTCGTCGTTCTTAGTAGCCATTTTCTTCTCCTTGAAACCATTTCAGGTAAAGGAGCGAACTCTGGCTAAAGCCACGCAAAGATCATGATGCGTGGTCCCATCATCTATCCCTTTGCAGGTCTCGATGAGGTTGCCGCCCTTTCGGTTGGCCTTTATCCAGAGCCCACTCCGGGCTCTTCCTGTTCCTTTTCAGGAACGAGCGAGAGGAAATCACACCGTGCAGCCCGCGTCAACCCCGGAGAGCAGAGTACGGCTCCCTGCCACCAAGTGTTGTGTCTCATTCTGAAGTGCTGAGACGTCTCTAAGCGTCCGCTCCCTCCAGGACGCGGACCGTGAAGCCCTCCGCCTGAAGCGCGGTGACCAGTTCGCGGGCATGGTCGCGGTCGCGGGATTCGACGGTGACGTCGAGCTCGGTGGACTTGGCCACGACGCTGCCGAACAGGCGCTGGTGCTGCACTTCCACGATGTTGCCGCCGGCACCGCCGATCAGGCCGGCCACGCGGGCGAGCTGGCCGGGCAGGTCGGGGATCATCAGGCGCAGGCGCACGATGCGGCCGTCGCGGACCAGGCCGCGCAGCAGGACCGAGGCCAGCAGGCGGGTGTCGATGTTGCCGCCGCACAGGATCAGCCCGACCTTGCGGCCGGCGAAGACCTCCGGATGGGCCAGCAGGGCGGCGAGTCCCGCGGCGCCCGCGCCTTCGGCCACGGTCTTCTCGACCTCGAGGAACAGCGCGATGGCGTGCTCGATCGCCACCTCGTCGACCGCCAGCACCCGATCGACCAGCGCGCGGGCGATGGCGAGCGGCGTCCGGCCGATATCGCGCACGGCGATGCCCTCGGCGATCGTGTCGCCGCCTACCGTCACCGGCTCGCCGGCCAGGAGCTGGCGCATGGCCGAGTAGCCGGCCGATTCGACGCCGATCATCCGGACGTCGGGTTTCAGGCCGCGCGCGGCGACGGCGCAGCCGGCCAGCATCCCGCCGCCGCCGACCGGCACGACCAGCGTGTCGAGTTCGGGCGCGTCCGCCAGCATCTCCAGCGCGATTGTGCCCTGGCCCGCGATGATGCGCGGATCGTCATAGGGATGGACGAAGACCAGCTTCTCGGCGTCGGCCAGGCGATGCGCCTCGGCCGCCGCTTCCGCCAGCGTGTCGCCGATCAGTACGACCCGCGCGCCATGGCCGCGCGTGTGCTTGACCTTGGTGTTGGGCGTGAAGGACGGCATCACGATGGTCGCGGGAATGCCCAGCCGGCCGGCGTGGTAGGCGACGCCCTGCGCGTGGTTGCCGGCCGACATGGCGATGACGCCGCGACGGCGCTCCTCGTCGCTGAGCTGCAGCAGCGTGTTCAGCGCGCCGCGCTCCTTGAACGAGGCGGTGAATTGCAGGTTCTCGAACTTGATCCAGACATCGGCCTTTGCGATGCGCGACAGCGTCTCGCTGCGCAGGCAGGGCGTGTGCACGACGGCGCCCTTGATGCGCGCGGCGGCGGCGCGCACGTCGGCGAGAGAGACGGGGAGGCTATCGGTCATGTCGAGATCACTGTCATTGGAGCGCGCAACTCCAGTTGCGCTCATATTCTTCTCATCGATAGCGGACGAGCGCCACTGGAGTAG